>NZ_VSRY01000166.1:55353-237857 GCF_008271805.1 Streptomyces sp. TRM49041
CGCTCCGGAGCCCTGAGGGACGACCGGCGGACGGCCTCCGGACGATCGATTCAGGGCAGGCTCAAGACGTGACAGTCAACGTGTTTTCGGCTGCGAAGCGTCCGAATATCGACCGTCGCTCTCCGGAGCACGTGTTAACAGTCCGTTTCGCGTGTGTCTGTCTGTGCTCAGTTTGTCTGGATTTCGGTCAGCGATACATGGGCGATGTTGTCAAAACGAGACCCTTTAAGTGTGGTTTACAGCCCGGACGTACTTAATAGTTGGCTCCACTGAGCTCGGGTCGATGGGTCAACGCGCTGTGGGGAGCGCCGACTCACGAGCACACGTGGTACAGCACTTCGCCGTCAGGGGTGTCGGCGGAGTGCATCGTGCCCAACCATGCAGTGAATACGTGGACTCATGAGGAGGAATCCATGCGCGGTGCCATGAGCGCCAGTGGGGTCGGATCGTCGCAGCTGGCTCCAACGGCCGGTCACCCGTGTACGTCAACCGGTCGGACCGCGTGCAGCGGTCGGCGATTCTGAGACCCGGTCAACCGCTCGGCTCGCGCTTCCTGGGGGGTAAACCACCCCTGCTGACCATCCTTCCGGCTTCTCGCCACGGGTGTTTCCCACCCGGCGTGCGGTGCTGCCGTCGTACCCGGATGCGGGTGCCCGGCATGCCCGAAAGAGGCGGAAGGATCGTCGGGCAGCGGCCATGACCGGCTGAGTGCACACCACTCGTGCAGTCGCCGCGTGCGCAGGATCGCGGGTCATCCGACACCCGTGAAATGGACACACCATGACCAGTCCAATTGAGATCGAGGGCTCCGAAGCCTCCGTCACCTTGGACAAAGACGCCACGGCCAAGACCGAAGCCGCGGAGGACAACAAGCAAGGGCACACCGGCCGTTCGCCCGGCCAGCTGATGTGGACGCGCTTCAAGCGCGACCGCACCGGTGTGATCTCCGCCTGTGTGGTCCTCTTCTACTTCGTCATCGCCGCCCTCGCGCCGGTGATCTCTGCCCTCTACGGCAAAGACCCGTACACGCTGTACCCGACGCAGGCCGGCTACGAGGACATCCTCGACGACTTCGGCATGCCGTACGGAACCCTCGGCGGTATTTCCGGCGAGTTCTGGTTCGGCGTCGAACCCAAGCTGGGCCGTGACGTCTTCACGATGCTGCTCTACGGTATTCGTACGTCGCTCTACATGGCTGTCGTCCTCACGGTGCTCGCCGTGGCCACCGGCGTCCTCATCGGCATGGTGAGCGGCTTCTTCGGCGGGAAGGTCGACTACTGGCTGGGCCGGACGACGGACTTCTTCCTCGCCTTCCCGAGCCAGCTCTTCTTCATCGCCTTCATGCCCGTCGTGACCGCGATGTTCGTCTCGCCGACCGACGAGACCCCGACCTATCTGCGGGCCGTCGCGATCCTGCTCGTGATGTGGTTCCTGGGCTGGATGGGTATGGCGCGTCTGGTGCGCAGTTCCGTACTCTCCCTGCGGGAGCGCGAGTTCGTCGAGGCCGCTCTGGTCTCCGGCGCCTCGCGGTGGCGGATCGTCCGCAAGGAGATCCTGCCGAATATCGTGACCCCGATCCTGGTGCAGGGCACCTACATGCTGCCCAGCGCCATCCTCTCCATCGCGTTCCTCTCATACGTCGGTGTCGGCTTCGTCGAGCCCACGCCTGACTGGGGTCGCATGTTCGCCATCGGTTCCGAGATCTACCAGCAGGACCCGGCTTACATGTTCTTCCCCGGCGTCGCGCTGGTGATCTTCGTACTCGCCTTCAATCTGCTGGGCGACTCCGTGCGCGACGCGTTCGACCCCAAGACCGGACGGTGACGTCCATGTGCGGGGGAGCTGCCGCCCCCGCACCGGGCAACCGGACGGCAGGCAGCACTTTTCTGGACAACAACTCACAGGTAGGTGCAACGAGCATCATGAAGTCCATCCGATCGCGCTCCGCGCGCGCCATAGTCGTCGCCCTCGCGGCCGGCTCCCTGGTGCTGACCGGCTGCAGCAGCAACGACAAGGGCGCCTCGAAGCCCGCCGCCCCGGACACCAGCGAAGCGAGCGAGCAGTCCAAGCCCGTCGTCTACGGTGACGCAGCTGCCTCCACCGGTCCCGCCAAGGAGGTCGCCGGTGCAAAGTCCGGTGGCTTCATCGAGGTCTACCAGCAGTCCGACCTCACCCACATGGACCCGGGTCAGATCTACGTCTCCGACGCCGGCCAGTTCGCGAACCTGGTGTTCCGCAAGCTGACCAACTACCTGGAGGACGCCGACGGCAACCTGACGGTCGTCGGTGACATCGCCACCAACTCCGGTGAGACCACCGACGGCGGCAAGACCTGGAAGTTCACCCTCAAGGACGGCATCAAGGACGAGGACGGCAACGTCATCACCTCGGCCGACGTCCGCCACTCCGTCGAGCGCCTCTACGCCAAGCACATCTTCGACGGACCGTCCTTCCTCCAGACCTGGCTGTCGGGCGACGACTACCGCAAGGCGCTGCCGGAGGGCCCGTACACCGGCAAGCACCTGCCGGACACCGTCCTGGAGACCCCGGACGCCAAGACCGTCATCTTCAAGTTCGACCAGCCGCGCCCGGACCTGCCGCAGGCCCTCGCCATGGCCGGCTACGCCATCGTGCCGCAGAAGGCGGACACGAAGGACAAGTACGACAAGGCCCCGAAGGCGCTCGGCCCGTACAAGATCGCCGAGTACAAGGCCGGCAAGTCCCTGAAGCTGGTGCGCAACACCAACTGGGACCCGAAGACGGACTCCGTCCGCCACCAGTACGTGGACGGCTACAACTTCACCAACACCATCGACGTGGCGAGCCAGACCAAGCGTCTGATCGCCGACCAGGGTGAGGCGAAGAACGCCATCCAGTTCACGGACTCCGTGGAGACGACGCTCGTCAAGGACGTCGTGACCAACCCGTCCGTCAACAAGCGCACCATCAAGGGCTACCAGCCCTACGTCTGGCAGATGTCCTTCAACATGGACAAGCTGAAGGACAAGAAGGTCCGCGACGCGATCACCTACGCCATCCCGAACGAGCGGATGATCCAGGCCGACGGCGGCAAGTACGGCGGCGAGATCGCCGGCGGTCTGTTCGCCCCGACCCTGCCGGGCCACGACCCGAACTACGACCCGTTCGGCAAGAAGAAGAAGCCGAACGGCGACCCGGAGAAGGCCAAGCAGCTGCTGAAGGAGGCGGGCGTCAAGGAGGGCACCAAGCTCACCTACGCCTACGCCAACACGCCGCGCGGCCAGGCCCAGTCCGTCATCGTCAAGGACGCGCTCAACGCGATCGGCTTCGACGTCCAGGCGAAGGAGATCGACCGCAAGAGCTTCTACGAGCAGATCGGTAAGATCAACAACCCGTTCGACCTGTACATGACCGGCTGGGGCCAGGACTGGTCCTCCCCGTCCACGGTCGTCACCCCGGTCTACGACGGCAACCTGGTCTACGACGGCGCCTCGAACTACTCGCACGTCAACGACCCGAAGGTCAACTCCCTCATCAAGGAGGCCCTGAAGCTCCAGCCGGAGCAGGCCGCCGCGAAGTGGGAGGAGGCCCACAAGCGCCTGGTCGAGGAGATCAACCCGGCTGCCCCGGTCTACTACTCGAAGCAGCTGCAGCTCTTCGGCTCGAACATCGGCGGTGCCCGCTACAGCACCAACTCGAGCTACATCAACATCAACGATGTGTTCCTGAAGCAGCCGTAACCACCACAGTCGGCTGACCCGTGGGGGTGCGCGCCAGGCGGAGCGCACCCCCACGGGCACCTCAACCCCTCACCGCCCGCCGCTTCCGAAGAGAGCAGCTTCCCGCCATGCTTCAGTTCCTCATCCGCAGGTTGACCGGCGCCGTCGTGATCATGTTCCTGATCGGCGCCTTCACGTTCTTCCTGTTCTACACAATCCCCCAGGACTTCGCCGCCCTCTCCTGTGGCAAGAACTGCTCGCCGGAGAACCTGGCCGTCATCCGGGAGAACCTCGGTCTCGACAAGCCCATCACCACGCAGTTCTGGACCTTCATGGTGGGCATCGTGGCCGGCCGCGACTTCACGATCGGACACTGCGCCGCCCCGTGCCTCGGCGTCTCCTTCGATTCGGGTGACTTCGTCTGGGACTCCATCATCGACCGCTTCCCTCTGACGCTGTCGCTCACCATCGGCGGGCTGATCATCTTCCTGGTGCTGGGGCTCGGATCGGGCATGCTCGCCGCCTGGAAGCGCGGCACAAGGGTCGACAAGCTGGTCAGCGGCGCCTCGATGGTGCTCAGCTCGTTCCAGATCTACTTCCTCGGCGCGGTCGTACTCGGCATCTTCGTCTACCAGACCGGCTGGATGGAGAACCCGAGCTACACGCCGTTCACCAAGGACCCGCTCGCCTGGGCCACGGGCCTGCTGATCCCCTGGGCCGTGATGGCGACCATCTTCACCGCCCAGTACACGCGTATGGCGCGCTCGACCATGATCGAGCAGCTCCAGGAGGAGCATGTCCGCACCGCCCGGGCCAAGGGCATGCCGCAGCGGTACGTGTTCTTCCGGTATGCCTGGCGCGGTTCCCTGACGCCCATCGTGACCATCATCGGCATGGACCTGAGCGCGCTGCTCGCGGGCGCCGTCGTCACCGAGAAGACCTTCGACCTGGCGGGTATCGGCCGCCTTGCGGTGGACGCATCGGTGAACAAGGACCTGCCGCTGACGATGGGCGTGATGCTGTTCGGGGCGTTCTTCATCCTGATCCTGAACGTCCTTGTGGACCTCGCCTACGCCTACATCGACCCGCGCGTGCGCCTCGCCTAGGAGATCGACCGTGACCACACTGACCAAGACCGAAGACACACCGGCCCCGACCGGGCCGGAGTCCTTCCTCTCGGTCCGCGACCTGCGGGTGCGCTTCTCCACCGAGGACGGCATCGTCAAGGCGGTCGACGGGCTCTCCTTCGACGTCGAGCGCGGCAAGACGCTGGGCATCGTGGGCGAGTCGGGTTCCGGCAAGTCCGTGACGAACCTGACGGTCCTCGGCCTGCACAACCGCAAGACGACCGACATCCAGGGCGAGATCGTCCTGGACGGCCAGGAGCTGACCACCGCCTCCGAGAAGGAGATGGAGAAGCTCCGCGGCAACAAGGTCGCCATGATCTTCCAGGACCCGCTGACGGCGCTCTCGCCGTACTACACGGTGGGCCGGCAGCTCTCCGAGCCGTTCATGAAGCACCGGGGCGCCTCCAAGAAAGAGGCCAAGGACCGCGCGATCGAGATGCTGACCAAGGTCGGCATCCCGCAGCCGCAGACCCGCTTCAACGACTACCCGCACCAGTTCTCCGGCGGTATGCGCCAGCGCGCCATGATCGCCATGTCGCTGATGTGCGACCCCGAGCTGCTGATCGCGGACGAGCCGACCACCGCGCTGGACGTGACCGTGCAGGCCCAGATCCTGGACCTGCTCAAGGACCTCCAGCAGGAGTTCGGCTCCGCGATCGTCTTCATCACCCACGACCTCGGCGTCATCGCCAACATGGCGGACGACCTGCTGGTCATGTACGCCGGGCGGGCCGTCGAGCGCGGCAGCGTCAGCGAGGTGCTGCGCGAGCCGAAGCACCCGTACACCTGGGGTCTGCTCAGCTCGATGCCGCGGCTCGGCGGTGACACCAGCGAGGCGCTCGTGCCCATCCCGGGCTCCCCGCCGAGTCTGCTCAACCCGCCGCCCGGCTGCGCCTTCAACCCGCGCTGCCGGTTCGTCGACGAGGTCGGCGGCGGGCTGTGCACCACCGCGCGGCCCGAGCTGGCCGCTGGACGCGCCGCTGCCTGCCACCTCACGGCGGAGCAGAAGCAGACCATCTTCATCGATCAGATCAAGCCCCGGCTGGGCTAGGGAGACGCAGAGACATGAGCGACAACGTCACTCTGCCGCAGCAGGGAGAGCCGCTTCTCAAGGTGGAAGGGCTGACCAAGCACTTCCCCATCCACGGAGGGTTCCCGATCAAGCGCCAGGTGGGCGCCGTCAAGGCGGTCGACGGCGTCGATCTGACGGTCCACCCGGGTGAGGCCCTGGGCCTCGTCGGCGAGTCCGGCTGCGGCAAGTCCACGACCGGCCGGCTGATCACCCGCCTCCTGGAGCCCACCGGCGGCAGGATCGAGTACGCGGGCCAGGACATCACGCACGCCAAGCGCAGGCAGCTGGCGCCGATCCGGTCCGAGATCCAGATGATCTTCCAGGACCCGTACTCGTCGCTGAACCCGCGGCAGACGGTCGGCACGATCATCAAGAGCCCGATGGAGGTCAACGGGATCAACCCGCCCGGGGGCCGCGAGAAGCGCGTCCGCGAGCTCCTGGAGACCGTCGGTCTCAACCCGGAGCACTACAACCGCTTCCCGCACGAGTTCTCCGGCGGCCAGCGGCAGCGCATCGGCGTGGCCAGGGCCCTGGCCCTCGAACCGAAGCTGATCGTCGCCGACGAGCCGGTGTCGGCCCTGGACGTGTCGATCCAGGCGCAGGTCGTCAACCTGCTGCAGAAGGTCCAGGAGGAGATGGGCATCGCCTTTCTCTTCATCGCCCACGACCTGGCGGTCGTCCGGCACTTCTCGCAGCGCGTCGCGGTGATGTACCTGGGCAAGGTCATGGAGGTCGCGGACCGCGACGCCCTGTACAACCGGCCGCGGCACCCGTACACGCACGCGCTGCTGTCGGCGGTACCGGAGGCGACGGTGGACGGGC
This sequence comes from Streptomyces sp. TRM49041, assembly GCF_008271805.1. Classification (GTDB taxonomy): domain Bacteria; phylum Actinomycetota; class Actinomycetes; order Streptomycetales; family Streptomycetaceae; genus Streptomyces. Next base: position 62,073 of record NZ_VSRY01000166.1, read on the forward strand.
CGCAGCGGGAGCGCATCCGCCTGGCGGGTGACGTTCCGTCGCCCATCAACCCGCCGTCCGGTTGCCGCTTCCGGACGCGGTGCTGGAAGGCCCAGGAGAAGTGCGCCACGGAGGAGCCGCCGCTGGTTCAGCTCTCCGGCAACGGCGAGGGTCACCTGACGGCCTGCCACTTCCCGGAGGAGCCCACCACCCAGGCGCACGGCGAGGCGGTACTCCTGGACCCGGCCCTGGCCGCCCTGGAGTCCGACTCCGAGTAGCCCACCCGCCGAAGGCCCCCTGCCCCCACGGGCGGGGGGCCTTCGCCGTACCGGCCTACCTGGGGGCCCGGTCCCGCACCGGACCGGCGGCGCCGTGTGACGACGTCGCACGCCCCACCGCCCGGACGCACACCGAACCGGACGGGGCCCCGGCCGTCCCGTCCGCGCCTGCCCTGCCCCCGCCGCTCGGCCGGCGCGCACTCAGGGGGGCACCCCCTCGCCCGTGCGGGCGCCTGCCCGCGAACGGACGGACGGGCCTCAGCACCCACCCGTGCGCGCGAGGCCCGGCCTGCCGGGGCCGGGCGGGCCCCTGTCGCGCCGTACGTGGGACAAGGCCCACACCGTCGGGTGTGGTGAGCGTGCGGGGCGGGTGTTTTGCGGTGATATTTGGGCCTAAGTCGGTTCATGGGCCCAAGCACCCACCAGGAGGCACCTCCATGCGCGCAGCCAGCCACCCCGCCAAGAGGGCCGCATGCGCCATCGCCGCCGTGCTGGCGGTGACCGCGACCGCGACCGGCTGCGGCGGCGGGGCCGGGGCCGCGAGCGACGGGGTCCTGAGTTCCTCCTGGGGCGACCCCCAGAACCCCCTGGAGCCCGCCAACACCAACGAGGTCCAGGGCGGCAAGGTCCTGAACATGATCTTCCGTGGGCTCAAGCGGTACGACCCGGAGACCGGCGAGGCCCAGAACATGGTCGCCGAGAAGTTCGAGACGACCGACTCCCAGAACTTCACCATCACCCTCAAGGACGGCTGGACCTTCAGCAACGGCGAGAAGGTCACCGCCAAGTCCTTCGTCGACGCCTGGAACTACGCCGCGCACATCGACAACAGGCAGAACAACGCCCCGTTCTTCGCCGACATCGTCGGATACGACGACGTCCACCCCCAGTCCGGCAGCGCCAAGGCGAAGACCATGAGCGGCCTCGTCGTCAAGGACGAGCTGACCTTCACGGTGGCCCTGAAGGACAAGTTCTCCACCTGGCCCGAGACCCTCGGCTACTCGGCGTTCATGCCGCTGCCCCAGGCATTCTTCACCGACCACGCCGCCTGGCTCGACAAGCCCGTCGGCAACGGCCCGTACACCGTCCTGTCGTACACCAAGGGCCGGGACATGAAGCTGCGCCGCCGGGACGACTACAAAGGCCCCGACAAGGCCCAGAACGTGGGGGTGGACCTGCGCGTCTACACCGACAACAACATCGCCTACCAGGACCTCATCTCCGGCAACCTCGACCTGGCCGACGACATCCCCGCCCAGCAGCTCAGGAACGTCAAGAGCGACCTGGGGGACCGCTACATCAACCAGCCGGCTCTGATCATCCAGACCGTGGTCTTCCCCTTCTACCGCCCGGAGTGGTCGAAGCCCGGCATGGAGAAGGTCCGCATCGGCATCTCCAAGGCGATCAACCGCGAGCAGATCACCCGGCAGATCTACCAGGAGACCCGCACCCCCACCAAGGACTGGACCTCCCCGGCCCTGGCCGAGGCGGGCGGCTACTCCGACATCTGCGGCGACGCCTGCGTCTTCGACGCCGCCGAGGCCAAGCGACTCATCGAGGAGGGCGGCGGCCTCCCCGGCGGCAGAATCACCCTGACCTCGAACGTCGACACCGGCTCCCACCGGCAGTGGATGGACGCCGTCTGCAACAGCATCAACAACGTGCTGGGCAAGGGGCCCGTCTGCACCGTCAACCCCGTCGGTACCTTCGCCGACTTCCGCGGCCAGGTCACCACCGGAAAGATGACCGGCCCGTACCGCTCCGGCTGGCAGGCGGACTACCCGCTCATCCAGAACTTCCTCCAGCCGCTCTACTACACCGGCGGCTCCTCCAACAACGGCAAGTTCAGCGACAAGCAGTTCGACAGCCTCATCGACCGGGCCAACGCCGAGTCCGACCAGGAGAAGGCGGTCGAGCTCTTCCAGGAGGCCGAACGCATCCTCGCCGCGCAGATGCCCGCCATTCCCCTCTGGTACCAGAACGGCAGCGCCGGCTACACCGAGCGCCTCTCCGACGTGAAGCTCAACCAGTTCAGCGTCCCCGTCTACGAACAGATCAAGGTCGGCTGAGCCACCCGTACCTCCCGGAGGAGGCCCTATGGGGCGTTATGTCATCCGGCGGCTGCTCCAGATGGTCCCCGTGTTCATCGGGACCACCCTGCTGATCTTCATCATGGTGTACGCGCTCGGCGACCCCGTCGCGGCACTCTTCGGCGACAAGGCGCCCGACCCGGCCACCGCCGCCCGGATCCGCGAGGACCTCCACCTCGACGAGCCGCTGTGGAAGCAGTACGTGCTCTACATGGGCGCGATCTTCCAGGGCGACTTCGGGACCGCCTTCAACGGCCAGAAGGTCACCGAGCTGATGGCCTCCGCCTTCCCCGTCACCCTGCGCCTCACCATCGTCGCCATCGCCATCGAGATCGTCGTCGGCATCACCTTCGGTGTCGTCAGCGGCCTCAAGCGCGGCCGCCCCCTCGACACCGGCCTGCTCGTCCTCACTCTCGTCGTCATCTCCGTCCCCACCTTCGTCTCCGGCTACCTCCTCCAGTTCGTCTTCGGCGTCAAATGGGGCTGGATCAGCCCGTCCGTCTCCTCGGAGGCATCCTTCGGCGAGCTGATCCTGCCCGGTGTCGTCCTCGCCCTGGTCTCCCTCGCCTACGTCACCCGGCTCAGCCGCACCTCCATCGCCGAGAACGTGCGCGCCGACTACGTCCGCACCGCCGTCGCCAAGGGCCTGCCGCGCCACCGGATCATCACCCGGCACCTGCTCCGCAACTCGCTCATCCCCGTCGTCACCTTCATCGGCGCCGATATCGGCGCTCTCATGGGCGGCGCCATCGTCACCGAGCGGATCTTCAACATCCACGGTGTCGGCTACCAGCTCTACCAGGGCATCCTCCGCAACAACTCGCCCACCATCGTCGGCTTCGTGACGATCCTCGTCATCGTGTTCCTGGTGGCGAACCTGCTCGTCGACCTGCTCTACGCGGTCCTGGACCCGAGGATCCGGTATGCCTGAGCCGCAGGACCACGCCGCGCAGGACCACGCCGCGCAGGACCTCGCCATCGCCCCGCCGGGCGCCGGCGGCAGGCCCCGCAGCCTGTGGACCGACGCCTGGCACCAGCTGCGGCGCAACCCCGTCTTCGTCGTGTCCGCGCTGCTGATCGTGTTCCTGGTGCTCATCGCCGCGTGGCCGCAGCTGCTCACCAGCACGGACCCCCTGCACTGCGACCTCTCCAAGTCCCAGCGGGGCTCCGAACCCGGACACCCCTTCGGCTACGACACCCAGGGCTGCGACGTGTACGCCCGCACCGTCCACGGCGCCCGCGCGTCCATCACCGTCGGGATCGCCGCCACGCTCGGCGCCGCCCTACTCGGCAGTCTCCTCGGCGGCCTAGCCGGGTTCTTTGGCGGCTGGAGCGACGCCCTCCTCTCCCGTACCGCCGACGTCTTCTTCGGCATCCCCGTCGTCCTCGGCGGCCTGGTCTTCCTCTCCGTCGTCACCAGCACCACCGTCTGGCCCGTCGTCGGCTTCATCGTGCTGCTCGGCTGGCCCCAGATCGCCCGTATCGCCCGCGGCTCCGTGATCACCGCCAGACAGCACGACTACGTCCAGGCGGCCCGCTCCCTCGGCGCCGACAGCCGGCGGCTCCTGCTGAGGCATGTCGCGCCCAACGCCGTCGCGCCCGTCATCGTCGTCGCGACAATCGCCCTCGGCGCCTACATCTCGCTGGAGGCGACCCTGTCGTTCCTCGGCGTGGGACTCCGCCCGCCGACGGTGTCCTGGGGGATCGACATCTCCAACGCCGCCCCGCAGATCCGCAACGCCCCGCACATGCTGCTCTGGCCCGCCGGTGCCCTGAGCCTCACCGTGCTCGCGTTCATCATGCTCGGCGACGCGGTCCGCGACGCCCTCGACCCCAAGCTGCGCTGAGGAGCCCCGCCATGCTGCTCGAAGTCCGCGACCTCCATGTCGAGTTCCGCACCCGCGAAGGCGTCGCCAAGGCCGTCAACGGCGTCACCTACGAGGTCGACCAGGGCGAGACCCTCGCCGTCCTCGGCGAGTCCGGCTCCGGCAAGTCCGTCACCGCCCAGGCGATCATGGGCATCCTCGACATGCCCCCCGGCCGCATCAGCGGCGGGGAGATCGTCTTCCAGGGGCGTGACCTGCTGACGCTCAAGGAGGACGAGCGGCGCAAGGTCCGCGGCGCACAGATGGCGATGATCTTCCAGGACGCGCTCTCCGCCCTCAATCCCGTCCTCACGGTCGGCGACCAGCTCGGCGAGATGTTCACCGTCCATCGGGGCATGTCGAGAAAGGACGCCCGCGCCAAGTCCGTCGAGCTGATGGACCGCGTCCGCATCCCCGCCGCACTCGAACGCGTCGGGCAGTACCCGCACCAGTTCAGCGGCGGCATGCGCCAGCGCATCATGATCGCGATGGCCATGGCCCTCGAACCGGCGCTCATCATCGCCGACGAACCCACCACCGCCCTCGACGTCACCGTCCAGGCCCAGGTCATGGAACTCCTCGCGGAACTCCAGCGGGAACTCCGCATGGGCCTCGTCCTCATCACCCACGACCTCGGTGTCGTCGCCGACGTCGCCGACCGCATCGCCGTCATGTACGCGGGCCGCATCGTCGAGACCGCGCCCGTCCACGATCTGTACCAGGCGCCCGCCCACCCCTACACCCAGGGCCTCCTCGACTCCATCCCGCGTCTGGACCGGAAGGGCCGGGAGCTGTACGCCATCAAGGGCCTGCCGCCCAGCCTCACGGCCATCCCGTCCGGCTGCCCCTTCCACCCGCGCTGCCCCCGCGCCCGCGACGTGTGCCGCACCGACGTCCCCCCGCTCCACGAGGTGTCGGAGACCCGGCGCAGCGCCTGCCACTTCTGGCGCGAGACCGTCGACAAGGAGCCCGTCGCCGAAAAGCCGATCGCCGAAGAGCCCATCGGCAAGGAGTCCATCGGCAAGGAGTCCGTCGATGTCCGGCCCTGACCCCCGGGAGCCCCTCCTCGAGGTGCGGGACCTCGTCAAGCACTACCCGCTCACGCGGGGCGTCCTCTTCAAGAAGCAGATCGGCGCGGTCAAGGCCGTCGACGGCGTCTCCTTCGACCTGCGCCCCGGGGAGACCCTCGGCATCGTCGGCGAGTCCGGCTGCGGCAAGTCCACCGTCGCCAGGATGCTCGTCAACCTGGAACGGCCGACCTCCGGGGTCATCCGGTACAAGGGCGACGACATCACCCGTCTGTCCGGCCGCGCACTGAGAGCCGTACGCCGTGACATCCAGATGGTCTTCCAGGACCCGTACACCTCCCTCAACCCCCGTATGACCGTCGGCGACATCGTCGGCGAACCGTACGAGATCCACCCCGAGGCCGCCCCCAGGGGCGAGCGCCGGCGCAGGGTCCAGGAGCTCCTGGAGGTCGTCGGCCTCAACCCCGAGCACATCAACCGCTACCCGCACCAGTTCTCCGGCGGGCAGCGCCAGCGCATCGGCATCGCCCGCGGCCTCGCCCTCCAGCCGCGGATCATCGTCGCCGACGAGCCCGTCTCCGCCCTCGACGTCTCCGTCCAGGCCCAGGTCGTCAACCTGCTGGAACGGCTCCAGGACGAGTTCGGCCTCTCGTACGTCTTCATCGCCCACGACCTGTCGATCGTCCGGCACATCTCCGACCGGGTCGGCGTCATGTACCTGGGCCGCATCGTCGAGACGGGCACCGACACCGAGATCTACGACCACCCCACCCACCCGTACACCCAGGCGCTGCTCTCCGCCGTGCCGGTCCCCGACCCGGAGGCCCGGGAGCACCGCGAGCGCGTCCTCCTCACCGGAGACGTCCCCTCCCCGGCCGACCCGCCGTCCGGGTGCCGCTTCCGCACCCGCTGCCGGGAAGCGCGTGAGCGGTGCGCGCTGGAGGTCCCGCCGCTCGCCGTCCCGGCGGTCTTCCGGGGCGTCGACACCCCGGCCGGCCACGACTCGGCGTGCCACTTCGCAGGGGAGATCCGCATGGCGCCCGGCGAGACGTCACCGGGGCCGCCGCCGGGCGGGACACCCGAGGTGAGCGGAACTCACCTCACTTAACAGACAGGACACACCGACGATGTCGTTTCGATATACGGACACGTGAACCTGAACAACGTACGGCCGTGCGGGTGCCGTGTAACGGCCGGGGGCGCGCCATGTCGCCCCCGGCCGCCTCCTTTGCGTCTGAACCGGCGCCGCTCTCCCGGACGTTGCGGATCTCTCGTCGTGGTTCCCCGATCGAGGGCTGCCGTACTACTCGGCGAGTAGCCGCGGTCACGTCAGGCCCAGGGCACGCTTCAGGAAGTCCACCTGGAGCAGCAGCAGGTTCTCCGCCACCTGTTCCTGCGGGGTCATATGGGTCACGCCGGTGAGCGGGACCACCTCGTGCGGGCGGCCCGCCGCGAGGAGTGCCGAGGACAACCGCAGGGTGTGGGCCATCACCACATTGTCGTCGGCCATGCCATGGATGATCATCATGGGCCTGGCCGGGTTCTCGGGCGTGACCAGACCGTTGTCCCACACAAGCGAGTTCGCCTCGTAGATCTCCGGCATATCCTGGGGCATCCCGCCCAAGTACCGCTCGGTGTAGTGCGTGTCGTACAGCCGCTGGTCGGTCACCGGGGCGCCCACCACCGCCGCGTGAAACACGTCCGGGCGCCGCAGTACCGCGAGCCCCGCCAGCCATCCGCCGTACGACCAGCCCCGGATCGCCACCCGGCGCAGGTCCAGCGGGAACCGGTCCGCCAGCCCCTCCAGGGCCGCCACCTGGTCGTCCAGGACCAGCGTGTGCCGGCCCGCGACGGCCTTCTCCCACCCGGGCGACCGGCCCGGAGTGCCCCGCCCGTCCGCCACCACCACCGCGAACCCCTGGTCGGCGAACCACTGCGACGTCAGGTGCGGATTGTGCGCCGCCACGACCCGCTGACCGTGCGGCCCGCCGTACGGGTCCATCAGCACGGGCAGCGGCCCGTCGCCCTCCTCGTATGTGCGCGGCAGCAGCACCGCGCACGGGATGCGGCGCGGCCCCGACCCGGTGAGCGTGACGCGCGGCGACAGCACGGGCGTCTCCGCGTACGAGGCGACCACCGCGATCTGCCTGCCGTCCCGCAGCACCCGCACACGCGTGCCCGGCTCGTCCGGCACCGCCGACGCCAGCACGGTCACCGGGCCGCCGCGCACCGCCCCGTGGACGCCCGGCCCCTCGGAGAGCCGCTCCACGCCCAGTTCGTTCACCCGGTACACATGGATTTCGCCAATCTCCGGATCGGCCGCCGACTCGCCCGCCGAGGCCGAAACCAGAACGTCGTCGCCCACGTCCAGCACGGCACGGATGTGCAACCGCCCATCCGTGAGCGGCCGGTCGCCGACCACCAGGACCCGCGCCCCGCCCTCGCCCGCCCGTCTCCCGTCACGGCCCTGCTGCGGATGCCCTTCGGGCAGCACCTCGTCGACGACCCGCACGAGCCGCCCGTCCGGGGCCCACGCCGGCGCACCGGTGATCAGTTCCAGCCAGCTGTCGTCCTCGTCGACACGGACGGTATGGGTCGTACCGGTCTCCGGGTCGACCGCCAGACAGAGCTGAGTGCGCTGGTCGCGGGCCTGCACAAGCAGCAGCGGCGCGCCGTGGGAGGACCAGTGCACCCGCGCCAGGTACGGATAGCGGACCCGGTCCCACACGACCTCGGTCCGCTCCCCGGCCTCCCCGTGCTCCCCGCCCTCCCCGTGCTCCCCGGCCTCCCCGTGCTCCCCGGCCTCCCCGTTCTCCCCGTGCTCCCCGTTCTCCCCGTTCTCCGTCAGGCCGACCAGGAAGAGCCGTACGTCCGCGTTGGCCGTGCCGGCCGCCGGGTACGCCATGCTCACCGGCTCCCGGTCCGGGTGCGCCGGGTCGGAGATCCACCACCGCTGTACGGCGCTGTCGTCGACCCGCGCCACCAGCAGCCGGTCCGAGTCCGGCGACCACCAGAAGCCCCGCGAGCGGTTCATCGACTCGGCCGCGACGTGCTCCGCCAGCCCGTACGTCACATGCTCGCCCCCGGGGGCGGCCAGCACTCGGTCCCCGCCGTCCTCACCCGGCGCGGCCTCCACGGGGACCACATGCAGCGCCCCGTGCGCCACATACGCCACCTGCCGCCCGTCCGGCGAGGGCCTCGGGTCGATCACCGGCCCCCGGGCGGGCAGTTGGCGCGCCGTCCCGGCCCGCAGCTCCGCCACGTACAGCCGGCCCGACAGCGCGAACGCCGCCAACTCGACCGCGGCGTCCACCGCGTAGCCGACCACGCCCTCCGCGGACTCACGGCTCCGCTCCCGGCGCGTCCGCTCCTCGGGCGACAGCCGCTCACCGGCCCCGCCGAGCAGCGCCTCCGGATCGGCGGCGACCCGCTCGCGTGCCTCGTCACCGTCCATGTCGAGGACGCACAGCCGGTGGGCGGGCCGCGTCCCCGAGGGGGCGCGCAGGAACACCACCCGTGAGCCGTCGGGCGAGACCGTGAACGACCGGGGTGCGCCGAGGGTGAAACGCCGCGTGCGGGCGTACTGGCGGGGGAAAGAGCGCTGCTGCCGCGAGGTCATATGACCGAAACTAGCGGCTGTGCGCCCCCAAATGCTGCCGTGCACCGATCGATGCGTGCGAACGGAAAGTTATGATCCGTAGCGCAAGGTGGGTATGAACCTTCCGGCACATGCGCGCTGCCCGTTCCCGACCGATATGTATGGAGGTGAACCGCCGTGGCACTCTCGATTTCGGCGGTGGTGCTGCTGGCGATCGTCGTCTTCCTGCTCATCCGGAAATCGGGTCTGAAGGCCGGGCATGCGGTCGTCTGCATGCTGCTGGGCTTCTACCTGGCGAGTTCCTCCATCGCTCCCACCGTCAGCCAGCTGACGACCAGCGTGGCGGGCATGATCGGCAACCTCAAGTTCTAGCGTCTTCGTCCAGGGTTCTTCGGGAGCGGACCTCGTAGGGTGTCCGTATGACGGATCTCCCCGCCCGTCGTCTGCTCCTGGTGCACGCGCACCCCGACGACGAGTCGATCAACAACGGCGCCACCATGGCCAGGTACGCGGCCGAGGGCGCCCAGGTCGCCCTGGTGACCTGCACACTGGGCGAGGAGGGCGAGGTCATCCCGCCCGCCCTCGCCCATCTCGCACCCGACCGGGACGACCGGCTCGGGCCGTACCGCGTCGGGGAGCTCGCCGCCGCGATGAAGGAGCTGGGCGTCACCGACCACCGGTTCCTCGGCGGCCCCGGACGGTTCCGGGATTCCGGCATGATGGGCGTCCCGCAGAACCATCGCGAGGGCGCCTTCTGGAGCACCCCCGTGGACGAAGCCGCCGCGCACCTCGTCGAGGTGGTCCGGGAGGTCCGCCCCCAGGTCCTGGTGACGTACGACCCCGACGGCGGGTACGGCCACCCCGACCACATCCAGGCGCACCGGGTCGCCGCGCGCGCCGCCGAGCTGGCCGCCGACGGGGCGTACCGCCCCGATCTGGGCGCCCCGCACACCATCGCCAAGATCTACTGGAACCGGGTGCCCCGCGAGGTCGCCGAAGAGGGCTTCGCCGCCCTGCGCGCCGCGACCGGGGTGACGTTCCCCGGCATCGCCGACATCGGGGACGTCCCGGGCGTCGTCGACGACGAGCTGATCACCGCGGAGATCGACGGCACGGCGTACGCGGATCGGAAGGTGGCGGCCATGTGTGCGCACGCCACACAAATCGCCGTTCAGGGTGGGTTCTTCGCGCTCTCCAACGATCTGGGCCAGCCCATCTTCGTACGCGAGTACTACCAGTTGGTGCATGGTGAGTCCGGCGCGGCGACGGGGGAGCGGGAGGCCGATCTGTTCGCGGGGGTGACGACATGAGCACCCCGGTCAAGGTCGCCGTCCATACGGTGCTCGTCCTGCTCGGCATCCTGGTCGGGCTGGCCGGCGCGCTCGTTCAGGGCGCCTGGTTCCCCGGCGGGCTGCTCCTGGCGCTGCTGGCGACGTGGGCGCTCTTCTACGGGGGCCTGCGGGCCGCCGGTGGTCAGTTGGGCGTGCTGACGTCCGGGGCGGGCTGGCTGGCGGCCGTCGTGGTGCTCAGCCTCGGCCGGAGCGAGGGTGACAAGGTCTTCTGGGGCGGCGTGGCCGATCTCGTGTACGTCCTCGGCGGCATGGTCATCGCTGTGATCTGCGCCACGCTGTCGATGATGCCGCAACATCGCGGCCCCGCGCGCCCACTTGACAAGTGACGTGCCCGAACTTGGGGTGTAATGCCCGGTGATGTTCCCCCGGTCGCGGGTGGTGCGGTGACGGCGGCCAGTATGGTGGTGCGCGCCGCCGGGCGCCCGTGGGTGTGAGAGCGGGCGGCGGAGCCAACCGGGAGAGCCTGCTTTGAGTCGTGAAACTGACACTTCGTCCTCCGGGCCACAGGGGCGTGGCGGAGCCGCGTACCCCTCGGGCACGCCTCCGTACGGGACGCCCCAGTACCAGGAGCCGTCAGGGCCCGCCGCCTCCGCGGAGCCGGAGGAGAAGAAGACCGAAACGACCCTGACCACCCGCATCCGGATCAACATCCCGGGTTCGCGGCCGATCCCGCCGGTCGTCGTGCGCAAGCCGGTGAAGGACGACGCTCAGGAAGCGCCCGAGGGCGAACCGACGCCCGAGAGCCCCGCCGAGCGGACCGCCGAGCGCCCGGCCGAGCGGACCGCCGAGCGGACGGCCGCGACGCCGCGCCCGGACGTGGACGGGCCGACGCCGGCCGGTGGGGACGACAGGCCGACCAGCGCCTGGTTCGCCCCGCGCAAGCCCGCGACCGGGGCGAGGCCGCAGGCCCCCGCCCAGGGCGCCGGCCCCGGCGCAGGCCCCCGCCCTGGTGCGGGCCCCGCTACGGGCGCGGGCGGCGCGAACGGCTCCGGGTACGCCGCGACGACCGGCGGAGCCCAGCCGCAGGGCCGGCCCGGCGGTCAGGGCACCCCCGGCATGCCGTACTTCTCGGACGGGCCCGAGCCCCCGACCGGCCCGACGACGGGCCCCGCCATGGGCACGACCCGGGTGCCGCCCGCCAGGGACGGCGGCGCAGGCGGGGGCCTGGGCGGCGGCCCGATGGGCGATGCCCCGCCGGGTGACGGTCCGATGGGCGGCGGTCTCTCCGACGACACCGCGATCCTCACCCCGCAGAAGCCGCACCCCGGCCCGCCGCCCCCGCAGGTGTCGGGCGACACGCTCACGAGCGGCATCCCCGTGGTCCCGCAGGGCGACCGCGAGGCGCCCGCCCCGTCACCGTTCCCGATGTCGGGCCCGGCCCGCACGTCGGAGCCCGGCGGCTTCGACACCTACGAGGCGTACCCCCCGGTCCTGGACGAGCCCGCCCCCGAGGCGCCCGCACCCACTCCGCCGCCGCCCACGCGCGCGGCGGCGCCCCGGAAGAAGAAGGGCCGCTCCAAGCTGGTCCTCCTCGGCGTGGCCCTCTTCACCGTGGCCGGTATCGCCTACGGCGCCGGTCTGCTCCTGAACCAGGCCGATGTGCCGAAGGGCACCACGGTCCTCGGTGTCGACATCGGCGGCGCGACGAAGGAGGAGGCCGTCCAGAGGCTGGACGCCGCGCTCGGCACACGCGCCTCCACGCCCCTCCAGCTGGAGATCAGCGGCAAGAAGCAGGCCCTCGCCCCCGACAAGGCCGGCCTCGCCCTGGACAGCCAGGCGACCGTCCGGGCCGCCGCGGGCAGCGACTACAACCCGGTCTCGGTGATCGGCTCCCTCTTCGGCGCCGAGCGCGTCGCCCAGCCGGTCATCCCGGTGGACAAGGAGAAGCTGAGCGTCGCCCTGTCCGACCTGGCGGGCGGCTCCGGCTCGGTCACCGAGGGCACGATCACGTTCGAGCCCGGCAAGGTCGTCGCCGTACCCGGCAAGTCGGGCACGGTCCTCGACGTCCAGCGGTCGATGATCTTCGTACGGGACGCGTACCGCGCCCAGGTCGAGACGGGCCGTTCGAACGTCGTCGAGCTGCCGTTCGCCACCAGGGAACCGACGATCAAGCAGGACGAGATCGACCGGGCCATGAAGGAGTTCGCCGAGCCCGCGATGTCCGGCCTGATCACGATCAAGGCGGGCGGCAAGGAGATCCAGTTCGGCCCGCAGCGGTCGCTGCCGCAGATCCTCTCCATGAAGCCGGTGGAAGGGAAGCTGGTCCCGTACTACGACAAGGAGGCCATCACCCGCCTCCTCGACGGCGTCTTCGACGGCGTCATGATCACCAAGGCCGACGGCAAGAAGCACCAGGTGTCCGCGGACGACGTGGCCCACGTGATGCAGGACGCCCTCCTGGGCAAGACCCAGGCGGAGCGCACGGTCACGATCAAGCTGGACGGCGAGGGCTGAGCCCCGAATACGGGTGAGGGGGCCGGGGGCACACGCCCCCCGGCCCCCTCACCGTGCGATGCCGGGCCGTAGACGTCGGTGCCGGTGTGGGCGACGTAGTGGCCGACGCCCTCCGCTGAGCCCTGCCGTACAGGCCGAAGGGCCGCCGCCCGCCGGGGTGGCGGGCAGCGGCCCTCGGACGGCACGGCTGTGGCCGTGGCCGTACGGATCAGATGTTGCCGTTGTACGTGGACACCAGGTACACGGCCCGCTGCTCACCGCCCTCGGGCACGACCAGTACGTCGAACGTGGCCTTCGTGGGCGTCTTGAAGCGGTGGTGGAAGTCGTACGTCTTCTTCGGGTCGAGCTTCAGCTCGCTGAACGTCTTCATGGCGTTGTCCGGGAAGGGCGGCCTGGTGGGGGAGAACTCCTTTCCGTTGACGGTGGAGGCCGGGAACGGCCACCGCAGTGCGCGCTCGCGGTCCACGCCGTACTTGTCCAGGTAGGCGTTCACGCAGTCCTCGGGGGCCTCGAACCGAAGGCGCAGGTTCATGCCGAGCTCCTTCGCCTTCCCGGTGAACCGGAGATCCTCCACCTCGCACGACGGCAGGGTGAGCCGGTAGCGCTCGAGGATCTCGTCGAGGGTCTCCCCGGAGTCCGTGCCCGCGTACGCGCGCGGGTCGGCGTTCTCGGTCGCGCACCCCGCGAGGGCCAGACCGAGGAGCGTGGCGCAGACGGCGAGGGCCGTCGCCTTTGTTCGCATGGGCCTTCCTCCTACGGGTACGTCACGTCGACCGGGACCGTCCCGCTTCCCTGCACCGTGAAGTTCTGGGACAGACCGTAGCGAGTGGACTCCGTCAGGGGCCAGAACGGGATGCCCTTGACGCTCTCGTCCGGGTCGAAGTTGTACGCCTTGTTGAAGTCCACCCGGACGTCGCCCGTCAGCCGGACCCCGCCGCCCTCGGTGACGGTGGCGGTGAGGGTGCCGGTCGTGCGGTAGTTGACTCCGCGCAGCGCGAAGAACAGATCGCGTTCGGAGCGGGGGAACGTGTGGCCGTTCCACATCGAGTCCAGATGGATGGTGCACTGTGTCCCGGCGGGACCGGTGCACTTGGTGGCGGCCTGCTGGGCATAGGTGCCGAGGTCGCCGTTGATCGTCTCCTCCCAGGACGAGCTGTTGAGGAGCTCTTCCATCTGGTGGGCCGGGAGCTCGTACGCCCCTCCCCGCGCGGTCATCCAGTACTCGTACAGCTCGCAGGACACGTCACCGGCCCAGCAGGCGATGGCGTACGCGCCCAGGACCGCCGTGGCGTACTCGTCCGTGAGGGCGAGCTTCTCCCACCACGAGGCCGAGTCGAACTCCGGCTGTCCGTCCTCGTCGCTGTACGGGTCCTGTTCCCCCTCGCCGCCCACGGGGTAGCCGGCCTCGTCCTGCCACTCCTTGATCTGCTTCTGGATGTAGATCTTGACCGCTTCGATCGCCGCCACGGCCGCCGCCGCCGCGTCCTTGCCGGCGGCCAGGGCCGAGGCACGGGCCGAGGCGGCGGAGCTGTAGGCGCTCGCCGCGTAGGCGCGGGCCTTGGTGGCCGACGCACGCGCGTAGGCCGCCGACCGCATGGCCTGCTTGGCCGCCGCTGCGGCGGTGTTCGCCGCGCTGCGGGCCTGGGCGGCCGAGTTGGCGGCCTGCTGGGCGGAGACGCCGGCCTGCTTGGCCGAGTTCGCGGCCTCCTCCGCGTAACCGGCGGCATCCTTGGCCGCGGTTTCGGCCTGCTGGGCGTACATGACGGCGTCCTCGGCGGCGTCGCGCGCCTTGGCGGCGGCCTCGGCGGCCCGGGCGGCGTTCTCCATGGCCGTCGCGGCGACCTTGGCGGCGTCCGCGATGACGCGGCGGACACCCGAGACGTGCGTGGCAGTGTCGTGGTCCCGCTTGGCCGCCTTGTACTGGCCCACGGCGATGAAGTCGCGCAGCATCTTGTCGGAGCCGGCCAGGGCGACCTCGGCGGCGGCCTTGGCGTTGGCGCCGCCGTTGTTCAGGACGGTCAGCGTCGCCGCGCGGTCGTCCTCGGCGCGGGCGGCGTGCTGGCCGGTCTGGAGGAAGTCGTACAGCGTGAGCGCCCGGCCGTCGTCGATGGCCGCGCTCGCCTCCCGCTTCACCGCGGGGCCGCCCGCGTCGGAGATCTTCAGGACCTCGACGCGGAGCGCCTCCGCCTGGGCCTCGTACTGGCCGACCTTCAGGAACTGCGTGATCTCGGCGTGGGTGCCGGTCAGCACCGCCTCGGCGGGCCCCCGTACCTCCTGCGGACCGTCCTGCGCGAGGTGGGCGACGCGGGACCGGTCGTCCGCCTCCTCGGCGACGGCGCGGCCGTTGTCCAGCCACTCCAGTACGTCCGCGTCACTGCCGGACAGCGCGTCCGCGGCGGCCTGCCGGGTCCAGGAACCACCGGTGGACATCAGGTTCAGAGCGGCCTGACGCCCCTTGGCCACGGCCACCTCGGGGCTGGTGCCGGCGGCGGTGGCCTCGGCGAGCAGCTGCTTCGTCGCCTCGTCCAGGCGCGCGGCCTCGATCTGGTCGTGCTCGGCGGTGGCCTCCCGCCGGTCGGCCTCCTTCTTGACGGCCTCGGCGGCCATGACGGCCAGGTCCTTCTGGCTGGCCAGCTCCTGCGCCTCGGTCTCCCGGGCGGTCTGCTCGACGTTCCGGGCCTGCGTCACGGCGTTCTGCGACTGCTGGGCCGCCGCGAGCGCGGCGTCCGCGTGGGCCTTGGACTTGTTGGCGTAGTCGATGGCCTCGCCCGCGTGCGCCGCCGCCTCGTCGGCGGCCTTGGCCGCGTTCTCGGCGTGGGTGGCGGCGCTGTTGGCCGCGTCGTGCGCCGCCTGGGCGGCCGACGCGGCCTTGCCGGCCAGGCGCTCGGCGGCGTTGGCGGCGCTGTTGGCGGTCGCGGCGGCGCGCTGCGCCAGGGCTGCGGCCTCCTCGGCGCGGCGTGCCTGGTAGTCGGAGACGTTCGAGTAGTTGGCGGCCTGGGCCGCCGCGCTCGCGGCCGCGGCCGCGTTCGCGCCCGCGCTGGCGGCGGAACGGGCGGCGGTGATGGCCTGGTTGACGGCCGTCAGCGCGTTCAGCGCGGCGGCGGCCGCGGTCCTGGCACCCTTCGCGGCGTCACGGGCCTTCTCGGCGGCCGCGCGGGCGTTCGACGCCTGGGAGGCGTCCTTGGAGGCGGCCGTGGCGGACCGGTAGGCCCGTGCGGCGGCGTCACCGGCGGCGGCTGCCGCGGACGCGGCGGCGGACGAGGCGGCGGCCGCGGTCCTGGCGGCCGCCACAGCGGTGTTCGCGGCGCTGATGGCCGTCTGCGCGGCCTGGGCGGCGCCCTTGGCGGCGTCCGCGGCCCGGCCGGCGGCGGCCGACGCCTTCTTGGCGTCCGCCTGGGCGGCGGCGGTCTCGGCGGCGGCCTTCTCGGCGGCCTTCTTGGCGAGGGCGGCCGCGGCGACTGCCTTCTTCGACGCCTCCTCGGCGGCGTCGGTCTCCTTCTGCGCGACCGCGCCCGCCTTCTCGGCGGCCTTGGCCAGCTCGGCGACCGTCATCGCCTCCTGGTCGCGGGCACGCGCCAGGTGCTGACCGGTCACGACGAACTCGTGGACGTCGGCGGCCGTGCCGTTCAGGGCGTCATTGGCGGCCTGCTGCACCACGGGGCCGCCCGTGTACGACAACATGAGAGTCTCGACCCGCTCGTCCTCCGCTCGAGCGGGGAACTGACTCTCCAGCAGGAAGTTCTCCAGGGCCTGCGTGGAGCCGTCGGCGAGAGCCGCGTTGCCGGCGTTCGTCACCGCGCGGCCCGCGCCGTTCATGACGGTGAGAACGGCGACCCGCTGGTCCTCCTGATAAGCCCCCTGCCAGCCCGACTTCAGGAAGGCGTCGAGTTCCTCGGGCGTTCCCGACAGGGCGGTGTCGAGCCCCTGACGCGCGGCCGGGCCGGCGCCGTTCATCAGCTTCAGCGCCCGCAGCCGGTTGTCCTGGTCACGCGCGATGGCGTACCCGGTGTTCAGGAACTCGGCTATCCGCTCGTCCGTGCCGAGCAGAGCCTCCGCCGCGCCCGACTTGACCGACGAACCGCCGGTGCGCCACATCTCGACCACGCGGCCGCGGTCGGTGAGCGGCGTCGTCTCCGCGGCCGTGGCGGTGGCCGGTGCGGGCCCCAACAGGCCGGCGCCCAACGCGAACGCGACAGCTCCGACCATAAAGGAGCGCGTTCTGCGTAGGGCCGTCCGCGCCAGCGGTGTTCCGCTGCGCTGTTCAGTCATGCTCTTCCCCAGACTTCGAGGTTCCCGGCCGACCGGGCAGGGCCGGCCGATACGCCGCGGGTCGCGGCGCCCGGGCATGATCGCATGCGCGTACGGTCGGTGAATAAGCGTCAACATGCTGTGCGGCGGAGGTAGTTAACGCATCGAAACCTTCGGCCGACACCGAGCGCGTCTTGGAAGGGCCGCTGCCCTCCTGTGCGGCGGACCGCGGCCCTCGGCTCTTCCGCCGCGCTGTCGGGTCACGCGGGCACCGAGAATCCCGGGGTCCGTTCCCTCTGCGCGATCGATTGACGGTTCCCTCACGCTCCCACAAGATCACTCAAAGTCACACACCGGCCGAGTGGGAGGCGGACCCCATGCACCGACGCGGAGCACTGCTCCCGGCGGCCCTCAGCGCGCTTCCGGTCGCGGCCGCAGACCCCACCGGCCGTGGCCGCCGACCCCCCGCCCTCGCGCGGGATCGAGAGAGTCCCGCCCACCCTGCGGTCGATCGCACCCATGCGACCCCGCACATGACTCGGATCAGTTGAGCCGCGCCCGCGCCGCCCGCGCCCTCTCACGGAGCGTGGACGCGGCGGCCGGCTCCACCGCGTCCACCACCTCCGCGTAGGCGTCCAGCTCCGCCGCCCCCGCCAGGAAATCGCCCCGCTGCACCAGCAACTGCCCGCGCTCGTACCGTAGCCGCGCCGGATGCGAGGGCAGCAGCAGTGACAGTTCCACGGCCCACAGGGCCACGTCGGAGCGCTCGGGGCGGACCGCCGCCCACGCCCGGATGTTGTTCAGGATGCGCAGCACCATGTCCAGCGGGTCCGCCGGCACCAGCATCGACGGGCGCAGCCGCTCCCCGGTCGCCCCCGCCACCAGCAGCTCCGCGTCCTCGCCCGTCAGCAGCCGCCCCCCGGTGAACGGGTCCGCCAGCGCCTGCTCGTCCGGGTCCCCGAAGCCGACCACGAAGTGGCCGGGCAGCGCGACCCCGTACACATGCGCCCCGGCCCGCCGCGCGACCTCCATCCACACCACGGACAGCAGGATCGGCAGGCCACGGCGGCGCCGCAGCACCTGGTGGAGGAGCGACGACTCCAGGCGCCGGTAGTCCGCGGACGTGCCGTGGAAGTCGTACCGGCCGCCGAGCAGCGCGGCCAGCGCCGCCGCCCAGGAGCGCGGGTCCTTCGGGCCGTACGGCAGCAGCCCGGCGAGCCGGTCCAGTTCGATCTCGGCGGCGTCCAGCCCGGCCTGCCCCAGCCCGGGCTCCGCCTCGGCACCGATCAGCAGGCACAGCATCGCCAGGTCGGGCCGCTCCTCGCGGGCCTCCTCCGCGAACCGCTTCCGCGGATCGCCCGGCTCGGGGCGGTCGTGCTCAGGATGGTCGTGCATACGGCTCACGTACCCGTTCAGGAGGCCCGGAAGTGGTGGTAGCGGTGATGGACCGCGAAGCCCATCGACTCGTACAGGGCGCGGGCCGCGTCGTTGTCCGTCTCCACCTGGAGCCAGGCCGCCGACGCGCCCTCCTCCAGCGCGCGGGCCGCCAGCGCCGCCGTCACGGCCGCGGCGAGGCCCTGCCGCCGGTACGCCGGGTCGACCTCGACGGCCGTGAACCCGCCCCAGCGGCCGTCCACCACACACCGCCCGATCGCCACCGGCACCTCGCCCTCGCCCGCTGTCGACGCGAACCACACCGAGGGGCCGCCGGACAGTACGCGCACCACATGCGGACCGGGCTCGCCCACCCGCTGGTAGCGGCGCAGCCAGGCCGTGTCCGGCGTCCGGGAGAGGGTCACGCGCGCGGTGTCCGCGTCCAGGTCGGCGACCGGCGCCAGACCGGCGATCCTCACCTCCGCCGACACCTCGCGCCGCCAGCCGCGCTCCTCCAGGGCGGCGCACAGCCGCTCCTGGGTGCCCTCGGCCCCGGTCGCGGCCTGGATGTACGCGGGCAGGCCGCGATCCTCGTACCAGGCGCGGACACGGGCGAGTGCCTCGTCGAGCGGGAGGCCGGGATCGCCCAGGGCGAGCGCCGAGTTGGCCCGGCGGGTGAATCCGTGCGCGGCGCGCAGCGTCCACTCTCCGAGTCGTTCGCTCTCCTCCGGCTGCCAGGCCCGGGCCTGGACCCGCGCCAGCTCCTCGTAGCCGGCGGCGGGGCCGCGCCTGCGGGCCGGGGCTGCGGGGATCACCTTGCCCGCGACCAGCGACGCTTCCGGGATTCGGACGGTCTCGCCGGTCCGTCGTGTGATCAGCAGCACACCCTTGTTCCACGATGTGAGAACACCGACCGTGTCGGTGAACGTCTCCGGGCCGTCACCAGGGTCGCCCAACCGGCGGACAGATACGCGTTTTCCCACGTCAGAGGGTGTGATCTGGACTTCCAGGCGTCCGCCCGCAGTGAACTCCACAGCTCTGGCCGCCCCTCCTGTTCGGTTCGTCTCCAAGAACGGAGATACTAGGTGCGGGCATCGACGACGCCGCGCTCCCGCGCAGAGCACAGCCCTACCAAGGAGGAACGACAGCGTGACCTACGTCATCGCGCAGCCTTGTGTCGACGTGAAGGACAAGGCGTGCATCGAGGAGTGCCCCGTCGACTGCATCTACGAGGGCCAGCGGTCCTTGTACATCCACCCGGACGAATGCGTCGACTGCGGGGCCTGTGAGCCGGTCTGCCCGGTCGAGGCGATCTTCTACGAGGACGACACTCCGGAGGAGTGGAAGGACTACTACAAGGCGAACGTCGAGTTCTTCGACGAGCTCGGCTCGCCCGGTGGTGCTTCGAAGCTCGGTCTGATCGAGCGGGACCACCCCTTCATCGCCGCCCTGCCGCCGCAGAACGGCTGATCGCTTATCCATCGTCGTCGGTCCCGTACGGTCTTGAAGCTGTACGGGGCCGCGGCGTTTGTGCCCGCCGCACACACGAGAAAGTGAGCACCGTGTCCGCAGTCTCCTCCCGCCTCCCCGTCTTTCCGTGGGACAAGCTGGAGCCGTACAAGAAGACGGCCGCCGAGCATCCCGACGGCATCGTCGACCTGTCGGTCGGCACCCCGGTGGACCCGGTTCCCGAGCTGATCCGGCGGGCACTGGTCGACGCGGCCGACTCGCCCGGCTATCCGACGGTCTGGGGTACGGCCGCGCTGCGTGACGCGATCACCGGCTGGTGCGAGCGGCGGCTCGGCGCCCGCGGCATCGCGCACGAGAACGTCCTGCCGGTCGTCGGCTCCAAGGAACTGGTGGCCTGGCTCCCCACTCAGCTGGGCCTGGGCCCGGGCGACAAGGTCGCCCACCCGCGCCTCGCCTATCCGACGTACGAGGTCGGAGCCCGCCTCGCGCAGGCCACGCCGGTGGTCTACGACACCGAGACATTCGCGGCCGCGGGCACGGGCACGGGGCTGGACCCGGCCGGGCTGAAGCTGCTGTGGCTGAACTCCCCGTCCAACCCGACCGGCAAGGTCCTCGCGAAGGACGAGCTGACCCGGATCGTCGCGTGGGCGCGCGAGCACGGCGTGCTGGTGTTCAGCGACGAGTGCTATCTGGAGCTGGGCTGGGAGGCCGACCCCGTCTCCGTACTGCACCCGGACGTCTGCGGCGGTACGTACGAGGGCATCGTCGCCGTCCACTCGCTCTCCAAGCGCTCCAACCTGGCCGGCTACCGGGCGGCGTTCGTCGCGGGCGACGCGGCGGTGCTGGGCGAGCTGCTGCGGATCCGCAAGCACGGCGGCATGATGACGCCCGCGCCGGTGCAGGCAGCCACGGTCGCGGCGCTGGGCGACGACACCCATGTGCGCGAGCAGCGCGAGCGGTACGCGGCGCGGCGGTCGGCGCTGCGCGCGGCCCTGGTGGCGCACGGTTTCCGTATCGAGCACAGCGAGGCCAGCCTCTACCTGTGGGCCACCCGCGACGAGCCGTGCTGGGACACCGTCGGGTACCTGGCGGGCCTCGGCATTCTCGCCGCACCGGGCGACTTCTACGGTCCGGCGGGGGAGCGGTTCGTACGGGTCGCCTTCACGGCGACGGACGAGCGGGTGGCGGCGGCGGTCAAGCGCCTCGGCTGACCCGCGGCCGGAACGGGCACACGGAAGGGCCCGGGAGTCGCATGGCGCGCGGTCCCCGGGCCCTTCGGCGGTGCTGAGGACGTCAGCCGAGCGGGCTGCTGACCGGCATGCCGCCGAGGAGGCCGCCGCCGAGGTCGCCGCCCGGCAGGCCGCCCTTGGTGGTGTCGCCCGCGACGCCGGTGGTGGCGCCGGCGGCCTCCCCGACGACGTCGCCGGCGCTCTTCGTGGCTTCACCGGCGGCCTTCTGGGCGGCCGGGGTGGCCGTCCTGGTGGTCTTGGCCGCGGTCTTGCCCGCGGTCTTGCCGGCGGCGGGAACGGTCTTCTTGGCGGCCTTGCCGCCCGTGTTGACGGCCTTGCCGCCCGCGTCGCCCGCCAGGTCGGTCGCGCTCTGCGAGGTGTTGTCGGCCGTGTCGGTGACCGAGCCGGTGTCGACGGCGCTGAGGCCGCCCGCCAGGTCGGTGTTCTGAGGAAGGTCCACGGCGCTCGCGGAGCCGGCCGCACCGACCACGGAGGCCGCTCCCGCTGCGGTGAGCAGCGCGGCACTGGCGATCCGGCGGGTCAGGGGGAGGGTCATGATGCTCCTTCGACGGGGAAGAGGTCGTGTGGGCTGTGATGCCTGTCCGACGATCGGACGCTGTGACAACCGCTCGGAGGCCCGGGAAGGTTGCGGTGGGTCCAGGTAAAGAGTTGGCAATGCGCCGAATGATCCGCTCCCCCCAAATCCGGGCAAACAAACGACTTCCCGGAGCCGTGAAGAACCGTCACTCCGCACTTCCCCCTTGGAAAACGCGGAAAGGTGCCGCAGTGGTCGACGCGCCTGGTGACGAGGGGGGTCGGAAGGGGGGAACCGCCTCGGTCAGGTGAATTCCCGGATGGCTGACCGAATGGTGTACGAGTGCGTCGTGATTACTCTGTGATCAGGGTCGACTACTATGCGGTGCCGGTGTGCGCGATTACTCGGCGACCCGGATGACGACTTCCGTCGTACGCGAATCCGCATCGCGGTCGGCCGTACGCCAGCCCTTCTCCGCCTCCCGTACGCTCCACACCCGGCCTGCGTACGAGACCTCCGCGACCCGCAGGGCGTCCGCCTGCGCCACCGCCCACTGCGCCAGCTCCCAGCCGCGCCGTGAACCGCCGTCGGACGCGCCCTCCGGCCCGGCCGGGTCGATCCGCGGGGGCACGGGAACGGAGACGACACCGGCTCCGGCGCCCTCGCCGGAGGTGCCGCCGGAGGTGCCGCCGGCCGGGCTGCCGCCGGCCGGGCTGCCGCCGGGCGCGGGGCCGTCGGGGGTGCCGCCGCCCTTCCCGTCGTCGATGCCGTCGGTGTCGTCGACGTTGTCGATGTCATCGCCCCGCGCGCCGAGTACGCCGTCGCCGAACGCCCGCAGCAGCTCACCCCGCACCCGGGCGACGTCCCCGGGCCGCGACCCGCGCAGCGGCGCGCAGTTCAGCGACGCCTCCGCGCGTCCCGTGAGTGCCGCCGCCAGTAGTGCGGCGTCCGGCTCGTGCTTCGCGTACGCCTGCGGGAAGCCGCTGCGCTGGACGCGCTGCGCGGCGACGGTCAGCGGCAGCCGCGAGTACCCCGGCACCTCCGCGAGCCGGTCGTAGAAGGCGCCCGCCGAGTACACCGGGTCCATGATCTGCGCCTCCGTGCCCCATCCCTGGGACGGGCGCTGCTGGAACAGTCCGAGCGAATCCCGGTCGCCGTAGTCGATGTTGCGCAGCGCGGACTCCTGCAGGGCGGTCGCCAGCGCGATCGTCACCGCCCGCTCCGGCATGCCCCGCGTGGTGCCCACCGCGGAGATGGTCGCGGCGTTCGCCGCCTGCTCGGGCGAGAACCGGTACGTGTGGCTGCCGCTGCCCACCGTGCAGTGCGGGGCGCCTCCACCGGTCGTTTCAAACCGAACCACCACATAACCGACAACAGCCAGCAGAACGGCGACCGACGCCGCGACACGGACACGACGGCCACCACGGCGGGAACGAGACGAGGAGACGGCGGACTCGGACACGCGGCCAACCGTACTAGGGGCCGGGTTAGGCTCGGCACATGCCCGACTCCATGCCCGAAGCGACCCCATACGCCGCTCTCGACCTCACCCAGGACGGCCCCGCGCTGACCGCCGCGCTGGTCGACTTCCCGTCCGTCAGCGGCACCGAGAAGCCCCTCGCCGACGCGATCGAGCAGGCTTTGCGGCCACTCCCGCACCTCAGGGTGGACCGGTACGGCAACAACGTCGTCGCCCGCACCCAGCTCGGGCGCGCGGAGCGGGTCGTCCTGGCCGGGCACATCGACACGGTCCCGATCGCCGACAACGTCCCCTCACGGCTGGACGAGAACGGTGTCCTGTGGGGCTGCGGCACCTCCGACATGAAGTCCGGCGTCGCCGTCCAGCTCCGCATCGCGGCAACGGTCCCCGAGCCCAACCGCGACCTCACCTTCGTCTTCTACGACAACGAGGAAGTCGCCGGACACCTCAACGGCCTGGGCCATGTGGCCACCGCACACCCCGACTGGCTGGCGGGCGACTTCGCGGTGCTCCTGGAGCCCTCCGACGCGCAGGTCGAGGGCGGCTGCCAGGGCACCCTGCGGGTCCACCTCACGATGAAGGGCGAGCGTGCCCACTCGGCCCGATCCTGGATGGGCTCCAACGCCGTGCACGCCGCCGCGCCCGTCCTGGCCCGCCTCGCCGCGTACGAGCCGCGCCGCCCCCTCATCGACGGGCTGGAGTACCACGAGGGCCTCAACGCCGTCGGCATCTCCGGCGGCGTCGCCACCAACGTCATCCCCGACGAGTGCACCGTCGTCGTCAACTTCCGCTACGCCCCCGACCGCACCATGGAGGAGGCCGAGGAGTACGTACGGGAGGTCTTCGCCGACTGCGGTGTGGACGAGTTCGTCGTGGACGACCACACGCCCGGAGCCCTCCCGGGCCTCTCGCATCCGGCGGCCGCCGCCTTCATGGAGGCCGTCGGCGGCATCGCGCAGCCCAAGTTCGGCTGGACGGACGTGTCCCGGTTCAGCGCCCTGGGCGTGCCCGCCGTCAACTACGGGCCCGGCGACCCGATCTTCGCGCACAAGCGGGACGAGCACGTGGCGGTCGACCGCATCACCCACTGCGAGCGCCGACTGTACGACTGGCTCACTGCCTGACCACCGTAATTTAGCCA
This sequence comes from Streptomyces sp. TRM49041, assembly GCF_008271805.1. GTDB lineage: Bacteria > Actinomycetota > Actinomycetes > Streptomycetales > Streptomycetaceae > Streptomyces. The sequence continues at coordinate 86,194 of NZ_VSRY01000166.1, forward strand.
CTCTTCACATTTTCCGCCCTACGCTGACCCCAGCAAACGATGTTCAGCGGAGGGAGCACACCATGGGGAACCCCGAGGCCGAGGGGCTGCGTGCACTGGCGGAGCAGCGGCTGGGGCCGGTGCTCCGCCGCAGGGAGCAGGTCCAGCCCGGCACCGCCGATCAGCGGCTCCTGGACACGGCCGGCGACTCCGACTGGGTCCACACCGACCCGTGGCGGGTCATGCGCATCCAGTCGGAGTTCGTCGAAGGCTTCGGCGCGCTCGCCGAACTGCCCAGTGCGATCAGCGTCTTCGGCTCGGCCCGCACCGCGGCCGGCACACCCGAGTACGAGGCGGGCGTGCGGCTCGGCAAGGCCCTTGTCGAGGCCGGCTTCGCGGTCATCACGGGCGGCGGTCCGGGCGCGATGGAGGCGGCGAACAAGGGTGCCAGGGAGGCCAAGGGCGTCTCGGTCGGCCTGGGCATCGAGCTCCCCTTCGAGCAGGGCCTGAACCCGCACGTCGACATCGGCGTCAACTTCCGCTACTTCTTCGTACGGAAGACGATGTTCGTGAAGTACGCCCAGGGCTTCGTGGTCCTCCCGGGCGGCCTCGGCACCCTCGACGAACTCTTCGAGGCCCTGACCCTCGTCCAGACCCGCAAGGTCACCCGCTTCCCGATCGTCCTCTTCGGCACCGAGTACTGGAGCGGCCTGGTCGGCTGGCTCCGCGAAACGGTCATCGCCCAGGGCAAGGCAGCCGAACGCGACCTGATGCTGTTCCACGTGACGGACGACGTCGACGAGGCGGTCGCGCTGGTGAGCAAGGAGGCGGGCCGCTGAGGCGTGTCCGGTCGCCTTCCCGTCGTGCCACCCGTTCCGCGAGGAAGGTACGGGCGGGCACGACGGGACCACCGGCGGACAGTCGCCGCCCTACACCAGCCCCCGACGGGCGACGGCGGGCTCCCGGTGCCCCGCGATCGCGGAGACCATGTCCAGCACCTGCCGCGTCTCGGCGACCTCGTGCACCCGGTACACCCGCGCCCCCAGCCAGGCCGACACAGCGGTGGTGGCCAGGGTCCCGATCACCCGCTCCTTCACCGGCCGGTCAAGCGTCTCGCCCACGAAGTCCTTGTTGGAGAGCGACACCAGCACCGGCCACCCCGTCTCCACCATCTCCCCGAGCCGCCGGGTCGCTTCCAGCGAGTGCCGCGTGTTCTTCCCGAAGTCATGCCCCGGGTCGATCAGTACGGACTCACGCGGCACCCCCAGCGCCACCGCCCGCTCGGCCAGCCCCACCGTCACGCGCAGGATGTCCGCCATCACGTCCTCGTACGTGACCCGGTGCGGCCGGGTACGCGGCTCCGCGCCGCCCGCGTGCGTGCACACCAGACCCGCGCCGAACCGCGCGGCGACCTCCGCCAGCTTCGGGTCGACGCCACCCCAGGCGTCGTTCAGCAGATCGGCACCGGCCTCGCACACGGCCTCGCCGACCTCGTGCCGCCAGGTGTCGACACTGATGACCACGTCGGGGAAGCACCGCCGCACCTCGGCGACGAACCCGACCGTCCGCCGCGCCTCCTCCTCGGCGGTCACCTCTTCCCCGGGCCCGGCCTTCACCCCGCCGATGTCGATGATCGCCGCGCCCTCGGCCACGGCCTGCTCGACCCGGGCGAGCGCGGGCTCGTCGCGGAACGTGGCGCCCTGGTCGTAGAAGGAGTCCGGGGTCCGGTTCACGATCGCCATGATCACCGGCTCTCGCGCGTCGAATTCGCGTCGTCCCAGGCGCAGCATCCCGTAAGTCCTCCTCGCATGACGTCCCTGCGACCCTAACCGCAGCGACCTCATGGCACGATCGGCACCGGACGTTCTACGCTCCATGTTTCCGGTCCCGGGAGAGGCGCACTGTGTTCTGGTTCTTGGCTGTAGCGATGGTCGTCGTGGTGGCCGCGGTGACCCTCGCGGTGGTCGGCGGCGGTGAGAACGAGGTGCTGCCCGAGGTGGCGCCGGAGCACGTGGTGGACCCGCTGCCGGAGACCCGGCCAGTCAGCCGCGCCGACATCGAGGCGCTGCGGCTGCCGATGGCGCCCCGCGGCTACCGGATGCTGGACGTCGACGAGGTGCTGGACCGGCTGGCGGCCGAGCTCGCCGAGCGGGACGCGCGGATCGCGGAGCTGGAGTCAGCGCTCGCGGGCGCGCAGGCCACGGCGGTGGGCGGACAGGACATGTTCGAGAAGCGGCCGCAGGCGCCGCACGACGAGGACCAGGACCGATGACCAGGGGAGCCGTACCCGGCCCTGACGGCGGACTCCGCTGCCCCTGGGGCGTGTCGACGCCGGACTACCTGCCGTACCACGACGGGGAGTGGGGCCGGGCCGTCCACGGCGACGACGCGCTCTTCGAACGGCTCTCGCTGGAGGCGTTCCAGTCGGGCCTGTCCTGGATCACGATCCTGCGCCGCAGGGAGGGGTTCCGGCGGGCGTTCGACGACTTCAGGATCGCGGCGGTCGCCGAGTACACGGACGTCGACCGGGAGCGGCTCCTCGCCGACGAGACGATCATCCGCAACCGCGCGAAGGTGGACGCGACGCTTTCCAACGCGCGCGTGCTGGCCGATTGGGCGCCGGGCGAGCTGGACGCGCTGATCTGGTCCCACGCCCCCGACCCGGCGACCCGCCCGGCCCCGCGCACCCTCGCGGACGTCCCGGCGGTCACGCCCGAGTCGACCGCCCTGGCGAAGACCCTGAAGAAGCAGGGCATCCGCTTCGTGGGCCCCACCACGGCCTACGCCCTGATGCAGGCATGCGGCCTGGTCGACGACCATCTGACGGACTGCGTGTCGCGCGGCTGACCGGGGCGGCGTCCGTAGTGGGCACCCACCGGCGCCCAGCCGCCGGACCCACCCACCGGGCCGCTAGCGCCCCACGTACCGCGGCTTCTCCTTCGCGAGGAACGCCTCCACCGCGATCCGATGGTCCTCCGACGCCCCCGCACGCGACTGAAGCTCGTCCTCCTTCTCCAGTGCGTCCGCCAGTGTGTGCCCGGCCCCGTACGCCATGGACTCCTTGAGCGCCGCGTACGCGACCGTCGGCCCGGCGGCCAGGGTGCGGGCCACCGCTGTCGCCTCCGCGGCCAGCTCCGCGGCGGGGACGAGCTTGTTGACCAGGCCCAGGTCGTACGCCTCCCGCGCGGACAGGGAGCGCGGGAACAGCAGGAGGTCCGCCGCGCGGCTCGGCCCGATCAGACGGGGCAGCGTCCAGGACATGCCCGAGTCGGCGGTGAGCGCCACCCCGGCGAACGCGGTGTTGAACGACGCGGTGTCCGCGACGACCCGGTAGTCCGCCGCCAGGGCGAACCCGAAGCCCGCGCCCGCCGCGACACCGTTCACCCCGGCCACGACCGGCTTGGCCATGCCGGTGATCGCCCGCACGATCGGGTTGTAGTGCTCCCGGACCGTGCGCATGGCGTCGTCCCCGGTCAGCGACTGCACATGCTCCTTGAGGTCCTGCCCCACGCAGAACGCCCGCCCGGTGGCGGTCAGCAGGACGGCGCGTACGGCGGAGTCCGCGCCCGCCGCCCACAGCGCGTCCCGCAGTGCCACCTTCGCTTCGATGTTCATCGCGTTCATCGCGTCGGGCCGGTTGATCGTGACGGTCGCGAGCCCGTCGCTCACCTCGTACAGCACGGTGTCGGCCATGGCAGGTCCCCTTTGCGGCTCCGGCGGTCGTGTTCCGCCCAGCATGACGTAGATCATCGGGGTCCGGTGTGTGACCTGCGTCAAACAATTTCCGACCCCGGCGGGGGCGGCGACGGCGAAGTATCGCAGGCGGATCGCCGAATTGGGGGGTTTTGCGTGAGGGCGTTGTGCAAGTGATGCGGCCCGATGTTGGTCATCGGGTGTCGCCATGCGGGATAATGACCTGGAAGCAATGTGTTCGACGCCGGTTCGTGCCCTTCCATGGGGCCATCGGCTGACGATGAGCTGGTTTCAGGAAGGGGAACGAGCATGGCGGCCATGAAGCCGCGGACGGGCGACGGCCCGCTCGAGGTGACCAAGGAGGGGCGCGGCATCGTCATGCGCGTTCCGCTCGAAGGCGGCGGTCGGCTTGTCGTCGAGCTGACCCCGGACGAGGCCGTAGCCCTCGGCGAGGAGCTGAAGAAGGTCACGAGCTGACGCTTACGCCCCACGTTTTTCCGATCGCCCCGGCCGGTGCCCCGCACCGCGCCGGGGCGATCGCGTGTCCAGGCCCGGAGCAGCCGCCGGATCGGCGGCGGAGGCGCAGCCGGTCAGCCGCGGCGTACGGCGCAGAGCAGCCCGTCGCCGACCGGCAGCAGCGACGGCAGCAGCTCGCCGCTCTCCCGTACCGTACGGAGCAGCTCGCGCAGGGTCAGGACCTCGGCGGGCTGGGCGCCCGAGTCGACCGTACGGCCGTCCGCGAAGACCCCCTCGAAGCACACCAGGCCCCCGGGGCGCAGCAGACGCAACGATTCAGCGAGGTACTCGGGGTACTCGGTGCGGTCGCCGTCGCAGAAGACCAGGTCGTAGCCGCCGTCGGCGAGCCTCGGCAGGACGTCCAGGGCCCGCCCCGGGATGAACCGCGCCCGGTTGCCGGCGAAGCCGGCCGCGCGGAACGCCTGCCGGGCGAACTGCTGGCGCTCCGGCTCCGGGTCCACCGTGGTCAGCACCCCGTCCGGCCGCATGCCCAGCAGCAGGTAGATGCCGGAGACGCCCGTCCCGGTGCCGATCTCCGCCACCGCCTTGGCGTCCGCCGCGGCAGCGAGCAGCCGCAGCGCGGCGCCGGTGCCCGGGGACACCGAGGGCAGCCCTGCCTCCCGGGCACGGTCGCGGGCCCAGCGCAGTGCTTCGTCCTCGGCGACAAAGGCGTCGGCGAACGCCAAGCTCGTCTGCCGGTTGGCGGTAATGACCCTCTCCTGTTCCCGTAGTTGGCAACGGTGACTGTAGCCGCTCGCGGTCGGGAACCCGCAGATGGGACCGCGCGTTGGGAAGGGGTGAGGGCGACTACGTGGATCAAGACCCGAAGTCGGTCCCAAATTCACGTAAAGATTCTTATCCGGAGCTAACGGGCGAGGTGGCTATGGTAGGGGCTCCACTGGACACCACCAGAGCCGACAGGGGAGGTGCGGCTGCGCCTGTGGATCGGAGAGGAGTGCTGCGGCTGCGGCGCTTTCTCAGGTCGGCGGGTGAGCCGAAATCCGTGACCGACACCGCTGACAGCACCCGCGCCGCCACCGACACCGCAGCCACGACGGCGACCTTCGCATCGGATGCGGAATCGCAGGCGTGGGCTCCTCCCACGTGGGAGGAGATCGTCAGCACGCACAGCGGCCGCGTCTACCGCCTCGCGTACCGCCTGACCGGGAACCAGCACGATGCCGAGGACCTCACGCAGGAGGTCTTCGTCCGGGTCTTCCGGTCCCTGTCGACGTACACGCCCGGCACGTTCGAGGGCTGGCTGCACCGCATCACCACGAACCTGTTCCTGGACATGGTCCGCCGCAAGCAGCGCATTCGCTTCGACGCGCTCGGCGATGACGCGGCGGAGCGGCTGCCCAGCCGGGAGCCGTCCCCGCAGCAGGTCTTCCACGACACGCACTTCGACGCGGACGTCCAGCAGGCGCTGGACACGCTCGCGCCGGAGTTCCGCGCGGCCGTGGTGCTCTGCGACATCGAGGGGCTCTCGTACGAGGAGATCGCCGCCACGCTCGGCGTGAAGCTCGGCACGGTCCGGAGCCGTATCCACCGCGGGCGGTCGCATCTGCGCAAGGCCCTCAAGCACCGGTCGCCGGAGGCGCGGGCGGAGCAGCGGGTCACCGCCGAGGAGGGGGTCATGGCCGAGCGTCGCACGTTCGTCGCCGTGGCCGGGGAGGGCGGAGCCGCGTGAGTGGCACACATCCGACCCCCGCGGAGCATCATCTGGGGGACCGGCTCGCCGCCCTGGTGGACGGCGAGCTGGGTCACGACGCCCGTGAGCGGGTCCTCGCGCACCTGGCGACCTGCGCCAGGTGCAAGTCCGAGGCCGATGCCCAGCGCCGGGTGAAGAGCGTCTTCGCCGAGTCCGCCCCGCCGCCCCCGTCAGCGGGGCTGCTCGCACGCCTCCAGGGGTTGCCCGGGGGCGCCGACGAAGACGGCGGCACGCCCTTCGGAGGGCGCCCCGGAGCCGCCCCGGGACATCCGGGAGATCCCGGCGCGGCCGGGGACCCCTCAGGACTCGGCCTGTTCGGAGTGAGGCCCGGCGGCTTCGGCTACGTCTCGGCGCACGACCGGGCGCCGGCCCCGGCGCGTACGGGGTTCCGTATCCACGAGGCCGGCCGACCGGAGCCCGAGCGGTCGCCGTGGCGCGGCCGGAGGTTCGCCTTCGCGGCGGCGAGCGCCGTGTCGTTCGCGGCCATCGCGCTGGGCGGTGCGATGCCGGCGGTCACGGCGGTCGACGCCCGTGGCGGTGAGGGCTCCGGGAACAACGTCACACCGCTGCGGTCCTCGCCCGGCCAGACCGGGGCTACGACGGAGAACACCCGCCGCCGGGCGGGTACGGGCCCGTCGGCCGGTGCGGGACGCTTCGCGGAGCGGCCCGGCGGCGTACTGCTCCCCGGCGCGCCGGTGCGGGCACGGCAACCGGGGGCGCCGCCCTTTCTCCACGCCACGACACCGCTGATCGGCGCGAATGGGCTGCCTCCGATGGACAGCCCGGGCTTCGCTCTGTCACCCTCCCCGACACACCTGGCACCACCGGCACCGTAAGGGGTGCGCGGGGGGACCTGGTTGAATCCAGGGTCAGAGACGCCCGAGGGGCGCTGACTGGTCAGTAGCGGGGAGAGCATGGACGACGGGAAGCCCACGCAGCCGAAGCCGAAGTGGTGGAGCCGCCCCACCCCTGCGACCACGGCCGCGCCGACGACGGACCCGCCCACCGCGCCCACCCTCACACCCCCGGAGACAGGCCCCGTGGCCCGAGCCTGGGCAGCGGCGAAGACCCGCGCCGAGTCGCGACGTCCAGGCTCCGGCTCCGCCCCCGAGGCTGCGGCCGGGCCGGTGGCGGACCCCGGGCGCGAGGCCGCACCGGAAGCCGGGGCCCCCGCTGAGGCGGGCACCGAGGCAGGGACCGGCGTCGATGCGGCCGGTCCCGCCGGTCCCGCCGGTCCCGCCGGTACCGAAGCCGACCGAGCCGGGCTTCCGCCCGGGCCAGGGGCACAGGCTGTCACCCGGCCCGAGGGCGTGGCCGACGCCGACGGGCCGGGTCCGTCGGGTCACCAGGGCGACGCGGCAGGGAGCGGCGGGCGGCCGGGTCCACTGCACGCGCCCGACGAGTACCGGACGCCGCCCTATGGGGAGCCCGGGCCGTGGGCACCCGCGCCGCCTGTGCAGCCGCCCGCCTACGGCAGCCCGGCCGCCCCGGCACCGCTCCCCGCACCCGCGCCCGCGCCCGCCGCGGCACCCGCGCCGGTCGCCCCGCAGTGGGGGCAGTACGACCCGTGGAGCAGTCCGGCCGCGCGGCAGGCGCAGCCGCTGACCGGGAGCGGGGGCGGTGCGCCGTCCGGGCCGCGGGGGCGGCGGGGGCTCGCGTTGGCCGGAGCGCTGGTGTTCGCGCTGCTCGCGGGTGTGCTCGGCGGTGCCGTCGGGGCGTACATCGAGCGCAATGGCGGGCTGACCACCGTCGAGCTGCCGCAGGCCGAAGCCGGGGTCGCCGACCGCGCCCCGGACAGCGTCGCGGGCATCGCCGCCCGCGCACTGCCCAGCGTCGTCACGCTGCACGTCAGCGGAGGCGGCGAGCAGGGCACCGGCACCGGCTTCGTCCTCGACAGGCGCGGCCACATCCTCACCAACCACCATGTCGTCGACTCGGCCGGCGACGCCGGCGCCATCACCGTCACCTTCAGCGGCGGCGAGACCGCGCGCGCCACGCTCGTCGGCGGCGACAGCGGCTACGACCTGGCCGTCGTCCGGGTCAGCGGCGTGTCCAACCTTGCGCCGCTGCCGCTCGGCAACTCCGACAGTGTCCGCGTCGGCGACCCCGTCGTGGCCATCGGCGCCCCCTTCGACCTCCAGAACACCGTCACCTCCGGCATCATCAGCGCCAAGGGGCGGCCCATCACGGCGGGGGGCGAGAAGGGCGACGGCAGCGACATCAGCTATGTCGACGCTCTTCAGACCGACGCGCCCATAAATCCGGGGAACTCCGGTGGGCCGCTGCTGGACTCGCGGGCCCGGGTCATCGGCATCAACAGCGCCATCCGCGCCGCCGACAGCGGCTCCGGTATCGACGGCGGCCAGGCCGGTTCCATCGGCCTCGGCTTCGCCATCCCCATCAACCAGGGCAAGCGCGTCGCCGAGGAGCTCATCAACACCGGCAAGGCCACTCACCCGGTCATCGGGGTCAGCCTCGACATGAAGTTCGCGGGCGACGGTGCCCGGGTCGCCGACAAGGCGCAGGACGGCGGCGCGTCCGTCACCGCGGGCGGACCGGCCGCCAAGGCGGGCATCCGGGCCGGTGACGTCATCACCAAGGTCGACGGCGAGCGTGTCCACAGCGGCGAGGAGCTGATCGTCAAGATCCGCGCCCACCGCCCCGGCGACGAGCTCCGTCTCACCCTGGAGCGCGGCGGCCGGGAACACGCCAGAACCCTCACGCTCGGCTCATCGGCGGACAACTGAACGGCTGAACGGCTGATGGGTGCGACGGCAGTCCCGTCGCACCCATCGAGCGGGTACCTTGGTGCAGCGGAGACCTGAGGAGGAGCAACAAGGTGTTCAGTGACATAGGCGCACTCGAGCTGGTGGCGCTGGTGATCCTCGCAGTGCTCATCTTCGGTCCCGACAAGCTGCCCAAGGTCATCCAGGACGTCAGCCGCTTCATCCGCAGGATCCGGGACTTCTCCGAGAGCGCCAAGCAGGACATCCGCAGCGAACTCGGCCCGGAATTCAAGGACTTCGAGTTCGAGGACCTGAACCCCAAGACGTTCATCCGCAAGCAGCTCAACGAGAACCAGGACGTCAGGGAGCTGCGGGAGCTGCGCAGCAGCTTCGACCTCAAGAAGGAGATCGACGAGGTCGCGGACGCCGTCAAGGGCACCGCCTCCGGCACGCCCGCCGGAAGCCCCTCCGCCACCCCCGCTCCGGACCTCCTGAAGAAGAGCGAAACGCCCGATAAGGCCGATCGGCCCCCGTTCGACGCGGACGCCACCTGAGTCCCCTGAGTACCGGCCTTCCGGAAGAGCCCCGCCTGGGTGGATATCCTCTCCCTCTGTCCGAACGGATCGAGGAGGCGGCCGGGCAGATGGAGACGACGAGTCGGGTGGGGGCACAGGCGGAGCCGACGCCCAGCACCACATCCACGTCCGAGGGGGTGCCTGGCGCCCGTCGCACCGTCGACGGGTACCTGCGGGCCCCCTTCCCCTGGTACGGGCTGGACGAGGCGTTCACAGGGCCGCGCTGGCTGATGCAGGTCGGCACGGCGGCGGACGGCACCGTGCAGCACGGTTCCACAGGCCATGGCGAGGAGCCGTCGATACGACCCGAGGTGGTCGGCCCCGAGCGCTGCCGTTTCGCGGTCGTCGTCACCGTCGCCGCCCACCCGGTACGTCGTACGGGGGACGGCACCGGCGTCCTGGACGCCACCAACGTGTCGTCCGCCGCCTGGCTGGCCGGCTCCGGGCTCCTGGCGTACACCTGGCCCGCCCAGCTCGACCACACGCTGCGCAAAGAGTGGCTGGACCAGCAGACGGAGGCCGCGTTCGAGCTCGCCGACGACCTGGAGGGCCCGGACTGGACGACGCTCTCGCTGCCCGTCGACGGCGTGCCGCAGCCGTTCCACTACCGGGAGTCCGAGTTCGGCTGGGTGCTGGCCGGGACGACCGCCCAGGGTGACGTTCATCTGGGCGCGTACGGGCGGGGCATGAGCGCGTACGGACTCGGCTTCTCCGTGATCGCGGACATCGCCACGTACGCCTAGGCCGCGCCCGGGGACACGACGAAAGGGGGCGCCGCTCACCCGGAGCGGCGCCCCCTTGCCCGTACGGGCTCAGCGGCTCAGAACTTGTTGCGCGGGGTGATCCCCAGCGACATGCCCGACAGGCCGCGCTGGCGGCCGCCCAGCTTGCCCGCGATGGTGCGCAGCGCCGCACCCGCCGGCGAGTCCGGGTCGGTGAGCACGACGGGCCTGCCCTCGTCGCCGCCCTCCCGCAGCCGCACGTCGATCGGGATCGAGCCCAGCACCGGCACCGTCGCACCGGTCGTCCGCGTCAGCCCGTCGGCGACCCGCTGGCCGCCGCCCGTGCCGAAGACGTCGACCATCTCGTCGCAGTGCGGGCACGGCAGGCCCGACATGTTCTCGACGACACCGACGATCTTCTGGTGGGTCTGCACGGCGATCGAACCGGCCCGCTCGGCGACCTCCGCCGCCGCCTGCTGCGGCGTGGTGACGACCAGGATCTCGGCGTTCGGCACCAGCTGCGCCACCGAGATCGCGATGTCGCCGGTGCCCGGAGGCAGGTCCATGAGCAGCACGTCCAGGTCGCCCCAGTACACGTCCGCGAGGAACTGCTGGAGCGCGCGGTGCAGCATCGGGCCGCGCCACACCACCGGCGCGTTGCCCGGTGTGAACATGCCGATCGAGATGACCTTCACACCGTTCGCGGACGGCGGCATGATCATGTTCTCGACCTGGGTCGGACGGCCGTCGGCGCCCAGCATGCGCGGCACGCTGTGGCCGTAGATGTCGGCGTCCACGACACCGACCTTCAGCCCGTCGGCGGCCATCGCGGCGGCCAGGTTCACGGTCACGGACGACTTGCCGACGCCGCCCTTGCCGGACGCCACCGCGTACACGCGGGTCAGCGAGCCGGGCTTCGCGAACGGCACCTCACGCTCGGCGGTGGTGCCGCGCAGCGCGGCAGCCAGCTCCTTGCGCTGCTCGTCGCTCATCACGTCCAAGGTCACATCGACGCGGGTGACGCCCTCGACGCGGGAGACCGCCTCGCTCACGTTCTTTGTGATCGTCTCGCGCATGGGGCAGCCGGAGACCGTCAGATAGACGGTGACGGCCACCGCCCCGTCCGCGCCGATCTCGACTGACTTGACCATGCCGAGTTCAGTGATCGGTCGATTGATCTCGGGGTCGTTCACCGTCGCCAGTGCTTCACGCACCGCGTCTTCCGTCGTCATACGGACGATGGTACGGCGCTCACCAGGGCCCCCGGAAAGCCTCTCAGCGGTCACCTTCGTCACTCCCCGGCGACGCCGACCGCGGGAATACGGCGCGCCGCTCCTCCAGCTCGCGGACCAGGTCCTCCAACTCGGAGCGCATCCAGTCGCGGGTCGCGACCTCGCCGAGGCCCATCCGCAGCGCCGCGATCTCCCGGGTCAGGTACTCGGTGTCGGCGATCGACCGCTCGTTCTGCGCCCGGTCCTGCTCCAGATTGACCCGGTCCCGGTCGTCCTGCCGGTTCTGCGCGAGCAGGATCAGCGGGGCCGCGTACGAGGCCTGCAGCGACAGCATCAGCGTCAGGAAGATGAACGGGAACGGGTCGAAGCGCAGCGGGTCGGGCACGGTGATGTTCCAGATCAGCCACGTGATGATGAAGACGGTCATCCAGACGATGAACCGGCCCGTGCCCAGGAACCGGGCGATCCGCTCCGACAGCCGTCCGAACGCCTCGGGGTCGTACTCGGGCAGCAGCCTCGGCCGCCGCAGGCGTGGCTGGTCCAGCGGCTGGTCGAGCCGGGTGCGGGGCGTGGCCCGGTCCCGTGCGGCGGCCCGCTCCCGGTCCCGCTGCGCGACCCGGTCGCGCGGGCCCCAGTCCGGGGTGCGTTCAGGCGCCATGCGCCGCCCCCCGCCCCTCGTCGGGCCCGAAGTCGGTCTCGCGCCAGTCCTCCGGCAGCAGGTGGTCCAGTACGTCGTCGACGGTGACCGCGCCCAGCAGCGATCCGCTGTCGTCGACGACGGGCGCCGCGACCAGGTTGTACGCGGCGAGATGGCTGGTCACCGAGCGCAGCGGGGTGTCCGGGGAGAGCGGCTCCAGGTCGGTGTCGACGACGGCCGAGACGAGCGTGAACGGCGGATCCCGCAGCAGCCGCTGGAAGTGCACCGTGCCCAGGAACTTGCCCGTCGGCGTCTCGTCCGGTGGCCGGCACACGTACACCTGCGCCGCCAGGGCGGGGGAGAGGTCCTGCTGGCGGATCCGGGCCAGGGCGTCCGCGACGGTGGAGTCGGGGCGCAGCACGATCGGCTCGGTCGTCATCAGACCGCCCGCCGTGCGGTCCTCGTACGACAGCAGCCGCCGGACGTCGGCCGCGTCGTCCGGGCGCATCAGCGTCAGCAGCCGCTCCTTCTCCTCCTCGGGCAGCTCGGACAGCAGGTCGGCGGCGTCGTCCGGGTCCATCGCCTCCAGGACGTCCGCGGCGCGTTCGGCCTCCAGCTTGCCGAGGATCTCGATCTGGTCGTCCTCGGGCAGCTCCTCCAGTACGTCGGCGAGCCGGTCGTCGTGGAGGGCTGCGGCGACCTCGGCGCGCCGCTTGGGCGAGAGGTGGTGCAGCGTGTTTGCGACGTCGGCGGGGCGCATCTTCTCGAACGTGGCGAGCAGGTTCTCGGCGCCCTGCCCGTGCTCCTGCAGCGAGAACCCGGTGACCCCCGACCACTCGACCGTCAGCGTCTCCCCCTTGCGGCGCAGCGTACGGCCCCCGCCGCGCCGTACGAACACCTTGTCGATCTCCCAGTCGCGGCGGGCGGGCAGCTGCCGGATCCCCACGTCCAGCACGGTGACCTCGTCGCCGCCGTCGACCAGCCGGACCCGGCGGTCGAGCAGCTCGCCGAAGACGAGGCGCTCGGTGGGGCGCTGCTCGAAGCGGCGGAGGTTGAGTACGCCGGTGGTGATGACCTGACCGGCCTCGACGCCGGTCACCCGGGTCATGGGGAGGAAGATGCGGCGCCGTCCGATCACCTCGACGACCAGCCCGAGGATCCTGGGCGGCCGACGGCCGATCCGCAGCATGGCGACGAGGTCGCGCACTCGGCCGACCTGGTCGCCGCTGGGGTCGAAGACCGGCACCCCGGCGAGGTGCGAGACGAAGATCCGGGAGGCGCCTGCCACCATCCCGAGCGCCTCCCTCCTTCATCGACCACCGACCGCTTATCCGCATACCACTCATATGCATAATGCGGTGATTCAGGCTAGCTCGTCATGTTTCGGGTCGCCCGGGCAGCGGCGTCCGTACGGCTCCGTGCGGAGCCCGCCACCGCTCCCCGGTACGCTGCCGTCTGCCAATCCCCCCACGTGAAACACGAGAGGCAGCGCTGGTGACCGCTCTCCCCCCGGCTCGGCGTACCCGTCGCGTCGCGCTCCCCGTCGCGCTCTGCGTCGGGCTGGCCGCGACACTGACCGCTTGCGCGGAGGATCCGGACGAGGGCACCAACGGCGTCGGCAGACTCGAGGCGAGAGAGATCGAGTCCAAGGCGCAGACGTCGGCGAAGGGCGCGAAGTCGGTACGGCTCTCCGGCACGCTGGTCAGCAAGACCGGTACGTACAAGCTCAACATGCGGCTGAAGGACACCGGCGCGACCGGCTCCGTCACCACCAAGACCTCGACCTTCGAGCTGCTGCGCGTCGGCGACGCCCTCTTCCTGAAGGCGGGCGCGGCCTTCTGGCGGCACGCCGAGGACTCCGCCGAGCCCACCGAGGCCGATATCCAGGCAGCGGACAAGCTCGACGGCAAGTACGTCAAGGTGCCGCAGGGCGACCCCTCGTACAAGCAGCTGCGCGGCTTCACCGAGATGAACGTCCTGCTCCGCGGGCTGCTCGTGCTCCACGGCGAGGTGCACAAGGGCGACCGCGACAAGCTCGCCGGCATCCGCACGATCAAGGTCGCGGGCGGCGAGCGCGGCGAGGGCGGCACCCTGGACGTCGCCCTGGAGGGCACGCCCTTCCCGCTCCGGTTCGCCCGGGCCGGCGGGGGAGGCGTCGTGGTCCTGACGGACTGGAACAAGGACTTCCCGCTGGCGGAGCCGGAGAAGGGCGACATCCTCGACTACGGCCGGCAGCTGCCCCGTACCAGCGACTGACGCCCGTACCGGCGGATGAGCCGCCTGCTCGGCGTCAGCGCTTCCGGCGCTTGAGGAGCAGGCGGGGGAGTGCCTCCGGGATCGGATGGCGCGTCGTGGCCTCCGTGGGCAGCGGCGCCGCCGCGAGGGAGTCCTGCGGCAGGTCCGTGCTCACCTTGTGCGGGGTCAGCCGCAGCAGCCGGCACTCGCGCGACCACCGCTCGGTCATCGTCTCCGCGTCCGGGGCGTTCAACCGCTTCCCCTTCAGCTCGTCCGCCGCGGCCCGCCAGTCCTCGGAGCCCGGCGCCAGCTCACTGACCCGCGCCGTCCAGGCGACCAGGCGGCCGCCCTTGTCCTTGCTGCGTACGGTCACCTCGGCGGCCCCGCCCTCGGCCAGGCCGCCCGGCAGCGGCTGCTCGCCGGGCCCGTCGCCGACGACATACGCGGCACCGTCGTGCCACACATGCCAGAGCGCCCGCGCGGGCCCGTCCCCGCGCACCCAGATGAGGCCGGACTTCTTGGTGGCCTCCTCGACGAGGGCGCGGGAGAGCAGCGAGTCGTCAGTCATGCCCGCAGCTTAGCCAGCGGGCCCCCGCCCCCTACAGCCAGCCGTTGCGCTTCAGGGTGCGGTGGATGGCGAAGCAGACACCGATGATGCCGGTGAGCACCATCGGGTAGCCGTACTTCCACTCCAGCTCCGGCATGTACTGGAAGTTCATGCCGTACACACCGCACACCGCCGTCGGCACGGCGATGATCGCGGCCCAGGAGGTGATCTTGCGCATGTCCTCGTTCTGCGCGACCGTCGCCTGCGCGAGGTTCGCCTGGAGGATCGAATTGAGGAGCTCGTCGAAGCCGACGACCTGTTCCTGCACGCGGACCAGGTGGTCGGCGACGTCCCGGAAGTACTTCTGGATGTCCGGGTCGACCAGCCGCATCGGCCGCTCGCTCAGCAGCTGCAACGGACGCATCAGCGGCGTCACCGCCCGCTTGAACTCCAGTACCTCACGCTTCAGCTGGTAGATCCGCCCGGTGTCGGCGCCTCGCGTGCTGCCCTTCGTGGGCGGCGAGAAGACATCGGTCTCGATCTGGTCGATGTCGATCTCGACGGCGTCGGCGACCGCGATGTACCCGTCCACGACATGGTCCGCGATGGCGTGCAGGACGGCTGACGGTCCCTTGGCGAGCAGCTCCGGGTCGGACTCCAGGCGGTGCCGCAGATTGCGCAGCGACCCCTGGCCGCCGTGCCGGACGGTGATCACGAAGTCCCGCCCGGTGAAGCACATCACCTCACCGGTCTCCACGACCGCACTGGTCGCGGTGAGCTCGGCGTGCTCGACGTAGTGGATCGTCTTGAAGACGGTGAAGAGCGTGTCGTCGTACCGCTCCAGCTTCGGCCGCTGGTGCGCGTGCACCGCGTCCTCCACGGCCAGCGGGTGCAGCCCGAACTCGGCGGCGATACCGGCGAATTCGGCCTCCGTCGGCTCGTGCAGCCCGATCCAGGCGAAGCCGCCGCCCTCGCGTACGCGCCGCATCGCCTCGCGCGGGGTCAGGCACTCCTCGTCGTCCTTCACCCGGCGTCCGTCCCGGTACACGGCGCAGTCGACGACCGCGGTGGACGCGGACGGGTCGCGTGTCGGGTCGTACGCGTTGTACGGCGGGTACGGGGACGCGCTGCGCTTGCGCAGCGACGGGCGTACGACGGCGCGCAGGTCACGGATCATCGACATGGCAGGCTCCTTCACGCAGAAGCCGTCGGCGAGGCGTGGCACAGCCCGGAATGGGGACGTGGCGTTGCATACGTCCGCAAAGCGGGCGGCACCGCGGATCGCGGTGACGGGGTTCGCGGTTCGCGGTTCGCTACAGACGGGCGGGGACGACGTGCTCTTCCGTCGCGCGCGGTGCCCTGCGTGCGGAGTGCGGGCGGAAACGCCTCAGACGCTCGTACGAAGGGTGGTACGGCAGGTGAAGCGTGCACGGGGGGTGCGCGGCGGGAGCGGCTCGCGCTGCGCGGAAGAGCGGCTGGTACTGCACGGTCGACTTCGATCCACCGCAGCCCCACCTCCTCCGGCCGGTCCCCCGTAAGGGATGACGTGTCGTCGGGACCGGAAAGCACTCCCCCGGCGACCGCTGGGAGGGGCCCCCATGACGTACTGTCCCGACCAGCGGCCCACCCTAGCAGCCGACTGAGGGTCAATCCCTCCCCATGCCCCTTGGAAGCGCGCTTTATGCTCGCCGCATGGAAAAAGTTCTCGCGCTGGTCGAGGCCCGTCTGTTCACGGCGCTGGGCGAACCGGACGCGCGTGCCTCCGTGACGTTCCTCGGTACGGAGCGCATCGAGGTGCTGCGTTTCACAGACACCGAGAACGGCGAATCCCAGCCGGTCGTCCGGTACGCGACGCTGGGCATGTCGGCGCAGCCCATGACCGATCCGACGGCGGCCGTCGCCGACCCGGTCAAGGGCCCGCGCGCGGAGCTGCTCCTGACCGTACGGGCCGGGATCGCCGACACCGACAAGGTGCTCCGCCCGCTTGCCGTCCTCGCGGCGTCGCCGCAGGTGGAGGGCGTCGTCGTGGCCCCGGGCGCCTCTCTGGACGTGGGCGAGCCGCTCTGGCCGGGCGCTCCGTTCACCTCCGTACTCGTCGCGGAACCGGGCGGCCTGGTCCCGGACCTGGAACCGGACGGCGGGATGGACCCGGTGCGGTTCCTGCCGCTGCTGCCGATGACGCCCAACGAGGCGGCGTGGAAGCGGGTGCACGGCGCGCAGGCGCTGGAGGAACGCTGGCTGACCGCGCAGACGGACCTGCGCGACCCGCGCCGGGCATCCGTGAGCCTGGACTGAGG
The DNA here is from genome assembly GCF_008271805.1 of Streptomyces sp. TRM49041. Lineage (GTDB taxonomy): Bacteria > Actinomycetota > Actinomycetes > Streptomycetales > Streptomycetaceae > Streptomyces. The sequence goes on from NZ_VSRY01000166.1 coordinate 103,064, forward strand.
GCCCTCTACGGCACACCGGACGGGTGATCGTCCTTGACGGGGGGACGGTGGGGGAGGACCGTTGAACGCTATGAGGGGCGAACCCAGTTGCCCGAAGTGCGGAGGCCGGGTCCGGGCGCCCGGTCTCTTCGCCGACCGCTGGCAGTGTGGTGTGCACGGCCCTGTGTATCCGCTGCAGCCCGTGGTGCCGCCCAGCGTCGAGGCGCTGCACGTCGCCGTGAACCGTGCGCAGGTCCCCGTCTGGATGCCCTGGCCGCTCCCCATAGGCTGGCTCTTCACCGGCGTCGCGTACGCCGGTGACGACCGCAGCGGCGGCCGGGCCACCGCCGTCGCCTGCTCGGGCCCCGGGCCGCTCGGCGGGGTGGGCGAGCTGCTGCTGATCGCCGAGGAGCTGGGCGTCGGCCTGGGCGCGCGGTACGCCGGCACGGACGGCCCGGACCCCGGCCCCCACCTCTGCATGGACAAGGCCCCGCAGGCCAAGGTCCTGGCCGGCGGCCGCCTGACCCCCCTCTGGCATGTGATCGGTGCCCCGGAGGGCCGCGCCGTCTTCGCGGGCGAGGCTCGCGGCCTCTGGCTCTGGGCCATCGCCTGGCCCGAGGACTCGGGTCTTCTGCTCTACGACGAACTGGTCCTGACCGACGTCCGCGAGGCCGGCGCCGAGGTCGACCTGGTGCCGTGCGGGGCGCTGTCGCCGCGGCTGCTGTCCTGAGGGCGCCGGCCCTCCGCCGGGGCCGGGCGGACGAGGCGGTCGCCCGGGGCCGTTATTCTTGGGTGTCCCCTGTCCGTGCCGAGCCCTGGAGTCATGTGTCGTGCGCATCGACCTGCACACCCACTCCACCGCGTCGGACGGTACGGACACCCCCGCCGAGCTGGTGCTGGGCGCCGCCGCGGCCGGGCTCGACGTCGTCGCGCTGACCGACCACGACACCACGCGGGGGCACGCCGAGGCGCTCGCCGCGCTGCCCGAGGGGCTCACGCTCGTCACCGGTGCCGAGCTGTCGTGCCGGATCGACGGCACCGGTGTCCACATGCTGGCGTACCTCTTCGACCCGGACGAGCCCGAGTTGGCGCGGGAGCGCGAGCTGGTGCGCGACGACCGGGTGCCGCGCGCCCGTGCGATGGTCGGCAAGCTCCAGGAACTGGGCGTGCCGGTGACGTGGGAGCGCGTCGCGGCCATCGCCGGGGACGGCTCCATCGGGCGACCGCACATCGCCGAGGCCCTTGTCGAGCTGGGCGTCGTCCCCGACGTCTCCGGCGCGTTCACGCCCGAGTGGCTCGCCGACGGCGGCCGTGTGTACGTCGAGAAGCACGAGCTGGACCCGTTCAAGGCGATCCGACTGGTGAAGGCGGCCGGCGGGGTGACCGTCTTCGCGCACCCCGGCGCGGTCAAGCGCGGGCGGACGGTCCCCGACTCCGTGATCGCCGACCTCGCCGCGTACGGACTCGACGGCGTCGAGGTCGACCACATGGACCACGACGAGCCGACCCGCGCCCGCCTGCGCGGCCTCGCGCGCGAGCTCGGGCTGCTGAACACCGGCTCCAGCGACTACCACGGCAGCCGCAAGACCTGCCGGCTCGGCGACTTCACCACCGACCCGGAGATCTACGGCGAGATCACGCGCCGCGCGACCGGCGCGTTCCCGGTGCCGGGCACGGGCGGACGTCCGTAACCCACAGGCCGCACCGCCGCCCTCTCTCCTGCCTGGTCCACTCCGTCGCACGGCCCCGCCGACCGACGCCCCGCACGGCTCCGCCGTGCGCCCTTCCGCACCACCCCTTCTTCCGCAAGGCATCACTGTGTTCGACTTCGCCGTCTTCGGCTCACTCTTTCTGACCCTGTTTGTCATCATGGATCCCCCCGGGATCACGCCGATCTTCCTCGCCCTGACCTCCGGCCGCGCCACCAAGGTCCAGCGCCGTATGGCCTGGCAGGCCGTCGCCGTCGCGTTCGGTGTGATCACCGTGTTCGGCATCCTGGGCCAGCAGATCCTGGCCTACCTGCATGTCTCCGTACCGGCCCTGATGATCGCGGGCGGACTGCTCCTGCTGCTCATCGCGCTCGACCTGCTCACCGGCAAGACCGACGAGCCCCAGCAGACCAAGGACGTCAACGTCGCCCTCGTACCGCTGGGCATGCCGCTGCTCGCCGGGCCGGGCGCGATCGTGTCGGTGATCCTCGCCGTGCAGCACGCGGAGGGCGTCGCCGGGCAGGTCTCGGTGTGGGCCGCCATCGTCGCGATGCACGCGGTGCTCTGGCTGACCATGCGGTACTCCCTGCTGATCATCCGGGTGATCAAGGACGGCGGGGTGGTGCTGGTGACCCGGCTCGCCGGCATGATGCTGTCGGCCATCGCCGTGCAGCAGATCATCAACGGCGTGACACAGACGATCCAGGCCGCCTGAGCGGCGCGCGGCCGCGGCGCCGGAACGACCGCGCCCCCGTACGACTCGTACGGGGGCGCGGTCCGCTTCACACGTCGTCACGCGTCTTCACACGTCGCGATCGTTACGACGCGGTGGCTTCGGCCGGGCGGATGTAGAGGCGCTGGCCCCTGGCGGCGGCCTGCTGCACGATCCGGTTGACGGAGGCGGCGTCCACGACGGTGCTGTCGACGGCCGTTCCGTCGACATCGTCGAGTCGCATGATCTCGAAGCGCATGGCTTCTCCCTTCGTCGAGCTGGTGTCTGTACACCTGCAACCAGGTGCAGCCCCTGAAACATTCCCTACGCTAAGGAAATTTTTCGATTGGCTAAGCAGTGGCCGCTGGCGGTGCGGCCGTCCAGGGCGGACAATGAGGCCCGTATGAACGACGCGGACATCGCCCAGCGCCTTGAGCGCACCAATGAGCTCCTGCAGCGCATGCTCGTCGAGGTCGCCAAGACGCCCTCGACACATGCCATCTTCGTGGACGCCGGTTACGTCTATGCTTCGGCCGGGTTGCTGGTCGCGGGCACCGAGGACCGGCGCGCCTTCGACCTCGACGCGGAAGGGCTCATCGAGGCGTTCATCGACACCGCGCGCACGATCTTCGCCGACAGCAGACTGCTCCGCGTCTACTGGTACGACGGCGCCCGGCGCCGTATCCACACCCCCGAGCAGCAGTCCATCGCCGAACTCCCCGACGTCAAGGTCCGGCTGGGCAACCTCAACGCCAACAACCAGCAGAAGGGCGTCGACTCGCTCATCCGCTCCGACCTGGAGTCACTCGCCCGCCACCGGGCCATCAGCGACGCGGCGCTCGTCGGCGGCGACGAGGACCTCGTCTCCGCCGTCGAGGCCGCGCAGGGGTACGGGGCGCGGGTCCACCTGTGGGGCATCGAGGCCGCGGAGGGCGGCAACCAGGCCGAGCCGCTGCTGTGGGAGGTCGACAGTCAGCGCGTCTTCGACCTGGACTTCTGGCGCCCTTACATCACACGGCGGCCCGTGACGACGTACGAGAACGAGGGCGAGCCGCCGCCGTCGCGCGACGAGGCGCGGTTCATGGGCGCCCAGATCGCCGCCACATGGCTCGCGGAGCGGGGCACGGACGTGATGGCCGAACTGCTGCCCGGCCACCCGTACCTGCCCGGACCGGTGGACCAGGACCTGCTGATGGAGGCGGAACGCCGGCTGAGCAGGTCCCTGCGGGGCCACGCGGTGCTGCGGCGGGCGCTGCGGGACGGCTTCTGGCAGCAGCTTCAGTCGCGTTTCTGAGGGCCGCGGCCGTAACCGTCCCAGAATCTCACGACGGCGGCCGCTGTCTCCTCCGGCCGGTCGGTGTTGGGTGAATGCTCGGCCCCGGCGATACGGGTGCGGTGGGCGCCCAGCCGCTCCGCCATGGCGTCCAGCAGGGGCACCGGCCAGGTGTCGTCGTGCTCGCCGGAGATGACATGGACGGGGAGCGGGGGGTCGAGCGCGGCGAGCTCCGCCACACGGTCGGGTTCCGTCCTGAGCTGACGGCCCGTCGCGAGGAGCTGCGCGGGGTTGTGGCGCAGCCAGCGGCGCCGGAGGTCCTCGCGGTCGCCCCGGAGCGGGTCGTCGGCGTCCTCCGGCGGGTCGAGGGCGCGCATCGCCTGCCAGACCTGCTCCATGTCCATGACGCTGAGGGCGTCGCTCAGCAGCTTGACCTTCTCCCGCTGCCCGGGGGTGACTTCCGCGGGCCCGGAGGACATGAGGGTGAGCGAGACGAAGGCGGACGCATCCGTCAGCACGGCCGCCCGGGCGATCTGCCCCCCGAGGGAGTGCCCCAGCAGATGCACCGGCCCGCCGCCCCCCACCGCCCCGGCCTGCGCGAGCACGTCCAACGCCAATTCCCGCTGGGCGTAAGCCCCTTGCTCCTCGGGTCCGGAGGTCTCGTACTGTCCGCGCCCATCGACGGCGACGACCCGGTACCCGGCGGCGCTGAGGGGCTCCAGCATGGCGATGAAGTCTTCCTTGCTCCCGGTGTACCCCGGCAGCAGCAGCGCGGTCCCCCTGGGCGCACGGGGCGGCGCCGCGTCGAGCACGGCGAAGGCGCCGCGTGCGGTGGGCAGCGCGTGGGCGCGGGCGCACGAGGGCGGAACAAAGGTGGGCGGCCGACTCATGCCACGAGGCTAGCGGCCGGGAACGCCTCCCCGGCGCTGGGGCATGCCCAGGCGGGTCCCGTAGTGGGCCGCTCCGGCCCGGCCCGTTCGTGCCCGCCCCCCAGGCTCTCGATTCCGCTCGATCAGGGGGGACCTCCAGAACATGGGACCCCCGTCCCCGCGCGGAACGCCTGTCCGCAAACGGACTGGCGCAGCTCCTGGCCCGGCGCCCCTCCGGGCTCACCTCCTCGGGCCGGCGGCCCCGGGCGCTGGACGCCCCCCACGCGACCGGCGCCGCCGGCCGCTGCGGGGGCGGACCCGGCCCCTCCCGCCGGGACGGCGACCGACCCGTCGGCGGGCACGCGAAGGCCCCGCCACCCGGGTGGCGGGGCCTTCGGTGTGCTGGGTCAGGCCTCGGCCGGCTGGGCCGCGGCCGTCTTGCGGGTGCGGCGCCGCGGCTTGGCCTCGGCGGCCGGCTCGACCACTGCCGCGGCGTCGGCGGACGCGGCAGCCTTCCGGGTGCGTCGCCTCGGCGTCGCCTCGGCGGCCTCGGGTGCGGCGGCCTCAGCGGTCACGACGGCCTCGGCCGTCTTGCGGGTGCGGCGGCGGGGCTTGGCCTCGGCCTCGGGTGCGGCGGCCTCAGCGGTCACGACGGCCTCGGCCGTTTTCCGCGTGCGGCGCCGCGGTTCGGCCTCGGCCTCGGGGGCCGCGGTGGCGACCGCCTCGGTGGCCTTGGGCTCCGCCGCCTTGCGGGTGCGGCGACGCGGCGCCGGCGCCGACGTCGGTTCGGCGTCCGGAGCGTCCTCCACCGGCGTCACAGGCGCGGCCGTCTCCACCGCGCCCGCGCGGGTGCGGCGACGGCGGCGGGGAGTGCGGCGCTCGACGGTTTCACCCTCGGTCGCCTCGGCAGACGCCGCAGGCGCCGCCGGAGTCGCCGCCTCGGTCTCGTCCACCGTCGCGCCGCCACGAGTGCGGCGCCGCTGGCGAGGCGTACGGGTGCGCGCCGGGCGCTCCTCCTCGCGCTCGCGGCGCCGGCCACGCGCGCCACGGCCGCCGGGCTCGCCCAGGTCCTCCAGCTCCTCCGCGTTCAGCCCGGCGCGAGTCCGCTCGGCGCGTGGCAGGACGCCCTTCGTACCGTCCGGGATGTCCAGGTCCGCGTACAGGTGCTCGGATGTCGAGTACGTCTCGACCGGGTCGTGGAATTTCAGGTCCAGCGCCTTGTTGATGAGCTGCCAGCGCGGGATGTCGTCCCAGTCGACAAGTGTGATCGCCGTACCGGACGCGCCCGCGCGGCCCGTGCGGCCCACCCGGTGGAGGTACGTCTTCTCGTCCTCCGGCGACTGGTAGTTGATCACGTGCGTGACGCCCTCGACGTCGATGCCGCGCGCGGCGACGTCGGTGCAGACGAGGACGTCCACCTTGCCGTTGCGGAACGCGCGCAGCGCCTGCTCGCGGGCGCCCTGGCCGAGGTCGCCGTGGACCGCGCCGGAGGCGAAGCCGCGCCGCTCCAGCTGCTCGGCGATGTCGGCCGCCGTGCGCTTCGTGCGGCAGAAGATCATCGCGAGCCCGCGGCCGTTCGCCTGCAGGATGCGCGAGACCATCTCCGGCTTGTCCATGGAGTGGGCGCGGTAGACGTGCTGCCTGATGTTGGCGACGGTCGCGCCCTCGTCGTCCGGCGCGGTGGCGCGGATGTGCGTGGGCTGCGACATGTAGCGGCGGGCGAGGCCGATGACGGCGCCCGGCATGGTCGCCGAGAACAGCATCGTCTGGCGCTTCGCCGGCAGCATGTTGATGATCTTCTCGACGTCGGGCAGGAAGCCCAGGTCGAGCATCTCGTCCGCCTCGTCGAGCACGAGGTTCCGGATGTGGGACAGGTCCAGCTTCTTCTGGCCGGCCAGGTCGAGCAGGCGGCCCGGGGTGCCGACGACCACGTCGACGCCCTTCTTGAGCGCCTCGACCTGGGGCTCGTACGCACGGCCGCCGTAGATCGCGAGGACGCGGACGTTACGGACCTTGCCTGCGGTCAGCAGGTCGTTGGTGACCTGTGTGCACAGCTCGCGGGTGGGGACGACGACCAGGGCCTGAGGCGCGTCGGTCAGCTCCTCGGGGCGGGCCCGGCCCGCCTCGACGTCGGCAGGGACGGTGACGCGCTCCAGCAGGGGCAGACCGAAACCGAGGGTCTTGCCGGTGCCGGTCTTGGCCTGGCCGATGACGTCGGTGCCGGAGAGGGCGACCGGAAGGGTCATCTCCTGGATGGGGAAGGGCGTGACGATGCCGACGGCCTCAAGGGCCTCTGCGGTCTCGGGAAGGATCCCGAGCTCTCGGAAAGTCATAGGCTGAGTAGTCAGGGTGTTGCCTCTTCTGTGAGCCGCGGCACGAGGCGAACGCTGGGGGTCTTACCGCGCCGGATCACTGTCCGGCCGCAGACCGCGAGATCACAGCCGGGTGGCGCGGGACCACTGCCGTCGCTCGAGCGTCATACCGCTGAGGGCCCCTCATGTGCGCTGCGCACGGAGGGCTGTCGGGTCGGAGCCGATCGGGCCACCGACCGGGCATCCTCATTCATGAAACGGCCTACCGAGTACGAATGTCTCCGCATACTCGACAGGCGCATTACCACTGTACCCCGGAATCGCGCAGGTGTGTTGGGGCAATTCACAAGGAGGGGGACGTCACACTCACTGACCAGGGCCTTCCGGGGTGTGGTGAGCGGGCTATTGTGCGCTTCATGGAGACGCCTGACAACGCCACTGCCGCCGAAGAACCGACCGGGATCGCCGCCCTCGACTGGGCCGGGGCCTCCGCCGACCCGCAGTACCGCGCGGCCGTCGTGGATCTGCTCGGCGCGCTGGCCTACGGGGAGCTGGCGGCGTTCGAGCGGCTCGCCGAGGACGCGAAGCTCGCGCCGACCCTGGCCGACAAGGCGGAGCTGGCGAAGATGGCGTCCGCCGAGTTCCACCACTTCGAGCAGCTGCGCGGCCGGCTCGCCACGATCGACGTGGAGCCGACCGCCGCGATGGAGCCCTTCGCGAAGGCCCTCGACGACTTCCACCGCCAGACGGCGCCGTCGGACTGGCTGGAGGGCCTGGTCAAGGCGTACGTCGGCGACTCGATCGCCAGTGACTTCTACCGGGAGGTCGCGGTCCGGCTGGACTCCGACACGCGCGCGCTGGTGCTCGCCGTGCTGGACGACACGGGCCACGGCAACTTCGCCGTGGAGAAGGTGCGGGCCGCGATCGAGGCGGACCCGCGCGTGGGCGGACGGCTCGCCCTGTGGGCGCGGCGGCTGATGGGCGAGGCCCTGTCGCAGGCTCAGCGGGTGGTGGCCGAGCGGGACGCGCTGTCGACGATGCTGGTCGGCGGTGTGGCGGACGGTTTCGACCTGGCGGCGGTCGGCGAGATGTTCTCGCGGATCACCAAGGCGCACACGAAGCGCATGGCGGCCCTGGGCCTCGCGGCCTAGTCACCCCGGGCCGGACGCCATCCCCGGGGGAAGCCCGGTCAGGTGCCGTCGGGCGGTCGTGAGGAGCGGCGGCGAGGGTCACGCCGCCGCTGATCGGCGCAAGCGGCGCCCCGCGGGCCGGATCAGCAGCGAGAGCAGTACGGCGCAGATCGCCACCGCCCCGAGAAGCGTGCCCAGCACGAATCCGGGCCCGAGCGCCGCGTGCGTCACGAGTGCGCCGAACAGTGCGCCGAGCACACCGGTGGCGAGGACCGTACGCCGTGGCGGAAGCCGGTCGGCCAGCCGGTGGAGCGCTGCCCAGGACAAGGCGAGTCCCAGCAGGACGGAGCCCAGAGCTTCCCAGAACACAGGCATCACCTCGCGGACGGCGGGGCGGTCGGTCGGTCGTAGCCGGTCCTACCCGGAGCACGCGGAACGCAACCCTTCCGTCCGCACCGGTGAGCACCGGGAACCCCCGGCCGCGCACGGACTCCCGGCGGACCGGCTCCCCGGCACATGGTTCGGGACATGACGGAGGCCCGGCGGGGACATCCCCGCCGGGCCTCCGTCATGTGCTGGGGCCGCGTCGTCAGAGCGCGCCGAAACCCACCCGGCGCGCCGTCGGCTCGCCGATCTCCACATACGCGAGCCGGTCCGCCGGTACGAGCACCCTGCGGCCCTTGTCGTCCGTCAGGCTGAGCAGCTGTGCCTTCCCGGCCAGCGCCTCCGCCACGGCGCGCTCCACGTCCTCGGCGGACTGCCCGCTCTCCAGAACGATCTCCCGGGGCGCGTGCTGCACGCCGATCTTGACCTCCACGGCTATGTCCCTCCGAACGGTCAGCGTTGCGCGATCACCGCGCCGTACGCTGCACACATTAGCCCGGAGAGGCGACGGCCCACGGCCCGGCGGCGCACGCCAGGAGCGAACAGCCCGGCGCCGCCGCCCCGGTTCAGTTGCCTTCGGTCCCGTGCAGCGGGAATCCGGCGATGCCCCGCCACGCCAGCGACGTCAGCAGCTGCACGGCCGTGTCGCGCGGTACCGGCGACTCGCTGGCCAGCCAGTGCCTGGCCACCACCTGCGACACACCGCCCAGGCCCACCGCCAGCAGCATGGACTCGTCCTTGGACAGTCCGGTGTCCTCGGCGATCACATCCGAGATGGCCTCCGCGCACTGCAGGGAGACGCGCTCGACACGCTCGCGCACCGCCGGCTCGTTCGTCAGGTCCGACTCGAAGACCAGCCTGAAGGCGCCGCCCTCGTCCTCCACGTACGCGAAGTAGGCGTCCATCGTCGCGGCCACGCGCTGCTTGTTGTCCGTCGTGGAGCCGAGCGCCGTGCGGACCGCCTGGAGCAGCGACTCGCAGTGCTGGTCCAGCAGCGCCAGGTACAGCTCCAGCTTCCCGGGGAAGTGCTGGTAGAGGACGGGCTTGCTGACACCCGCCCGCTCGGCGATGTCGTCCATCGCGGCCGCGTGGTACCCCTGGGCGACGAAGACCTCCTGGGCGGCGCCCAGGAGCTGATTACGTCGGGCTCGGCGCGGCAGGCGTGTGCCCCTTGGGCGCGCCGCCTCTGTCTGCTCGATGGCTGTCACGCCGCCTCCCAAAATCGATCCAAATGCGCTGTACACCGCGCCCGCCATCGTACTTTTGGGTAACCCTGCTGTGCGCGGTGCGAGCGCAGAATTTCACGTACCGGACGCCGACGGTAGCCGGGAGCTTCAAGATTGAACGATCCGCAATCCCGTCAAACCCGCCCCTACCTGCCCAAACGCGGGCGTGTGGCGCGGTGGCCAGTGCCGTCGAGTGTTGTCGAGTGCGCGGGTCCCGGGGTCAGCGGTAGTCGTCCTCGTCCAGCGCGACCACGCGCGCCTGCTCCACCGCGTCGGCCTCGTTCGCCGCGGCCGGGTCGAGCCTGGGCAGCGGGTCGTCCTCCTGCTGCCGCAGCTCGGTGTGCTGCTCCGCCGCGTCGGCCTCGGGGGTCTCCTCGTCCAGTCGGGCCGCGGCCGGACCGCTGTTCTCCCCGCTGAGCTCCGTCTGCGTCTCGGGATCCGTGGGATCGACGGTCATGAGCTCCCCTTTCCTACGGGCTTGTGCCCCTGTTGCGAGCCTAGAAGCTCGCCCTCCCCGGCGCTATGCGATCTGTGACGGCGAACACACCGTTCCCGACGTGATCACCTCGTAACATTGCCGCATGTCTTCGACCGAGCTGCCCGCGTCCCCCACCGCCGCAGCGGCGGCGCCCCGCGTGCACCCCGTACGGGTCGCGGAGGGTGAACGACTGCGCTTCGTGGCGCTGCCCGGCCTGACGCTGAACGTGCGCTACCGGCCGTCGGACGCGACCGGCAGAGCGCGCGCCCTGTACGTGCACGGGCTGGGCGGGTCCTCGCAGAACTGGTCGGCGATGATGCCGCTGCTCGAGGACGTACTGGACGGCGAGGCCGTCGACCTGCCCGGCTTCGGCGACTCACCGCCGCCCGACGACGGCAACTACTCCGTGACGGGACATGCCCGCGCGGTCATCCGGTTCCTGGACGCGGGCGGGCGGGTGCCGGTCCACCTCGTGGGCAACTCCCTGGGCGGCGCCGTCGCCACGCGGATCGCCGCCGTCCGGCCGGACCTCGTCCGCACCCTGACGCTCGTCTCGCCCGCGCTGCCCGAGCTGCGGGCCCAGCGGGCCGCGTGGCCCACCGCGATGCTGGCCGTGCCGGGCGTCGCGCAGATGTTCGCCCGGCTGACCAGGGACTGGACGGCCGAGCAGCGTGTACGGGGCGTGCTCTCCCTCTGTTACGGCGACCCCGGCCGGGTCACGGACGAGGGCCTGCGCGCCGCCGTCGAGGAGATGGAGCGGCGCCTCCGGCTGCCGTACTTCTGGGACGCGATGGCCCGCTCTGCGCGCGGCATCGTCGACGCGTACACGCTCGGCGGCCAGCACAACCTGTGGCGGCAGGCCGAGCGGGTCCTCGCGCCGACACTCCTCGTGTACGGCGGCCGGGACCAGCTCGTGTCGTACCGTATGGCGCGCAAGGCCGCGGCGGCGTTCCGGGACGCACGGCTGCTGACCCTTCCGGAGGCCGGGCACGTGGCGATGATGGAGTACCCCGATACCGTCGCCCGGGCGGTGCGTGAGCTGACCGCCGGCCGGAACGACGACGACACGGGGAGCTGATCCGGGGCGTGGGACGACACAGCCGCAAGGGCCCCGCACCTGCCGACCAGGGGGCCGACCTCAGGGCCGCCGGCGCACCCTCCGGCACCGGCCGCCGCCGCAAGGAGCGGCAGGCCCCGCAGACTCCTCCGGCTCCGCAGGATCAGCAAGCCCCGCAGGCTCAGCAAGCCCCGCAGGCTCAGCAAGCCCCACAGGGTCCGCGAGCCCCACAGGCTCCGCACGCGCCCCAAGCGCCGTACGGCGCACATGCGCCACAGGGCGCGCAGGCCTGGGCCGGGCAGGCCACGCAGGGTCGCCAGGCTCCGTACGGGGCCCCGCGGACCCCGTACGCGCCGCGGAACCCTCCGAACCCGTCCCCGCAGCCGTACTCGTACGGCTACGACCAAGACTCCGGCACCCCTCCGCACGGCACCGCCGCCCCGTACGCCCCGCCGCCGCACGTACGCGGCGGCCACCCGGAACAGCATGAGTCCGGTGGCGGCTGGGGCGGCGGCCCGTACGGGCCCACCGGGCAGCCGCAGGGCGACCCGCCGCAGCGCATCGCCCAGGGACCGCCGCGCATACCGGGGCAGCGCCGCGACTTCGTCGCCGCGTTCGACGGGTCGGAGCCAGGGCCCGGGGCTGACGCCGAGGTCCGGTCGCCCGCGGAGAGTCCGGACGCGCCCGCCGAGGGCCGGGCCGCCGAGGAGGACGAGGACGCCGCGAGCGGCCGGCGCGGCGGCAAGGCCCGTACGTTCACCGGCGTCGCCGCTGCCGCCGTCACCACCGTCCTCGCGGTCATCGTCGCGGGCCAGGTCGCCGACGCCCGGCTGGACGACCGCGCGGCCCGGTCGGCCGACGCGCCCGAGCGGGACGCGGGCGGCGACCCGGCGTCCCGGTCCGACCAGCGGGCCACCCCGCCGCAGACCGCGCCGTCCCCGCCGTCGGCGGCGCCCGCCCCGCCGCCGACGTACGAGCAGCTGATGGCCCGCCAGTTCCCGCTGGACCCCGGGCTGAAGGGCCCGGGCGACTTCGAGGCCGTACCGGGACTGGACAAGGCACCCGGCGGCGGCCGGAAGGTCCGCTACCGCGTCGATGTCGAGAAGGGGCTCGGGCTCGACTCGAAGCTGTTCGCCGAGGCGGTCCAGAAGACCCTCAACGACGACCGGAGCTGGGCGCACGGCGGTGAGATGACCTTCGAGCGGATCTCCACCGGCCGGCCGGACTTCGTGATCACCCTCGCCAGCCCGGCTACGACGGGCGTGTGGTGCGCCAAGTCCGGCCTGGACACGACCGTCGACAACGTCTCGTGCGACTCGGCCTCCACCGAGCGAGTCATGATCAACGCGTACCGCTGGGCGCAGGGCGCCGAGACCTTCGGACCGAAGGGGATGCTCGCGTACCGGCAGATGCTGATCAACCACGAGATCGGGCACCGGCTCGGCTACAACCACCGCACGTGTCAGACGCCCGGCGCGCTCGCGCCCGTGATGCAGCAGCAGACGAAGACGCTGGAGATCGACGGCATCAAGTGCCGCCCCAATCCCTGGGTCTACCCGGGCGGCTGACACCTCATCAGCTGGCCCCGGCTTGACGGAGCGTAATCAGAAGATGCTCTAGCGCGACGGAACGCAACCGGTGCGCGAAAGTTACGTGCATTCACCCCTTCCGGTGGCGCGATGGACAACCGTCCGTCGCGCCACCGCCTCATCCGCTTACGGTCGTCCCGCCGCGAGTCGCCGGACCAACGGCGGCCGTGCACAAGGGAGATCGGGGGTGTACTCGTGCGGATCGGACTGCTCACGGAAGGTGGCTACCCCTATGCGTCGGGTGAGTCCAGGCTCTGGTGCGACCGGCTCGTGCGCGGGCTCGCGCAGCACGAGTTCGATATCTACGCGCTCAGCCGCAGCGCGCGGCAGGAGGACGGCGGCTGGGTACCGCTGCCGCCCCACGTGCGGCGCGTACGGACCGCGCCCCTGTGGGCCACGCCGCCCGACCACGCCCGCCGTGGCACCGCCCGCGCCTCGCGCGGCTACGGGCGGCGCGACCGGCGGTGCTTCGCCGAGCACTTCGAGCAGCTGACCGCCGCCCTCTGCCGCGCCACCGAGCCGACCGGCGGCACCGCGTTCGCCGACGGCCTCTACGGGCTCGCCGAACTCGCCCGCGACCGGGGCGGGCTGAGGGCCGCCCTCCGCTCCGAGACCGCCGCACGCGTCCTGGAGGCGGGCTGCCGCGCCCCCGGCGCACGCCGGAGCGCGCACAGCGCGACGGTTCCCGACTACCTGGCGCTCACCGATGAGCTGGAGCGCGCCCTGCGCCCCCTGTCGCTGGACTGGTACGGGGCCGACGGGCTCGGCGCGGTCGACCTGTGCCATGCGGCGTCGGGTGGTACGGCGGCGCTTCCCGGCCTTCTGGCCAAACGCTTCTTCGGCGTTCCGCTGCTGGTCACCGAGTACGGCGTCCAGCTGCGCGCGCACTACCTGGCGGCCGGCCGGGCCGCCGTGGCGCCGCTCGCCCCGCCCGTACGCGCCCTGCTCGCCGCGTTCCACGGCCGGCTCGCCGCCGAGGTCTACCGGCAGGCCGCCGTCATCACCCCCGGCAACGCCCACGCCCGCCGCTGGCAGGAACGCTGCGGCGCCGACCGGGCCAAGCTGCGCACGGTCCACCCCGGCCTGGAAGCGGAACGGTTCGCCGCCGTGGGGGAGGGGACCGACGGCGGCGAACCGCGCACCCTCGTGTGGGTGGGCCGGATCGAGCCCGCCAAGGACCTCGTGGGGCTGCTGCACGCTTTCGCCGAGGTGCGCAAGGAGGAGCCGGAGACCCGGTTGAGGATCATCGCCACGCCCGTACGGGAACCCGAGGCGGCCACATACCTCGCCCACTGCCGGGCGCTCGCGGCGCAGCTCTTCCCGGACGAGGCCGCCACGGCCCACGCCGTGGGGGACAACCCCGTCTCCTTCGAGGAGATCGGCGGTCCGGAGGCGCCCGAGCTCGCCGACGCCTACGCCGCCGGGTGCGTGATCGTCCTGTCCAGCGTCGTCGAGGGCTTTCCCGTCAGCCTCGTCGAGGCCATGCTCTGCGGCCGCGCCACGGTCTCCACGGACGCCGGCGCGGTGATCGAGGCCATCGGCGGCACGGGCCTCGTCGTGCCCCCACGCAACCCGCGGGCGCTCGCCGACGCGTGTGTGGCGTTGCTGCGCGACCCGGAGCGCAGGGCACGGCTGGGCGCCGCCGCGCGCGCCCGTGCACTCGAACTCTTCACCGTCGAGCAGAACCTCGCCGCCTTCCGTGCCCTGTACCTGGAACTGCTGTCGCTCGCGCCCGTGCGTCGTGACATCGAAGCGCTGGACCCGGACGGCGCTCCGCTGCCCTTCGCACACCCGGCCGAGGCGTATGTACCGGGGCACTGGACGGCCACCGTCCGGCCCGGTCCCGCCTGGGCAGGCGCGGCGATGGCGACGGGAGGCGGCCATGTCTGAGGCCCCGAAGGCGGCGACGGCCGTGCGCCGGAGGTCCGCCGACCCGGTCAAGGCGCTGCTGCACCGGCACCGGGAGCTGTGCGAGCGGGCCGTCGACCCCCTGGAGATCGCGGCGGGGCTGGAGGCCCACGGCGTCACCGACCGCACCGCGGCCCGGTTCCGGCACCGCGACGTCTTCTCGCTCGCCGAGGAGCTCTACGCGCGCGTGCCCCGCGGCGGCGAGGACGGCCCGGCCGTGCCCGGGGGCGCCGCTGCGGCCGGCCGAAGTCGGCGCCGCGGGTGGGCCCTCACCGCGCTGCTCCCCGGCGTCGTCTGCGCCCCGGCCGTCGCCGGTCAGGCCCTCACCTCCGGACCGCTGCGGTTCGCCGTCACGGTGGCGGGCGTCACGGGGCTCGCGGCCGCGCTCGTGTTCTGCGTCCGGCGCGGCCCGCTGCGCGCGCCGGGAGGCACACGGGTCGGCACGCGTGCCGCTGCGGTCCTGCTCCTGGCGTACGCGGCGTACGGCGACGGGCTGCTGGAGCAGCTGATCAGCGGCGGCCCCGACAGGCCCTGGCCCCCGGCCACCGCACCGCTCCTGGGGCTCGCCCTCGCGGTGCTCCCGGCGGCCGTCTGCGCCCGGCTGTTCGCCGTTCGGACCCGGCGCCGCCTCGCGGGCAGCCGCGGCCTCGACGACTTCACCGCCCGGGCCAGGCCCCTGCTCCTCGCGGTCGTCGTCCTCTACCTGGCCGCCCTGACCGCGCTCCTTTCCCTCGCCCGCCTGCTGCCCGGTGCGGAGCCGGGACCGCTCGTCCCTGCCGCCGCGCTGGGCACCCTGCTGTTCCTGGCCCGGCTGCTCGCCGTGCACGGCTTCCCCGATTCCGCCGCCACCGCCCTCGGGGCCGCCTGCGCCGTCGAGGTCCTCGTCTGCGCCGCCGTCCTCGCCGGACGGCTGCCCGGCGGCGACCTGGTGGCGGCCCCGGTGCGGGCGGCCGTCGAGACCTGGGGCAGCGCCGCCGTACCGGCACTCGCCTGCGGAGCGGCAGCGCTCGCCCTGTTGGCACACGCCACGACCGTGCTCGCCCGTGCCTCCGCGCACGCCCACCTCTGACCGCACACCCATCACCGGTACCGCCGGTACCCACCAGCACTGCCAGCACTGCCAGCACACCGACATGACCGAGGAGACACGCCATGACCCCCCTATCCCCAGCAACGGCCGGACGGCGCGAAGGGGGCGCGCGATGAGGGTGCTGCTGCTCGGCGCCACCGGATTCCTCGGCCGCTTCGTCGCCGACCGGCTGCTCGCCGACCCGGCGGTGCACCTCACCGCCCTCGGCCGCCGCGACGACTCCGACGTGCGCTTCGACCTCGCCAACGGGAGCCCGGGTGCGCTCACCCGGTTCCTGGACGCCGTCCATCCGGGTGTCGTCATCAACTGCGCGGGCGCCACGCGCGGCGGCGCCCGGGAGCTGACCCGGCACAACACCGTCGCCGTCGCCACCGTCTGCGAGGCGCTGCGCCGCAGCCGCTGCGGCGCCCGCATGGTCCAGGTCGGCTGCGCCTCCGAGTACGGGCCGTCGCAGCCCGGCTCGTCGACCGCTGAGGACGCCGTGCCCCGCCCGGGCGGCCCGTACGGCGTGTCCAAGCTCGCAGCGACCGAACTGGTCCTCGGCTCCGGCCTGGACGCCGTCGTCCTTCGGGTCTTCTCGCCGGTCGGCCCCGGCACCCCGGCCGGCTCTCCGCTCGGCCGGCTCGCCGAGGCGATGCGCCGGGCCATGCAGTCCGGCGACGCCGAACTGAAGCTCGGCGGCCTCGGCGTACAGCGTGACTTCGTCGACGTACGGGACGTGGCGCGCGCCGTGCACGCCGCTTCCCTGTCGGCGGCGCAGGGTGTCGTCAACATCGGCACCGGACGGGCCGTACG
The DNA here is from genome assembly GCF_008271805.1 of Streptomyces sp. TRM49041. Taxonomy (GTDB): domain Bacteria; phylum Actinomycetota; class Actinomycetes; order Streptomycetales; family Streptomycetaceae; genus Streptomyces. The sequence continues at coordinate 119,575 of NZ_VSRY01000166.1, forward strand.
GCTCCGCGACGCGGCCGCCGTCCTCGCGCGCGTCGCCGGGTACACGGGCGCCCTCCACGAGCTGGACGGCCCTCCCGTGCGGCCCGCGATCGCGGCGCAGCGTGCCGACTCCCTGTCCGACCACCTCTCCGCCGCCGCTCCCCACCCGTACCCGGACGGCTGCGGCAGCTGGCAGCAGGCCGACGTCCGCACCGCCCGCGACCGGCTCGGCTGGCGTCCGCGCATCAACCTGGAGGAGTCACTGGCGGATATCTGGATGGAGGCGGCATGCCGCATTTGACCAGAACCGGCACCGACCTGTCCGCGACCGGTGCCGACAGAATCGGGTTCGGCATCCCCGGCTACGCCCATCCACTCCTGGCACCCGTGGAGTGGGCCGAGCTGGCCCGGCCGGGCACGCCCGTGCACTGGGCCGTCCTCAATGTCGCGAACGGCCCGGGCGTACGGCCCGACCCGCACTGCCTGGAGGTGGCCGGCCGGCTCCGGAACGCGGGCGTCCGTGTCCTCGGCCATCTCGACCTGGGCGGTGGCACCCGCCCCTTCGGCGACAGCGTCTCCGAGGCCCACCGCTATCTCGACTGGTACCGCGTGGACGGCTACTTCCTGGACCGGTGTCCCATGGAGCGGGCAGACCTGCCCGATGTGCGAAGGCTCACGGCGACCCTGGAGACGGTCCTCGACGAGTCGGACGGCTGCCATCTGGTGCTCGGCCATGGCACTCACCCCCACCCCGGCTACGCGGAGATCGCCGATCAGCTGGTCACCTTCTCCGGCCCCTGGACCGAATACCGCTGGTCACAGGCGGCCGAGTGGACCGCCGACCATCCGCCGGAGCGGTTTGTGCACCTGGTGCACGGCGTGCCGCGCACGCATCTGGAGGAGGCCATGCGGATCGCGCGGTGGCAGGGCGCCGCGACGATCTTCTTCACCGATCACACCGGACAAACCAGTCCATTCGCGGCCCTGCCCGGCTACTGGGACGAAATCGTCTCGCAGATCGGACCAGGTGTCTCGGAATGAGGAGGGCCGTGGCAGTGTTACGGGACATGTAGTCCCCGCCCGCGCGGGGGTAGTCCCGTACTGACATACGACCAACGGAGTCCCCGTGTCGCTGCCACCCCTGGTCGAGCCGGCTGCCGAGCTCACCGTAGACGAGGTCCGCAGGTACTCCCGCCATCTGATCATCCCGGACGTCGGGATGGACGGACAGAAGCGGCTGAAGAACGCCAAGGTGCTGTGTGTGGGCGCGGGCGGCCTCGGCTCGCCCGCCCTGATGTACCTGGCCGCGGCGGGCGTCGGCACGCTCGGCATCGTGGAGTTCGACGAGGTCGACGAGTCGAACCTGCAGCGCCAGATCATCCACAGCCAGTCGGACATCGGCCGCTCCAAGGCGGAGTCCGCGCGTGACAGCGTCAAGGGCATCAACCCGTATGTGAACGTGATCCTTCACGAGGAGCGGCTGGAAGCCGACAACGTGATGGACATCTTCAGCCAGTACGACCTGATCGTCGACGGCACGGACAACTTCGCGACGCGCTACCTGGTCAACGACGCGTGCGTGCTGCTGAACAAGCCGTACGTCTGGGGCTCGATCTACCGGTTCGACGGCCAGGCATCGGTCTTCTGGTCCGAGTACGGGCCCTGCTACCGCTGCCTCTACCCGGAGCCCCCGCCGCCGGGCATGGTCCCCTCCTGCGCCGAGGGCGGCGTGCTGGGCGTGCTCTGCGCGTCCATCGGCTCCATCCAGGTCACCGAGGCGATCAAGGTCCTGGCCGGCGTGGGCGACCCGCTGGTCGGCCGGCTGATGATCTACGACGCCCTGGAGATGCAGTACCGCCAGGTCAAGGTCCGCAAGGACCCGAACTGCGCGGTCTGCGGTGAGAACCCCACCGTCACCGAGCTCATCGACTACGAGGCGTTCTGCGGCGTCGTGTCCGAGGAGGCCCAGGAGGCGGCGGCCGGCTCCACGATCACTCCCAAGCAGCTCAAGGAGTGGATCGACGACGGCGAGAACATCGACATCATCGATGTCCGTGAGGTCAACGAGTACGAGATCGTCTCCATCCCCGGTGCCCGGCTCATCCCGAAGAACGACTTCCTGATGGGCGCCGCCCTCCAGGACCTCCCGCAGGACAAGAAGATCGTCTTGCATTGCAAGACGGGTGTCCGCAGCGCGGAAGTCCTCGCGGTGCTGAAGTCGGCGGGCTTCTCGGACGCCGTGCACGTCGGCGGCGGCGTCATCGGCTGGGTCAACCAGATCGAGCCGCACAAGCCGGTCTACTGACCGGACATCCCTCCCGGGCTCAGGGGGCCGGACCGCTCGGTCCGGCCCCCTTCCCGTGTACGGGGCCGGGGCTACGAGCAGGTGGTGCCGTCCGACGGGACCTCGCCCCGCAGCAGATAGTCGTCCACCGTCCGCGTCACACAGGACGACGTGCCGTAGGCGCCATGGCCCTCGCCCTTGTTGGTGATCAGGATGCCGACGCCGTCGCCGAGCCCGTCCGCCATCTTCCGCGCGCCCTCGTACGGCGTCGCGGGGTCGCCCGTCGTACCGATGACCAGGATCGGACCCGCGCCGGGCGCGCTCACGTCCTGCGTCGTCCACTCGCCCTTCACCGGCCAGTCCGCGCACCAGCCCGCTGTGTCCCAGGCCAGGAACTCGCCGAACACGGGCGATATCCGGCGGAACTCGGGGAGCAGCGCCTTCGCCTCGGCGAGTGTCGGCCGCTGGTTGCTGTCGGCGCAGGAGATCGCGCGCTGGGAGTGGCTGTCCGTGCCGTAGTGCCCGTCCGGGTCCCGGTCGTTGTACATGTCGGCGAGCCGCAGCAGGGCGTCGCCCCGGCCTTCCTCCGCCTCCTGCAGCGCCTCCGTCAGCAGCGGCCAGCTGCCCTCCGAGTACAGCGGCAGGACGATGCCCGTCAGCGCGAGACTCTCGGTCAGCTTCCGGTCACCGCTCGTCGGCAGCGGCTGTGCGTCGAGTCGCTTCAGCAGCCGGGCCACGCGCGCGGTGCCCTTCTCCGCGCCCTCGCCGGTGGACTCGAAGTAGTTGTTCAGCGCCCGCTGGAAGCCGGTCGTCTGGTGCCGTGCGTGGCCCTTGGAGTCGACGGTCGGGTCGACCACCGCGTCCAGGACCGTCCAGCCGGTGTTCTTCGGGAACAGGTGCGCGTACGCCGCGCCCAGCTGTGTGCCGTAGGAGATACCGAAGTAGTTGAGCTTGCCGTCGCCCAGCACATGCCGGATCAGGTCCAGATCACGCGCCGTGTTGCTCGTGGTGACATGGCCGATGAGCTTCCCCGACCGCCGGGCGCAGCCGGCCCCGAAGTCGGCGCCGTTCTTCATATAGGCGGCCTCCTCGGCTGCCATGTCCGGCGTCAGGTCGACCCGCGCCTCCGAGGCGGCCTGCTCCTCGTCGGACCGGCACACGACCGCGGAGCTCCCGCCGACGCCACGCGGATCGAACCCGACCAGGTCGTAGCGGGCGTTGAGCGAGTCGTACGCGCGGGCCGCGCCCGGCAGTATCTCCACGCCCGAGGCGCCCGGGCCGCCGAAGTTGAACAGCAGGGAGCCGATGCGCCCGCTCTGCTTGTGGGCCTCCTTGCGGACGAGCGCGATGGACAGCGTCTCGCCGTCCGGCTTCGCGTAGTCCAGCGGCACCTTGACACTCGCGCACCGCCACGCCGACCCCGGCTCCGCGCCACCCTCCGGCGCCTCGCACGGCCGCCAGTCCGGCTTCTGGCCCGTGAGCGACGCGGGCAGGGCCGGCATACCCGGTGAGCTGCCGGGCTTGCCGGGCAAAGCGCTCGCCGAGGCTCCCGGCGACGCTCCGCCGCCGCCCCCGCCGCCGTCGTCCTGACAACCCGTGACCAGCCCGGCCGCCATGACCGCTGTGGCCGCCATCGCCACGACCCGCACCCGCTTGGACATCCGTCCCCCCAAGAACCGCCCCGTACGAACCGGGCACCCCACCTGACGAACGTCATCGTATGGCGCGCCGCCGACAGCCCGCGCACCCTGTGGAAAACCACTCATGGGCACACCGTTCCCGAGGCCGGGACCTTGCCGTCCAGCAGGTACGCGTCCACGACACGCTGCACACAGGCGTCTTTGCTGTTGTACGCGCCATGCCCCTCGCCCTCGTACGTCAGCGTCACGCCCACGTCTTCGCCCAGCGCCGTCGCCATGGCCTTCGCGCCCTCGAACGGCGTGGCCGGGTCGCCGGTGTTGCCGATCACCAGGATGGGCGCCGCGCCGGGGGCGCTGACGATCGGGTGCTCCCAGGTGCCCGGGACCGGCCACTGGTTGCAGCCCAGCAGACCCCAGCCGAGGAAGTCGCCGAACACCGGTGACGCCTCGCGGAACTCGGGCAGCCTCGCCTTCACCTCCTCCCGCGTGAACCGCTGCTTGTAGTCGACGCAGTTGACCGCCGCGTTCGCCGCATGGAGATTGCTGTAGTGGCCGTTCTCGTCACGGCCGTTCATCGAGTCCGACAGGGCGAGGAGCAGCGCTCCGTTCCCGCCGTCCGCCTCGTCGAGGCCCTGTTCGAGGAACGGCCAGAACTCCTTCGAGTACAGGGCCTGGGCGATGCCGTTGGCCGCCTGCGTCTGGGTCAGCTTGCGCTGGCCGATGCCCTCGATGGGCTGCTTGTCGAGCCGTTCCAGCAGGTCGGTGACGAACTGCTGGATCTCCGCGGGGCTGCTGCCGGGCAGCGCGCAGGCGTCTCCCCGGTCCACGCAGTCCTGCGCGAAGTTGCGGAGCGCCAACTGGAATCCCGCGGCCTGGCCGAGCGCGCCCTCCGCGGCGGTGTCGCGCGGGTCGACGGACGCGTCGAACACGGCCCGGCCCACGCGGCGGGGGAAAAGATGCGCGTACACGCCGCCGAGTTCGGTGCCGTAGGAGATGCCGAAGTAGTACAGCTTGTCGTCGCCGAGCACCTGCCGCATCAGGTCCATGTCGCGGGCCGCGTTCTCCGTGCCGACGTAGGGCAGGATCTCGCCGGAGTTCTCCTCGCAGGCTTCGGCGTACTTCTTCAGCTCGTTCTGGAGGTTCTCCTCCTCGGCGGCGTTGTCCGGGGTCGCGTCCTGGGCGAAGAACCGGTCGAGTGCCTGGCGGTCGCCCAGGCACTCCACACCCTGGCTCTGGCCGACCCCGCGCGGGTCGAAGCTGACCAGGTCGTAGCGGGAGCGCAGATTCTCGTAGTCCGCGGCGAAGGACGGCAGGGCGGTGACGCCCGAGCCGCCCGGGCCGCCGAAGTTGAAGACGAGGGAGCCGATCCGGTTGGACTGGTCGCGGGCCTTGGCGCGGATGAGAGCCAGCTCGACGGTGTCGCCCCCGGGGTCCGCGTAGTCGAGTGGGACGTCCATGAACGAGCACTCCCACTGGGTACCGTCCGGCAGGGGCGTCGGTGCCGCCGCGTCGCTCTCCGCGGCCGCGGGAGGGGTGCACCCGCGCCAGGTCAGCTTCTGCGCGGCCAGCTCCGCCATCCTGTCCCGGCCGTCGTCCCCGTCGTCCGAGCAGCCCGCCACGGCCCCGGCGAGCAGGACGGCGGCGGCGAGCACGGCGGTACCCCGGCGGGCGGACGTACGCCGGGAGCCCGACGTACGCCGGGGGGCGGTCGTACGCCAGGGGGCGTGAGTGGGCGGCATGTGGTCCATCGTGGGTGCGGGGCACGCGCGGCGCACCCGGGGCGACCGCGACCGGCACCCATGCGGGTGGCCGACCGCCCGTCGGGCAGCGGCGCTACAGGGGTACGACGGTGACTTCGGTCGCCTTCACGCTCACCCACACCTCGGCGTCCTCCACCAGGCCCAGGTCCGCCGCTGCCGCCGGGGTCACCTCGGCGACCACGTCGTCCGGTGCCCCGGGGGCCCCGGAGACGAGGACCCGCAGCCGTGCGCCGTGCGCGGTCAGCTCCCGTACGGTGCCCCGCCACACGTTGCGCGGGCTGCCCGAGGGGCGCACCCCGTGCAGGGACACCGCCTCGGGCGGGACCACCGCGAGAGCGGGCGTGCCCTCGGCGGGCGACGGGTCCGCGGCCGTCACCAGCCGGGCGCCGCCCGCCACGTCCAGGCCGCCGTCCCGTACGGTGCCCGGCCAGGCGTTGCGGCCCAGCATGCGCGCGACCCACGGCGAGCGCGGGTGCCGGGCGACCTCGGCGGGCGAGGCGTACTGCACCAGGCCGCCCTCCTCCAGTACGAGGACCCGGTCGGCCAGCGACACGGCCTCCACGGGGTCGTGCGTGACGATCAGGCATACGCCGGGGAACCCGGCCAGATGCTGCCTCAGCGCGTGCCGTACGCGCGCGCGGGTCGTCTGGTCCAGGGCCGCCAGCGGCTCGTCGAGCAGCAGCAGCCGGGGCCGCGCGGCCAGCGCCCGGGCCAGGGCGACCCGCTGGGCCTGGCCGCCCGAGAGCTCCCCGGGCCTGCGGTGCGCGAGATGGCCCACCCCGAGTCGGTCCAGCCGTTTCTGGGCCTCCACGCGCGCGTGGGACCGGGAGACGCCCTGCGCGCGGAGCCCGTAGGCGGTGTTCGCCAGCGCCGACAGGTGCGGGAAGAGCGCCCCGTCCTGCGGCACCCACGCGATGCCCCGCCGGTGCGGCGGCACCCCGGCCAGCTCACGTCCGTCGAGGCGCAGGGACGTCACCGTGGCGCGCGGTGTCAGGCCCAGCAACGCGCGCAGCAGGGTCGTCTTGCCGGCGCCGTTCGGCCCCACGACGGCGACGGTCGTCCCGGCCGGTACGTCGAGGTCCAGAGCGGTCGCCCCGGTCACCTCGGCCGTCAGCGGCCACGAGCCCCCGGCGGGGTACGTCCCGCCCACCCCGGCGGAGGCGCCGCCGGCCGTCTCGGCGCCTGTCGCACCGCCGCGGGCCACGGTGTCCCCGTCCGCGTCTCCGCCGGCCCGGGAGGGGACGTACTCCGTACCGCCGGCGTCGGGTTCCGACGCGCCCGTCGGCCCTCCAGGAGCCCGGGCCCCGGCCGTCCGCGCCGCCCCGCCCAGCCAGCGGCCCCGCAGCGCGACCAGCACCGCCGTCGCGACCACGAGCAGGAGCAGTGACACCGCGACGGCGCCCTCGGGGTCGTTCTGGAGCAGCAGATAGACCTGAAGGGGCAGGGTCTGCGTCGTGCCCGGCAGATTGCCCGCGAAGGTGATCGTCGCGCCGAACTCGCCCAGTGCCCGGGCCCAGCACAGCGCTGCCCCCGCCACCAGCCCGGGCCCGACCATCGGCACGGTCACGGTGAAGAACGTACGCAACGGCGCGGCACCCAGCGACGCCGCTGTCTCCTCATAGCGCGGGTGCAGCCCGGCCAGCGCACCCTCCAGGCTGATCACCAGGAACGGCATGGACACGAAGGCCGCCGCCACCACCGCGCCCGCCGTCGAGAACGGCAGCGTCACCCCGAACCAGTCCGCGAGCACCCCGCCCAGCAGCCCGCGCCGCCCGAACCCCTGCAGCAGCGCCACACCCGCCACGGTGGGCGGCAGCACCATCGGCAGCATCACCAGGACCCGTACCAGGGCCTTGCCCGGGAAGTCCACGCGCGCCAGCACCCACGCCAGCGGTACACCGAGCAGCAGCGACAGGACCAGCGCCCAGGCGGACACCACCAGCGACAGCCCGAGCGCCTCACGCACGGCGGGCGTGGTCAGCCGCTCGGCGAGCGTCCCCCACGGGGCGTGCGCCAGCACACCCGCGAGCGGCAGCAGCAGGAACACCACCGCCACCAGGGCGGGGACGGCGAGCGTGGCGGGCACCCGCCGGGTGGTGCTCATGGCGTCTCGAACCCGGCCTCCGCCAGCAGTTCCCGCGCCTCCGCCGACCGCAGCCACGCCACGAAGGCCCGCGCGGCCTCCGCGTCCGCGGCGGAGTCGAGCGTCGCCGCCGGGTAGGAGGCGACGGCGTTCCGCGCGTCCGGGACGGCCACGGTGTCCACGCCGCCACCCGCCGCGGCCGCGTCGGTCACGTACACGAGCCCGGCGTCCGCCTCGCCGAGCTGAACCTTGCTGAGCACCGCGCGGACGCTCGGCTCCTGCGAGACGGGCCGCACCGCCACCCCCGCCTTGTCGAGGATCTGCCTGCTGTAGCGGCCGACGGGCACCTCGGGCGCGGCGAGCACCACTTTCAGCCCGCTCCGGGAGAGGTCGTCGAGGCCGGTGATGTTCTCGGGGTTGCCCTTGGCCGTGGCGATGGTGAGCCGGTTGCGGGCGATCACGACGGGCTCGCCGGTCTCGTTCCGCAGACCGTCCATGGTCAGGGTGTCGGCGGTGACGACGACATCGGCCGGGACTCCCTGGCGTACCTGCGAGGCCAGTTCCTGGGACCCGGCGAAGGAGAAGGCGATCTCGGTGCCGGGGTGCGCCTTCTCGTAGGCGGTCCCGATGCCCTCGAACACGTCCGTCAGGGACGCGGCGGCCAGCACGGTCACCCTGCCCCGGTCGGGCCCGGGGCCGCCGCAGGCGGCCAGGGGCAGCAGCAGGGCCGCGGCGAGCACGGAGCCCGCGACACGGCGCAGGTTGCGGCTCAGACGCGGGGCGCGGGGCGCGGGGCGCGCGGGGCCGTCAGACACGGTCGATGTGGACATTGGTCGACTTCACCCGTGCCACCGCCTCGACACCCACCTCCAGGCCGAGCTCCTCGACCGCCTCCCGGGTGAGCAGGGACACCAGCCGGTGCGGACCGGCCTGGATCTCCACCTGCGCGGCCACATCGCCGAGCTTCACGGCGGTGACGATCCCCGCGAACGCGTTGCGCGCGCTGGTGTACGGCACATCGCCGGATTCGTCGGCCTGATGGGCCAGCTCGACCGCGAACGCGGCCAGGTCAGGTCCGTCGACGAGCCGCCTGCCCGCCGCGTCCCGGCGCGTGGGCAGCCGGCCTGCGTCCGCCCAGCGGCGCACCGTGTCGGCGCTGACGCCGAGCAGCTTGGCCGCTCGCTGAGTGGTGTAGGAGCGCATATGCGGCAATGTAGGCATGAGGGCATCGCAGATGCAAGCGGCTTCGGCGCATCCTCCTGGCGGATGCGGCCGGGCGTCATATGAAGCGACGAACCGCTGCCGCGCTACGGCGCTTCTGCGCTGCCGCGCTAGAGCGCGCCCTTTCGCGTGAGGAAGTTGAACGAGAACCAGCCCGGCAGCACCGGCAGCCACAGTGTCAGCAGCCGGTACAGCAGCACCGCGGGCGCCGCGACCTCCTTCGGCACCCCGGCCAGCACCAGACCGGCCAGCAGCGCACCCTCGACGGCGCCGACACCGCCCGGGGTGGGCGCGGCCGAGCCCAGTGCGTTGCCCGCCAGGAACACCACGGCGAGGCTCGCGTAGCTCAGCGGCTGCTCGCCGCCCGTGAACGCCCTGACCGACGCGTCCAGACACAGCACGAACATCGACGTCAGGAGCAGCATCCCGCCGATGCCCGTGAGCAGCTTCACCGGGCGCTGCAGCACGTCCAGCATGCGCGGCACCACACCGGCGAACAGCGAGCGCAGCCGCGTCGACACGAACTTCCGCAGCGCCGGGATCGCCGTGACGACCAGCACGAGCACGGCGATCGTGAGCAGGCCCGCGATGACCGTACGGGACGGCGTGAAGTCGTCCTGCGACCGCTCCGTGCCGGTCAGATAGCCGAAGGTGAGCAGCAGCAGGATGTGCGCGCCGAGCCCGAACAGCTGCGACGCCCCGACACTCGAGACCGCCAGCCCAGGGCGTACCCCGGACCGCTGGAGGAACCGGGTGTTGAGCGCCACGCCGCCGACCGCCGCCGGTGCGACGATCTTGACGAAGGAACCGGCGATCTGGGCGACGACCGTCCGCAGGAACGAGACACGCTCGGGCACGAAGCCCAGCAGGGCCATGGCCGCCGCCAGATAGCTGAGCGCCGAGAAGATCAACGCGGCGGTGACCCAGCGCCAGTCCGCGTCGCGGATCGTCGACAGCGGGATGCTGGCGATCTGCGACAGCAGGAAGTACGCGGCGATGGCGCCCGCGATGAGGCTGATGAGCGTACGGGGCCTGATCCGCTCAAGGCGGACCGGCTGCACCGGGGCCTGCGGCCTGATCAGCAGCACGTGGCGGCGGATCTGAGCGAGCAGATCCTCCTCGCGGGCCTCGTGCAGGGCGTCCTCCAGCGCCCGCTTCTCGGCCTGCTTCTCCGCCCGCATCGCCTTGCGCTCGGCCTTGGAGCCCGCCTCGCCGGCCGCGTGCGACGCGTCGAGGCGGGCCTCCTTGGCGGCCTCGGACGCCTTCAGTACCGCCTCGCGCTCCCGCTGCGACCGCTCGCGGGCGAGCTTGCGCAGGGTGGCGCGGGTCGTCCGGCTGAGCGCGATCGGCTGGAGCAGCGGCAGACAGTCGGCGACCCGGTCGGGGCCGAGTACCTCCACGGCGGCGGAGACCGCCCGTTCCGCGCCCACCCGCAGGCCGAGCGTGGTCAGCAGCTGCGCCGTGTCCATCCGCAGGACCAGATCACCGGCGGCGATCTCCCCGCCCCGCAGATCTGTGATGATCAGTTTGCCGGAACGATCCACCAGCAGGGCGTCGCCCGTCAGCCTGCGGTGCGCGATCCGCCGCGACTGCAGCGCACGGACCTGCTCCCAGCAGCCGCGCACCACCTGGTCGGTGATCTCCTCGTCCGTCAGCGCGTCCAGCGGACGGCCTTCCCGGTGCTCGTACACCAGCATCACGGCGTCCGGGCCCAGCTCGGAGGTGGCGATCAGCTTGGGCGCGTTCGCACCCGCCGCGATCGCCGCGTACGCGAGGAGCGCCTCCTGCTCCAGGGTCTGGCGCAGCGACTGGATGGACCGGCGCGTGGTGAAGCCGCGCAGCGTCATGCGGCGCCACAGCCGGTAGAAGAATCCGTGCGCCTGCTGCTCCCGGTCGACGACCGTGACGTCGAGCGGCGAACCCTCCTCCAGGGTGACCAGATAGCGGCGGCCCCGGTCGCCCTGTTCGGCGGTCTCCGGCAGGCCCTCGGTGCGCATCGCCGAGACCGGGCGGAACCCGACGTGGCGCAGGCCCGCCAGAAGCGTCTGGCCGGTGGGGCGGACGTTGGGGGCGCCGACCGTGTAGAGGGTGCCGTACGCGACCGTCCAGCCGATGAGGATGGTCAGGATGATCGAGAGGGGCGTCGTGTAGCCGGCCACGAGCATGGTGAACGCGTCGAGCAGCAGGACCACCCACAGGACGAAGCGCCAGCGCGGTCTTCTCGCCATGCCGACGGCCGACATGTAGGCGATGACCGGTGCCAGGTAGCCGTGGACGGGGTCGGTCAGGCCGCCGCCGCTCTGCGGCTGCGTGAGCGCGTCCTGGATGGCGGTGGGCGCCACCCGGGCCACCCACAGGTCGGTGGCGAGGGTCACGCCGTGCGCGAGTACGGCGGCGAGGACGCCGTCCGCGATACGCAGGCCGTCGCGTTTGATCAGCCGTTCGATCGCGAACGCCACGGGCACCAGCAGCACGGCGATGCTGGAGACGAGACCCGCGACCTTGACGAACACGTCGGGAGCCTGGCCGGTGCCCTTGCTGATGTCCTGTTCGAGACCCGATGTGGTGCCGCTGGCGAAGGCTGCGATGGCGATGACGACCGCGATCGCGAGAACGCCGACGAGCAGGCGCAGCAGGTCGGAAGGACGGTGCACACGCGCGGCGAGCAGCGGCTCGTCACCGGAGAGGCGGTCGTTGTCCGGCTCCCCGGAGCCCGGACCGGAGCCCGGGGAGAACACCGGGACCGGGCCGTCGGCCCGGCCGCCGTTCTCCCCGCCGCCGTCGGTCCGCAGGGCGGCGTTCGGGCGCGGCTCGGCCCCGGCAGCGCTCGCCATGTCGGCAGGCCGCACGTCCTGTCCCTTCGCCTTCTCTGTGTCTTCTTGATCTCGTATCACCAGTCACCGCCCGGAAGATGGTGGCATGACCGGGAGGTGCGGGAGAGCATCAGGGTGTAATGCCCGCGTTCTCGGACCCGTGGTGCAGGATGGACCGGATGACTGCTGACGAGTACCCCGACCGGCTTCCGGAGTACGCGGAGCGCGTGCTCGAGGTCGCCGAGCTCATCCCGCCCGGCCGGGTTATGACGTACGGGGACGTCGCCGAATGGCTCGGCGAGGGCGGCCCCCGTCAGGTGGGCCGGGTCATGGCGCTCTACGGTGGCGCGGTGCCGTGGTGGCGTGTGGTGCGGGCCGACGGCCGGCTGCTGCCCGGGCACGAGCAGCGGGCTCTCGGCCACTACCGTGAGGAGGCCACGCCCCTGCGGGAGGCCGCGTCGGCACACGGCGGCGCGTCCCGTCTGCCCCGCCTCGACATGAGGCGGGCCCGGTGGGACGGCGTGGCCGGCGTCGGCGGCGTCGATGGCGGGGACGCGCGCGACACCGGGCATGCGATGGCTCACAATTGACAGCTTCCGCCATCCGGCGGGGCCGCGCCCCTTCTCCACCGCTTCCTCACCCTCAGCACACCCACCAGGACCGGCGATCCACGTGAGCTCCTCCTCCACCACCCGGCGCGTGCCGTACCAGGACCAGGTACGGCAGCGGGGGCCGGGCGCGTACCGGCTGGTGCGTACCCCGCCGGACCCGGTGACTCCCCCTCTCCTGGACGCAGCGCAGCGTGCGGTGGTTGACCACCCCGGCGGGCCGCTGCTCGTCCTCGCCGGGCCTGGCACCGGCAAGACGACGACGTTGGTCGAGGCGGTGGCGGCGCGCGTCGCACAGGGCACCGACCCGGAGCGCATCCTCGTCCTCACCTTCAGCCGCAAGGCCGCCGTCGAACTGCGCGACCGGATGGCCGCCCGGCTGCACGGCACGCGCAGCCCGCAGGCGACGACCTTCCACTCCTACTGTTACGCCCTCGTCCGCGCCCACCAGGACGCCGACCTGTTCGCCGAGCCCTTGCGCCTGCTGTCCGGCCCCGAGCAGGACGTCACCGTCCGCGAGCTCCTGGCGGGCCAGCTGGACCTGGAGCGGGACGGGCTTGCCCGCATCCACTGGCCCGACGAACTGCGGGCCTGCCTCACCACGCGCGGCTTCGCCGACGAGGTACGCGCCGTGCTCGCCCGCTCCCGCGAACTGGGCCTGGGCCCGCGCGCCCTGGCGGCGTTCGCGGCGCGCACGGGGCGGCGGGACTGGTCGGCGGCCGCCGCGTTCCTCGCCGAGTACCTGGACGTCCTCGACATGCAGGGCGTCCTCGACTACGCCGAGCTGGTGCACAGGGCGGTGCTCCTCGCCCGGAGCGTGACCCTGCCCGAGTACGACGCGGTCTTCGTCGACGAGTACCAGGACACCGACCCGGCGCAGGTCCGGCTGCTGGAGGCGCTGGCGGGGCGGGGGAGGACCCTGTATGCGTTCGGCGACCCCGACCAGTCGATCTACACGTTCCGGGGCGCCGACGTCAACGGCATCCTGGACTTCCCGCACATGTTCCGGCGCGCCGACGGCACCCCCGCGCCGGTCGCCGTCCTGAGGACCTCACGCCGCTCGCCGTCCGCCCTCCTGTCCGCCACCCGGCTTCTCACCGGCCGGATGCCCATGCCGCGCCTCCCCGCCGACACCGTGCGCGCCCACCGGGACCTGGCACCGGTCCGCGAGGGCGGCCGGGTGGAGACGTACACCTTCCCGACCGCTTCCACGGAGCTCGACAACATCGCGGACATCCTGCGCCGCGCCCACCTGGAGGACGGCGTCCCCTGGAACGACATGGCCGTCCTGGTCCGCGCGGGCGCCCGCTCCCTCCCGTCGCTGCGCCGCGCCCTGACGTCGGCGGGCGTGCCCCTGGAGACGGACGGGGCCGATGTGCCCCTCCGCCACGAGCCGGCCGTCGCCCCGCTGCTGACCGCCCTCCGAGCCACAGCCATGGCCGTCCTGCGCCCGACGCCGCCCGCAGGGACGGCCTCCGACCCGGCGGACACCGCCGGAGACACGGGTGACGGCCCCGACGACGGCCATGGCGCCGCCGACAGCGCCCATGACGTTCATGCCGCCTCTGACAGGGCGGATGACGCCGACGACGCACCCGGTGGCGCGCTGGACGACGAGGCACCCGACGACGCACCCCGCGACGCGCCGGACGACGCACCCCGCGACGCGCAGGACGACGACGCGCAGGATGACGACGCCACCGCCCCCCGGCTCGACACCGAGACCGCGCTGACGCTCCTCGCCTCGCCTCTCGGCGGCATGGACGCCGCCGACCTCCGCCGCCTCGGGCGTGCCCTGCGGGACGAGGAGCGGGCGGCGGGCAACAAGGTGCCGCCGCCCTCCGACGTACTGCTCGCCCGCGCCCTCGCGGAGCCCGAGAGGCTCGTGGCCCACGATCCCGCCTACGCGCGCGGGGCACAGCACCTGGGGAAGCTGCTCCGGGAGACGCGCGAGCTGCTCGCGGCGGGCGGCACCGCCGAGGAGGCGCTCTGGCAGCTGTGGAACGGTACCGGCTGGCCGAACCGGCTCCACCGCGCCGCCCTGCGCGGCGGGCCCGCGGGCCGTAACGCCGACCGGGACCTGGACGCGGTGTGCGCCCTGTTCGACACCGCCGCCCGGGCCGAGGAACGTACCGGTGGGCGTGGCGCGCTGAACTTCCTTGCCGAGCTCGACGCGCAGGACATCGCCGCCGACACCCTCTCCAAGCGGCAGGCACGCCCCGACGCCGTAAGGCTCATGACCGCCCACCGCGCCAAGGGTCTGGAGTGGGGCCTGGTCGTCGTCGCCGGTGTGCAGGAGGGCCTCTGGCCCGACCTGCGGCGCCGCGGCTCCCTCCTGGAGGCCGACCGGATCGGCCGCGACGGACTCGCCGAACCGCTCACCCCCGGCTCCCTCCTCGCCGAGGAACGCCGCCTCTTCTACGTCGCCGCCACACGCGCGCGTGACCGCCTCGTCGTCACCGCGGTCAAGGCCCCCGCCGAGGACGGCGACCAGCCGTCCCGCTTCCTCACCGAGCTGGGCGTCGAACCGAAGGACGTCACCGCCCGCCCACGCCGCCCCCTCGCCGTCGCCGCGCTCGTCGCCGAGCTGCGCGCCACCACCGTCGACCCCGACGCGTCGCCCGCCCTGCGCGACGCCGCCGCCCGCCGCCTCGCCCGGCTCGCCGCGCTCACCGACGACGAGGGCCAGCCCCTGGTGCCCGCCGCGCACCCGTACCGCTGGTGGGGCCTGTACGACCCGACCCACGCCCCCGAGCCGCTCCGCGACCGCGACCGGCCCGTCGCCCTCTCCGGCAGCGCCCTGGACCAGCTCGCCAACACCTGCGCCCTCCAGTGGTTCCTGGGCCGCGAGGTGAAGGCGGAGGCCCCCGCCACCGCCGCCCAGGGCTTCGGCAACGTCGTCCACGTACTCGCCGACGAGGTCGCCTCCGGCCGCACCCCCGCGGACCTGGCCGTCCTGATGGAGCGCCTCGACTCCGTCTGGGGCGCCCTCGCCTTCGACGCCCCCTGGAAGTCCGCCCAGGAGAAGGAGCACGCGCGCGTGGCGCTGGAGCGCTTCCTGCGCTGGCACGTCATGGACCGCGGCGGCCGGGCCCCCGCCGCCACCGAGCACGGCTTCGACGTCACCCTGGAGGCGGGGGAGTACCAGGTACGGATCCGGGGCTCCATGGACCGGGTCGAGCGGGACGAGCAGGGCCGCGCCTACGTCGTCGACTTCAAGACCGGCAAGCAGACCCCCACCAAGGACGAGGTCGCCCGGCACGCCCAGCTCGCCGTCTACCAGATCGCCGTCCGCGAGGGCGCCGTCGACGAGCTCTTCGAAGGCCACCGCCCCGAACCCGGCGGCGCGGAACTCGTCCACCTCCGCCAGGCCGCCCCCAAGAAGGAGGGCGGCGAGGTCCTCCCGCGCGTCCAGGCGCAGGAGCCGCCGCCGGAGGAATGGGTGGGCGAACTGCTGGCCACCGCCGCCGGGCGCGTCCTCGACGAACGCTTCACCCCCACCACCGGCCCGCAGTGCACCACCTGCGCCTTCCGCGCCTCCTGCAGCGCCCGACCCGAGGGCCGCCACATCGTGGAGTAGGGCACTCGCCGGCCGCGGGCGCTGTCAGTCGGCCCCGTTAGCCTTCTCCGGGTGACCGCACCTATCACCGACCCCGAGCAGCTCAAGGAGCTCCTGGGCATTCCGTTCACCCCGGAGCAGACGGCCTGCGTCATCGCGCCACCCGCCCCGCAGGTCATCGTGGCCGGAGCCGGCTCCGGCAAGACGACGGTGATGGCCGCCCGGGTGGTCTGGCTGGTCGGCACGGGACAGGTCGCCCCGGAACAGGTCCTCGGACTGACCTTCACCAACAAGGCGGCGGGAGAGCTCGCCGAACGTGTCCGCACCGCCCTCGTACGCGCCGGAGTCACGGACCCCGACGTCATCGACCCCGACAACCCGCCGGGCGAGCCGCGCATCTCCACGTACCACGCCTTCGCCGGCCAGCTCCTCACCGACCACGGTCTGCGCATCGGCCTGGAGCCCACCGCCCGCCTCCTCGCCGACGCCACGCGCTACCAGCTCGCCGCTCGCGTCCTGCGCGAGGCCCCCGGCCCGTACCCGGCGCTCACCCGCTCGTTCCCCACCCTCGTCAGCGACCTCCTCGCCCTCGACGCCGAGCTCGCCGAACACCTCGTAAGCCCCCAAGACCTCCTCTCGTACGACTCCGCGCTGCTCACCGCCCTCGAAACCGCGCGCCTCGGCAACGCCGACCTGCGCAAGGTCCCCGAGGCCGCCGCCGCCCGCCGCGAACTCCTCGACCTGGTCGTCCGCTACCGCGCCGCCAAGCGAGACCGTGACCTGCTCGACTTCGGCGACCAGATCGCCCTCTCCGCCGAGCTGGCCCTCACCCGCCCCGAGGTCGGCACACTCCTCCGCGACGAGTTCCGGGTCGTCCTCCTCGACGAGTACCAGGACACGTCCGTCGCCCAGCGGCTCCTCCTCTCCGGCCTCTTCGGCGGCGGCACAGGACATCCGGTCACCGCCGTCGGCGACCCCTGCCAGGCCATCTACGGCTGGCGCGGTGCCTCCGTCGCCAACCTCGACGACTTCCCCGAGCACTTCCCGTACGCCGACGGCCGCCCGGCGTCCCGGTACGCGCTCAGCGAGAACCGCCGCAGCGGCGGCCGCCTCCTCGACCTCGCCAACCGCCTCGCCACGCCCCTGCGGGCCATGCACGCGGGCGTGGAGGCCCTCCGGCCGGCGCCCGGCGCCGAACGGGACGGCACCGTCCGGATCGCCCTCCTCCCCACCCAGTCCGAGGAGATCGCCTGGCTCGCCGACTCCATCGCCCACCTGGTCCGCACCGGCAAGGAACCCGGTCAGATCGCCGTCCTGTGCCGCACGGCGACCGACTTCCCCGAGATACAGGCCGCCCTCGTCGCGCGGGATGTCCCCGTCGAGGTCGTCGGCCTGTCCGGGCTGCTGCACCTCCCTGAGGTCGCCGACCTGGTCGCCGTCTGCGAGGTCCTCCAGGACCCCGGTGCCAACGCCTCCCTCGTACGGCTCCTCACCGGCCCGCGCTGGCGGATCGGCGCCCGCGACCTGGCCCTGCTGGGCCGCCGTGCCCGGCTGCTCGTGCACCGCGCCACCGACGAGGCCGCCGACGCCGACGAGCGCCTCGCGGCCGCTGTGGAGGGCGTCGACCCCGCCGAGGTGATCTCCCTCGCGGACGCCCTGGACACCTTCCTCGACGCCGGCGGGCACGACGACGGCCTGCCCTTCTCCGGCGAGGCCCGGGTCCGCTTCGCCCGCCTGGCCGCCGAGCTGCGCGACCTGCGCCGCTCCCTGGCCGACCCCCTGATGGACGTCCTGCACCGGATCCTCGCCACCACAGGTCTGGAGGTAGAGCTCTCCGCGTCCCCGCACGCCCTGGCCGCCCGCCGTCGCGAGACCCTCTCGAACTTCCTGGACATCGCAGCCCGGTTCGCCTCCCTGGACGGCGAGGCCACGCTCCTGGCCTTCCTCGGGTTCCTGCGCACGGCCGCCCAGTACGAGAAGGGCCTCGACAACGCCCTGCCCGGCGGTGAGAACACCGTCAAGGTCCTCACCGCGCACAAGTCCAAGGGCCTGGAGTGGGACGTCGTCGCCGTCCCCGGGCTCGTGACCGGCCAGTTCCCCAGCACCAGGGCCCGTGAGGCGTGGACCGCCCAGCCGCAGGTCCTCCCGCACGCCCTGCGCGGCGACGCCGCGACCCTCCCGGAGATCGACACCTGGGACGCGAAGTCCCTGAAGTCGTTCAAGGACGCCATGAGGGACCACCAGCACACCGAGGAGCTGCGCCTCGGATATGTGACCTTCACCCGGCCCCGCTCGGTGCTTCTCGGCTCGGCCCACTGGTGGGGCCCCTCCCAGAAGCGCCGCCGCGGCCCTTCCGCCTTCCTGCACGCGCTGTACGAGCACTGCGCGGCCGGCTTCGGCGACATCGAGGCATGGGCGGACGAGCCGGACGAGGACGCCGAGAACCCGGCCCTCCATGCGGCCACCGCCGACCAGGTGTGGCCCCTGCCCCTCGACCCCGACTCCATGGCCCGCCGCCGCGACGCAGCCGACACGGTCATGGCCTACCTGGACAACCCGCCCCATGAGATCCCGCACCATGACGCCCCGGAGCAGTCCCCGGAGGGACCGGAAGACGACCTCTGGCCGGACGGTCAGGACGCCCCGTGGCCGGACGACGCCCCACCCGAGGACATCCCGGACGACTACGGCGCCGACGTCCCGGACGAGCCATACGACGCCGACGCGACCTCGTACGACCCGCAGGACCCGTACGACCCGCAGGACCCGTACGACCCGCAGGACCCGTACGAGCCGCCGGACACCCGGGCCATACCCCCGCACACCCTGCCGCACCAGCGCACATCCGCCGTCGGCACCGGCGAGCCGCTCACCCCCGAGGAGGCCCGGGCCGTCGTCTCCTGGGACCGAGACCTGGACGCGCTCACCGGTGAGCTCCTGCGTTCCCGCGCCACCACGCGCGAGGTGCCCCTGCCCGCCTCCCTCTCCGCGTCGCAGCTGCTGCGCCTCGCCGCCGACCCGGACGCCTTCGCGGAGGAGCTCGCCCGGCCGATGCCACGCCCGCCGCAGCCCGCCGCCCGGCGCGGCACCCGGTTCCACGCGTGGGTGGAGTCCCGGTTCGAGGAGCTGCCGCTGCTGGGACCCGACGAGCTGCCCGGCGGGGAGGTGTACGCCGACGAGCCGGAGATCGCCGACGAGCGGGACCTGGCCGCCCTCAAGGAAGCCTTCGAGCACACGCCGTACGCCCACCGCACCCCGCACCGCGTGGAGGCGCCGTTCCAGCTCACGCTCGCCGGGCGCGTGGTCCGGGGCCGGATCGACGCCGTCTACCGGGACCCGATCACCGGCGCGTACGAGATCGTCGACTGGAAGACCAACCGGCACCGCACCGGCGACCCGCTCCAGCTCGCGGTCTACCGCCTCGCCTGGGCCGAGCAGCACGAGCTGCCGCTCGCCGAGGTCGGCGCCGCCTTCGTCTACGTACGCAGCGGGGAGGTCGTCCGGCCGGACCGGCTCCCCGGCAGGGCAGAGCTCGAACGCATCCTGCTCGGTGAGACGGCAGACGGGACACCTCCCGGCGCCGGTTAGGCTCAGGAGCATGAGCGACACCCCGGACAGCGCCGTCCAGACCGTACGCAAGTACATAGCGCAGCACCGCGCCGCCTTTCTCGACGACCTCGCCGAGTGGCTGCGCATCCCCTCCGTGTCGGCCGAGCCCGGCCACGCCCCGGACGTACGGCGCAGCGCCGAGTGGCTCGCCGCGAAGCTCGCGGAGACCGGTTTCCCGGTCGCCGAGGTCTGGGAGACGGATGGTGCCCCCGCGGTGTTCGCGGAGTGGCTCTCGGACGACCCCGATGCCCCCACGGTCCTGGTCTACGGCCACCACGACGTGCAGCCGGCCGCCCGCGAGGACGGCTGGCACAGCGACCCCTTCGAGCCCGTCGTCCGGGAGAACCGGCTCTACGCGCGCGGTGCCGCCGACGACAAGGGACAGGTGTTCTTCCACACCCTCGGTGTCCGCGCGCACCTCGCGCTGACCGGCCGCGCCGCCCCCGCCGTCAATCTGAAGTTCCTCGTCGAGGGTGAGGAGGAGTCCGGCTCGACGTACTTCCGGGCGCTGGTCGAGCGGCACAGCGACCGGCTCGCCGCCGACGTCGTGATCGTCTCCGACACCGGCATGTGGTCGGAGACGACGCCGACCGTCTGCACCGGCATGCGCGGCGTCGCCGACTGCGAGATCGAGCTGTACGGCCCCGACCAGGACATCCACTCCGGCTCCTTCGGCGGCGCCGTCCCGAACCCCGCCACGGTCGCCGCCCGCCTGGTCGCCGCGCTGCACGACCAGGACGAACGCGTCACGGTCCCCGGTTTCTACGACGGCGTCGCCGAGCTCACCGACGCCGAACGCGCGCTGATCGCGGAACTGCCCTTCGACGAGGCCGCGTGGCTGTCCGCCGCCCGGTCGTACGGCACGCTCGGCGAGGCCGGCTACTCCACGCTGGAGCGTGTCTGGGCCCGTCCCACCGCCGAGGTCAACGGCATCGGCGGCGGCTACCAGGGCCCCGGCGGCAAGACGATCATCCCGTCCTCCGCCCAGCTGAAGCTGTCCTTCCGGCTGGTCGCCGGGCAGGACCCGGACAGGATCGAGCAGGCCGTACGCGAGTGGGTCGCCGCCCGCGTCCCCGGCGGGATCCGTCACAAGATCACCTTCGGGGCGGCCACACGCCCCTGTCTGACCCCGCTGGACCACCCCGCCCTCCAGGCCGTCGCCCGGTCGATGAGCCTCGCGTTCGACGGCGCGAAGATCCGCTTCACGCGCGAGGGCGGCTCAGGGCCGGCGGCCGACCTCCAGGACGTCCTGGCCGCGCCGGTGCTGTTCCTCGGCATCTCCGTACCGTCCGACGGCTGGCACGCGCCGAACGAGAAGGTCGAGCTGGACCTGCTGGTCAAAGGCGTGGAGGCGACCGCCCACCTGTGGGGCGACCTGTCCGCCGCACTCCGCTGAAGACGATGCTGAACAGACACCCAGACCCCCGGGGGAGTTGGAAGCACCAGTGAGCACCATCAGCAACGAGGCCGTTTTCCGCCCGATCGGTCTCACCGCCCCGAGCGGTATCGACCGCGCCGCCCACCACCGCCTCGACGAGGCGTGGCTCGCGGCGGCGTGGAGCCACCCCACCACGCGCGTGTTCGTGGTGTCCGGTGGCCAGGTGCTGGTCGACGACACCCCCGACGGCCGCACCGAGCTGGTCATGACGCCGTCCTTCGAGGCGCCGCTGACGGAGACGCACCGCTACTTCCTCGGCACGGACACGGACGGCGTCAGCTACTTCGCGCTGCAGAAGGACGCGCTGCCCGGCCGGATGGACCAGTCGGCGCGCCCCGCGGGGCTGCGCGAGGCCGGGCTGCTGCTGGACGCGCGCGACGCGGGCCTGATGGTGCACGCGGTCGCCCTGGAGAACTGGCAGCGCCTCCACCGCTTCTGCTCCCGCTGCGGTGAGCGCACGGTGATCGCCGCGGCCGGCCATATCCGCCGCTGCCCGGCCTGCGGCGCCGAGCACTACCCGCGCACCGACCCCGCGGTGATCATGCTGGTCACGGACGAGGACGACCGGGCGCTGCTGGGCCGGCAGGTGCACTGGCCGGAGGGCCGCTTCTCGACTCTCGCGGGGTTCGTCGAGCCCGGCGAGTCGATCGAGCAGTCCGTGGTGCGCGAGGTGTTCGAGGAGGCCGGGGTCACCGTGGGCGAGGTCGAGTACGTCGCCAGCCAGCCGTGGCCGTTCCCGTCCAGCCTCATGCTGGGCTTCACGGCGCGGGCCACATCCTGCGAGATCGACGTGGACGGCGACGAGATCGAGGAGGCCCGCTGGTTCTCCCGCGAGGAGCTGACAGCCGCCTTCGAGTCGGGCGAGGTGCTGCCGCCGTACGGCATCTCGATCGCGTCGCACCTGATCGAGCTCTGGTACGGCAAGCCGCTGCCGAAGCCGGGCAGCGTCGGCTGACGGCGCCCGCACGCGCGAACGCCCCCTCCGGTCGGATACCGGCGGGGGCGTCGCACGCGGGGGAGCAGCGGGCGGCGTCAGCCGACCAGCGCCTGCTGGACCTGCCTCAGGCTGGGGTTCGTCATGACGACGTTCTCGCCACCGCCGGTCGGCGTGACGAGCACGGTCGGCACGGTCTGGTTGCCGTTGTTGACCTTCTCCACGAACGCGGCGGACTGCGGGTCCTGCTCGATGTTGATCTCCGTGTACGCGATGCCCTCGCGGTCCATCTGGCTCTTCAGCCGACGGCAGTAGCCGCACCACGTGGTGCTGTACATCGTCACAGTTCCCTGCATCGTCTCTTCCGCTCCTCGGTTCGCTGGGTGCGTGATCGCATCCTGAAACGTACCCGTACCGGCCAGGCATTCCCTCGGGCGGTATGACCGGCGTCGCACCCCTGTGGACAACCGCCCGGCCCCACCCGGGGACCTGGCAGCATGGCGGGGTGACAGCGACGCACTCCACCCTCTTCCCGCAGGTCCCCGAGTCGGCCGACGCGGTGCTCGACGGGCTCGACCCCGAGCAGCGCGAGGTGGCGACGGCCCTGCACGGGCCGGTGTGCGTACTGGCGGGTGCGGGCACGGGCAAGACCCGGGCGATCACCCACCGGATCGCCTACGGGGTGCGCGCCGGGATCCTGCAGCCGGCGAGTGTGCTGGCCGTCACGTTCACCAACCGCGCCGCCGGTGAGATGCGCGGCCGGCTGCGGCAGCTGGGCGCGGGCGGGGTGCAGGCCCGTACGTTCCACTCCGCGGCCCTGCGCCAGCTCCAGTACTTCTGGCCGAAAGCAGTCGGTGGCGAGCTGCCCCGCCTCATCGACCGCAAGGCCCAGCTTGTCGCCGACGCGGCCGCCCGCTGCCGGGTCCGGCTCGACCGCACCGAGCTGCGCGACGTCACGTCCGAGATCGAGTGGGCGAAGGTCACCCAGACGGTGCCCGGCGACTATTCGGCCGCCGTCGCCAAGGCACAGCGCGACGCACCCCGCGCCACGGCCGAGACCGGCCAGATCTATGCGATGTACGAGCAGCTGAAGCGGGAGCGCGAGGTCCTCGACTTCGAGGACGTGCTGCTGCTCACCGTCGGCATCCTCCAGGACCGGCACGACATCGCCGAACAGGTCCGCGGCCAGTACCAGCACTTCGTGGTCGACGAGTACCAGGATGTCTCCCCGCTCCAGCAGCGCCTCCTCGACCTGTGGACCGGCGACCGCGACAGCCTCTGCGTCGTCGGCGACGCCAGCCAGACGATCTACTCCTTCACCGGCGCCACCCCCGACTATCTGCTGGACTTCCGCACCCGCCACCCCGACGCGACCGTCGTCAAACTGGTCCGCGACTACCGCTCCACGCCCCAGGTCGTCCACCTGGCCAACGGCATCCTCGCCCTGGCCTCCGGCCGCGCCGCCGACCACCGGCTGGAGCTCGTCTCACAGCGGGACCCCGGACCCGAGCCGGTCTACACCGAGTACGGCGACGAACCCACCGAGGCCGAGGGCACCGCGCGCCACATCCGCGACCTGATCGCCTCCGGCGTCCCGGCCGGTGAGATCGCCGTGCTGTACCGCGTCAACGCCCAGTCGGAGATCTACGAGCAGGCCCTCGCCGACGCGGGCGTGCCCTACCAGCTGCGCGGCGCCGAGCGCTTCTTCGACCGCCAGGAGGTACGGGAGGCGGGCGCCGCCCTGCGCAGCGCGGCCCGCTTCGGCGGCAACGACCCGCTGCTCGACGACGTGGTCGACCTGCCGTCCCAGGTCCGCGCCGTCCTGTCCACCAAGGGCTGGACGACCGAGCCCCCGGCCGGCTCCGGCGCCGTACGGGACCGCTGGGAGTCCCTCGCCGCGCTGGTCCGCCTCGCCGAGGACCTGGCCCGCGCCCGCCCGGACGCCGCCCTCGCCGACCTGGTGGCCGAACTGGACGAGCGGGCCGCCGCCCAGCACGCCCCCACCGTCCAGGGGGTGACGCTCGCCTCCCTCCACGCGGCGAAGGGCCTCGAGTGGGATGCCGTGTTCCTGGTCGGCCTCACCGAAGGCACCCTGCCCATCACCTACGCCAGGACCGACGAGCAGATAGAGGAGGAGCGGCGCCTGCTCTACGTCGGCGTGACCCGCGCCCGCCACCACCTCAGCCTCTCGTGGTGGCTGTCCCGCTCGCCCGGCGGCCGCCCGAACCGTCAGCCCTCCAGGTTCCTGAAGGGCCTGCGCCCCGGCAGCGGCGGACCGGCCGCCCGTGCCGCCCACTCCGGTGGCGCCGTCCAGCGCCGCCCGGCCGGGGCTCGCCCCCGGCGTGCCCGCGGCCCGGTCCGCTGCCGGGTGTGCGGCACGACTCTCACCGTCGCGGGCGAGATGAAGCTGATGCGCTGCGAGGACTGCCCCTCGGAGATGGACGAGGGCCTCTACGAGCGGCTCCTCGAATGGCGCACCCGCCAGGCGCGCCGGCTGGGCCAGCCCGACTTCTGTGTCTTCACCGAGAAGACCCTCATCGCCATCGCCGAGACCGTCCCGTCCACCGACGGCGAGCTCGCCGCCATCCCTGGCGTCGGCGTGCGCAAGCTCAATCGGTTCGGCGCCGATGTCCTCGCCATGTGCGCGGGTCGGCAACTCGCCGACGACGAAGGCGAAGACTGATGCCAACTCGTCGAAAAAACAGTTTGCGCCCGCCCCAGTCATCCCCATAGGTTCTTAACCACGCGAACAGCGGCTTCCTTGAAGCCCTGTCGTCGTGCTGTACTTATCCGAATACACGAGGGACCGGCTCCGGCCGATCCCCCCGAGATGCCGAGAGGAGGCGATTCCAGTGATCAGCATCACCACCAGCTTCATCAGCACCGCCAAAATGACCGATCGCTCGGTCGTCTCCGCCTGCTCGCTCGGCCTCTCCGGCCTGTCGGATTCGCAGTTCATCGGCACCGGTCTGTGCGGCTCCCGGGCCGTCCGTCCGTCGTTCCCGCTGTCGGCTCTCCCCGTCATCGAGGGACTTGAGGCCAATGAGCGACCGAGCAAGGCACTGGAAGCAGAAGTAGCAGCGGCACAGGCCCCGGCCTATGCCTTTGCGGCGACCGGTGCCGGCAACACGAAGCAGACGCAGCACCACACGATGTGGGCCTTCCGTGGGCTCGAACCCTGGAGTGATCCAGCCTGATCCAAAATCAGGCCGGCGCCTTCAGGGCCGCGGAACCCCACCCGGGATCCGCGGCCCTTCTGTTTTGCCCCAACGGGCGGAACAGGACGAAGGAGCCTCGGGACAAGCAGAACCCGGTACCAGCCCACCGGCCGACCAGCCGGACCGACCAGACGAGGAAAACACCACCGTGCAACTCGAAGCGCACGCCCCGTCCGTACCGCCTTCCGAAACGATCCCCCCGTCCGGCCTCACGGAGGACCACGACTTGACCGCCCTCACCGCGCTCGACGACGCCATCGAGAACCTCGGCGTACCCGTCCCCTGCCGCTCCTTCGACCCGGAGGTCTTCTTCGCCGAGTCGCCGGCCGACGTCGAGTACGCCAAGTCCCTCTGCCGCACCTGCCCGCTGATGGCCGCCTGCCTGGCCGGCGCCAAGGAGCGGCGCGAGCCGTGGGGTGTCTGGGGCGGTGAGCTCTTCGTCCAGGGCGTGGTCGTCGCCCGCAAGCGGCCGCGTGGCCGCCCGCGCAAGAACCCGGTCACGGCATGATCACCGCCACCGGAACCATCGACCGCCCCATCACGCACAACCCCCAGAAGCAGGCTCCGATGACCTCTTCCACGAACGAGCCCATGGGCTCCGCGACCCCTGACGTCACCACCCTCGGCGCGCACGCCTCGCGCCAGAACAGGACCCGAGAAATGCAACTCATCCCAGAAGCCCTGGCCCGTGCTCATATGCACGAGCGCCTCAGGCAAGCCGACGAGCAACGCCAGGGCGCGCGCCTGATCACCGCGCGGCGGATGCAGCGCCGCGCCGAGCGCGCCTCGCTCCGCGCCCGCCGCGCGCTGGCCATGGCGGTCATGCAGTAGCCGGCCGGCCACGGCGACAGACCAACCGTCACTGCTCCTCGCGGGGGCCGGTCCGAACGGACCGGCCCCCGCGGTGCGTTGCACGAGGATCCGGTGCCCGGTGGAGTTATCGTCTCGTGGTGAACGAGCGGACTCCCGACCCCGCGCAGTCGCGCACGCAGAGCGTGGTGTGCTCGCGCTGCGGCACGACCGCCGACAGCCTCCCCGTGACCTGGACCTGCTCCGTCGAGAACGGCACCAGACACTACTTCTGCGAAACCTGCGCCCGCACCCACATCAGGTCCATCGAGAGCAGACTCGACTCGGCCTGGTGGTGACGGGCCGAGTCGGGCCACGGTCAGGCCGGCTCCTCCACCGGCTCGTCCGGCAGGAACCCCGGCAGCCACGCCTCCAGCTCGTCCCGGAGCCGCACCGTGGCGTTCAGCTGGCACAGCACCCCGATCGTGCTCAGCGTCACCCGGTGTATCAGCAGATACGCGGGCGGCAGGTTCAGCTGCTTTCCCAGCTGGTGCGCCGGGGAGCGTGGATCGGCGATCCTCGCCGCCTGCGTACGGATCCACTCGCGCGTGAACAGGAACTCGTCCGCATCGGCGGGCTCGATGATGGGCAGCAGATAGTCCAGCACCGCGTCCGGGTCGAGTTCGATCGACTCCTTCACAAAGCCCTCGTCGCACAACAGCTCATAGACCGTCTCCGCCTCACCTTCCAGGGCCGTCCGCAGACAGGTGCCTATGGTCTCCGGCAGCCCGCCGGGCAGCCGGTCCACCGTTCCGAAGTCCAGCACCCCGAGCCGCGGCCCGCCGCCCTCACCGGGCAGCAGGCGGAAGTTCCCCGGATGCGGGTCGGCGTGCAGCAGTCCTGTACGCGCCGGCCCCGAGAACAGGAACCGTGCCAGCAACTGCCCGGCCCGGTCCCGCTCCTCCGGCGTGCCGTCCGCTATCACCTCCGACAGCGGGACCCCGTCGATCCACTCCGTCACCAGCACCTGCTCCGACTGGTGCACCACATCCGGCACCACCACGTCGGGGTCGTCCGCGAACTCGGCGGCGTGCTCCCGCTGCGCCCGCGCCTCCAGACCGTAGTCCAGCTCCTCCGACACCCGGTCACGCATCTCGGTGATCAACGGCTTGATGTCCATACCCGGCACCAGCGGCCCCAGCAGCCGGGCGAACCGGCTCAGCTGGGCCAGATCCGACAGCAGCGCCTCGCCCGCCCCCGGATACTGCACCTTCACGGCGACCTCGCGCCCGTCGTGCCACATCGCCCGGTGCACCTGGCCGATCGACGCCGCCGCCGCGGGCTTGTCCTCGAACTCCAGGAAAAGAGCGCGCCAGTCCTCACCCAGCCGCTCCTCCAGGACGGCGTGCACCGTCCGTGTCGGCATCGGCGGCGCCGCTTCCTGAAGCTTGGTCAACGCCGCCCGGTACGGACCGGCGACCTCCTCCGGAAGCGCCGACTCGAAGACGGACAGCGCCTGCCCGAGCTTCATGGCACCGCCCTTCAACTCGCCCAGCACCTTGAACAACTGTTCGGCCGTGCGCTGTTGCAGCTCCCGCGCCACGATCTCGGCGGACTTGCCCCCGATCCGCTTACCCAGCCCCCATGTGGCCCGCCCCGCGAAGCCCAATGGCAAAGCGGCCAACTTGGCGGTCCGGGTGACCGCCTTCCGGGGAAGATCAGACATACGCCCCTCCAAAGCCCAGACTGCCGTGCCGCGTTGCCCTGACACGCGCCGCCGACGGCGGTTACCCCGCCATTGTGTCCTGCCGCCTCCGGGCACCCGACGCCCGCTCCCGTTCCACCCCGGCCGCACCCCGCCCGTCCTCCCGGCGGGCCGCTCCGCACGGACACTCCGCGTGCGGCAGCACCCGCAGCGCCCGCCACTCCAGCAGCGGCGACGACGCCTCCCAGCGCGTCCCCGTGCTCGCCGGCGGATCCCCGTCCAGGAACGCCAGCGCGTGCGCCGCCGTCAGCCCCGCGACGGCCGCCGTCAGCCCCACGTCCCCCGCCGGCACCGCACCGCCGCGCCCCGACCGCCACTGCGCCAGCAGCCGAGGCCACGCCGGGTCGGCGTCGGTGCGGTGAAGGTCCACGCAGCGCGCGCACGCCGTGTCCCCGGGCAGCACCAGCGGACCCACCACACCGGTCGCCTCCACCACCCCGGCGAACAGATGCGGCGTCCCCGTGCCCAGCCACGCGTCCGCCGTCACCGGGTCCGGGGCGTACGCCGCCAGTCCGTCCCGCGGCGCGACCACCACCAGCGACAACCCCGGCTCCGGCCCCACGGACTCCCGAGGCGCACGGCCACCCGGAGCCGACCGCCGCACCAGCCGCCGCGCCGCGACGTCCCGCCGCTCCCCGACGGCCTCGGCCGGCACCCCGCCCGGCGCCACGTCCCACGGCTCCACCCGCCCACCGTCCAGCACCTCCACCCGGCCCACCCCCGCCGCCGACAGCAGCGCCGCGACACTCGCCCCCACCCGGCCCGCCCCCCGCACCTGCACCCGCATACCGCCCCGCGCCGCCAGCCGCCGTATCGCACCGCCCGGCCGCCGGTGCACCACCGACAGCGACCCCACATCGGCGCGCAGCCGGTCCAGCGCCCCCGCATCCCGCCGCACCGCGTCCGCCGCCCGGTCACCCGCCGTGTCCTCCAGCAGACCCGCCTCCGCCAGCCGGTCCAGCAGCGCCTCCAGCCAGCCGTCCGGCACCCCCAGCGCCCGTGCCTCCTCCCGCAGCAGCGGAACGCCCCGCGTCCCGTCGAGCAGCCCCAGCAGGCTCCCCGTCGTCGTGTCCACGGGCCCCACCACCACCGCGTGCGCGGGCGCCACCCCGAACTGCACATACTGAAGATCCCGCCATGCGCGCCGCAGCGCCGGCTTCACCATCGGATGCATGCATGCCCCCCATCGATCATGGGACCGGACCGGGCGCCGGCCACCGATCGCCGGTCCACCGCCCCCATCCCGTCCATCACGCGGTCAGCATGCCGTCGGTGGCACGACGCCCGCCGACCGTCGTCCACAGGCCAGCGCGTTAATCATGCAAATGGTGCAGGCTGTGGACGGGGACGGTGCCCGAACCGTTCCGATGGAGGACTTCCCCACGGCCAGCGGGTAACGTCGAGACGTGCCCGCCGACCCTGACAGCAGCCCCACCAGCGACGCGCCCCGTGCCCGCGGGACGTCCGCCGTCGAGGTGCGAAGGAGCTCCCGACGCCGCAGAACGGTCTCCGCCTACCGTGAAGGCGACCGCACGGTCGTCCTCATCCCCGCCCGGATGTCGGAGGCGGAGGAGCGGCGCTGGGTCACGGTCATGCTCGACAAGCTCGCCGCGCAGGAGAACAAACGGCTTCTCGGCGACTCCGAGCTGGCCGAGCGCGCCGAGCGGCTGTCCACGCAGTACCTCGACGGCAGGGCCCGGCCCGCGTCCGTCCGCTGGGTCACCAACCAGAACACCCGCTGGGGCTCCTGCACCCCCGCCGAGGGCAGCATCCGGCTCTCGCACCGGCTCCAGGGCATGCCCGAGTACGTCGTCGACTATGTGCTCCTCCACGAGCTGGCCCATCTGCTCGTCCCCGGACACGGGCAGCGGTTCTGGCGGCTGCTGGAGTCCTACCCCCGTACGGAACGAGCCCGCGGCTACCTCGAGGGCGTGGTCGCCGCCGACCGGCTGCCGCACCTTCCGGGCACCTCCTCCGACTGACATTCACCGATCCTGTACCGAGTCGGTACCGAGCCCCCCACCGACGTGGTCGCCGTCGCACCCAGCCGTTAGCCTGTCGCGACGCACACACCATCCGGGATGGGGGACGGTCGTTACGCATGGCCAGGGAATTCCAACGGGGCCACAAGGCCCGGATCAGTGATCTGACAGCCGGAACCGATCTGTACGTCGGCGTGCAGATCGCCGGGCCGGGACTGACCTTCGACATCAGCTGCTTCGGGCTCGACGCCGACGAGCGGCTCTCCGACGACCGGTACTTCGTCTTCTTCAACCAGCCGAAGTCGCCCGAGGAGTCCATCCAGCTGCTCGGCGGGCAGGCCGGGGACACCGAGTCGTTCCGTGTGACGCTCGACCGCGTACCGGAGGGCATCCACAAGCTGTCCTTCACGGCCACGCTCGACGGCGCCGGTCAGATGTCCCAGGTGGGCCCCGGCTACATCCGGATCGTCGCGGGCGGCGAGGAGGTCGCCCGGTACGCTTTCGGCGGCGCAGAGTTCAGCACCGAGCGCGCGGTGATGCTCGGCGACTTCTACCGCAAGGACGGCTGGCGCTTCGCCGCCGTCGGACAGGGCTTCGACGGCGGACTGGACGCGCTGCTCAAGAACTTCGGCGGCGAGGTCCTGGAAGAGGAGCAGCAGCCCCAGCAGCCGCAGGCGGCACCGGCCTTCGCGCCTCCGCCCGGCGCCTCCGCACCGGGCCTGCCAGCCCAGCCCGCGCCGTCGTTCGGCGCCCCCACGGCCACGGCCCCGGCTCCGGCCCCCGCGCCCGTACCCCCGCAGCAGCCCCTGCACACGGCGCCCACCATGGCCGCCCCCTTGGCCCCGCAGACACCCGCGCCCACGGCCCCGGTAGCCCCGCAGGCGCCCACGCCGCCCCCGGCCCCGTACGGCCGGCCGCAGCACCAGCAGCCACCGCAGCCCCCGCCGTACGGCCACGTGCCCGGCCAGACGCCACCGCACGGCGCGCCCGCCCCGGCCCCCTACGGGCAGACACCCCCGTACGGCCAGCAGCCGCCCATGGGCATGCCGCCCGCCGGGATGCCGCACGGCGCCGCGCACGGCGCCCCCCAGGGAGCCCCGCAGGGCGCCGGTCTGGCCGCCGCGCTCCAGAAGTACCGCGAAACGCCCACCGGGCAGCGCTGGACGCCGCAGAATCCGCAGCTCATGCGGGTCGACCTGGCCATGGGCCAGACGCCCGTGCTGGCCCGCCAGGGCAGCATGGTCATGTACCAGGGCAAGGTCGACTTCAGCTACAAGGGCGCCGGCTTCGCCGGTCGTATCGTCGGCAACGCCACCGGCCAGGAGATGCAGCTCATGCGCTGCACCGGCCGCGGCCAGGTCTTCCTCGCCGAGAACAACGCCCAACTGCACCCCATCGAGCTCCAGGGCGACGGGATCTGCGTCTCGGCAGAGAACGTCCTCGCGTTCGACGAGTCGCTGCACCACGAGGTCCGCCGGATCGAGGGCCACGGCATCCCCGGCGGGGCGCTGTTCACAATGCTCTTCCAGGGCACCGGCACGGTCGTCGTGAAGACCCAGGGCGTCCCGGTCGTCCTGCCGGTCACACCCACCACGTTCGCCGACTGCAACGCGGTCGTCGCCTGGTCGGCCGCCTCACAGGTGGTGCTCTCCACCCAGGTCCGGCTGCGCCGCAACGCCTACCCGGGCCACAGCGGCGAGACCGTGAACCTCCAGTTCCGGGGAGCCCCCGGCAACTTCATCGTCGTCCAGCCGTACGAGGTCTGAGGGAGCCCGAAGAATGAACCAGCAGCTCGCGGGCTACGCCCCGACCCCCGTCGCCGCCCGGATGGAGAACCACGGCTCGGCGATGCTCAAGGTCGCCATGGCCACCGGCCAGGACCTGTTCGCCCGGACCGGCTCCGTCGTCGCCTACGAGGGCTTCGTCCAGTACGAGCCGAACCCGCCCGCAGTCCGCCAGATCGCCGCTTCCTGGATCACCGGCGAAGGCGCGCCCCTCATGAAGTGCTCCGGCGACGGCCTCCTCTACCTCGCCGACTACGGCGCGGACGTCGTGGTGGTCCACCTCGACAACGACGCCCTGTCCGTCAACGGCACCAATGTGCTGGCCTTCGACGCCCACCTGCAGTGGGGCGTCGAGCGCGTCAAGGGCATGGCGAAGTTCGCCGGCCAGGGTCTGTGGAACGTCCAGATCGGCGGCACCGGCTGGGTCGCGCTCACCTCGCGCGGCACGCCGGTCGTCGTCGACTGCGGCCGAGGCGACGACGAGACGTACGTCGACCCGGACGCGCTCGTCGCCTGGTCGCCCTCCCTGAAGGTGAAGGGCAAGCGGAGCTTCAAGGCCGGCTCGCTGATCGGGCGGGGCAGCGGCGAGGCGTACCAGATGGCCTTCTCGGGCCAGGGCATCGTCGTCGTACAGCCGAGCGAGGACAGTACCGACCGCCTGCGGATCCGGCACTGAGCCAGGGGGAGCGAGAACACACCATGCAGAGCCCGCTTTTCAGCTACACGGAACAGCAGAGCCAGGACCGGTACACCATGCAGAACCCGCAGCTCCTGCGGGTCGCCCTCACCGGTCACGACGACGTCCTCGCCCGAAAGGGCGCCATGGTCGCCTACCAGGGCCTCATGGACTTCGACGGCGAGTACCAGAACCAGAGCCCACGCAGGGCCCGCGCCCACACCGGCGAGGGGCTCGACCTGATGCGCTGCTCCGGGCAGGGCACCGTCTACCTGGCCAACCTGGCGCAGTACGTCCACGTCGTGGACATCGACCAGGAGGGGCTGACCGTGGACAGCGCCTATGTGCTGGCGCTCGACTCGAGCCTGCACACCGAGGTCATCGCCGTGGACAGCCAGTACGGGATCTCCGGCTCCGGCAAGTACCAGCTCAACATCTCGGGTCGCGGTCAGGTCGCCCTCATGACCTCCGGCCAGCCCCTGATGATGCAGGTCACGCCGGACAAGTACGTCAACGTCGACGCCGACGCGATCGTCGCCTGGTCGTCGTCGCTGCGCGTGCAGATGCAGGCCCAGACCCACTCGTCGAACATCCGCAGGCGCCGTGGCAACACCGGCGAGGGCTGGGAGCTGAACTTCCTCGGCCAGGGATACGCGCTCGTCCAGCCCAGCGAGGTCATGCCGCCGCAGAACGCGCAGATCGGCCAGGGCATCGGCGCGCAGTTCGGCGTCGGCCAGCAGGGTGCGCACGGCCAGAACCAGAACAACGCCTGGAACTGAACCGGCGACCGGAACTGAACCTGTAAGGGGCGGCATGCAATAGCGGCCGCCCCTTACACGCGGCCAGGACGCGTTACACCTCGCCGGGACGCGCCCGGGTTCACAGACGGGCCAGCGTCCGCTCCACCAGCCGGACCACCGACTCGTCGGCCACGCCCGCCACCTCGTCGTACGGGAACCAGCGCAGGTCCAGCGACTCGTCGCTGATCGCCTCGACCGCCCCCGCCGGGGCCACCGCCGCGTACTGCACGTCCAGGTGCCAGGCGCAGGGCGTCGAGTGCCGGTCCAGCCGCACCGGCCCGCCGGGCAGCAGCGCCAGCCCGCCGATCCCGGACTCCTCGGTGGCCTCGCGCAGCGCCGCCCCGGCCACCGTGCGGTCCTCGGGCTCGCAGTGGCCGCCCATCTGCAGCCACATGCGCATCTTCCTGTGCAGGGTGAGCAGTACCCGGCCGTGCTCCGGGTCCACCACCAGCGCGCTGGCTGTGAGGTGGCCGGCCGTGCATGCCTTCCACATCGCGTCCTCGTACGCCGAGAGGTGGTCCAGATACGTCTCGCGCAGCTCTCGCTGGTCCTCGTACCCCTTCAGCACCAGGACGGCGTCGGTGTGCAGGCGGCTCACTTGTCGGTGTCGTCCTTACCGTCCTCGCCGGGGCGCTCCTGGGTACCGTCGGTGCCACCGCCGGCCGCCTCGCCGAGCATCTTGTCCAGCTCGGAGAAGTCCAGATGCTCCCGGTGCACGAAGCCGTCCGGATCGTCCAGGTCGGAGGCCGTCGGCAGCATGTCGGGGTGCGCCCACAGCGCGTCGCGCCCGTCGACCCCGCGCGCGTCGGTGAGCGACGCCCACAGCCGCGAGGCGTCCCGCAGCCTGCGCGGCCGCAGCTCCAGGCCGATCAGCGTCGCGAAGGTCTGCTCGGCCGGGCCGCCCGACGCGCGGCGCCGCCGCAGCGTCTCGCGCAGCGCGTCCGCGGACGTCAGGCGGGACGCGGCCGCCGCGTGCACCACGGCGTCCACCCAGCCCTCGACCAGCGCGAGCGCCGTCTCCAGGCGGGCCAGCGCTGCCTTCTGCTCGGCCGTGTCCTCCGGCTGGAACATGCCCTGCTGGAGCGCCTCCTGCAGCTGCTCCGGGTTCGAGGGATCGAGCTGCGAGACCGCGTCCTCCAGCTTGGACGTGTCGACCTTGATCCCGCGCGCGTAGCCCTCGACCGCGCCGAACAGATGCGAGCGCAGCCACGGCACGTGCGCGAAGAGCCGCTGGTGGGCCGCCTCGCGCAGCGCCAGGTACAGCCGCACCTCGTCCAGCGGCACGCTCAGGTCGCGGCCGAACGCCGCCACGTTCAGCGGCAGCAGCGCGGCCTTCCCGGCCGGGCCCAGCGGCAGCCCCACGTCCGTCGAGCCGACCACCTCACCGGCCAGCACACCCACGGCCTGGCCGATCTGCTGGCCGAACATGGCGCCGCCCATGGAGCGCATCATGCCGATCAGCGGGCCCGCCATGGCCTGCATCTCCTGGGGCAGCACATCGCCCATGGCCGCGCCGACCCGCTCCGCGACCGGGTCCACCAGCTGCTGCCACGCGGGCAGCGTCGCCTCGACCCACTCCGCGCGGGACCAGGCGACGGCGGTGTTCGCCCCGGACGGCAGCGACGTCACACCGTCCAGCCACAGATCGGCCAGGCGCACCGCCTCCTCGACCGCGGTGCGCTCCGCCGCGCCCACGCTGACGTCCTTCGTGCCGTCGGGGGTGCCCTGGGAGACGGTCTGGCGGGCGATCTGCTTGGCCATGTCCCAGTTCACCGGCCCGCCCTCGTAGCTGAGCATCTGGCCGAGCTGCTGGAAGGCCGCGCCCAGGTCGGCGGGGTTGAACGAACCGAACATGGCGGCGAACGGATTGTCCGGGCCGCCCTGGCCGCCGCCGGGCAGACCGCCGAACCCGAAGGGGCCGGCACCACCCTCGGGCTTCTTCTTGCCCTCGTCGCCGTCGTCCGGCTCCTCCGGCGGGACGCCGAATCCGAATGGGGTGTCGCTCACGGGTTTCCTCGGCTCGTTGGGCCGCCGGCTCCTGCCGACGGCGGCTGCCCGACATCACACCCAGCGTAGACATCCGTGCCGGTCTGGGGCTCGGTGCTCCACTGACGCATCGCCTGCGGCAGGATGGACGCCACCTGGTGCGCACGCCTTGTCCGCGTACGTACTGAAGACAACCGCTGGAGACGCCTGGTGAGTTCCCCAGATCCGCAGGTTCGCGCAGCGCGAAACCGTTCAACCCCGTCCGCCGCCCGGGGTCCCGTCGTCGCGGTCACCGGCGCCGCCTCCGGCGTCGGCGACCTGCTGACCAGGCGCCTTGTCGCGTCCGATGAGATCAAGCAGGTCATCGCCATCGACGAGCGCCGCGGCGAGGTGCCCGAGGCGCACTGGCACATTCTGGACGTACGGGACCCGGCCATCGCCGAGAAGCTGCGCGGCGCGGACGTCGTGGTGCACCTGGCCCTCGACCTCGACCTGGAGTCCGACGCCGCGGCCCGGACCGCGTACAACGTCCGAGGCACCCAGACCGTGCTGACGGCGGCCGCGGCGGCGGGCGTCCGCCGGGCAGTCCTGTGCACCTCGGCCATGGTCTACGGCGCCCTGCCGGACAACGACATCCCGCTCTCCGAGGACGCCGAGCTGCGTGCCACCGCGGAGGCGACCGGGGTGGGCGACCTGCTGGAGATCGAGCGCCTCGCGCGCAGGGCCCCACGCGCGCACCCCGGCCTGAACATCACCGTCGTACGCCCCGCCGTCCTCGTCGGCGGTACGGACACCGCCCTGACGCGCTACTTCGAGTCGCCGAGGCTGCTCGTGGTCGCCGGTTCCCGCCCGGCCTGGCAGTTCTGCCACGTCGAGGACCTGGTCAGCGCCCTGGAGTACGCGGCCCTGGAGAAGGCCGAGGGTGAGTTCGCGGTCGGCTGCGACGGCTGGCTGGAGCAGGAGGAGGTCGAGGAGCTGAGCGGTATCCGGCGTATGGAGCTGCCCTCGGCGGTCGCCCTCGGCGCGGCGGCCAGGCTCCACCGGATCGGTCTCACTCCGTCGCCGGCCGGTGACCTGGCGTACACGATGCACCCCTGGGTGGTGAGCGTCGGCCGCCTCCACGACGCGGGCTGGCGCCCGCGGTGGACCAACGAGGAGGTGCTGGCCGCGCTCCTGGAGGAGGTCTCGGGCCGTCACACCGTCGCGGGCCGCCGTCTCGGCCGCAAGGACGCGACTGCGGCGGGCGCCGCGGGCGCCACGGTCGCCCTCCTCGGCACGGCTGCCCTGGTCCGCCGCGCCCGCCGCCGGCGCGGCCTGTAGCCGCCCTGCGGCCTGCGGCCGCTGCCCCGGTCGCATGCGGCCCGGGCCGGGTGGCGGCCCGGCCCGGGCCTCGGCTGTAGGAGGCTCCAAGGTGGGCGGGTGTCCGCCAGGCGAACGCGCAATTCCGTGATGTCGGTGCTGTGCGGCACGATGGGGACATGGTTCCCACGTACGACCACCCCGGTGAGCGTGTCGCCGATGATCCGATTCGGCTGTTGGCGATTCGCGGCACCCCGCTCTCCCTGGACGAGGTGTTCCAGGCCGTCGGCGACGACGCCGCCGGTGGCACCGCGCTCTTCGTGGGCACGGTCCGCAACCACGACGGCGGTGCCGATGTGGACGCGCTCGGGTACTCCAGCCACCCCACGGCCGAGGCCGAGCTGCGCCGGGTCGCCGAGAAGGTCGTCGCGGACTTCCCTGTACGCGCCCTGGCCGCCGTCCACCGGGTGGGCGACCTGGCCGTCGGTGATCTCGCGGTGGTCGTCGCCGTGTCCTGCCCGCACCGCGCGGAGGCGTTCGCGGCGTGCCGGAAGCTGATCGACGACCTGAAGCACGAGGTCCCGATCTGGAAGCACCAGCGCTTCTCGGACGGCACCGAGGAGTGGGTCGGCTCCTGCTGACCCGGCCGCCGACGGGCGCTCCGGGCGCCCGGACACGGCCGATTTGCGTAACCGCCTCCCCGGCAGGAGCGTTGAGACTGCAGATGGTTAATCTGCTGATCAGTCGATTGCTTTCGCTCTTGGGGACGGGAGGTCGCGATGGCAGCACTCGCCTGGTTGCTGATACCACTGTTCGCTGCCATCGGCGCCGCGATATGGGGTAGCTGGGCATCGCGGAGCCGGACCACGGAGGACATAGTCGAACTGGACGGCTATGCGCGGTTCCGGGACGCTATGGACAAGATCCACTCCCGCAGCGGCACCGTCTGATCATCGCCCGGTGCGTACGGCCCCGGGGGTGCGCCGACAGACCCGTCCCGTACTGTCGTTCCATGCCACGCCGCACCGCGACGATGCTCGCCTCGACCCTCGCTCTCATCGCGCTGCTCTGCGCGGGAGTACTCATCCCGGTGCCCTACGCCGAGATGAGCCCGGGGCCCACCGTCAACACCCTGGGCGACTCCGAGGGGGAGCCGGTGCTGCGGATCTCCGGCCAGGAGACCTACCGCACCGCCGGAAACCTCAACATGACGACCGTCAGGGTCACCGGCGCGGAGTACCGGATGAACCTCGTCGAGGCCGTCGCCGGATGGCTCGCCGACGACATCGTCGTCGTGCCGCACGACACGCTCTACCCGGACGGCAAGACCGAGGAGCAGTCCACGCAGGAGAACGCGGAGGAGTTCAGCCAGTCCCAGGAGAGCGCCCGCGTCGCCGCCCTCAGGCAGCTGAACATCCCGGTGGCCTCCCGCGTGGTCGTCTCCTCCGTCCAGAAGGGCAGCCCCGCCGAAGGCAAGCTGCACGCCGGGGACGTGATCAAGGAGGTGGACGGCACGGCCGTCCGCGAGCCGAAGGACGTGGCGGAGATCGTCACCAAGCGCAGTCCCGGCCGGCCCGTCGACTTCACCATCGTCCCGGCCAAGGACGCCGCCGCCGCGGAGAAGGCCGGCCGTGAGCCCACCGTGAGCGAGAAGATCACCGTTACGACCAAGCGGGCGGAGGACGGCGGCCGCGCGATCGTCGGTATCCAGGCCGGTACGGACCACACCTTCCCGTTCAAGATCGACATCAAGCTCGACGACGTGGGCGGGCCCAGCGCCGGGCTCATGTTCGCCCTCGGCATCGTCGACAAGCTGACCCCCGGCGCCCTGACCGGCGGCCATTTCGTCGCGGGCACCGGCACCATCGACGACAACGGCAAGGTAGGCCCCATCGGGGGCATCGACATGAAGCTGGTCGGCGCGCGTGACGCCGGCGCGAAGTACTTCCTCACGCCGGCCGCCAACTGCCCCGCCGCCGCCTCGGACACCCCCGACGGGCTCACGCTCATCAAGGTCGAGACCATCCGCGACGCGGTGCGGTCGCTGCAGAAGGTCCAGAAGGGCGACACCGCCGCTCTCCCGAGCTGCACCGCGGGCTGATGACCGGCCGGAGCCGGACCGCGTCCCCCCGTGGTCCGGCCGCCGGACGGATCAGCCTTCGAACGTGGCGGACAGCGCCTCAGCCAGGGCGGGGACCAGGTCGGAGCCGGTCAGGACGTCCGTGGGGGAGTCCTTCTCTCGGAGCCGGATGGCCGACTCGCGCGCCCCGTCACGCAGCACGGCCACCGTCATCCGGACCTCCTGGCGGTCCGGGTGCTCGGCGACCCAGCGGGCCAGACCCGCCTCGTCGAGGCCGTCCGGGACGGAGCCCTCGGCGGACGGCGGGAGCATCAGGCGCTCCACCGTCAGTGCGCAGCCGGTGACGGCATCGGGCCATGCGATCGTGGCGAGGAACTCGTCGAGAGGCGCCCCGGAGGGCAGTTCGTCCTGCTCGATCGGGGTGAGCGGAGCCGCGGCCTCGTCGCTGTCGAGACCGAGCTGGGCGGCCAGCTCCGGCTCCTGGGCGCGCAGCTGCGCGGTGTCGACGAGGGCGAACAGCCGGGCGGGCTGGTCCCAGCCGAGCCCGGAGGCGTACTCGTCGATCTCGAGCACCGCGCGGGTGAGCGGGCTTGCGGCCATCGGGGGGCCGGAGGGAGAAACATTGGACATGGTCAATATCCTGCCTCTTCTCGACCCGAAGACGGGAACCAGGTAAAGCTTCAGTAAGTTGCATGAGTGGGGCCCTGCACCGCCGGGCCCCGGCGACACACACGACCGCGAACTTCGAGGGGCGCACGTTGGCTTTCCAGATGCCGGACCGCGGCGGAGGCCCGACCGGGCCACGGATCAGAGTCGGCCGGCCGTCCCGGCGGGCCCGCACCCTGCTCATGACGCTGGGAGCGCTGGCCGTACTGGCCATGCTCTTCGTCATGTTCGCGGGGTTCTGGACGGACTGGCTGTGGTACAGGTCGGTCGAGTACTCGTCCGTCTTCACCGTCACCCTGTGGACCAAGATCGGCATGTTCGCCGTCTTCGGTCTGCTGATGGCCCTGGCCGTCGGGCTGAACATCTGGCTCGCGCACCGGCTGCGGCCCCCGCTCAGCGCCATGTCGCTGGAGCAGCAGAGCCTCGACCGGTACCGCATGGGCGTGGCCCCCTACAAGAAGTGGGTGCTCCTCGCGATCACGGCCCTGATCGGCCTGATCGCCGGCGCCTCCGCCTCCGGCCAGTGGCGCACCTGGCTCATGTGGGTCAACGGCGTGGCCTTCGGTGAGAAGGACCCGCAGTTCGGGATGGACGTGGCGTTCTACGCTTTCGACCTTCCCTTCTACCGGTTCCTGCTCGGCTTCGGCTTCGCGGCCACCGTGCTGTCGCTGATCGCCGCGGCCCTCACCCACTATCTGTACGGCGGGCTGCGCATCACCAGCCCCGGCGCGCGCGCCACGGCCGCCGCCACCGGGCATCTGTCCGTGCTGTTCGGGATCTTCGTCTCGCTGAAGGCCGTGGCGTACTGGCTCGACCGGTACGGCCTGGCCGTGAAGTCCAGCGACTTCAAGGCGGCCGGCAACTGGACAGGGCTGCGGTTCGTCGACGCCAACGCCTACCTGCCGGCGAAGACCATCCTCTTCTGCATCGCGGTCATCTGCGCCCTGCTGTTCTTCGCGACGCTCTGGCGCCGCACCTGGCAGCTCCCGGTCATCGGCTTCGGCCTGATGGTCCTGTCGGCGATCCTGATCGGCGGCCTCTACCCGGCGATCGTGCAGAAGTTCCAGGTCCAGCCGAACGAGCAGGCCAAGGAAGCGCCGTACATCAAGAAGAACATCGAGGCGACGCGCAAGGCCTACGACATCGACAGCACCGTCCCCGAGAACTACTCGGGGAAGGCCACGGTCAAGTCGAAGGACCAGCTGCGCAAGGACTCGGACGCCGCGGCCAGCTACCGGCTCGTCGACCCGAACGTCGTCTCGCCGACGTTCCAGCAGCTCGAGCAGAAGCGTAAGTACTACCAGTTCCCCGTGACCCTCGACGTCGACCGGTACCAGGGCAAGGACACCGTCGTCGGTCTGCGTGAGCTCAACATCAAGGGCATCCCGAAGCGGAACTGGATCAACGACCACTTCACCTACACCCACGGCTATGGCGCGATCATGGCCGCGGGTACGGCGGTGGACTCCACCGGCTCGCCCGTCTTCACCGAGAACGGCCTGCCGACCAGCGGCCAGGCGGGCAAGTACGAGCAGCGGATCTACTACGGGGAGAAGACCGAGCAGTACTCGATCGTCGGCGGCCCGCAGAAGGAGCTCGACTACGAGGCCAACGGCGAGCGGACCACGAGCTACAAGGGCGACAGCGGCGTCAGCCTCGGCAACGCCTTCAACCGGGCCGCGTACGCCGTGGCGCTCAGCGAGCCGCAGATCCTCTACTCGGGAGCCATCGGCGACGGCTCGCGGATTCTCTACAACCGCACGCCCAAGGAGCGCGTCGAAGCCGTCGCCCCGTGGCTGACCATCGACGGCGACGCCTACCCGGCGGTCGTGGAAGGCCGCATACAGTGGATCGTCGACGCCTACACGACCACGAACGGCTACCCGTACGCGTCCCGTACGACGCTCGGTGACACCACCACCGACTCGCTGACCGCCGGCAACCAGACCCGCGCGGTCGTCGCCCAGCAGAACCAGGTCAACTACATCCGCAACTCGGTGAAGGCCACCGTCGACGCGTACGACGGCTCGGTCAAGCTGTACCAGTGGGACACCAAGGACCCGGTCCTGAAGACCTGGATGAAGGCGTTCCCCGGCACGGTGCTGCCGAAGGACGCGATCAAGGACGACCTGAAGGCCCATCTGCGGTACCCGCAGGACATGTTCAAGGTCCAGCGCGAGCTGCTGACCCGCTACCACGTCCGGGACGCCGCGCAGTTCTACAGCGGCAGTGACGCCTGGCAGGTGCCGGCCGACCCGACCAACAAGGACGGCAACGCGGTTCCGCCGTACTACCTGAGCCTCAAGATGCCCGGGGACAAGGGCCAGCGGTTCTCGCTGACGACGACGTTCACGCCGAACGGGCGGCCCAACCTGGGTGCCTTCATGGCGGTCGACGCCGACGCGAACAGCAAGGACTACGGCCGCATAAGGCTCCTGAGGGTCACGTCCGACGTACCGGGCCCGGCGCAGGTGCAGAGCAAGCTCAACGGTCTGCCGTCCGTCGCGACGTTCGTCCGTGACATGAAGGGCGCCGACTCGGAGATCGAGTACGGCAATCTGCTCACCGTGCCACTGGACGGCGGGTTCCTGTACGTCGAGCCCGTCTACGCCCAGGGCCGCAGCGCGCTCTACCCGCTGCTGAAGAAGGTGGCCGTGTCGTACATCGACGCGAGCAAGCCGGAGGGTGACGCGACCAAGGACACCACGGTGTTCGAGGACAGTCTCGGGCAGGCGCTCAACGCGGTGTTCGGCGTGGAGGGCCAGACGCCCCCCACCACACCACCGCCGACGACCACCCCGCCCACGCAGCCACCCGCCACCGGCGAGGCCGCTCTCCAGCAGGCCATCGCGGACGCCCAGAAGGCGTTCGCGGATGGCGAGGCGGCCATCAAGAAGGGTGACTGGGAGGCGTACGGCAAGGCCCAGCAGGCCCTCGCGGAGGCGCTCCAGCGCGCCGCGGCGGCCGACGCCGAGCGCAAGGCCGCAGGGCAGGGCAGTACCGACGGCGGGAGTTGACCGAGCGGCCCCCGACCAGGGGGCCGCGAACCGCCCCTCCCGCGCCGTGATACGGTGAATCACACAACGGCGCGGGGTGGAGCAGCTCGGTAGCTCGCTGGGCTCATAACCCAGAGGTCGCAGGTTCAAATCCTGTCCCCGCTACTGAAAGCCAGGGCCCGGATCCTTCCAAGGATCCGGGCCCTGGTCATGTGTGCGGTCGGTCAAAGGCCGTGTCGCGGGGGGCGGTTGACGCGTGACGTGTTTGACTTGTCTCTCTGTGGGCATGTCGACAAAACGCTGAAGTGACCTCACTGGCTGCGGTATACCAGGTGTACGCGGGTTGCGGGTGGTGCGACGATGGAATGTATGGGGGACAGGGCAACGCTGTTGGAGACAGGGCGGTTCGAGCGACAGCACGCCGGAGGGGCCGCGGAGGCGATCGACCACGCCGACGCCGCACCGGACAGCATGGGGGGATGGAGCGCCGCCGCGCTGGACTTCGCGGAGGCCGCCGCCGACAACGTCGAGACCGAGGCACGGCACCGCCGCGCCGCCGACGACGGCGACACCGCGTCGATGAGCGTCCTCGGTGCCATGCTGCTGCGCCGCGGCGACCTCGACGGCGCCGAGCCGTATCTGCGCGCCGCCACCGCCGACGGTGACCGCGCCGCGGCCAACAATCTCGGTGTCCTTCTCCATCAGCGCGGCTACCCCGACGAGGCGGCCGGCTGGTGGCGCGTCGCCGCCGTCGCCGGTTCCGCGGCCGCCGCGCACGCGCTGGGCCGTCACCACCGCGAGCGCGGCGACGAGCCCGCCGCCGAGTACTGGCTGCGCCAGTCCGCCGAGCAGGGCCA
Source organism: Streptomyces sp. TRM49041 (assembly GCF_008271805.1). Classification (GTDB taxonomy): domain Bacteria; phylum Actinomycetota; class Actinomycetes; order Streptomycetales; family Streptomycetaceae; genus Streptomyces. The sequence goes on from NZ_VSRY01000166.1 coordinate 162,401, forward strand.
CGCCCTCGGCGCGTACGCCCTCGCCGACCTCATGGAGCACCGCGGCGACGGCGGCGCCGAGCGCTGGCTGCGGATCGCCGCCGAGCAGGGGCACCGCGAGGCCGCCTACCGCCTCGCGCGCGCCCTGGAGAAGCAGGCCGCCAAGAGCGACACCGACGCCCACACCGACGCCCACATCGGCGCCGGCATCGACGCCGGCATCGACACCGACCCCGTGCCGGGCCCGGTCGCGGACTCCGGTACGGGTGAGGCGGAGGCTGCGGTGGCCGACCGCGGCGCAGCCGAGAGCGGCGGCGCCGACAGCGCCGAGCAGTGGTACCGGCAGGCCGCCGCGCGCGGCCACCGCCGGGCCGCCCTGCACCTCGGGGCGATCCTGGAGAAGCGCGGCGAGCTCAAGGAGGCCGGCCGCTGGTACCTGATGTCCGCCAAGGACGGCGAGCCCCGCGCCGCCTGCGCGCTCGGCTTCCTGCTGCGGGACGCGGGCGACGAGGAGAGCGCCGCCGTCTGGTGGCTGCGCGCCGCCCAGGACGGTGACGGCAACGCCGCGAACGCGCTGGGCGCGCTGCACGCCGCCCGCGGCGAGTACCAGACCGCCGAGCGCTGGTACCGCGCGGCCACCGACGCGGGCGACGTGAACGGCGCGTACAACCTCGGTCTGCTCTTCGCCGGCCAGGGCCGTACCGCCCAGGCCGACCAGTGGTACCGGCACGCCGCCTACGCGGGGCACCGCGAGGCCGCGAACGCCCTGGCGATCCTGCTCCTCCAGGCCGGTGACCCGGGCGGCGCCGAGCCCTGGTTCTCCAAGGCCGCCGAGGCGGGCAGCGTCGACGCCGCGTTCAATCTCGGCATCCTGTACGCGGGCCGCGACGACGACCGTACGGCCCTGAGCTGGTACGAGCGGGCCGCGGCGGCGGGGCACACCGAGGCCGCGCTCCAGGTCGGCATGGCCCGGCTCCGCGACGGCGACGAGGAGCAGGCCGAGCGGCACCTGCGGTGCGCCGCCGGGGGCGGGAGCGCCGAGGCGGCGTTCCGGCTGGCCACGGTCCTCGACGCGCGGCAGCCGCCGCCCGGGCCGCCCGCGCTGGGGCAGCCGCAGGCGCCGAAGACCGAGTGCGAGGAGTGGTACGAGCGGGCCGCCGAGCAGGGGCACCGGCGCGCGCAGGTCCGGGTCGGCATGCTGGCCGCGGCGCGCGGTGACGTCGCCGAGGCCGCGCGGTGGTACCGGGAGGCCGCCGAGGCGGGCAGCCGGAACGGCGCGTTCAACCTCGGGCTGCTGCTCGCTCGCGACGGGAACGAGCGGGAGGCCGCGCTGTGGTGGACCCGGGCCGCGCGGGCCGGGCACGGGCGTGCCGCGCTGCGGCTCGCGCTGCTCGCCGCCCGGCGTGGGGAGCTGGTCGAGGGGCGGCGGTGGTGCGCCCGCGCGGTGGAGCTGGGGCCCGCGGAGGTCGCCGAGCGGGCCGCACGGCTGAGTGAGGCGCTGCACCAGGAGCTCACCGCGTAGCGTCCGGCACGCGGCACGCGGCACGCGGCACGCGGCACTCGGCAGGCAGCACGCAGCGGGATGCGTGGGGTGCGTGGAGCGCATGGGTATGGATTTGCGCTGGTCGAAGGTCTCCCGTAAGGTTGGGTTCACCGACGCGGGGTGGAGCAGCTCGGTAGCTCGCTGGGCTCATAACCCAGAGGTCGCAGGTTCAAATCCTGTCCCCGCTACTGAAGTCCGAAGGCCCGGATCCAACTGGATCCGGGCCTTCGGTGTTGTTCGCCACGGCTATGGCGTACGCCGCGACCACGACAGAGCCTCCCGGTGCTCGCAGGCACCGGGAGGCTCTGTCGTGTCGGACGGTTGTGTCAGACGGACGCGCAGTTCGGGCAGACGCCTCGGTAGGTGACCTCCACGTCGGAGACCGTGAAGCCGAAGCGCTCCGTGTCCGGGAGGTCGGACAGCGGGTCCCCTGTCGGGTGCACGTCCCGGATCGCCCCGCAGCGCGCGCACACCAGGTGCTGGTGCGGGCGGTGGGCGTTCGGGTCGTACCGCTTGGCGCGGCGGTCCGTGGAGACCTCGATGATCTCGCCCAGGCTGACCAGCTCGCCCAGCGTGTTGTAGACGGTCGCGCGGGAGATCTCGGGCAGTCGCTCGGCCGCGCGGGCATGGACCTCGTCGGCCGTCAGATGGACGTGATCTCCGTCGAGGACCTCGGCCACGACGCGGCGCTGCGCGGTCATCCGCCAGCCGCGGCCGCGCAGGCGTTCCAACAGGTCACTCATGCATTTCAGCCTAACAGGCAGGGGGAACCAGTCCCGAACGGGTGTGGGTTTGGAAGCAGGCTTGACTTAGACAATGTCCATTGTAGGATCGGGAACGGCTTTGGCCAAGGGACAGGACTTGCAGCTGAAACGCAGGAGGCGCACGTGACGCAGGGACCGCTCACCACGGAGGCCGGCGCGCCGGTCGCCGACAACCAGAACAGCGAGACCGCGGGCGTCGGCGGCCCGGTTCTGGTCCAGGACCAGCTCCTGCTGGAGAAGCTCGCCCACTTCAACCGTGAGCGCATCCCGGAGCGCGTCGTCCACGCGCGCGGTGCGGGCGCCTATGGCACGTTCACGGTGACCGCCGACGTCACCCCGTATACGCGGGCGAAGTTCCTCTCGGAGATCGGCAAGCAGACCGAAACGTTCCTGCGCTTCTCGACCGTCGCGGGCAACCTCGGCGCGGCCGACGCGGTGCGGGACCCCCGGGGCTTCGCGCTGAAGTTCTACACCGAGGAGGGCAACTACGACCTCGTCGGCAACAACACCCCGGTGTTCTTCATCAAGGACGCCATCAAGTTCCCCGACTTCATCCACACGCAGAAGCGCGACCCGTACACCGGCTCGCAGGAGGCCGACAACGTGTGGGACTTCTGGGGCCTCTCCCCGGAGTCGACGCACCAGGTGACCTGGCTCTTCGGCGACCGCGGCATCCCGGCGTCGTACCGCCACATGAACGGGTACGGCTCGCACACGTACCAGTGGAGCAATGAGGCGGGCGAGGTCTTCTGGGTCAAGTACCACTTCAAGACCGACCAGGGCATCAAGAACCTCACCCAGGACGAGGCCAACAGGCTCGCCGGTGAGGACCCGGACTCGCACCAGCGCGACCTGCGCGAGGCCATCGAGCGCGGCGACTTCCCGTCCTGGACCGTCCAGGTGCAGATCATGCCGGCGGCGGACGCGGCGACGTACCGCTTCAACCCGTTCGACCTCACCAAGGTGTGGCCGCACGAGGACTACCCGCCGATCGAGATCGGCAAGCTGGAGCTCAACCGCAACCCGGAGAACATCTTCGCCGAGGTCGAGCAGTCGATCTTCAGCCCCGCGCACTTCGTGCCGGGTATCGGCCCCTCCCCGGACAAGATGCTCCAGGGCCGCCTCTTCGCGTACGGCGACGCCCATCGCTACCGCGTCGGTATCAACGCCGACCACCTGCCGGTGAACCGCCCGCACGCCACCGAGGCGCGCACCAACAGCCGGGACGGCTTCCTGTACGACGGCCGCCACAAGGGCGCCAAGAACTACGAGCCGAACAGCTTCGGCGGCCCGTTCCAGACGGACAGGCCGCTGTGGCAGTCCGTTCCGGTCTCCGGCGCGACCGGCGACCACCCTGCGCCCGTGCACGCCGAGGACAACGACTTCGTCCAGGCGGGCAACCTCTACCGGCTCATGTCGGAGGACGAGAAGAGCCGTCTCGTCGAGAACCTGTCCGGCTTCATCGCCAAGGTCTCGCGTGACGAGATCGCCGAGCGCGCGATCAACAACTTCCGTCAGGCCGACGGCGACTTCGGCAAGCGGCTGGAGGCCGCGGTCCAGGCCCTGCGCGGCTGAAAGCACTGGACCGCTTGTCGTAGGCGGAGGGCCGGTTCCCGTTACGGAAGCCGGCCCTCCCGCGTGTGCCGGGGAGTGTCCCGCCCGGTCGCCCGGTCAGCCGGCCGCCGAGACCGCGGCCGCGTGCCGCCGTACCGGGGCCCAGCAGCGGAGGATGTCGCGTACGGAGACGACCCCGACCGGGCCGTTCCCGTCCAGGACGATCAGGTGCCGGAATCCGCCGTGGGCCATGGCTTCCGCGGCTTCCTCCAGGGTCCAGCCCGGCGCCGCGAACACGACGTCGTTTGTGGTGTGCGCGCCGGCTGTCTCCAGGTCCGGGTTCTGTCCGGCGCCGATGGAATTGAGGATGTCACGCTCGGTCAGGATGCCGAGGTGGTTGCTGTCGTGGTCGAGGACGACTGCCGCGCCGACGCGGCGTGCCGACATCAGGGCGGCGGCCTGGCGCAGGGTATGGGCGGGGCCGATGGTGAGGACCAGCGTGCTCATGGCGTCACGGACGAGCATGAAGGGAGCCACCTCCTTGGTGAATCCTTCAACAAGAAGTGATTCACAAATGCACAAGCGGGGGGACTCTCAGAGTGGCAGGGGTAGCGGGACCCCACAAGAGGGCATGCGCGAAGCGGCGTAGCGCGGGGTGGCGTGCGCGAAGCGGCGTAGCGCGGGGTGGCGTGCGCTCGTCAGGGCTTCGCGCCCAGGTAGGCCAGCAGCTCCTCGTGCAGCAGGCCGTTCGACGCCGCCGCGTTGCCGCTGTGCGGGCCCGGCTGCCCGTCCAGGCCGGTGAACGTGCCGCCCGCCTCCTGTACGACGATCGCGTTCGCCGCCATGTCCCACAGTGACAGCTCCGGCTCCGCGCAGATGTCCACCGAGCCCTCCGCGAGCAGCATGTACGGCCAGAAGTCGCCGTACGCCCGGGTCCGCCAGCACGCGCGCGTGAGCTCCAGGAAACCGTCCAGGCGGCCCCGCTCCTCCCAGCCGCTCAGCGACGAGTACGCGAACGACGCGTCCGCCAGCTTCGCCACCTTCGACACCTGGATGCGTGTGGCCGACGTCAGATTGCGGCCCGCGTACGCGCCCAGCCCCTTCGCCGCCCACCAGCGGCGGCCCAGCGCCGGGGCCGACACGACACCCACCACCGGCTGGAAGCCCCCCTCGCCGGCCTCCATCAGGGCGATCAGCGTCGCCCAGACCGGCACCCCGCGCACGTAGTTCTTGGTGCCGTCGATCGGGTCGATGACCCAGCGGCGCGGGCCGGTGCCCTCCACGCCGTACTCCTCGCCGAGGACCGCGTCCCGTGGCCGTGCCCGCTTCAGATGACTGCGGATCAGCTCCTCCGCCGCCCGGTCCGCCTCACTCACCGGCGTCATGTCCGGCTTGGTCTCGACCTTGAGGTCCAGAGCCTTGAAGCGCTCCATCGTGGCGGCGTCCGCGGCGTCCGCCAACACATGGGCGAGGCGCAGGTCATCGTGGTAGTCGGCCATGGGTCCGACTCTATCCCGCCCGGTCCCGCCCCATCCGGAGGCCCGGTCACCGCTCTTGACACCGCACGGGAGCCCCCCGACGCTGACCCAAGCTGCCTGCCCCGGGGAGGCGCCGATGCCCACCGCGCGAGAAGCCCTGCTCGACGCCGCCCTCGCGGCGCTCCGGGAGCGGCCGTGGTCCGCAGTCCGCATGGTCGACGTCGCGACCGCCGCGCGGGTGTCCCGGCAGACCCTCTACAACGAGTTCGGCAGCAAGGACGGGCTGGCCCGCGCCCTGCTGTGCCGCGAGGTCGACACCTGCCTGGACGCGGTCGACGAGCACACCGCGGGGACCGTCGCGGTAGGCGGCACCGAACTGCTCGCCGCCCTCGGCGAGTGGCTCGTCGAGCGGGCCGCCGCCCGCCCCCTCCTGAGCGCCCTGCTCACCGGCTGCTGGGGCACCCGCCTCCCCGCACCGCCCCCCGCCCGTACGGTCCGTTCCGGACGGGCACCGCGTGGCGGTCCCGCCCAGCGCCGCGCCGACGCGGGCGGTCCGCCGTGCCCTGGCGACCTGCTCGCGCTGATACGTGACCGGGTGCACCGCGCCACCGGGGCCGACGCCCTCGCCGTCGAGCTCGCCCTGCGCCTCGCCGTCAGTCAGCTCGTCGCGCCCGGGCCGGACGGGGCCGGGCCGCTCGTACGCACCGCGCGGGCCGCCCTCGGCGGGCTCAGTGCGACGAGCCCGACAGCTGGAGTCCGATGACTCCCACGATCACCAGCGAGATCGACACGATCTTCAGCGTCGACACCAGATCGCCCAGGAAGATCATTCCGTAGATCGCCGTGCCCGCCGCTCCGATCCCCGTCCACACCGCGTACGCCGGGCCGACGTCCAGCTTCCGCAGTGAGAGCGTCAGCAGCCCGAAACTGCCCAGCGCGAACGCCGCGAACGCCACTGTGGGCCACAACCGGGTGAAGCCGTGCGACAGTTTCAGACAGACCGCGAATCCCGTCTCCAGCAGACCGGCGACCACCACCAACAGCCACGCCATCGTCCGTGCCTCCCACGCTCCGCCGCCGGTAGGTGACTGCTCCGTCCCACGCTCGTCGTGCTCCGTGCGATTATGCCTTTACCTGAGGGAAAGTCGGGCGAATCCGGGCGATTCAGTCGCCCTCGCGTCGCTCCCGCGTCGACAGCAGCCGCCGCAGTGAGTAGAGCCGCGCGGGATCCGCGTGCCCCTGTGCGACCCACTCGTCCAGCGCGCAGTCCTTCTCGTCATGGCCGCACGCACGCGGACACCCGTCCGTACCCGCCTCCAGCTCCGGGAACGCCTTGATCACCCGCGACGGGTCGACGTGGTTCAGCCCGAACGACCGCACTCCCGGGGTGTCGATCACCCAGCCGTCCACCTCCGCCAGGGGCAGGGCGAGCGCCGATGTGGTGGTGTGCCGGCCCCGGCCCGTGACCGCGTTGACGATGCCGGTGCTCCGCCGCCGCTCCTCCGGCACCAGTGCGTTCACCAGCGTCGTCTTGCCCACGCCGGAGTGCCCGACGAACGCCGTGGTCCGCCCGGCCAGTTGCCCGCGCACCCGGTCCGCCGCGTGACCGTCGTACAACTCGTCGCGGCTGGTCACGACGTACGGGATGTCCAGGGCGCCGTACATCTCCAGCAGCTTCTCGGCCGGCGCCAGGTCCGACTTGGTCAGCACCAGCAGCGGCTCCAGGCCGCCGTCGAACGCCGCGACCAGGCACCGGTCGATCAGCCGCGGGCGCGGCTCCGGGTCGGCGAGAGCCGTGACGATGGCCAGCTGGTCCGCGTTGGCCACGACCACCCGCTCGTACGGATCGTCGTCGTCGGCCGTGCGGCGCAGCACGGACGCCCGCTCCCCGATCCGGACGACCCGGGCCAGTGTGTCCTTCTTCCCCGACAGGTCGCCGACCAGCGACACCCGATCGCCGACCACGGCCGCCTTGCGGCCCAGCTCCCGTGCCTTCATCGCGAAGACCGTACGGTCCTCGACCAGGCAGGTGAGGCGGCCGCGGTCCACGGTCAGGACCATGCCGTCGGCCGCGTCCTCGTGCTTGGGGCGGATGCTGGTACGGGGTCGGTTCCCCTTGCGGTTGGGGCGGACGCGGATGTCGTCCTCGTCGGCGTTCCTGCCGTAGCGGCGCATGTCTTTCAGGCCTCGATCGCGAGCATCTCGGTCCACATCTGCGGGAAGTCGGGCAGGGTCTTGGCGGTCGTCGCCACGTTCTCGACGCGTACCCCCTCGACGGCGAGGCCGATGAGCGCGCCGGCCGTCGCCATCCGGTGGTCGTCGTACGTGTGGAACACGCCGCCGTGCAGCGGGCGGGGCCGGATGTGCAGCCCGTCCGCGGTCTCGGTGACATCGCCGCCGAGCTCGTTGATCTCCTTGGTCAGGGCGGCCAGCCGGTCCGTCTCGTGGAGCCGCAGGTGCGCGACCCCACGCAGCGTCGACGGGGAGTCGGCGAGGGCGGCGACGGCCGCGATGCCGGGGGTCAGCTCGCCCACCTCGCCGAGGTCCACATCGATACCGTGGATCCGACCCGAACCGGTGAAGGTGAGACCGGCCTCAGTCAGCTCGCAGGAGCCACCCATCTCGGTGAAGATCTCCCGCAGGGCGTCCCCGGGCTGGGTCGTCCGCTCCGGCCAGTCGGGGACGGTGACCCGGCCGCCGGTGACCAGGGCAGCCGCCAGGAAGGGCTGGGCGTTCGACAGATCCGGCTCGATGACCAGGTCACGGCCGAGCAGCGCGGACGGGGAGACCCGCCACACGTTCGGCTCGCCGCCCGTCTCCGGCTCGTCGACCTGGGCGCCCACCGCCCGCAGCATGTCGACGGTCATCCGGATGTGCGGCATCGAGGGCAGCCGGGGCCCCGTGTGCCGTACCTCGACGCCCTGGTTGAAGCGCGGCGCCGAAAGCAGCAGCGCGCTGACGAACTGCGACGACGAGGAGGCGTCGATGTCGACCTTGCCGCCGTCCAGGGCGCCGCCGCCGTGCACGGTCATCGGCAGGGCGCCGCGCCCACCGTCGTCGATCCGGGCGCCCAGCACCCGCAGGGCGTCGATCACACCGTGCAGCGGGCGCTCGTACGAACGGGGGTCGCCGTCGAAGTGGACCGGCCCGTCCGCGAGGGCCGCCACCGGCGGCAGGAAACGCATGACCGTGCCGGCGTTGCCCACGTCGACCGAGGCGGGGCCGTGCAGCCCGGCCGGAATCACCCGCCACGCCTCGCCCGTACCGTCCGGGCCACCCGTCGCGGACGAGCTGGACGACACCGTCTCCTCGATGCCGACGCCCAGCGTGCGCAGCGCCTCCGCCATCAGCAGCGTGTCCCGCGACCGCAGCGGGCGGCGCAGCCAGCCGGGCTCGGACGCCAGCGCGGCCAGCACCAGAGCGCGGTTGGTGACCGACTTGGAACCGGGCACGGCGACGGTCGCGTCGACCGCTCCGCTCGCGTGCGGGGCGGGCCAGAGGTCAAGGTGCGCGGGGGTTTCGGTCATGCCCTTCACTTTAGTGGGCCGAGCAGGTCACAGACCGAGCAGCCAGCGGCCACCGCCGATCAGTGAGCAGAGCGACACGGCGTGGAAGAGAAAGAGCCAGAGTGCCGGCGGTACGTGGGTGAGCCGGGCGAGCTGATCGGCGTCCGAGTCCCGCGCCTCCCCGCGCCGCCGCTTCGCCTGGAGCTCGAAGACCGGCCGTACCCCGCCGAGCAGCAGGAACCACACCGCGCTGTACGCGAACGCCGCCTGCACCTCCGGCGCGGTCAGCCAGGACACCAGCAGGAAGGCGCCGCCCGTCACCACGACCGTCAGTGCTCCGTAGGCGTTGCGGATCATCACCAGCATGACGAGCAGCAGCGCGGTCGCCACCCAGAGCAGCAGCGTGATCCGGTGCGCGGCCAGCAGCGACGCCCCGCCGAGCCCCAGCAGCGACGGCGCCGTGTAGCCGGCGGCGGCCGTGAGGATCATGCCTATGCCGGTGGGCTTCCCGCGGCTCACGGTCAGCCCGCTGGTGTCCGAGTGCAGCCGGATGCCCTCCAGCCGGCGTCCGGTGACCAGCGCGATCAGGCCGTGGCCGCCCTCGTGGGCGATCGTGATGGCGTTGCGGGCCAGCCGCCACACGGGCCGGGGCGCCGTCACCGCCAGCGCGGCGACGGCGGTCACGACGACCAGCCACACCTCCGGGGCGGGCTGGGTGCCCAGGACGTCGGACAGAATCTCGGTGGTGGCCATGTGGCTGACGGCTCCTCGGGGGACACTGGGACATGGCAGGGTGGGACAGTATGTGCGGACGTTACGCGGCCAGTCGAAAGCCCGAGGACCTCGCGGGAGTCTTCGGGATAGAGAAGTGGGAGCCCAAGGAGGCCCTGGACCCCGACTGGAACGTCGCCCCGACAAAAGAGGTGTACGCGGTACTCGACCGTCCTCTCAAAGACGCCGCCACACCCCGGCCGGTTCGCCAGCTGCGCACCCTGAAGTGGGGACTCGTACCGTCCTGGGCCAAGAACCCGGAGGGCGCCGCCAGGATGATCAACGCCCGGGCGGAGACCGTCCATGAGAAGCCCGCCTTCCGCCGGGCCTTCACGGCCCGCCGCTGCATCCTCCCCGCCGACGGCTACTACGAGTGGGTCACCGGCACCGCCGAGCGCGAGCTGGAGGTCGAGGGGAAGAAGAAGCGGGCCCGTAAGCAGCCCTACTTCGTGACCCCCGCCGACGGCTCCGTCTTCGCCATGGCAGGCCTCTACGAGTTCTGGCGCGACCCGACGCTGCCGCCCGACCACCCCTCCGCCTGGTGGGCCACCTGCTCGGTGATCACCACCGACGCGGAGCAGGGCCCCCTCGGTGTGGCCCCCGCCGAGGGCCCGCGCTCGCTCGCCGACATCCACCCGCGGATGCCGCTGATGCTCACCCCGGACCGCTGGGACGCCTGGCTCGACCCGGCCCGCACCGACGTGGACGAGCTGCGCGGACTGCTCGCCCCGCCTCCCGATGGCCTGATGCGGGCCTACCCGGTCACGACGGCGGTCAGCAATGTCCGCAACAACGGGCCCGAGCTGCTCACGGAGCTCGACGCCCCGGAGGAGAGCACCCTCTTCTGACCGGATTCTGGCCCCACGCGCGCGAGGATGGCCATGTGACACAGACCGAGATCATCCCCACCGGCGCCGGCGACGCCCGGATCACCTGGTACGCCGCCGGTCCCGACGCCCGGCTCGTCGTCGCGCTCGGCCACGGCGCCGGGGGCGGCGTCGAGGCACGCGACCTGCAGGCCCTGGCCGCTCAGCTGCCCCGCGCCGCCGCGACCACCGTCGCGCTCGTCGAACAGCCCTGGCGCGTCGCCGGCAAGAAGCTCGCGCCCGCGCCCAGGACCCTGGACGCCGCCTGGCGCGACCTGTGGCCCGCCCTGCGCGCTCCCGGCCTGCCCGTCGTCGCGGGCGGGCGCAGCGCAGGGGCCCGGGTCGCCTGCCGTACCGCCCGGGACCTGGGCGCCCACGCCGTCCTCGCGCTGTCCTTCCCGCTGCACCCTCCGGGCAGGCCGGAGAAGTCACGCGCGGACGAACTGCTCGGCACGGGCCTGCCCACGCTCGTCGTCCAGGGCGGCAACGACTCCTTCGGGAAGCCCGCCGAGTTCCCGCGCGGCGACCACGCGCTCGTGGAAGTGGCCTGGGCGGATCACGGGTTCGCCGTACCGAAACGGGCCACCGTCAGCCAGGAGGACGCCCTCCGGGTGATCACCGACGGGGTCGCGAAGTGGCTCGGGTCGCTTTCCGGGTGAACGGGAATGCGCGGTGGACCCCCGCTGTTGTCAGTGTGCGTCGGTAACGACCGACAGAACAGACAGACAGAGCCAGGAGAGGGAGTCCGCCGCATGGGTTCGACCATCTGCCCGAACCGGTCGCACACCGCTGAGCTGGACTGGACCGTGCTGTCCGGGCCCACGACCGGCTCTGTGCGGATGACAGGCGAAAAGAATCGACAGGGACGGTCGACCGACGGTCGACTATCCTCCGATTCGAGCGGGTCCGCACTCGGTCTCGCCGCGGCGAGAGAGGAGGTGGGTCCGGTCACTGGGACCGACAGGGGGACCAACGACGGCCCCGAGGAGACGGACGGCGAGCGCAACGCGCGCTTCGAGCGGGACGCCCTCGGTTACCTCGACCAGATGTACTCGGCCGCCCTTCGGATGACACGGAACCCGGCGGACGCCGAGGACCTGGTGCAGGAGACGTTCGCCAAGGCGTACGGCTCGTTCCACCAGTTCCGCGAGGGCACCAACCTCAAGGCGTGGCTGTACCGGATCCTCACTAACACGTTCATCAACTCGTACCGCAAGAAGCAGCGCGAGCCTCAGCGCAGCGCGGCCGAGGAGATCGAGGACTGGCAGCTCGCCCGGGCCGAGTCCCATATGTCGACCGGTCTGCGGTCCGCCGAGTCCCAGGCCCTGGACCGCCTCCCGGACTCCGATGTGAAGTCGGCCCTCCAGGCCATTCCGGAGGAATTCCGCATCGCCGTGTATCTGGCCGATGTCGAGGGCTTTGCGTACAAGGAGATCGCGGACATCATGGGAACGCCCATCGGCACGGTCATGTCCCGACTGCATCGTGGGCGCCGCCAGCTGCGCGGGATGCTCGAGGATTACGCCCGCGACCGCGGACTGGTCCCCGCGGGCGCCGGAGAGTCGACGAACGATCGGAAGGGCTCGGGCTCATGAGCTGCGGAGAGCCGCATGAGACGGACTGCTCGGAGGTCCTGGACCACCTCTACGAGTTCCTCGACCACGAGATGCCCGACAGCGACTGCACCAAGTTCGAGACGCACTTCGAGGAGTGCTCCCCGTGCCTGGAGAAGTACGGGCTGGAGCAGGCCGTGAAGAAGCTCGTCAAGCGGTGCTGCGGGCATGACGACGTACCGAGCGACCTGCGCGCCAAGGTCATGGGGCGGATCGAGCTGATCCGGTCCGGGGAGACCGTCCCCGACCACGACGTCACGGCCGCCACCCAGGAGTGACAGCGGCACGGACGACACCGGTACGTGACGGGGAGGGGAACGGGGCACCGCGGCGGTGCCCCGTTCCCCTGTCCGCACACATGGCCACCCCCTCCGTCACCCGAAGGTGCTAATCGGTTCTGTCCCGCCGCCCGCTCCGTACCGGCTCGTTAGCCTGGCCAGCCAGGCGCTCGGCAGGCCGAACGGGAGGCGGGAGAGCGGTGGCGGGGATTCCGGGAGCGGCGCGCGCGTACATCACGGGCGCCGTGCTGGGCGCCGCCGCCTGCGCGTTCCCCGCGCTCGCGCCCGGGGCCGCGACCCCGTGGGGCGCACTGGCACTGCTCGCCGGGCTGTACGCGTTCTGCGAGTGCCCCGCCCGCTGCTTCCTCGTGGGCCGCGCCACGGGCGGCCCCCCGCCGGTCGGCTCCGGGTCCTTCTTCCCCGTGCTGCTGGCCGCCGTGCTGCTGCTGCCGCCCTCCGCCGCCGCGCTCGCCGCCGTGCCGGGAGCGCTCGTCTCCCGTGTCGAGCAGCGGCCCGCCGCCCGGCTGCGGCGCGTCTGGCGGGCCGCCGAACTGGCCGTCGCCGCCTGGGCGGCCGCCCACGCCGCCACCCTCCTCGACGGGCCCGCCGCCCTCGGCGGCCCCGGACGCACCGGACCTGACGGGGCGCACCCACCCGACTTCCCGTACGCGCTGCTGCCCGCCGGCGCGGCGGTCCTCACCTTCTGCGTCGTCCTCACCGCCCTCGACGGCGGCATCCGCGCCGCCGCCGTGGGGGTACCTCCCGCGCCCTTCAGGAAGCGGGGGAGCGTACCGCCGCACACGGCCTGGCGCGGTCTCCTGGCCCGCTCGCTCGGCTCGCACGCCGTGCACGGGCTCGTCGGGCTCATGATGGCGGTGCTGTGGCGCAGCCCGTACGGCTGGCCGGCCGCGCTCTTCGTGATCCTGCCGATGTATGTCACCAGCTGGGTGTTCACCCAGTACCACCGAGAGCGCGCCGCCCACCAGGCGACCATCCGCGCCCTCGTCCAGGCCGTCGACCTCAAGGACACCTATACGCGCGGCCACAGCGAACGCGTCGGCCGGGCATCCGTCATGATCGGCCGCGAACTCGGCATGGACGAGGCCCGTCTGGAGATACTCCGCTTCGCCGGCACACTCCACGACGTCGGCAAACTGGGCGTCCCCACGCGCGTGCTCCGCAAGAACGGCCCCCTGACGCCCGAAGAGCGCCGGATCATCGAGCTCCACCCCGAATACGGACACGAGATGGTGCGCGGCATCGGCTTCCTCGGCGAGGCGCGCACCGCGATCCTCCACCACCACGAGCGGCTCGACGGCAAGGGCTACCCGTACGGGCTCCGTGGCTCCGAGATCCCGGAGTTCGCGCGGGTCGTCGCCGTCGCGGACGCGTTCGACGCCATGACCTCCACCCGTTCCTACAGCCGCGCCCGCCCCGTCGGAACCGCCCTCGCCGAACTGGACCGCTGCGCCGGCACCCACTTCGACCCCGCCATGGTCCGGGCCCTCACCGGGGCCCTCACCCAGCACGGCTGGCAGACGGCGGTCACCTCCGACGAGGCCCACCTCCCCACCACCCCGAACGCGACCGTCCCCCCGTCCCGCCCCACCCCCGACCAGGCGCCGGACACCACCGCCGACCAGGCCCCGGCCACCGCCCCGACCCCCGATCCGACCCCCGCCCCGACCCCCGCCCCGACCCCCGATCCGACCCCCGATCCGACCCCCGATCCGACCCCCGATCCGGCCACCGCCCCGGCCACCGCCCCGGCCACCGACCGGGCCACCGGCCCCGCGCCGGACCGTGACCCCGCCGCCCCGGGCGGCGCGCGGTGAGCGCCGCGCCCGCGCTCCGGCCGCCCCGTACCGTCCTCCTCGTCCAAGCGGCCGCCGCCGCGCTCACCGCCGCGTCCCTCGGGTGGACGCTCTGGCACGGGCTCGCCCAGCCCGGGATCGCGCTGGCGTTCGGGCTGCTGATAGCCGTCGGCGAGCTGGCCCGCTGGGGCGCACGGCCCGGCGAGCGGGAACCCGCGCCGCTCGGCGCCGCCGGGGCCCTGGCCTACGCGCTGCTGGGAAAGTCGGCCGGGGAGACCGCCGAGCACGGTGTGCCGCAGGTCGTCGCCGTCGTCGTCGCCGGCGCGCTCGTCGGCGCCGTACCGCATGTGGCGCTCGGGCGGGGACCCGATCCGGACCAGATGGCCCGGCGGGTCCTCACCGTCTCGTTCGCCGCGGTCTGCTTCCAGCCGCTGCGCACGGCCGCCGCCCCCCGGCACGTGCTGTACCTGCTGCTGATCCTCGCCCTGACCGCCCTGTGCGACGCCGTCCTCGCCGCGCTCCTCCTGCGCGCCCGCACCGGGTACCCGTACGGCCCGCTCCTCCGCGACGAGCTGCGCGCCCTCCCCGGCGTCGGATCCGCCGTGTGCGCGAGCGGCGCCGTCATGGCCCTGGCCGTGGCCGTCGCCGGACTGTGGGCGCTGCCCGTCCTCTGCGTACCGCTCCTGCTCACCCAGCTGGCGTTCCGCCGCTACGCCGCCGTGCGCCGCACCTACCGGCAGACCATCGCGTCTCTCGCCCGCGCCACCGAGGTCGCCGGGTACACCCCGCCCGGCCACGCCCACCGCGTCGCGGCGCTCAGCCGGGCCGTCGGCAGGGAGCTCGGTCTGGCGGGCGAGGACCTGACCGTCCTGGAGTACGCGGCGCTCATGCACGACATCGGGCAGCTGTCCCTCGTCGACCCCGTCCCGGAGGGCGCCACCGCCCTCCTCCCGGCCGCCGAACAGCGCCGTATCGCCCTCCTCGGCGGCGCCGTGGTCCGCCGGACCGGCGTCCCGGCCGCCGTCGCCGTCGTCGTGGAGCGGCAGGCGGACCCGTACTACGAACAGCCCCTGGCCGCACGGATCGTCCGCGCCGTCAACGCTTACGACGACCTCTCCGGGGAAAGCGCCCAGGGCGGGCTCCGGGCTCTGGAGCACCTCAGGCTCGGCACGGCCCGCGACTACCATCCCGCGGTGGTGGAATCGCTCGTCGGAGTCCTCGCCCGCGGCGGCGTCGAGGGGCGGGTGCCGGGGTAACCGATGGGTAATGAGCGGGCGTGCGACCGGGCATGGTTGGATGCCAACAAGAGGGTGTCCGGGGGCAGTGACCTTCAGTGACCGGTAGGCGGGAATCGTGAGGATCTTCGGGAAGGTACGGCATCGGCCCTCCGCCTCGTGGCGGCAGGCCACCGACCGCGCGTTCACGCTGATCGGGGACGGGCGGTACGAGGACGCGGGCGCGCTGCTGACGCGTGCGGCGGACCTGGAGCCCTGGCTGTCGGAGTCCTGGTTCAACCTCGCCCTGCTGCACAAGTTCCGGCACGACTGGGAGCAGGCCCGCGCCGCCGGCCTGCGCGCCGTCGCGCTGCTGGACAAGGAGACCGGGGCGCCCGACTGGTGGAACGTCGGCATCGCCGCCACCGCACTCCAGGACTGGCCGCTGGCCCGCCGTGCCTGGCAGGCGTACGGCCTGAAGGTGCCCGGTGGCTCCGCGCCCGGCGGGGAACCGACCGGTATGGAGCTGGGCAGCGCCGCCGTGCGGCTGTCGCCGGAGGGCGAGGCCGAGGTGGTGTGGGGCCGCAGGCTCGACCCGGCCCGTATCGAGGTGCTGTCCATCCCGCTGCCGTCGTCCGGGCGCCGCTGGGGCGAGGTCGTCCTCCACGACGGGGTCCCCAACGGTGAGCGCACCACCGCGTCCGGGCACAGCTTCCCCGTGTTCGACGAGATCGAGCTGTGGGCTCCCTCACCCGTACCGACCTGGGTGGTGCTCCTGGAGGCCGCGACCGAGGCAGACCGGGACGCCCTGGAACAGCTCGCCGCCGACGCCGGGTTCGCCGCGGAGGACTGGTCGTCGTCCGTGCGGCTGCTCTGCCGTGCCTGCTCCGAGTCCCGGATGCCCAGCGCCGAGGGCGACGGCGAGCACCTCGACCCGCACGACCACAGCGAGCCGGGCCACCCGGGCCCGCTCGGCCACCGCACCGCCGGCGACCTGTGGGTGCCGGAGCGCGAGTGCGGCATCGCCGCGCCCGCCGGGCTGGTCCGGGGGCTGCTGGACGGCTGGGTCGCGGACAGCCCGGACAACCGGGAGTGGCGGGATCTGGAAGAAGTCTGCTGATGCCCGTCAGCGCGGCCCCGTAGGCTGTACGGGCACATCGCAACGGGTACTCAGGAAGGCGCGAGAGCGGACATGGCGCAGCAGGAGACGGACCAGCAGGGCTTCGACGCCCTCCCCGTGGACGACGAGGGCTTCGTCGTCGACACGGAGCACTGCGAGGAGCGCGAGCAGGCGTACCGCGAGCGCGGCACGTCGCGTCCGATCACGGTCGTCGGCAACCCGGTGCTGCACAAGGAGTGCAAGGACGTCACCGAGTTCGACGACGAGCTGGCCCGGCTGGTCGACGACATGTTCGCCAGCCAGCGCACGGCGGAGGGCGTGGGCCTCGCCGCCAACCAGATCGGCGTCGACCTGAAGGTCTTCGTCTACGACTGCCCGGACGACGAGGGCAGGCGTCACACCGGCGTCGTCTGCAACCCGGTCCTGGAGGAGCTCGCCCCGGAGCAGCGCGTCCTGGACGACTCCAACGAGGGCTGCCTCTCCGTCCCCACCGCCTACGCCTCGCTGGCCCGCCCCGACCACGCGGTGGTGCGCGGCCAGGATGTGAAGGGCAACCCGATCAAGGTGCGCGGCACGGGCTACTTCGCCCGCTGCCTCCAGCACGAGACCGACCACCTGTACGGGTATCTGTACATCGACCGCCTGTCGAAGCGGGACCGCAAGGACGCCCTGCGGCAGATGGCCGAGGGCACGCCCCGCTACCCGGTCGTCCCCAACGACTGACAGGCGTCCTTCCGGGCGCCAGGGCGAAGGGGCGGGGCGGGTTTCCCCGCCCCGCCCCTTCCCGCATGCCGGGGCGGAACGTCCGATCCCCTAGAAGTCCTCGTCCAGGTCCACCGTGCCCTCGACGGCCACCTGGTAGGCGGACGGGCGGCGCTCGAAGAAGTTCGTCAGCTCCTGGACGCCCTGGAGCTCCATGAACGCGAACGGGTTCTCCGAGCCGTACACCGGGGCGAAGCCCAGCCGCTGGAGGCGCTGGTCGGCGACGCACTGGAGGTACTCGCGCATCGACTCGGTGTTCATGCCCGGCAGGCCGTCGCCGCACAGGTCGCGGCCGAACTGCAGCTCGGCCTCGACGGCCTCCTTCAGCATGTCGGTGACCTGCTGCCGGAGGTCGTCGTCGAAGAGCTCGGGCTCCTCCTTGCGGACGGTGTCCACGACCTCGAAGGCGAAGTTCATGTGCATGGTCTCGTCACGGAACACCCAGTTGGTGCCGGTGGCCAGGCCGTGCAGCAGGCCGCGGGACCGGAACCAGTACACGTAGGCGAAGGCACCGTAGAAGAACAGGCCCTCGATGCACGCGGCGAAGCAGATCAGGTTGAGCAGGAAGCGGCGGCGGTCGGCCTGTGTCTCCAGGCGATCGATCTTCTCGACCGAGTCCATCCAGCGGAAGCAGAACTGCGCCTTCTCGCGGATGGAGGGGATGTTCTCCACGGCGGCGAACGCGGCGGCACGGTCCTCCGGGTCGGGGAGGTAGGTGTCGAGCAGCGTCAGATAGAACTGGACGTGCACGGCCTCCTCGAACAGCTGACGCGAGAGATACAGCCGCGCCTCGGGGGAGTTGATGTGCTTGTAGAGCGTCAGCACGAGGTTGTTGGCGACGATCGAGTCACCGGTCGCGAAGAAGGCGACAAGGCGGCCGATCATGTGCTGCTCACCTGGGGTGAGCTTGGCGAGGTCGGCGACGTCCGAGTGGAGGTCGACCTCCTCGACGGTCCAGGTGTTCTTGATGGCGTCCCGGTAGCGGTCGTAGAAGTCCGGGTAGCGCATCGGACGCAGGGTCAGCTCGAAGCCCGGGTCGAGGAGGTTGGTGTTACGGGTGGTGCTCATTACTGGCAGGCCTCGCAGGACTCGGGGTTCTCAAGGGAGCAGGCCACGGCGTCCGTGTCGGGTGCCGCCTGCTGTACGGGGATGGGGGCGGCGGCCGTGGCCGTGCCCGACGCCGCGCGGGCGATGCGGGTCGCCGGGCGGGACCGCAGGTAGTACGTCGTCTTCAGGCCCTGCTTCCAGGCGTACGCGTACATCGACGACAGCTTGCCGATGGTCGGCGTCTCCAGGAACAGGTTCAGCGACTGCGACTGGTCCAGGAACGGGGTGCGGGCGGCCGCCATGTCGATCAGGCCGCGCTGCGGGATCTCCCACGCCGTGCGGTACAGCTGCCTGACGTCGGCCGGGACCCAGGTGAAGCCCTGCACCGAGCCGTTCGACTCGCGCAGCGCCTCACGGGTCTGCGCGTCCCACACGCCGAGCTTCTTCAGCTCCTCCACCAGGTACGAGTTGACCTGGAGGAACTCGCCGGAAAGCGTCTCGCGCTTGAACAGGTTCGACACCTGCGGCTCGATGCACTCGTAGACGCCCGCGATCGAGGCGATCGTCGCGGTCGGGGCGATCGCGAGGAGGAGCGAATTGCGCATGCCGGTCGTCGCGATGCGGGCGCGCAGCGCCGCCCACCGCTCCGGCCAGGTCAGCTCCACGTCGTAGTGATCCGGGTGCAGGACGCCGCGGGCGGTGCGGGTCTTGTCCCAGGCGGGCAGCGGGCCGCTGCGCTCGGCGAGGTCGGCGGACGCCTCGTACGCGGCGAGCATGATCCGCTCGGCGATCCGGGTCGACAGGGTGCGGGCCTCGGGGGAGTCGAACGGCAGCCGCAGCTTGAAGAAGACGTCCTGGAGGCCCATCGCGCCCAGGCCCACCGGGCGCCAGCGGGCGTTGGAGCGGCCGGCCTGCTCGGTCGGGTAGAAGTTGATGTCCACGACCCGGTCGAGGAAGGTTACGGCGGTGCGCACGGTCTCGTCGAGCCGCTCCCAGTCGATGTCGCCGGTCGCAGTGTCGACGAAGGCGCCCAGGTTCACCGACCCCAGGTTGCAGACCGCGGTCTCCCCGTCGTCCGTGACCTCCAGGATCTCCGTGCAGAGATTCGAGGAGTGGACCGTGTGGCCGGGCTCGGCGGTCTGGTTGGCGGTGCGGTTGGCGGCGTCCTTGAACGTCATCCAGCCGTTGCCGGTCTGCGCGAGCGTACGCATCATCCGGCCGTACAGGTCGCGGGCCGGCATCGTCCTGCGGGCCAGGCCCCTGGCCTCGGCGGCCCGGTAGGCGGCGTCGAACTCCTCGCCCCACAGGTCGACCAGCTCGGGCACGTCCGCGGGTGAGAAGAGCGACCACTCGGCGTCGGCGTTGACGCGGCGCATGAACTCGTCCGGGATCCAGTGCGCCAGGTTCAGGTTGTGCGTACGCCGGGCGTCCTCGCCAGTGTTGTCGCGGAGCTCCAGGAACTCCTCGATGTCCGCGTGCCAGGTCTCCAGGTAGACCGCGGCGGCTCCCTTGCGGCGGCCGCCCTGGTTGACGGCGGCGACCGACGCGTCGAGGGTCTTCAGGAACGGCACGATGCCGTTGGAGTGGCCGTTGGTGCCGCGGATCAGCGAACCGCGGGCGCGGATGCGCGAGTACGACAGGCCGATGCCGCCCGCGTGCTTCGAGAGCCGCGCGACCTGGTGGTAGCGGTCGTAGATGGAGTCCAGCTCGTCCTGCGGCGAGTCCAGCAGGTAGCAGGACGACATCTGTGGGTGGCGGGTGCCGGAGTTGAACAGGGTGGGGGACGAGGGCAGGTAGTCGAGCCGGCTCATCAGCCCGTACAGCGCCTCGACCTCCGCCACGGCCCGTACGCTGTCGTCCTCCGCGAGCCCGCAGGCCACGCGCAGCATGAACTGCTGCGGGGTCTCCACGACCTTCCGGGTGATCGGGTGGCGCAGCAGATAACGCGAGTAGAGCGTGCGCAGCCCGAAGTAGCCGAAGCGGTCGTCGGCCGCCGGGTCGGTCAGTGCGTCGAGGCGGTCCGCGTGGAGCTGTACGAACGCGGCCGTACGGTCCGCGATGAGCCCCTCGCGGTGGCCTACGGCCACGGACGCCGAGAACGCCACCGCGCCCTGGCCCGCGGCCTCCTCCGCGATGGTCCGGGCCAACAGCCGGGCGGCGAGCCGCGAGTACACCGGGTCCTCGGAGATCAGACCGGCGGCGGCCTCGGTGGCGAGCTCCCGCAGTTCCGCCTCGTCCGACCCGGCGTGCCGGCCGCGCAGGGCGGCGGCGGCGACCCGGCCGGGGTCGGCGTCGGGCAGGTCCGCGGTGAGGTCGGTCAGGGTCCGCAGCAGATCGGCACCGCGGCCCGAAGCGCCTCCGCTGAGGGCGGTGGTGGGAGACGGGCTGGCGGTTCCGGGCGCGTCGACTTCGGTGGCTGAGGCCGGATCCGCAGGCGCGATGGTCACGGTGGGGCTCTCCCTCGCTCGGCTCGGGGCCCTGCGGGCAGGCGGCGGGGGAGCGGGGCACGCGCCGCCAGGCGGCATCGGGGCGTGCGTGACCGCGTCCACCGGCCCATTCCGCGAGGCCCGGACGTCTGGGGCACCCGGGCCGGACGGTCCGGGCGCACTGACGGCAGGTCATCGGACTGCGGGTGCGCGAAAGTACACCGATCACACCGTTGCGGGACAGTTCCGGATTCTCACCGGATTCCCCTGCGCGACAGCGAGCATGAGCATACATGTGGGGGGCGCCTGATGCGGCACCCCCCACATGTAGTGGCCGCGTGTCAGAGCGTCAGCTCGTAGGCAAGCAGCAGAACGCCCTCCAGAGGGTCCCAGTCACGGTGCGGGGTCCGCACGAAACCCATCCGCTCGTACAGCGCGCGGGCGGCCGTCGCGACGCCGAGGACGGACAGGACGAGCCGTACGCACCCGTCGAGCGCACGCGCCCGGTCCGCGCAGGCGTGGACGAGCGCCTCGCCCACGCCCCGGCCGCGCGCGGCGGCCGAGACGGCCAGCACCCGGAACTCGGCCTCGCCGGGCTCCGCGATGTCCGCCCACGGGCCGCCGCCGGGCACGAACGTCACACCGCCGAGCACGGTCCCGTCCGCGTCGACGGCGACCAGCACCTCGGCCTCGGCGGCGCGCCGCCCCACGTCCCGGAGCACGTCCAGGTAGCTGTCGTCCTCGCCGTACGTCAGCAGCCCGCCGTCGAGATAGGCCCGGGCACTGATCTCCCCGAGCGCTTGGTGCTCCTCGGGGCGTATTCCTCGGATCGTGAAGTCCATGGGGAGGCAGTCTGCCCGACGGGAGCCGACCCCGCCGTCAGTCGTCTCCGCTATCGTCGGACGACGAGGGAAGGAGGTCCCCATGACCACGCCCGAGCTGCTGGAGATCACGGATCGGTTCCACGTCCGCCCCGAGGATTTCGACGAGAGCACGCGCATACTCGCCGGGAAGTCCCGGCCCATGCACATGCGTGTCGAACTCATCGACGGCAGGATCAGGAGCAGGGCAGTGCCCGACGGGGACCACGGACGGATCATCGAGTGGCTGACGCGCATCTGCATGCAGTCGCGCCCCGAGCTGTGGCTCTACGCCGAGCAGGGGCTCAGGATCCAGGAGTACCGGCTCGGCCGTGCCCGACCGGACGGTTCGCTGGCTCCGAGCGGTGCCTTCGTCGGTCAGGGTGAGTGGGCCGACCCGAGCCCCGTCCTGATGGCTGTCGAGGTGACGTCGTACGACGTGGACACCGATCAGCGCGCCAGGGTGGAGAAGCCGCGCGCCTACGCCGAGACCGGCATTCCGGTCTATCTGCTGATCGACCGGGACAGCTGCGAGGTGACGGTCTTCAGTGGGCCGGACGGTGTCCGCTACGAGAGCGCCCACACGGTCCCGTTCGGCAAGGAGATCGCATTGCCGGACCCGGTCGGTATCACGCTGCGGACCGAGCAGCTGAAGGACTGGGTGCGCTGACCCGTACGGCGAGGGCCGCCGTACGATCCCGGACGACCGGGACGTACGGCGGCCCTCGCCGCCTTCGCGGCTGCCCGTCAGTGGCCGGCGCCGACCTTCGGGAGGTCCTGCCTGACGCCCGGGTCGCCCGCGTCGGCGGTGTAGTCCGACGGGGATGTCTCGTCGACGCCCTCCGGTGCCCTGACCGCCCGCAGGACGAACGTCAGGACGATCGTGACCAGCAGGTTCAGCACGAACGCGGTGAGCCCGATGTAGCCGATCTCGCCGATGCCCGGGATCGCGGCGGAGGAGCCGCCGAAGTGCTTCTGCGCGGGGCTCGCGACGTTGTACGCGGTCCACGTGCCGTACACCATGCCGACCGCCCAGCCGCCGAGCAGCGCCCAGCGGTGGAACCAGCGGGTGAACAGGCCGCCGACCAGCGCGGGGAAGGTCTGGAGGATCCAGATGCCGCCCAGCAGCTGGAAGTTGATGGCGACGGTCTTGTCCAGCGTCAGGACGAACGCCAGCGCGCCCACCTTCACCAGCAGCGACACCAGCTTGGACACCTTGGTCTCCTGCGCCGGGGTGGCGTCCGGCTTCAGGAAGTCCTTGTAGATGTTGCGGGTGAAGAGGTTCGCCGCTGCGATGGACATGATGGCCGCCGGCACCAGCGCTCCGATGCCGATCGCGGCGAAGGCGACGCCCGCGAACCAGTCCGGGAACATGTTCTCGAAGAGCTGTGGGATGGCCAGCTGGCCGTTCTGCACATCGACCCCGGCGGCGATCGCCATGAAGCCGAGGAACGCCAGCAGACCCAGCATCACCGAGTACAGCGGCAGGATCGTGGTGTTGCGGCGGATCACATCACGGCTGCCGGACGACAGCGTCGCCGTGATCGAGTGCGGGTACATGAACAGTGCCAGCGCCGAGCCGAACGCCAGCGTGGCGTACGTCCACTGGCCCGCCTCGCCCGGGACGAGGGCGCCCTTGCCCGTGCTGGTGAACTTGTCGCTCGCCGCGCCGAAGACGGCGTCGAAGCCGCCCAGCTTGATGGGGATGTAGATGATCGCCACCGCGATGACGATGTAGATCAGGGTGTCCTTGACGAACGCGATAAGCGCGGGGGCGCGCAGCCCGGAGGAGTATGTGTACGCGGCGAGGACACCGAAGGCGATGAGCAGCGGAAGGTCGCGGACGAACCAGTGCGTCGACTCGCCGCCGCCGACGCCCATCACGTCCAGCACGGCCTGGATGCCGACGAGTTGCAGCGCGATGTACGGCATGGTGGCGAGGATGCCGGTGACGGCGACCGCCAGCGACAGGCCCTTGGAGCCCCAGCGGCCGCGGACGAAGTCGGAGGTGGTGACGTATCCGTGCTTGTGCGAGACCGACCACAGGCGCGGCAGGAAGGTGAAGATCAGCGGGTAGACGAGGATCGTGTACGGCACGGCGAAGAAGCCGGCCGCGCCCGCCGCGTAGATGGCCGCGGGGACGGCGACGAACGTGTACGCCGTGTAGAGGTCGCCGCCGAGCAGGAACCAGGTGACCCAGGTGCCGAACGAGCGGCCGCCCAGGCCCCATTCGTCCAGGCTGTTCTCGTTCTCGGCCCTGCGCCAGCGCGCGGCCATGAAGCCCAGGACCGTGACGAGCAGGAAGAAGAAGACGAAGACGCCGAGCGCGACGCCGTTGACACCGTCCTTCATCGGTCCGCACCCCCGTCGCGCGCGGCGCGACCGCGCTGGTCACGGTGCCAGAGCCGGTAGGCGACCATCGTCAGCGCCGTGGACACCACGACCCACAGCATCTGGTACCAGTAGAAGAACGGGATGCCGATGAACACCGGCTCGACCCGGGCGTAGGAGCTCACCCAGAGCATCGCGACGAACGGGGCGACCAGGCAGAGCGCGATCACCACCCGGACGGGTGTGACGACCGGTTGTCTCTCTTGCGTCACTTCTGGCATACGGCGGGTACCGTCCCCTCGTGATCAACCGTGATGCGGCGAATCTAGGGGACGGCCCCGCCCCAGGGAAGCAGCCGCTCGGCAAAGGCGTGACTGCAGCGGCAGTTGGGACTACAGAGGTTGACGGACACCACCTAGTCGGTGGCCGGGCGCTTGAGCCTGGCCACGAACTTGTAGCGGTCGCCGCGGTAGACCGACCGCACCCACTCCACCGGGGCGCCGTTCTCGTCGACCGAGTGGCGCGAGAGCATCAGCATCGGCAGGCCCACGTCCGTACCGAGCAGCCCCGCCTCGCGCGGCGAGGCCAGCGACGTCTCGATGGTCTCCTCGGCCTCGGCCGGCCGCACGTCGTACACCTCGGCCAGCGCCGTGTATAGGGACGTGTACTTCACCAGTGAACGGCGCAGCGCCGGGAAGCGCTTGGCCGACAGATGGGTCGTCTCGATGGCCATCGGCTCACCGCTCGCGAGGCGGAGCCGTTCGATGCGCAGGACGCGCCCGCCCGGCTGGATGTCGAGCAGTCCCGCGAGCGTGTCGTCCGCGGTGACGTAGCCGATGTCCAGCAGCTGGGAGGTCGGCTCCAGGCCCTGCGCGCGCATGTCCTCGGTGTACGAGGTGAGCTGGAGGGCCTGCGACACCTTGGGCTTGGCCACGAAGGTGCCCTTGCCCTGGATCCGCTCCAGCCGGCCCTCGACGACCAGCTCCTGGAGGGCCTGGCGCACGGTGGTGCGCGAGGTGTCGAACTCGGTGGCGAGGGTGCGCTCCGGCGGTACGGGGGTGCCGGGGGGCATCGTCTCGGTCAACTCGAGCAAGTGCCGCTTGAGCCGGTAGTACTTCGGCACGCGAGCCGTGCGGGTCGCCGTCCCGTTCTCGGGCGGCGTCGTGTTCCCGGTCTCCGTACCGCCACTGTCCGTGGCCATGGCCTGCCTCTCCGACTCCTGTGTTGCTGCCGTCACCGGCTCCTCCGTCTGTCGCGGCTCACATGGTGGCACGGACCGGTCACGGGTCGTCGCCCCTCCTCGGGTGTCGGTCCGGTAACGGACGCGACAGCCCTTCTTATACACCCTTGACACCCTTAAAGGTCTAGGCCAAGCTCCCGGTACTGGTCTAAACCATTAAAGACCAGGTCCCAGCCCCACGGGCAGAGTTCGAGCGCACTTCCCAGTACGGCGCGGCTCCCGGGCGGTGGGGGGAAACTCGTTCATCCCTGTGAGGAGGGTGGCGTGAAGCGCAAGCTCATTGCTGCGATGGGTGTGGCCGCGATGGCGGCCTCGGTCACGGCCTGTGGTGACAACACCGGTGGGGGCGACTCAGCGGCGGACCCCAAGGACCGCAAGGAGACGCTGACGGTCTGGCTGATGAGCGACGCCCAGAGCACCTGGCCGGAGCTCGTCAAGGACGTCAACGCCCAGTTCAACAAGAAGTACCCCGGCGTCAAGGTCAACGTTCAGTACCAGCAGTGGGGCGACAAGGCCAAGAAGCTGGACGCGGCCCTCGCCGGCGACAAGTTCCCGGACGTCGTAGAACTCGGCAACACCGAGACCATGACGTACATACTCAACGGCGCCCTCGGCGAGATCGACGAGAAGAAGTACGAGACCTCCGGCACCTGGATCAAGGGCCTCAAGGACACCTGCACCTTCGAGGGCAAGCTCTACTGCGTGCCCTACTACGCCGGCGCGCGCGTGGCCATCTACAACAAGGACATGTTCAAGGCCGGCACGGGCTCCGACGCCCTGCCGGGCACCGAGGCCGAGCTGACCGCCGCCCTGGACAAGATCCAGGCCGAGTACGGCAAGGACAAGGCGTTCTCGCCGCTCTACCTGCCCGGCCGCTACTGGTACGCCGCCCTCTCCTACGTCGCCGCCTACGGCGGCCAGGTCGCCACCTACGACGAGGGCAAGAAGGAGTGGAAGGCCGGCCTCTCCACGCCCGAGGCGCGGCAGGGCATCAAGCACTTCATCGACCTGGTCGGCAAGTACAACCACGGAGACAAGACCAAGGACGAGCAGGACCACGCCAACGTCATGGCCAACGAGAAGGCCGCCCTTCTCTACGGCAACGGCTGGGAGGCCGGCAGCGTCGTCGACTCACAGGCGAACGGCAACCCCAAGCTCGAGGGCAAGATCGTCACGGCCGGCATGCCAGGCCCGAACGGCAAGCCGCTCCCGTCCTTCATCGGCGGCTCGGACCTCGCCACCATCTCCAAGTCCAAGGTCCAGGACCTCGGCCAGGAGTGGATCTCGCTGTTCACCAGTGAGAAGTCCCAGGAGGTCCTCGCCTCCAAGAACATCCTGCCGAACAACACCAAGCAGCTGGAGCCGCTGAAGGCCAAGCCGGAGACCGCTCCGATCGCCAACGCCGTGCCCGACGCCTGGTTCACCCCGATCGCGCCCGGCTGGACAGCGGTCGAGAAGTCCGAGGTGCTCGAGCTGATGCTGCTCGACATCATCAAGGGCAAGTCGGTCGAGGAAGCGACCAAGAAGGCCGACGCGGAGATCGACAAGCTGATCAACGAGAAGTCCTGACCCTCTCCTGATCACCCGGCGGGGGCGGCGCACCCGGCACGACGCGGCGCCGCCCCCGCACTCCGGTACCGGTCTGTCGAAACGGAAGGTCCAGCACAGTGAGTGCCGCCGACATGCTGCAGACGCCCGGGGGCAATCCCCCGGACCCCCGGTCGGCCGACCCGGCGGTGCCCGATCCGCGGCACCCCGACGTGGCCGGCTCCCCGCCGCCCGGTGACGGGACGGCCACATCCGAGAAGGCCGCGCGGAAGAGCGGGCCAGGCGGCAGTCCGGGCGGGAGGAACCCGGCGGCCCGCGGTCGTGGCGCGCTCCTGCCGTATCTGCTGATCGCCCCCACGATCGTCGCCATCGCGGCCGTCTTCGTCTGGCCGCTGGTCAAGACGACGATCATGTCCTTCCAGGACGTCGGACGGAAGGAGCTGTGGACCGGCGACCCCGCCCCCTGGGTGGGTTTCGACCAGTTCACCGAAATCCTCGGCGACACCGCGTTCTGGGACTCGGTGGTCCTGACCGTCGTCTTCATGATCGCCTGCGTGATCGCGACGCTGGCCCTCGGCCTCGCCGTCGCCCTGCTCATGCAGCGGATGTCCACCTGGGCTCGGCTGCTGGTCACCGGCGCGCTGATCGCCGCCTGGTCCATCCCGCTGATGGTGGCCGCCTCGATCTTCCGCTGGTTCTCCGACTCCGACTACGGCGTCGTGAACATGGTGCTGACCGAGTATCTGGGCCTGGACTTCCAGGGCCACAACTGGTTCCTCGACCACAAGCAGGGCTTCCTCGTCATCGGCGCGGTGGTCGTGTGGGGCGCCATCCCCTTCGTGGCGATCACCCTGTACGCCGCCCTCACCCAGGTCCCCAGAGAGCTGGAGGAGGCCGCCGCCCTCGACGGCGTCGGCGCGTTCGGGAACTTCCGCTATGTCGTCTTCCCGGTGATCAAGCCGGTCTTCCAGATGGTCGCGACCCTCTCGGTGATCTGGGACTTCAACGTCCTCGGCCAGGTCTGGCTCATCCGCGGCGGCAAACCGGAGCCCGAGTACGAGGTCCTCGGCCTCTACGCCTTCAACAAGGCGTTCGAGTCCAACTCGTTCAGCCAGGGCGCCGCCATCTCGCTGATCACGGTGCTCCTGCTCTCCGGCGTCGCCGTGTACTACCTGCGCCAGCTCCTGAAGATCGGAGAGGTCGAGTGAGCACCACCACCTCCACCCCGAAGGCCGTCCGGGCGGACCGCAAGAAGAAAAGCCGGCACGTCTACAACGCCCTCGGGCTGCTGACCTTCGCGGTCATGATCTTCCCGGTCTACTGGCTGGTGATCAGCGCCCTGCGCCCGAACCACGAGATCCGCAGCTACGACCAGACGCTGTGGCCGTCGTCGGTCACCTTCGACAACTTCGTCCGGGCCGTGAACTTCCCCAACTTCGGCACGGCCATCAAGTCCAGCCTGATCATCTGCCTCACCGCGGTCGTGGGCGCCATGCTGATGGCCACCATCGCCGCCTACGCCATCGGCCGCTTCCGGTTCGCCGGGCGCAAGGGCTTCATGATCGTCCTGATCCTGGTCCAGCTGCTGCCGCCGACCGCGATGCTCATCCCGATCTACCTCCAGCTCAACGACCTGGGCGCGCTCAATGAGTACTGGGGCGTGACGATCATCTATCTGGTCTCCACGCTGCCCTTCGCGACCTGGATGATCCGTGGCTTCGTGGTCAACATCCCCAAGGAGCTGGAGGAGTCCGCGATGGTGGACGGATGCAGCCAGATGGGCGCCTTCTGGCGGGTCGTCTTCCCGCTGCTCGCCCCCGGCCTCGCCGCCGCCTCCATCTACTCGCTGATCAACGCCTGGAACGAGTACCTCCTCGCGTACGTCGTGCTCCAGGACAACGACAAGTACACGCTCAACGTCTGGCTGATGAGCTTCACCACCGAGCGAGGAGTCGACTACGGCGCACTCATGGCCGCGTCGACGCTGATCGCCATCCCGGTCGTCGCCTTCTTCATGTTCATCCAGAAGAAGATGGCGGCGGGCCTCACCTCCGGCGCTGTGAAGGGATAACGCCACCTCATGACGACACTCGTACGAGGCTCGTCCGACACCCTCACCCGCGACGCGCTCACCGTCCTCCAGCCCGGCTTCGTGGGCACCACGGCGCCCGACTGGCTGCTGCGCCGCATCGGCGAGGGTCTCTCCTCCGTCGGCCTGTTCGGCCGCAACATCGCCACCCCCGAGCAGCTGACCGCGCTCACGGCCCGGCTGCGGGCCGAGCGGGACGACGTCCTCGTCGCCATCGACGAGGAGGGCGGCGACGTCACCCGCCTGGAGGTGCGCACCGGCTCCTCCTTCCCCGGCAACCACGCCCTCGGCACCGTCGACGACACCGAGCTGACCCGGGCCGTCGCCCACGAGCTCGGCCGCCGCCTCGCCGCCTGCGGCGTGGACTTCAACTGGGCACCGTCCGCCGACGTCAACTCCAACCCGGACAATCCGGTCATCGGAGTGCGGTCCTTCGGCGCCGACCCCCGGCTGGTCGCCCGGCACACCGTGGCGTACATCGAGGGCATGCAGTCCGCCGGTGTCGTCGCGTGCACCAAGCACTTCCCCGGGCATGGCGACACGAACGTGGACTCGCACCACGCGATGCCCCGTATCGATGTGGATCCGGACACACTGCACGCCCGTGAGCTGGCACCTTTCCGCGCGGCCATCGCGGCGGGTTCCAAATCGGTGATGAGCGCGCATATCCTGCTGCCCGCGCTCGACCCCGATCGCCCCGCCACCCTGAGCCCGCGGATCCTCACCGGACTGCTGCGCCAGGAGCTGGGCTACGAGGGCCTGATCGTCACCGACGGCGTGGAGATGCGGGCCATCGCGTCGACGTACGGGATCGAGCGCGGCTCCGTCCTCGCGATCGCGGCGGGCGCCGACGCCGTCTGCGTCGGCGGCGGCCTGGCGGACGAGGAGACCGTACTGCGCCTGCGCGACGCGCTGGTGGAGGCGGTACGGACCGGCGAACTGCCCGAGGAGCGGCTGGCCGACGCGGCGGCGCGGGTACGCGCCCTCGCGTCCTGGACCCAGGCGCACCGGGTCAGGGGGGCCGTTTCGGAGCCGGGCGCGGCTGAGCAGGAGGGGACCGCGCCCGGCGCCGGCGTGGGTCTGGTGGCGGCACGCCGCGCACTGCGCGTGACGCCCGGGGAGGAGCCGTACACACGGCCGACGGGAGCGCCGTACGTGGCGTCTTTCACACCCGTCGCCAACATCGCCGTCGGCGACGAGACCCCGTGGGGCGTCGCCGCGGAACTGGAGCGGCTCCTGCCGGGCACCCGTACGGGGAACCACGGCGCGGACGCCGCCGTCGAGGACGTGCTGCGAGCGGCGGGAGACCGCCTGATCGTGGCCGTCGTGCGCGACGCGCACCGTCACGCCTGGATGAGGGAGGCGCTTGACGGGCTGCTCGCCGCACGCCCCGGCACGGTCGTGGTGGAGATGGGCCTGAACCAGGCTCCACCGCGCGGGGCCCTGCACATCGCGACGCACGGCGCGGCGCGGGTGTGCGGGATCGCGGCGGCGGAGGTCGTCGCCGGCGTGTGAGCGCACGCGGCGGAGGGGCCGGGCACATGACGTGCCCGGCCCCTCCGCCGTTTCGGTGCGTACCCGGTGAGACGTGGTCGTACCGGCCTACAGCCCTTGCCAGGAGGGCTTGTGGGCGTATGTGTGGCGGAAGTAGTCGGCGAGCTTCAGCTTGGACGCGGCGGCCTCGTCGACGACGACCGTGGCGTGCGGGTGCAGTTGGAGCGCCGAGGCCGGCACGAGGGCGGCGACCGGGCCCTCGACGGTCTGTGCGACGGCCTCGGCCTTGCCCTCGCCGGTGGCGAGGAGCACCAGGTGGCGGGCCTCCAGGATGGTGCCTATGCCCTGTGTGATGACGTGGTGGGGCACCTGGTCGAGACGGCCGTCGAAGAAGCGGGCGTTGTCGATCCGGGTCTGCTCGGTGAGCGTCTTGATGCGGGTGCGGGAGGCGAGCGACGAGCACGGCTCGTTGAAGCCGATGTGCCCGTCCGTGCCGATGCCGAGGATCTGGAGGTCCACGCCGCCCGCCTCGGCGAGCGCCGTTTCGTACGCCTCGCAGGCCGCCTGGACGTCCTCGGCTGTGCCGTCGGGACCCATGAAGGAGTCCGGGCTCAGCCCGAGAGGCTTTACGACCTGGCGGAGCACGGTGGAGCGGTACGACTCGGGGTGGCCCGCGGGCAGCCCGACGTACTCGTCGAGCTGGGCGATCCGGGCACGTGAGACGTCCACCGCGCCGGAGCGGACCTTGGCGGTCAGTGCGTCGTAGACGGGCAGCGGGGTCGAGCCGGTGGCCACGCCGAGCAGAGCGTCGGGCTTGCGGCGCAGCAGGCCGGCGACGGCCTCCGCGATGAGTTCGCCGCCTGCCTTGGCGTCCTGGACGATGACAACTTCCACGCTGGGCCTGCCGATCTGGGAGGAGTGGGAAAGGGGAGTCGGGTACGGTGGTATAGACCAATCTAGCAGAATCGGGCCCTAGAACCCATGGTCCCGCCGCACGGCCGGCGGGCCGCCCGGATCCCTGGTCGACTCGGGTCCATGAGCGACGAGCCTGGCCGGATCGCGGCGGGGGAGATGGCGGAGCAGCCCGCGATGCTCCGCCGGATCCTGGAACGGGGCGCGCCGCCGATCCGCGCGGTTGCGGAGGCCGTCGCCGCACGCGGGCCGCGGTTCGTGCCGCTGACCGCGCGCGGCACGTCCGGCAACGCCGCGCTGTACGCCAAGTACCTCCTGGAGATCCGCGTGGGGCTGCCCGTGCGGCCTCGCCTCCATGTCGACGACCGCGACGCACGGCGCGAAGCCGGACCTCACCGACGTCCTGGCTGCAGTTCCTCGCGTACGAGGTGACGATCGCCCGCGGTCGGGGCCCGGACGCTCCCCGAGCCCTGACGAAGGTGACGGGGCCCGGTAGCGGCCGGCGGCACGGCCGGCGGCACCCCCGAAAACACCCGCGGGCCGCGGCGCCAGGACGGGACCCTCAACCCGTCCGGCACCGCAGCCCGGAGTTGCAACGGCCGAGGGTGTGCGGTTCCCGCGGCCGCAGGCGAGGCTTCGGCGCAGTCAGGGCAGAGAGCGCCGGTGCCTCGGTCCCGCCCTCCTGTGCGGGGAGGGCGGAAGTCTTTACTCAAGCATTGTGGACTAGACCATTCTCGGATGTCCATCCACATGTGACATGGAGTTCCTGGTCCATCCTCCACCACGGACCGGTAAAGCACCAGGTTCAACCGCACAGGTACGCTCACAGATGTGCCGTCCATGAACGACCTCGTACGCCAGCACACCGCTCTGAGCGAGTCCGACCTGGACTGGCTCCATCTGCTGGTCTCGGAGTGGCAGCTGCTCTCCGACCTCTCCTTCGCCGACCTCGTGCTGTGGGTCCCTACCCACGACGGTACCCGCTATGTCTCGGTCGCCCAGATGCGCCCCAACACCGGGCCCACCTCCTACCAGGACGACATGGTCGGCCATCTCGTTCCGCGCGGCCGCCGGCCGCTGCTGGACGCCGCCCTGGACGAGGGCCGGATCGTGCGTGAGGGCGACCCGGAGTGGCGCGAGGAGGTCCCCGTACGGGTCGAGTCGATCCCCGTACGCCGCGAGGGCCGCGTACTCGGCGTGATCGCCCGCAACACCAATCTGCTCACCGTCCGCACCCCGTCGCGGCTGGAGCTCACCTACCTCCAGTCGGCCTCCGACCTCGCCCAGATGATCGCCGCAGGCAGCTTCCCCTTCCCGGAGCAGCAGGTCGACATGGACGCGTCGCCGCGCGCCGGTGACGGCCTGATCAGGCTCGACGCGGACGGCGTCGTCCAGTACGCCTCGCCCAACGCACTCTCCGCGTACCACCGCCTCGGCCTCGCCGCGGACCTGGTCGGCCAGCACCTCGGCCATGTCACGGCCGAACTGGCCCCCTCCCGCGGCCCGGTCGACGAGGCCCTCGTCAAGCTGGCCAGCGGCTACGCGCCGCGCGAGACGGAGGTCGAGGGCAACGGCGGCGTCATCCAGCTGCGCGCCATCCCCCTCAAGCCCAAGGGCTCCCGCATCGGTTCCCTCGTCCTGCTCCGCGACGTCACCGAACTGCGTCGCCGCGAACGCGAGTTGATCACCAAGGACGCCACCATCCGGGAGATCCACCACCGGGTGAAGAACAACCTCCAGACGGTCGCCGCGCTGCTGCGCCTCCAGGCCCGCCGGATGGACTCGGACCAGGGGCGCGAGGCGCTCAACGAGGCGGTGCGCCGGGTGGGCTCGATCGCCATCGTGCACGAGACGCTCTCGCAGAACCTCGACGAGCGGGTCGAGTTCGACGACATCGCGGACCGGGTGATCTCGATGGTCGCGGAGATCTCCCCGGGCAAGGTCGACTGCCGCCGCAACGGCCGCTTCGGCATCCTCGACGCCGAGGTCGCCACGCCGCTGTCGATGGTGCTCACCGAGGTTCTGCAGAACGCCCTGGAGCACGCCTTCGCCCCGGCCGGGCACGGCACGGTCGAGGTCACGGCGGTGCGGGGCGACGCGCGCGCGGTGGAGCCCCGGCTGCTGATCACCGTCCAGGACGACGGCCGCGGGCTGCCGGAGGGCTTCGACCCGCAGCGCACCGGGAATCTGGGGCTGCAGATCGTACGGACGCTGGTGGAGGGGGAGTTGGGCGGCACGTTCGACATGCGCCCGGCCCCGGAGCGCGGGACGCGCGTCGTCCTCGACATCCCGGTGCGCCCGCATAAGTGAGCCGCCCGCCCAGGGGGGGCGGCCCCTCCCACGGAGGGCAGCCCCGCCCGAGCCCCGCGCGTGGCGACAGCCCTGCCCGCAGGGACAGCGCCGCCCGTGGGGACAGCGCCGCCCGTGGGGACAGCGCCGTGCATGTGAACAGCGCCGTGCATGTGAACAGCAGCGAGCCCCGGACCGTTTCGTCACGGTCCGGGGCTCGAACGCTTTGGGTTACTGCTGCGCGCTGCTACTCGGGAGGCGCGGTGGCGGTGCTCAGGCGCTGGCGTTCCGCGCCCGGTTACGGGCGGCGCGGCGCTTCATCGCGCGGCGCTCGTCCTCGCTGAGGCCACCCCAGACGCCGGAGTCCTGGCCGGACTCGAGCGCCCACTGCAGGCACTGCTCCATCACGGGGCAGCGTCGGCAGACGGCCTTGGCTTCCTCGATCTGCAGCAGCGCAGGACCGGTGTTGCCGATGGGGAAGAACAGCTCGGGGTCTTCCTCACGACAAACGGCGTTGTGACGCCAGTCCATGGCTGCTACCTCTCCTTGGTGTTGCATGCAAGTTGCTTGTGAATGTGAACGCTTTCACGAATCCCCCCCAAGTGAAGGGCCGACGGCCAGATGAACTGGTGTGGTCCTGGATTTGAGGAGGGATTCTGGCTCTCACTGGAGGCCGGTGTTGCGGGCCGTCCCGATCGCCATGTAGAGACTCGCAAACCTCGGCGGCGGATACAACCCCTTCCGGAAAGTTTTTTTTGATTCCTCGGTGTCGGCTAGGTCACAGCCGTACTTCTATGGGGTGGACCCCAGCCCATACGTTCGAGATAAAGGGTCAAAGGCCCTTCCACTCACACAATCACACCTAGTGCACGGCGAACGCCTGTGAACGTCACGCTTCTACGGAGTCCCAGGTGGTCTCCGTCCATCTGGAACGGCAGAGCGACCTTCGAATGCAAGGTGAAGTCCGTCTCGTCGTGCAGCGAGACCGCGTGCTTGCCGTGCGGGCCGCGCTCCGGGGTCGATGTCAGCAGCTGAGTCGCGTACCGGGCGACGGCCGACGTCGACAGCCGGCTCAGTCCGAGCACGTCGAGCGCGGTGTCGAAGGACGCCTCGGGCGAGGCGTACACCGGCCGGTTCCCCAGGAAGGTCCAGGGGGAGGTGTTGCAGATTATCGACAGCACGAGGTCCTCGACCGGGGCGTGGCCGGGCCGCTCCAGGGTGATCGTGCCATGACGGCGGTGCGGGTCGTCCAGGAGCTGGCGGACCACCTGGCGCAGATACAGCGCATGCGTCGACCGCTTCCCGCGCTCCCGCTGCTGCTCGACCCGGCCGATCACCCCGGCGTCGAAGCCCAGGCCGGCGCAGAAGGTGAACCAGCGGGCGGGCACCGCCTCGTCCTCCGTGCCGGGCGTGCCGGCGGCGAGGCCGAGCCCGATGGTGCGGGTGCGGTGCTCGCGCAGGGCGTCGAGGATGGCGCCGGTCGCCTCGACTGCGTCGTTGGGCAGGCCGAGGGCGCGCGCGAAGACGTTCGTGGAACCGCCCGGCACGACCGCGAGGCGCGGCCGTCTGTCCGGATCCGGACCGTGGTGCAGAAGCCCGTTGACGACCTCGTTGACCGTGCCGTCGCCGCCGAGCGCCACGACCAGATCGACGTCCTCGGACTCGGCGGCCCGCCGGGCCAGGTCGCGGGCGTGGCCCCGGTACTCGGTCGTCACGGCCTCCAGCTTCATCTCGCTGGCCAGCGCGTGGATCAGTACGTCACGGGTGCGGGCACTTGTGGTGGTGGCTGCCGGGTTGACCACGAGAAGTGCGCGCATGCCGCCAGGTTACCTACCGCGCGGTACCGCGCCCAAGGGGCCGGGTGCGGGGCGGGCGCGGGCGGCTACCCTGCTGGGGTGAGCAGCACCGAACAGAACCCCGCCCCCCTGTCGCGTCCCACCCGTGTGACGGCCGCCGCGGCGGTGGCCGGGCTGGAGGCGCTGGCCCTCTTCGCCGGGGGCCTGTACGTCCTCGTGAGTACGCTGACCGGCACGCCCGACGGCGTCACGCAGGCCCTCATGGGCGCGGCCACACTGATCGCGCTCGGCCTGATCCCGCTGCTGGCGGCGCGGGGGCTGCTGCGGCTGCGCAGCTGGAGCAGGGGGCCGGCGGCCATCACCCACATCATGGCGCTGCCGGTCGCGTGGACACTGCTCAACGCGGAGGCGGCGGCGATTCCGGTGGGCATCGCCCTGGCGGCCGCGGCGGTGACGGGCCTGGTGCTCCTGGTCCACCCGACCACCACCCGGGCCCTCGGTATCGGGCGCACGACCGACGCCTGACCTCGCGGGCCGGCCCCGTCCCGTTGCGGACACCCGTCCGCCGGGGCGGAACGGGTGTGGTGCTCACTCCTCGACCAGGAGCTTCTCGCGGAGCTGGGCCAGGGTCCGGGCCAGCAGCCGGGAGACGTGCATCTGGGAGATGCCCACCTCCTGGGCGATCTGCGACTGGGTCATGTTGCCGAAGAAGCGCAGCAGCAGGATGCGCTTCTCGCGCGGGGGCAGATCCTCCAGCAGCGGTTTCAGGGACTCCCGGTACTCGACCCCCTCCAGCGCCTCGTCCTCCGCGCCCAGCGTGTCGGCGACCGCCGGTGACTCGTCGTCGGTGTCCGGGACGTCCAGGGACAGCGTGGAGTACGCGTTGGCGGACTCCAGGCCCTCCAGGACCTCCTCCTCCGAGATGCCGAGCTTCTCGGCCAGCTCGTGCACCGTCGGCGAGCGGCCGTGCAGCTGGGACAGCTCCGCCGTCGCCGTGGTCAGGGACAGCCGCAGCTCCTGCAGCCGGCGTGGTACGCGGACGGCCCAGCCCTTGTCCCTGAAGTGGCGCTTGATCTCGCCCACGACCGTCGGTGTCGCGTACGTCGAGAACTCGACGCCCCGATCCGGGTCGAACCGGTCCACCGACTTGATCAGACCGATCGTCGCGACCTGCGTCAGGTCGTCCAGCGGCTCACCCCGGTTCCGGAACCGGCGCGCGAGATGCTCGACGAGCGGCAGATGCATCCGGACCAGCCGGTTGCGGAGCTCCGCCCGCTCCGGCGAACCGTCCGGCAGCCCGCGCAGCTCGATGAACAGCGCCCGCGCGCCGCTCCGGTCCTGCGGATCGTGCTGGTGCTGGTTCCTGCCCTGCCGCTGCTGCTCGTGTTCGCTCATCTGCGCCGCCCGCTCTGCCTGCGCCTGCTCCGACGCCTCCACAAGACCCTCCACCGGGTGCGGCCGCGCCTGCTGTTCCGGGATGCCCGTGATGCCCTCCGCCGCGCTCAAGGCCCGAGGGCCGCGCTCCTCGTTCCGCACCGGACCGTCCCCGTCCCTCACGCCGGCCCGGGTCCCGCGCCGCGCTGTTTGTACAGGCTGATCGAGACCGTACGGTCGTCGGCGACCGAGGAGTCCACCTTGCCCGCCAGGGCGGACAGCACCGTCCAGGCGAAGGTGTCGCGCTCGGGCGCGCGGCCGTCGGTCGTCGGGGCCGACACCGTGACCTCGAGAGAGTCGTCGATGAGCCGGAAGACGCAGCTGAGGACCGAACCCGACACGGCCTGCTGCAGCAGGATCGCGCAGGCCTCGTCGACCGCGATGCGCAGGTCCTCGATCTCGTCGAGGGTGAAGTCCAAACGCGCCGCCAGGCCGGCCGTGGCCGTACGCAGCACGGACAGATAGGCACCCGCAGCGGGCAGCCGGACTTCCACGAAGTCCTGGGTCCCGGGCTCGCCTGCGATCTGGGACACCCTCACCTCCAAGGTGGCACAAACTCATTCGGGTTCCGGCGGGAAGGGAGATCCCCCCGGAACCTTGCGGTACGCAGGAGTGCGTAGTCGCCGTGACGCTATCGCGATCCATAATGCCGTGTCGCCGGGGCCCCCGATCCAACAGTGTCACTCATGGTAAGCATATGAGTACGGAAAGTGGCTAGAGGTCTGCGGCGTCCAATCCTGAGACACCGGCGGAGGGTTGACGTACCCAGACGCCGAGCGATCGAACCGTCCACGTCTCACCCATGGTGCCCCCTGTCCGGTTCCGGGCGGCCCGTCACCACGGCGGCGACGGCCGTACCGGGCGCGAAGGCGCCCTCCTCGGCCAGTGTGACCAGCCCGTACAGCATTTTGGCGACATATATGCGCTCGACGGCGATTCCGTGCCGTGCCCCGAAGTCCTCGGCGAACTCCTCCAGCCGCGGCGACGTGCGCGCGTAGCCGCCGAAGTGGAAGCGGCCGTCCAGGCTCCACTCACCGGCCGGTCCGCCGAACGCCCGCTCCTGCAGCGCCCGTATCTCGCCGCCCAGGAATCCGCCCTTCAGAACCGGAACGCCCAGCGCGCGCTGCCCCGGCCCGAGCCCCGCCGCCAGCCCGGCCAGCGTCCCGCCCGTACCGCACGCGACCGCGACGACGTCCGCCCGGCCGCGCAGCTCCCGGCCCAGCTCCGCACAGCCCCGTACGGCCGCCTCGTTGCTGCCGCCCTCGGGCACGACCACCGTCCCGTCCGGCGCATCCCGCAGCAGCCGTGCGACCACCTCCGGGTCCGCCTTCGCGCGGTACGTCGACCGGTCGACGAACACCAGCCGCATCCCGTCCGCCGCGCAACGCGCCAGCGACGGGTTCAGCGGCCGCCCGGCCAGCTCCTCGCCCCGTACGACCCCCACCGTCGGGAAGCCGAGCAGCCGCCCCGCCGCCGCGGTCGCCCGCAGATGGTTCGAGTACGCCCCGCCGAACGTCAGCACCGGCCGCCCGGCCGCCGCGGCCAGGTTCGGCGCCAGCTTGCGCCACTTGTTGCCCACCAGGTCCGGGTGGATCAGGTCGTCGCGCTTGAGCAGCAGCCGCAGCCCGCGCCGGGCGAACCGGTCGTCGTCGGCCGGCCGCAGCGGCGAGGGCAGCCGCGGCTCCAGGGCGGCGGCGGGATGATCGTGGGCGTCCATCCGTCCATTGTCCGGCTTCGTGCGCCGTGGGATTCGATCAGGACAAGCCGATGTCTTTCCGCCTCGGCGATTCGAAAATCCGGTGCGGCTGCCCGGCGTATCTTCATCCAGTCCCACTCATTTGTGTAATGGCGTACTCACGCCGTGTACTGAAAGGCTTCTTCCGCAGGTCAATCAGTTGATCGAGAGGGACATCCATGTCGGTTGGTTCGGTTGGTTCGGTCGGCGACGAGGTCCGGACCGAGCAGGCGCCACCGCAGCAGAGCCTCGGCACCGCAGCGGCGCGGAACCTGGCCACCACCACCAAGTCAGCACCGCAGATGCAGGAGATCACCTCCCGGTGGCTCCTGAAGACGCTGCCCTGGGTACAGGTGCAGGGTGGTACGTACCGGGTGAACAGGCGGTACACCTACGCCGTCGGCGACGGCCGCGTGACCTTCGTACAGACCGGCGAGCGGGTCGAGGTGATCCCGGCCGAGCTGGGCGAGCTGCCCGCGCTGCGCGGGTACGAGGACCAGGCGGCGCTCACCGAACTCGCCCAGCGGTGCACACAGCGCGAGTTCGCCCCCGGCGACGTCGTCGTCGAGGCCGGGTCGGCCAAGGACCGGGTCTTCCTGCTCGCGCACGGCAAGGTCGAGAAGATCGGCACCGGCCCCTACGGCGACGAGGCCGTCGTCGACGTCCTCGCCGACGGCGCGTACTTCGGCGACACGGCCCTCCTGGACGGCGCGGCCGACTGGGCGTACACCCACCGGGCCGCCACCGCGTGCGTGATGCTGGAGCTCACCCGCGCCGACGTCCTGAACCTCGCGGAGCGCGCCGGCTCCCTCGCCGCGCATCTCGCCGGCCTCGCCGCCGTCCCGCACCAGCGGACGAACAGGTTCGGCGAGAAGGAGATCGACCTCTCCTCCGGGCACAGCGGCGAACCGCTCATCCCGCACACCTTCGTCGACTACGACCCCGCCCCGCGTGAGTACGAACTGAGCGTCGCCCAGACCGTGCTGAAGGTCCACACGCGCGTCGCGGACCTCTACAACCAGCCGATGAACCAGACCGAGCAGCAGTTGCGGCTCACGGTCGAGGCCCTGCGCGAACGCCAGGAGCACGAGCTCGTCAACAACCGCGAGTTCGGCCTGCTCTCCAACTGCGACTACGGGCAGCGGCTCCAGCCGCACGAGGGCGTGCCCGGCCCGGACGACATGGACGAGCTGCTCTCCCGCCGGCGCGGCAGCAAGATGTTCCTGGCCCACCCCAGGGCCATCGCCGCGTTCGGGCGCGAGTGCAACAGGCGCGGACTGGTCCCGGAGAGTATCGACGTCGGCGGGCACCGCATCCCGACCTGGCGCGGCGTCCCGATCTACCCGTGCAACAAGATCCCGATCAGCGACGCGCGCACCACGTCCATCATCTGCATGCGTACCGGTGAGGCCGACCAGGGCGTGATCGGCCTCCACCAGACCGGTATCCCCGACGAGATCGAGCCGAGCATGTCGGTCCGTTTCATGGGTATCGACGAACAGGCGATCATCTCGTACCTGGTCACGGCCTACTACTCGGCGGCCGTCCTGGTACCGGACGCCCTGGGCGTGCTGGAGAACGTCGAGGTCAGCCGCTGGAGGTGAGGGCCGGGTACGGGCCGGGGCGCCCCGCACCGACGCCCCGGCCCGTATCCCCGCCCAAGAGACAGGCAGACCGCAGGCGCACGAGCGGAGGAGGAGACCGTGACGACGACCAGCTCGGACATGACCGGTACGCGGCACGAGGGCGACGGCCGGGACGCGGTGGCGCTCCTCGACCGCACCCACGCCGTCGTCACCCCCCGGCTGCGCGCCGACCTCGCCACCCTGCCGGACCCCCTGCGGCGCGTGGCCATGTACCACTTCGGCTGGGAGCACGCCGACGGCAGCCCCGCCGCGGGCCGGGCCGGCAAGGCGATCCGCCCGGCGCTCGTTCTTGCCTCCGCCCGCGCCCTGGGCGGTGATCCCGCCCTCGCCGTACGGGCGGCCTCCGCCGTGGAGCTGGTGCACAACTTCACGCTGCTCCACGACGACATCGTCGACGAGGACCGGACCCGCCGGAACCGGCCCACCGCCTGGACGGTCTTCGGCATGCCGGACGCCCTCGTCACCGGGGACGCCCTCCACGCCCTCGCCCTGGGCGTCCTCGCCGAGGGCGGCGACCCGGTCTCGGCTGCGGCCACGGCCCGGCTCGGCGCCTGCGTGGTCGAGCTGTGCGCGGGCCAGCAGGCCGACTGCGCCTTCGAGGAGCGCGGCCCGCTCGACGTCTCGCTCCAGGAGTGCCTGGCCATGGCCGAGGCCAAGACAGGGGCGCTGCTCGGCTGCGCCTGTGCCCTCGGCGCGCTGTACGCGGGCGCCGGGGAGGCGGAGGTCGCGGCGATGGACGCCTTCGGGCGGCAGGCGGGCCTGGC
Source organism: Streptomyces sp. TRM49041 (assembly GCF_008271805.1). GTDB lineage: Bacteria > Actinomycetota > Actinomycetes > Streptomycetales > Streptomycetaceae > Streptomyces. The sequence goes on from NZ_VSRY01000166.1 coordinate 203,274, forward strand.
GTTCCAGCTGATCGACGATCTGATCGGCATCTGGGGCGACCCGGAGCGCACCGGCAAGCCGGCCGGGGCGGACCTGGCCGCGCACAAGAAGTCGCTGCCCGTCGTGGCGGCGCTCACCTCGGGCACGGACGAGGGCGCGGAGCTGGCCGAGCTGTACCGGCGGCCGGTCCTCGACGACAAGGACGTGGCCCTTGCCGCGGAGGCCGTCGAGCGGGCGGGCGGCCGGGACTGGGCGCAGGCGGAGGCGGCCGACCGGATGGCGCGGGCGATGCATCAGCTGTCCCACGCGGTGCCGGACCTCGGGGCGGCGGGAGAGCTGCTGGCGCTGGCGGAGTTCGTCACACGGCGTACGCACTGAGTGCGCACGCACCGAGTGGGCGCCCCGTACGGGGTGCACGCACTGAGTGGGCACCCCGTACGCACCGAGTGCGCCCTGCGTATGTCCTGGCCGCGCCTGCGGTACGGCACTGATCACACAGCCGGCTCACCGCGGCCCACCGTGGCGCGTGCGCCGTGGCGCGCCGGTCGTACCGGCCGCCCGGTGGGCCCTTCAGCCTTGAGCAACGCGCTCAGCGGGCGGGCACGATCCGTTCGACGACCGTCTCGATCACCCGGTCGAGCTCCTCGCCGGGGAGCATCCCCGGCAGCGTGAGGTGCTCCAGCAGCAGGCCCGTCATGGCCAGGTAGAGGACCAGCACCGTATCGGCGTCGCCGGGCAGCCCCGCGTCGAGATGGAAGCGGATGTTCCGGTCGAGCTCCTCGCGGACGGTCCTGTTCAGCCTGGCCTGGAGTGCCGGACGGCGGGTCGCCTCCAGACGCAGCTCCAGCATCGCCAGATGGCCGGTGCGCTCCTCCGTCATCCGCCGGACCAGCCACTTCATCAGCTCGGCGACCAGCTCACGGCTGGGCTCCGGGCGCAGCGCCGTGTCGATCTGCTCAGGCGCCGGCGTCATCCGGACATGGATACGGGACCCCGCCTGGGTTAGGAGATCGTCGCGGCCGGTGAAGTAGTTGGACGCCGTACCCGCCGGGACCCCGGCCTGGGCGTCCACGGCCCGGAACGTCAGACCCCGGGCTCCTTCGCGGGCCAGTACGTCGATGGCGGCGTCGAGCAGCGCCAGCCTGCGCTCGGGGTTTCTGGCCATGGGCCTTCCCTTCCTTCTCCTCGTCCATCGGGTGTCCGTAAAACGCGCTTGCAGAACCACTACGCTCGGAGCACTATATCCGCAGTGGTTATCTCTGATCCGAGACCGAAGGGCCCCTATGCGCAAGCTCACCTACCTCGTCGCCTGCTCGCTCGACGGCTTCATCGGCGATCCGAAGGGCGACGCCTCCTCGATGTTCCAGTTCCTGGACGAGGAGTACCTGGACTATCTGAAGACGGAGTATCCCGAGACTCTCAATATCGAAGGGCGTCGGATGCTCGGCGTCGCCGATGCGCCCCCCAGGCACTTCGACACCGTCATCCAGGGCCGGGCCAGCTACCAGCTGGGCCTGGACGCCGGACTGCCGAGCCCGTACGGGCACCTCCGGGAGATCGTCGCGTCCCGCACCCTGGGGACCTCCCCGCACCCGAACGTGGAGATCGTCTCCGACGGCCTCGTCGCCCGTGTCCGGGCCCTCAAGGCCGAGGACGGCCCGCTCGGTATCTGGCTCTGCGGCGGCTCGCGCGTCGCCGGAGAACTGCTCGACGAGATCGACGAGCTGGTCGTCAAGACATATCCGCAGGTGTACGGCTCCGGCATGCCCATGTTCGGCGACACCGGCTTCGCCGTCACCGACTTCACCCTGGGTGATCTGCGCACGTTCCGTAACGGCGTCGTCGTCCGCAGCTACAGCCGTAATCGCTGAACAGCAATATCCTTGAGGTATGGGCAGCGAACGAAGCCGAACCGTCCGCGGCCCGCAGACGGATCAGGCGCGGGAGCCTGTCTGTCCCGCCTGCGGACAGCCTGTCGGCACGGCCATACAGCGACGCAAGATACTGGGCGCCTGGGTTCCGATCTGGCGCCCCCTCCCCTGTCCCAACCCCGACTGCGAGCGCTTCGGCAGGACGCCGCGCGAGGCCGGGAACCTGTCCCACCGGAGAGCCGCAAAGAAGGCCAGGAGGGCGAAGCGACGAGCATCCCGGAACGAGCCGGGCAACAGCACCAAGATCGGCTGAAGTCAGGCTCCTGGGGTGTCCGGCGTCACGTCGGAGGCAGTCATACCGCTACAGTCCGCGCCATGTCATCGGAGTCATCGGAGTCATCGGAGTCGAAGGAAGTCTGGACCGGCTGGTACCGGGACCGGCGAGGTGCGGAAGCGATCGTCATCACGGCGGACGGTCCTGGTGTCAGCACCCGCATCAGGGGTGTGCGCTACACCGGCGGCGGCTTCGCCGCGCTGCGGGCGGCCGAGGAGAACGGCGGCCTGCCGTTGACCGGCTGTGTCCTGGAATGGGATCTGCCGCTGCCGGTCGTCACCGACGGCACACCCCAACAGGGCACCCTGAGCTGCCTGTTGGCGCTGGGTGAAGCACTGTCCGACGGCTCACCCGAGCGGGTGGACCTACAGCTCACGCTGCACTGCGGGGGCGCCGCGTACGAATCCGGGGTCACCGGGGGCGACTTCGACCAGGCCCTCGACCGGATCCTGCGGCAGCTGCCGCCCGGGGCGCGGTTCGCGCGGAACCTCATCGAGGCGGCATAGCGGCGAGGCGCCCCGCGTGGAACGCGGGGCGCCGGCGTACGTCCGGGTGTTGCCGCCCGGCCGTGCTCAGGAGGCCGTGCTCAGGAGGCCGGGTCAGGAGGCCGGGGTCAGGGCGGCCGCCAGGCCGTTCCGCCACAGGTAGTCGACCCGGGAGCGCTCCCGCGTGTTCGGGACCGCGTTCTGGCATGACGGGCCGGGGCCGCCACCCGACATCAACTCGCTGCACGGGCCCGAGTAGTGGTCCGGCAGGCCGAGGACGTGCCCTGTCTCGTGTGCGGTGACGCGGGTCGAGTTGTAGATCTGGTTCTGCCGGTAGTCGAGGAAGATGTAGCCGCGGCCGTGCCCGTCGGTGCTGGCGTACGAGCCGCGCGAGTCGTTGCCCTCGTAGTACCGGAAGTCCGGGTTGCCGCCCTCCTGGAGCTTCACATTCCTGACCGAGCTGTTCCAGATCTGCGTCGAGCGGGCTATCTGGGTGCGGAAACTCGGGGCGTTGGCGGCAGAGTAGACCACCGTGACGGCCTGGGTCCCCGGTGTCGCGGCGCGCTTCTCCGCGACCGACTTCATGACCGCCTCGAAGAACGCCTTGTTGGCCCTCGCGTCCTCCGCCGAGCCGGCGTAGGCGGCATAGGAGGAGTACGCGGCGGGGACGGAGGCGGTAGTGCCGCCCGATGCGGGGGGTGCGGCGGCGGTGGCGGTCGTGGCGGCGGGCACGGCCGCGAGTGCGGCGGCGACGCTCAGCGCGGCGGCCAGTACGGCCCTGGGGTGTCTCATGGGGGGCTCCTACTCGTCCTGAACGGTTGGGTGGACGCGTTCGGTGGACTGAGTGTCGGGGAGCCCGGAGCCCGTGCGGATGATGTCAAGGGTCAATAGCACGAACGCATCCCCCCGACAACTCCCTTTTGTCTCAGGGCAATTCATGGGGTCGGGATGTCTGGTGCGGTGCACGGTGAGCGCCCTACGCTCGGGGCATGGAGCTGGAGGTGAGGCATCTGCGGGCGCTGTGCGCCATCGCCGACACGGGCAGCCTGCACAAGGCCGCACGCTTCCTGGGCATGAGCCAGCCGTCGCTCACGACGCAGTTGCGGCGCATCGAGAACGCGCTCGGCGCGGAGCTGTTCATCCGTGGGCGCACCGGCTGCCGGCCCACCCCGCTGGGCCGCGACGTCCTGAGCCGCGCCCGCCCGCTGGTCGCCCAGATGTCCCTGCTCGTCAGCGAGACCCGCGCGGCCGCCGCGCGCGCCGACGGCACCAGGCTCCGTATCGGCTCCACAGCCAGCCGCGCACTGGCCGGCTGGCTGCGCAGGCTGCGACAGCGGCTGCCCGGCACGGACCTCACCCTGCACATGGACGTCTCGGCCAACGCCCTGCTCCGAGCTGTCGCGGCCGGCCAACTCGATGTCGCGTTCGTCCACGAGGTGGAGGGCTGCCCGCTACGGGTCCCGGACGGCCTTGAGGAGCACGTCATCGTCCAGCGGGAGCCCCAGTTCATCTCCATGGCCCGCGACCACCCGGCCGCCGCCGCGCCCGTCGTCGACCTCGCGGACCTCGCGGACGACCGCTGGATGGTCGACCCCACGGTCGACGGCGAATGGGACGGCCTGCGCCGCGTCCTGAACGCGGCCGGAATCGACCCGCCGGTCCTGCACGCCGACTACCACACGGCGGCTTCCCTCATCGTGGTCGGCGAGGCCGTCGCCCCCTGCCAGCCCACGTCGGGCCCTCGCGACGACATGGCGATCCGCCCGTTACGCGACGACCCCCTGGCCGTAAGGCTCCTTCTCTACCACCGCCCGGGTGACGGAACGATCCCCGTGTACGGGACCGCCCGCACCGAACTCTCCGCCGCCTATCGCGAGGCCGCCCTCCGCACCGTCACATACCGCCAGTGGCTCCTCCGGCACGGCAGCCCACTCCTGTGCGCGGGATGAGCCCGACGGACGTTGAGGGACACCCGGCGAAAGCGGAACGGCCCGGCCCCCATGCGGGGGCCGGGCCGTTCCGTGACTGCCGTGTCGGACGATTGAGCCGACGTCAGGCCTTCTTGGTCTCCCAGAAGATGCGGTCGATCTCGGCGATCAGCTCCAGGGCCTTGGCGCCGGTCTTCGGGTCCGTGGACCCCTTGGCGGCCGACAGGGCCTTCAAGGTGTCGTTGACCAGGACGTGCAGCTCCGGGTACTTCTCGAAGTGCGGGGGCTTGAAGTAGTCGCTCCACAGCACGGAGACGTGGTGCTTGGCGAGCTCGGCGCGCTGCTCCTTGATCACCGTGGCGCGAGCCTGGAAGTGCGGGTCGTCGTTCGCGGCCATCTTCTCCTGGATGGCCTTGACCGAATCGGCCTCGATACGGGCCTGGGCAGGGTCGTAGACACCGCAGGGCAGGTCGCAGTGGGCGCTGACCTTCACCTTCGGGGCAAACAGGCGGGAGAGCATGCTGCTGTCCTTCCTCGTGATCGTCTTCTCAGGTGGGACATTACTCGGTGACAGACCGGTTTTCGCGAGTGCCCCCTGGGGCTTAGGACAAAAGTCCAGGGAGATCATGGGACTCGTGGAGGAACCGCACGAGGAATGCCCGGCAGGTGGTGGACGCTGATGACGGATCGAGGGCGTGGGCCCGTGCTGCCCTTCGGGGTGGCGGAGGTGACGGGGCCGTCCATGGTGCCGACGCTGCACCACGGAGACCAGCTGCTGGTGCACTACGGGGCGGCTCTGCGGCCCGGGGTGGTGGCGGTGCTGCGGCATCCGCTCCAGCAGGATCTGCTGATCGTCAAACGGCTGGTCGAGCGCCGTGACGGGGGCTGGTGGGTGCTGGGCGACAACAGGGGCGCCGAGGCGGTGGACAGCAGGGCCTTCGGGGCGGTGCCGGCCGAGCTGGTGCTGGGGCGGGTGCGGGCCCGGTACCGGGGCATCCGTCCCGGGCGTCAGCGGTCCCTGGGCGTCGTACTGGCGTGGCTGCTCTCCGCCGTGCGGCCGGTGCTCGCCGACCGCTCGCTCTCCAGGCGCTTGCGGGCCCGGTAGGCGGCCACGTTGGCGCGGGTCGCGCACCGGTCCGAGCAGTAGCGGCGGGAGCGGTTCGTGGAGGTGTCCAGGTAGGCGTTACGGCACGGGGCGGCCTGGCACAGGCCGAGCCGGTCGGCGCCGAACTCCGTCAGGTGGAACGCCAGGCCCATCGCGGCGATCGCCGCGTACCCGGCGGTCGCGTTCGACGGGTGCTCGGCCAGATGCATGTGCCAGCGCGGCCGCCCCTCGTCGTCCAGCAGGTCGTGGCCGGAGATCTGCGGGCTCACCGGGAACTCCAGCAGCAGCGAGTTCAACAGGTCCACCGCCCGCGCCTGGTCCCCCGTGTCGGCCGCGCCGAAGACGGCCCGCAGACGGCCCCGTACGGCCCGGAAACGCGTCACGTCCGCGTCCGCCACCCGCCGCGCCATCTGCGACATGTCACCGAACAGCTCCCGTACCGCCTCGACCGACGTGAGGGAGTCCTTGTTGCGCGCCGGCTCCTCGGTGTTCACCAGTCGCACGGCGTAATCCGAGTAATAGGCCAGTTCCACTTCTAATCCTTACCGGGGCGGTGTGGGGTTCCGACAGGTCAAGGGTAAGAGATGAGCCCGTGACGAGGGTGTTACGGAGGATGCCTTGGTCCGGCACCGGCCACCGCTGCCGCCTGTGGCACAGGAAGTATCACGAAAGGGCCGGGCCGGCGGTTCCCGGAGTCTCTGGCTCCGCATGTGAGAGGGGCGGTACGGGTGTCCACCCGTACCGCCCCTCTCCCCACAGCTCACCCGGCCGGTCAGAGCACCTTCGACAGGAACGCCTGTGTGCGCTCGTGCTGCGGGTTCGTGAGGACGTCCCGCGGGTTGCCCGACTCGACGACGACACCGCCGTCCATGAAGACCAGCGAGTCGCCGACCTCCTGGGCGAAGCCCATCTCGTGCGTGACGACGACCATCGTCATACCCGACTCGGCCAGGTCGCGCATGACGTCCAGGACGTCACTGACCAGCTCCGGGTCCAGCGCCGATGTGGGCTCGTCGAACAGCATCAGCTTCGGCTCCATGGCCAGCGCGCGGGCGATCGCCACACGCTGCTGCTGGCCGCCGGAGAGCTGCGACGGATAGTGGTTGGCGCGGTCGCCCAGACCCACCCGGTCCAGCAGCTTCAGCGCCCGCTCCCGGGCCACGGACTTGGACTCGCCCTTGACCTGGACCGGCGCCTCCATGACGTTCTCGACGGCCGTCATGTGCGGGAACAGGTTGAAGCGCTGGAACACCATGCCGATGTCCCGCCGCTTCAGCGCGACCTCGCTGTCCTTCAGCTCGTACAGCTTGTCGCCCTTCTCGCGGTAGCCGACGAGTTCCCCGTCGACGTACAGCCGCCCGGCGCTGATCTGCTCCAGGTGGTTGATGCACCGCAGGAACGTCGACTTGCCGGACCCGGACGGGCCGATGAGGCAGAACACCTCGCCGTTGTTCACCTCGAGGTCGATGCCTTTGAGGATGTGCGCCGCGCCGAACGACTTGTGGACACCCTCGGCCTTCACCATGGGGTGACCGCTCGCGGAACTCATACGCTGACCTTTCCGACCTTGCTCGGCACGCGGAACCTGGTGAGCTGCCCCTTGATCCGCTGGAGCGGAGTGGGCGGCAGCGCGCGGTTGGATCCGCGGGCGTAGTACCGCTCCAAGTAGTACTGGCCGATGCTGAACACAGTGGTCAGCGCCAGGTACCACAGGGAGACCACGATGTAGCCCTCCATGATGGCCAGGGTCCGCGAGCCGAACTCACGGCCCCGCAGGAAGAGCTCGCCGTAGCCGATGGCGAACGCCAGCGACGAGGTCTTCAGCATGTTGATGAACTCGTTCCCGGTGGGGGGAATGATCACCCGCATGGCCTGCGGCAGCACGATCCGCCGCATGGTCTGGGTGCCCTTCATGCCGAGGGCGTGCGCCGCCTCGGTCTGGCCCTGGTCGACCGACTGGATGCCGGCCCGGGTGATCTCCGCCATGTACGCGGCCTCGTTCAGGCCGAGCGCGAGGAGCGCCGCCACGAACGGCGTCATGACCTCGTTCATCTCGTTCTTGTAGATGAACCCGAGGTCCAGGGTCTGGAAGATCAGGGACAGGTTGAACCAGAGCAGGATCTGGACGATCACGGGGGTGCCGCGGAAGAACCAGATGTACGCCCAGGCGACGGAGGAGAGCACCGGGTTCGGCGAGAGCCTCATGACGGCGAGGATCGTGCCGAGGACCACACCGATCACCATGGCCAGGACGGTGATCTTCAGGGTCTCCCAGGCGCCCCAGGCGAAGGTGCCGTTGGTGATCTGCTCGCCGACGACGCTCCACTGGATCTGGGCCCCGGCGAAGGCGTTCACCAGCAGAGCGAGGAGCACCAGCACCACGGCCGTGCCGATCCAGCGGCCGTAGTGACGCACGGGGATGGCCTTTATGGTCTCCGGCGGGATGCCGGAGTCCTCGGGCGCGGGGGAGGAGCCCCCGGGGTTGGAGGAGTCCCCGCCGCCGTCCGGTGGGACCGCGGCGGAGTCCTTCTTGAGGGGGTCAGTCACGGAGTTGCCTTACGTGGGTGGGACGGGTCGAGCGGTGGCGCGTCACTGGCCGGCGTTGATCGTGGCCTTCTCGATGGCCCCGGACTCGGCCTTCCACTTCTTCAGCACGTCCATGTAGGTGCCGTCGTCGATGATCTTCTGGACGGCGGCCTGCAGGGCGTCGCGGAGCTCGGTGTTCTTCTTGCTGACCGCGATGCCGTACGGAGCGGCGTCGATCTGGTCACCCACGACCTCGAACAGGTTGCCGCCGCCGGCCTCCAGCTCGTTGTACAGCGCCACCGGGAAGTCCGTGATCACGGCGTCGGCGCGCTTGGTCTGCAGCTGGGTGATGGAGTCGGTGTCCTGGTCGGAGATGAACTCCTTGATCTTCTTGTCGCCGCACTTCGCCTGCTGCGCCTTCAGCAGGTCCTCGTTGGCCGTACCGCGCTGCGCGGCCACGGTCAGGCCGCACAGGTCGTCCAGGCCCTTGATGTTCTTGGGGTTGCCCTTGTGGGTGAGGATGGCCGAGCCGGCCTTGAAGTAGTTGACGAAGTCGGCGCCGCCCTTGGCGTCCTCGGTCGCGCCCTGCTGGCGGGCCTTGGTGTCCGTCATCGACGACATGACGATGTCGTGGCGGCCGTTGTTCATGCCGAGGACCAGCTGGTCGAAGGTGGCGTTGGTGAACTTGAACTCCACGCCGAGGACCTTGCCCAGCTCCTTGCCGAGGTCGACGTCGACGCCGGCCGGCTGGTTGTTCTCGTCCATGAACTCCATCGGCGCGTACGCGATGTCCGAGCCGACCGTGATGACGCCCTTGTCGCGGATGGACTGCGGCAGCTTGTCCGCGAGCGGGGCGGCCGTCGCCGTCCCCTTCTTCTCCTGGTCCGAGGCGCCGTTCGTCTGGTCGCCGCAGGCAGTGAGCAGCAGGGCGCCGGCGACCGCGGTCGCTGCGACCGCGACGGTCCGGGACGTCCGCGGCGTCCGGTGCTTCGTGGCGGTCCAGCGGCGGGTGGTGCTTGCGGTCATGGTCGGTTTCCTCCGGCGGGTGAAAGGAATGCCAATGGGACGGGCACGCACCTTCGGGTGTCGCGACCTCGTGTGATTACGGCATCTTGCCATTCGGACCACCCGTAACAAGGGCCTCAGCATGTCAAAATCGGGTAACGGGTGACCCTCGAACCTCAACGACCCGGCCCACCATGGCCGGACCTTCTGCGGGATCTTCGTCTGCGGGCCGAAAAATCTCCTGTCGATCTCGACATCTGGACTGGATTGCGGTAGCAATCCGGGGCTCACGATGACTTGTCCAGACATTCGCCTATGAGTCATGTCACCGTGAGGCGGTGCGATCCGTACCGATTGTCCTGATATCTCGCCACAGGATACCTGGCCATGCCACGGAGTGCCGTCCCGGATCCGTGACCCGCGTCGCGGGAAACCGACTCGTCTGCGGTGCCCTCCGTCGGGTAAGAAGGATCCTTACACCCCTCATCCGGGGCTCAGGGCGCGTTGTGCGGCGCGCCCGCGCGTACGTACCCATCCCCGCAAGGGCGGGCCAACCGCCGGCGCGGGGCACGGACGCGGTGCCAGCCCACCCCTCCTCAACCAGGAGTGGACACCCTCAACTGATGAAGACCTAAGGGGTCAACCCACATGGCAGCGGAGATCGTCAACCCTCGTAGCGACAGCGATACCGACGACGGTACGCAGAACGCTTCGGACGAACCCTTCGATCCGGCTTTCGCCCTCCACCGGGGCGGGAAGATGGCCGTGCAGGCCACCGTGCCGGTCCGGGACAAGGACGACCTGTCCCTCGCGTACACACCCGGCGTCGCCAAGGTGTGCAGCGCGATCGCCGAGCAGCCCGAGCTCGTGCATGACTACACCTGGAAGTCCCAGGTCGTCGCCGTGGTCACGGACGGTACGGCCGTCCTCGGCCTCGGTGACATCGGGCCCGAGGCCTCGCTCCCCGTGATGGAGGGCAAGGCCATCCTGTTCAAGCAGTTCGGCGGCGTGGACGCGGTGCCCATCGCGCTCGCCACGACCGACGCCGACGAGATCGTCGAGACCGTCGTCCGGCTCGCCCCGTCCTTCGGCGGTGTGAACCTGGAGGACATCTCGGCGCCGCGGTGCTTCGAGATCGAGCGCAGGCTTCAGGAGCGCCTCGACATCCCCGTCTTCCACGACGACCAGCACGGCACCGCGATCGTCACCCTCGCGGCCCTGCGGAACGCGGCCAAGCTGACCGGGCGGGGCCTCGGCGAGCTGCGCGCCGTGATCTCCGGTGCGGGCGCGGCAGGCGTCGCCATCGCGAAGTTCCTGCTGGAGGCCGGTATCGGCGACGTCGCGGTCGCCGACCGCAAGGGCGTCGTCAGCCGGGACCGCGAGGACCTGACGCCGGTCAAGCGGGAGCTGGCCGAGATCACCAACCGTGCGGGCCTGTCCGGCTCCCTGGAGAGCGCCCTGTCCGGTGCGGACGTGTTCATCGGCGTCTCCGGCGGTACGGTGCCGGAGCCGGCGGTCGCGTCGATGGCACCGGACTCGTTCGTGTTCGCCATGGCCAACCCGAACCCGGAGGTCCACCCGGACGTCGCGCACAAGTACGCGGCGGTCGTGGCCACCGGCCGGTCGGACTTCCCGAACCAGATCAACAACGTGCTGGCCTTCCCCGGGATCTTCGCGGGCGCGCTGCAGGTGCGGGCGTCCCGGATCACGGAGGGTATGAAGATCGCGGCGGCCAACGCGCTGGCGGACGTCGTCGGCGACGAGCTGGCGGCCGACTACGTGATCCCGTCGCCGTTCGACGAGCGGGTGGCCCCGGCGGTCACCGCGGCCGTCGCGGCCGCGGCCCGCGCGGAGGGCGTCGCCCGCCGCTGACCGACCCACCACGCAGGGCCGCGTCGCTTCCCGTGCGGGGTGCGCGACGCGGCCCTGTGGTCTGTCTGCGCCCGCGGGTCTCGTCGAGGGGGCCGGCGCACACCGCCAGGCCGGTACCCGGCCGGGGCGGTGTGCGCCGGGGCCTCGTTCCGGGGGAGCGGTCCCGTACAAGCGCCTGACAGGGCACCCGTGCCGGTCCGTCGCGCCCCGGCCGAGCCGGGTCCGGCCGCGGCGGCTGCTTCAGCGGCACTCGGGGACCGCTACCGACGACTCACCCGCCGTGGGCCTCATCCGCGCGAAGACGGGCGCCCCGGCCGGTGTGAACGCGCTCGCGGACACCACGGACGTCACGGACACCGCGCGGCACTGCCGACAGTCGTATCCCGGCCTTCGCGTTCCCGGCCGGCGGCATGCGGCGCCGCACGACCGCCCCGGTCGCCAGGCCCGGTGGTCGGCGGCGTACGCCGGGGCGCCACCCGGAAGTCTTGGTTCCGTCACTCGCGTCTGGTCTGATGCGCTCGCCCCACCCCCAACAGCCCCGGGAGGCGCGAGTGAATCTGGTCGTCAACGGAGACGCCGAGAGCGGGCCCGGAGGGACGCCCGAGCCCGTCGGTGCCGTGACCGGCTGGCAGGTCGTCCAGGGCGCGCCCGCGCTCGTCGCGTACAGCTACGGCGGGGGCTACCCCACCGCCAGGGACCCGGGCCCGGCCCGCCGCGGCAGCCGGTTCTTCTCGGGCGGGAACTCGCCCCGGACGGCGCTGCTCCAGGACATCGCGCTGCCCGCGGCCGGGCACGCCGCGATCGACGCCGGACAGGTGCGGTACACCCTCGAGGCCTGGCTCGGCGGGTATGCCGCGCAGGAGGACGGCGCCCGGCTGTCCGTGGAGTTCCGCGACCGCAGGGGCACCCCCGTCGCGCTGAGCGTCCTCGGGCCGGTCACATCCCGCGAGCGGCACGGCCGTACCGGCCTGGTGGAGCGCACCGCCGAAGCCGCCGTACCGCCCGGCGCCCGTAGCGCGCGGCTGCTCCTCGTCCTCACCCGCACCGGCGCCGGCACCTCCAACGACGGGTATGCCGACGGGATCTCCCTCTCCCTCACCACCACCGGGGGCGCGCTGTGACGCTCAATCGACGTGATCTGCTGAAGAGCGCCGCCGCCGTCGGCGGCCTGAACCTGGCGTGGCCGCTCAGCGCCGGGCTCTCACCCGCCCAGGCCCGGGAGGCCGCCGAAGCCCTCGGCGCCACCTACGAGGCCGCGCCCTTCACCCTGGGTGTGGCCTCCGGTGACCCCACCGCGACCGGGGTGCTGCTCTGGACCCGTCTCGCGCCCGAGCCTCTTGCCGCCGAGCAGCCGCTGCCCGAGGTCGTCGAGGTCGGGTGGGTCGTCGCCGAGGACCCGGCGCTCGACCGGGTCGTCGCCCGCGGCACCGCGCCCGCCTCCGAGACGCTCGGGCACAGCGTGCACGTCCCAGTGGGCGGGCTCGCCCCGGGGCGGCACTACTGGTACGCGTTCACCGCGCTGGGGCGCACCAGCCGGGTCGGGCGGACCCGGACCGCGCCCGCCGGGCCCGTGCCCCGCGTACGGTTCGCCGCCGCCAACTGTCAGGCCTTCCACGACGGGTACTACGCCGCGCACCGCGGCATCGCCCGCGAGGACGTCGACTTCGTCGTCCACCTCGGGGACTACATCTACGAGCACGGGCCCGTGGGCGGGGACCATGTCCGGGACCACGAGGGCCCGGCCGTCCTCACGCTCCCCGACTACCGGCGTCGGCACGCCCTCTACAAGGGCGACCCGTCCCTGCGCGACGCGCACGCCGCCCACCCGTGGTTCCTCACCTGGGACGACCACGAGGTGGCCAACGACTACAGCGGTACGGGCGGCGGGGCACCGTTCCTGCGGCGCCGGGCCGCCGCGTACCAGGCGTGGTACGAGAACATGCCGCATCGCGACCGGTCGGCGACCTCGGCCCTGCCCGACCCGGAGATCCACCGGGTCCGCCGCTGGGGCGACCTGCTGGAGCTCACCGTCCTGGACCTGCGCTCCCACCGCTCCGCGCAGAACCTGCCCGACGGCACCATCCTGGGCGCCGAGCAGAAGTCCTGGCTGAAGGGCACCGTCGACCGGGCGCCCGACTCCTGGCACGTCTGGGCCAACTCGATCATGCTCAGCCAGCTCCGCTCGCGGCCGGGCGGCTCATACATGTTCACCGACCAGTGGGACGGCTTCCTCGCCGAGCGGAAGGAGGTCCTGGGCCATGTGCACGGCAGCGGCCTGGAGGACCTCGTCGTCATCACCGGCGACTGGCACTCGGCGTTCGTCGACGACCTTCGCGTCGACTTCGACGACGACTCCTCGCCGCTGGTGGGCACCGAGTTCACCGCCCACTCGGTGAGCTCGGGCGCGTACTCGCCGGACTGGAACGCCACCAACGGCCCCCTCATGGGCCGCGGCAACCCGCATCTGAAGTACTTCGAGGGCAACCGCTACGGCTACGACGTGTACGAGGCCACGCCGGAACGTTTCAGCGCCCATATGCGGGTCATCGCCGACCGGCGGGACCCCGCCTCGCCGGTCACCACCCTGACGTCGTTCCACATCGACCGGGGGAGGGCCGGGTCGTACGAGGACCCCGCCACCGAGAACTCGCCCGCCCAGTGGCGCCGCGACTGACGGACCGACGGGCCGACACGCTGACGGGATGCGTGTCACACCGGTGCGTGGTTCCGCCACGCACCGGCCCGCGCCTAGTCTCAGGGCCATGTTCGCTGCCTATGCCGCACGTATCGACCGCGATCAGCCCCTCAACGGCCTGGAGCTGGGCGACCGCCCGGAGCCCGAGGTACGGCCGGGCTGGACCACCGTCACCGTCAAGGCCGCCTCCCTGAACCACCACGATCTGTGGACCCTGCGGGGGGTCGGTCTGGCCGAGGACAAGCTGCCGATGATCCTCGGCTGCGACGCCGCCGGCCTCGACGAGGACGGCAACGAGGTCGTCGTTCACTCCGTCATCGGCCAGACCGGCCACGGCGTCGGGCCGCGCGAGCCGCGCTCGATCCTCACCGAGCGCTACCAGGGCACGTTCGCCGAGCGGGTCGTGGTGCCCGCCTGGAACGTGCTGCCGAAGCCCGCGGAGCTGAGCTTCGAGGAGGCCGCCTGCCTGCCCACGGCGTGGCTGACCGCATACCGGATGCTGTTCACCAACGCCGGGGTCCGCCCGGGCGACTCCGTGCTCGTGCAGGGCGCGGGCGGCGGCGTCGCGAGCGCCGCGATCGTGCTGGGCAAGGCGGCCGGGCTGCGGATGTACGCGACCAGCCGCGACGAGGCCAAGCGGAAGCGGGCCGTCGACCTGGGCGCGATCGACGCGTTCGAGCCGGGGACGCGGCTGCCGCGGCGCGTCGACGCGGTGATCGAGACGGTCGGCGCGGCCACCTGGTCGCACTCGGTCAAGTCCCTGAAGCCGGGCGGCACCCTGGTGATCTCCGGCGCGACGAGCGGCGACCGGCCCTCGCACGCCGAGCTGACCCGGATCTTCTTCCTGGAGCTGAAGGTCGTCGGCTCGACGATGGGTTCCAAGGACGAGCTCGAGGACCTGCTCTCCTTCTGCGCCGCGACCGGGGTGCGGCCGGTGATCGACGAGGTGCTGCCGCTGGACCGGGCCCGGGAGGGCTTCGCGAAGATGGAGTCGGGGGATCTCTTCGGGAAGATCGTGCTGACCCCGGGGAACTGAGCCCGCACCAGCTATTGATGGTTCGTCAGATCTACTGATGGGATCTCCGGCATCGCGTACGAGTCACGCCATGCCGGAGGTCTCATGCGTACCACCGCAAGCGCCGTAGCCCTCTCCGCCGTCCTCCTCGCGGCGGCGGCCCCCACCCCCTCCGTCGCCGGTGAGCCGGGTGTCCCGCGTCTCACCGACGACCGCGGCCGCGTCCTCACCCTGCGCGGCTGGAACATCGAGGACAAGGCCAACCGCGGTGACGCGGCCCTCTCCGCCGTCACCGAGCGCCACTTCCGCGACCTGTCCGCGCACGGCTTCGACTTCGCCCGGCTGCTCGTCTTCTGGGACGACCTGGAGCCGCGCCCGGGCCGGTACAGCGAGGCGTACCTCCGGAAGATCGAACGGATCCTCGACTGGGCGCACAAGTACCGCGTCCAGGTCGTCATCGACGCCCACCAGGACGTCTTCGGTCCGGCCTTCGGACACCGGGGCGTACCGGAGTGGGCGACCCGCACCGACGGGCTGCCGTTCACGCCGCACCCGGACGACTGGTTCGCCGAGTACTTCGAACCCGCCGTGCAGCGCGCCTTCACCCATCTCTACGAGGACGAGGACCTGCGGCGCGCCCAGGCCGCGATGTGGCGGGTGCTCGCGGACCGGTTCGAGCACCATCCGGCAGTACTGGGCTACGACCTGATCAACGAGCCGATGGGCGAGCTGCGGCCCGGCGAGGACCTGCCGTCGGCGGCCCGCCGGATCGAGGCCGACCAACTGACGCCGATGTACAACCGGCTCGCGGCGGCCGTGCGCTCGGTGGACCGGGACAACTGGCTGTTCGTGGAGCCGACGCCGATCGTCGGGGAGGGCGTCCCGACCGCGCTCGGCAAGATCAAGGACCCGAAGGTCGTCTACGCGCCGCACTTCTACAACACCGCCATGGAGGCGGGCGCCGACTACGACCCGGCGGCCGGCTGGATCGAGGCGTACGAGGCGGCGGTCGTGGCGTACCCCAAGGCGCACAAGGTGCCGGTGGTCGTGGGGGAGTGGGGCCCGCTGAACAACGCCCTGCCCAACATGGGCCGGTTCTACCGGGACGCGATGGCGTCGCTGAACCGCTACAGCTCGGGCTCGGCGGGCTATGTGTGGTGCTACGGCGGCGGGTACTGCGCGGTGGACGCGGAAGGGCGGTTCCGTACGAACAAGGAGCTGACGGCGGCGCCGTACGCGGCGGCTGTGGCGGGCGCCGTACGGGAGGAGACCCACGCGGCGGACGCGTACCGGGTGACGTACACCGCCGTGCGCGGGGCCACGGAGCTGTCCCTGCCGCCGAGCCCGCGCGGATGGCGGGTCGAGGTGGCGGGGCGGGCGTGGCCGCGGGCGCGGGAGGTGGCGCCGGGGGAGCGGGCGACGCGGGTGGTGGTGCGGGCGGCGCCGGGGGCGGTGGTCACGATTCGCGTCAGCCGGCGTTGACGGGAGGTATACCGGTTCGCTGCGGGCGGGCGTTCCGCAGGCTGGAACGGGCGGGCACGGCGAACCGGCCGGGTGCGCCGTCCCGTTACTCCGCGTCGGGACGCAGGAGCGCCGTGATGCGGGCCGCCGCCGTCGACAGGTGGTGGCGGGTCTCCCTCAGTTGGGAGTCCGTCACGCCGTGGTCGCGGGCCGCGTCGCGGATTTCGTCGCGGAAGCGGTCGAGGAGGCGCTCCAGGTCGCGGGCCGCGTCCCCGGTCGGAGCCGGCTCCTCGGCCCGGTCGGGGGTGCGGGACGGGTCCGGCTTCACGTGCGGGGGGGACGGGGGCGGCGGTGTCGCGCCGAAGAGGCCGCCGAGGCGGTTCGTCAGCTCCGCGAGGCCGTCGCGCACGCCGGACGGCCAGTCGCCCTGGGCGATGTGCTCCTGGACCTGCTGGGCGACCCGCTGCATCTCCTGGCGGGCCCGCTCCTGCGCCTCCTTCGCCTGGTGGCGCGCGTTCACCGCCTCTTCGCGGGCGCGGCGTGACTCGTCCTTGGCCCGCCGGGTCTGCTCCCGCCACTCCAGCTTGGCCCGCCGCAGCTCCTCCTTGGCGCTGCGCCACGCCTCCCAGTCCTGGCCGCCTCCCGTGCGCCGGTTCTCGCCCGCCGCCGTGCGCATCTCGCTGCGCAGCCGGCCCGCCGCGCCGCGTACATCGTCGCGGATCTCGGCGGCCAGTTCGGACACCGACTCGCGGATCTCCTGCTCCAGGTCGGCCAGCTCGCCGCTGCGCGCGGCGAGTTCGGCGCGCCCGGCGTCGGTGATCGAGTACACCTTGCGGCCGCCCTCGGAGGCGTGCGTGACCAGGCCCTCGGCCTCCAGCTTGGCGAGCCTCGGATACACGGTCCCGGCCGATGGCGCGTAGAGGCCCTGGAAGCGCTCCTCCAGGAGCCGGATCACCTCGTAGCCGTGGCGGGGCGCCTCGTCGAGGAGCTTCAGCAGATAGAGGCGGAGACGGCCGTGGGCGAAGACGGGGGGCATGTCACAGGACCTTTCCGGAAGGGACTTCGGCGTCCTCGGGGCGGCGCAGCAGAGCGATCGCACCGGACAGGGTCGTCGCCTCGAGCGTGCCGGTGCCCGCGCCGAGCGTGCCGGTGATCTGCTTGGCGCCCCACGTCCCGCCGACCCGGAGCGTGTCGAACGCGTTCGACACCGCGCCGCTCGTCGTGTTGGCCTCGACCCGCGCGTCCGTCCGGTGCGGCAGCCGGATCGCGATCTCCCCGGACACGGTGGTGACCCGGATGTCCGTGGGGTCGCCCGCCGGGCCGACGTCCACGACCATGTCGCCGCTGACCGACTCCGCCCGTACGGACGTCCCGGAGCCCTCGACGACCGTGAGGTCCCCGGACACGGACCGGAAGCGGAGGCCCCCGGTGACAGCCTGCGCCTCCAGGCCGCCGGACACGGTCTCGGCCCGCACCGGGCCGGAGAGCCCGACGAGGGTGACGCCGCCCGACACGCCGCGTACGCCCGTACGTCCCCGTATCCCGGAGACCATCGCTCCGGCGCCGACCGCCTCCACCTCGACCGACGCGTCGGCCGGCACGGCGAGTGAGATGACCGCGCCGCGGTTCCGGGCGTTCGGCAGGAGCCCGCTCAGGAAGCCCTTCCGGGCCAGATCCTCGTACGCGACGGTGAGCGTCCCGCCCTCGTGCGTCACGGCCAGCGGCGGACCGTGCAGCTCCGACACCTCCAGGCGGGCCGCGCCCTCGTCCGTGCCGACGACATTGACCGCGCCGTCGACGATCCGCACGCGCAACGTCGTCACGGGGTCGTCGAGGGTGAGTTTCATCGGCTCGGTGACGGACCACTCCGGCATGGTGCTGACCCCCTCGGCTGCTCGACGCCGCCGCTCGTCGCGACAACGCGGCATATCGCGTCTCTCCCGATACACGATATATCGCGGCCGGGGTAAGTCAAGCCCGTCGTAAACGGACAAATTGACCTAGCGTAGGCTCATGAACGCGACATCGACGGGCGCGCTGCTGCTGTGCCGGGCCGACCCGGACGCGGTCCAAGCCCCGGCCCAGCTGCTGCGCGAGTACGTGGTGCTCGCCCCCGCGGGTGCCGGCTGGAGCCTCCTCGTCCCCGAGGGCCGCCCGTGGCTCGACGGCTCCGAACCGGTCGAACGGGTCGCCGCCGGATGGGCCACCGCTCTCGCGGTCGGCGCGCCCTGGCCGGTCGTCGCCCTGTGGTGGGACGCCGACCGGGCGGGCTACACCCTCGCGTCCGGGTTCCGCAGGCCCGTCGGGTACACCTGGCTCGCGGACGGCACGCCCGTCGGCGAGGACGAGGCCATGGTGACGTTCGCCGAGCGGCTCGGCCTCGACCCGGTCTTCGACGTCCAGGCGCTCCGCCCCCTGACGCGCGCCGACCGGGACGCCGACGCCCGCGCCCGCCTCCTGGGGCTCATCGCCGTACTGGCCCGCCTCGACCTGGCGCTCCCGCCCGGCGTACAGCCCGGCGAGCCCACCACGCACCTGCGCGCCGCGGCCCAGGCGGGCCCGGACGCCCGGCACGTCGAGGGCCAGGGCTGGCGCGACACCGTACGGGCCGAACTCGACATCGTCGAACACGGCCGCTTCGGACCGTGGCTCCGCGGCCCCCGAGCCCGGCTCCTGGCGACCGCTCAGCTCACGGCCGGGCTCCCGCTCCTCGCCTGGGCACTCGCCCGGCGCACCCCGAGCCCCGGCTGGGCGGCCACCGGGGCGCTGCTCGTCGTCCAGGGTGTGCTGGGGCTCACATACGACCGGATGCGGGCACACAGGCAGGCGCCCGTTCCCGGGCGGACGGGCTGACCGCTCGTCCTACTCGTCGTCCTCGTCGTCCAGCCGCGCCAGCCACGTCGCGAGCCGCTCGACCGGCACCTCGAAGTCCGGGTTCAGATCGACGAACGTCCGCAGCTGCTCGGCGAGCCACTCGAAGGTGACCTCCTCCTCGCCGCGCCGCTTCTCCAGCTCCTCGATGCCACGATCGGTGAAGTACAAGACACGCTCTCCTGATCCTGCGGGGGCTCGGCCCCGGGTGTTCCCCCTCAGGGTAGGACGACCTCACCGCCGACCGGACAATCGGCCGGATTTGTTCGCCGCGACCCCCTCGTCCCGGACCGCCCGGACCAGTAGCCTCGTTCTTTGGATCATCGGCCCGGCGGGGGGAGCGCGTGATGGACGGA
Source organism: Streptomyces sp. TRM49041 (assembly GCF_008271805.1). GTDB lineage: Bacteria > Actinomycetota > Actinomycetes > Streptomycetales > Streptomycetaceae > Streptomyces. The sequence goes on from NZ_VSRY01000166.1 coordinate 222,778, forward strand.
CAGATCCGCGAGATCGACCTGGGAAACGGCGAGATCGTCCACGCCCGGGTGAGCGCGGTCCCCGGCTACGGCGGGTCCGACCGTGACGTCGGCGTCGGCGACCGCGCCGCGGCAAGGCTGGAGCAGCTCACGGAACTGATCCAGCGAGTCGGCGGCACCGTCCTGGACGCCGCGTCGGCCGTGAAGCCGGACGAGGCGTCGATCTCCTTCGGTGTCGAACTCGCCACCAAGTCGGGCAAGGCCCTCGCCGTACTCGCCGAGGGTGAGGCCAAGGCGTCCCTCCAGGTCACCCTGACCTGGCAGTTCGGTGACGGCGGGCGTGCCGACGGGCGTGCCGGCCGACGCGACGGCGCCTCCGGCCCCGGCAGTGAATGACCGACCGCAACGATCTCGACGCCCTGGTCCAGGCCGCCACGGTCCGCTTCCTCCCCGCCGACCCGTCCCACCGCGACATGTGGGGCAGCGGCTTCTTCGTGGCGCCCGGCTGGGTGCTCACCTGCGCCCATGTACTGGCGCCCGCGCTGCGCGAGCGGGGGCGGGACCTTGAGTTCCGCGTGGCGGGCTCACCGACGTACCACGGAGTGGAGCCGGTACGGGCGCGGCTGGAGGACTGGCTGGTCCGCGACCCGTGGGCGGACATCGCGCCCCAGCACGACCTGGCGTTGGTGCGGCTGCTCGACGACGGGGTGGAACACGAATGCGTCTGGATCGGCGACCGGGCCATCCCGAGGTCCGGCGACCGCAGACGCGTCTTCGGCTTCCGGCCGGAGGAGGAGTACGCGGAGGAGCACAGGGGGCCGTACGGGGAGGGGCGCGCGGAGACTTACGGAGAGACGTACGGGGAGACTTGCGGAGAGACGTACGGGGACACCGGCCCGTACGAGCTGTGGAGCTGCGACATCGAGGACAACGTCCTCGACGGGCGGTACGCCGTCCGCTTCACACCGACCGCCGACTTCCCGGGCGGCGTGTCCGGAGGCCCCGTCCTCGACCTCGCGACCGGCGCCGTCGTCGCCCTGACGAAATCGGGCCGGTACGGCAAGGACGGCGGCCGTGCCGTACCGCTGAGCGCGCTGCGCGGCTTCGGCGACCTGTACCGGGAGGTGACGGGCGCACACGACCGCTGGCACGCCGAGCGGGCCGGGGCCGCGACCCCCGGCAGCTGGCTCGTCCACCAGCGGCGGCTGCTCGGGCCCGCCCCCAACGGCGACGAGGCATGGACGCCCGACGACCGGATGCGGGCACTCGGACTGCTCGCCAAGCTGACGGACCCACCCCCGCGCGGCGCCGTGGGGAGACTTGCCCACCACGTCCACAACAACGAGCGGCAGCAGCTGCCCTACCCGCCGCTCGCCGCCTGGCGGGACGGCCACGGACTGCTCCGCGCGAGCGACGGCGGCCTGCTCCCCGCCATCGCGTTCCTCCGCTATCTGCGCCTCGTCGTCAGACTCGTCCAGGAGCGCGGCGGCAAGGACGCCGGAGCCCCGGCCGTCGATGAGCTCGACGCCTGGATCACCGAGCGGATGCACCGGCTCCAGTCCTACCAGCACTTCCTGGTGACCGATGCCGCGCTGCCCGAGTCCCTTTCCGGTGACGCCGACCGGGACGGCGCGCTGTGCGGACCCGGACGGGTCGTCATCCCGTACCCCCGCGCCGGGGAGAAGACCCGCGTGGTCGTCGTCGAGATCGAGCCGCTGCCGTACCAGACCGTGCACTGGCAGATCCGGATCGACGACGGAAGCGGCGAGGACGAGATCTTCGAGGCGGAGACGGACCCGAACGGAGTGCCGCCCGACCGGCTCCTGGAGCGGCTCCGGCAGCCGCTGGGAGTGGCGTTCCAGGTCGCGGACGAGGCCGGCGAACACCCGGCGGCCTGCGAAGTCGTCCTGTCTGCCGAGGAGTTCGACCGGCCGGTGCACCGCTGGCAGCTCGCCGAGATCGCCCGCCTCGGCGACGAGGCCCATCTGCCGCTCGGCGTACGCCGCCGTGTCGTCCTGCGCGACCTCAACCGCCGGGGCGCGCCGGACGAGGCATGGACGCGCCGGTGGAGCGCGGCCACGACCGGCGGGCCGCTCACCGCCACCCGTACGGCCCCCGCGCAGGCCCGGCGCCGCCACTTCGAGGACATGGCCCCGTCCGCCATCCCCGTCCTCTGCCACCAGGCCGGCCGGGGCGCCGGACGCAAGGCCATGGAGCTGGCACTCGAAACCGGCCACGGCATCGCGCTCTGGCACATCGAGGGTCACCCGCGCTCCGCCGCCTGCGCGCCCGACTGCGAGGCGTTCCACCAGGGCGTCGCCGAACTCCTCGCCGAAACGGCCACCGCCGATGAACTCCCCGACCGTCTGCGACGTGTAAGAGAAGAGCTGCACGAGCGCCGCGCCCCGGGGCACTGGGCCGAAGCGGTCGCCGTGCTCTACGACGACCCGGACCGACCCGTGCCCGCGGGTCCCACGGGGGTCTGGAACTCACCGGCATGACGCACACGAAACGCATGGCACACATGAACAATTGGCCGGAAAGCGGCCTTGGCGGGCCGTCTGACGGGTACTTTCACAGGGGCCCGTTGTGGGCGCACACCGCCCCCGTCGGCCAGCACACGGGAACCCACGCTACGCCGACGAGGAGCAGGTCATGGACAGCTGGCTGATCTACCGGGGCCAGGGGAAGCCGGACCCCGAGCGGATCGGCCGGCTCCCCGAGCCGCCCCGCTGGCGCCGGTTCACCGGCGAACCGCTGACCGGCGTCGACCCGGTGCCGCCCGTCGACGGAAGCACCACCCGGCGGCTCGGACAGCGGGCTCCCCTGCCCATCCAGGACGACGAGGCGCTCCAGCTCATCAACGCCGCGCTCTACCTGCGGCGGCCGCTCCTCGTGACCGGCGAGCCCGGCTCCGGCAAGAGCACCCTCGCCCACGCGGTCGCCCACGAACTGGGCCTCGGCCGGGTGCTCCAGTGGCCGATCGTCTCCCGCAGCGAACTGCGCGAGGGCCTGTACGCGTACGACGCCATCGGCCGCCTCCATGACGCCCAGCTGCACCGCGAGGCGGGTACGGCGGGTACGACGGAGACGGCCGGTACGACGGAGACGGCCGGTACGGCCCCCGGCGAGGACGGCATCGGGCGCTACATCCGACTCGGCCCCCTCGGTACCGCCCTGCTGCCCGCCACCCGCCCCCGCGTGCTCCTCATCGACGAGCTGGACAAGAGCGACATCGACCTCCCCAACGACCTGCTGAACGTCCTGGAGGAAGGCACCTTCCGCATCCCCGAGCTGGAGCGCATCGCCGACCGCGCCGGACAGGACACCGTCCACGTCATCGACGACGACGGCCGCCCGGTGCCTGTCACGGGAGGCCGTGTCACCTGCCACGCCTTCCCGTTCGTGGTGATGACCAGCAACGGCGAACGGGACTTCCCCGCGCCCCTGCTGCGCCGCTGCATCCACCTCAAGCTCGAACCGCCGCGCGACGAGCGGCTGGCGGCGCTGGTGCAGGCACACTTCGGGGAAGGCGCAGACGAACTCAACGGCGACCTCGTCCGTACCTTCGTCGAAGGCGACCACGACGGCGAGCTGCGCCTCACCGACCAGCTTCTCAACGCGATCTTCCTGACCCAGTTCGCGGCCCGCGAGGACCGGGTCCGGCGCGCTGAGATCGCCGAACTCCTGATGCGGCCACTCGACCAGCGCCCCCACCGATGACCGGCGGCACCGCCCTGGTCACCGAGCTGGTCGCCCGGTTACGGGAGGCGGAGCTCGGCCCGACCGCCGAGGACGTCGCCGACGCGCTGTGGCTGGCCCAGTGGGTCGGCCCCGGCGGCTTCCGGCGTGCGACGCCGGAGCCCCCGGCGGATGCGCTCCCACCGGATGCCGCCCCGGTGGCGGACCCGCCGGCCCCGACCGATCCGCGGCACACCCCGCCGTCCCCGCCGCCCCCGCCCGGTACGGCGGGCGACCCCGCACGCCCGGGGCTCACCGGTCTGTCCGCATCCGACGCATCCGGACCGCCGGGCCCGGACGGCGACGACGACGCACGTGTGTGGGTGCCCACCGCCGCGACGCTGCCCCAGCCGCTCGAACTGCAACGCGCGCTACGCCCCCTCCAGCGGTTCCACGCCCCCCGCGCGCCCGCACGCCGCGTACTCGACGAACGCGCCACCGCCAACCGCGCCGCCGACACCGGGCTCACCGTGCCGGTCCTCCGCCGCGAACGGCGCCGCGAGGCACGCGTCCAACTGGTGATGGACGTGTCCTCGTCCACGGCGGTCTGGTACCAGACCCTCCACGAACTGCGCGCGGTCTGCGAACGCGCCGGTGCCTTCCGCGACGTCACGACGCTCTACCTGCACGCGAGGCCCGACGGCACCCCCGGCGTCGCCACGTCCCCGGTCGTCCGCGAGAACAGCAGGCTCCGCCCGCCCGGCCAGTTCACCGACCCGACCGGACGGCAGCTCACCCTGCTCCTCAGCGACTGCGCCGGCCCCATGTGGCGCGACGGCGCGCTCCAGCGGCTGTTGCACCGCTGGGCGACCACCGCGCCGGTGGCGGTCGTGCAGCCCCTGCCCCTGCGTATGTGGCGCAACACCCACCTGCCCGCCTCGTCCGGCGTCCTGGGCCGCCCCGAAGGGCCCGTACGGAGACTGTGGTTCCACGGCCGGGACCGGGCGCCGCGCGGGGTCGTACCCATCCCGGTCCTGGCCCCCCACCGCGTCGCCCTCGCCACCTGGGCGCGGCTCGTCTCCGCCACGGGGCGGCTCTCGCTCCCCGGCGCGGCGGGGCTGGTCACCGCCGACCACGGCCCCGCGCCGCGGAGCGCGACGGCCCTGCCGGACCTGTCGCCCGCCGAACGGGTCCGCGCCTTCCGCCGGTACGCCTCGCCGCCTGCCGTACGCCTGGCCGAGTGCCTCACGGCGGCGCCCCTGGTGCTGCCCGTCATGCAGCTCGTCCAGCGCGCCATGGTGCCGGGTAGCGGCCCGGACGTCCTGGCGGAGGTGCTCCTCGGCGGCCTGCTGCGGCGGAGCGACGAGGAGGGCGACGGGGCGTACGACCCTGTGTACGACTTCGTCCCGGGCGTCCAGGAGGAGCTGTGGAAGCGCCTGGAAGCCGGCGACGCGCAGCTCGTCCTGAAGAACTGCTCCCAGTACCTGGAACGCCGCTTCGGCTCCGACGTACCGAACTTCCCTGCCATGGCCGCCGCGTACCTGGGCGGCACGGTCCAGCCCCCGCACGGCACGGCCGACGCGCCGGGGCTGCGCCGCTTCGCCGTGGTCTCGACGGGCGTCCTGCGGCACTTCGTGCCGGTACGGCCCATGCCGCCGGTGCCGGAGAGCGCCGAGACGCTGGCTCACCGTGCCCGCCGGAGCCTGGAGCGCTTCCGCGCCGAAGGCACGGCACGCGACCTGGACACCGCGATCCAGCTCCTCGCCCAGGCGGCGGAGACCGGGCCCGACCTTACGCTTCGAGCCGGCTACGGACTGTCCCTGGCGGAAGCCCTGCTGGACCGCTGGGATGCCCGCCGGCTCGGCGAGGACCTGCGGGACGCCCTGGAGGCGGCCGAGCAGGCGCTGCCAGAGGAGCCGATGGCGCACTGGGCGGCGGCCAGGGCCCTGGAGGCCATGGACCAGGAGCTCATGTCGGCGGGGGCCGACAGCGACGCCGTACCGGAGCGGCTCCGCGCGCGCGTGGCGCGGCGGATGCCGGACGCCGACGGGGAGGAGCACCGGGACGCGCTGCGCTTTCTGGCGCTCCGGGAGCGCGTCGACCACCTGGAGGGCGTACTCGACGGCGCGGAGAGGCACTTGGCGCGGTTCCTGACGGCGGACGCCTTGATGGAATTGGCCCAGGATTTCGCCGGGTACGCCGCCCGGCTGGCCGAGCCGGCCCCGGAGAGCCCGCACCACTGGTTCGTCGCCCTGGCGGGCAGAGCCGTCACGGTCGTCGACGCGCTGGTCCACACGGACTCCGGTCCGCAGGCGCGCTACTTCCGGGGACTGACCACCGTCACGGTCGCCATGGGCTACCAGCGGACCGGGCTCGTGGACGATCACAAGGTGCGGGCACTGGCGCGCGAGGCAGCCGACGACCTGGTCGAAGCGCTGTCGGCCTGGCGCGATTCCGGCCTCGGGGACCCGGACGAGGCGGCCAAATGGCGTCCGGACGCCAGGGGCACCTTTCACGGCTGGATGCGTGTCGCCGACGCGCTGGAGTTGGCCGAGGAGGACCCCGACGAGGTACGGGCCGCACTGACACGGGCACGCGCCCTCGCAGAGGCCCGGCCCGACTGGGAAGAGCGTGACACGGAACTGGCCCGCTGCCTCCTCCGCCTGGCGCGGATGGGGCTGCCCGGAGCCCGGGACCGGCCGGAGCGCGGTGACGAGGTCGTGGAGACCACGGCGGAGGCCCTGCGCCTGGTCCCGCCGGGCACGTCGTCGCTGCGTGTGGATCTGCTGAACGCATATGTGTCCGGAGTGCTGCGGCGGCGCCCGGCGCTGGAGGAGCAGGTGGATTCGGCGGTCCGCCTCGTGCGGGAGGCGGCCGACCTCTCCTCCGAGACGTCGCCGGACATCGTCCTGCACCGGCTCAACCTCGGTCGTCTGCTGCTTCGGCGCTACCGGCTGCGTGGTGCCGTGACCGATCTGCACGAGGCCGACTGGCTTCTCGGCGCCGCCGCACGGACCCGGACGGAGGGGTATTCCCAGGTCGCCTGGGGGTACCGGGGCGATGTGGCCAAGGAGCTCGGCCGGGCGACCGGTTCCACCACTCGGTTCGCCGAGGCGGCCGAGTACTACCGGCGCGGCGCCGCCGACACCCAGCCGAGCCGGCACCAGTTCATCGCCGGACTGCTGCGGCAGCGCGCCGAGATGCTGGAGCTGACCGCGGGCCCCGACCGCGCCCTGACCGAGTACCGCCGTGCCTTCCAGGTCCTGGCCGACGCGGGCGAGCCGCGGTCCGAACGCGCCGACCGCATCCGCCAGGCCATCACCCGACTCGAAGCCGCAGACGCCGCGGACGCCGCGGACGCCGCGGACGCCGCGGACGCCGCAGACCCCCACGCCCCCGGCGAGACGGACCAGGCATGAGCCCACCGGACACGCCCGACGGGACACCCCTGCCCGAATTCCCCCTGCTGGCCAACGTCCCCGTCCCCACCGGACACCCCGTCCTCGACGCCGTGCTCGCCGAGCTCCGGACGCGCGACCCCGCCACCACCGTCGCCTACTACGACGACGCCCCATGACCGTCCCCCTCCGGCAGTTCGTGCTGAAGGTGCACAGCCGCTGCAACCTCGCCTGCACGTACTGCTACCTCTACCAGGGCCCCGACACCACCTGGCGCGACCGGCCAGCCCGTGTCGAACCGGCGACCATGCGCCAGGTCGCCCGCCGTATCGCCGAGCACGTCGGCGCGCACCGGCTCGACCGGATACGGGTCGACCTGCACGGCGGTGAGCCGCTGCTCGGCGGACCGGAGACCGTCCTCGCGTACGCCCGTGCCGTACGCGAGGCCCTGCCCGGCCACTGCGACCCCGCCTTCACCGTCCAGACCAACGGCACCCTCCTCACCGACCACGCCCTCGACCGGCTGGCCGCCGGCGGTGTCCGGGTCGGGCTCAGCCTGGACGGCGGCACCGCGCGGCTCAACGCCAGACGCGTCGACCACGCCGGACGGCCCTCCTGGCCCGCCGCCGAGCGCGCCGCACGGCTCCTGGCACGGCGAGGCGAGCAGTACGCGGGCGTGCTCTGCACCGTCGACCTCACCGCCCCGCCCGCCGACGTGTACGCCTCCCTCCTCGCACTCGGCGCCCCCGGACTCGACTTCCTCCTCCCGCACGCCAACTGGGCCTCGCCCCCGCCCGGCGTACGGAGGGAGCCACCCGGCCGCCGCCCCCGCCCCACGCCGTACGGCGACTGGCTCGTCGAGGCGTACGACCTCTGGTGGGACTCCCACCGGACCTCCACCCGCACCTCCACCCGCACCTCCACACACGCCTCCGCTCGCACCTCCACCCGCGACGTCATCCGGGTCCGGCTCTTCTCGGAGGTCCTCGCCCTCCTCCTCGGCGCCCCCAGTGCCAGCGAGGCCGTCGGCCTCTCGCCGATGGCCGCCGTCGTCGTGGAGACCGACGGCTCCATCGAACAGGTCGACTCGCTCCGCTCCGCCTACCCGGGCGCCTCCGCCACCGGCCTGGACGTCTTCCACGACACGTTCGACGCGGCACTCCGCCACCCCGGCGTCGCGGCCCGCCAGCTCGGCGTCGCCGGGCTCGCCGACGTGTGCCTGGCCTGCCCCGTGGTCCGGGTGTGCGGCGGCGGCAACTACGCCCACCGCTACGCCCCCGACAACGGCTTCCACAACCCGAGCGTCTACTGCGCCGACCTGGAACGCCTGGTCAGACATGTCGCGGCCCGCCTGTGTGACATGGAAGACAAGCACCGTTGTTCGACAACGACCCCTCACTGACACGGCACTGACGCACAATCGGGTTACATGGGCACGAACTCGCAGCCGAATTACCCTGCCTGAGGGAGATCCCCGCATGACCGAAGGCTCCGATCACATCACGGTGGTCTTCGCCGGACAGAGTGAGCGCTGGGCGGCCTGGATCGAGGAAGTCCTCACGAGCACCGGCTTCAAACAGCGGCTCGTCCGCTGGGACCCGCTCCGCACGCCCGCCCGGGGCACCGCCCTGACCGGGCTGCTGGACGAGCCCGGCCGTGTCCTGCTCATCCTGGACGACTGGTATCTCCGCTTCGACTCCGGCCGCTTCCGCGCCTGGGCCGACGCCCTGCGCGGACTCGTCCCGGAGCACCGGTCACGGGTCGCCGCGGTCAGCGTCACCACACGCCCGCTCCCCGAGGCCGTCCGCGGGCTCGACCCGGTCGCGCTGCGCGGAGTGCGGCGGGAGGAGGCCCGCCGCCGGCTGCTCGCCCTGCTCGGCCCGACCGGAGGCGGGGCCGCCGCGGTCGACCTCGCCCGGCCGCTGCGCTTCCCCGACGAGCTGCCGCCCGTGTGGAACGTCCCGCGGCACAACCGTCGCTTCACCGGCCGCCGGGAGACCCTGGAGCGGCTGCACGACGCCCTGGCCGTCGAGACCCGCGGCACCTCGGTCATCGCCCTGCACGGCGGCGGCGGCGTCGGCAAGTCCCAGATAGCCCAGGAGTACGCCCACCGGTACGCCGGCGAGTACGACGTCGTCTGGTGGGTCCGGGCCACCTCCACCAGCACCGCCCGCGAGAGTTTCGCCTCCCTCGCCGGGGCCCTCGGCGTCGGCGCCGGGGAGGAGCTGGACCCGCTCATCCACGCCGTACGGGACAGCCTCCGCACCGGCGACCGGCGCTGGCTGCTCGTCCTCGACGGCGCCGAGGACCCCGAGCGGCTCGCCGAGCTGGTCCCCGACGGGCCCGGCCACGTACTGATCACCGGCCGCAGCACCGACTGGGCGGAGCACGGCGCCGAACTGATCGAGGTCCGCCGCTTCCACCGCGAGGAGAGCGTCGCCTACGCCTGTCGCCGCGCGGCCCGCCTCACCGAGTACCAGGCCGACCAGCTCGCCCACGAGCTGGAGGACCTGCCGCTCCTCATCGACCAGGTGGCCGCCTGGCTCGACGTACACCCCACGGTCTCCGTCGACACGTACCTGAACGAGATCCGCCACGGCAATCCCAGCGTCTTCGGCGTCGTCCCGTCCGGCGACGAGCCGCGCCCGTTCCAGGTCGTGTGGTCCATGGCCGTCAACAGGCTCCATGAGGACGCCCCGGAAGCCCACGAGCTGCTGAAGCTGCTGTCCTTCTTCTCACCCGACGTCGTCCCCGTACGGCTCCTCCGGTCCGCGCGCTCCGCCGACCTGCCCGCGCACCTGGCCCGGATGGCCGCTGACCCCAGCAGCTGGAACTCCGCGCTGCGCACCCTGTCCGAGTCCACCGCCATGTGGCTGGAGTACGAGACGGGCCCCCGCGCCGACACACTCGTCGGCACGCTCCGCATGCACCGGCTGTTCCACCGCTTCGTACGCGGCGCCCTGCCCGCCCGCGACCGCGAACAGGGCTCCGCGACCGCCTGCCGGGTCCTTGTCGCGGCGGACCCCCACGAACCCAACGAACCCCGCCACTGGGCGCGGTACGCCGAGCTCATCCCGCATCTGAAGCCGTCCGGCGCCCTGGAGTCGGCCGACGAGGACGTACGGCGGCTCGTCCTCAACTGCGTCGAGTACCTGCGCACCCGCGGCGAGTACCAGGAGGGCTGGTGGATCAGCCGCCAGGCCCTGGAGCACTGGCGCGCCGACTCCGACCCGGCCGACCACCTCCTGCTCGTCGCCGCCCACCAGCACGCCAACATGCTGCGCAGGCTCGGCCGGTACGCCGACGCCGAGGCGGCCGGCCGCGCCGTCCTGCGCGACCTCACCGCCGCCGGAGCCGCCCGGCGCGACGTCCGCACCCTCAACGCCCGCAACGGCCTCGGCGGCACGCTCATGGCCCTCGCCAAGTACCAGGAGGCCGGCGAGCTGTACGAGGAGTCCGTCGGCGACGCCCAGGTGACGCTGGGCCCGCATGTGCCGCTCACCCTGCGCCTGCGCACCAACCTCGCCACCACACGCGCCCTGCGCGGCCGGTACGAGGAGGCCCTCGCCGAACACCAGGCGGTCCTCCACGAACGCGTCGGCCTCCTCGGCGGCAAGAACCCGCTCACGCTCCTGTCGGCCCTGCACACCGCCTGGACGCTGCGCCTCCTCGGCCGCTACCAGGAGGCACTCGACGTACAGGAGCAGAACACCCGGCTGCACCGTCAGGTCCTCGACCGCGACCACTCGCAGACCCTGCAGGCCGAGCACAACCTCGCCCTGTGCATGCGCCGCGAGGGCAACCTGCCCTTCGCCCGGGCCCTGATGCGTACGGTCAGGGAGCGGCTGGAGCACCGCCGGGGCACGCACCACCCGGAGACCCTGCTCGTCTCCTCCGACTACGCGATGCTGCTGCGCGGCGCCGGCGAGACGGAACTCGCCCTCGACCTGGCCGCGAGCACAGCCCGGCGGTACGCCGTACAGCTCGGCGAGGACCACCCGTACGCGATCGGCACCCGCGACAACCAGGCGCTGGTCCTGCGCGACCTGGGCGAGCCGGGCGCCGCGCGCAAACTGGCGGAGCACTCCCTGGAGCGGATGCGGGACGTGCTGGGCGGCGGTCACCCGTGGACCGTGGGGTGCGCTCTGAACACCGCGGGTGCCCGCGCCGAGGACGGCGACGTGGGGGGCGCGGCGGCCCTCGGCCGGGACACCCTCGACGTGGCCCGCGCCGCCGTCGGCGCCGACCATGTGCTGACCCTCAACGTCCAGACCGCCCTCGCCCAGGACCTCGGCGCGCTGGGCGACCGGGCGGAGGCGGACCGGCTGGAGGGCGACGCGCTGCGGCGGCTGACGGCGGTGTTCGGCGCCGACCACGCCCAGGTGCGGCGCGTGCGCGGCGGCGGCCGGCCCTTCTGGGACTTCGAGCCGCAGCCGTACTGACGGGCGGCGGGGGCGGGGGATTCGGTACGCCGGAGGGCCCGGCACCCATCCGGGTGCCGGGCCCTCCGCCGCGTACGAACGTGCCGGTCAGGCCTCGAAGACCTCGTTGACCAGCTGGATCTGCTCCGCCTGGTGACGCTTGGCCGAGCCGACCGCAGGGGACGAGCCGTGCGGCCGCGAGATACGGCGCAGGCGCTCGCCGTGCGGGATGTCCGCGCCGACCGCCAGGTCCAGGTGGTCGATCAGGTTCAGCGCGATGAACGGCCACGCGCCCTGGTTCGCCGGCTCCTCCTGGGCCCAGATGTACTTCTCGGCGTTCGGGAACTTCGCGATCTCGGCCTGGAGCTCCGCGCCCGGCAGCGGGTACAGACGCTCCAGGCGGATGATCGCGGTGTCCTTGATGCCGCGCTTCTGCCGCTCGGCTTCCAGGTCGTAGTAGACCTTGCCCGCGCAGAAGACGACCTTGCGGACGTCGGCCGGGTCGACCGACGCGTCGCCGATGACCGGACGGAACGCGCCGGTGGTGAACTCCTCCGCCTTCGACGCGGCGGCCTTCAGCCGCAGCATCGACTTCGGCGTGAAGACGACCAGCGGCTTGTGGTGCGGGTTGTGCACCTGCCACCGCAGGAGGTGGAAGTAGTTCGACGGCAGTGTCGGCATGGCGACCGTCATGTTGTTCTGGGCGCACAGCTGGAGGAAGCGCTCCGGGCGGGCGGACGAGTGGTCCGGGCCCTGGCCCTCGTAGCCGTGCGGCAGGAGCAGCGTGACACCCGAGGTCTGGCCCCACTTCTGCTCGGCCGAGGAGATGAACTCGTCGACGACGGTCTGCGCGCCGTTGACGAAGTCACCGAACTGGGCCTCCCAGATGACCAGCGCCTCCGGGCGGGCCAGCGAGTAGCCGTACTCGAAGCCCATCGCCGCGTACTCGCTGAGCAGCGAGTCGTAGACGTTGTAGCGGGCCTGGCCCTCGGACAGGTAGAGCAGCGGGGTGTAGTCCTCGTTGGTCTCCTGGTCCACCAGCACCGCGTGGCGCTGGCCGAACGTGCCACGGCGGGAGTCCTGGCCGGCGAGCCGGACCGGGACGCCCTCCATCACCAGCGAGCCGATGGCCAGGGTCTCGCCCATGCCCCAGTCGATCGTGCCGTCCTCGACCGACGACGCACGGCGCTGCAGCTGCGGCATCAGACGCGGGTGCACGGTGATGTGGTCGGGGATGTTGACCTGCGACTCGGCGATCCGCTTGACGACCTCCTGGGAGATCGCCGTCTGCACACCGGCCGCCGGGAACCCGGCCTGCGGGTCCACGCCCTGCGACGCGGCGGGCTGCGCGGTGGCCTCGCGGACCTCGGTGAACACCTTCTCCAGCTGGCCCTGGAAGTCCTGGAGCGCCTGCTCCGCCTCTTCCAGGGTGATGTCGCCGCGGCCGATCAGGGACTCGGTGTACAGCTTGCGCACCGAGCGCTTCTTGTCGATCAGCGACACCATCGCGGGGTTGGTGAACTGCGGGTTGTCGCCCTCGTTGTGACCGCGGCGGCGGTAGCAGATGAGGTCGATCACGACGTCCTTGTTGAACGTCTGACGGAACTCGAAGGCGAGCCGCGCCACGCGGACGCATGCCTCCGGGTCGTCGCCGTTCACATGGAAGATCGGCGCCTCGATCATGCGGGCCACGTCCGTGGCGTACATGGAGGAGCGGGACGACTCCGGGGCGGCGGTGAAGCCGACCTGGTTGTTGATGACGACGTGGACCGTGCCGCCGGTGCGGTAGCCGCGCAGCTGCGACATGTTCAGTGTCTCGGCGACGACACCCTGGCCGGCGAAGGCCGCGTCACCGTGCAGGGCGACGGGCAGGACCGTGAAGTCCGTACCGGCCTTGCCGATGATGTCCTGCTTGGCGCGGACGACACCCTCCAGGACCGGGTCGACGGCCTCGAGGTGGGACGGGTTGGCGACCAGGCTGACCTTGATCTGCTCGCCGTCGAGGCCGGTGAAGGTCCCCTCGGCGCCCAGGTGGTACTTCACGTCGCCGGAGCCGTGCATCGACTTCGGGTCGAGGTTGCCCTCGAACTCGCGGAAGATCTGGGCGTACGACTTGCCGACGATGTTCGCCAGGACGTTCAGCCGGCCGCGGTGGGCCATGCCGATGACGACCTCGTCCAGCCGCGACTCGGCCGCGGAGTCGATGACCGCGTCGAGCAGCGGAATGACGGACTCGCCGCCCTCCAGGCTGAAGCGCTTCTGGCCGACGTACTTGGTCTGCAGGAACGTCTCGAACGCCTCCGCGGCGTTCAGCCGGCGCAGGATGCGCAGCTGCTCCTCGCGCTCCGGCTTGGAGTGCGGGCGCTCGACGCGGTCCTGGATCCACTTGCGCTGCTTCGGGTCCTGGATGTGCATGAACTCGATGCCGGTGGTGCGGCAGTACGAGTCACGCAGGACGCCGAGGATGTCGCGGAGCTTCATCATCGACTTGCCGCCGAAGCCGCCGACCGCGAACTCGCGCTCCAGGTCCCACAGGGTGAGGCCGTGCTCGGTGATGTCCAGGTCGGGGTGCTTGCGCTGGTGGTAGTCCAGCGGGTCGGTGTCGGCCATCACATGGCCGCGGACCCGGTAGGAGTGGATCAGCTCGAAGACGCGGGCGGCCTTCGTCACGTCGTCGTCGTGCGACGCGTCGATGTCCCGGAGCCAGCGGACCGGCTCGTACGGGATGCGCAGCGACTTGAAGACGTCGTCGTAGAAGCCGTTCTCCCCGAGCAGGAGGCTGGCGACGACACGCAGGAACTCACCGGACGCGGCACCCTGGATGACCCGGTGGTCGTACGTCGAGGTGAGCGTCATCACCTTGGAGACGCCCAGCTTGTTCAGGGTGTCCTGGGAGGTGCCCTGGAACTCGGCCGGGTAGTCCATGGAGCCGACGCCCATGATGACCGACTGGCCGGGCATGAGGCGCGGCACGGAGTGGACGGTGCCGAGGCCGCCGGGGTTGGTCAGCGAGACGGTGACACCGGTGAAGTCGTCCATCGTCAGCTTGTTCGCGCGGGCGCGGCGGACGATGTCCTCGTACGCCTGCCAGAACTCGAAGAAGTTGAGCGTCTCGGCCTTCTTGATGGCCGCGACGACCAGCTGGCGGTCGCCGTTCGGCTTCACCAGGTCGATGGCGAGGCCCAGGTTGACGTGCTCCGGCTTGACCAGGGTCGGCTTGCCGTCCTTGATCTGGTACGACCAGTTCATGGAGGGCATCGACTTGATCGCCTGCACCATCGCGTACCCGATGATGTGCGTGAAGGAGATCTTCCCGCCGCGGGCGCGCTTCAGGTGGTTGTTGATGACGATGCGGTTGTCGAACAGCAGCTTCACCGGGACGGCGCGGACCGAGGTGGCGGTCGGCATCTCCAGCGAGGCGTCCATGTTCTTCGCCACGGCACCGGCCGGGCCGCGCAGCGTCACGAACTCGGGACCGACCGGAGCCTCGGCGGCCGGGGCGGCCTTCGGGGCAGCGGCGGGCTTCGCGGCGGCCGGCTTGGCGGCGGGGGCCGCGGGCGCGGGCTTCGCAGGAGCCGGGGCGGGAGCCGGGGCCGGGGTG
>NZ_VSRY01000167.1:0-3178 GCF_008271805.1 Streptomyces sp. TRM49041
AACACAGTGGACGCGAGCAACTGAGGACAAGCCCTCGGCCTATTAGTACCGGTCAACTCCACCCATCACTGGGCTTCCATATCCGGCCTATCAACCCAGTCGTCTACTGGGAGCCTTACCCTCTCAAGGAGGTGGGAATACTCATCTCGAAGCAGGCTTCCCGCTTAGATGCTTTCAGCGGTTATCCCTCCCGAACGTAGCCAACCAGCCATGCCCTTGGCAGAACAACTGGCACACCAGAGGTTCGTCCGTCCCGGTCCTCTCGTACTAGGGACAGCCCTTCTCAATATTCCTACGCGCACAGCGGATAGGGACCGAACTGTCTCACGACGTTCTAAACCCAGCTCGCGTACCGCTTTAATGGGCGAACAGCCCAACCCTTGGGACCGACTCCAGCCCCAGGATGCGACGAGCCGACATCGAGGTGCCAAACCATCCCGTCGATATGGACTCTTGGGGAAGATCAGCCTGTTATCCCCGGGGTACCTTTTATCCGTTGAGCGACGGCGCTTCCACAAGCCACCGCCGGATCACTAGTCCCGACTTTCGTCCCTGCTCGACCCGTCGGTCTCACAGTCAAGCTCCCTTGTGCACTTACACTCAACACCTGATTGCCAACCAGGCTGAGGGAACCTTTGGGCGCCTCCGTTACCCTTTAGGAGGCAACCGCCCCAGTTAAACTACCCATCAGACACTGTCCCTGATCCGGATCACGGACCCAGGTTAGACATCCAGCACGACCAGAGTGGTATTTCAACGACGACTCCACCCATACTGGCGTATGAGCTTCAAAGTCTCCCACCTATCCTACACAAGCCGAACCGAACACCAATATCAAACTGTAGTAAAGGTCCCGGGGTCTTTCCGTCCTGCTGCGCGAAACGAGCATCTTTACTCGTAGTGCAATTTCACCGGGCCTATGGTTGAGACAGTCGAGAAGTCGTTACGCCATTCGTGCAGGTCGGAACTTACCCGACAAGGAATTTCGCTACCTTAGGATGGTTATAGTTACCACCGCCGTTTACTGGCGCTTAAGTTCTCAGCTTCGCCCCACCGAAATGGAGCTAACCGGTCCCCTTAACGTTCCAGCACCGGGCAGGCGTCAGTCCGTATACATCGCCTTACGGCTTCGCACGGACCTGTGTTTTTAGTAAACAGTCGCTTCTCGCTGGTCTCTGCGGCCACCCCCAGCTCCGAGTGCAAGACTCTTCACCAGGAATGGCCCCCCTTCTCCCGAAGTTACGGGGGCATTTTGCCGAGTTCCTTAACCATAGTTCACCCGAACGCCTCGGTATTCTCTACCTGACCACCTGAGTCGGTTTAGGGTACGGGCCGCCATGAAACTCGCTAGAGGCTTTTCTCGACAGCATAGGATCATCCACTTCACCACAATCGGCTCGGCATCAGGTCTCACCCTCAATGAGAGACGGATTTACCTATCTCTCGGGCTACACCCTTACCCCGGGACAACCACCGCCCGGGCTGGACTACCTTCCTGCGTCACCCCATCACTCACCTACTACCAGTCTGGGTCACCGGCTCCACCACTCCGTGCTTGTCCGAAGACGCACACGGCGGTTTCACGGGCTTAGCATCGCTGGGTTCAGCGTTGGCGCTTCAAAGCGGGTACCGGAATATCAACCGGTTGTCCATCGACTACGCCTGTCGGCCTCGCCTTAGGTCCCGACTTACCCTGGGCAGATCAGCTTGACCCAGGAACCCTTAGTCAATCGGCGCACACGTTTCCCACGTGTGTATCGCTACTCATGCCTGCATTCTCACTCGTGAACCGTCCACAACTCGCTTCCGCGGCTGCTTCACCCGGCACACGACGCTCCCCTACCCAACCCAGCGGACGTTGGTCCTCATGCTGGATTGACACGACTTCGGCGGTACGCTTGAGCCCCGCTACATTGTCGGCGCGGAATCACTTGACCAGTGAGCTATTACGCACTCTTTCAAGGGTGGCTGCTTCTAAGCCAACCTCCTGGTTGTCTCTGCGACTCCACATCCTTTCCCACTTAGCGTACGCTTAGGGGCCTTAGTCGATGCTCTGGGCTGTTTCCCTCTCGACCATGGAGCTTATCCCCCACAGTCTCACTGCCGCGCTCTCACTTACCGGCATTCGGAGTTTGGCTAAGGTCAGTAACCCGGTAGGGCCCATCGCCTATCCAGTGCTCTACCTCCGGCAAGAAACACACGACGCTGCACCTAAATGCATTTCGGGGAGAACCAGCTATCACGGAGTTTGATTGGCCTTTCACCCCTAACCACAGGTCATCCCCCAGGTTTTCAACCCTGGTGGGTTCGGTCCTCCACGAAGTCTTACCTCCGCTTCAACCTGCCCATGGCTAGATCACTCCGCTTCGGGTCTTGAGCGCGCTACTGAATCGCCCTGTTCGGACTCGCTTTCGCTACGGCTTCCCCACACGGGTTAACCTCGCAACACACCGCAAACTCGCAGGCTCATTCTTCAAAAGGCACGCAGTCACGACTGCATGTGCAAGCACATACAGCGACGCTCCCACGGCTTGTAGGCACACGGTTTCAGGTACTATTTCACTCCGCTCCCGCGGTACTTTTCACCATTCCCTCACGGTACTATCCGCTATCGGTCACCAGGGAATATTTAGGCTTAACGGGTGGTCCCGCCAGATTCACACGGGATTTCTCGGGCCCCGTGCTACTTGGGTGTCTCTTAAACGAGCCGCTGATGTTTCAGCTACGGGGGTCTTACCCTCTACGCCGGACCTTTCGCATGTCCTTCGCCTACATCAACGGTTTCTGACTCGTCTCACAGCCGGCAGACTGTGAAAAAGAGATCCCACAACCCCGCATGCGCAACCCCTGCCGGGTATCACACGCATACGGTTTGGCCTCATCCAGTTTCGCTCGCCACTACTCCCGGAATCACGGTTGTTTTCTCTTCCTGAGGGTACTGAGATGTTTCACTTCCCCTCGTTCCCTCCACACTGCCTATGTGTTCAGCAGCGGGTGACAGCCCATGACGACTGCCGGGTTTCCCCATTCGGACACCCCCGGATCAAAGCTCGGTTGACAGCTCCCCGGGGCCTATCGTGGCCTCCCACGTCCTTCATCGGTTCCTGGTGCCAAGGCATCCACCGTGCGCCCTTAAAAACTTGGCCACAGATGCTCGCGTCCACTGTGCAGTTCTCAA
>NZ_VSRY01000167.1:4899-152496 GCF_008271805.1 Streptomyces sp. TRM49041
TTCCCTTCGGTCTTTCGTGTTTCCAGCTTAGCAGATCCGTTTTCCGTTTCTGCCACCCGCTGGAGCGGGCTGCCGGGCCGCTCTCCGCTTTCGCGTTTCCCTTTCCGGCGATTCCGACTCTATCAGATCCTTTCGGCCCTGATTCCCAGTCAGAGGGTATGTCTTTCCGGCTGTTCGGCCGTTCCGACGTCGTGAACTTTAGCGAATCGGCGAGCCCGACGCTAATCGGGCCCCGTTCTCTCGAACATCGATTCCTCATTTCGCAAAAACGCACGTAAAGCGACGCGACGGCGTGTCGCTCACTGAGAGTGGGTCTTGCGGAATGGCTGCCCGGGGACCGACCGAGGTCGGCGCTCACGTCGGACAACTCGGAGAACACTACGGACGCGGCAAACCACTGTCAACTTGGGTCGCACCCCCTAGCCTGGAGGCATGACAGCGCATGCGTGCATCCTTCGGTGGTGGGCCGCCTGACGGCGGCCGCCCTGACACGTATGCAGACAACGGCCGCCGCCTCGGCGGCCGTTCGCGTATCTCCCTCCTCCGGGTGGGCCGGCCGCCGATGGCGGCGGTCCCGGCCAGGAGTGAGAGGGAGAGAACGTGACACGGATCTTCAGCGGGGTGAAGCCGACCGGGCATCTGACGCTGGGCAACTATCTCGGAGCCGTACGGCGGTGGGTCCAGGAGGACCAGCAGCGGGCGGACGCGCTGTTCAGCATCGTGGATCTGCATGCCCTGACCGTGGAGCACGATCCGGCGCGGGTGCGGCGGCTCAGTCGGCAGGCGGCGACGTTGCTCCTCGCGGCGGGGCTCGATCCGGCGCGGTGCACCCTCTTCGTACAGAGCCATGTGGATGAGCACGCGCGGCTGTCATACCTGCTGGAGTGCACGGCCACCGACGGGGAGATGCGACGGATGGTCCAGTACAAGGAGAAGGCCGGGAGGGAGCGCGATCGGGGCGGGAGCGTACGGCTGTCGCTGCTGACGTACCCGGTGCTGATGGCGGCGGACATCCTGGCTTACGAGACCGACGAGGTGCCGGTCGGGGACGACCAGGTGCAGCATGTGGAGCTGACCCGGGATCTCGCCGTGCGGTTCAACCAGCGGTACGGGCATACCTTCACCGTTCCGAAGGCCACCCATCCGGCGGTGGGCGCTCGGGTCATGAATCTGCAGGAGCCGACCTCCAAGATGGGGAAGTCCGACGACAGCGGCCCCGGGATCGTCTATCTGCTCGATGAGCCCGATGTGGTGCGGCGAAAGGTCATGCGGGCCGTCACGGACAGCGGGCGGGATGTCGTGTACGACCGGGACGAGCGGCCGGGCCTCGCCAATCTGCTGGAGGTGCTCGCGGCCTGTGGGGGCGCGGCGGATCCGGCGGAGGTGGCGAAGGGGTACGCGTCGTACGGGGCCTTGAAGCGGGATGTCGCGGAGGCCGTGGTGGAGCTGCTGCGGCCGCTTCGGGAGCGGCATGCGGAGCTGGTCGCCGATCCCGCGTATGTGGACGGGGTGCTGCGCGACGGGGCCGATCGGGCGCGGGCCATCGCCCGGCCCGTGGTCGACCGTGCGTATCGGGCCATGGGGCTGCTTCCGGCCGGGTGAACGCCGGGGCGGCGGCCGATGTGCTGCGCCGGAGGGCCGGGGTTGTCGTGAGCCCCGGCCCGGTGGCGCGTCAGCCGTTGCCGGAGGCCAGTTCGCGGCTGCGGTCGCGGGCGGCTTCGAGGGCGGCGATAAGCGCGGCGCGTACGCCGTGGTTCTCCAGCTCGCGGATGGCGCTGATGGTGGTGCCCGCCGGGGAGGTGACGGCCTCGCGGAGCTTGACCGGGTGTTCGCCGCTGTCGCGGAGCATCACGGCGGCGCCGATGGCGGCCTGGACGATGAGGTCGTGGGCCTGGGCGCGGGGCAGGCCGAGGAGGATGCCGGCGTCGGTCATGGCCTCGACCAGGAAGTAGAAGTACGCCGGGCCGGAGCCGGAGAGGGCGGTGGCGGCGTCCTGCTGGGACTCCGGGACGCGGAGTGTCTTGCCGACGCCGCCGAAGATCTCCTCGGTGTGGGCGAGGTGGTCGGCCGTGGCGTGGGTGCCGGCCGAGATGACGGACATGCCCTCGTCCACGAGGACGGGGGTGTTCGGCATGACGCGCACGACGGGGGTGTCGGGGGCGAGGCGTTCCTCGATGAACGCGGTGGTGATGCCCGCGGCGGCGCTGATGACGAGGCGGTCGCGGGTGACGTGGTGGGCGAGTTCGTCGAGGAGTTTGCCCATGTCCTGCGGCTTGACGGCGAGGATGAGGGTGTCGGCCCGCTTGGCCGCGTCGGCGTTGGAGACGGCCTCGACGCCGTACCGGGCCCGGAGCTCCTCGGCGCGTTCGGGGCGGCGGGCGGTGACCAGGAGGTGGGCGGTGGGCCAGCCGGCCCGGATCATGCCGCTCAGGAGCGCCTCGCCGATCTTTCCGGTGCCGAGGACCGCGACTGTCTGGGTCATTGCTCTGCTCACCTCGCCGTGGGGTACGTGCCTGTCGCCATCCTTCCACCGGGTGGGGGGGTGGTGGTGTGGCTGTCCGATGGGCGGTACGGCGCGGCGGTACGGCTCACGCCGTGCGGCGACGGAGGGTCGCGGCGCCCAGGACGAGGACCAGGAGGGCGCAGGCGGCGACGATGAGGACGTCGCGGATGAAGTCGCCGGTGACGTCCGTGTGGCGGAGTACCTCGTTCATGCCGTCGACGGCGTACGACATGGGCAGGAAGTCGGAGATGGTTTCGAGGGCGGGATGCATCTTGTCGCGGGGCGTGAACAGGCCGCACAGGAGCAGCTGCGGGAAGATCACCGCCGGCATGAACTGGACGGCCTGGAACTCGGAGGCGGCGAACGCCGAGACGAAGAGGCCGAGCGCGGTGCCGAGGAGCGCGTCGAGCAGGGCGACCAGGAGCAGCAGCCACGGGGAGCCGATCACGTCGAGGCCGAGGGCCCAGAGGGCGACGGCGGTGGCGACGACCGACTGGACGATGGCGATGAGGCCGAAGGCGAGGGCGTAGCCGGCGATGAGGTCGGCCTTGCCCAGGGGCATGGCGAGGAGTCGTTCGAGAGTGCCCGAGGTGCGTTCGCGCAGGGTGGCGATCGAGGTCACCAGGAACATGGTGATCAGCGGGAAGATGCCGAGCAGTGACGCGCCGATGTTGTCGAAGACCTGCGGGCTGCCGTCGAAGACGTACCGGAGCAGGGTGATCATCAGCACCGGGACGAGGAGCATCAGGGCGATGGTCCGGGGGTCGTGGCGGAGCTGACGCAGGACGCGGGCGGCGGTGGCGAGTGTGCGGGAGCCGTTCATCGGTGGTCCTCGGGGTGGACGGGGGCCGTCGCCATGGCGTTGGCCGTGTCGACCAGGTGGAGGAAGGCGGCCTCGACGGTGGGCGTGTCGTTGCGGCGGCGGAGGGCGTCGGGGGTGTCGTCGGCGAGGATCTCGCCCTCGCGCATGAGAAGGAGGCGGTGGCAGCGCTCGGCCTCGTCCATGGCGTGGGAGGAGATGAGGAGGGTGGCGCCGCGGTCCGCGGCGATGTGGTGGAAGAGGTCCCACAGGTCGCGTCGGAGTACGGGGTCGAGGCCGACGGTCGGCTCGTCGAGGACGAGGAGCTCGGGGGCGCCGAGGAGAGCGACGGCGAGGGAGGCGCGGCTGCGCTGGCCGCCGGAGAGGTTGCCCGCGAGGGCGTCGGCGTGGTCGGTGAGGTCGACGTCGGTGATGGCGCGGGTGACGGCTTCGGCGCGGGCGTCGCGGTGGCGGCGGCCGGGCTGGAGCACGGCGGCGAAGTAGGCGAGATTCTGGCGGACGGTCAGGTCGTCGTGGACGGAAGGGGCCTGGGTGACGTAGCCGATGCGGCGGCGGAGGGTGGGGTCGCCCGCAGGGCGGCCGAGTACGACGAGGCTGCCGGTGACCTTGGCCTGGGTGCCGACGATGGCGCGCATCAGGGTGGATTTGCCGCAGCCGGAGGGTCCGAGGAGGCCGGTGATCTGCCCGGGGGGTACGGAGAAGTCGAGGCCGCGCAGGACGGTGCGGGTTCCTCGTACGACGGTGAGGCCACGGGCTTCGATGGCTGCACCGGAGGAATTCATCATGCGATGAATAATGGACGCGGGGGTGCCGGGCGTCAAGGGGGCGCGGGGGGGGCGGAAGCCCGGGCGTGGGGTGTGGTGTCGCGAGGGCGCTCGGTGGGGGATCGCGAGGACGCCGGCTGCGGCTAGGGGCGCTTGGGCCTCTTCTTGCGGGCCGCCGGGTTGCCGGTGCGGGTGGCTCGGCGCTTCTCGTACTGGGCGCGGGCCGTCTCGTACTCGGTGCGCAGGAGCTTCTCGCCGGGGGCCTCGGTGAGGGAGCGGACGGCGTACGCGAGGAGGGAGCCGATGAAGCCGATGGCCTTCAGACTGCGCAGCGCGTCGTCGCGGGCCGGGTCGGCCGGGCGGCGGGTGAAGCCCTCCCACGTCTTGCGGAACGCGATGGCGGTGCAGACGGCGAACATGACGACGACCAGGCCGTTGACGAAACCGCCGACCTGGGCGATGGCCAGGCCCTCGTAGGCGAAGCGCAGGAGGAGTGTGCCCGCGACGGACGCGGCGAGGGAGCCGACGGCGACACCGGCACGCCGCAGCCCGTACCCGCCGTCGTGGCCGACCCAGGTCGTGCCGAAGAAGCGGAGGGGCTCGGGCTGCGGGCCGCCGGTGGTGCGGGCCGGGCGCGTGGTGTCGGCGGTGCCGGCGGTGTCGGCGGTGTCCCTCGGGTCGTTCACGGGGCGATTATCACCCGGTGCCCGGGGCGGCCGTCGTGGTGGGCGTCAGGCGCAGCGCACGGTCACGTAGCCGTCGCTGCCGGTCCTCACATACGCGTCCGAGACGTACTGGCCGTTGCCGATGTTGTCCCAGATGTTCGACGTGCCGTACGTGCCCGTGACCCACTGGCCGGGCGTCTGGCAGTTGACGGGCACGCTGACGCCCTCGGGCAGCACCTTCACGATGCCGTAGTTCGTGCCCGGGCCGCTGCGGACATTGAGCCGGACGCCCGGTGCGACCGGGTAGCGCTTGACCGAGTAGGTCTCCATGGTGATCTCCCCCCGTGAGGCTCCCGCCGGATGCGGACGCTTCGAAAAGGGAGGCTAACAAGCCACACCGACATCGCACGCGTCATCGACTAGGCTCCGTGCGTCGCGTGTGCGCCGGTCGTGCGCGCCGCGTCCGAGCGAGCACACACGGGGGTGGACGATGCCGCCGCTGCGCAGCACCGGGCCCGTACCGGAAGCGGAGTATCCGGAGTACGCCGGCAGATACCGGCTGGAGGAGTGCCTGGGCTCGGGTGGCATGGGGGTCGTCCGGCTGGCCACCTCGGACTCCGGGCTGCGTCTCGCGGTGAAGGTCGTGCACCGGGAACACGCGGCGGACCCCGAGTTCAGAGCTCGTTTCCGGCAGGAGGTCAGCGCTGCCAGGCGGGTCAGCGGGGCCTTCACCGCGCCTGTCGTGGACGCCGATCCGGAGGCCGTACGGCCTTGGATGGCGACGCTGTTCATCGACGGTCCGACGCTGTCGGAACGGGTGAAGCGGAACGGGCCGCTGGGCGCGGAGGAGCTGCGCAGGCTGGGCGCCGGACTGGCGGAGGCGCTGCGCGACATCCACCGCGCCGGGGTGGTCCACCGGGACCTCAAGCCGAGCAATGTGCTGCTTGCGTCGGACGGGCCCAAAGTCATCGACTTCGGGATCTCGCGACCGACGGACAGCGATGTGCGTACGGAGACCGGGAAGCTGATCGGGACGCCGCCGTTCATGGCGCCGGAGCAGTTCCAGCGGCCCCGGGACGTCGGGCCGGCGGCGGATGTGTTCGCGATGGGCGCGGTCCTGGTGCACGCGGCGACCGGGCGGGGGCCGTTCGACTCGAACAGTCCCTATGTGGTGGCGTACCAGGTCGTCCACAACGAGCCGGATCTCGCGGGGGTGCCGGAGGAGCTGGCGCCGCTGTTGACGCGATGCCTGGCGAAGGACCCGGCGGAGCGGCCCACGCCGGGGGAGGTGATGGGGGCGCTGCGGGTGGCGGCGGAGGAGTGGTCCGGGTCGCGGGTGCCGGCGCAGCGGGCGGGGGGTGGTGGAGTCGCTTCCGCGGGTGGTGGCTCCTCCGCGGGTGGTGGCTCTGCGTCCGGTGGAGCTGCGTCCGGTGGAGCTGCGTCCGGTGCGGGGGTGGATGGTGCCTCCGTGGGTCCGGGCTCGGCGCGCGAGCCGGCCGACGGGCGTAAGGGGCGGCGGCGGGGGTTCGTCTGGGGCGGTGCCGCTACGGCGCTGGCCGGCGCCGCGGTGGGGGCGGTGTTCGCCGTGCAGGGCGTCGGTGGGCGTGCCGCGGTGCGGGATGCCGGGCCCGCCGCCGTCGCGGAGACGTTCCGGGCCTGGGCGGTGCCCCTGAGCGCGGGCGGCGAGGGGACCCGGCCGCCCGTCTGTGCCGCCGCCGACGGCGCGTTGTACTGCGCGGCGCCCGGGATCAAGGCCGCGCGGCTGGGGCCGGCCGACGGGGCGCTCGCCTGGTCGGTGCCCGCCGGGCCGGGCGGGGGCGCGTCGGGCGAGGGCGCCGCGCCGGTGCTGTCCGGCGGGCTGCTGCACGTGGTCGCCGCGGGCGGCAGTCGGCTGGAGGCCCTCGATCCCGGGTCGGGCGCCGTGCGGTGGGGCGTCGACCTCGCCTCGTACGCGCAGGTCGTGCACAGCGGCGACGTGGCGCTGATGGTCCGCGCCGACGGGCGGGTGCGGGCGCTGGACGGCTCCGACGGCGGTGAGCTCTGGACGGGCCGGCCGGCCGCGCGGGGTGCGCAGTGGATGGCCGCCGGGCCGGGGGGCGGTCCGGTGTACGCCGTGGCGGTCGCCGGGGACGGGGCCTCGACGCTGGTCAGCGCGGTCGACCCGGCCGACGGCGGCGTGCTGTGGCAGAAGCGGCTGAAGGGGTCGCTGTCTCCCGTACAGGCCACGGACGGGGCGCTGGTGTTGTTGTCCGCGGACAAGGACCTGTTCACCGACGCGGTGGTACGGCTGGACACCGGTGACCGGAGCTCGCGGAGGGTCGCGCTGACGGCTCCGTCCGATCAGGCGCAGGCGGTGGTGGACGGGGACACCGTGTACGTCGTGGGGTCGGGCGGGTCGCTCGCCGCGGTCGACCTGACCGCGTCGGGGCGGCGGGAGCGGTGGCGGCTGGAGACCGGGGCGGCCCGGGTGTCGCGGCCTGTGGTGGCGGAGGGGCGCGTGTTCCTGATGGCGGGGGACGGGCGGTTGTTGGGCGTGGATGGCGAACGGGGGGTGCTGGTGGGGCAGACCGGTCCTCGGATGGGCGGTGGGCGGCTGACGTTCGTGCCGTTACTGCCTGCGCCTGTTGTCGTGGACGGGAAGGTCTATGGGGCGGCGCCGGACGGGGTGGTGTTCTCGGCGGACCCCGCGGGGTGGTGAAGTGCGGGGGCCGCCGGCCTCTGCCACCCCTGTCCGGTGGGCGCCGCACCGGCGGGAGAGGCCGTGCGGGGTCGCCCCCGCGGATGTCGGCGGCGCCCGGACGGACCGGGCCGCAGCGGCCCACAAGGGGACCCCTGCGACCTGGCCGGGCCTTGAGCAAAAGGGCGGTGCGCCGACCCCGAATCGCTACGGGAGCAGGCTGACGTCCCTGACGGCGCCCTTGTCGGCGCTGGTGGCCATGGCGGCGTAGGCGCGGAGGGCGGCCGAGACCTTGCGGGTGCGGTTCCTGGGGGCGTAGGTGCCGTTCAGGGACTCGCGGCGGCTCGTCAGGGTGGCGTCGCCGACCAGGAGGTCGATGGTGCGGTTCGGGATGTCGATGCGGATGCGGTCGCCGTCCTCGACGAGGGCGATCGTGCCGCCCGACGCGGCCTCCGGGGAGGCGTGGCCGATGGAGAGCCCGGACGTGCCGCCCGAGAAGCGGCCGTCGGTGATCAGCGCGCAGGTCTTGCCCAGGCCGCGGCCCTTCAGGAAGGACGTCGGGTAGAGCATCTCCTGCATGCCGGGGCCGCCCTTGGGGC
This sequence comes from Streptomyces sp. TRM49041, assembly GCF_008271805.1. GTDB lineage: Bacteria > Actinomycetota > Actinomycetes > Streptomycetales > Streptomycetaceae > Streptomyces. Next base: position 12,928 of record NZ_VSRY01000167.1, read on the forward strand.
CCTCGTAGCGGATGACGACGACGTCGCCGTCCTTGACCTGCTTGTTGAGGATCTTCTCGACGGCCTCCTCCTGCGACTCGCAGACGACCGCCGGGCCCTCGAACGTCCAGATCGACTCGTCGACGCCCGCCGTCTTGACCACGCAGCCGTCGACCGCCAGGTTGCCCTTCAGGACCGCCAGGCCGCCGTCCTTGGAGTAGGCGTGCTCGGCCGAGCGGATGCAGCCGTTCTCGGCGTCCTCGTCGAGGGCCTCCCAGCGCTCGGACTGGGAGAAGGCTTCCGCCGAGCGCTTGCAGCCCGGTGCCGCGTGCCACATCTCCAGCGCCTCCGCCGACGGGGAGCCGCCTCGCACGTCCCAGGTCTTCAGCCAGTCCGCCAGGGACGGGCTGTGGACGGAGTTCACGTCCTCGTTCAGCAGGCCCGCGCGGTGGAGCTCGCCCAGCAGGGCGGGGATGCCGCCGGCGCGGTGCACGTCCTCCATGTAGTACGTGCGGTCCTTCGCGACGTTCGGCGCGACCTTCGCCAGGCACGGCACGCGGCGCGAGACCGCGTCGATCTCCTCCAGGCCGAAGGGGACGCCCGCCTCCTGGGCCGCCGCCAGCAGGTGCAGGATCGTGTTGGTCGATCCGCCCATGGCGATGTCCAGCGCCATGGCGTTCTCGAACGCCGCGAACGAGGCGATGGCGCGCGGCAGGACCGACTCGTCGTCCTGCTCGTAGTAGCGCTTCGTGATGTCCACGACCGTGCGCGCCGCGTTCTCGTACAGGGCCCTGCGGGCCGTGTGCGTCGCCAGGATCGAGCCGTTGCCTGGCAGGGACAGGCCGATGGCCTCGGTCAGGCAGTTCATCGAGTTGGCGGTGAACATGCCGGAGCAGGACCCGCAGGTCGGGCAGGCGCTCTCCTCGATACGGAGGATGTCCTCGTCCGAGATCTTGTCGTTGACGGCGTCGGAGATCGCGTCGACCAGGTCGAGCGTGCGGACCGTGCCGTCGACGAGCGTGGCACGGCCGGACTCCATGGGGCCGCCGGAGACGAAGACCGTGGGGATGTCGAGGCGCAGGGCGGCCATCAGCATGCCCGGGGTGATCTTGTCGCAGTTGGAGATGCAGATCAGGGCGTCGGCGCAGTGCGCCTCGACCATGTACTCGACGGAGTCGGCGATCAGGTCCCGGGAGGGCAGCGAGTACAGCATGCCGCCGTGGCCCATGGCGATGCCGTCGTCCACGGCGATCGTGTTGAACTCGCGCGGGATGGCTCCGGCCTCCCGGATGGCGTCGCTGACGATGCGGCCGACCGGCTGGAGGTGGGTGTGGCCGGGGACGAACTCCGTGAAGGAGTTGGCGACCGCGATGATCGGCTTGCGGCCGATGTCCGCGCCCGGTACCCCGGAGGCACGCATAAGGGCGCGGGCGCCCGCCATGTTGCGGCCGTGGGTGACAGTGCGGGACCTCAGCTCGGGCATCGTCGCTCGCTCCTCATCAGAGAGATCTGGCTTCTTCGAGAGTACGCCGCCGCTCCAAGATCTGGACAGCTCGTCCGGATGCCGGGACCGGCTGGTCGCCTGTCGGTCACCTCGGAGCGCGCGCGGTACGCCCGGCGCATGCCGCACATGCGCACATGCCGCACATGCCGTACGCGCCGTACGTCAGGCTTCCGTCAGGTACCGCTGGAGCGTAGGCGCCACCATCGCCACAATGTCGTCCGGGTCCGCCGACGCCAGCGGCTCCACCTGGACGACGTACCGCAGGATCGCGATACCCACCATGTGCGACGCCGCCAGCTCCGCCCGGAACTTCGGGTCGGGTACGTCGAGGTCCTTGGCGACCCGTTCCAGTACACGCCGGAGCAGGAAGCCGCGCAGCACCTTCGCCGCCGCCTCGTGCGTGAGCGCGGAACGCAGGACCGCCAGGAGCGGCGCGCGCGTGGCCGGGTTCTCCCACACCCCGATGAAGTACCGGGCGAGCCGCTCGCCGACGCCCTCGGGGCCCGGCTCCAGCACGGCCGACATGATCAGCGCGGGCTCGAAGGAGACCTCGACCGCCGCCGCGAAGACCTCGTCCTTCGTACCGAAGTAGTGGTGGACGAGGGCCGCGTCGACCCCGGCGGCCTTGGCGATGCCGCGCATGGACGTCTTGTCGTAGCCGCGCTCGGCGAACTCGGCGCGGGCGGCCTCCAGGATGCGTTCGCGGGCGCCGGGTCCGTCGGCGCGCTCGGAGGCGGGCGGCCGGCCGCGGCCCCTGCGGGGTGAGCCTGTGCCGGTCATGGGATACGGGCCGCCGACGCCAGGTGCAGCCGGGTGAACGCCAGCGCCTCGGCGAGGTCGGCCTCGCGTTCGGCGGCGGACATGGCGCGCCGAGTGTTGACCTCGACGACCACATGCCCGTCGAAGCCGGTACGGGCGAGGTGCTCCAGCAGCTCGGCGCACGGCTGAGAACCGCGCCCGGGTACGAGGTGCTCGTCCTTCGCGGAGCCACGCCCGTCGGCGAGGTGGACGTGCCCGAGCCGGTCGCCCATGCGGGACACCATGGCCATGGCGTCCGTCCGGGCGGTCGCGGTGTGGGACAGGTCGACGGTGTAGTGGCGGTAGTCGTCCTTGGTGACGTCCCACTCGGGGGCGTACGCCAGCATCTCGCGGTCGCGGTAGCGCCATGGGTACATGTTCTCCACGGCGAACCGTACGTCCGTCTCGTTCGCCATCCGCCAGATGCCGGTGACGAAGGCGCGCGCGTACTGGCGCTGCCAGCGGAACGGCGGGTGGACGACGACCGTCGACGCGCCGAGCTTCTCCGCCGCCGCCTGGGCGCGCTGCAGCTTGACCCAGGGGTCGGTCGACCAGACGCGCTGGGTGATCAGCAGGCAGGGCGCGTGGATGGCGAGAACGGGCACCTGGTGGTAGTCGGACAGCCGGCGCAGGGCCTCCAGGTCCTGGCTGACCGGGTCGGTCCACACCATGATCTCGACCCCGTCGTAGCCGAGGCGCGCGGCCACCTCGAAGGCCGTCGCCGTCGACTCGGGGTAGACCGAGGCCGTCGAGAGGGCGACCTTCGCGCGGGGGACGCGCACCGCTGACCGCTGCGCTTGATCTGCCACGTCTGCCACGAGGGACAGCGTACGGGCCCGTACTGTCACTCGGGGAGGTGGTCGAGGCGGCGCAGGATGACCCCTTCGCGGAGCGCCCAGGGACAGATCTCCAGCTCCGCGACGCCGAACAGGTCCATCGCCCCCTCCGCGACCAGGGCTCCCGCCAGCAGTTGCGCGGCGCGGCCCTCGGAGACGCCGGGCAGGTCGCGGCGCTGCTCGGCGGTCATGGCGGACAGCTTCGGCACCCATGCCTCGAGTGACGTACGACTCAGTACGCGCTGCACGTAGAGACCCTCGCCGGAGCCGGGCGCGCCGGCGATGCGGGCCAGCTGCTTGAAGGTCTTGGACGTGGCCACGACGTGGTCCGGCTTCCCGAACCGGGCGAACTCGCCGACCGTACGCGCTATCTGCGCCCGTACGTGGCGGCGCAGCGCCTTCACGTCGGCCGGGTCCGGCGGGTCCCCGGGCAGCCACCCGGCGGTGAGCCGCCCGGCGCCGAGCGGGAGGGAGACGGCCGCGTCGGGTTCCTCGTCGATGCCGTACGCGATCTCCAGGGAGCCGCCGCCGATGTCGAGCAGCAGCAGTTTGCCCGCGGACCAGCCGAACCAGCGGCGGGCGGCCAGGAAGGTGAGCCGGGCCTCCTCCTCGCCGGTGAGGACCTGGAGATCGACGCCGGTCTCGTCCTTCACGCGCGCCAGGACGGCGTCGGCGTTGGCGGCGTCGCGGATCGCGGAGGTCGCGAAGGGGAGTACGGCCTCGCAGCCCTTCTCCTCCGCGGTGTGCAGGGCGTCCCCGATGATCATGACCAGCCGGTCGACGCCCGGGGCGCCGACCGCGCCTTCCGCGTCGAGCAGTTCGGCGAGGCGCAGTTCCGCCTTGTGCGAGTGGGCGGGCAGCGGCCGGGCGCCGGGGTGCGCGTCCATGACCAGCAGGTGCACCGTGTTCGAACCGACGTCGAGGACTCCGAGTCTCATGGCAGAACGCTACTGCGCCCACGGAGCGCGCTGCGCCTACGCTGGGTGTGTGCCAAAGACGAAGAAGGCAAAGCCGGGCAGAACCACGTCCGGGAAGAAGCGCGACGAGGCCCGGGAGGGGACCGTGGTCCCACCGGCCAGTGAGGACGGACCGCGCGACGACGAGAAGGGCCTCGACTTCCCGCGCGCATGGGTGGAGTTCCCGGACCCGGCGGACGAGGACCAGGTCTTCCGCTGCGACCTGACGTGGCTGACGTCACGCTGGTCGTGCGTCTTCGGCAGCGGCTGCCAGGGCATCCAGGCGGGGCGCGCGGACGACGGGTGCTGCACGCTCGGCGCGCACTTCTCGGACGAGGAGGACGAGCAGCGGGTCGCCGCGCACGTGGACCGGCTGACGCCGGAGCTGTGGCAGTTCCACGACGTGGGTTCGGAGTCCGGCTGGACGCAGCTCGACGAGGACGGTGACCGGCAGACGCGGCGCTGGAACGGCTCCTGCATCTTCCAGAACCGTCCGGGGTTCGCGGGCGGCGCGGGGTGCGCGCTGCACATCCTGGCGCTGCGGGAGGGGCGGGAGCCGCTGGAGACGAAGCCGGACGTGTGCTGGCAGCTGCCGGTCCGGCGTACATACGACTGGATCGAGCGCCCCGACGACACGAAGGTCCTCCAGGTGTCGATCGGCGAGTACGACCGCAGGGGCTGGGGCCCGGGCGGCCATGACCTGCACTGGTGGTGCACGTCGGCCACATCGGCGCACGGCGCGGGCGAGCCGGTCTACGTGACGTACCGCCCGGAGCTGACGGAGCTGATGGGCAAGGCGGCGTACGACGTGCTGGTCGAACTGTGCGAGGCGCGGCTGGCGTCGCAGCTGCCGCTGGTGGCCCCGCATCCGGCGGACCCGGGGCGGTAGGCGGCGCTCGGCTTCGGCCCGAGGCGCCGGGCCGCCCGGCGCGGCACGGGCTGCAGGGCGGTCGGCACGGGCTGCAGGGCGGTCGGCACGGGCTGCAGGGCGGCCGGTACGGGCTGCAGGGCGGCCGGTACGGGCTGCAGGGCGGCCGGTACGGGGTCAGGAGCGGTGATGTTGGTCCGCACCCGGAGGACATGTACCCGCAGGTGGACTTGGCTGCGGGCTAGTCCCGTTTCGCGGGCTGCTCGCCCTCCGGCATGGATCTCGGGGTGTCCGAGGCCGGGGGTGGGGGTGCGTCCGAGGTGGGGGGCGGATCGGGGGACGGGGGCGGATCGGCGGAGGGGGGCGGTTGCGTCGACGGGGGCGGGGTGCTCGACGGCGGTGGGGTGGTCGACGGGGGCGGGTTCGTGGTGGAGGGCGGCGGGGTCGGGTCCGGTTGGGGGGACTGGGAGGCCGGGGGGTTCGAGGGTCTGGGTTTCGCGGTGTGGGACGGCGTGCGTTTCGGGCCGAGGCCGTCGATGCCGATGACCGCGCCCGTGGGGTTGACGCCGACGCGGGCGCTCCAGGCGCCCTGGGGTTCGCGGGAGCGGTCGACCGAGACGTAGACGTTCTCGGACCGGCCCGGCTCCAGCGTGCCGGAGGTACGGCTGGCGTACAGCCAGGGCGCGTCGCTCCAGAGGGACCAGTCGACGGGGGTGCCGCCGGACGCGGTGAGCGTGATCATCGTGGTGTCGCCGTACGGCTGGGCGGAGACCGTGATGCGGCCGGGGCCCGCCTGGCCGGGCAGGGTCGGCGGCGGCGGGGAGGCGCCTGCGCTGATCACCTCGACGGAGACGTCGGGCGCCTGGCCCGGGGTGCGGAAGCGGTGACCGGACCCGCCGTCGCGGGTGTTTCCGGTGTTCTCGTAGTGGCGGCCGGTGCGGCCCGTGGCCCGGGCGTCGGTCTCGTCGTCGGCCGTGCTGACCGCCGGGGCGTCGCGGCGGTCGGCGGCGACCGTGTCGCCGCGGTACGCGGCCCACAGGGCGAGGACGGGCGCCGCGATGACGGTGGCCACGACCGTGGTGGTGACCGCCCGGGCACGCATCCGGTCGCGGCGCGCCGCGTGGTCCTTCGGGTCCAGGGGAAAGCCGTCGCGGCCGAAACGGGGGCAGGCCGAGCGGCTGCGGGGGGCGTGCAGCATCGCCGCGCACGCCGCCGACCTGGGCGCCGGTACGAGGGGCAGCGTCGCGGGCGTGACCGTGGAGCCGGGCCAGGGGCCGGCCGCCTCGGCCCGTTCGGCGGCGCGGCGGCACAGGGGGCAGTCGTCGACGTGCCGGACGAGCTCGCGGCGGAGCGCCGCCGAGAGCAGCACCTGGTGATCGCCGGTGAGCCGGGCGACGGCGGAGCATGTACCGGTCTCGACGACGGCGAGCGCGGCGCGGGTGCGCTCGACCTCGCAGGCGGCGGCGGACAGCAGCTCGCGGGCGGCCTGCGGGGCCATCCCGAGGACGGCGGCGACCTCGGGGACGGCGAGCTGGTGCCGTACCGCCAGCTCCAGGGCCTCGCGCTGCTCGGGCGTGGTGCCGGCCGCCTCGGGCCAGGCGAGGAGGGCCAGCTCGCGGCGGCGCTGCTCGGCGGTCTCCTCGGTGAGGCGGGAGGCCTCCTCGGAGACGGGCGGCCGGCCGCCGTGGGCGCCCTGCCGCCTGCGCCGCTGCTCGCCCAGCTCGCGCAGGCAGGCCCAGCGGGCGAGGGCGTACAGCCATGCCTTGCGGCGTGCCGTGTCCGTGGGGCCGCGCCCGTACTGGCGCTCGGACACGGCCAGGACGTCACCGAGCACGGCCGTCGCCGTGTCGTGGTCGCAGAGCACGGAGAGGCAGTAGGTGAAAAGGCCGTCCAGATACGGCTCGTAGCGCGCGGGCGGGCGCTGCGCGAGCGTCCGGGGCCCGCTCCGGGGCGCACGGCGCTGCACCCGGTGTGCGCCGGTGGTGTACGTGGGGGGCTCCAGCCTGCTGCTCGTCACCCGGCGACCGTAGGCGGCTGAAGGCACACTCTCTGTACCCCTTCCGCACTTTTAAGCCTTACGGGTGAACGTATCCCTCAAAAGAGGACAGCGGGATTTGCCAATGTCCCGTGACGGGCGTACGAGCAAGCCCCCGGGCGGGAGCGGCGGAGACCCCGCTGTCAGTGGGGGCGGCTACGGTGTGGCGCATGGCTGCCCGTACGAAATCCTCCAAGGACAGGCCGTCCTACCGCTGCACCGAATGCGGCTGGACGACCGCCAAATGGCTTGGCCGCTGCCCCGAGTGCCAGGCATGGGGGACGGTGGAGGAGTACGGGGCGCCCGCGGTCCGCACCACCGCCGCCGGGCGGGTGTCGGCGGCGGCGCTGCCGATCGGGGAGGTGGACGGGCGGCAGGCCGCGGCCCGTTCGACCGGGGTGGACGAGCTGGACCGGGTGCTGGGCGGGGGGCTGGTTCCCGGTGCCGTCGTGCTGCTCGCGGGCGAGCCCGGGGTCGGCAAGTCGACGCTGCTGCTGGACGTGGCGGCGAAGGCGGCGAGCGCCGAGCACCCGACGCTCTATGTGACGGGTGAGGAGTCGGCGAGCCAGGTGCGGATGCGGGCCGACCGGATCGGGGCGCTCCACGACCATCTGTACCTGGCCGCCGAGACGGATCTGTCGGCGGTGCTGGGGCACCTCGACGCGGTGAAGCCGTCGCTGCTGATCATGGACTCCGTGCAGACCGTTGCGTCGCCCGAGATCGACGGGGCGCCGGGCGGCATGGCGCAGGTGCGGGAGGTGGCCGGGGCGCTGATCCGGGCGTCCAAGGAGCGCGGCATGGCGACGCTGCTGGTCGGCCATGTCACCAAGGACGGCGCGATCGCGGGGCCGCGGCTGCTGGAGCACCTGGTGGACGTGGTGCTGCACTTCGAGGGCGACCGGCATGCTCGGCTGCGGCTGGTGCGGGGTGTGAAGAACCGGTACGGGGCGACGGACGAGGTCGGCTGCTTCGAACTGCACGACGAGGGCATCACCGGTCTCGCCGACCCCAGCGGGCTGTTCCTCACCCGGCGCGACGAGCCGGTGCCGGGCACTTGTCTGACGGTCACCCTGGAGGGGCGGCGGCCACTGGTCGCCGAGGTGCAGGCACTGACGGTCGACTCGCAGATCCCCTCGCCGCGGCGTACGACATCGGGGCTGGAGACCTCCCGCGTCTCGATGATGCTCGCGGTGCTGGAGCAGCGGGGGCGGATCAGCGCGCTGGGCAAGCGGGACATCTACAGCGCGACGGTGGGGGGCGTGCGGCTGTCGGAGCCCGCGGCCGACCTGGCGGTCGCTCTGGCGCTGGCGTCGGCGGCGAGCGACACGCCGTTGCCGAAGAACCTTGTCGCGATCGGGGAGGTGGGGCTGGCCGGGGAGGTGCGGCGGGTCACGGGTGTCCAGCGGCGGCTCTCGGAAGCTCATCGGCTGGGCTTCACCCATGCGCTGGTCCCCGTCGATCCGGGGAAGGTGCCGGCGGGGATGCGGGTGCTGGAGGTCGCCGACGTGGGGGAGGCGCTGCGGGTGCTGCCGCGGAGCCGGCGGGAGCCGGCGGCGGAGCGGGGGTGAGGTGAGGTGCCGGGGGTGAGGTGCCGGGGGTGAGGTGCCGGGGGTGAGGTGAACCTGGCGGGTGGCCTGCCCGCCGGCGCCGCCCGACGCGCGGGCCCGGGCGGGACGCCGTCCCCGGGGCGGAAGGGCAGCCCCGTCGCCCCTGGCGGAACACAGGCGCACAGCGGGATGGCAGGGGGCGTCTTCGCGGGCGCACTCCCCTCGTGGGTGGGGGTCGCTAGACTTTGCCCTGGTCTCGCCCACCCGTACGAGCCGGAGGAGCGCAGTGGCAGCCAACGACCGGGCAGCAGCACCCGGAAAGTCGGGCGGAGGCTCCGGCAATGAAGCGCTCATGCGCGCGTCCCTGAGTGCGGTGGCCCCGGGCACGGCACTGCGGGACGGACTGGAGCGCATCCTCCGTGGCAACACGGGCGGTCTGATCGTCCTCGGCATGGACAAGACCGTCGAGTCGATGTGCACCGGCGGTTTCGTGCTGGACGTCGAGTTCACCGCGACCCGCCTCCGCGAGCTGTGCAAGCTCGACGGCGCCCTCATCCTCGACAAGGACATCACCAAGATTCTTCGAGCGGGTGTCCAATTGGTGCCTGATGCATCGATTCCCACCGAAGAGACCGGGACCCGGCACCGCACCGCGGACCGGGTCTCCAGGCAGTGCGGGTTCCCCGTGATCTCGGTGTCGCAGTCGATGCGGCTGATCGCGCTGTACGTCGACGGGGAGCGGCGCGTGCTGGAGGAGTCCGCCGCGATCCTCTCCCGCGCCAACCAGGCCCTCGCCACCCTGGAGCGGTACAAGCTCCGGCTCGACGAGGTCGCCGGCACGCTCTCCGCGCTGGAGATCGAGGACCTGGTGACCGTCCGGGACGTCACGGCCGTCGCGCAGCGCCTGGAGATGGTGCGCCGGATCGCCACCGAGATCGCCGAGTACGTCGTGGAGCTGGGCACCGACGGCCGTCTCCTGGCCCTCCAGCTCGACGAGCTGATCGCGGGTGTGGAGCCCGAGCGCGAGCTGGTCGTACGGGACTATGTGCCCGAGCCCACCGCGAAGCGGTCCCGTACCGTCGCCGAGGCGCTCACCGAGCTGGACGCCCTGTCCCACTCCGAGCTGCTGGAGCTGGCGACCGTGGCCCGCGCGCTCGGCTACAGCGGCTCCCCCGAGACCCTGGACTCCGCGGTCTCGCCGCGCGGCTACCGGCTGCTCGCCAAGGTGCCCCGGCTGCCCGGCGCGATCATCGAGCGGCTCGTCGAGCACTTCGGCGGCCTGCAGAAGCTGCTCGCCGCCAGTGTCGACGACCTCCAGACCGTCGACGGCGTCGGCGAGGCCCGCGCCCGCAGCGTCCGCGAGGGGCTTTCCCGGCTCGCCGAGTCGTCGATTCTCGAGCGGTATGTGTGACGAGGGCTTCGGGGTTCGTCCTCAGTCCTTGGTCAGGGTGATGGACGAGCGCAGTACGCCCTTCTGCCCCGGCACCGTGGCCTCCGCCAGGTAGGTGCCGGGACCCGCCGCACCAGGCGGCGGGGTGCCGCACCGCGGTGCGCTGTGGCGGCGGTCCCATTCGACCGTGTACGTCGCGGTGCCGCTCGCCGGGACGGCGACGTACACGCTGCCGGAGCCCTTGGGGCAGTCCTTGGACGACCAGATCTCGTCGTCCTTCTCGTCGCTGATCGTCAGAACGGCTGTGGCCGGGCCCAGGTCCGTCTTGCAGCCGGTCGCCGAGGTGTTCCGGGCGGTGAGCCGGAACCGGGGTTTCTCGCCCGGCGCGTACGACACCTTCGAGCTGCTGAGCGCCAACTGCAGGCTGCCGGGCGCACAGTTGGGGAGGCTGGAGTTCGCGGGGACCTGCTGGACGGAGCCCGTGCCGCCGCCACCGGTCGCGGAGCCGCCGCCCGTGCCCGTACCGCCGCCCGTACCCGTACCGGACCCCGCGCCGTCGCCGTTGCCGTCACCGTCACCGCTGCCACCCGCGCCGGAGCCGTCCGTACCGCCCGAGTCGCCGGTGCCCTCGGAGGCGCCCGGCTCGTCGCGGCCGCCCGGCTGGGTGCTGATGGCGGGGCCCGAGGGCGTCGGCCCAGGGGTGATGGACGGGGCTGGTGAGGTCGCGTTGGCGCCGTCGCTCCTGTCCTTCGAGCCGTCGTCACCGGAACTGACGAACCATACGATCAGCACGGCGAGCAGCGCGGCCACACTCGCGGCGACTGCCCTCCGCCGCCAGTAGATGGAGGAGGGAAGCGGCCCGACCGGATTGCGCAGAGATCCCACGGCCCAAACTGTACGAGAGATCGTCGCCGACTCCCGCCCCACCCTCCGCTCCTGCGCAGGTTTTTGCCGATGATCACATCTGCGTAGGGGGTTTCGGCCCTGGCCGGTGGTGAGCGGGGACGGACGGCGGCGAACGACCGGTTCCGGCGGCCAGGTACCGTCCGTAACCATGAGTCAGGACCTCTATCGCTCGATCACCGACTTCGCCCAGACCACTCCGCACTGGGTGCACGTCTTCGCCGAGATCGGCACCGACGCCGGACTGCTGGTCTTCGGTGTGCTGTTCGTCGTCGCCTGGTGGCGGGTACGCCCCGCCGGTTCGCGGGCCATGGCGCTCGCCGCGCTCGCCCCGGTCGCCACCGCCTTCGGATACGTCGTCAGTGAGACGCTCAAGTCGCTGATCGACGAGGAGCGGCCGTGCCGCGCGGTGGCCGGTGCCGTCGCGTCGATCGCGGAGTGCCCCCCGTACGGCGACTGGTCGTTCCCGAGCAACCACGCGGCGATCGCGGGTGCTTCGGCGATGGCGCTCGCGCTGGCGTGGCGGCGGATCGCGTGGCTGACGATGCCGCTGGCGGTGGTCATGGCGTTCTCACGGGTGTTCGTGGGGGTGCACTACCCGCACGACGTGGCGGCGGGCCTGGTCGTCGGCGCGCTGGCGGTGCTCCTGTTCGTACGGCTCCTGACGGGGCCGACGCAGCGGCTGGTGGAGACGATGCGTACAAGCAGGTCGGGCGCGGCCACGTGGCTCGCCGGGGCCGGTCCGGCCGTGGCGCCCTCCGGTGACCTGGAGGCGCACACGGTGCCTCGGCAGCACGGGACGCCCACGGAGCGGCGTGCGGGTCGGCGTGCCGAGCGGCGGGAGGCGGCGCACCGGCGTGTGTCCTGAGCTGCGGGGCGTCGGGCACGGGTCCGGGGAGCGCGGAAACGGGCGTTGGACGTGTCAGGATCGGATTGCCATGACTGCGACCGAGACTCCTGAAGCCGCCCCTGCCTCCTCTACTGCCTCAACCGCCTCGACTGCATCGACTGCCTCCGCCCCCGCCGATCCCGCCGTCGCGGCCGATCCCGCCCTGTCGGCCGATCCCGCCGTCGCGGCGGCCGGCCGGCTCCACACCCCCGTCCTCGCGTGGTTCGACCAGCACGCCCGCGACCTGCCCTGGCGCCGCCCGGAGGCGGGCGCGTGGGGCGTGATGGTCAGCGAGTTCATGCTCCAGCAGACCCCGGTGAACCGGGTCCTGCCGGTGTACGAGCAGTGGCTGGCCCGCTGGCCGCGCCCCGCCGCGCTGGCCGCCGAGGCGCCCGGCGAGGCGGTACGCGCCTGGGGGCGGCTCGGCTATCCGCGCCGCGCCCTGCGGCTGCACGGAGCGGCCGTCGCCATAACGGAACGGCACGGCGGCGACGTACCGAGCGAGCACGCCCACCTACTGGCCCTGCCCGGCATCGGGGAGTACACGGCCGCGGCGGTGGCGTCGTTCGCGTACGGCCGGCGGCACGCCGTCCTCGACACGAACGTCCGCCGGGTGTTCGCCCGCGCGGTGACGGGCGCCCAGTACCCGCCGAACGCCACGACCGCCGCCGAACGCCGGCTCGCCCGCGCCCTGCTGCCGGACGACGAAGGGACGGCGGCCCGTTGGGCGGCGGCGTCGATGGAACTGGGCGCACTGGTCTGCACGGCGAAGAACGAGCAGTGCGGGCGCTGCCCGATCGCCCACGAATGCGCCTGGCGGCTCGCCGGCAAGCCCGCCCACGAGGGCCCGCCGCGGCGCGGCCAGACGTACGCGGGCACGGACCGCCAGGTCCGCGGCAAGCTGCTCGCGGTGCTGCGCGAGGCGGTGACCCCGGTCCCGCAGTCCGCACTGGACGCGGTCTGGCGCGACCCGGTCCAGCGTGCCCGGGCGCTGGACGGCCTGGTCGCCGACGGCCTCGTCGAGCCCCTGGAGAACGGTCTGTACCGGCTCCCCGCGCGCTGACAGCTCCCCTCTCCTGCCCGCCCCGGGCCCAGGCGCCGATCAGGCATCGCCCTGGGCCCGCATTCCCCACCCCTCCGTATCCCACTGCTCACGCACCGCAGGCGCATCACCGCTGTTACACAACCGATGGACAGCCGTGCGTCCGCCGAAGGGTGCTTCGGACAGGGCCGTGACAAGCGCTCCGTAGCTTCTCGTGATGTCAGCGAGGGAGCCCGGCCGAAGTGGTCGGCGGCGCTGGAGCAGCACTGCGTGTCACGGGGAAACGGGAGGCGGTTCGAGATGTCGCACGGCGAGGTGCTCGGATTCGAGGAGTACGTACGCACCAGGCAGGACGCCCTGCTGCGCAGCGCCCGACGTCTCGTGCCCGACCCGGTGGACGCGCAGGACCTGCTGCAGACCGCCCTGGCCCGTACGTACGGCCGCTGGGACGGCATAGCCGACAAAACCCTCGCCGACGCGTACCTGCGCCGTGTGATGATCAATACGCGGACCGAGTGGTGGCGCGCCCGCAAGCTGGAGGAGGTCCCCACCGAGCAGCTGCCCGACGCGTCGGTCGACGACGCGACCGAGCAGCACGCGGACCGGGCCCTGCTCATGGACGTGCTCAAGGTGCTCGCGCCCAAGCAGCGCAGCGTCGTAGTCCTGCGCCACTGGGAGCAGATGAGCACCGAGGAGACCGCCGCGGCGCTCGGCATGTCGACCGGTACGGTGAAGAGCACGCTGCACCGCGCGCTGGCCCGCCTCCGCCAGGAACTGGAGAGCCGGGACATCGACGCCCGCGCCCTGGACCGGGGCCGGGGCCGGGGCACCGAGCGCGGGGTGAGCGTGGACGGACGTGGTCACGGACGGGAGCAGGAGCGGTGCGCGGCCTGAGCGGCATACGCGGTAACGGCGGCACTGGGCGGCCCCCCTCCGGGGCGGCCCCGGACGAGCCGAGGAACATGCGGGCGGCGGGTACGGCGGCGATGGCCGGGCTCGCCGCCGCCGGCCTGCTCGGGCTGCTCGCGACCGGCTGCACCACCGGTGGCACCGGCATGCGCGACGAGGGCGCCGCCCCCGCCGAGCAGGGCGGCCCGTCGGCCTCGCCCGCGCCCTCCGCGTCCTCCTCGTCGCCGGCCTTCCGCAGGGTCGACGTCATCCGGCTGATCAAGACCGACCCCAAGGTCAGCGACCGGGTCAAGCGCGACCTCCGCCCGTGCGAGGGCGACGCCTACCCGGTCGACACCTCGTACGGCAACCTCACGGGAACCGGCACTCCGGACGTCGTCGTCAACGTGATGACGTGCGACGACGCCGTCAGCACGGGAACGTATGTGTACCGGCTGCGGGACGACACGTACGAGAATGTGTTCTCGCTGGAGGAGCCGGCCGTCTACTCGGCGATCGACCGCGGCGACCTGGTCGTCACCAAGCAGGTGTACGCGAAGGGCGACCCGGTCGCGTATCCGTCGGGCGAGGATGTGATCACGTACCGGTGGGCTTCGGACAAGTTCACGGAGCACTACGTGGTGCACAACGAGTACAGCCAGGCGGTCGAGGGCGGAGACATCAGCGGTCCCGCACCGACCGCGCCGAGCGAGAACTGAGGGCGCGGGAAACGCGGTATGGCCATGGCAGAGACGCATGTGCTGTTCGTCGAGGACGACGATGTCATCCGGGAGGCCACCCAGCTGGCCCTCGAACGGGACGGCTTCGCGGTCACGGCGATGCCCGACGGGCTGTCCGGCCTGGAGTCCTTCCGCGCCCGGCGGCCCGACATCGCGCTGCTGGACGTGATGCTTCCCGGCATGGACGGCGTCAGCCTTTGCCGCCGTATCCGCGACGAGTCGACCGTCCCGGTCATCATGCTGTCCGCGCGCGCGGACTCGATCGACGTGGTGCTGGGGCTGGAGGCCGGCGCCGACGACTACGTGACGAAGCCGTTCGACGGGGCGGTCCTGATGGCGCGCATCCGGGCCGTGCTGCGCCGCTTCGGGCACGCGGGCGGTGCGGGTGCCGGTGGCGGGGACGGGGGCGACCGGGGCGGGCAGGGCGAGCGCGGGCTGCTGGCCTTCGGCGACCTGGAGGTCGACACCGAGGGCATGGAGGTCCGCAAGGGCGGCGCGCCGGTCGCGCTGACCCCGACGGAGATGCGGCTGCTCCTGGAGTTCTCGTCGGCGCCGGGGACCGTCCTGTCGCGCGACAAGCTCCTGGAGCGCGTCTGGGACTACGGCTGGGGAGGCGACACCCGCGTCGTGGACGTCCATGTGCAGCGGCTGCGCACGAAGATCGGCCAGGACCGGATCGAGACGGTCCGCGGCTTCGGGTACAAGCTCAGGGCGTAGCAGCGCGCCGGGGCCCTTGGGACCCCCGGCAGCAATCCACCCCCCGTACCCCACACGTGACAGGACAGGACCGCGCCCCATGAAACAGCCCACGCTGCGGACCGGCGTGCGGTGACCGCATCCCCCGGGGGACGACCCCCGGACCCCCGGCAGCGACCCACCCCCATACCCCACACGTGAAGGACAGGACCGCGCCCCATGAAACAGCCCACGCTGCGGACCGGCGTGCGGTGGAAGATCTCCATCGCGATCGCCGCCGTGGGTGCCCTGGTCGCGGTCGCGCTGAGCCTCGTCGTGCACAACGCCGCCCGGGTCTCGATGCTCGACAACGCGCGCGAGGTGCAGATGGAGCGGCTGCTGTTCGCCCAGCGCATGTACGAGGCGTCCAAGCCGAGGGAGCCGAGGTTCGGGACCAAGGTGAACGACCCCAAGCTGCCCCGGGAGCTCGACCGGCTGACGGGGCGGAAGCGCCGCGGTACGTATGTGCAGCAGCACAGCAGTGGCGCGCCGGACGTGTGGGCGGCCGTGCCGCTGGGGAACGGCGATGTGCTGTCGCTGCACACGCCGTTCGCCGACCGCAGCGCGACGATCATGAAGCGGCTGGACGAGGCGCTCGTCGTCGGCTCGGTGTCGGTCGTGTTCGCCGGGTCCGCGCTCGGGGTGCTGATCGGCGGCCAGCTGTCGCGCAGGCTCCGCAAGGCGGCCACCGCGGCCGGGAAGGTGGCCCAGGGCAACACGGACGTGCGGGTGCGGGACGCGATCGGCGGCGTCGTACGGGACGAGACGGACGAGCTCGCGCGGGCCGTGGACGCCCTGACGGACGCGCTGCACGAGCGGATCGAGGCCGAGCGCCGGGTCACGGCGGACATCGCTCACGAGCTGCGCACCCCCGTGACCGGCCTGCTCACCGCCGCCGAGCTGCTGCCGCCCGGCCGCCCGACCGAGCTGGTACGGGACAGGGCGCGGGCGATGCGGACGCTCGTCGAGGACGTCCTGGAGGTGGCCCGGCTGGACAGCGCGTCGGAGCGGGCCGAGCTCCAGGAGATCTCGCTGGGCGAGTTCGTCGTCCGCCGGGTGACCGTGCTGAACCCGGACGCGGTGGTGCGGGTGGTGCACGAGTCATGGGTGAACACGGACCCGCGTCGGCTGGAGCGCATCCTGGGCAACCTGCTCACGAACGCCGCCAAGTACGGCAGGCCGCCGGTCGAGGTCACCGTCGAGGGGCGGGTCGTACGGGTCCGCGACCACGGGCCCGGGTTCCCGGAGGCGCTGCTGCGCGAGGGGCCGAGCCGGTTCCGTACGGGGGCGAGCGACCGGGCGGGCGCCGGTCACGGCCTGGGGCTGACCATCGCGGCGGGTCAGGCCCGCGTGCTGGGCGCCCGGCTCACGTTCCGCAACGCGGCACCGGAGGGCACCGCCCCGGGGGCGGGCGGTGCCGTCGCGGTGCTGTGGCTGCCGGAGCACGCCCCGACGAACACGGGGAGCTTTCCGGTGATGCGGTTCACGGACGAGAGCTGAGCGTCCGCCCGTCCGCGGGCGGCGTCGGCCGCGGACGTCAGATGGAGACGCCCTCGGAGCGCAGGAACTTGGCCGGGTTCAGCGCGGAGCCGTAGTTCGGGCTCGTACGGATCTCGAAGTGCAGGTGCGGGCCGGACGAGTTGCCGGTGTTGCCCGAGCGGGCGATGACCTGGCCGGTCTTGACCTTGGCGCCGACCTTGACGTTGATCTTCGACAGGTGGGCGTACTGGGAGTACGTGCCGTTCGGGTGCTTGAGCACGACGGCGTTGCCGTACGCCGGGCCGTCGCCGCCGCCGTTGGGGCCGGCCTTGACGACGACGCCGCTGTGGGCGGCCTTGACCGGGGTGCCGACCGGGACGGCGAAGTCCTGGCCGGAGTGCTTGTTCGTCCACATGCCGCCGCCCTGGGCGAAGCTGGCGGTCAGCTTGTAGCCGGTGACGGGCTTGACCCAGCTCACGGCCTTCTTCGCGGCGGCCTTCTTGGCGGCGGCGGCCTTGGCGGCCGCGGCCTTCTTCGCGGCGGCCTGCTTCGCGGCGGCGGCCTTGACGGCCGCGGCCTGCGCCTTGACGGCCTGCGCCTTGGCGGCCTGGGCGGCGGCGGCCTCCTGGGCGGCCATGGACTGGGCCTTCGCCTGGGCGGCGACGGCGGACGCGGTGTTCACGGCGAGCGGGGCCGACTGGGCCTCGGCCGCGACGGCCGACGCACCGGCTCCGAACACCATCGCGGCTCCCATGCCGGCGGCGGCGAGAGCGACGACGGCGTTACGGGCGGGGTGGTTGGCGCGCTGCGACATACGGGGAGGACCTCCGTGCTGGGGGCAAGAACCGACCCGACGCGAGCGGCGCGCCGGGCTTCTGGTCATCCTTGGTACCGGCTTCTCCCGTCCTGCCCCAAAAGCCCGATCTACGACATACGGTCGTAGTACGAGCGATGTGACGCGCACACTTGACGCCACGGGCGATGGCCCTATCGCCCTATAGATATGCACTCAAAAGGGACAATCGGCCCGCATGTCCAAGGCGTACGCGCCCTGCCGCCCCCTCCGGCCGCAGGCCCCGCGCCCCACCCCCGCCCGAACGGCCGACACACCGCCTCCCACGGCACCCGACCTGGAGATCAACGGGCCCCGGGCTTCACTAATCCCCCTAGTACGTCCGAAATGCCCTGTGCGCATCGTCACGGCGAACCGCGCAACGCCTACTTCCTGAGCAGCGTCGGCTCCGGGATGCTCGGGTCCCATGAGACCCGTGACGCGCACCACAAAGCCGCGTAAGTCGCTGATCCGTGGCACCGCCCTCGGCCTCGCCGCGCTCCTCACCTGGACGATGCTGGGCCTGGCCGGGCCACCCGCCGACGCGGGCCCGTCCGACACCGGCCTCAAGGGCGCCATCGACGAGATCCTCACCGACCCCCGCCTCGACGGAGGCGCCGCGGGCGTCGTCGTCGCCGACGCCACGACCGGGGACACCCTCTACCAGCGCGACGGCGGCGACCGCCTCATGCCGGCCTCCAACACCAAGATCCCCACCTCGGTGGCGGCCATGGCCCTCCTCGGCCCCGACTACCGGTTCCGTACGGAGGTGCTGTCCACCGGCCGGCAGCGCGCCGGTGTCCTCCACGGCGACCTCTACCTGCGCGGCACCGGCGACCCGACCACGCTCGCCGCCGACTACGACCGGCTCGCCGCCCGCGTCGCCGCCGCCGGCGTCAGGTGGGTCACCGGCCGCCTCGTCGCCGACGACACCCGCTTCGACACCCACCGCCTGGGCCGCTCCTGGGCCGCCGACGACGAGTCGTCGTACTACTCCGCGCAGATCTCCGCGCTCACCCTCGCCCCGGACACGGACTACGACTCGGGCACCGTCGTCGTCGAGGCCGCCGCGGCCACGTCCGCGGGCCGGCGGCCCTCGGTCACACTCACCCCGAAGACCGACTACGTACGCGTCGACAACCGCGCCACCACCGTCGGCGCCGGGCGCCCCGACACCCTCACCGTCGAGCGCGCCCACGGCACGAACACCATCGTCATCAGCGGCGAGATCCCCGTCGGTGCCTCCCCCACCAAGGAGTGGATCACCGTCGACGAGCCGACCGGCTACGCCGCCGCCGTGTTCGCCGACGCCCTCGCCGCCCACGGTGTACACGTCACCGGCCCCACCCGGCTCGGCGTACGGACCCCGTCGTCGGCCAAGCCCCTGGCCACGCACCGCTCCATGCCGCTCAAGGAGCTGATGCTGCCCTTCATGAAGCTGTCCAACAACATGCACGCCGAGGCCCTGACTAAGGCCATCGGCCATGAGATCTCCGGCGGCGGCAGCTGGGACGCGGGCCTCGCCGCCATCGACGCGTACCTGGCGAAGGAGGGTGTGGACACCGCGCAGCTCCGCCAGGTCGACGGCTCCGGCCTGTCCCGGATGAACCTGTTCCCCGCCGCCCAGCTCGCGCGGCTCCTCCTCGCCGTGCAGGACGCCCCCTGGTACGCGGACTGGTACGCGTCGCTCCCCGTGGCCTGCGCCCCGGACCGCGCCGTCGGCGGCACCCTGCGCCGCCGCATGTGCGACACCCCTGCCGCCCTGAACGCCCGCGGCAAGACCGGCACGCTGACCGGCGCGTCCGCCCTGTCGGGGTACGTCACTGACGCGGGCGGCCGCCGCCTCGTCTACACCGTCGTCCTCAACAACCACCTGGCGCCGTCGGTGAAGAGCATCGAGGACGCCGTCGTCGTGACGCTCGCGTCCTCCGACACGGCGGCCGGCACGATCGCCCCGGCCAGGCCCCGCAGCGAGCCCCGCAGCGAGCCCCGCAACCAGCCCCGCGTCATGGACGCGTCGCCCGGCGTCGAATGCACCTGGCGGAAACCCGGGCTGTTCTGCTGAAGCCCCGTCACCCGGACCGTACGGCGGGTACGGTCCGGGCCATGACCGACATCGAACTGGCCGACGCCATCGCCTCCGTACGCGACCAGCTCATCGACGCCGCCAACCGCGCCACCGGACACCCCGTCGCCTTCGAGATGGGCGAGATCGAGATGGAGTTCACGATCGAACTCCGCAAGGAGATCAAGGGCGGGACGAAGGTCAAGGCGTGGGTGGTGGAGGCGGGCGCCGACGGCACCCGCGCCTCGGGCCGCACCCACCGGGTGGCCTTCACCCTCAAGCCCCAGGACGCGCGGACGGGGCAGGCGTGGAAGGTGGGCAGCGACGACGCGGGCGTGGATATGGGTGACTTCGGCGGCGCGCTGGAGCCGCGTTGAGCCGGCGGGCCGCCGTCGCCGTCCTGGGCGAGCGGCGGCAGGGCACCGGGGCGGCGCTCGCCCCGGGCACCGTGCTGACCGCCGCACACGTCCTCGACGGCAGGACCGTCTGCGACATCGCGTTCCCCGGCCACGAGCGACGGTTCGCGGGCACCGTGGTCTGGTCCGACGATCGGCTGGACGCCGCTCTGGTCCACCTCACCCAGTACCCGACGCGCTACTGGTACCGGTCCACGCCGCTCAGGCTGGCCACCGACCGCCCCGTGCCGCGCTGCGAGATCGTCGGCCTGCCGCACGTCCAGCGGTACGACGGCGACCGGAAGCCGGACCTGGACCAGTACACGGGGACCGTCCTGCCCTTGGCCGGACTCATCCAGCGGACCATGGTCTTCGAGTTCGACCGCCCTCCGGCCGTCGAGCGGGCGGACGGCCGCTCACCGCTCGCCGGGCTCTCCGGCGCCCCGGTGTTCGCGGGCGACGGCCTGCTCGGCATCGTCAAGGAGGTCCCGCCTGGGCGCGGGCACCGCAGAGTCCACTGCGTCCCCCTCGGCGCACTCGCCCGGGACGCGGGATTCCGGAACGCGTACGCCCTGGTCGTCGGCTCTCCCCTGCCCAACCGGCTGACGACGGTGACCGGCGCCCACCCGGAGGACCGGGCGTACGCCGAGGAGTACGCGGAGGCGCTGGGCGCCGCGTACCGCCGTACGAAGATCTTCGGCCTGGACGAGCTGGGGCGGCGGGGCTCGGAGTGGGACCTGGACACGGCATACCTGTCCCTGGAGGCGACGCCCCACGATCCGGCCCCTCAGCGGATCGAGGACCTGCTGGGCTCCCGCCCCCGGGTGCTGCTCCGGGGTGACGCGGGCGCCGGGAAGACGACCCTGGTGTGGTGGCTGGCCGCCCACGCGGCGGCGGGCACGCTCGGCCCGGAGCTGGACGAACTGAACGGCCTCGTACCCTTCGTGCTGCCGCTGCGGTCCTTACGCGCGCGAGGGGGCGCCTTCCCGACCCCGGCGGAGCTGCCGGGCGCGGCGCGGCTGCCGGTGGACGCGCCGCCGGACGGCTGGGCGGGCCGGGTCCTCAAGGCGGGCACCGGGCTGCTCCTCGTGGACGGCCTGGACGAGGTGCCGCAGGAGGACCGGGAGGCGGCGCACGCGTGGCTCTCCGCCCTTCTGGACCGTTTCCCGGGCACCCGCTGCCTCGTGACCGTACGCCCGCTCGCCGTGGAACCGGCGTGGCTGGAGCAGGCGGGCTTCGAGGAGCTGACCCTCCTGCCCATGCGGGACGGGGACATCAGGGCCTTCGTCGCCGCCTGGCACCGTGCGGCCCGCCTGGACGCGGACCCCGTCCATGAGGACCTGGACGACCTCGAACGCGACCTGTCCCAGCAGTTCGAGCAGAACCCGACCCTCAGCGACCTGGCCCGCACCCCGCTCCTCTGCGCCGTCGTCTGCGCCCTGCACCGGCTGCGGCAGGGCTTCCTCCCGGAGACCCGCTGGGCGCTGTACGAGTCGGCCCTCCAGATGCTGCTGGGCGCCCGCGACAAGCGCCGCAGCGTGGCGGCTCCCGAGGGCATCGCGCTGTCGGTGGAGGAGCACTCGCAGCTGCTCCAGCGCGTGGCGGCCTGGCTGGTGCGCGGCGGCCAGACGGAGTTCACCCGCGATCAGGTCCTCCACCAGCTGAACCGCGCCCTCCCCGGCATGCCCCGCGTACGGGAACAGGGCACCCCCGAGGCGGTCCTCACCCACCTCCTCAACCGCAGCGGTCTCCTCCAGGAGCGCGCGGACGGCGTGTTCCAGTTCGCCCACCGCACCTTCCAGGACTTCCTGTCCGCGAAGGAGTTCGTCGAGGACGACAACATCAAGGAGATGCTCGGCCACAGCCACGACCAGCAGTGGCACGACGTCCTGCTGCTGGCGGCCGGCCACTGCACCCGCCGCCAGCTCCCGGTCCTGGTGAACGGCATCCTCCGCGCGGGCGACACCGCCAAGGGCGACCGCCGCACCACGCTGTACGTCCTGGCGGCCCTGTGCGCCCAGCACGCCGCCTGGCTGGACGAGCCGACCCACGAGCGGACGCGGAAGGCCGTACGGAGCGTCCTGCCGCCCGGCAACCACACGCAGCTGCGCGAGCTGGCACGCCTCGGCCCGTACGTACTGCCGCTCCTGCCGGAACCGGGCGCCCAGTTCGACGAGGAGAACCGGACGCTGCGGATGATCCACGAGGTGGGCGGTCACGCGGCCGTTCCGCACGCCCGGCGATTCGCCGAGGCCGGCGCACCCGCCTCGCTGTTCACGTCCGACTGGGACCGCTACCCCGCCCGTGAGTACGCGCGCGAGGTGCTCGCCCTGCTCGATCTCCAGTACGCACCCGTCCTGGTGTCGGCCCGGGCCCAGCTGGTGCAGCTGGCCGGTCTCCGTGAGGCCGGGAGCGTCATCGTGTCGGGGGACTTCGGCGACGCCGAGCTGGCCGACGCACTCGAGGGGTACCCCGCCCGGCGTGTCCGGATCCAGGACAACCGCCTCGTGAGCGACCTGCGTTTCCTGGGGCGCTGCCCCGGCATCCAGGAGCTGGCGCTGAGCCACTGCCCCGCGCTGCCACCCGATGCCCTGGCCGGCGGCCCCGTCGGTCTCCGCAGCGTCCACCTCACCGCCGTACGCCTCTCCACGCGTGGCTTGGAGGCGCTGGCGACACTGCCCGGGCTGCGCTCGCTGGTCGTCGAGTACCCGCTCCTGGAGGAGGAGGGGCTCGACCTCAAGCCCCTGCACGGCATCCCTGCCCCCGGCGTGCACATCAAGGGTGTTCCCAAGAGCCGGATCAGCGGCCGCCGCCCACTCGGCGACCGCCTTGCCATCACGCCGTAGGCACATCGAAAGGGGCCCGCCCCGGACCGTGCGTACACGGTACGGGGCGGGCCCTCAGTCGCTGTGCGCTGTGCGCTACGCGCCTGCGTTACAGCTCAGCGCGGCGTCACGCGTCCTTGGACAGGTTCGGCCCCGGCCCGCCGGCCGCCTCGATGGGCGGAACGTCCGGGAGTGCCGACTTCTCCTCGCCGCGGAAGGTGAACTTCTTCTCCTCACCCTCGCCCTCGGTGTCCACGACCACGATGTGACCGGGGCGCAGCTCGCCGAAGAGGATCTTCTCCGACAGCACGTCCTCGATCTCGCGCTGGATGGTCCGGCGCAGCGGCCGGGCACCCATCACCGGGTCGTAGCCGTGCTTGGCCAGGAGCTCCTTCGCGGAACCGCTGAGCTCGATGCCCATGTCGCGGTCCTTCAGGCGCTCGTCCACCTTGGCGATCATCAGGTCGACGATCTGGATGATGTCGTCCTGGCTGAGCTGGTGGAAGACGACGGTGTCGTCGACACGGTTCAGGAACTCGGGGCGGAAGTGCTGCTTCAGCTCCTCGTTGACCTTCGCCTTCATCCGGTCGTAGCCCGTCTTGACGTCGCCCTGGGCGGCGAAGCCCAGGTTGAAGCCCTTCGAGATGTCCCGGGTCCCGAGGTTGGTCGTCATGATGATGACCGTGTTCTTGAAGTCCACGACCCGGCCCTGGGAGTCGGTCAGGCGACCGTCCTCCAGGATCTGGAGAAGGGAATTGAAGATATCGGGGTGGGCCTTCTCGACCTCGTCGAAGAGGACCACGGAGAACGGCTTGCGGCGCACCTTCTCGGTGAGCTGACCGCCCTCCTCGTAGCCCACGTATCCGGGCGGGGAGCCGAAGAGGCGCGAGACCGTGTGCTTCTCGCTGAACTCCGACATGTCGAGCGAGATCATCGCGTCCTCGTCGCCGAAGAGGAACTCGGCGAGCGTCTTGGACAGCTCGGTCTTACCGACACCGGACGGGCCGGCGAAGATGAACGAGCCACCGGGGCGCTTCGGGTCCTTGAGACCGGCCCGCGTACGGCGGATGGCCTGCGACAGGGCCTTGATGGCGTCCTTCTGGCCGATGACGCGCTTGTGGAGCTCGTCCTCCATGCGGAGCAGACGGGAGGACTCCTCCTCCGTCAGCTTGAAGACCGGGATGCCCGTGGCGGTCGCGAGGACCTCGGCGATCAGCTCGCCGTCGACCTCCGCGACGACGTCCATGTCGCCGGCCTTCCACTCCTTCTCCCGCTTGGCCTTCGCGGCCAGCAGCTGCTTCTCCTTGTCGCGGAGAGACGCCGCCTTCTCGAAGTCCTGGGCGTCGATCGCGGACTCCTTGTCCCGGCGGACACCCGCGATCTTCTCGTCGAACTCGCGGAGGTCCGGCGGCGCGGTCATCCGGCGGATACGCATCCGGGAACCGGCCTCGTCGATCAGGTCGATCGCCTTGTCCGGCAGGAAGCGGTCCGAGATGTACCGGTCGGCCAGCGTGGCCGCCTGCACAAGGGCCTCGTCCGTGATGGACACACGGTGGTGGGCCTCGTACCGGTCGCGCAGACCCTTGAGGATCTCGATCGTGTGCGGCAGCGACGGCTCGGCGACCTGGATGGGCTGGAAGCGGCGCTCCAGCGCGGCGTCCTTCTCCAGGTACTTGCGGTACTCGTCGAGCGTCGTGGCACCGATGGTCTGGAGCTCACCGCGGGCCAGCATCGGCTTGAGGATGGACGCCGCGTCGATGGCGCCCTCGGCGGCACCCGCACCCACGAGGGTGTGGAGCTCGTCGATGAACAGGATGATGTCGCCGCGGGTGCGGATCTCCTTGAGGACCTTCTTCAGGCGCTCCTCGAAGTCACCGCGGTACCGGGAGCCGGCGACGAGCGCGCCCAGGTCCAGGGTGTAGAGGTGCTTGTCCTTGAGGGTCTCGGGCACCTCGCCCTTGACAATGGCCTGGGCCAGGCCCTCGACGACCGCCGTCTTGCCGACGCCGGGCTCGCCGATGAGGACCGGGTTGTTCTTCGTACGGCGGGACAGCACCTGCATGACCCGCTCGATCTCCTTCTCGCGCCCGATGACCGGGTCGAGCTTGGATTCGCGAGCGGCCTGGGTGAGGTTCCGGCCGAACTGGTCGAGCACCAGGGAAGTCGAGGGCGTGCCCTCGGCGGGACCGCCGGCGGTGGCGGCCTCCTTGCCCCCGGAGTAACCGGAGAGCAGCTGGATGACCTGCTGCCGCACCCGATTGAGATCGGCGCCCAGCTTCACGAGGACCTGGGCGGCGACGCCCTCGCCCTCGCGGATCAGGCCGAGCAGGATGTGCTCGGTGCCGATGTAGTTGTGGCCGAGCTGAAGGGCCTCGCGGAGCGACAGCTCCAGCACCTTCTTGGCACGGGGTGTGAAGGGGATGTGACCGGACGGGGCCTGCTGGCCCTGGCCGATGATCTCCTCCACCTGCTGGCGGACCGCCTCGAGCGAAATCCCGAGGCTCTCCAGGGCCTTAGCGGCGACACCCTCACCCTCGTGGATCAGGCCCAGGAGGATGTGCTCGGTGCCGATGTAGTTGTGGTTGAGCATCCGGGCTTCTTCCTGAGCCAGGACGACAACCCGCCGCGCGCGGTCGGTGAACCTCTCGAACATCGTTAATCGCTCCTCAGAGCGGTCAGGCAGTAAGGGGTCGGTCCCCTCCCTGTCCTTCCGCAGCTTAGTCCCGCAAGCGGGGACCGCTCATTCCAACTGCCGACACCCGTCGATGGCCTCCTGACCCGAACGCCGACAAATGCTCCAACCCGATGGTGCGAGACGATGTTCCCGCAGGCCAGGCAGATACCCGCACCGGCACTACGCCGATGGCGAACGTGAGATGCCCGGCGCCGCGTGTCGCCCCTCCCCACAAGGGTTGTCTTACCCGTAAGCACTGACAGTCCATGCGGCACACCACCGTCGCCTCAGCTACGGGCGAACATCCTTGCGCCGGGGAACGTGCCCGCACACCGCCGACTCAAAGACGCACAGTGATCGCTAACGCACTGTGCGTAACCTTCCTGGGGTGTCGGGAGTTCCCCGGGCATGGCCCGCACCGTCCCTGCTCCGCGCAAGCCCCCGCGCACGCCGCTCGGCGGCTGCCGTGCGGCGGGTCCGTCTGTCGCGCGGTGGTACGAGGACGAGCTGGACTGGGCCACGGACGGCGGGCCGCCGGTGCGGCTGCTGACCGGTCTCCGCTTCGACGTCCTGGACCTTCCGGCCGCCGCCGGGTTCTCCGTGCTGCGGCGGGTGGACGGCGGCTTGCCCAAGGGGCCCATGGGGCGTGGGAGGCCCGTCGGGCCCGTGGCGCTCACCGGGAGCCGCATGCGGTTCCTGGTGGCCGCGGGGAGCGCGGAGGAGTTCCCCGGCCTCCTCGACTGGCTCGAGTGGGGCGGTGTCGCCCTCGACCTGGCCGCCTGGGGAGCGGGCGGCCGGATGACCGCCCCCACTCCCCCAGGGTGGGACGTATCCGGCGCGCCCGGTGCTTCCGTGTGGCTGCGGCCGCCCGAGCCGGGGCGCGAGGTGGAGCCCACCCTCGTGGGGCTGCCGGGACTCGCGGACCTCGGCGGGGTCACGGCACCTACGGGCGGTTCAGGGCTCATGCGGCTCGTCGCCGTGGCGGCCGCGGAGTGCCACCGGACCCGGCTGCTGGCCGCCGGCGCCCGTGACCGTGCACGGGACGGCGCACGTGAAGTGCCCGCCGGTTCGCCCGTGACGACACCCGTACCCGTGACGGTGCCCGCTACCGTGACGGTGCCCGCGCCGACGCCGGCGTGCGGCGACGTCAGCGGTTGGCGTCCTCGTACGCCTGCTTGATCTCGGCCGGTACGCGCCCGCGGTCGTTCACGTTGTAACCGTTCTCCTTGGCCCACGCGCGGATCTTCGCGGTGTCCGGGCTGCCGCTCGCCGCCGCGCGACCCTTGCCACGGCCACCCGCGGCGCGGCCGCCGGTACGTCGGCCGCTCTTGGCGTATGGCTCGAGCAGTCCGCGGAGCTTGTCCGCGTTGGCGGTGGTGAGGTCGATCTCATAGGTCTTGCCGTCCAGAGCGAACGTCACGGTCTCGTCCGCCTCGCCGCCGTCGAGGTCGTCGACAAGAAGGACCTGAACCTTCTGTGCCACCGGATTTCCTTTCATCGAAAATGCAGTACGCGGAAAGGAAACCGCTTTTCCCTGGAAAACACAAACCCTTGGGACAGGTTCAGAACCGCGAGAACGCGGGAAACATACGCGATTCGGACATAGGGATCGCGATCGCGTGGACGGTCACAGGTGCAGAAGCATCCGGCTGTTACCCAAGGTGTTCGGCTTCACCCGTTCGAGACCCAGGAACTCGGCGACGCCCTCGTCATAGGAACGCAGGAGCTCGCTGTAGACATCTCCGTCGACCGGGGTCTCACCGATCTCGACGAAGCCGTACTTGGCGAAGAAGTCGACTTCGAAGGTCAGGCAGAATACCCGGCGCACCCCGAGCCAGCGGGCGGTGTGCAGCAACTTGTCCAGCACCTGATGGCCGACGCCCGCACCCTTGAAGTCGGGGTCGACGGCGAGCGTGCGGACTTCGGCGAGATCTTCCCACATGACATGGAGTGCCCCGCAACCCACGACGGTCGCGTCGGCGTCCCGTTCCGCGACCCAGAACTCCTGGATGTCCTCGTAAAGGGTCACGGTCGCTTTGTCGAGCAGGATCCCGCGTGAGACGTACGGATCGACGAGCCGGCGGACCGCCGCGACGTCGCTGGTCCGCGCCCGGCGAACTGTGACGGCTTTCGCCCCGGGATTCCCGGGCGGCTGCGGGGAGGGCGGGGTCGGAGACGCGGATGACGTGGACGACATGGCTGCGAACGCTATCGCTCCGTACCGCGCGTGCCGTCGCCGCCCTCGGCGCCGTGCCGTCCCGGGCGGCCGACGGCGCCCGCGCCGCCTCGCGGGCCTGGCCGCGGCTCCCCCGGCACCGCCGTCTCCGGCGTGGCGGGGAGGCCGCCCGGTGTCCGCGGGACCCCTGGCCGCCCGTCGCGGCCGGCGCCGGGCCCGGCGTCTTCGTCGGGGGCTTCCGAGGTACTTCGACCAGGGCCTTCGGCCGGGGCTTCCGGAGCACCTTGACCGGCGCTTTCGGCGGGGTCTTGCGGAGAGTCTTGTGCCGGGCCTTGTCGGCTGCTTTGTCCGGCGTCTTCGCGCGGGGTCACACCCTGGGTTTCGGGCGGGGTTTCGGGCGGGGTCTCAGCCGGGGTTTCAGGGGTGGGCCTGCCGGCGTCCCGGACGGTGTCCTGGTGGGTGACATCCGGGGCATGCCCGGTGGCCTGCGGGGGCTCCTTGGCGGTGCCTTGTGCCACGTCTCCGCCCGGGACTCGGGGACCGGTTTGCGGGGCGGCCGGGCCGGCGCCTTGCCCAGTGGCATTCCGCGGTTCTCCGTGGGCGGCGCGCGAGTCTTCTCCGGGCTCTTGCCCGGGGCCTTTTCCGGGGGATTCCCGTTCCGCCGGGGCGGGCTCTTCCGGTTCTTCCCGGGTTCCTTCCGAGGCGCCCCGCCGGGCGATGCGGACCGCGTCGTTCAGCGCTTCCCGCTGCTCGGGCGACATCATGCCGAAGAAGGCGACGAGTGCGGCGGCCGGGTTGTCGCTCTGGGCCCACGCTTCGTTCATCAGTGCGGCCGAGTACGCGGCGCGGGTGGACACCGCCGTATATCGATAGGCGCGGCCGACGACTTCCCTTCGCACCCAGCCCTTCTGGTGGAGATTGTCCAGCACGGTCATGACCGTCGTGTAGGCGATGGACCGTTCCTGCTGAAGATCCTCCAGGACTTCCCGGACGGTGACAGGACGGTTCCATTGCCAGACGCGCGACATGACGGCGTCTTCAAGCTCTCCCAATGGACGGGGCACACCGCCACCATAGTGGGAGTTCTCAGAATGAACAGCTATTGACGTAACAAAAAGGACGTACGACGCGAAATCACGTCGTACGTCCTCAAAGCGGTCTTCAGAAGGTCACATCACGCCTTGCCGGGCTCCGGGGAGCCGTCGGCCTGGGACGTGGCCTCGGCGCGCGCCAGGGCCGCGTCGACGGCGGCGTCCTCCTTGGACTTGTTCGGGCCGCCCTGGCTCTTCACGATCGTCACCACGACCGCGGTGAAGAAGATGGCCATCACCACAGGCGGAAGGAGCGCGGATACGTAGTCCATGGCAACCAGACTAACTACCCGGCGGCGCGTTTCTCCGCCGGGGGCGGGGCCGGCCGGCGCCGGGGCGGGAAGACCTCGGACGGCTTGGGCACCGGGCGCTCGCCGGGCGCCGGGGCCGACGGCTTGGGTGGCTGCGGCTTCTTCGGCTCCTGGCCCTTGTCGCTGCGGCCGCCCGGCAGGACGAACAGCCGGGCGCGCGGCCCGGCGGGGGCCGGGATCGCGGCTGTCGCGGCGAGGGCGCCGGCCACGGTGGGGCGCCCGCCGGCCAGGCGGGCGCGGACCGACCGCTCGGCCAGCACCTGGCAGCGTGCCAGCAGCTCAGCACCCCCGGGCGTGTCCCGCAGGGTGCGCAGCGCGGCCAGATCCTCGGGCCGCGGGTCGTACCCGGCGGACAGGGCGTCCCGCAGGAGGTCCAGGTATCCGGTGGCCGCGCCGGGCAGGGAGGCGCGGTAGCGGGCCAGGTCGGCCAGGACGAAGGCCCTCAGCCTGCCGACTTCGCGGGCCGCCTCGTCCACGGCGTCGGCGAGGCGCAGGCAGTCCCGGACGTCCTCGTCGTCGAGCGGGGTCGGGTGCAGGGCGTGACCCAGGGCGCGTCGCAGCACACGCAGCTCGTCTGCGCTGAACGCCAGGCCGCCTCGTGATCCGTATGGCGTGGGCATGGAGCCGACAATACGTGCTTATCGGACAAACTTCGTGCAGGAAGGGGCCGGGCGCGTTGCCGACGGGCCCGGCGCGCTTCCGACGGGCCGGGCGGGTCACATGCGGGAGACGTTCCGCTCGTACACGAGGCGCAGACCGATCAGCGTCAGCCACGGCTCGTGCTCGTCGATCAGCTTCGCCTCGCCGAGGACCATCGGCGCCAGGCCGCCCGTCGCGATGACGGTGACGTCGGACGGGTCACCGTCCGGACCGACGAGCTCCTGCCGCATGCGGTGGACGACCCCGTCGACCTGGCCCGCGAAGCCGTAGATGATGCCCGACTGCATGGCCTCGACGGTGTTCTTGCCGATCACACCGCGGGGCCGCGTCACCTCGATCTTGCGCAGCTGGGCGCCGCGGACGCCGAGCGCCTCGACCGAGATCTCGATACCGGGGGCGATCACCCCGCCCACGTACTCGCCGCGCGCGCTCACCGCGTCGAACGTCGTCGCCGTACCGAAGTCGACGACGATCGCCGGACCGCCGTACAGGTCGACCGCCGCCGCCGAGTTGATGATCCGGTCGGCGCCGACCTCCTTGGGGTTGTCGGTCAGGACCGGCACGCCCGTCTTGATGCCGGGCTCGACGAGCACGGCGGGGACGTCGCCGTAGTAGCGCCGGGTCACCTCGCGCAGCTCGTGCAGGACCGACGGGACCGTGGAGCAGATCGCGATGCCCCCGATGCCGTCGCCCAGTTCCTCGCCGAGCAGCGGATGCATGCCCATCAGGCCCTGGAGGACGACCGCGAGCTCGTCTGCGGTGCGGCGGGCGTCCGTGGAGATGCGCCAGTGCTCGACGATCTCCTCGCCGTCGAACAGGCCGAGGACGGTGTGGGTGTTGCCGACGTCGATGGTGAGCAGCATCTGTCAGCCCTTCGCCTCTCGGAGGTCGAGACCGATGTCGAGGATCGGGGACGAGTGGGTGAGGGCGCCCACCGCGAGGTAGTCGACGCCGGTCGCTGCGTACGCGGCGGCGTTCTCCAGGGTGAGGCGGCCGGACGACTCGAGGACGGCGCGGCCGGCGACGAGCGTGACGGCCTCCTCGGTCTCCATCGGGGTGAAGTTGTCCAGCAGGATCAGGTCGGCGCCCGCGTCGAGGACCTCGCGGACCTGGTGGAGGGTGTCCACCTCGACCTCGATCGGCAGGTCGGGGAACTGCTCGCGTACGGCCCTGAACGCCTGGGCGACGCCGCCCGCCGCGACGACGTGGTTGTCCTTGACGAGCGCGGCGTCGGAGAGGGACATCCGGTGGTTGACGCCGCCGCCGCAGCGGACCGCGTACTTCTCCAGCGCGCGCAGGCCGGGTGTGGTCTTGCGGGTGTCGCGGACCTTCGCCCTGTGGCCCTCAAGCGCGTCCGCCCACGCGCGCGTGGCGGTGGCGATGCCGGAGAGGCGGCACATGATGTTGAGGGCGCTGCGCTCGCCGGTCAGCAGCTCGCGGGTGCGGGCGGTGACGGAGAGCAGCGTCTGGCCGGCCTCGACGCGGTCGCCGTCGAGGACATGGCGCTCGACCTCGAACTCATGGGTGCAGACGATCGACAGCACCGCCTCCGCGATGTGGATGCCGGAGACCGTGCCCGCTTCGCGCGCGGTGAAGTCCGCGGTCGCGACGGCGTCCTCGGGGACGGTGGCGACCGTCGTCACGTCCACTCCGCCGTCCAGGTCCTCCTCGACCGCGCGGTACGCCACGTCCTCGACGAGTACGGGGTCGAGGCCGCCCTGGGCGAGGAGCGCGGCCAGCGCGGGGTCGAGCCCGCACTCGTAGACCTCGTCGTCGCCCTCGCCGCCGGCCGCACAGCCGCAGCCGTCACCGCAGCCGCCGCCTCTCGCCGCGTCCTCGGCGGACGCGGGCGCCCCGATCTGGATCAGGGGTACGTCCACGGGCTGTGGGCGTTCTTCGGGCGTGCTCATGGCTGCTGCTCCCTGCGGGCGGCGGTCTGGTCGGCGGTCGGTGCCGTCTGGGCGGCGATCGGTGCTGTCCGGTGGGTGTACCGGCCGGCGGTCTCGGCGGTCTCGGCGGTCTCGGCGGTCTCGGCGGTCTCGGCGGTCTCGGCGGTGTGGACCGTCTGGGGGAAGTCTTGGGTGTGGGTCGTGCGGACGTCCAGGCTCCGGTCGGGGGCGAGGCGTACGACGAGGTGGCGACGCCAGGTGGTGTCGTCCCGGTCGGGGTGGTCCTCGCGCCAGTGACAGCCGCGGGTCTCCTCGCGGCGGCGGGCGGCGGCGACGAGGACACGGGCCACGCACAGGAGGTTGGTGGTCTCCCACGACTCGACGCCCGGCTCGGCCGCCTTGTGGCCGCCGTCGCCTGTGCCCCCGGTGGTGGCGGTGCCTGCTGTGGTGGCCTCGCTGTGGATGGCGTCCAGTTGCTGGGCCGCCTCGGCGAGGCTGGCGGCGGAGCGCAGCACTCCGGCGCCGTTCGTCATGACGTGCTGGACGCGCGCGCGGGCGGCCGGGTCGAGGAGCGGGAGGACGCGCGGGGCGGGGTGCGGGACGGGCGTGCCTGCCCGCACCTTGTCGGCCGCGATGTCGTCGGCGATGCGCTCCGCGAAGACGAGGCCCTCGAGGAGGGAGTTGGAGGCGAGCCGGTTCGCGCCGTGGACACCCGTACAGGCGACCTCCCCGCACGCGTAGAGGCCCGGCACGGTGGTGCGGCCGCGCAGGTCGGTGCGGACGCCGCCGGAGGCGTAGTGGGCGGCCGGGGCGACGGGGATGGGCTCTGCCACCGGGTCGAAGCCGTGGGTGCGGCACGCGGCGAGGATGGTGGGGAAGCGGGACTTCCACATGGCGGAGCCGAAGTGGCGGGCGTCCAGGTACATGTGCTGGGTGCCCTGCTCGCGCATGCGGCGCATGATGCCCTTGGCCACGATGTCCCGCGGGGCCAGCTCGGCCAGCTCGTGCTGCCCGACCATGAACCGGACGCCGTCCGCGTCGACCAGGTGGGCGCCCTCGCCCCGTACCGCCTCCGAGACCAGCGGCTGCTGGCCCTCCGCTTCGGGGCCGAGGAACAGGACGGTGGGGTGGAACTGGACGAACTCCAGGTCGCTCACCTCCGCCCCGGCGCGCAGGGCGAGCGCGACGCCGTCGCCCGTGGAGACCGCCGGGTTGGTGGTGGCCGAGAAGACCTGGCCCATGCCGCCGGTGGCCAGGACGACGGCCGGGGCGTGGACCGCGCCGACGCCGTCGTGCTGGCCCTCGCCCATGACGTGCAGGGTGACGCCCGCCGTACGGCCCTCGGCGTCGGTGAGGAGGTCGAGCACGAGGGCGTTCTCGATGGTGCGGACGGCGCGCTCACGGACGGCGTCGACGAGGGCCCGGGAGATCTCGGCGCCGGTCGCGTCACCGCCCGCGTGGGCGATGCGGCGGCGGTGGTGGCCGCCCTCGCGGGTGAGCTCGATGGTGCCGTGGCCGTCGGTGTCGAACCGGGCGCCGGTGGCGATGAGGCGCCGTACGGCGTCGGGGCCCTCGGTGACCAGGAGGCGGACCGCCTCCTCGTCGCAGAGGCCGGCGCCCGCGACGAGGGTGTCGTCCATGTGCTGGCCGGGGGTGTCGCCCTCGCCGAGCGCGGCCGCGATGCCGCCCTGCGCCCAGCGCGTGGAGCCGTCGTCGAGCCGGGCCTTGGTGACCACGACCGTACGGAGACCGGCCGCCGTGCAGCGCAGGGCGGCGGTCAGGCCGGCGACGCCGGAGCCGACGACGACCACGTCGGCGTCGATGGCCCAGCCGGGCGCCGGGGCCTGGAGTCGTATGCCGGTCATGCGGGAGCTCCGAAGGTCAGGGGCAGGTTGTCGATCAGACGGGTCGTACCGACTCTCGCGGCGACGAGCAGGACGGCGGCGCCGGTGTGGTCGTCGGAGACGTCGGTGAAGTCCGCCGGGTCCACGAGGGCGAGGTAGTCGAGGTCGAGCGGCGGTTCGGCCTTCGCCGCCTCGTCCAGCACGGCCCGGGCCGCGGCGCGTACGGCCTCGGCGCCGCCGCCCTGCCCCGCGTGGGCGACCTGGGCGACAGCGTGCGCGTCGGCCGCCGCGCGTGACTCGCCGAGCCGGGACAGGGCGTCGGCCCGGCTCTGCGACGCGGGCAGCGACGCGGCACGGGCGCGCAGCGCCTGCTGGGCGGCGAGCCGGTCCCCGGCCGCGAACAGGGCCGCGGACAGGGCCAGCGCGGTGCGCCGCTCTCGGGGCGACAGGTAGCGGTTCCGGCTGGACAGCGCCAGGCCGTCGGGCTCGCGGACGGTCGGTACGCCGACGATCTCGGCCCTGAAGTCGAGGTCGCGCGCCATGCGGCGGATCAGGGACAGCTGCTGGGCGTCCTTCTGGCCGAAGAACGCCACGTCAGGTCCGGTGAGGTGGAGCAGCTTGGCGACCACGGTCAGCATGCCGTCGAAGTGCCCGGGGCGCGACGCCCCTTCGAGCCGCTGCCCCATGGGGCCCGCGCTGATCCGGACCTGCGGCTCACCCCCCGGGTACACCTCGTCGACGGACGGCGCGAACACGGCGTCGGCCCCCGCCGCCTCGGCGACCCGCACGTCCGCGTCGAGAGTGCGCGGGTACCGGTCGAGGTCCTCGCCGGCCCCGAACTGGAGCGGATTGACGAACACGGTCACGACGACGAAGCCGTCCCGGCCGACATGCTCCCGCGCGGTACGGACGAGAGTGGCGTGACCCTCGTGCAGGGCCCCCATGGTCATGACGACGGCGACGCGGGGAGTGGGGTCGGCGTGGCCGACGGGGTCGGTGGGGTCGGCGTGGCCGACGAGGTCGGCGTGGCCGACGAGGTCGGCTGCGGCGGTTGCCGAGGCGACGACCCGGGCGCGGCTCCGGGTCTGTGCGAGGAGTTGGTCGAGCGCCTCGCGGGTGTGGACCAGCGTGACACCGGGGCGTGGCGCGCCCGGGGCCCCGTCGGACGTCCGGGCGGCATGGGACGTCGGGCTCATCGGCTGCTGTCTCCTTCCGGGCCCTCGGTGTCGGGGCGTCCTTCACCGGCCGGGCCCGCCGCGAGGACCCCGAGCAGGTCCTCCGCGAGTTCCGGCTTGAGCAGACCGTGCGCGAGGGCCCGGTCGGCGGTCGAGCGGGCCATCGCCAGGTAGCCGGCGACGGTGCCCGGCGCGTGCTTGCGCAGCTCCGCGACGTGCGCGGCGACCGTACCGGCGTCCCCGCGCGCGACGGGGCCGGTCAGAGCCGCGTCGCCGGACCGCAGCGCATTGTCGAGGGCGGCGCCGAGCAGCGGGCCGAGCATCCTGTCCGGCGCCCCGACACCCGCCGCTCGCAGCAGCTCCATGGACTGGGCCACCAGGGTGACCAGGTGGTTCGCGCCCAGGGCGAGCGCCGCGTGGTAGAGCGGGCGGGACTCCTCGGCGATCCACTCGGGCTCGCCGCCCATCTCGATGACCAGCGCCTCGGCGGCCAGGCGCAGCTCGTCGGGCGCGGTCACACCGAAGGAGCAGCCGGCGAGCCGCTGGACGTCGACGCTCGTGCCGGTGAACGTCATGGCGGGGTGCAGGGCGAGCGGCAGGGCGCCGACGCGCCGGGCCGGGTCGAGGACGCTGACACCGAACCGGCCGGAGGTGTGGACGAGGAGCTGCCCGGGGCGTACGGCTCCGGTCTCGGCCAGGCCCTCGACCAGACCGGGCAGGGAGTCGTCGGGGACGGTGAGCAGAACCAGCTCGGCCCGTTCCATCACCTGGGCGGGAGGGACGAGGGGCACACCGGGGAGCAGTTCGGCGGCGCGGCGCAGGGATGCGTCGGACACGCCGGACACGGCGACCGGGCGGTGTCCTGCGAGCTGCAACGACGCGGCCAGGGCGGGTCCGACCCGGCCGGCACCCACGACTCCGACGGTGAGCCGGGCGGGGCGGGGGTCTGCTGTTGGGTTCACGGGGCGACGGCCTTCCGTTCCAGTCCTCGGCGGGTACCGGACGATTTCTCGTCATGCTACGCCAGCGTTTCGCCGCCGCTTCCGCACTGTCCACAGGGCGCGACGCCCGGTCCGATAATCACGGGCGCCTGTGGACGGAGCGCGTGGATGATCGGCTCATGGCTGATGCAATGACGGACGACGGCGAACGCACCGGGGAACACGGGGACGACACACACGGAGAGGAGGAGCGCGCACACGAGACATACGGAGAGGAGCAGGCGGACGAGCGGGCGGGCGAGCGGCAAGACGAGCACGGGGAGGAGGAACGGCAGCGGCGGCGCAGGATCGCCGCGCTGCGGGCGGCCGGAAGGGTGTTGGCACGGGTGTCGGCGGCGGCGACGCTCGGAGAGCGGCTCGCGGCCCTGACCACCGAGGGGGGCGCGGTGTACGACCTGGACGAGACCGTCGACCTGTACGGGAACGGGATCGTCGAGGAGCTGGAGCGGCGGGTGGCGGAGCTGCTCGGGTTCCCTGGGGCGGTGTTCTTCCCGACCGGGACGATGGCGCAGCAGGTGGCGCTGCGGTGCTGGGCGGGACGGACGGGCAACCGGGTCGTGGCGCTGCACCCGCTGGCCCACCCGGAGGTGCACGAGCGGGGCGCGCTGGGGGCGGTGAGCGGGCTGCGGACGGTGCATCCGACGGGCGAGGCGCGGTTGCCGACGGCGGACGAGGTGCGGGCGTTGGAGGAGCCGTTCGGCACGCTGATGCTGGAGCTGCCGCTGCGGGACGCCGGGTTCCTGCTGCCGGCCTGGGACGAACTGGAGGAGGTGGTGGAGGCCGCGCGGGAGCGGGACGCCGTGGTGCACTTCGACGGCGCGCGGCTGTGGGAGAGCACGTCGCACCTCGGGCGGGACCTGCCGGAGATCGCGGGGCTGGCGGACAGTGTGTACGTCTCGTTCTACAAGTCGCTGGGCGGACTGTCCGGGGGGGCACTGGTGGGGCCGGAGCCGTTCGTGGAGGAGGCGCGGGCGTGGCGTCACCGTTACGGGGGCAATGTGTTCCAGCAGCATCCGGCGGCGCTGGCCGCCCTGGTGGGGCTGGAGCGCGAGTTGCCGAGGCTGCCGTCGTACGTGGCACACGCGGGGGTGGTCGCGGCGGGGCTGCGGGAGGGGTTCCAGGCGGCGGGGGTGCCGTGGTTCCGGGTGAATCCGGAGGTGCCGCACACACACGAGTTCCATGTGTGGCTGCCGTACGGGTCCGAGGTACTGACGGAGGCGGCCGTGCGGCAGGCCGAGGAGACGGGGGTGGTGCTCTTCCGCCGCTGGAGTACGGGGAGCCCGGCGGGCCCGCCCGGTGTCGCGTTCACCGAGGTGACGGTGGCGGCGCCGGGGCTGGAGTGGACGGCGAGTGATGTGAGGGAGGCGGTGCTGACGTTCATGGAGTTCGTGCACCAGGTGGTGCGGGAGGGGTGAGAGGCGGGCCCGCAAGGGTCTGGGTGGAGCGCGGTCGCCGGCGGAGCAGCCGGAACAGCCGGAGCGAGAGGGGCGTGCCGTCCGGCGGGGGCGGGGCTGTGTGACCCGACGGGGGCAAGGGCGGGCGGACCGGTCGGGGCAGGGTCCCGCCGCCCGGTGCGGGCGGGAGCGGGTTGCCGTGCCGGGTGGCGCGGTAGGTGTCGAGGAGGTGTTGCTGGATCACGTCCATGGGAGTCAGGCTGCGACGGCCGCGGCCGGGGCGGCGCGTCGATTGACGAGGGTCGTCAAGTGACCGCCCGCTCCGGCGGCGCGCACCGCACCATAGGGGCGTGAGCGTGACCATAGACATCACGGGCCTGCCGCCCGAGCGGATCGCCTTCGACATCTCGCCCCTCGCCGAACTGGGTGTGGCCCTGCACGCGCTGGCCGAGCCGGGGCACCACCCCGGGCTGCACGGCTGGGCGACCGCCACGGCAGCCGGGCTCAAGCCCGACCTGGCCGACCGTCTCCACGAGGCGAACTTCCTCTGGACGGCGAGCATGTCGGACGTGTTCCTGCCGTTCGCGGGTTTGCGGGACGGGGACGGGCGGCCGGGGAGCACGCTCGCCGAGGAGCTGGACCGGCTGGAGCGGCTGGACGAGGAGCGGTTCATGACCGCCGCGCTGGAGTTCACCTGCTCCAGTACGTACACGAACGGCTGTGCCGTGCGGCCCGAGCGGGCGTTGGAGATGGCCGCGAACCGGGGGCCTCGGCAGCTGGAGTTCGCGCGGCGGCTGCTCGACGACCCGAGTGGGATGCGGGCTTGGCTGCGGCGGCTGTTCGAGGACTGCGACGAGGCGTTCTTCGCGGACACCTGGCGGCGCGCCCAGCCCGGCCTGGCCGCCGACGCCCGGCACAAGGCCGAGCTGCTGCGCCGCAAGGGCCTGCCAGAGGTGCTGCGCGCCGTGTCGCCCGCCGTCACTCTCGACGAGGACGGCGGCCGGCGGCGCATCAGCGTGG
The DNA here is from genome assembly GCF_008271805.1 of Streptomyces sp. TRM49041. Lineage (GTDB taxonomy): Bacteria > Actinomycetota > Actinomycetes > Streptomycetales > Streptomycetaceae > Streptomyces. The sequence continues at coordinate 50,869 of NZ_VSRY01000167.1, forward strand.
ACAAGCTGGCGCAGGGAGGGACGACGGCACTCGACTCCCAGGTGGAGGCCGGGGTGACGTTCGTGCCGTCCAGCCTCGGCTGGCCGCATCTGATGATCCTGCACGCGCCGGGGTGGCGGCCGGTCGTCGTCTACCCGGTCGGCGCGCCGGAGCTGCCGGGTCCCGGCCCGGTGGAGCTGTTGCAGACCCGGATGGAGGCGCTGGCGCACCCGATGCGGATGCGACTGTGCCGACAGCTGGCGCGCGGCGCGTATACGACGAGCGAGCTGGCCGACACGTACGGCATCACGGCGCCGGAGGTGTCCCGCCACCTGTCCGTGCTGAAGAAGGCCCAGCTGGTGACCACCCGCCGGCGTGGCCGCTATGTGCTGCACCAGCTGGACGTGACGGCGGTGGCCCGGATCGGCAGCGACTTCCTGGAGACGGTGCTGCGCTAGCCGGGCGGGTCGGGCGGAGCCGGGTCGGCCGGGTCGGCCGGGTCAGGAGAACGTGCCGCCGCCCGCTCGGACCAGGCCGGTTTCGTAGGCGAGGACCACGACCTGGACCCGGTCGCGGAGTTCCAGCTTGGTGAGGATGCGGCCGACGTGGGTCTTGACGGTGGCTTCGGAGAGGACGAGGCGGGCCGCGATCTCGCCGTTCGAGAGGCCCTGGGCGACCAGGAGCATGACCTCGCGCTCGCGCTCCGTGAGCCGTTCCAGGGCCTTGTGCCGCGGCTGCCTGCCGCCGGTGGCGGGCAGCATCGGTGAGAAGCGGTCCAGGAGGCGGCGGGTCGTGGAGGGGGCGACCACCGCGTCGCCGCTGTGCACGGCGCGGATGGCGGCGAGGAGTTCGCCGGGCGGCACGTCCTTCAGCATGAAGCCGCTGGCGCCCGCCTTCAGCCCGGAGAAGGCGTACTCGTCCAGGTCGAAGGTGGTGAGGATGAGGACCCTGGGGGCGTCCGGCTCGGCGCAGATGCGGCGGGTGGCCTCGACCCCGTCGAGCTTCGGCATACGGACGTCCATGAGGACGACGTCCACCGGTGTGGACCGCAGCACCTGCAGGGCCTCGGCGCCGTCGCCCGCCTCCGCCACGACCTCCATGTCCGGCTGGGCGGCCAGCACCATACGGAAGCCGGTGCGCAGCAGCACCTGGTCGTCGACGAGCATCAGACGGATCGCCATGTCTCGGGTCCTGTTCTTGGGGGCCTGCGGGGCGTTCGGGGGGCGTCGCGGTCTAGTGAGCGGTTTTCAGGGGGAGCAGCGCGCTGATCCGGAACCCGCCGCCCGGCCGCGGCCCGGCGTCCAGGGTGCCACCGACCATCCCGACCCGTTCGCGCATGCCGATCAGGCCGTGCCCCCTGCCGTCGGCGCCGCCGTCCTCGTACATCTCGTGTGCGGCGCCGCGGCCGTCGTCCTCGACGAGCAGGCCCAGCCCGTCGTCGAAATACGTGAGCCGCACGCTCGCCCCGACGTCCGGGCCGCCGTGCTTGCGGGTGTTGGTGAGCGCCTCCTGGACGATGCGGTACGCGGTGAGTTCGACGCCGCTCGGCAGGCGGCGCGGGGTGCCCTCGATCCTGAAGTCGACCGGGAGGCCGGCGGTACGCACCTGCTCGACGAGGTCCTCGATCTGCTGCGCGTCCGGCTGCGGCACGTACTCCCCGGCCTCCTCCGGCTCACCGGTGCGCAGGATGCCGAGCAGTCGGCGCATCTCCGCGAGGGCCTGGCGGCCGGTGGACGAGATGGTCTCCAGCGCCTGCCGGGCCTGGTCGGGCGAGGAGTCGAGGACATACGCGGCGCCGTCGGCCTGGACGACCATGACGGACACATTGTGTGCGACGACGTCGTGGAGTTCACGGGCGATACGGGCCCGTTCCGCGGCGACCGCGACCTTGGCCTGCGCCTCGCGCTCCCGCTCCAGCCGCGACGCCCGCTCCTCCAGCTGCGCGAAGTAAGCGCGCCGGGTACGCACCGAGTCGCCCAGCACCCACGCGAGGGCGAACGGGACCGCCATCACGACCGTGCCGAACACGGTGGCGGCCGTCGAGCCGTCGCGCATCGGCCAGCGCACCTGGGCGAGCGGCGCCGCGGACAGCCCGCCGATCAGCGCGAGCCGGGACGCCCAGCGGGGGCCCCCGTGCGCGGCGACCGTGTAGATGATGACAAGCATCGCGAAGTCGGCCGGATTGACCTCCACGTCCAGCACGAGCTGGGCGATCCCCACCGCCACCGCGAGCACCAGCATCTGGCGGGGCGCGCGGCGGCGCAGGGCGACGACCAGGCACAGCAGCACCACGACCGCGGCGGGCGTCCATGTGCCGCTGGGCACCTCGACGACCCACAGCATCGAGAAGCCGAAGAGCATCAGAGCCCAGAAGCCGTCGACGCCCGTCGGGTGTCTGCGGAGGAAGTCGTAGAGGCGCTGCACGTAACCCAGCGTAGGGAAGCCGGATAGCTGCAGGGGTCAACCGGGAGGGCGATCCGGCTGCGGCGGGCCTACTCCCCAAGGTGGACACTGTGCCCGTGACGGATGAGGCGGCGATGGCCGACGTGACGAACGACGACATGGCGAGGGCCCGGACCGAGCACGGTGACCGGCGCGACCCGCACGGCCCGCCCGGCCCGCGCCGCTGGCGGGAGGCGGCGGAGGCCGCGCTGTACGGGCCGGGCGGCTTCTACCTCCGCCCGGAGGGCCCCGCCGGCCACTTCCGTACGTCCGTGCACGCGTCGCCGCTCTACGCCACCGCCGTCGCCCGGCTCCTGGAGCAGGTCGCGGCCGAGCTGGGGCCAAGGCCAGGGCCAGGGACGGGGACGGGGCCAGGGCCGGGGACAGGGACGGCCGGGGCGGACGAGGTCGCGTTCGTGGACATGGCCGCGGGCCGCGGCGAACTGGTGACGGGTGTGCTGGCCGCGGCGGACCCCGGGCTGCGCGTGCGGGCGTACGCCGTGGAGCGTGCCGACCGCCCCGAGGGCCTGGACCCGCGCGTCGAGTGGGTCGCGGAGCCGCCGCACGGTGTGCGCGGGCTGCTCTTCGCGAACGAGTGGCTGGACAACGTGCCCGTGGACGTCGCCCAGGCGGACGACACCGGCACACCCCGGTACGTGGAGGTACGGCAGGACGGCACCGAACAGCTCGGCGCGCCGGTGACCGGGGCGGACGCCGCGTGGCTCGACCGCTGGTGGCCCCTGCGGGAGCCCGGCGAACGCGCGGAGATCGGCCGCCCCCGTGACGAGGCGTGGGCGACCGCCGTGGGCACCCTGGCGGACGGACTCGCCGTCGCCGTGGACTACGCCCACATGGCCGGGGCCCGACCGCCCTTCGGCACGCTGACCGGCTTCCGCGACGGCCGCGAGGTCCCGCCCGCCCCGGACGGCACCTGCGACATCACCGCGCACGTGGCCCTGGACGCCTGCGCCGCCGCGGCGGCCACGCACACCGGAGCCGGCACCGGGGCGCACACCGGAGCCGGCACCGGAGCGAGCACCGAGCTGATCCCCCAGCGCGAGGCGCTCCGCCGTCTCGGCGTCTCCGGGGAGCGCCCCCCGCTCGCACTCGCCTCCACCGACCCCGCCGCGTATGTCCGCGCGCTCGCCTCCGCCGGGGAGGCCGCCGAGCTGACCGCGCGCGGCGGGCTCGGGGACTTCACCTGGCTCCTCCAACGGGTACCCGGCGAGGGATACTGTCCGGCATGACGGAGACCACCCAGCACAGGGAGACCACGGTCGGCATCGGCGGTGCCGCGGAGAGCACCGACATGGTGCTGAACATCGGGCCTCAGCACCCCTCCACGCACGGTGTGCTCCGCCTCCGCCTGGTCCTCGACGGGGAGCTGATCCAGCACGCCGAGCCGGTGATCGGCTATATGCACCGGGGCGCGGAGAAGCTGTTCGAGGCCCGCGACTACCGCCAGATCATCGTGCTCGCCAACCGCCACGACTGGCTGTCGGCCTTCTCCAACGAGCTCGGTGTCGTCATGGCCGTCGAGCGGATGCTCGGCATGGAGGTCCCGGAGCGCGCCGTGTGGACGCGCACCCTGCTCGCCGAGCTGAACCGGGTGCTGAACCATCTGATGTTCCTCGGCTCATACCCCCTCGAACTGGGTGGAATCACCCCGATCTTCCACGCCTTCAGGGAGCGGGAGGACCTCCAGCACATCATGGAGGAGGTCTCCGGCGGCCGCATGCACTACATGTTCAACCGGGTCGGCGGCCTGAAGGAGGACCTCCCGGCGGGCTGGCTCGGCCGCACCCGCGAGGCCGTCGCCGCGATCAGCTCCCGCATGGACGTGTACGACCGGCTGGTCCTCGGCAACGAGATCTTCCGCGGCCGCACCCGCGGCGTCGGCGTCCTCTCCCCGGAGGCGGCGCACGCGTACGGGGTGAGCGGACCGATCGCCCGCGGCTCCGGCGTCGACTTCGACCTCCGCCGCGACGAGCCGTACCTCGCGTACGGGGAGCTGCAGGACACCCTGAAGGTCGTCACCCGCCAGGAGGGCGACTGCCTGGCCCGGTTCGAGTGCCTGCTGGAGCAGACGCACAACTCCCTGGAGCTGGCCGTCGCCTGCCTGGACCGGATCGCGCAGCTGCCGCCCGGGCCGATCAACCAGCGGCTGCCGAAGGTCCTCAAGGCACCCGAGGGCCACACATACGCCTGGACCGAGAACCCGCTCGGCCTCAACGGCTACTACCTGGTGTCCAAGGGCGAGAAGACCCCGTACCGGCTGAAGCTGCGCTCCGCCTCGTACAACAACATCCAGGTGCTGTCGGAGCTGCTGCCGGGGACGCTGGTCTCCGACATGGTGGCGATTCTCGGGTCGTTCTTCTTCGTCGTCGGCGACATCGACAAGTAGCGGCGGCCGGGGAGGCCCCGGCCGCGCACCATGCCCACGTACTGACGGCTCCTACGAGCTGACCACGTCCCGCAGCTCCACCACGTCCAGTTGCTCGGTCTCGTCGTGCGCGGTCAGGTCGATGACCTTGCCGACGGCCTGCCCGGGGCCGCGCCGCCCGTCCGGCTTCTCGGCGGCGAGAGCCTCCTCGCCCACGACGTCCGCCAGGTCCTCCTCCTGTACGGCGGCCTCGATGGCGGCGGCCGGCTTCTTGCCGCCGCTTTCCTCCTTCTGGGCGCCCTTCTGCGTGCCGAAGAAGTCGAAGCTGCCCTCCGGGCGCGGCACGGGCCGACGCTGTGAGCTGTACGGCACGATGGCGGCCGCCGCGGGTACGGGGCGCACGGCCAGGGCGGCCGTGCCGGTGGTTCCGGTGGTTCCGGCGGCGCCGCTCGTCGGGCCCAGCGCGGCCTCGGCGATGCGGCGGGCCTCCTGCGTGACGGCGTTGTGCGTCAGCCGGCGCAGGGCCTGGGCCGCGCGGAGGTAGTCGTCCGGGGTCGGCGCCGAGGAGCCGGCCGTGAGCGCGCGGGCCGCGGCGGAGGTTCCGGAGGCGGAACCGGCGTCGGGTCCGGCCGGGGAGGCGGCCCCCAGGGCGAGTTGGCGGCGGCCCTCCAGGGCGCTGGCCCGCTCGGTCTCGGCGGTGGCGTACCTGCGCAGGAGTTCCGCGTGTTCGTTGCGGAGCCCGGCGAGTTCGACCCGCTTGGCGCGCAGCTTCGCGTCGAGCTTGACGCGCAGCTCGCGGGCCTCGTCGAGGTCGGCCTCCAGCTCGGCTATGCGCTCCTCGGTCTTCCACTGGTCACTGGCGCGGGCGCGGGTCAGTTCGGCGACGCGGCGGCCGGCCGTGCGGTCCCAGGCACGCATGAGGACCGCACCGGTGACGGCCGCGGCGGCCGTGGCCGCGACGAGCAGGCGCAGGCCCAGTGGATCGGCCAGGAGCCAGGCGCCCCCGGCACAGAGTACGGACGCTCCGGCCACCGCGGAGGGCGGCAGAAGCCGGTGCAGGGGTGGGGAATGGCGGTGGCGTCCACGTGGCATGGCCCGAAATTTACCGTGCGTAGGTGTCTTTTGGGGTGTCGGCCCGGCAATGTTTTGCCACCCGGTCCGTTCCGGGCCGACGCTTCCACTTCCCCGCGCTCCCGCGCGCTCTTCGCCGTTACTTACGGATCAGTCCCTTGGCCTCCAGGTAAGCCTTCGCAACGTCCACCGGCTTTGCCCGCTCGGCGTCGACCTTCCGGTTCAACTCGACCAGATCGTCGGTCGTGAGGGCCTGGGTGATCCTGCCGAGCGCGGCGGCGATCTCCGGCGAACCGGCGTCCTCGGCATTGACGACGGGCAGCACATTGTCGGCGTTCTGGAGCTTCTTGTCGTCCTCCAGGAGCACCAGGCCGAAGGCGTCGAGCGTGGCGTCGGTCGTCGTGGTCAGCACCAGCTGGTCGACGCCGTCCTTCACGGCCTGCTTCGACTGCGGGGTTCCCACGCCCTTGGGGTCGATGCCCGCCACATCGATTCCGTAGACGGACTTCAGGCCGGGTGCGCAGAACGGCCGTACGGCGCACTCGTCGCCCGCCGCGATCTTCACCTTCAGCTTCGCCCGGCCGAGATCCGAAAGCGTCGTGAGCCTGTTCTTCGCGGCGAATTCCTTGGTCACCGCGAAAGCGTTCTGATCGACGGCCTCGCCGGCCGGCAGCACCTTCAGTCCGCGCGGTGCGGCGAGCTTCTCCAGGGCGGCCACGGTGGCCGCCGCATCGCTGGACGCGACCGGCTTCTCCTCGGGCGCCTTCGGCCCGTTCACCTTCGCGTTCAGGAATTCCGCAAGCGTAGCCGCGTATTCCGGTACGACGTCGATCTCGCCCTTCTCCAGGGAGGGTTCATACAGCTCGCGGTTCTCCACCGTCCTGATGGTCGTGCGGTAGCCGGCGTCGGTGAGCATCTGCGCGTACAGCTCCGCGAGCACCTGCGACTCGGTGAAGCCGGCCGAGCCGACGACCACGGCGCCCTTGGCCGCCGCACCGGAGCGCTCACCGGACGTGCCGGTGGCGCCCCGCTCCTCCAGGCTGCTGCCGCCGCACGCGGCGAGCCCGCCGGTCAGGGCGAGTACGCCCAGCACCGCACCGGCCGTACGCGAGGTTCTGCCGCTCATCACGTTGTACGTCTCCGTCCATTCGGTCCATGGCCCACGAGCACCCTGCTCGCCGCCACCAGTACGCCCTCGACGAGCAGGGCCAGCGCGCCGACGAGCAGCGCCCCCGCGAACACCTGCGCGGTGTCGTAGGTGTGGAAACCCGCTGTGATGATCCGGCCGAGGCCCCCCTCACCCGCCATCGCGGCCAGCGTCGCCGTGGCGATCACCTGGACGGAGGCCATCCGCAGACCGGTCAGCACCATGGGGAAGGCGAGCGGGAGTTCGACCGTACGGAAGAGCTGGCCGCCCGACATCCCCATGCCGCGCGCCGCCTCGACCACCGCCCGGTCCACCTCGCGCATGCCCAGGTACGCGTTGGTGAGCAGCGGCGGCACGGCGAACAGCACCAGGGCCACGATCGTCGGTATGCCGCTCTGTCTGCCGAGCGGGGTGAGCGTCAGGAGCACCAGCACCGCGAGCGTGGGCACCGCCCGGCCCACGTTGGAGAGGTTCACCGCGAGGGCGCCGCCCCGGCCGATGTGCCCGAGCCAGAACGCCAGGGGCAGGGCGATCAGGCAGGAGATCACCAGGCAGACGCCGCTGAACCACAGGTGCTCCCCGAGCCGGTGCCACACCCCCGTCTCGCCCGTCCAGTTGGCCCCGGTGGTCAGCCAGGTCCACGCCTCCGCCACGACCCCCATCGCTCAGCCCGCCTTCCCGGCGGCACCCCGCACCCGCGGAGTCCGCGACGCCCGGGTGCCCCGTGTCGCCCGCGATGGCCGCGTCGCCGTCCGCGTCCATGGCGTCAGCAGCCGCTGCAGCCCCAGCAGCAGCACATCGGCGGTCACCGCCAGCAGCACACACAGCACCGAAGCGGTCAGCACCTGCGCCTTGAAGAAGGTCTTCAGCCCGCTGGTGATGAGCGTCCCCAGACCGCCGTAGTCCACCAGCGCGCCCACCGTCGTCAGGGCGATCGTCGACACCGTCGCCATCCGCACGCCCGCCAGCAGCGCGGGCAGCGCCAGCGGCAGTTCGACCTCCCACAGCATCCGCCCCGGCCCGTACCCCATGCCGCGGGCGGCCTCCCTGGTCTCCTCGGGCACCGCGGCGAGGCCGGCCAGGATGTTCCGCACGAGAATCGTCAGCGAGTAGAGCACCAGGCCCGTGACCACCAGGGCCGCCGACAGCCCGAACAGCGGCAGCAGCAGCGAGAACATCGCCAGCGACGGGACCGCGTACAGCACGGTCGTCAGCCCGAGCACGGGTCCCGCGAACCCCGGCCGGGCGCGCACCAGCAGCGCCAGCGGGAAGGCGACGGCGAGCCCGATGAGCACGGAAGCGGCCGTGATCCACACATGCTGGAGGGTGGCATCCGCCAGTTCCCGGGCACGGGAGCTCACATACGCCCCGCAGATCCACTCGTTCGCCGCCAGACAGCCGCTCATCGCTTCCCACCTCCCCCGCTCCCCGGACGGTCCGTCAGATCTCCGACCGTCGATGTGGTGTTCGATCGGAGAAGACCCTAACCCCCGGCACTGACAATCACCGCGATACGCCCCGGGCAGGCACCATGGGGCACTACATCACCACGCGTCACAAGGGGGAGCCGTGATCCGGTTCGAGCACGTCACCAAGCGGTACGCGGACGGCACCACGGCCGTCGACGATCTGTCCTTCGAGGTGGCGGAGGGTGAACTGGTCACCCTCGTAGGCCCGTCCGGCTGCGGCAAGACCACCACGATGAAGATGGTCAACCGCCTCGTCGAGCCGACCGAGGGCCGCATCCGGGTCGACGGCGAGGACATCGCTACCACCGACCCCGTCGAACTGCGGCGCCGCATCGGATACGTGATCCAGCAGGTGGGCCTCTTCCCGCACCGCACCGTCCTGGAGAACACGGCGACCGTGCCGCGCCTCCTGGGCGCCGGACGCTCCAAGTCCCATGCCCGCGCCGCCGAACTGCTGGACCTGGTGGGCCTCGACCCGCGTACGTTCGGCGACCGCTACCCCGACCAGCTCTCCGGCGGCCAGCGCCAGCGCGTGGGTGTGGCGCGCGCCCTCGCCGCCGACCCGCCCGTCCTGCTGATGGACGAGCCGTTCGGGGCGGTCGACCCGGTCGTACGGGAGCATCTGCAGAGCGAGTTCCTCAAGCTCCAGTCCCGGATGCGCAAGACGGTCCTGTTCGTCACGCACGACCTGGAGGAGGCGGTCCGGCTGGGCGACCGCATGGCCGTCTACGGTCACGGCCGCATCGAGCAGCTGGACACCCCCGCCACGGTCCTGGGCGCCCCGGCGACCCCGTACGTCGCGGACTTCGTCGGCGCCGACCGCGCCCTGCGGCGGCTCTCCGTCACCCCGGTCGAGGAGGGGGACCTGGAGCAGCCGCCGGCCGTGCGCCTGGACGACCCGCTGCCCCGCGCGCGGGAGCGGGCGCTCGACGGTGGAGGGGCCATCGTCCTGGACGAGGATGGCAGGCCGTACGGCTGGCTCCCGGCGGCCGCGGAACCCACGGGCACCGGCACCGTCCGCGAGCTCGCCCGCCCCATGGACGCGCGCGTACCGCTGGGCGCCTCCCTCAAGGAGGCGTTCTCGGCGATGCTCCGCTACGACGCGGGCTGGGTGGCCGTAGTGGACGGCACCGCCGCCACGGACGCGACGGACACCGCGGGCGCCACGCGCGGCGGCCGCTACCTGGGCGTCCTCACCCCGGCCCGGCTGCACGAGGCGCTGCGCCGCTCCGTGGGCGAGGGCGAGGTCACGCCGCGCTGAGGCGGCCGCTCATCCACACCAGGGCAGGCGGTATCTCCCGGTTCCACGTGCCGAAGTTGTGGCCGCCACTGTCGAGGGTGATGGACGACACGCGCGCGGGAGCCTTCACCTTCTTGATGAAGTCGAGCGTCCCCTTCAGGTTGCTCTCGCCCTGCTTGGACGTCGTGACCAGGAACGACGACGCGCCCTGCGGCAGGTTGTCCAGGCTCCACAGCAGGTCGGCCCGGTGACGCAGCTTCGCGTCGCCCTTGAACAGGTCCCCCGTGGTGACGTCCTCGGCCGCCTTGTAGTACGCGGAGAGGCCCGCGCCCGCCGAGAACCGGTCCGGGTGGTGCATCGCGATCTTCAGCGCGCAGTAGCCGCCGGTCGAGTTGCCGATGAACCCCCAGTTCCGCGGCTCCTTGCCCACCCGGTACGTCTCGGAGATCGCCTTCGGCAGGTCCTCGGCGAAGTACGTCTCGGTCTGCGGGCCGCCGGGCACGTCCACGCACTCGGTGTCACGCGGCGGCGCGACCGTCGGACGCAGCAGCACCAGGATCATCGGCTGCATCTTCTTCTCCTTGGCCTGCTCGTACGCGGTGCGCGGATAGCGCAGCCCCTTGAGCAGATTCTCGGCGGTGCCCGGATAACCGGTCAGCACGACGGAGGCGGGGAAGGTGCGCTCGGCGTGCGCGGGCTGGAAGTACTCCGGCGGCAGATAGACGTACGCCGGGCTCTCGATGCCGGACTTCTCACCCGCTATGACGACCTTCTGTATCTGGCCGCCGATCTCCGGGTGCCGGCCGCCGGGGACGTCCATCTGCTGCTTCTCGACGACCTTGACGTCCTTGCCGCCGGCCGAGTGGTCGACGACCACGCCCAGTTCCTGCTCCTGGCCCAGCAGATCGGCCCAGGAGCCGTAGAAGAGGAAGTAGTTGTTGGCCGCGAGGCCGACCGACGCGAAGAGCGAGAGCTGGGTCACGAGCAGGAGGCCCACCCTGCCGAGCACCGCACGCCAGCTCCGCCGTGACAGCCGCGGCCACAGCCACACGGTGGCGGCGAACAGCGCCACGGCCACAAGGACGGCCAGCGCCAGAACTTTGTTACTGGTGAGACCCATGCGTTGTCCAAGCCTTCTTCTTCGTCGAGATTTCTACGGGGCGCGAGTAAACCCGTCGCATGGACCCGTCGTCCTAGAGGGCACACATTGTCCGGTTGTCCGGCGCCGAGAACAGTTCGGGCCGAAGGGACAAAACGATCTCTTGCGGAGCCACGGGAAGCCATGTCTGTCACGGTAGATGGGGATAAGTCGGCATCGGTTCCGACTCGGGTACGCCGGGTCCTGCGCGGACCGCGTGCCGAGAAGGTGCCCGCCCTCGTCGGCACGGCCTGCACGTTCATCGGTCTCGTCGACATCGCCGCCGGGGTGTTCCCCCGCTTCAGGGCGAGCAGGTTCCACGACTTCATGGAGGTCCTGCCCGGCACCCTCGGCCCGCTGTCGGCCGCGCTCTCGCTGAGCGTCGGCGTCCTGCTGCTCCTCCTCGCCCATGGGCTCAAGCGCCACAAGCGCCGCGCCTGGCGCGCCGCGGTGGTCCTGCTCCCGGCCGGCGCCCTGGCGCAGTTCGTCTACCGCCACTCCGTCATCGGCGTCCTGCTCTCCCTGGTCCTGCTGGCTCTGCTGCTGCGCCACCGCAAGGAGTTCGCCGCGCTGCCGGACCCGCGCAGCCGCTGGCGGGCCCTGGCCAACTTCGTCCTGATGGGCGCCGGTTCCATCGGCCTCGGCCTGGTCATCGTCAGCGCCCACCCCGGGAAGGTGGTCGGCAGCCCCGGCCTCAGCGACCGCCTGGAGCACGTCCTGTTCGGCCTGTTCGGCGTCGAGGGGCCGGTCGGCTACGGCGGCAGCGTCTCCTGGACCGTCGGCTACTCGCTCGGCGCGCTCGGCCTGCTCACCGCCGTCACCACCATCTACCTGGCGTTCCGCCCCGAGCACCCGGTCGCCCGGCTCACCGAGGACGACGAGGCCCGGCTGCGCGAGCTGCTCGCCAGGCACGGCGGTCGCGACTCCCTCGGCCACTTCGCGCTCCGCCGCGACAAGGGCGTCGTCTTCTCCCCCAGCGGCAAGGCCGCCGTCACCTACCGTGTCGTCTCCGGCGTGATGCTCGCCAGCGGCGACCCGATCGGCGACGTCGAAGCCTGGCCCGGCGCCATCGAGCGGTTCATGGACGAGGCCAAGGCCCACTCCTGGACCCCCGCCGTCATGGGCTGTTCCGAGACCGGCGGCCAGGTGTGGACCCGCGAGACCGGCCTGGACGCGCTGGAGCTCGGCGACGAGGCGGTGGTGGACGTCGCGGATTTCTCCCTGTCCGGGCGCGCCATGCGTAACGTGCGCCAGATGGTCAAGCGCATCGAGCGCAACGGCTACGAGACCCGGGTCAGGCGGGCCCATGACCTCTCCGAGGGCGAGCTGGAGCGGATACGCCAGGCCGCGGCCGACTGGCGCGGCACCGACACCGAGCGCGGCTTCTCCATGGCCCTCGGCCGCATCGGCGACCCGGCCGACGGCGACGCGGTCATCGCCACCGCGCACAAGGCGGACGACGACGCCGACACCTCCCCGTACGGCGACCTCAAGGCGATCATCCACTTCGTGCCGTGGGGTGGGGACGGCATGTCCCTGGAGCTGATGCGCCGCGACCGCGCCGCCGACCCCGGCATGAACGAGCTGCTGATCGTCGCCGCCCTCCAGGCGTCCCCCCAGCTGGGCGTCAAGCAGGTCTCCCTGAACTTCGCGATGTTCCGCTCCGCGCTCGCCCGCGGCGAGAAGCTGGGCGCGGGACCCGTCCTGCGCGTCTGGCGCGGTCTGCTGGTCTTCCTGTCCCGCTGGTTCCAGATCGAGTCGCTGTACAAGTTCAACGCCAAGTTCCGGCCCCGCTGGGAGCCCCGCTTCGTCGTCTACCGCAGCACACGCGACCTGCCGCGCATCGGCTTCGCCGCCATGCAGGCCGAGGGCTTCGTGAACCTGGCCCCGCCCCGCCCGTTCCGCCGCCGGGGGGCCGCCCGCACCGCCCGCCCGTGCGCCCACATCACGCCCTCCACGACCGAGCCCGGCATGCGCGCGGCCTGACCGACCCCACCCGCACCCCCCACCGACGGGGCGCCACCCGCCCGGACCACCAGGACCGGACCGGGCGGCGCCCCGTCCCGCGTCCGGTCCCGCCGAATGACAGGCCCTAGGCTGGGGGCATGAGTACGTTGCGTGGACGGGGCACGGTCCAGGGCCTGCCGGAGTGGGACCGCTGTGCGGTCATGGGCGTCGTCAATGTGACGCCCGACTCCTTCTCCGACGGCGGGCGCTGGTTCGACACCACCGCCGCCATCAAGCACGGCCTCGACCTGGTCGCCCAGGGCGCCGACCTGGTGGACGTCGGCGGCGAGTCGACCCGCCCGGGCGCCACCCGGGTCGACGAGGACGAGGAGCTGCGGCGGGTCGTCCCGGTCGTACGGGGGCTGGCCTCCGAGGGGGTCACCGTCTCGGTCGACACCATGCGCGCCTCGGTCGCCCGCCGGGCCGTCGCGGCCGGTGCCGTCCTCGTCAACGACGTCAGCGGCGGCCAGGCCGACGCCGAGATGGTCCCGTCCGTCGCCGCCGCCGAGGTGCCCTTCGTGGTCATGCACTGGCGCGGCTTCAGCGAGGACATGAACAGCCTCGCCGTGTACGACGACGTGGTCGCCGAGGTCGTCGCCGAGGTCCACGCGCGCGTGGAGGCGGTCGTCGCGGGCGGCATCGCCCCGGAGCGACTGATCGTCGATCCCGGTCTGGGCTTCGCCAAGCGGGCGGAGCACGACCTGGCCCTGGTGGCCCACCTGGCCGAGCTGCGCGCCCTGGGCCGGCCGCTGCTCGTCGCCGCGTCCCGCAAGCGGTTCCTCGGCCGGGTCCTGGCCGGTGAGGACCACACACCGCCGCCCGCCCGGGAGCGCGACGCCGCGACCGCCGCGGTCTCCGCGATCGCCGCCCACGAGGGCGCCTGGGCCGTCCGCGTCCACGAGGTACGGGCGACGGCGGACGCGGTCCGCGTGGCCCGCGCCGTCGAGGGCGCCGCCTCGTGAGCGGCGCCCGTACCGACACCGAGGCGGTCGAGCTGGCCAACACCGCCTTCTACGAGGCGATGGAGCGCGGCGACTTCGAGGAGGTCGCCGATCTGTGGCTGGACGAGCGGCACGGCGAGATCTCCTGCGTCCACCCGGGGTGGCCGGTGCTTTCGGGGCGGGGCGAGGTGCTCCGGTCATACGCGCTGATCATGGCGAACACCGAGTACATCCAGTTCTTCCTGACCGATGTGAAGGTTTCCGTCGCCGGGGACACCGCGCTGGTGACCTGTACGGAGAACATCCTCAGCGGCGGGCCCGCCGAGGACGGTGCCGAGCTGGGGCCCCTGGTGGGGCAGCTGGTCGTCGCGACGAACGTGTTCCGCCGCACCGCGGAGGGCTGGAAGGTCTGGTCCCACCACGGTTCGCCCGTACTGGCGGAAACCGACGACGACGAGGACGACGAGAGCGCGGTGTGAGCCTCCAAAGCGGGTAGTCGAGCCCATGAGGACACCGTCGGCGGGGCCGTGCGCGGGCAGCGTCAGTGCCCGCAGGTAGATTCGAGTGGTGGCAACCGGACCGACCGCACCCGGCCGGATGTCCGCCAGACCTACGACAGCAGGAGTGATTCGCGTGGATCGTGTCGCGCTGCGCGGCCTCAAGGCCCGCGGGCACCATGGCGTCTACCCGAGGGAGCGGGAGGAGGGCCAGACGTTCATCGTGGACCTGGTGCTGGGCCTCGACACCCGGCCCGCCGCCGCGGACGACGACCTGGCGAAGACCGTCCACTACGGCATCGTCGCGGAAGAGGTCGTCGACGTGGTGCAGGGCGAGCCGGTCGACCTCATCGAGACGCTGGCCGAGCGCATCGCCCAGCGGTGCCTGAAGCACGACGGCGTCCAGGAGGTCGAGGTGTGCGTGCACAAGCCGGACGCCCCGATCACCGTCCCGTTCGACGACGTGACCATCACCATCACCCGGAGCCGCGTATGAACCGCACGCCCAGCGACCCGACGGTACAGCCGGTGCCCGCTTCCGTGACGGAGCAGGTCGACGCCGCCGACACCACGCTGTCCAACCCGAAGCAGGCGGTCCTGTCCCTCGGCGGCAACCTCGGCAACCGCCTGGAGAACCTCCAGAGCGCCATCGACGCCCTCGAGGACACCCCGGGCGTACGCGTCAAGGCCGTGTCGCCGGTGTACGAGACCCAGCCCTGGGGTGTGGACCCCGGCTCCCAGCCGTCGTACCTGAACGCGGTGGTCGTCGTGAAGACGACCCTGCCGCCGTCCTCCCTGCTGGAGCGGGCGCACGCCGTGGAGGAGGCATTCGGCCGGGTGCGCACCGAGCGCTGGGGTGCGCGCACCATCGACGTCGACATCGTGACGTACGCGGACAGGGTCTCCGACGACCCCGTCCTCACCCTGCCGCACCCGCGCGCCCGCGAGCGGGCCTTCGTCCTCCGCCCGTGGCTGGACGTGGACCCGGACGCGCAGCTGCCCGGCGCCGGGCGGGTCGCCGACCTGCTGGCCGGTGTCGGTCAGGAGGGCGTCGTACCCCGCGGCGACCTGGAACTCCGCCTGCCCGACTGAGCGTTGACCGTACGGCAGCACGGAACGCACCGCACCGACACACACGAAGGACACCGGTGAAGCAACTGCGGGTCAAGGTACTGGCCGGGCTCTTCGTCGTGGCCGGAGTCCTGTCCTGGGGCGGCGCGAGGCTGTGGGACTCGCTCGGCACACTGCCGAGCGTGCCCCTGGCCGCGCCCATCGTGCTCGCCGTGATCGCGGCGGTCCTCGCCGCGACGGCGCTCTCCCTGCGGGCCCGGCTCAAGGCCCAGCGGGAGCGCCGTCCCGGCGCGAAGGGCGTGGAGCCCCTGATGGCGGCGCGCGCGGTGGTCTTCGGCCAGGCGAGCGCGCTCGTCACGGCTGTGGTGAGCGGTATGTACGGCGGCGCCGGGGTCTTCCTGCTGGGCTCGCTCGATGTCCCGGCCCGACGCGACCAGGCCATCTACGCCGGTTTCGCGGTGCTGGCCGGCTTCGCGGTGATCGCCGCTGCCCTGTTCCTGGAACGCGTGTGCAAGCTCCCGGAGGACGACGAGCCCCCGGGGAGCTCGACCACGACGGCGTAGGCCCCCGGGGACTCCCCCTCGCCAGGTCGTGTCCGGCGGCTCACGCCTGGGCCGCCGGGCCTGGCACGCACATCCGCACCGCAGAGACGCCCGGCCGCAATGCCGCCGTGATCCGCCGGACAATCCCTAGCGGGCCATTATCAGGCTCATGGCCTCGGCGCGGGTCGACGCGTCACGCAGCTGACCGCGTACGGCTGAGGTCGTGGTCTTCGCGCCGGGCTTGCGGATACCGCGCACCGACATGCACATGTGCTCGGCCTCCACGACGACGATCGCGCCGCGCGCCTCCAGGATGCGCATCAGGGAGTCGGCGATCTGTGTCGTCAGGCGCTCCTGGACCTGCGGGCGGCGGGCGTACACCTCGACCAGCCGGGCCAGCTTCGACAGGCCCGTGATCTTGCCGGTGTCCGCCGGGATGTAGCCGACGTGGGCCACGCCGTGGAACGGCAGCAGATGGTGCTCGCAGAGGCTGACGATCTCGATGCCCTTCACCAGGACCATCTCGTCGTGCCCCAGGTCGAACGTCGTCGTCAGCACGTCCTCGGGCTCCTGCCAGAGCCCGCTGAGGATCTCCCGGTACGCCCGCGCGACCCGCGCGGGCGTTTCGCGCAGGCCCTCACGGTCCGGGTCCTCGCCGACCGCGATGAGGAGTTCGCGCACGGCGTTCTCGGCGCGCTTCTCGTCGAACACGCCGATCGTGCCCTCGCCGTCCAGCGTCACCGGGTCGGTCATGTGTGCCTCGTTCCGTCTTGCCTGAAGTGCGCGAATGCCGCGCCCCCACAGGCTAGAACCTGGGGGGCGCGGCATCCATTCCGGGTCTGGCCCGGGGCCGAGCAGGGTCTGATCCGCAGATCAGGACTCGGGGCGTTCCTCCGGCACCGCCTCGGGGGCCTTGCTGGTGTCCACCGCGGTGGCGGCGGTCGCCGTCGAGGGCGTGGCGCCGTTGGTGAGGGCCAGCTCCTTCGGGGAGAGGACCGGCGGCCGGGTCGAGGGCGTACGCCGCGAGGATCCGGTCCAGGCCGGGCGCGCCGGGCGCTTCACGATCGGGGCGAAGATCTCGGCGATCTCCTCCTTGCCGAGCGTCTCCTTCTCCAGGAGCTGAAGCACCAGGTTGTCGAGGACGTCACGGTTCTCGACGAGAATCTCCCACGCCTCGTTGTGCGCGGCCTCGATGAGCTTCTTGACCTCTTCGTCGACGAGCGCGGCGACCTCTTCCGAGTAGTCGCGCTGGTGCGCCATCTCACGGCCGAGGAACGGCTCGGTGTTGTCGCCGCCGAACTTGATCGCGCCGAGGCGCTCGGTCATGCCGTACTGGGTGACCATCGCGCGGGCCGTCGTGGTGGCCTTCTCGATGTCGTTGGCCGCGCCCGTGGTCGGGTCGTGGAAGACCAGTTCCTCGGCGGCGCGTCCGCCCAGCATGTAGGCGAGCTGGTCGAGCATCTCGTTGCGGGTGGTCGAGTACTTGTCCTCGTCCGGCAGGACCATCGTGTAGCCCAGGGCGCGGCCGCGGGACAGGATGGTGATCTTGTGGACGGGGTCGGAGTTCGGGGACGCCGCGGCGACGAGGGCATGACCGGCCTCGTGGTACGCGGTGATCTTCTTCTCCTTGTCCGACATGATCCGGGTCCGCTTCTGCGGGCCCGCGACCACACGGTCGATCGCCTCGTCCAGCATGTGGTTGTCGATGAGCTTCTTGTCGCTGCGCGCCGTGAGGAGCGCCGCTTCGTTCAGCACATTCGACAGGTCCGCTCCGGTGAAGCCGGGCGTGCGGCGGGCGACGGCCGAGAGGTCGACGTCCGGGGCGACCGGCTTGCCCTTCTGGTGGACCTTGAGGATCTCCAGACGGCCCTGCATGTCCGGGCGGTCGACCGCGATCTGCCGGTCGAAGCGGCCGGGGCGGAGCAGCGCCGGGTCGAGGATGTCCGGGCGGTTCGTGGCGGCGATCAGGATGACGCCGCCCTTGACGTCGAAGCCGTCCATCTCGACGAGCAGCTGGTTCAGGGTCTGCTCGCGCTCGTCGTGGCCACCGCCGAGGCCCGCGCCGCGGTGGCGGCCGACGGCGTCGATCTCGTCGACGAAGACGATCGCCGGGGCGTTCGCCTTGGCCTGCTCGAACAGGTCGCGGACGCGGGAGGCGCCGACGCCGACGAACATCTCGACGAAGTCGGAGCCGGAGATCGAGTAGAACGGGACGCCCGCCTCGCCGGCGACGGCGCGCGCGAGGAGCGTCTTACCCGTTCCGGGCGGGCCGTACAGCAGCACACCCTTGGGGATCTTGGCGCCGACTGCCTGGAACTTGGCGGGCTCCTGCAGGAACTCCTTGATCTCGTGGAGTTCCTCGACCGCCTCGTCCGACCCGGCCACGTCGGAGAAGGTCGTCTTGGGGGTGTCCTTGGTGATCAGCTTGGCCTTGGACTTCCCGAAGTTCATGACGCGGGAGCCGCCGCCCTGCATCTGGTTCATCAGGAAGAGGAAGACCAGAACGATCAGAACGAAGGGCAGCAGCGAGAGCAGCACCGAGACGAAGGCGCTCTGCTTCGTCGGCGAGATCGTGTAGCCCTTCTCGATCTCACCCGCCTCGTACTTCTGCTGCAGCGTCGCGGCGAGGTCGGACCCCTGCGTGCCGATGTAGCTCGCCTGGATCTTGTCGCTGCCGTCGATCTTCTGGCCGTCCTTGAGGTCGACCTTGATCATCTGTTCGTCGCCGGTGGTCAGCTTGACCTGTTCGACCTGGTTCTTGGCGATCGTCTGTACGACCTTGCCGGTGTCCACCGTCTTGTAGCCGCCCGACGAGCCGACGACCTGCATCAACACGACCACGGCGAGGACGGCCAGCACGATCCACATGACCGGCCCACGGAAGTATCGCTTCACGTCCATCCATACGGAGCGATGACGCCCCGTCCCTCCTGCCCGTAGGTAAATGCTGCTGTGAGAGTGTGAGAGTACGTGCTGGTGTCTTGGATCAGCACTCGTGTGGGAAAAAGCTGTTCTTCGGACGGTACCCCAGCATTGTCACCCGTGGCCGCCTTCCCCTGCTCCAACGGCGGGAAGGCGGCCAGGGTTCCCGGGCCGCCGTGCCCCTTGGGCCGTTCAGCCCCCGTAGACGTGCGGTGCGAGTGTGCCGACGAACGGGAGGTTGCGGTACTTCTCCGCGTAGTCCAGCCCGTATCCGACGACGAACTCGTTGGGGATGTCGAAGCCGATCCACTTGACGTCGATCGCCACCTTGGCGGCCTCGGGCTTGCGCAGCAGGGTGCAGACCTCCAGAGAGGCCGGCTCGCGCGAGCCCAGGTTGGACAGCAGCCAGGACAGGGTCAGCCCCGAGTCGATGATGTCCTCGACGATCAGGACGTGCTTGCCCTTGATGTCGGTGTCCAGATCCTTGAGGATCCGGACGACGCCCGAGGACTGGGTGCCCGCCCCGTACGAGGAGACGGCCATCCAGTCCATGGTGACGGGGGTGGACAGGGCGCGTGCCAGGTCCGCCATCACCATCACGGCGCCCTTGAGGACGCCGACGATGAGGAGATCCTTGCCCGCGTACTCCGCGTCGATCTTCGCTGCCAGCTCAGCCAGCTTGGCGTCGATCTCTTCCTTGGTGATGAGTACCGACTTGAGGTCGGCACCCATGTCGTTCTGGTTCACCCGGGTCACTTTCGTTGCAGCCTGCGTCAGCCTGGACCGGCCTGGTCGGCCTGCCGGCCGACGCCTCGGCCGGTTTTCGGTCAGCCTTGCCGGATGACCAGTCTGCCACCCTGACGACGGGCGACGACGCGGCCGGGCAGATTGATGGCGCCCTGTCCGCGCCATCCGGTGATCAGCCGGTCGAGTTCCTCGATGTGCCGGGCGAAGAGCGAGCCGGCGGGGGCGCCTTCGGCGATGGCCGCGCGGCGCAGGACACGGCGGCGTACGGCGGGCGGCAGCGCGTACAGCCTGGAGCACTCCAGGAGGCCGGCCTCGTCGCGGACGGTGGCGTCGGCCTGAGCGGCCCAGCTGTCCAGGGCGTCGGCGTCGTCACGGCAGAGCCGCGCGGTACGGGCGAGGGACTCGACGACGCCCTTGCCGAGCGCCTTCTCCAGGGCGGGCAGGCCCTCGTGGCGCAGCCGGGACCGGGTGTAGGCCGGGTCGGCGTTCATCGGGTCGTCCCAGACGGGGAGGGACTGGACCAGGCACGCCTTGCGGGCGGTCTGCCGGTCGAGCTGCAGGAAGGGGCGGCGGTAGCGGCCGGCGGCGCCGGAGACGGCGGCCATGCCGGACAGGGACCGGATTCCGGAGCCGCGGGCGAGGCCGAGGAGCACGGTCTCGGCCTGGTCGTCGCGGGTGTGGCCGAGCAGCACGGCGGCGGCGCCCAGCCGTTCGGCGGCCTCGTCCAGGGCGGCGTAGCGGGCGTCGCGGGCGGCGGCCTCGGGTCCGCCGTCGCGGCCGACGGTCACGGCGATGGCCTCGACCGGGTCGAGCCGCAGGGCGGCGAGCCGGGAGGCGACCTCGGCGGCCCGGAGGTCGGAGCCGGCCTGGAGGCCGTGGTCGATGGTGATGCCGCCGGCGCGGACGGCGAGCTTGCGCGCCTCGAAGGCGAGGGCGGAGGCGAGCGCCATGGAGTCGGCGCCGCCGGAGCAGGCGACCAGGACGAGCGGGGGCTCGCCGGTGCGGGGACGTGCGGATGCGCCCGCCTCGGGGGAGGCGGGTGCGGCCTCACCGGTCTCGGTGAGTTCGTTGAGTACGTCGTGGAGTACGCGGCGAACCGCCAGGCGTATCGCCGCGACCGCAGGATGGGGACCCATGTCCGGTGCCCTTCGTGGAAGTTGGGGGGTGCCTCGGTCGGAGTCTTAACGGTCGGAGAGGGGGGTTCGGTCACTCAGATCGTCACTCAGCGTGCGTCGATGGTGACAGAACACGGCCGTTACCCGAGCATCGCACGCCTATCCCTCGCCCACGGTCCCTCGGATGGGTGAATGGAGAGGCGTTTCTTCGCCGACGGCCGGAACCGTTCCTTCGCTGTCTTCTGCTTCTGTCTTCTCGGTCTCCCGGCCGTCTCAGTCTGCCTTACGGTGCATCCTCGCGATCCAGTCCGCCGGCTTGGCGATCTCCGCCTTGGTGGGGAGGGTGTTGGGTGAGGTCCACACCCGGTTGAACCCGTCCATGCCGGCCTCCTCGACGACGGCACGGACGAACCGCTCGCCGTCGCGGTACTGGCGGAGCTTGGCGTCGAGGCCGAGGAGCTTGCGCAGTGCCTGGTCCAGGCGGGAGGCGCCGCGGGCGCGGCGCTGCTGGAACTTCTCGCGGATCTCCAGGACGGACGGGACGACCTGGGGGCCGACTCCGTCCATGACGTAGTCGGCGTGGCCTTCCAGGAGCGACATGACCGCCGTGAGGCGACTGAGGATCTCGCGCTGCTCGGGGGTCTGGACGAGCTCGACGAGGGAGTGGCCGCCGTCCTCCTCGTCGCCCTCGGGGCGGGCGCCGGAGAACGCCTGAGCAGCCTCGCGGAGCCGTTCCAGGACGGTCATGGGGTCGACCTCGGTGGCGCCGAGGAAGGACTGGATCTCGCCTTGGAGGTGGTCGCGGAGCCAGGGCACGGCGGTGAACTGGGTGCGGTGGGTCTCCTCGTGGAGGCTGACCCAGAGGCGGAAGTCGTGCGGCCGGACGTCGAGCTCGCGCTCGACGTGGACGATGTTCGGCGCGACGAGGAGGAGCCGCCCGCCGCCGTTCTCACCGGCCGGGAGCTCTCGGGTGGCGGGCGCGAAGGTCTCGTACTGGCCGAGGACGCGGGAGGCCAGGAAGGACAGCAGCATGCCCAGCTCCACACCGGTCACCTTGCCGCCGACCGCGCCGAGGACGGCGCCGCCGGGGGCGGCGGAGCGGCGCTCCGACATCTTCTCCAGGAGCGGTTTGAGGAGCTCGCGGAAGCCGGCGACATTGGCCCGGATCCAGCCGGTCCGGTCGACGACGAGGACGGGGGTGTCCTCGGGCTCGTGCCCCTCGGGGATCATGCGGGTGAAGCCCCGGACGTGCTCCTCGGACGCCTTGGCGTGCCGCCGTAGCTCGGCGACGACCTCCCGCGCCTGTTCGCGGCTCACCTCGGGCCCGGGCCGTACGAATCGGGTCGCGGTCGCGACCGCGAGGTTCCAGTCGACCATCTCGGCACCACCGATGCTCGTCATGCGTCAACCGTACGTGCTCCACGCCACAACGGTGAGGGCGCGAGCCGTCACCCGGCCGTGTGGGGAGCGGGCCGGGTGGTGGCGTAGGGGCTCGTCAGGGCGGTGGCCAGGGCGTCCAGGGCCCGCTGGGCCCTGGACGGCGACGGGGTGTCACCGGCCAGGAAGGCGAAGGCCAGGAGGCGGCCGTCGGCGGTGACCGCGGTGCCCGCGAGCGCGTTCACGCCGGTCAGGGTGCCCGTCTTCGCGCGGATGAGGCCGGCGGCGGGTGAGCCGTCGGCGTAGCGGCTCCGGAGGGTGCCGCTGAAGCCGCCGACCGGGAGGCCGGTGAGGACCGGGCGCAGGGTGGGGTGTGCCGGATCGGCCGCGCGTGTGAGGAGGCCGGTGAGGAGGCGCGCGGAGACGCGGTTGCGGCGGTCCAGGCCGCTGCCGTCCGCGAACCGGGCCCCGTCCAGCGGTACGCCCAGCTTCCTCAGCTCGGCGCGCACCGCCCGGCCCGCGCCGTCGAAGCTCGCGGGGTGGCCCGTGGCCCGTGCCGTCGCCCGGGCCAGCGCCTCCGCCAGGTCGTTGTCGCTGAATGTCAGGGTGCGTTCGACGAGGGCCGCCAGAGGGGCCGAGTACGCCGCGGCGATCTGCTTCTTCGGCTGCTCGGGAGAGCGGGACCCGGCACCGGACCCGGCACCGGACCCGGTAGGCGACTCGGTACGGGACTCGGTAAGGGACTCGGTACGGGACTCGGCGGGGGCTCCGGTGAGCGTGATGCCCCGCGTCCTCAGCAGCTTCGCGAACTCGCGGGCCGTTCGCCCCGCCGGGTCCATCGCGCGCGGGGCGGGGCCCCACGCCGAGCCGTCCAGTCGGGCCTCGTCCGTCATGAGCGGCGTGACGGGGGCGATGTTGTCGTTGACACCGATGCGGTGGCGTACCGGGCCCTCGTACAGCGAGGTGTCGTAGGCGAGGGTGACCTCGGTCGTCTGCGCCGTGCGGAGGGCCTTGGCCGTGTCATCCGCCAGCCGCTTCAGCCGGCCGCCGTCCAGCGTCGGGTCGCCGCCGCCCACCAGAGTGATCGTGCGGTTGCCGGGCGCGGCCACGACCGTGGTGGCCAGGCGGTGGTCCGGGCCGAGGGCGGAGAGCGCGGCGGCCGCTGTGGCGATCTTGATGGTGGAGGCCGGGGTCATCGGGGTCGCCGCCCCGTGGCCGTACAGCCGGCGCCCGGTCGCCACGTCCACCACCGAGGCAGTCCGCAGGGAACCCAGGCCCGGAGCACGGAGCAGGGGGTCCAGGGCGGGCGCCAGGGGGAGCGACGCGATCCGCGCCGGTGGGGCCGTCGGAGGGGTCAGAGGGGTCAGGACCGCCGCAGCGCTCGGGGCCGGGGCTGCCGGCGCGGGCCTGTCGTGATGTGCGCCACCTGTGCCGGCCGGTTCGACCGCGCGGGCGCGTTCGGCCCTACGCTGACCCCCGTCCCAGGGGCCGGCGAGACCCGCCGCCGTGGCGGCCAGGGCGAGACCGACGACGGCGGAGCCTGCGGCGAGCCGCAGCACGTTCCGCTCCAGCACGGCTCACCAGCCCCTTTCGCGAGCACTCGGTTGCGTGAGGGACACTTAACCACTGAGCTGGGCCACGAGCACGGCACCCCGATGATCACGGGTGATCACGGCGGTCCAGTGACCCGACATTGTGTTGATCTTGGAGGAGCCACCCGTGGAGTTCGACGTCTGCATCGAGATCCCGAAGGGTTCGCGGAACAAGTACGAGGTGGACCACGAGACCGGTCGTATCCGCCTCGACCGCCACCTGTTCACCTCGACCGTCTATCCGGCGGACTACGGCTTCGTCGAGGGCACCCTGGGTGAGGACGGCGACCCGCTGGACGCGCTCGTCATCCTCGACGAGCCGACCTTCCCGGGTGTCCTGGTGAAGTGCCGCGCGATCGGCATGTTCCGGATGACGGACGAAGCCGGCGGTGACGACAAGCTGCTCTGCGTCCCGGCGTCGGACCCGCGCATGGAGCACCTGCGTGACATCCACCACGTCTCGGAGTTCGACCGCCTGGAGATCCAGCACTTCTTCGAGGTCTACAAGGACCTGGAGCCCGGCAAGTCCGTCGAGGGCGCCAACTGGGTCGGCCGCGCCGAGGCCGAGGCCGAGATCGAGGCTTCCGTCAAGCGCCTGGAGGCGCAGGGCGGCGCTCACTGAGCCCCCCTCGTCTTCCGCCGGCGGGCGGCGCACCCCCTGTGTCCGAGGGGGGGCGCCGCCCGCCGCGCTTTGAGCACCCCGTCCACATGCCCATACTGGGCGGACGCGGGCGAACCGTGACACGTGGCGGACAGGAGTGAGGGCAGGCGCAGTGGTGGCGGAGCAGTACGGTCCCGAGGAGGACCGCAAGCCGCAGTCGGACGAGGCACACAGCGCCTTCCTCCCGCCTGCCGGTGTGGAGCCGCCCGGGCCCTCCGAGGAGGACCATCCGAGCTCGGAGTTCGCCGTCCCCGAGGGGCTGGCGACGGAGTCGGCGATCGAGCCGGAGGGGTCGGCGTTCATACCGCCGTCCACGTTCGACGCCCGGCTGTCCCACCCCGCTTACACGCCCGCGCACGGCGTCCCCGGGATCCGGCTTTCGCAGGACGCCCCGTGGCAGGACCGCATGCGCACGATGCTGCGGATGCCGGTCAGCGACCGTCCGCTTGCCGAGGCGGCGCAGCGGCACGACGAGACGGTCGGCCCCGCGGTACCGCGCGTGCTCGACCTGACCCTGCGTATCGGCGAGCTGCTCCTCGCGGGCGGCGAGGGCGCGGAGGACGTCGAGGCGGCGATGTTCGCGGTCTGCCGCTCGTACGGGATCGACCGCTGCGAGCCGACGGTCACCTTCACCCTGCTGTCCGTGACCCACCAGCCGTCGCTGGTGGACGACCCGGTGACGGCGAGCCGGATCGTGCGGCGGCGCGGCACGGACTACACACGGCTGACGGCCGTGTACCAGCTGGTCGCCGACATCAGCACCGAGAGCTACGACGTCACCCTGGAGGAGGCGTATCGGCGGCTGGCCCTGATCCGCCGCAACCGGCACCCGTACCCCGGCTGGGCGCTGACCCTCGCGGCAGGCGGCCTGGCCGGTGCGGCGTCGGTGCTGCTGGGCGGCAATATCGCGGTGTTCCTGATCGCGGCTGCCGGGGCGATGCTCGGCGACCGGCTGGCGTGGCTGGCCGCGGGGCGCGGACTGCCGGAGTTCTACCAGTTCGCGGTGGCCGCGGTGCCGCCCGCGGCACTGGGTGTGTCGGTGAGCCTGCTGCACGCGGGGCTGCGGCCGTCGGCTGTGATCACTGGTGGGCTGTTCGCGCTGATCCCGGGACGGGCGCTGGTCGCGGCCGTGCAGGACGGGCTGACCGGCTTCTACATCACGGCCTCGGCGCGCCTCCTGGAGGTCGCGTACTTCTTCGTCGCGATCGTCGTGGGCGTGCTCACGACGCTGTACGTGGGCGTGCAGCTGGGCGCCGAGCTCAACCCCGAGGGCACCGTCGAGCAGATCGAGCGGCCGGTGGTGCAGATCCTCGCGGCGATGGTGCTGTCGCTGACCTTCGCGATCCTGCTCCAGCAGGAGCGCACCACGGTCCTCTTCGTGATGGTCAACGGCGCGGCGGGATACGTGGTCTTCGCGGCCATCGCGATCACGGCCGATGGCTCGGCGGTGCTGGCGACGGCGCTCGCGGCCGGCCTGGTGGGCCTGTTCGGGCAGCTGATGGCGAGGTACGAACGCAGCACGTCGCTGCCGTACGTGACCGCGGCGATCGGGCCGCTGCTGCCCGGTTCCGCGATGTACTACGGCGTGCTGAACATCGCTCAGAGCAACATCGACGCCGGATTCGCGTCCCTCGCACGCGCGGCGGCCCTGGCACTGGCCATCGCGATCGGCGTGAACCTGGGCAGCGAGCTGGCGCGGATGTTCATGCGGGCCCCGAGCTCGTCGGCGGCGCGCCGCGCGGCGAAGCGGACGAGGGGCTTCTGACCCGCCCGTCCCGACGCGGCGCCGTGCGCGAGGGCCGTTACCCGGACCGCCTAGGATGGTTGCTCACTCCAGACCGCCCTCAGGACGGTTCGCGCTGGCGCGGTCCTGCTACGAAACGGGAGATCATGGCTAAGCTGGCCGGCCCCCAGTTCTTCAACATGTTCCGCGGCGCCCTCATCGGGACCGCGGAGGCCGTGCCCGGTATCAGCGGCGGCACCGTCGCCCTGATCACCGGCGTGTACGAGAAGCTCATCGGCGGTGCGGGCAACCTGACGAGCGCGGTGCGCATCGCCGCGACGGACCTGCCGCGCGGGAAGGGCGGGAGCCGGGCCGTCGCCGAGGTCAAGAAGGTCGACTGGGGCGTCCTCGTACCGCTGCTCATCGGCATGGCCGCGGCCCTGGTGCTCGCCGCGAAGCTGATCGCCCCGCTGGTCAAGGAAGAGCCGACGAACGCCTACGCGGTGTTCTTCGGGCTGGTGCTGGCCTCCCTGTGGGTGCCGTTCTCCAGCTCCGGGCGGCGCTGGCGGCCGCTGGACTACGTGCTCGGCCTGGCGGTTGCCGCCGGGGCGTTCGTCCTGACGGGGCTGCCGCCGGCGCAGATGCCCACGCATCCGCTGATCGTCACGGCGGCGGGCGCGCTCGCCATCTGCGCGCTGGTGCTGCCGGGTGTCTCCGGCTCGTTCATCCTGCTGACGCTCGGCCTGTACGAGCCGACGATCGACGCGGTCAACGAGCGGAACTTCGCGCACCTGGGCGCCTTCGCCGTGGGCTGCGTCGTGGGCCTCGCCCTCTTCGTGAAGCTGCTGAAGTGGCTGCTGGAGAACTACCACCACATGACGCTGGTCGTGATGACCGGTCTGATGGCGGGCTCGCTGCGCGCGCTGTGGCCCTGGCAGGACGACGACCGCACGCTGCTCGCGCCGAGCGGTGAGACCGGTCTGACCTTCGCGCTGGCCGGTGTCGGCGCGCTGGTCGTCATCGCCGTACTGATCGTGGAGCACCGTGCGAAGAAGCGGCGGGAGAGCGCCCCGGCCGGGCGCGGCCGGCACGCGCGCGTACCGGCCCCGGACACCGACACCGACGCGGGCGCGGACGCGGACGCGGACGCGGGCGCGGGCGCGGAATTCGCGGGCGACCCCCGCGGGCGGTGAGCGGACCGGACGACGGAGCGGGGCGACCGGACCGGATGACGGAACCGGACGACGGAACCGGACGACTGAAACCGTACGTCGCTCGTCGCCTTACGTGACGACCGGCGGGTGCGGAGGCGCCGCCAGGGCCTGTCGGGGCTCTGGCGGCGCCTTCTTCTGTGCGGGTGTCCGGTGCCCGTGGCGGTGCCGTCCCGGGCGTCCCCGGTGCGCGCGGGGCGGCTGTGCCGCGGGCGGTGCCGGTTACGCCTGCCGGGCGGCGTTGGCTCGGATGGCCTCGCGCAGGTGCTCGGCCATGCCCGGGAGCGTGCTGTCGTAGAACGCCTTGAAGCGCTCGTCCTCCACGTACATGTCGCCGATGCACTGGTGGATCTCGTAGGGGCACTCGTAGAACCAGCGGCAGATGTGCTGCCGGTGCTCCTCCGCCATGGCCATGGCCCGCTCGCCGGACGGCTCCTCGCCGTCGGCCATCAGTGCGCCGTAGCGCGTGCCCCAGTCCTTGCTCTCGTCCTGGATGCGCTGCCAGTCCGCCTTGGTGTAGCGGGCGGTGCGGCGCTGGGACTCCTTGTACGCCTCGGTGTCCCCCCAGCGCTGCTCGGCCTCGTCGGCGTACTTCGCCGGGTCCTGCTCCCCGAACACCTCGAACCTCTCCTCGGGCGTGAGGTTGATGCCCATCTTCTTCGCCTCCATGGCGTGTTCGACGGCCTCGGCCATCTTCTGCAGTTCGGCGATCCGGGTGGTCAGCAGGTGGTGCTGGCGCCGCAGGTGTTCCCGCGGGTCCACGTCCGGGTCGTCGAGCAGGGCCGTGACCTGGTCGAGCGGAAAGCCGAGCTCCCGGTAGAACAGGATCTGCTGCAGCCGCTCGAGGTCCTCGTCCTCGTAGCGCCGGTGCCCGGCGTGGCTGCGGCCGCTCGGGCAGAGCAGCCCGATCTCGTCGTAGTGGTGCAGGGTGCGCACCGTGACGCCGGCGAAACGGGCGACCTGTCCCACGGAGTAGCTCATGACTCACCGCTCCTTCCTTCGGTACGTCCCTCAGCCTCGGTCCTCACGCGACGTGAGGTGCAAGCCGTTTCCGCCGAAGGACCGTCAGACCTGGTCGCCCGGGTGCGGGGTGCCCGTCGCGTAGGGGTTCTCCCGGCCGTCGGTGAGGACGCCGACGAACGGTTCGCCCTCGCCGGCGAAGGTGTACGCACCGCCCTCGATACGGTCGATGAGGCCGCGCGTCCAGGCGGCGCCCGCGTCGGCCTGGTGCAGCCACAGGTTCATGATCTCGCCGATGTGGCCCAGCTGCCCCGGCCCGCCCTCGGGCGTGTAGTGCTCGGTGACCGTCGACCGCCACCGCTCCAGGCCCTCGATGCGCTGCCGGAGCAGCGCGACGGCCTCCTCGCGGGGCAGGTCGACGAGGAAGCCGAGCGCCGCGGTAAGGCTGTCGGGCTTCTGGTCGTACGCGGTGAGCGCCTCGCGGAGCAGGGTGAAGAACTCCTCGGTGCCCTGGTCGGTGATCTCGTACTCGGTGCGCGGCGGGCCGCCGGCCGTGCTGGGCGCCGTCTCGTGGGCGCGCAGCAGGCCCTGCTTCGCCATGTGCTTCAGCGCGTGGTAGATCGACCCGGGCTTGGCGTTGGACCACTCGTGCGCGCCCCAGTACTCGAGGTCGTTGCGCACCTGGTAGCCGTGCGCCCGCCCGTGCTGGCGCACGGCCCCGAGAACCAGCAGCCGGATCGCCGACATGCGCGCACCCGTCCCTTCGTACCGCGTCGTCAATTTTGACTAGGGTACGGGCACGGCGGGCGGCGACGCCTACGACTCCTGCTGAGCGCCTTCCATCGCGATCAGCTCGAACGCGGTCCTGCCGTCCAGGGACTCGCGGATGATGTCCGCGTGACCGGCGTGCCGGCTGATCTCCCTGATCAGTTGCAGCGCCATCCAGCGCAGAGAGACCCTGCCGTCCTTGGGGAACCACGGCACGTCCGGCAGGGGGAAGGTCTCGTCCAGATCGGGCGCCGACCGGAGGAACTCCTCGGTCTCCTTCGCGACGCCGTCCCAGAGTGCCAGCACGTCCGGGACCGTCTCGCCGCCGACGAGCCGGAAGCTGTCACCCCAGGTGTCCTCGTCACGCTGCTTCTCGTTCTGCCTGTGCTGGGCCATGCGCAGCCAGCTCAGCTCGGCCTCGGCGACGTGCTTGAGCAGCCCGGAAAGGCACAGCTCGCTGGCGCTGGGGCGGCTCGCCGCCTGTTCCTCGGTGAGGCCCAGCAGGGAGCGGCGGATCGCGCCGCGTTCCGCCGCCATGTAGGAGAGGAGCACGCCGCGCTCGTCGCCGTGTGCCTCTGCGGGGATGTGGGTGACCATGACCGGTCCGCCTCTCGTAGTCGATGCCCTGATCCGACGCGGACCACGCTAGGAGCCCTTGCGGTCAGATTCTGTCCGCAAGGGCTCGTCATCGCGGACGGGTTCTCCGGGGACTTCTCCGGGGACTACTCCGGGGACTACTCCGCGGGCTTCTCCGCGGCTGCCCTAGAAGGGGAAGCCGCTGCGCCCGTGCTGGACCGAGATCCACTTCTGGGTGGTGAACGCCTCCACCGTCGCCTCGCCGTTGAGACGCCCCAGGCCGGAGTGCTTCTCGCCGCCGAACGGCACGATCGGCTCGTCGTGGATGATGCCGTCGTTGATGTGGATCATGCCGGTGTGGACGCGCTTGGCGATCCGTACGCCGCGCTCGACGTCCGCCGTGTGGACGCCGCCGCTGAGCCCGTACGGAGTGTCGTTGGCGATGCGGACGGCCTCGTCCTCACCGTCGAACGGGATGAGGAGGACGACCGGGCCGAAGATCTCCTGGGAGAGCACGGGCGCGTCGGCCGGGATGTCGGTGAGAACGGTCGGCGGGACGACGTTGCCCTCGGTGGTGCCCCGCACCAGGGCGGTGGCGCCCGCCGCGAGAGCCTGCTCGACCGCGGTGGTGACGGACTCGGCCTGCGAGGAGTTGATCAGCGGTCCGAGGTGCGTGCCGGGATCGGCCGGGTCTCCGGTCTTCAGCGTCCGGACCTTCGCGACGAACTTCTCCGTGAACTCCGCCATGACGGACCGGTCGACCAGCACCCGGTTGGCCGCCATGCACACCTGACCCTGGTGCACGAACCGGCTGAAGACGGCCGCGTCGACGGCGTAGTCGATGTCGGCGTCGTCGAGGACGATGAGG
Source organism: Streptomyces sp. TRM49041 (assembly GCF_008271805.1). Classification (GTDB taxonomy): domain Bacteria; phylum Actinomycetota; class Actinomycetes; order Streptomycetales; family Streptomycetaceae; genus Streptomyces. Next base: position 81,316 of record NZ_VSRY01000167.1, read on the forward strand.
GCGCTGTTGCCGCCCAGTTCGAGGACGGACCGCTTGAAGTGGGAGGCGCACACGGTGGCGACGTGCTTGCCGACACGGTCGGAGCCGGTGAAGGAGATGACTTTGGGCACCGGGTGCTCGATGAGCGCGTCCCCGATCTCCGCGATGTCGGTGACCACGACGTTCAGCACGCCGGGCGGCAGGCCCGCGTCCTCGAATACCTTCGCGACCATGGTGCCGCCGAGGATCGGCGTGTTCTGGTGCGGCTTGAGCACCACCGCGTTGCCGAGCGCCAGGGCCGGGGCGACCGACTTGATGGAGAGCAGGAAGGGGAAGTTGAAGGGGCTGATGACGCCGACGACACCGACGGGGAGCCGGTAGAGCCGGTTCTCCTTGCCGTCGATCGGCGAAGGCAGGATCCTGCCCGCCGGGTGCAGCGACAGGGAGACCGCCTCGCGCATGAACTCCCGGGCGAGGTGAAGCTCGAAGGCCGCCTTGACGCGCGTGCCGCCGAGCTCGGCGACGATCGCCTCGGTCAGCTCCTCCTCGCGCTCCTCGATGATCCGCACGGCGCGCTCGAAGACGGCGCGCCGCGTGTACGGATTGGTCTCGGCCCACGCGACCTGCGCTCTCTCGGCCGCGCGGTATGCCTGGTCGACCTCGTCGACGGTGGCGACGGTTATGGAGGCGAGCTTCTCCTCGTTGTACGGATTGAAGTCGATGATGTCCCACGAGCCGCCACCGGCCCGCCACTCACCATCGATGTACTGCAGGGCCAGATCTGTGAAGTAGGACATGCCATCCCTTCCGAAGGCCGTGTGGCCCACCGGGCCGCAGCAGGACACTCGTGACGAGACGTCATCCTACTTCTGTATCAGCCGAGTTGGAGGAGTCCCCTGAGGAGATCCCGACTCTCCTCGGGCCCCGGGCTGTCCGCGCGGAGCCGTTCCATGGCCCGCTCGTACTGGGACACCTCCTCGCGCTTGTCGAGGTAGAGAGCGCCCGTCAGCTGCTCCAGATACACGATGTCGGAGAGGTCCGACTCGGGGAAGCGGAGCATGGTGAACGCGCCGCTCTCGCCCGCGTGGCCGCCGAAGCTGAACGGCATCACCTGCAGCGTGACATTGGGCCGCTCGGACATCTCGATCAGATGCTTGAGCTGCTCGCGCATGACGGCCCGGTCGCCGTAGGGGCGGCGCAGCGCCGCCTCGTCGAGAACGGCGTGAAACTGCGGGGCCCGCTCGGAGACCAGCGTCTTCTGGCGCTCCAGGCGCAGGGCCACACGGCGGTCGATCTCGGCGGCGGGCGCGCCCCGCATGCCACGGGCGACGACCGCGTGCGCGTACGCCTCGGTCTGCAACAGTCCGTGAATGAACTGGACTTCGTAGATCCGGATGAGCGAGGCGGCGCCTTCCAGCCCGATGTACGTCTGGAACCACCCCGGCAGGACGTCGCCGTAACTGTGCCACCAGCCGGCGAGGTTGGCCTCGCGGACGAGGCCGAGGAGCGCGGCGCGCTCCTGGTCGTCGGTGACGCCGTAGAGCGTGAGCAGATCCTCCACATCCCTCGCCTTGAAGCTCACCCTGCCCAACTCCAGACGGCTGATCTTGGATTCGGACGCCCGGATCGAGTAGCCGGCGGCCTCGCGTGTGATGCCGCGCGACTCCCGCAGCCTCCTCAGCTGTGAGCCCAGCAGGATGCGCCGCACCACGGAACCGCCCGATTCAGTCGCGGTCACGTCTCCAACCCTCCCCATCGCTGATGTGTACGACGGAGCAACCCCCGAGCCCCGAGGATGTGGATTCTGCCACCAAAACACTCCGCCCCGTACTCGAACGATTACAGAATGGCGAACAGTTCGGCCACGACCGCGAAGATACCCCGAGGAAGATATGGCCAAGAACCGTCACGGGGTCGGACACGTCGGGCGCGTGCACGTGCATCTGCCCTTGCATCCGACCCTCCCTTTCGGAACCATGGTCCCCGCGCACCTGCGTAGTCGTTCGTGTTGTAGCACCACAGCTGCGAATCCGGGGAGTGCCTCGCATGGGGACGAATGGATCGACCATGCTCGAGCCGCTGAGGCAGGGGCTTCCTCCGATCGACGCCGCGTCCGTCTCGAGTTCCGCGTCCTGCGCACTGCCCGCCAGATACGAGGCCGTGCGCGGAGCGCGGCAGTTCACCGACACGACGCTGGCGCAGTGGAACCTCAGCGACCGGTTCGACGATGTGGCGCTCGTCGTGTCGGAGCTGGTCACCAACGCGCTGCGGCACGCGCTGCCCGCCGACACACCGCGCGACCACTCGCTCGACCCGCCCGTACGGCTGCATCTGATGCGGTGGGCGGGCCGCCTGGTGTGCGCGGTGCGCGACCCGAGCCCCGACACACCGGAGGCCAGGCAGACCGACGAGGACTTCTCGGCCGAGTCGGGGCGCGGGCTGTTCCTGGTCGAGTCGTTCAGCGACAGCTGGGGCTGGCACCCCTCCCCGAGCTCCCACCTCGACGCGGGCAGGGGGGTCAACGGCGGGGGACTGCACGGAAAGGTGGTCTGGGCGCTGTTCCGGCTCACGGACACCGCGTAGGACCCGTCACACCGGAGAACCGGAGGCCAAAAGCCCGGAGAGACCGGGCCGGCCGGAAGAGACGTCGGCACGAGGCCACGGGGGACTCGACGCCGATGAAGAGGGGCTCCGCTCGCGGAGCCCCTTTTTCCGTGGGTGCCGGCGGGGCGGCAGGGTGCTTCAGCCGCCCACCAGATGGTCGAATTCCCCGTCCTTGACGCCGAGCAGCAGCGCTTCGATCTCCGCAGGGGTGTAGACGAGGGCCGGGCCTTCGGGGTGCCGCGAGTTGCGCACCGCCACATTTCCGCCGGGCAGTTTGGCGAACTCCACGCACGAGCCCTGGGAATTGCTGTGGCGGCTCTTCTGCCAGACGACCCCATGAAGCTCCGTGGCCGCCATGCCGTTGTACACGTTCAACACGTGGTGCACAGGACGCTCCCCGAGTCACATGAGTTACATGAGTGAGTGATGTTGCAGGTGTCAACTATCCGGGATCATAGCTGCGTTCACCTGCGATTGCATGAGCAGATGCACGTGCACGGGGGGTGTTCCTCCGACTACTCAGACGCGCGCGAACTTCGTCGGGCTCCTTCCGCTTGTACCCATTCGGAAAAGCGGCCGTACAGGGCCGCACAACGCGGAAAAGGGGCCTCCCCCGCGCGCGTGCGCGGGGAAAGCCCCTCCGAGGGGTTTGCGGTCAGCGGGCCGACGAGGCGTACGGCAGCAGCGCCATCTCGCGGGCGTTCTTGACGGCGCGGGCCAGCTGCCGCTGCTGCTGGGCGGAGACACGGGTCACCCGTCGGCTGCGGATCTTGCCACGGTCCGAGATGAACTTCCGCAGCAGGTCGGTGTCCTTGTAGTCGATGTATGTGATGCCGGCCCTGTCCAGGGGGTTGGGGCGGGCCTTCGCGGGCTTGCGGTCGGCGGGGCGGCGCGGGGACATGGGTCAGACCTCCAGGAGGGTGTCGAAGGCGGGCGGCAGCCGCTTCCAGGCGGCGCGGCCCGCGGCGTACTCGGCGTCGGTGAGCAGGCAGGAGTCGAGGAGCCGGGACAGCCCGTCGCGGTCCAGACCGGGCGAGGTGAAGACCAGGTGCTGGCAGCGGTCCCCCTGCTCCGGGTCCCAGTCCAGCGCGGCGGCGGCGCGGCGCACGGGCGGGACCATCTCCCAGGCGCCGTCCGGCAGCGAGGCCAGCCAGGGACCGGCGCTCTCGACGCACAGGGCGCCTCCGGCGGCGTCCCAGTGCAGCAGCGTGTCGGGCCGGTCCGCGAGCCAGAACCGGCCGCGGCTTCGGGCGGCGGCGCACGCCAGGTCCTCCAGCGCCGCGTACAGCCGCTCGGGGTGGAACGGGCGGCGGCTGCGCCACACGTACGTGCCGACGCCCGCCGCCTCCGCCTCCTGCGGGAGCAGCGCGCACGCCGGATGCTGGGCGGCCGCCGCGGCCTCCACGTCGAACCCGGCGAGCGCGGCCGCGGCCAGCTCCCCGTCGGGTACGTCCGTGACGGCGGCCCTCCGGGCGGTCGGGTGGAGCTGGACGAGCAGCGCCCGGTCCTCGTCGTCGGCCTCGGGGCTGTCCAGGACGGCGAGCACGGGGGCGTACTCCAACTGGCGGGCCCACGTGTCGGCGACGGTGCGCCGGTCGGTGGGGGCGGCCGCGAGCCCGGCGTCCATGAGGTCGTCGCCGTTGCCCAGGTACGGCAGGACGAGGGCGGGGTCCACGGCCGTGACGACGCCGGTCAGGTCGAGCCCGGCGGCGGCCACGACCTCGGCCATCGCCCTGGGCTCGACGGAGTCCCACAGCTCGACGACCGCGAGCCGGGTCAGGCCCGCGTCGGCGAGCCGCTCCAGCTCGGGCACCAGGTCCTCGCGGAGCGCGCAGCACGCGCAGTCGTTGACAAGCGGCGTCTCGCCGGACGACAGCACGCCAGTGGCGTCGCGGACGGTCCGCAGGACCGCGCCCCGTTCGGCGGCCGACAGGTCGTGGTGGAGCGCGACACTGCCCGGCACGGTGGTGAGCAGCCGCTCGACGGCGGCCTTGCGGGCGTCGGAGTGGAGCCCGCCGACGATGGCGACGGAGAGGGGGACGGACGGCATCAGCGGACCCCGCGTCGTCCGGCCCCGGCGCCGTAACGCCGCTCGAACCGCTCCACGCGCCCGGCCGTGTCCAGGACGCGCGTCTGGCCCGTGTAGAAGGGGTGGCTGGCGGAGGAGATCTCCACGTCGACGACGGGATAGGTGTTCCCGTCCTCCCACTCGACCGTCTTGTCGCCGGTCAGGGTCGACCGGGTGAGGAAGGCGAAGCCGCCTGCCTTGTCACGGAAGACGACGGGCCCGTACGGGGGATGGATTTCCGGCTGCATGGCGGCTCAGCGCTCCTCTCGGAAGTCGACATGTCGGCCGGCGACCGGGTCGTACTTGCGCAGGGTCAGGCGGTCGGGGTCGTTCCGGCGGTTCTTGCGGGTCACGTACGTGTAGCCGGTGCCGGCGGTGGACCGGAGTCTGATGATCGGGCGGAGTTCGTTGCGGGCCATGAGGGTTACAGTAGATGGAAATGGTTTCCATTACCAAGACAGCGTTCCGAGAGGTAGGTCACCCTTGTCCGCCCACTGCCAGCTGACCGGCGCCCAGCCGGGCTTCGGCAACCGCGTCTCGCACTCCCACCGGCGTACGCCCCGCCGCTTCGACCCCAACATCCAGCGCAAGCGCTACTGGCTGCCCAGCGAGGGCCGGTACGTCCGGCTCACCCTCAGCACGAAGGGCATCAAGACCGTCGACACCATCGGCATCGAGGCCGCCGTGGCCCGTATCCGCGCGCGTGGGGTGAAGATCTGATGGCGAAGAAGAGCAAGATCGCACGCAACGAGCACCGCAAGACCGTCGTCGAGCGGTACGCGGCCCGCCGCGCCGCACTCAAGGAACTCATCCGCAGCCCCGGCACCCCCGAGGCGGAACGCCTGGCCGCCCAGGCGGAGTTGCGCCGCCAGCCGCGCGACGCCAGCCCTACCCGGGTGCGCAACCGGGACGGCGTGGACGGCCGACCCCGCGGCCACCTGCGGAAGTTCGGCCTGTCGCGGGTGCGCGTCAGGGAACAGGCGCACGCCGGGTTCCTCCCCGGCGTACGCAAGTCGTCCTGGTAGGCGCCGTACGGGCTCCTGGTAGCTTGGCGCGGTCTTTTCAACCGACAAGGGGGACTTGATCGTGCAGAAGCTCGTACGGAACGGTGTGGTGGCCGCGGCCGCGCTGGCCGCGGCCGTCGCACTGACCGCCTGCGGCTCGGGCTCCGGCAAGAGCGACGACGCGGACAAGGGCGGCTCCACCGCACCGTCCGCCGGCGCCTCGCCGGACGCGGGCGCCGGAAGCGTGGCACTCGCCGACGCCGAGGGCTCCTGGATCGGCGTCACGGACGGCAAGCCCGTCACGCTGACGATCAGCAAGGGCGGCCATGCCGTGGTCGTCAGCGACGCCCATGTCTGCCAGGGCACCGCCAAGGAGGCGGACTCACTGACGCTCGACCTCACGTGCAAGGACGGCAACACCGACCGCACGTCGGGCACGGTGCGGGCGGCGGACGGCACAAAACTGGTCGTCGCCTGGGACTCCGGCAGGACGGACACGCTCGCGAAGCCGACCGGCAGCGAGCTGCCCCCGGGCCTCCCCTCCATCCCGCCGCTTCCGTCGCTGCCGCCGCAGCCGTAGGCCCGTCGACGGCCCCCGACACCGGGGGCCGTCGTATCCGTCGTTTCCCCTTCGTCACCTGCGTCGTCATCGCCGCCCACCCCGGCGCAATGGAGGCGGAACGGTCCGTCAGGGGGGCGCCGCGCGACCCGTGTCGGCCCGGTCGGCCGCGGCTGTGCCGTGGTCCCAGCCGGCCGGGTCCGTGGCGCCCCGGACCCGCGCCGTCGTGGTCTGCGGGAACATGCGGTCCGTACGGGCCGTGACCGCGACGTCCCGCGCCGCCAGGACCGGGAGCAGCGTCGGCTCCTCGGCGGCGACCCGGCGGGACGTGGCCGACAGCCGGTCGCCCAGGCGGTGGGCGTACGCCAGCAGGAACGACTGACGGAACGTCTTGGTCCGCTTCCGGCCGCCCGCTCTCTGGGCCGCCTCCGCCTTCGTCATCGCGGCCGTCCCCTGCACCAGCAGCGAGGTGTGGAGCAGCTCCACCGCCTCCAGGTCCGGTTCGAAGCCGACGACGGTCGAGAAGCCGAACGCCTCGTTCCACACCGCGCGGCAGCGGTTCGCCGACGCGACGGCGTCGAGCAGGATCGCCTTCGCCGTCTCGTACGGGGCGTCCACACCGATCCGTACGGCGGCGGGCTCATCGGCGCTGTGCGTGCGCGCCGCCAGCGCCGCCTCGTCCAGGCTGTACCGCGCCATCAGCTCCTGCGCCTTCGCGGTGAGCGCCTCCGCCTCCTCCGGGTATCCGGTCGCCTCCGCCTTGGCCAGCAGCGCCCTGATCCGGGCCAGCATCCGCGGCTCGCCCGCCACCGGCCCGGTGACCGGGGCGGAGCCGGGCGGCGGGCCGACCGGTTCGATCGCGGGCAGCCGGGCGAGAAGCCGGTACAGCTCCAGCACGGCCGTGGCGTACGAGAAGCGGTCGGCCCGCCGGGGCGTGGTGTCGAGCGCGTCGAGCGCGTCGAGCTGGTCGCGCCAGCGCGGGGGCAGGTGGGCGTACCCGGCCGTCTCGCCGGCGATCAGCCCGCCGGCCACGCGCGCGTGGTGCTCGTCGAGGTCCCGGCGGACCAGCCGCAGCACATCGGCGGGCTGCCAGCCGCGCGCCCACGCCCGGCGTACCAGCTCCTCGCCGCGCCGGGCCAGTTCGGCGTCCGCGCCGGGATCGGCGGCCAGCAGCGACGCACCCGTGTCGAGGGCGGCGGTGCCGTCGCTGTACAGGGCGGCCGCCAGGGCGCGCTCGACGGTCGTGCCGGCGGCGCTCATGCCGACCGGGCCCGGCTGCGCCCGTCGTGGGCGACGCGGCGGTCCTCGCCGTTCGTCTCCGTGTGCGCCACGCGCATGCGGGTGCCTCCTTACGCTCTCGACGCCCTCCGCACACCATGGTCGCAGCGCACAGAACACGCGGACCGCGCGGGCACAGTACGGGGGGCGGCGATGGGCGCGTACCACGCGAACCGCCCGCCCCGCGGGCCGGGCGGGGGCGGATCCCGCCGGACACCGGACGGCGCCGCGCCGGGTGGGAGAAGGGCGAGCCGATCACGATCGGGGTCGGCGTCCGGCTGCGCGGCGGCGTGATCGTCTGCCGGGTGTGACGATCAGGCGCCGACACGGTGGTCGGCGCCTGATCGGTCGTCACGGAGGACCTGGCGACCGGGGTGCTCGCGGTCGGCGGCCCTGCCCGGGTGATCCGCGGCCTCCTGCCCGGGTGACCGGCGGGCGTCCGGGGGATTGTCAGTGCCGGGTGCGAGACTCGCACCCGTGAGCGATCGGTGGGCGCTGGACGGTGTCGAGGGCGGCGGGGCGCGGCTCGTCCCCCTCGGCCGGGACGGGCTGCCCGCCGGCCCGGTCGTCACCGAGCCGGACCTGGTGGCGGCGGTGCGGGCGCGGCCTGAGGTCGGCCGGTGGGTGTGGCGGTCCACGGCCGATGTCTTCCCACGCCTCCTCGCGGCGGGGGTCGGGGTCGAGCGGTGTTACGACATCGAGGCCGCCGAGCAGCTTCTCCTCGGCCATGAGGGGCGGCTGGGCGAGCCCCGGTCGGCGGCGGCCGCCTGGGCGCGGCTGCACGACCGGCCGGTGCCGCCCGATCCCCCGGCGCGGGCGGCCGAGCCGGGCTCGCAGTCGTCGCTGTTCGAGGCGGAGCCCACCGGGCCGGGGCTGCCGTTCGACGGGCTGCTGGAGGTCTATGCCGAGCAGCAGCGAAGACACGGGGCCGCCGAGCACCCGGACCGCATGCGGCTGCTGACCGCGGCCGAGTCGGCCGGGATGCTGGTGGCCGCCGAGATGCACCGGGCGGGTCTGCCGTGGCGGGCGGACGTACACCGGGCGGTGCTCCACGAGCTGCTGGGCGAGCGGTACGCGGGCGGGGGCGAGCCGCGCCGGCTGGCGGAGCTGGCGGACCAGGTGTCGGCGGCGTTCGGCCGCCGGGTGCGGCCGGACCTGCCGGCGGATGTGGTGAGGGCGTTCGCGGAGACCGGGATCAAGGTGCGGTCGACACGGCGCTGGGAGCTCGCGGAGGTGGACCATCCGGCGGTCGAGCCGCTCCTCGCGTACAAGACGCTGTACCGGATCTGGACGGCGCACGGCTGGAGCTGGCTGCGGGACTGGGTCCGCGACGGGCGGTTCCGGCCGGAGTACGTGCCGGGTGGCACGGTCAGCGGGCGGTGGACGACAAACGGCGGCGGGGCGCTGCAGATCCCGAAGGTGATCCGGCGGGCGGTCGTCGCGGACGAGGGCTGGCGGCTGGTCGTGGCGGACGCCGACCAGCTGGAGCCGCGCGTGCTGGCGGCGGTCTCCCGCGACCCGGGTCTGATGGAGGTGGCGGGGCACGACGGCGATCTGTACACACGCCTGTCGGACCGGGCGTTCGCGGGGAGCCGCGACCAGGCGAAGCTGGCGCTGCTGGGCGCGGTCTACGGGCAGACCAGCGGGGACGGGCTGAAGAACCTGGCGGCGCTGCGGCGCCGGTTCCCGCGCGCCGTGGCGTACGTCGACGACGCGGCGCGCGCGGGCGAGGAGGGCCGGCGGGTACGCACATGGCTGGGCCGGACCAGTCCGAGCGCCGTGGGCGCCGGAGAGGCCGAGGAGGCCGGCATCCCCCAGGACGACGACGGGGCGGCCGCGGGCGGCGGGGCGGCGGCCCGCGCCCGGGGCCGGTTCACCCGGAACTTCGTGGTGCAGGGCAGCGCCGCCGACTGGGCGCTGCTGATGCTGGCCGCGCTGCGCCGCGCGACCGCCGGGATGCGGGCGGAGCTGGTGTTCTTCCAGCACGACGAGGTGATCGTGCACTGCCCCGCGGAGGAGGCGGAGGCGGTCGCGGGGGCGATCTGCGCGGCCGGTGACCTGGCCGGGCGGATCGCCTTCGGGGACACGCCGGTGCGGTTCCCGTTCACGACGGCGTCTGTGGAGCGCTACTCGGACGCGAAGTAGCGACGCGGCGGCGTCACTGCTTCAGCTTGAGCCACTTCTCGCTGATGGCGATGGCCTTCAGCTGCTCCATGCCGAGTGCGGGCTCGGCGCGGTTCGGGTCGCCGTGGGCCGTGGCCTTGTTCCAGCCGGAGACGACGACCCGGTAGCCGCCGGGCCGCATGGTGTCGACGTTCCACCACACCTCGCCGGGCTTGTCGCCCCTCCGCTTGTGGACGGCGACCTTGGTGCCGTCGGGCAGCGTGGTGTACGAGCCCTCCGGAAAGAGCTGGGACTCGACGTCGCTCATGTCCGGCTGGGCGTTGACCTCCACGAGGCTCCCGCCCTCGCCGTCGTCGACGACCGCGTACGCGTACTCGCCGTCACCGCCCTCGGCCGTCACCTCCAGCCCCTTGGGCAGCAGGGACATGAAGGTGGGCCGCACGGCGGCGCCGTCGAACCCGTCGCGGCCCGTCCCGGCGCCCGGCTGCCCGGGGTCGGCCGGGTCGCCATCGTTCTGCCAGGCCCCGGACGGGTCCGGTACGGCGGCGGCGACGGGCCGCCACTCCTCGGCGGTGACGATGCGCTTCATCTCCGCCGGGGTGAACGGCGGGTCGGTGCGGGAGACGGGGGCGCCCTTCTCGGCGGGCGCGTTCCATGCGCTCAGGTCGGTGACGATCCCGTTCTTGTAGTACGTCGCCCGCCAGAGCTTGGTGGGCTCGCGCCTGTCCGGATATTCGTAGCCCTGGTAGATCATCAGCTGGGCGCCGCCGGGGAGCTTCTCCACGGTGCAGTCGTCGTAGGTGTTGATCACCTTGTCGGGGCACTCGGTGGTGCCCACCGAATTCGGGGCGGTCCGGTAGAAGCCCAGGCCGACCGCCGCCCTGCCCTGGCCGTCGTCGAGGACGCCGCTGATCATCGGCCCGCGTTCGTCCGCGGTGCCCCGCGCCACGGCGTCGGTCAGCTCGCCGCGCGGCACGACCTTCCTGAAGGTGGCGATCAGCCGGTCGGCGCCGATGTCCCCGGCGGGCGGGACGGACGTGCTCGGCCGTGGGCCGTCGGGCGCGGCGACCGAGGAACCCCCGTTCCCCCGGTCACCGCCCCCACCGGCCCCGCCGCCGAGCGCGCCCGCCGCGTAGACGCCACCGACGCTCACCAGGGCGAGCCCCAGAACACCGCCGGTGACCACCCCGACCCGGCGCCGCACGACGCGGCGGCGCCCCCGGGCCACTCCCCCGGCCACCAGGCGGCGGCCGTCGTCCGAGCCGAATGCGTCTCCGGTGCGGCGAAGAGCGGCCATGAGATCCTCCTCGAACCTCTCATCTGCAGACATGCCGAACCCCCAAGTCCGGTTCATGGTGGAACACGATTGAACGATTCAGCAGGCGGCGTACTCGACGAGACTGCCGCCGAGCCCGTCCCGGAGCCTGGCCAGCGCGCGCACCGACCGGGTGCGTACGGCGGCGGAGCTGACCCGCATGATCTGGGCGGTCTCCTCGATGCTGCGATCCTCCCAGTACCGCAGGACGACGACCGCCCGGTCCTTGGGCGCCAGCTCGGCCAGGGCGTCGAGCAGCGCGACCCGTAGCTCCGGGTCGTCGCCGGGCGCGGGCGGCTGAGCCACGTCCGGCAGCTCGCCGAGCGGCCGCTCGCCGGCGGAGCGGCGCCGCCGGTGGCTGAGGAAGGTGCGCACCAGCACGGTCTGGGCGTACGCGGCCGGGTTGTCGATCCGTACCGCGCGGCCCAGCAGGCCGGTCCGCCCCCACAGGGCGTACATCCGGCCGAGGGTCTCCTGCACCAGGTCCTCCGCGAGATGGGTGTCACCGCTGGTGAGCAGGCAGGCCGAGCGGAAGAGCTGCCCGGACTGTGCCGTGGCGAACTCCAGGAACTCCTCCGTGCGGGACCTTCTCATGCCCTCCCCTTCGCACCGCTGCCATCGTTCACCTCACCGACGCGGTGACCATGCGGGAATGTTTCACATGGATTCCGGCGCGCGGACGCGGGTGGGATGGGACACGGGTCAGGACACGGGTCTGGACATGGATCTGGACATGGGTGCGGACATGGGTGCGGACATGGGCGGGCCCCGCACCCGTGGTCTCGGATGCGGGGCCGGCCCATGCGCTCCCTGTCAGCGGGGCGGTGTCACCTGACGCTGGCGGACCCGTTCTCGGAGAGGACGTTCCCCAGGATGTGCGACAGGGCGCTGTCACCCTTGACCGCCGTGGAGCTCTCCGCGCACTGCTGGTCCTGGGTGTCGTTGAGGATGTCCTCGACGCCGACGTTGGCCAGGGCGGCGATGTTCTGGACGCCGGCCTGGACCGGCATACCCAGGCAGGGCTTGTTGACGGAACCCTGGACCAGCCCGATCTGCGGGCTCATCTGCCCGCCGGTCACGGTGTTCCCGTAGGACTGCGTGGCGAAGTTGCCGTTCTGGGTGTCCACGCCGTGGTCACCGGTCGCGGCGGCCATCGGCGCGCCCGCACCCAGGACGGCCGCAGCGACACCGGCGCCGGCCAGAACCTTCTTGATCATGGTTGTTCCTTCTCGTCGAGAGACCCGGCGTCCGGGTCGTCCTGCCGCACCCGCAGGCGGGGCGCATGGTTTGAAAGATGGAGCGGTGGCCGGAAGGGCCACGAGGAACCGGCTCGGGCAGCGCTTCACACGCGCGGGCCGGCCGCGGCACGCCGTCAGCCGGCGGCCATGGCGCCGTTCTCGGAGAGGACGTTCTCCAGGATGTGCGACAGGGCACTGTCACCCTTGACCGCCGTGGAGTTCTCCGCGCACTGCTGGCTCTGCGTGTCGCTGAGGATGTCCTGAACGCCGACGTTGGCCAGGGCGAGGACGTTCTGGACGTCGGCCCCTTGGACCGGCATACCCAGGCAAGGCTTGTTGAACGAGCCCTGGACGAGCCCGATCTGCGGGCTCATGTACCCGCCCGTGTACGTGTTGCCGTAGGTCTGCGTGGCGGAGTTGCCGTTCTGGGTGTCAACGCCGTGGTCGCCGGTCGCGGCGGCCATCGGCGCACCGGCGCCGAGGACGGCGGCCGCGACGCCGGCGGTTGCCAGAGCCTTCTTGATCATTACGTGATCCTTCTCGTCGAGAGACCCGGTCTCGGGTCGCCCTGCCCAACACCGCGGCGCTGTTCAGGTTGCGCGACGTCACTCGAAGAGCGCAATCAATGAATAAAGGCTCAGAATTCCTACGACGATAGTGCGCGTGGCCATAAATGAGGGTGGCCCTGGTAAACGCATGTCTGATTCACGCCGGGGTGGGTACTCCTATTTTATGAACGGTCTCATCACGTACGGCGCGGAATTCGCCGAGTCACACTTCCTCAAGGGCGGCATCGGGCAGCTCATCGCCGGGCTTCTGGTCGTCTCGTTCCTGCTCGGCGCCTTCTGGCTGGGCCGGCGGATCTGGATGAAGGAGGCGGCTCCGCCGAAGCCGGAGGATCAGCCGCATCGCCCGCCGGATTCCGGGATCCCCGGCGAGGTGGAGGGGCATCGGAGGCCGGCGGAGGTACCGAGGAGCGAGCGGCGGATGATGCCGTACGAGTTCAAGCACGAGAGCACCGAGCCGGACACGTCGCCCGTGTCCGAGGAGGACCAGAAGTGGCGCGGCGCGCCGAGCGGCGGCTTCGGCAGCGGCGGGCCTACCACGGGCGGCGGCTGACCGCCTGAACGTGCAGTTCCCGGGCCTACGTCCCCTCCGGGCCCGGGAACTGCTCCCGGCTGCCCGGGCCCGCTTCGGCCCCGGGCGACGCGGCTCGTTTTGCGGGGGTGGGCCGGGGCACTCGGGGGACATGGTGCGGATGGAGGCGGTGCCCCGGAAGGCTTCGGGGCGGGACGCGGCCCGGGTCGCCGCGGTGGTGGTGGCGCCCACGCTCGCCGCCGGTGTGGTCGTACGGCGGCGCAGCGGGATGGCCCTGGCCGAGCGGTACGCCGTCGACCGACGGGCCATCGGACTGCTCGGAGAGCTGCGGCGGCGGTACGGCCCCGAGCCTTTGCGGGTGCAGCTGGCCGGCCGGCACTTCGTGCTCGTGCTGGACCCCGAGGACGCGATACACGTCCTGGACCGCACGCCCGATCCGTACTCCCCCGCCACCCGCGAGAAGCGGGCCTCGCTGGAGCAGTTCCAGCCACACGGGCTGCTGATCTCACGGGGCGCCGAGCGGGCCGCGCGGCGGGCACTCAACGAGACCGTCCTGGAGACCGGCAACCAGCTGCACAGCCTCGCCCCCCGGCTCGTACGCACCGTCCGCGAGGAGGCCGGGGCACTGTTGGCGGCCACGGGCGGCGAGCAGGGCGAGCTCGGGTGGGACGACTTCGCCCGGGGCTGGAACCGGGCCGTACGGCGTGCGGTGCTCGGGGACGCCGCCCGGGACGACACAGCGCTCACCGCCATGCTCAGCCGGCTCCGCGCCGCCGCCAACTGGTCCGCCGCCGCCCCGCGCCGCACCGGCCTGCGGGAGCGCTTCGAGCAGCGGCTGCGCGCCCATGTCGAGCGTGCCGAACCGGGCAGTCTCGCGTCCGCGATGGCCAGGGCACCGGCCGCGCCGGGCACCGACCCCGCCGGGCAGGTGCCACACTGGCTCTTCGCCTTCGAGGCGGGCGGCATCGCCGCGTGGCGGGCCCTCGCCCTGCTGGCCACGCACACGGCGAAGGACACCCAGGTACGCAACGAGGTGGCTGTCACCGACCTGACCGAGCCCCGGCTCCTCCCGTACACCAGGGCCTGTGTCCTGGAGTCGGTACGGCTCTGGCCCACGACCCCGTTCCTGCTGCGCGAGGCCGTGCGGGACACCAGCTGGGGCGACGGTACGTTCCCCGTGGGCACCGAGTTCCTGATCTACACGCCGTTGTTCCACCGGGACGACGCCCTGCCGTACTCCGACCGGTTCATGCCCGAGATCTGGCTCGACGGGACCGCGCAGGACACCCCCGGCCTCTTCCCGTTCAGCGCCGGACCGGGTGCCTGCCCCGGCGAGGACCTGGTGCTGTTCCTCTCGTCGACGCTGCTCGCCGCCCTCGTGGAGCGGCACACCTATCTGCCGGACAGGCCCGGGCGGCTGCGGCCCGACCGACCACTGCCCCGCACCCTCGACCACTTCGGACTGCGATTCGCGGTGCTCCCGCACTGAGGCAGGTGGCACCCCATGTCCCTGAACCGTCTCGACCATCTGGGTGCCCCGGTCCTCGAAGCGATCGACCGCTACCACGAGATGGGGACGCTGGCCTTCGCGCCGCCCGGCCACAAGCAGGCCAGGGGCGCCGACCCGGCCGTGCGCAAGGTGCTGGGCGACGCGGTGTTCAAGTCGGACGTGCCCGTGTCGGGCGGCCTCGACGACCGGCGCGCCAGCGGCGGCGTCCTCCACCGCGCCGAACAGCTGATGGCCGACGCCGTCCACGCCGACCACGCCCTGTTCACCAGCTGCGGCAGTTCCCTCGCCGTGAAGGCGGCCATGCTGACGGTCGCGGGGCCGCACGACACACTGCTGATCGGGCGGGACGCGCACGAGTCGGCCGTGGCCGGGCTCATCGTGTCGGGCATCCAGCCGGTGTGGGTGGAGCCCCAGTGGGACGAGCGGCTGCGGATCTCGTACCCGCCGTCCCCCGCCGCGTACGAGGCCGCCTTCGAACGCCACCCGGACGCGCGCGGCGCCCTGGTGACCAGCCCCACGGCGTACGGTGCGTGCGCCGCCCTCGACGAGATCGCCCGGGTGTGTCACCGGCACGGCGCACCGCTGATCGTCGACGAGGCGTGGGGCGCGCATCTGCCGTTCCACCCGGACCTCCCGTCCTGGGCGATGGACGCGGGCGCGGACCTGGCGTTCACAAGCATCCACAAGATGGGCAGCGGCCTGGAGCAGGGCTCGGTCTGCCATCTGCGGAGCGGCCTCGTCGACCCGGCGGTGCTCAGGTCCCGCGCCGACCTGCTGGGCACCACCTCGCCGTCGGTGCTCATCTACGCCGGGCTGGACGGCTGGCGACGGCAGATGGTGCTGTACGGCCGGGAACTGCTCGGCGAGGCCCTGCGGCTGGCTCACGAGGTGCGCGGCGAGATCGACCGGATCGAGGGCCTGCACGTGTACGGGGGCGCGGAGCTCACCGGACCGGGCCGCGGCGCAGACTTCGACCCGCTGCCGGTGGTCGTCGACGTGTCCGGCCTCGGCACCACGGGCTACCGCGCGGCCGACTGGCTGCACGGCCACCGCAGCATCGACGTCCATATGAGCGACCACCGCAGGATCGGCGCGCAGCTCACTTACGCGGACTCCCGCGCCACCACCGCGCCGCTGCTGGACGCGCTGCGCGAGCTGGCCGAGCACGCCGACGAGGTGGCCGACGCCCGCCTGGCCGACGTGCCCGGCCCGGCCGAGCTGCGCATGGAACAGGTGTGCCCGCCGCGCGACGCGTTCTTCGCCGCGTTCGAGGACGTGCCGGTGGGCGAGGCGGCCGGCCGGGTCGCCGCCGAGATGATCACGCCGCACCCGCCCGGTGTCCCGGTGGTCCTGCCGGGTGAGCGGCTCACGGAACCGGTGCTGACCTATCTGACGTCGGGGGGGTCGGCGGGCATGCACATCCGCGATGCGGCGGATATCCGTCTGCGGACAGTGCGGGTGCGCGCGTGACGGCTGTGACATGATGCGAGGGCCTCGCCACGCGCTGTGAACGGAAGGGTTGGCATGGCCTCAGGCGCCGGAAAGTGGGAGCGGGTGCCCCTCGTTCCGCAGACCCGAGACCGGCAGGCGGCAGCGGCCACCCCCACGTCTCACCGGGGCGCCGAGGCGGCACCGCTCTTCTCGCGCCTCGCCCGGGAGTGGAGAGCCCAGGGCCGGGTCGTCCCGGGAGCGCGGGACCAGGAGTGGGAAGTCCTCGTGCGACGCCCGGTGTGGCCCGGACGCTGAGCCTCCGTCACCCGTTCGCGCGCGATGCGCCCGAGTGGCTCCGGCCGCCTTTCTCTACTCCCGTGACGCGTCGGCCCGTTGGCGTTCGAGTGAATCCAATACGGCGACAGTTCCGCTGGTGCCTTTTCGGTTGATTAATTCGTTGTGGTATTTGCGGCGGCAGCCGGGCCTCACCGGCTCGTGGGTCACGAAATCCGTGGCAAGACTTCCGCTGCGGAAAGGAAGCCGAGAAATGAAGTGCAAGAAGGCCGCAGTGGCCGTTGCCGGTCTGTTCCTGGCCATGGGCGCCGCCGCTCCGGCGGTCGCCGACGCCGGAGCGGAGGGCCTGGCCGGCAGCTCCCCAGGCGTTCTGTCCGGGAACGTCGTCCAGCTGCCGATCCACATGCCGCTCAACGCGTGCGGCACCAGCCTGAACATCGTCGCGCTGCTGAACCCGGCGATGGGCAACGCCTGCGTCAACGGCTGACGCAGCGGTATCCGACACACCGCGGAAGCCGGTCCCGGAGGACGCTCCGGGACCGGCTTCCCGCCGTTCCCGGCGCGGGTCGGCCGCTCAGGCGACGCTCAGGCGACGGGCCGTACGCCGTCGTCCGCCGGGCGGGACCGCGTCCCCGGCACCGCCGCCGGCAGCCTCGGCGACCGCAGCCGCCGCTCGACGCCCCGCACGAGCCGCTCGGCCGTGTAGGCGGCGCCGTACACGAACCGCATGGCCGGGCCGTACGACGGGGCGGTGAGCAGGCCGGCCAGGAACAGCCCGGGCTGGGACGACTCGAACTGCCCGCTCACCTCGGGGGCACCGCTCCCGCCGACCGTGTGCAGTTCCTCGCGCAGTTCCCCGGCCAGCACGTCCACCCGGTCCAGGCGCGGAGCGAAGCCGGTCGCCGCGATGAGGTGGTCGGTCTCCACGTCGGTCGTCAGCCCCTCGGGCCCGGACGGCCCGGCGAGGGTGAGCCGCAGCCGGGTGCCGCCCCGGCCGGCCGGTTCGGCGGCGACGACGGTCTTGCCGAGCCGTACGTCCGGCACGGCCTCGAACCGGTGCCGCAGCCACCAGGCGCCCGCCGGCCCCAGGGCGGTGGTGAAGAGCCGCTCGCGGGTCGTGGCGGGCAGCCGCCGGAAGACGCCCGGCGTACGGGCGTACAGCAGGTTCTGCCAGCCGCAGCCCAGGCCGGTGTGCGGGGCTCGGGCGGCCTCCCAGCGGCCGCGGTGCAGCGACGGGGGCACGGTGTTCCAGACGAGCCGGGTGGAGCGGGCCACCATGCGCGCGTGGGCACCGAGCTCGGTGAGGAGCACCGCGGTCTCCAGGGCCGCCTGGCCCGCGCCGACGACGGTCACGTCCTGGCCCGCGAACCGGCCCAGGTCGGTGTGGTGGCTGCTGTGCGTCACCTGGTGCGGCATCAGCGGGCGCAGCCCGGCGGGTGCGTCCAGGAACGGCATCACGCCCAGCGCGAGCGCCACCGTCCGCGCGCCGTGCACCTCGCCGTCCTCCGTCGTGACCGTGTAGCCGCCGTCCCCGCGCGCGTGGACGGCCACGACGGTGCGCGGGTCGACGGGCGGGACGGCCTGGCGGGCGAACCAGTCGCCGTACTCGGCGAAGAACCCGATCGGCAGCGGTACGCCGTGCTCGGCCCGCACCCCGCGCGTGGCGGCGTAGGCGGCGAGGCCGTACGCGCCCGCGGGGTCCGACAGGTCCGAGGCCCACGGCTCCGACTTCAGGAACATGCCGGGCGGCATGAGATGCCAGGGCCGCATGACCTGGCCGAAGACGCGGATGTCCAGGCCACGGGCGGCCGCGTGGGCGGCGACGGACAGTCCGTACGGGCCGGCGCCCACGATCACGAGATCGTCGTCGTGCATCGAACCCACCACTTTCGTCATCGTCGGGGGGAGGGAGGGGGCAGGGACGGGAGAGGGCGAGGAGGGGGAGGAGGGGGAGGAGGGGGAGGAGGCAGCGGAGGAGGCGGAGGAGGCGGGGGCAGGGCCTCGGGCGGTCTCCGTGCTTACGGCCGGCTGCGCCGGGTTCCTGGCGCGGTTCCGCGCCCGCCACGCGTCGCGGAGCGCCTCGCGGGCGCGCCGGGCGAGGTGAGCCGTCCACGCGCGTGCCATGGCGAACGCCGGGGCCGGGTCGTCCGCCGCGTACCAGGCCGTCTCCAGGGCGCCGCCCGGGGCGTAGGCGCGCGGGCGGGGCCGGGGCGAGGTGAGGACGGACAGGGCGGCGTAGTTCTCGACGACGAACCGGCGCCCGTACGAGCGGACCAGGTCGGGCACCGGACGCCCGGTCAGGTCCAGGTGCAGGGCGCGTACGACGTCCAGGCCCCACGGGTCGGAGAACAACCGGAACTGCGCGCCGGGGCGGGGGTTGAAGTCCAGCAGGTGGTACGTGCCGGTCACCGGGTCGCGCCGGAAGTCGAGGTCCACGATGCCCCGGTAGCCGAGCGCGGCCACCAGATCGCGGGCCATGCGCTCGACGGCCGGGTTCGGCGCCCACGCCCCGACGGCCGTCAGGCCCGCGCCGTCCGGCCAGGAGCGGGCCTTCCGGCCGGTGGCCGCGACCCCGCACGCCCCGGCGCTGTCGCAGTACGCGTGGAAGAACCAGTCGCCGTCGCGGCTGCCGGGCAAATACCGCTGGAGCAGCAGCGGGCTGCCCGCCTCCGCCTCGCGCGCGTGGAGGTCGCGCACCTGCTCCACGGAGTGGGCCAGGACGGTGCTGCGCAGCCCGCTGCCCGCGGGGATCAGCCAGGGGCGGCTCCACTTGGCGACGACGGGCAGCCCGAGGGCCATGGCCATGGCTCCGGCCTCGCCGGCGTCGGCGGGGGCCAGGGTCTGCGGGTGCGGGATGCCCAGGCGGTGGCAGGTCGCGGCGAGCGCGGCCTTGTCGGCGACCAGACCGGGGAGCCCTGACGGCTGCTCAGGCAGCAGGAAGCGGCCCGCCGGGCCGCCGGGCTCCCGACGTAGTCCGTCCAGCGCGAGGGCCGTGACGTCGTCCAGGGCGAGCAGGACGGCCGGGGAGCCCGAAAGAGCATCGGAGACCTGCGCGAGCGTGCGTCGCATGTCCGTCAGGGCCGTGCTCGCCGGGCGGGGATGACACCGGCGTACGTAACGGGAGCGGGACACGGGACCGGCCGGGGTGTCGGCCACGACGTGGACCGGGACGCCCACCCGGCCCAGGGAGCGGGCCGCGCCGAGCGTGCCGTGGTGGAACGGATCGCGGTCGAACCGCATGAGCACGGCGGCGACGCGGGTGTCGAAGGGCGGCACGGCATGTCCTCGTCTCAATGCCCCGACTGGGCGATGAAATCCTCTGATGGCCTATGGAGAAGCCGGACCGAGTTCCCGGTCGGCCCATTGGGAATACTCATGGAGATGACCGTCCGGAAGGGAACGACGACGAACGTCTGATTCGGGGTGTTCACCGGCGGTCTGCTGATTTCCGGTTCCGTGGTGTCGGCCGGCCCGGGGGACCACGTGGCTCCGCTGCGGGCCGGACCCGGACGCGTGGAGGAGGTACTGGAACCGCATCGTCACCGCCATGCGTGAGGTGCCCGGCCAGGAGTTCCGGTTCGACTTCGCGCCCAATCGCGGCCGGGACGCCATTCCCTGGACCAAGGGTTGTCCGGGCGACGTCGTGGACATCGTGGGGATGGATTCCTACGACCAGCCGCCGGGCCGGACATTCGACGAGCAGGCGAACGAACCGTACGGACTGCGGCATCATGTGGAATTCGCCGCGGCCCTCGGGAAGCCTATCTCCTGTCCCGAGCGGGGGCTGTTCCGAAACGGCGACAATCCCGAGTGCATGCGGCGGGTGCTCCAATGCATCGGTGAGGACAAGCCGCTGCACCACTCGTTCAGCGATTACTGCCCGCACGGAGTCTGCAGTGCGACAGGAATACGAAGCCCGTGCGGGCCCATGGGCGTGAGCCCGTGGATGAAGCAGTGGCTCGGCGCCCAGCCGGAGCTCCGTCACGGGTGAGGTGCTCGGCGAACCGGTCGGTGAGGTGCGTTCACCCGTTCAGTAGAGCAACCGGCGAAAGCCTCACGCGTTGTTGATGGAGTCGGCCGCGTCGGCCGCAACGCTCGTTCCGAACCGAGGAGTGCTCCACCATGTCCCGTATCGCGAAGGCTGTCGTCCTGACCTCCGCCGCAGCCGTGTCCATGGCCGGTGCCGCCGGCGTCGCGAACGCCGACGTCGACGCGCACGGCGCGACCATGAGCTCGCCCGGCGTCATCTCCGGCAACGCCGCCCAGGCCCCGATCCACATCCCGGTCGGCCTGTGCGGCAACACTGCCGATGTCATCGGGGCCCTGAACCCGGCTTTCGGCAACGCCTGCATCAACGACTGACGCCGGAAGACGATCCACGCGAACGGCGCCGCCCCCCGGGACACCGGGGGCGGCGCCGTTCCGTGTGCGGCCACCCCTTGGCGGCGCACGGTGGTGTCACCAGTCCGACGTATCACCGGAAGGAAGACCACGAATGCTTCTTTCACACTGGTACGAGAATATGACCGCCACACATCATTCGGGTGCAGTGTCGAGAATTCCCACGACATGGAGTTTCCGCCGCGCGGGGGACTCGTTACAGAAGCAGAGAGCGCCGCCCAGGGACCGGACAAATAAGCGGTCCACGGCGCGAGTTGTTACGCACGACGCCCTTCCAGGAAGGATTCACTCCCGATGAAGCCCACGAAGGTTGCTGCGGTCGTCGCCGGCTCCGTCATGGCGATGGGCGCGGCCGCACCGGCCTTTGCCGCTGACACTCTTACCCCCGCCAGCCTCAACGGGGCGGTGGACACGCTGGGCAAGCGCGGCCTGGCCGAGGCGGTCCCCGCGGAAGCCGTGAGCAAGGTGACCGACAACAACCTGGTCGGCAAGGTCTCGGACACCACCGGCGGGCTGGACGCCACGGAGAGGACCGCGCCGCTGCTGGGTGGACTCCCGGTCGGCAGGTAACACAAGGAACGGACGGCCGGGAGGGGGCCGGGGGGAATGGAGACGTTCCCGCCCGTCCCCTTCGTCGCGCGCTGCGACCAGGCGAATTCCGAGCCTTTCTCGGCGGTGCTCGTTCATTCAGACAGCAACGTGCTCACCAGTCCAGGTCCGGGAAGGTGCACGTAGAAATGAACGTGAGGTCACAGGCCGGCCTCCCCGGACTCCTGAACCACCCGCGCCGCGTGGGGGTGAAGGAAGCATTCGCCCCGCCACCCGTATGACAACCGCTCGTTACACCCGACGGCTTGTCGCATGGTCACCGGCCTGCGGAACCCGCCGGGCACCGACGCACCCAGCGTCGTCGCCCCGGGCTCCGCGGGCCATTCCCGTGCCCGGCTTCCCCGGGTGGCCCGAGTCGCCGCTTCGCCCCCTGCGGAGTGGCGGGCGGTGGACTCCCTCCCGGGGTTCAGAGCGACCTTAAGCCGGAAACCGTTCCGGAACGCGAAGCCGAATCCCGTACCCGTCAAGGTGAATCGAGCCGAACGAGTTTCGGCCGAACAGGTGAAAACACACCGAACCGTCCTCATTCGCGCCACTAGTATCCGGCGGCATGACCTCTTCCCCCGCCGTATCCCCGGACCAGCAGCGTTCCCTTCTGGGAACGCTGACCGTCATTCCCTGGTGCAGCGAGCCCACCGCCGACGACCCCGGTGACCCGCTGCTGATGGTGTACTCGCTCGGCGACGGCCGCGACGGCCCGGAGGCCGGTGAGGAGGCGATGCGGGCACAGCTGGAGCGGCTTGGCATGTCGATCGGCGAACGCCTCACCGACCTGGGCAAGGACAGCGGCGTCCCGGTGACTCTGCTGGTGGAGGCTCAACAGGCCGTTCTGACGCTGCCGTTCATGAAGGTGCAGTGCCCGGTGCCGCCGGAGTGGGAGAAGGCGGCCCACATGAAGGGCCAGGTCTATCTGATCTTCGCGGTCCGCCCCTGGCCCGAGGCCGTGCCCGGCAAGGAGGTGCCGGCGGAGAAACTGCGCGCCTTCGTCACCGGTGAGGGGCTCCTGGAGGGCAGCGCCCACTGCCTGGCGCCCGTGCTGCGGGTGCGTACCTGACACACCGGGAGAATCGGTGAGAACCATGACGACGACACACGACACATACACATCCACGGGCCCGGCACCCGGCACCTCCGCCCCCGCCGACGACGCACCGGACACCGGTGGCGGTACGGGGGCGGGCCGGGCGTTCGCCTGGATGCTGGTGCTGACCGGCGCGGCGGGGCTGCTCGCGGCGTGGGTCATCACCCTGGACAAGTTCAAGCTCCTGGAGGACCCGGACTTCACGCCCGGGTGCAGTCTCAACCCGGTCGTGTCGTGCGGCAGCGTCATGGAGAGCGATCAGGCGTCGGTCTTCGGCTTCCCCAACCCGATGCTCGGCCTGGTCGCCTACGGCATGGTGATCGCGATCGGCGCCGGCCTGCTGGCAGGGGCGCGCCACCGCCGCTGGTACTGGCTGGGCCTCAACGCCGGGACGCTGTTCGGGGTCGGGTTCTGCACCTGGCTGATGCAGCAGTCCCTGTACGAGATCAACGCCCTGTGCCTGTGGTGCTGCCTCGCGTGGGTCGCGACGATCGTCATGTTCTGGTACGTGACCTCGCACAACATCCGTCAGGGCGTCCAGCCCGCCCCGGCGGGCGTGCGCCGTTTCCTGGCCGAGTTCACCTGGGTGCTGCCCGTCGTGCACATCGGGATCGTCGGGATGCTGATCCTGACCCGCTGGTGGGACTTCTGGACCAGCTGACGCCCCACCTCCACCCCCACCTCCACCCACCTCCGCCCCCACCCCGACGCCGCGCGCCCGCGTCGGGGTGGGGGCGCTCAGTGCGCGGCCCTGGGCGCGGACGTGTCGGCGGCGAGGCTGACGGCGAGCGCGCCCAGCACGGCGCCCATCGCGTAGCGCTGGGCGCGCAGCCAGGCCGGACGGCGGGCGAGGAACACCGCGACGGCCCCGGCGGCGAGGACGATGGCCAGGTTCACACCGACGCTGACGACCACCTGGACGGAGCCGAGCAGCAGCCCCTGGGCGAGGACGTGGCCGTCGTCGATGTCCACGAACTGGGGGATGAGGGACAGGTACATGATGGCGATCTTGGGGTTGAGCAGGCTTGTCATCAGCCCCATCGTGAACAGCCTGCGCGGCGAGTCGTACGGGACGTCCTGCGGCGTGAAGACGGACACCCCGCCCGGCCGGAGCGCGCTCCAGGCGAGCCACGCGAGATACGCCGCGCCCGCGAGCTTCACCGCCAGGTAGAGCTGCGGCACGGCGACGAACAGCACCGAGAGGCCGAGGTTGGTGGCGACGAGGTACACCAGGAAGCCGACGGCGACGCCGCCGAGCGAGATGACCCCGGCGCGGCGGCCCTGGGTGAGTGAGCGCGAGACGAGATAGATCATGTTGGGCCCCGGTGTGAGCACCATGCCGAGCGCGATGACGAGAACCCCCAGCAGGGCACTGCCCTCCACCATGCCGTTCCCTCTCCCCCAGTCACTGAAGACCCTGGAGTCGGAGCATATTGACATCGCTTGACTCGGAGCAATAGAAACATTGCACTCGGTGCAATCAAACGGGTCTGGGGGCAAGGCTGTTGAGCGACTATCAACAGGTGGCGAACGCCGTGGCGGCGGAGATCGCGGCGGGGCGGCTGAGACCCGGCGACCGGCTGCCGCCGCAGCGGCGGTTCGCCCGCCAGTACGGCATCGCCGGTTCCACGGCGGCCCGTGTCTACCGGGAGCTGGCCCGGCGCGGCCTGACGGTCGGCGAGGTGGGACGCGGCACGTTCGTACGGGCCACCGAAGGGCGGGGCGGGGCGCCCGCGCTGAGCGACCCGCCGGACCAGCGGATCAACCTGGAGCTCAACTACCCGGTGGTACCCGAGCAGGCCCGGCTCCTCGCCCAGGGCATGGGCGGCCTGCTCCGCACCGACGTCCTCGACGCGGCGCTGCGCCCGGTGGGCGCGGCCGGCACGCCGGAGGCCCGCGCTGCCGCCGCCGCGCTGCTGGCCCGCGCGGACTGGCGGCCCCGCCCGGACCAGGTGCTGTGCACGGGCAACGGTCGGCAGGCGATCTCGGCCGCCGTCGCCGCGCTGGTCCCGCCGGGCGGCCGCCTGGGGGCGGAGGAGTTCACGTACCCGGTGCTGAAGTCGATCGCGGGCCGCCTGGGCGTCACGGTCGTCCCGCTGGCCATGGACGAGCACGGCGTACGCCCGGAGTCCCTGGCGGACACCCACCGCCGCGCCCCGCTGCACGCCGTCTACGTACAGCCGACCCTGCACAACCCGCTCTCCCTCACCATGCCGCCCGCACGCCGCGCCGAACTCGCCGCGACACTGCGCCGACTGGACGTCCCGGCGATCGAGGACACCGTCTGGGCGTTCCTGTACGACGACACGGCGCCGCTCGCCGCGTCGGCGCCCGAGCGGACGGTCGTCGTGGACAGTCTGTCCAAGCGGCTCGCGCCCGGCCTGACCGCCGGGTTCGCGGTGGTGCCCGAGGCGCTCGCGGCGCGCGTGGAGGCGGCCATCCGGTCGGGTGGCTGGGCGCCGTCCCGGTTCGCGCTGGAGGCCGCGACCCGCTGGCACGCGGACGGCACGGTCCAGGCACTCGTCCACGCCAAGCGGCAGGAGGCGGAGCGCCGCCAGGCCCTCGCCCGCGACCGCCTCTCCGGCTTCACCCTGCGCACCGACCCGCGCTCGTGCTTCTGCTGGTGGGACCTGCCGCCCGCCTGGCGCGCCGACCTGTTCGTCGCCGCCGCGTCCCGGCACGGCATCGCGGTGACCCCGGCGTCCGCGTTCACCGCCGACCCGCACCGTGCCCCCAGCGCCGTCCGCCTCGGCCTGGCGTCGCCCCCGCTCGACACCCTCTCCCACGCCCTCACCACCCTCGCGGCGCTGGCCCGTTCGGCGCCGGACGACCTGGTTCTCGCCTGACGGGCCGTCGAGACCGAAACGAGACCGGATCCGTGTGACGGACGGGCGGGTCCCCCGCGTAGAGCCGGTGACGGACTGGTGCGTGATCGGATGGGGAGGGGCCGTGGTGGGGCGGTTCAGGGGGCGGATGCGCAGGGGCATGACCGGGACGGCGGCCGCGGCGGCGGCCATGGCGGCACTGACCGCGTCCCAGGCGCCGGTGGTGGCGGACCCGGTGACGCCCGCCGGGCGGGAGGCGGCCGCACCGGCGTCGCCGGCCGGGACGCCGGGCGACGCGTACTACCACACGGCGCTGCCCCCGCTGGTGGTCGGTGGTACCCCGCCCGTGCGGGACGCGCGGGCCGGGCGCGGCGGCGACGGGGCCGTGGGCGTGGGCGGCGGGACGATCCCGGCCGCCGTGCTGGCCGCGTACCGGAATGCCGAGGACCGGCAGCGGGAGAGCGCCCCCGGGTGCCGGCTGCGCTGGCAGCTGCTCGCCGCGATCGGCCAGGTCGAATCGGCGCAGGCGCGCGGCGGGCGGGTGGACGCGCGGGGTACGACGTTCGCGCCGATCGTGGGGCCGCGCCTGGACGGGCGGGGCTTCGCGCTGATCCGGGACACCGACCGCGGCGCCTACGACGGGGACGCCGTGTACGACCGGGCGGTCGGGCCGATGCAGTTCATCCCGTCCACGTGGGCGGCGTGGGGCGCCGACGGCAACGGCGACGGCGTCGCCGATCCGCACAACGTCCACGACGCGGCGCTGGCCGCCGGGCGGTATCTGTGCGCGGGCGGCCGCGACCTGGCCGTACCCGGCGACCTCGACCGGGCGGTCCTCGCGTACAACCGGTCGGTGGCCTATCTGCGGCTCGTCAGGTCCTGGTACGGCTACTTCCTCGACGGGCGCTGGACCGTGGACACCCGGGCGGTGGACGCGGCCGGCGGGTCGGTGGAGGGCCGGGCGGCCTCGCCGTCACCCGCGCCGTCGCCGTCCGGTCGTCCGCCCTCGTCCTCGCCGTCCGGTTCGGCCTCACCGTCGCCGTCGCCGTCGCCGTCGGGCGCGGCGCCGGAGCCCCGGCCCACCCGTACGAGCGCCCCTACCGCGACCACGCCGGCCCCCGGGCCGGTGGTTTCCCCGCTGGTCACAGCGCCCGGGCCCGTCGTGCCGCCGCAGGACGGCGGTCTGCTCACGGGGACGGGAGGACTCACCGGCAACGGTTAGGACTCACCTGCGCCCCTCCTCTCCACAACCGACCGTACTCAGGGGTAACGTCGCGGCCTGCCCTGCTGTCGGTGGTGAGCGCGAAGGGGCCCTCATGACGACGACTGAGACGCCTTCCCCGTCCGCGGACGGACCGGGTGACCAGGCTGCCCACACGCGGTGGCACCACATGTGGAGCCACCGGGAGCACCTGCTCAAAGTGGCGCGCCGTCGTTCCATGAGCGCCGAGGACGCCGAGGACGCCGTGCACGAGGCGATGCTGCGCGCCGCCGAGAACCCGCACCTCGACGACGCGCGGCTGGGCGCCTGGCTGACCACCGTCACCATGCGGATCTGCGTCGACCGGCACCGTCAGGTCCACCGCGAGGCCGAGGTCCGTACGCTGCCCAAGCTCACCGCGCCGGGCCCTGTGCCGGTCGACGAGGTCGTCTGCGACCGGGCCGAGGCGACCTGGATCGCGTACCGGAGCCGGGAGCTGCCCGCGCGGCAGGCGGAGGCCCTCCGGCTGAAGGCCCAGGACCGGGATGTCGAGCAGGTCGCCCGGGAGATGGGGCTCAGCTACGAGGCGGTCGAGTCCCTGCTGGCCCGGGCCCGGCGTACGCTCCGCAACTCGCTCGCCGGCACATTGGGGCTCGCTCTCTGGCTGGTCGGGCGCGGCGGACGCGCGTCGTCGCAGGCCGGCGGGAATGTCCAGGCCGCCGCCATGGCGTCGGCTGCGGCGCTGGCCGTCGTCGGGCTCGCCCTCCCCTTCTCGTACGACCCGCACGCCCCGCACGACCCGGACCGGGCCCGGCCGCCGCGGCCCGCCGCCTCGGCCGGCGACGGTGCCGCGGACACCGTCGGGTACGAGGTGCCGACGCCGCCGTCCGTCGGGCCTGCCCGGTACGCCGACGGGGGCGCTCCTCCGGTTCCGGCCCCGGCCGTGTCGCCGCAGGCCCTCCCGTCCCTGATCCCGCCGCTTCCGGAGGTGCTGCCGGAGGTGGCGCTGCCCGGGGAACTGACGCGGACTGCGGTGCCGGAGATGCCGCTGCCCCGCGTACCGCTGCCGGAGGCGTCTCTGCCGGGGGCTTCGCTCCCGGGGGCGCCCCTGCCCGATGACGTGCCACTGCCGCAGCCGGAGCTCCCGGCGGCGGAGCTCCCGGAGCCCCTGCCCGACGGGCCCGCGCCGCGGGTGTTCCAGGACCCGCTGGTCCCCTCGCCCGCGCCCGTTCCGGCGTCGTAAAAAAATCTTGGTATTTCCGGCGACGGACGCCCCTCCCCTCCCCGTAGAGCAGATGTCGAGCTGCTCCCCGCTGAAGGGTGAACCGGATGGGTGTCGAGATCTGCGTGGAAGGGTTGACGAAATCCTTCGGCCACCAGGTCATCTGGCAGGACGTGTCACTGACCCTGCCCGCCGGGGAGGTGTCCGTCCTGCTCGGCCCCTCGGGCACGGGAAAGTCGGTGTTCCTGAAGACCCTCGTCGGGCTGCTCAAGCCCGACCGGGGCGCGATCAGGATCGCCGGGCAGGACGTCACCCGGCTCCGTGAGCACGAGCTGTACGAGGTACGGAAACTGTTCGGCGTGCTGTTCCAGGACGGCGCGCTGTTCGGGTCGATGAACCTGTACGACAACATCGCCTTCCCGCTGCGCGAGCACACGCGCAGGCCGGAGAGCGAGATACGGCGGATCGTCCTCGAGAAGATGGACATGGTCGGCCTGATCGGTGCCGAGGAGAAGCTGCCCGGCGAGATCTCGGGCGGCATGCGCAAACGCGCCGGACTGGCGCGGGCGCTGGTCCTCGACCCGGAGATCATCCTGTTCGACGAGCCCGACTCGGGGCTCGATCCGGTCCGCGTGGCGTATCTGAACCAGCTGATCGTGGACCTGAACGCGCAGATCGACGCGACGTTCCTGATCGTCACACACGACATCGCCTCCGCCCGGCAGGTCCCGGACAACATCGGGCTGCTGTTCCGGCGGGAGCTGGTGATGTTCGGGCCCCGCGAGGAGTTGCTGACCAGCGACGAGCCGGTGGTGCGGCAGTTCCTGAACGGCCGGATGCAGGGGCCGATCGGCATGGCGGAGGAGAAGGACGCCGCGCAGGTCGAGCAGGAGCTGGCGCAGCTGGACGCGGGCGACCACCGCGGGCCGCGGGGCGGCAAGGGCGCGTCGGGCGAGGGGATGACGCCGCGTCTCCTCCCGAGCCCCGCGGTCCCCCGGTCGGCGCGGTGGGAGGCGATCGCCGCACGCGAGACAGCGCCGCACAGCGGCCCCGGATCCGCGGGTGGCGGGTCCGCCGCCGCGCCCGGCCGCCAGGAGGTGAAGAACGCGTGAGCATCTCCCCGACCGGCGGTCTGCGCCAGTCCGGCGCGCTCTTCGCGATGGCGCTGGACGTGGTCCGTACGCTCCCCCGGCGGCCTTTCCAGGTGAGGGAGTTCATCCAGCAGGCATGGTTCATCGCAGGCGTGACGATCCTCCCGACCGCCCTGGTCTCCATCCCCTTCGGCGCGGTCATCGCGCTCCAGATCGGCGGGCTCACCCGGCAGCTCGGCGCCGAGTCGTTCGCGGGCGCCGCCTCCGTGCTCGCCGTGCTCCGCGAGGCGTCGCCCATCGTGACGGCGCTGCTCATCGCGGGAGCCGGCGGCACCGCGATCTGCGCGGACCTCGGGGCGCGCAAGATCCGAGAGGAGATCGACGCCCTCCAGGTCCTGGGCATCGACCCGATCCACCGGCTCGTCGTGCCACGCGTGCTGGCGACCATGCTCGTGGCGGTCCTCCTCAACGGCCTCGTCTCCGTCGTCGGCGTCGCCGGCGGCTATGTGTTCAACGTCGTCCTCCAGAACGGCACCCCAGGCGCCTACCTGGCGTCCTTCACGCATCTCGCCCAGCTCTCCGACCTGTGGGCGGCCGAGCTGAAGGCGCTGGTCTTCGGGGCGATCGCGGCGATCGTCGCCTCGTACAAGGGGCTGACCGCCAAGGGCGGGCCCAAGGGCGTGGGCGACGCGGTGAACCAGTCCGTCGTCATCACCTTCATGTTGCTGTTCGTCACGAACTTCGTGATGACCGCCGTCTACTTCCAGCTCGTTCCGCAGAAGGGTTGACGTGGCTCTCAACAACCCGCTCGCCCGCACCGGTCGCGCCCTGGAGGAGCTGGGCGTCCAGCTCGTCTTCTACGGGCGCTCGCTCGCCTGGACCGGCCGCACGCTGCGCCGCTACAAGAAGGAGGTGCTGCGGCTCCTCGCCGAGGTCAGCTTCGGACGCGGCGCGCTCGCCGTCGTCGGCGGCACCGTCGGCGTCATCGCGTTCCTCTCCTTCTTCACCGGCACCGAAGTCGGCCTCCAGGGGTACGCCGGGCTCAACCAGCTCGGCACGTCCAACTTCGTGGCGTTCCTGTCCGCGTACTTCAACACCCGCGAGATCGCCCCGCTCGTCGCCGGGCTGGCGCTCTCCGCGACCGTGGGTGCCGGGTTCACCGCACAGCTCGGGGCGATGCGGATCAGCGAGGAGACGGACGCCCTCGAAGTCATGGGCGTCCCGTCGCTGCCCTTCCTCGTCACCACCCGCATGATCGCCGGATTCGTCGCGGTGATCCCGCTGTACGTGGTGGGGCTGCTCTCCTCGTACTTCGCCGCCCGGACCATCACCACCGGCTACTACGGTCAGTCCACGGGCACGTACGACCACTACTTCCAGCAGTACCTGCCACCCGTCGACGTGCTGTGGTCCTTCGGCAAGGTGATCGTCTTCGCCGTCGTGATCATCCTGGTCCACTGCTACTACGGCTACTACGCGAGCGGCGGCCCGGCCGGCGTCGGCGTGGCCGTCGGACGCGGCGTGCGGACGTCCATCGTGGCCGTCAACATCCTCGACTTCTTCCTGAGCCTCGCCATCTGGGGCGCCCACACGACCGTACGAATAGCGGGGTAGAGCGCCGATGCCCACCGCCACCAAGACCCGGCTGCGGCTGTACGGGATTCTCTTCCTCCTCGTACTGGCCCTGCTGCTGTCCCTCACCGTCGCCGTCTACCAGCAGGTGTTCACCCCGGTCGTCCGGGTCACCCTGCAGGCCGACAGGCTCGGCAACCAGCTGCAGCCGCGCGCGGACGTCAAACTGCGCGGCCTGCTCGTCGGCGAGGTCCGCGAGGTGCGGGCCGACGGCGAGAAGGCCACGCTCAGCCTCGCGCTCAAGCCCGAGCACGTACCGGACATCCCCGCCGACGTGCACGCGCGGCTGCTGCCCAAGACCCTCTTCGGCGAGAAGTACGTCGACCTCGTCGCCCCCGGGAACGGCTCGTCGGCCGGGCGGCCGATCCGCGCCGGTGACGTCATCACCCAGGACCGCACCGCCGTCGGCATCGAGCTCCAGCAGCTGATGAACGACCTGCTGCCGCTGCTGCGCACCGTGCAGCCCGCCAAGCTCAACGCGACCCTCTCGGCCTTCGCCACCGCCCTCGACGGGCGCGGCGACCGGATCGGCGACAACCTGGTCCGCCTGGACGGCTATCTGCGCCGGATCAACCCGCACATGCCGTCCATCAGGGAGGACATCAAGCGGTTCGCCGACGTCGCCGAGGTGTACAGCGAGGCCGCCCCCGACCTGCTGCGCATCCTCGACAACACCCTCACCACCAGCCGCACCCTCGTCGAGCGCAAGGAGCAGCTCGCGTCCGTCCTGACCTGGACGGCGACCGCCTCCGACACCGCGGAGGGCGTCCTCGACGAGAACGCCGACCGGCTGATCACCCTGGGCCGCGTCTCCCGCCCGACCCTCGCCCTGTTCGCCCGCTACTCGCCGGAGTACCCCTGCCTCCTGGAGGGGCTCGTACGGCAGGAAGCGGCGTCCGAGGAGGCGTTCCGCGGCGGGAAGATGCGCATCACCCTCGAGCTCGTCCATCCCCGTCCCCCCTACCGACCCGGCGAGGAACCGCGCTATGCCGACCGCTCAGGACCGAACTGCAGAGGTCTGCCCCACCCGAACGTCCCGGCCCCCCACACCAGGCTCCGCGACGGTACGAAGGACCCGGACGCCGGCAAGGGCGGCGCGGGTGGCTACCGCCCCGTGTCCGCGACCCCGGCCGAGCAGCGGGCGGTGTCCGCGCTCGTCGCGCCCGCGATGGGCGTGCCGGTGGACCGCGTCCCGGCGGTCGCGACCCTCCTGTTCGGCCCCATGGCCCGCGGAACGGCGGTGAGCGTCGCATGAGCCGTAACACCGACGCCCGGGCCACGGCCGGGCCCCTGGTCAAACTCGGTCTGTTCACGCTGGTCACCGTCGCCGCCACGGCGGTCCTTGCCGCGACCATCGTCAATGTGTCCTTCACCCCCGAGGACAGGTACACGGCCGTCTTCAGCGATGTGACGAGCCTGCAGGAGGGCGACGACATCCGGGTCGCGGGCGTACGGGTCGGTGAGGTCGAGGAGATCCGGGTCGCCGACAGGCGCGCCAAGGACGACAACGACGGCAAGAACGGCAAGGACGGCGACGACGGCGACGACGGCGACGACGGCAAGGGCGCCGAGGACGACCGGGCGACGGCCGAGGTCACGTTCAGCGTCTCCCGCGACCGGCCGCTGCTCACCAGCACCCGCGCCGTCATCCGCTACCGCAGCCTCGTCGGGACGCGCTACATCGCCCTGACCGAGGGCGCGGGCGACGGGACCCGGATGGCGCCCGGCAGCCGTATCCCGCTCTCCCGCACCGAGCCGGCGCTCGACCTCAACGCGCTGCTGAACGGCTTCAAGCCGCTGTTCGCCGCGCTCAGCCCGCAGGACGTGAACCAGCTCGCCACCGAGATCATCAAGACCCTGCAGGGCGAGGGCGGCACGGTGAACTCGCTGCTCGCGCATACCGCCTCGCTCACCACGACGATCGCCGACCGGGACAAGCTGATCGGCTCGGTCATCACCCGCCTCAACAACGTGCTGGCGACCGTCGACAAGCGCAGCGCCCGCTTCTCCGAGCTGCTCAAGCAGCTCCAGCGGGTGATCTCCGGCCTGTCCGCCGACCGCAAGCCCATCGGCGAGTCCCTGACCGGCATCAACGACCTGGCCGCCGCCACCTCCGGGCTGCTGAAGGACGCGAGGCCGCCGCTGAAGAACGACATCGCCGAGCTGTCGGAGCTCGCCGGCACGCTCAAGGAGAACGAGAAGACCGTGGAGGGCGTCCTGCGGCGGCTGCCGAACAAGCTCGACAAGCTCATCGGGACGGCGTCGTACGGCTCCTGGTTCAACTTCTACCTGTGCGACTTCGACGGCCGCGTGGTGCTGCCGAGGACGGCCGGCAGGCCGGCCGAGACCATCACTCCCGAACTGCATGTGGCCCGGGCGAGGTGTGCCGGATGACCCCCTTCCGTGACCGCGACCCGGTGGTGATCGGCGCCGTCGGCCTCGCCGTGATCTTCGCGCTCGTCGTGACGGCGTTCAACGCCGGGAACCTGCCCCTGATCGGCAACGGCGACCGGTACCACGCCGCGTTCTCAGAGGCCGGCGGGCTCAGGCCCGGCGACGACGTGCGCGTCGCCGGAGTCAAGGTGGGCAAGGTCGACGAGGTCGACCTGGACGGCGACCACGTCAAGGTGACGTTCCGGGTGAAGGGCGACCCGAAGCTCGGGGAGCGCACCGGGGCAGCCGTCCGGATCAAGACGATCCTGGGCGCCAAGTACCTGGCGCTGGAACCGAAGGGCTCCGGGCGGCTGAAGCCCGGCAGCGAGATACCGCTGAGCCGGACGACCCCGGCGTACGACGTGGTGACGGCGTTCAGCGATCTCACGACGACCGCCGAGGCCGTCGACACCGAGCGACTCGCGACCGCCCTGGACACCCTCTCCACGACGTTCGAGGACTCGCCCGCCGAGGTGAAGGCGTCCATCGAGGGCCTGTCGAAGATCTCCCGCACCGTCGCCTCCCGCGACCAGGCGCTGCGCGAACTCCTCGCCCACGCCAACGGGGTGAGCGGCGTCCTGGCGGACCGGACGCGCGAGTTCCGGACGCTGGTCAAGGACGGCGACAAGCTGTTCCAGGAGATCACCGCCCGGCGGAAGGCGATCCACGCGCTGCTCACCGGTTCCGTGGCGCTCAGCGTCCAGCTGTCCGGCCTCGTCAAGGACAACCGCGAGGCGATCGGCCCGGCGCTCACCAAGCTGAACGCCGTGGTCAAGATGCTGGAGCGGAACCAGCAGAGCCTCGACCGCAGCGTCCAGCTGCTGGCGCCGTACGCCCGGGTCTTCACCAACACCCTCGGCAACGGCCGCTGGTTCGACAGCTACATCCAGAACATGGTCGCGCCCACGCCGGTGGAACCGCGGACGGGAGGAGCACGATGAGGGTCCCCGCTCCGAGGATTCCCTTCAGGACGATGCCCGCGGGGCGCGCGACCGCCGTCGCGCTGGTGCTCGCGCTGCTCGCGGCGGCCGCCGTCGCGCTGTGGCCGAGCTCGCCGAAGACCCGGGTCACGGCGTACTTCCCGCGTACGGTCGGCATCTACCCCGGGTCCGACGTCCGGGTCCTGGGCGTGCGGATCGGCGAGGTGAGGACGATCACCCCGGAGGGCGACCGGGTCCGGGTCGAGCTGGAGTACGAGGGCCACCGCAAGGTCCCGGCGGACGCCCGGGCCGCGATCATCAACTCCTCTGTCGTCAGCGACCGTTACCTCCAGCTGCTCCCCGTGTACCGGGGCGGCGCGGCCATGAAGAGCGGCGCGGTCATCCCCGAGCACCGCACGGCCGTGCCGGTCGAGCTGGACCGGGTCTTCGACAGCCTCCGTACGACGGCGGACGCGCTCGGCCCGAAGGGCGCCAACAAGGACGGCTCGCTGTCCCGGCTCCTCGCGGTGAGCGCGGACAACCTCCAGGGCCAGGGCGTGAAGCTCCACCAGACGGTGGAGGACCTGTCCCAGGCGGTCACCACCCTGTCGGACGGCCGGCAGGACCTGTTCGGGACCGTACGGAACCTCCAGGTGTTCACGGCCGCCCTGTCGGCGGACGACGCGGCGATCCGGTCGTTCAACAGCAATCTCGCGAAGGTCGCCGAGCAGCTCTCCGGGGAGCGCGAGGACCTGGCCGCGGCCATCACGCACCTGGCGTCCGCGCTCGCCGACGTCTCCCAGTTCGTCAGGGGCAACGAGAAGGCGCTGACGGCCGACGTCAAGGGCCTCAGCAAGGTCACGCGGGTCCTCGTCACCCAGCGGGCGGCCCTCGCCGAACTCATGGACGTGGCGCCCGCCGGGCTCTCCAACCTGCAGAACGCCTACAACCCGGAGTCCGGCACGCTCGACACACGCAGCAACCCCGACCACCCGCAGGACCCGGCCGCCCTGCTCTGCTCCCTGCTCAGGACTGCGGGCGAGAAGGCGGACTGCGAGGACCTGAAGACCGTGTTCGACGCCCTGCCGAAGCAGCCGGCGCCCGCCGCCGGGACCGCGTCGACGGACAGGACGCTCGGCGGAATCCTGGAGGCCCGCACATGAGCCGCGCAAGGACCTCGTACCGGAGGACGGCCGCCTGCACGGCGGTCGCCACTCTCCTCCTGACGGGCTGTGAGTTCAACGGCCTGTACGACGTGGAGCTGCCCGGCGGCGCGGCCGCCGACGGCGCCGCGTACCACGTGACGGTGCACTTCAGGGACGTACTCGACCTCGTACCGCAGTCGACGGTGAAGGTGAACAACGTGACCGTCGGCGCCGTCGAGAAGGTCGAGCTGGACGGCTGGCACGCGCGCGTACGGCTGCGGATCTCCGACGACGTGAAGCTGCCCGCCAACGCGGTCGCCGGTCTGCGGCAGACCAGCATGCTCGGTGAGAAGTACGTGGCGCTTGAGCTGCCGACGGACGTGGCGCCGGCCGGGCGGCTCACCGAGGGGGCGGTGATCCCGCTCGCCCGCAGCGGCCGCAACCCGGAGATCGAGGAGGTCCTCTCGGCGCTGTCGGCGCTGCTCAACGGCGGCGGCGTGGCCCAGCTGAAGACCATCACGGTCGAGCTGAACAAGGCGCTGGCGGGCCGCGAGAACCGGGTCAAGTCCCTGCTCTCCGAGCTCGACACGTTCATCGGCGGCCTCGACCGGCAGCGTGCCGACATCGTGCGCGCGCTGGAGGGCGTCGACAAGCTGTCCGCCACGCTCAGCCGCGAGAAGGACACCATCGGCAAGGCCGTCGACACCATGCCGGCGGCGCTGAAGGTGCTGGCCGACCAGCGGAAGAAGCTCACGGCGATGCTCACCTCGCTGTCGGAGCTGGGCAGCACCGGAACCCGCGTGATCAACGCCTCGCGCGACGACGTGATCGCCAACCTGCGCAGCCTCCAGCCGATCCTGGAGCAGCTGAACAAGGCGGGCGACGACCTCCCCAACGCGCTGGAGCTGCTCACCACCTACCCGTTCCCGCGCAATGTCACGGACGCCATCAAGGGCGACTATGTGAACCTCAAGGTCACCGCGGATCTGGACTTCGACAGCATCTACGGCAACCTGCTGGGCGACCCGCCCGCGAAGCCGCCGAAGCTGCCGACCCCGCCGGTCCCGTCCGTCCCGCCCGTCCCGGGTCTCCCGTCCACGCCGTCGGCCCCGTCCGTCCCGCCGATCCCGGGCGCCTCGGAGCCGCCGGGGGTGCCGGGGGTGCCGGGCGGCGGACCGGCGCCGTCGGAGTCGCCGAAGCTGTGCCCGCCGCTGTGCGACGGCACGCAGGCGTCGTACGAGGGCTGGGCCGGAGGCACGGCCGGCAGCCGGACCGGGGGCGGCGCCGACCGGAACCGGCAGGGGATCGACATCTCGCTGGCGGAACTGCTGCTGAAGGGACTGGGGTTGTGATCACCCGCACGGTCAAGGCCCAGCTGGTCGCCTTCGCCACCGTCACGGCGGTCGGCGTGTCGTACGTCGCCGCCCAGTACACCGGGCTCGTCGACCGGGTCCTGGACCGCGGCTACACGGTCCGGGCCGAGTTCGGCGACTCCGGCGGCATCTACTCGGGCGCGGAGGTCACATACCGGGGCGTGCCGGTCGGCCGCGTCGGGGAGCTGCGCCTCTCCGGCGCCAAGGGCGTGTCCGTCGAGCTCCGGCTGGAGGACGGCCCGCGCATCCCGGCCGACACGGTCGCGGTGGTGGCCAACCGCTCGGCGGTCGGCGAGCAGTACGTGGACCTTCAGCCGCGTACCCGGAGCGGTCCGTACCTGCGTGACGGCCAGACCATCCCGCGCGGCAGCACCCGGGCCCCGGTGCCGACGACGGAGCTGATCCTCAGCATGGACCGACTGGTGAAGTCGGTGGACCGGGACGACCTGACGGTCACGGTGGACGAGCTGGGCGCCGCCTTCGCCGGTACGGGCCCGCACCTGAGCCGGCTGGTGGACTCGGGCAACGCCCTGATCGCGTCGGCGACGGACGCGCTGCCGCAGACAGTGGCGCTGATCGAGGACTCGAAGACCGTCTTGAAGACCCAGACGGACCAGGGCTCCGCGATCAAGTCCTTCTCGCGCGACCTGGCGGACCTCACCGCCCGGTTGAAGGCGAGCGACGGCGACCTGCGCGCCCTGCTGAAGAACGGCACGTCGGCCTCGCGGGAGCTGAACACCCTCTTCGAGAACAACGAGCCGCACCTCCCGGTGCTGCTCGGCAATCTGATCAGCGGCGGTCAGATCACCGTCGCCCGGCTGCCCGGGGTCGAGCAGACGCTGGTCACCTTCCCGGTGGTCGTCGCGGGCAGCTACACCGTGATCCCCGGGGACGGCACGACCCACTTCGGCATGGTCGTGAACTCCGACGACCCGCCGGCCTGCCGCCAGGGCTACGGCACCCAGCGGCGCGACCCCGCGGACACCTCGGACCGCCCGGCCAACACCGGCGCCCGCTGCACTGCACCGCGCGGCGGCGAGACGTCGGTCCGCGGCGCCCAGAACGTCCCGGGCGCAGGCCCGGTCAAGCCCGTCCGGATCGGTTCGACCGGCGGAGAACAGACCGTGTTCGGAAAGGACTCGTGGCAATGGCTGCTCGTTGGCCCCATGGCATAGGCGTGGGCATAGGCAGAGGCAAGAGCGCAGGCGAGAGCGAGAGCAAGGGCGCGGGCGCGAGTGCCGTCGAAGGACCCGGACGGGGGAGGGCGCTCCGCATCGCGCTCGGGCTCGTGGCGGCGACGCTGGCGGCCACGACCGGCTGGCTGGGCACGGAGCGGTACGAGCGCGCCGAGGAGGCGGGCCGCGACCAGGACATCCTGGCGGCGGCCCGCCAGTCGGCGCTCAACTTCACCTCGCTCGACTACCGGCACTACGACCGGGACAGCAAGAACGTGCTGAGCGGCGCGACCGGCGAGTTCGCCGAGCAGTTCTCGGCGCAGACCGCGGAGCTGACGAAGCTCGTGGCCACCAACAAGTCGGTCTCCGAGGGCCAGGTCCTGGAGGCGGGCATCGTCGAGTCCGACGAGCGCACGGCCCGCGTCCTGGTGGTCGCCGACAGCAAGGTCACCAACCTGTCGGCCCCGCAGGGCACGTCCCGCAACTACCGGCTGCAGCTGGACCTGGTGTACGAGGGCGGGCGCTGGCTGACGTCGAACGTCGAGTTCGTCGGCTGACCGCCCTCCCGTACCGAGTACCGAGTACCGAGTACCGAGCAAGGAGCACACGTGCCGAAGCCGATGAGCGTGGCAGCGGCCGCCCGAGCGGCGGCGAAACGAGCCGAGAGAGCACGCGTCACGGACACGCGGGACGCGCGGGAGGCCCAGCAGGAGGCACCGGAGGCCCAGGAGGCGCCGCGACGCACCCCGAGGTGGAAGCGCCCGACCACGAAGGACCCGGGCAGGAATGCAGTACGCCGCCCCCGCCCCCGGCTCCTCACCGCGGCGCTGGCCGCCCTGGTGACGGCGGGCCTGGCCGCGACCACCGTCCTTGGCCTGGAGTACCGCGACGCGCGGCGCACGGACGAGGCGCGTACGGCGGCGACGGCGGCGGCACGGAAGGCGGCACCGGTCATCCTGTCGTACGACTACCGTCGTCTGGACCGGGACTTCGCGGCGGCCCGCGGCCATCTGACGGCGCCGTTCCTCGACGAGTACACGAAGACGACGAAGACGGTCGTGGCGCCGACCGCCGAGAAGTACCAGGGCGTGGTGAAGGCCACGGTGGCGAAGCCCGCGGCCGGCGACACGACCCCGGCGGTCTCGGTCGTGCGGGCGTCGCCGGACCGGGCGGTGGTGCTGCTCTTCATGAACCAGGTCACCACCAGCACCCAGGTGTCCGTCCCGCGCGTCGACCTGAACCGGGTCCGGATGACCCTGGTCCGTACCGACAAGGGGTGGAAGGTCGGCGCGGTCGACGCGCTGTGACGGACGGCCTCAAGGCGCGGTCAGGGCGTGACGGACGGCCGGTGGCGAGCGCCAGAGCCCCGGCGCCCCTGTGACTCTCGCAACATGCAGAACATGATCAATATGAAGATATTCTCTGGTCCTGCAGAGCAATGCGACAGAGGAAGCAGCCCACTCGATGAGCCAGTCGTCCGATCCCCACCCCGCGGTCGGCTCCGGCACACCCGGGCTGCTGCGCACCTGGCGAGCGCAGGCCGGGCGGCGGCTGGGCCTCGGCAAGGCTCTCACGCAGGCCGATGCGGCCAAGCGGATGGGCGTCAGCGAGCGGTGGTACCGCGACATGGAGCGCGGCGCCGAAGTGCGGCTGACCCCACAGCTCCTGGAGCGTCTGAGCGAGGTGCTGGTCCTGGACCAGGACGAGCAGATGGCGCTCCGCCACATCGCCTTCGGCAGCGCGTCCTCGGGATTCGAGGACGACCTGTCGGGCTTCGAGTCGCTGCGTGAGCTCCTGGAGCTCCAGCTTCCGCACCCCGCCTATCTGAGCGACTCTCAGTGGGACATCGTCGGCGCCAACGAGACCATGGCCGAGTGGTTCCCCTGGGTACGGCAGCCGGGGGCGAACCTCCTGCGCTGGGTGCTGACCACCGATCAGGCGCGGGAGCAGCTGCTCGACTGGGTGGAGCACGCCAAGCAGTACCTGTCCCTGCTCCGGTTCGCCCAGGCCCGCAACCCGCGGAACCACACCCTGGCCCGGCTCGCCGACGAGGTGTTGAGCGACCCCGACTGCCGGCGGCTGCACGACGAGGACCCGAAGGTCGTCGCCTACCGTGACGGCCACCATTTCCGCCTGCGGCTGCCGCGGTTCGGCGACGAGGTGCTCCAGGTCGTCTCGCGGGTGCTGATCCCTTCGTACCGGCAGGACTCGCGCTTCGTCGTCATCACCCGCACCGACGGGGGCAGCCCGCGCGGGGGCAGCCCGCGCGGGGGCCTGTAGGGCTACTGGCCCGAGAGGGCGAGCAGCAGTCCGAAGCCGACGAGCGCGGTACCGGTGGCACGGTCCATGCCGAGCTGCACCTTCGCCCGCTGGAGCCATCGGCGGGCCAGGACGGTCCCGTAGATGAGCAGCGTGAACCAGACCACGCCCAACAGCACATGGATGAACGACAGCGCGAGGCCCATCCCCAGGGGTGACGCGCCGTCCGGGATGAACTGAGGCAGCATCGCGACGTAGAAGACGCCGACCTTGGGGTTGAGCAGGTTGGTGGTCATTCCCCGGCGCCAGGCGCGCACCGGGGGCTCGGCGGCCGCGGCGCTGGACCACGCACCGTCCTGCGCGGCGCCGTCGGCCCGGTCGCGGCGGAAGGTCTTCCACACCATGGTGGCGCCCATCCACACCAGGTAGGCCGCACCGGCGAGACGCAGGACGGTGTAGGCCGTGGGCGACGTGGTCACCAGCACCGAGATGCCCAGTGCGGCGGCGACACCCCAGGAGGCGGCGCCCGTGCTGATGCCGAGGACGGTGGCGAAGGCGTGGCGTCTGCCCTGGACCACGGAGGCGCGCAGCACCAGCGCGGTGTCCGGCCCCGGGGCCACCATCAGCATCGTCGCCACGATCAGGAAAGAGCCTATGGCGGAGAGCGTGTTCACAGGTCCAGTACGAGCTTTCCGGACCGGGAGCGGCCCACGCAGATCATCATCGTGTCACCGGCCTCCCGCTCCTCGTCGGTGAGCAGGGTGTCACGGTGGAGGGGCGTCCCCTCCAGAACCGTCGTCTCGCACGTGCCGCAGTAGCCCTCCTCGCAGGAGGAGGGGATACCGGGCACGGCCTCGCGCACCACCGAGAGGACGCTCCGGTCCGGGGGAACCGTCAGAGAGCATCCGGTACGGCGCAGCTCGACCACGAACGTCTCGGTGTCCCCGGCCTCCTCTCCCGCGGCGGGGGACTCCTCCGCGGCGCCGAAGCGCTCGAGGTGCAGCGCGCCTTCGGGCAGCCACCGGTCGCAGCGGTCCTCCACCGCCCTCAGCAGCCCCTCCGGCCCACAGCAGTAGACGGCGGCGCCGGCGGGCAGCCCCTGGAGTGCCTCGTCCAGGTCGGGAAGCCCCAGCCTGTCCTCGGGTATGAGGGTCGCCCGGCCACGGGACATCTCCTGGATCTCGTCCTGGTAGGCCATGGTGGCCAGGGAGCGCCCGCCGTAGAGCAGGGACCAGGTCGGGGAGTCCTCGCGTGCGGCGACCTCACGGACCATCGGGAGGATCGGCGTGATGCCGACACCGCCCGCGATGAACACGTAGTGGTCCGCGTCGACGAGGGCGAAGCGGTTACGCGGTCCGGTGATCCGCAGGGTGGTGCCGACGAGCGGGGTGGAGTGGATCTCCGCCGAGCCGCCCCGGCCGTGCGGCTCGCGCAGCACCCCGATGCGGTACCGGGAGCGATCCCGCGGGTCACCGCAGAGCGAGTACTGGCGTATCAGACCCGAGGGGAGGGTCACGTCGATGTGCGCGCCCGGCTCCCACTCGGGAAGGTCCTTGCCGTGGGGATCGACGAGGACCAGCCCCAGGACGCCTTCCGCCTCCCAGACGGCCTGGTGTACCAGTACGTCGCGTGACTGCTGTCGTGGGTGGCTCATGGTCGGCTCAGCTCCGCGGTCCGGTGCCGGTGCAGCGGCAGGCTGTAGAGGCGCTCGGGGCCTTGGCCGGCCTGGTCGGGGCCGCGCAGCCAGCCCTCGGCCTCGAAGAGGCTGACGGCCTCGCGGCAGACGGGCCGGACCGCCAGGAAGATCTCCTCGTGTCCCGCCTCCGCGGCGCCGCGCACGGCCGCCCGCAGCAGCTCCCGGCCGACGCCCCGGCCACGCCGGTCGGGCCGTACACACAGGGTGGTGAGCCGGGGGCCCTTCGAGCCCTTCCCGTGGTGCGGGACGAGGGCCGCCGAGCCGACCACCTCGCCGCCCTCCTCCGCGACCAGATACACGGCGCCGGTACCGGTGGGCTCCCCGAACACCATCACCTCGGCGTCGGCGCCGGTCGGGTCGGCGGGAATTCCATATTCGCACAGCGATGAGAAGAGGATACGGCGGACGGCCTCACCATCCGCGGGGACGGCACGTCGAACATTTACCACGGTGCTCTCCTGAAATATGGCGAAGGAATGGGATGTCGGCTCAGACCTGGTCGATGAGCCCGGCGGCCAGGAATGCGTCCCGGGTGGCCGGATCGTCCAGCACACCCACTCCCCTGAAGTAATGGATGGTGGCCAGTGCGGCTTCCCTGATGGTCTCGGCCACGACCTCTCGCGGATACGACTCGTGCACGATCTGGTCGATCTCCGACGCGCGGAAACCGGATTCGTGGAGTCCGTAGCTCATGGCACGGTAGTCCGGCTCCAGGAACGAGAAGATGAGCTCGGGAATCCAGGGACCGATGCGCCGCTGCTGGTCCCGGCTGAGGGCGGGCCAGACATACTCCAGCAGGCTGCTGAAATAGGCGTGGTGCTTGCCCTCGTCCTCCGCGTGGTCGGCGACCAGTTCGCGTACCGCCTTGGGCAGCCGTTCGTCACGGGGCAGATCGGCGAGCATGTTGGAGATCAACGTCTCGCTCACCACGGCGAAGATCAGTTCGTCGATGCCCCGCAGGTCCGGGTCCATGTGCCGGTGGACCCGGTCGAGACGCTCGATGAACTGGGGCAGCTCGGGCATGTGAGCCGGCACCCCGGTCTGCCGCTCGACCTGCTTGAGCATGTCGTAGGTGAACTGCGCGTGCCACGCCTCGTCCGTGCTGATCTTGAAAGCGTCCTCCTTCATCCTCTCGGGAAGATGAAGGCCGGCCCGGCCACGGCTGATCTGGGAACTGATCGGGATGACCGCCACCTGTTCCAGATCAACGGTGAAGTGGAGGTAGTGGAACAGACGGTGCACGAGAATCCGCTCCACGCACTCCTGACCACGCTCGGCGACCAGTGGGTGCGTGGCCACCGGGACGAACTCCGGCGGAAAGTACAAGCAGTGCTCGCCGCCGCCTTCGAGGACGCGCTGGGGCTTGGCGCGTACGCTCGCCCGCTCCTCCCAGCGGCCGAAACGACTCCGGTAGGAATCCGCTGCCACGGACTTCACACCCGTATGCAGCTGATTCTGTCCGTTCTGGTAGCGCACCATGTCGAGCCGCGCTGCATTGAAAAGGGGCATGCCAGGAAAGTCCTCGAAAGGTGATGGGCGGGAATGGCTGCCGGTGGCGACAGAGTCACGCAGCACCGGTACCGGCCGTGCCGGATCGAGTATTGAGTTCAGCCATTTTCGTTGTCAACCGGCAAAGAATTTCCGGTGACAGAGCGCTACAACAACCGGCAATTATTTGCCGGTTACCCATGTCACTCGGTGCGGACGGGCAGTCGGGGTAACCTGCCCGGGACCGCATCGAGGGAACTTCGAAGAAGGAGTGCGTGTGGGGGGACGACTGGGTTCGGTCGCGCAGATTTGGCGCTACCCGGTGAAATCCATGGGCGGAGAACGCCTGCGGGAAGCCACCGTGACGGACCGGGGGATCGCGGGCGACCGCGCCTGGGCGGTCCTGGACATCACCTCGGGGAAGATCCTTTCCGCCAAGAGGGAGGCCCGGCTGCTGCTGGCCTCGGCGCGCACCTGCCCGGCCGACGGAGTCCTGGTCGACCTGCCGGGACGGGGCGAGTTCCAGGCCGGGGACGCGGCCTTGGCCCGTCACCTGTCGGACTGGCTCGGTCGTGAGCTGCGCCTGATGGCCGCCGTCCCCGGGCAGCGGGCCACGTTCGAGAAGGGCGCCATCGACGGATCCGACGCCGTCAAGGAGATCTCCACGCAGCCGGGGATGCTGTTCGACACCAAGTCGCCGCTACACGTCCTGACCACGGCCGGCCTGCGTGCCGCCCGGAAGTTCCACCCGGACGGGGACTGGGACGTACGGCGTTTCCGCCCCAACGTACTGGTGGAAACGGAGGAGACGGGGGAGACGGCGGAGACGGAGGAGACGGAGGAGACGGCGGATGACACCGGGCCCGAGCAGTCCTGGATCGGCTCGACGATTCGGCTGGACGGCACGACGGCATGGGTGCGCAAGGGCACGGTCCGCTGTGTGATGACGTCGCACGAGCAGCCCGGGCTCCCGCGCGACCGCGACATCCACCGCACGCTGGTCCGCCACCACGCCAACACCCTGGGCGTGCTGGCCCACCCCGCCCCCGACAGCGCTCAGCTGCTGCTCGGCCGACCGGTCCGGACGACATGAGCGAACGAAGCACACCGGCCCGACGAGTCGTCGTCACGGGCCTCGGCGCGGTGACACCACTGGGCGCCGATGTGCCCACGCTGTGGCAGGGGTTGCTCGACGGCCGCTGCGGCGTACGGGAACTGACCGGCGAGGAGTTCGCCGGCCAGCCGGTACGCATCGGAGCCCCCGCGGCGGTCGATCCGGCCTCCCTGCTGTCCCGGCCGCAGGCCAGACGCATGAACCGATCGGCCCAGTTCGCGGTCCTCGCGGCTCGCGAGGCGTGGCGGGACGCCGGCTTCGACCCGGCCGGAACCCAGGCGGCGGGCCTGCCCCCTGAGC
Organism: Streptomyces sp. TRM49041; assembly: GCF_008271805.1. Classification (GTDB taxonomy): domain Bacteria; phylum Actinomycetota; class Actinomycetes; order Streptomycetales; family Streptomycetaceae; genus Streptomyces. Next base: position 125,783 of record NZ_VSRY01000167.1, read on the forward strand.
GGGTCGGCGTCTCGATGGGCACCATCATCGGAGGCGCTCCGGTCCTGGTCGACGCCGACAGGGGGCTGGGCGCCAGGGGCCCTCGGGGCGTGCCTCCCCTGACCGCCCCGATGACCGTGCCCTCCCAGTCCGCCTCCCAGATCTCGATCGACCTGCGCATCACCGGCGAGGCGCGGACCGTGGTGAGCGCCTGCGCCTCGGGTACGGAGGCCATCGGGACGGCCATCGACCGGATCCGCCACGGCCACCTCGACGTGGCCCTGGCCGGAGGCGCCGAAGCCGCCATCACACCGACGGTGATGGCCTCCTTCGCCGCCATGCGGGCCCTGTCGACCCGCAACGACGAGCCGTTCGGCGCCTCCCGCCCCTTCGACAAGACCCGTGACGGCTTCGTGCACGGCGAGGGCGCCGGCGTCCTCGTCCTGGAGGCCGAGGAGCACGCCCTGGCACGCGGCGCCCACATCTACTGCGAGGCCGCCGGCTGGGGCCTGTCGTCCGACGCCCACCACATGGCCGCGCCCGACCCCACGGGCGCGGGCATCACCCGAGCCATCCGACGCTGCCTCCAGGACGCACGAGCGCAGCCGCAGGACATCGTCCACGTCAACGCCCACGCCACTTCAACGGTCGAGGGCGATCTGGCCGAGGCGAGGGCCCTGCACCAGGTCCTCGACGACCGACTCCCCCACGGCCCCGTACCGGTCACCGCGCTCAAGGGCCACTTCGGCCACCTCCAGGGCGCCGCCGGCGCCGTGGAAGCCGTCGCCATGGCCCTCACCCTCCACCACGGCCTCATCCCACCCACCATCGGCTGCGCCAACCCCGACGACGCCATAGCACTGGACGTGGTCACCTTCGTCCCCCGCCCCCTGCCGACCTGGGGCGATCTCGCCCTCAGCAACTCCTTCGGCTTCGGCGGCCACAACGCCGTACTCGCCCTGCGACAGCGCGAGTAGACGAAGGGCGCCGCCTTCGGGATTCGAAAACCCGAGACCTACGCGTTTCCGAGTGGTGCCGGGTTGTGCTGCCGAATCCCACTTCCGCTGATGAGAGGCTTGCGACCTTGATCGACGCGCGGCGTGCTGCGTGGCAACGGAGTTCTGACAGTGGCGGATGGCTTCTGAGTCAACGGTTCCGGTCCACCACACGACCGCCGCGACACCCGGACCACTGATGCCGCTGAAGATGCCGCCGTGGACGGTTCCGCGGGCAGCCGTCGCAGGCCCTCTCGCCAGGCGCTTGATGTGCCGCGCCGAAGCGCTGCACCTTGCACCTCGTCCCCTCGACGACGCGCCGAATGAGCGGCCTTGACCGGCTGTTGTTCTGGCGGCCGTCGGACGCGCGCGTCGAATGTTCATACCGAGATCGGGTGATCGCCGGGCCGAACCGGCGTGCGGACAGGGCCTCTTGGCAGGCGCTCGTTCGGTTTCGCAACCAGGCTCACCACGTGGGCGCCCGGATGGCGGTCGATGCCGGCCGACTTCCCGCCCCGGGCCCGGACGCATGCTTTCTTGCGGCGCTTCGGGGACCTTGGCGGCGCCCTGTGATGGAGGTCACGAAGCTGGAGGTTGAAGCTGGAGCCGTGTCCAGGATTTAGCGTCGTGGACATGGCCACAGCGATATCGCCGGGAGTATCCCGGCTCAGCACCGGAGCACTGGCACGCGCCGGTGGCGTCTCGGTGGACGCCATCCGGTTCTACGAGCGGGAGGGGCTTCTGGCGCCTGCGGAGAGGACCAGCGGCGATCACCGTCGATACCCACCCGAGGCGCTCGACCGGCTCGCCTTCATCCGGGTCGGCCAGCACCTCGGTCTGAGGCTGGAGGAGATCAAGGAGCTGGCGGATGCCTGCGAGCAGGTCCCGGACTGCCCGGTGAACCACACCGTCGAGCTGTTGCGCGGGCGCATCGCGAACGTGGAGCGGCAGATGGAGGAACTCGTCGGCCTGCGTGACCGGCTGGTCCACGTCGTCGAGCAGATGGAGTCCCACCGGGGCGGGGGCCACCTGAGCCCCGACACCGTTCTTCCGGCCTCCGGGACGGAGAACGCCCGATGACCGCACCCCTGACGCCCGCGGCCCGTGCGCTGCACCGCGCCGGTCTGACGGGGGCTCTTGTGACCATCGCATGCGCGGTGGCCTTCCAGGTCCTTGCCGCCGCTCACGCGGACGTGCACCTCCAGCCCACTGACGTGCCGCTGCCCCTCGACGATTTCCTGCGGCCCCTCAACTACAGCCCCGATGCCGTGCTGTTGTGGATGGCCTTCGACACCGTCTTCGTCGTCGCCTACGTGACGACTTTCGCCGCGGCCAGGGCCCTGGCCGTCTCCCGCCCGCTCGGCGCGCTCAGCCTCGCCGCGGTGATCGCGGCCGGCGCCCTGGACACGGTGGAGAACGCCGTGCTCGCCGTCCACGCGGCGCAGTCGTCTGCGGTGGAGCCGCTCACGGCGGCGCCGATGATGACCATGTACGTGATTGCCCACCTCAAGACCGCCGCCGCGACCGCCGGCGTCGCCTTCCTCGCCTTGGCGCTTCCCACGGACACCCGGCTGCTGCGGGCGGTGATCGTGGCGGCGGGCGCCTTCGTGCTGGTCACCGTGGCCGGCGTGGCCAGTCCCGAGCTGGCGCCTCTGGAGGGGTTGCCGATCCTGATGCTCATGGGGTTGCTGGCGGTTGTCTTCGGCCGCCGGCTGAGGGCATCCGCCCCGGCTTCGGCCTCCTTGACCGAGGCGGCGTAGCCGTCTGGATGCGCAGGGCAGTCCGTACGAACGGGCGGCCCGGCATTCGGCTGGCGTACGTCACCGCGTCCAAGGCCCTGGCGGCGGTGTTGTTCACCGGGTGGCCGGTGTGGGGGCAGGCCGCCCTGTCGGCCCGGCAGTCCGCCATGAGGCCGGTGACGCGCGAGCCTCGACAGGAAGGCGGGCGCCCCCTCCGCCCGGGGAACCGGCACGGCGCGGCGTCAGGAGTCGGTGAAGAGCGTCAGCGCAGCCCGGACGGCTCGTTCGAACGGCTCGGTGCTTCCGCTCGGTGTGCATCACGCAGGGGAGCCGGGTGCAGAGGCTCGCCGTGTGCGGTCCCGCCCGGCGATGGCCTCGGCGACCTCGTGGATGGCGCCACGAAGAAGGTCGCCGTAGGCATCCTGCGGAAGATCGGGGGCGTGTGCTCTGGCCGCGTTGATGTGCTCGGTGGCGGCTTCGAAGGAGCCGAGTCGGCGATAGTTGTCGGCAAGGTTGAGGTGCAAGGAGGGGTAGAAGCCGGCGATGTGGAGGCTGGTGTGGTGCTCCTGTACGCGCTGCTCGGTGACGGCGTCGGCGGCGTCCAGGGCCCGGACGTCCCAGGCCAGGGCCTGGGCGGGATCTTCGTAGAGATCTGCCAGGTAGTGAGCGAGAGAGCAGCGGTGCATCGCGTCGCCGGTGACACCGATCGCGGACCACAGGCTCAGAAGTTCTTGGCGTGCAGAAGCGATGCCACCGGCTCGGCCCTTGGTGACGGCGTGGCTCATGGCTTCCATGGTCGGGTCGTGGCTGGCGGGTGCGGTGGGCATGGATGTTCCTCGTCGTCTTTCTCAGGCGGTGTGGTCGGACTTGATGGGCATGGCCAGAGTGGTGAGATCGCCGCGGTCGGCGGAGCGGATCGTGACGGGCTGGTCGCTTCCCCTCAGGTCGAGCATCACGTCGGGGCCGATCGCGGTGCTCACGGCGGGATAGAGCGTGGTCAGCTCGAAGCAGATCTGGAGGGCCTGCCCCGTCGCGGTAGCGGGGAGCGGGATGTCGGGGTGTTCGTCATCCGCTGAAACGACGTTCACTCCGTGGGCCGTAACGTGCAGCGCGATGCGCTCGCCGGTGTGTTCTTCCAGGGCTCGTAGAAGCAGAGCCTTCGAGACCGTCACACGGGTGGTGATCTCGCCCAGTGACGCGAGCATCAGCCGATAGTCGGGGAATTCATCGGGCAGCAACCGGCAATGCCGGTCCTCCCCGTCTTGCACACGGAGCCAGATCCCGTACGGCACCGCTTCGAGTCGCACCAGCGCGCTGCGGCGGATCTCCGCGACCGCGGCCCGCAGCTCGTCCCCGTCGACCGTGCCGGCCCACGTCCGCCTCGGTGGTCCAGTCGGCACCAGGGTTCGGGTGGCGAGCCGGTAGCGGTCAGTCGCGGTCAGGGTGACCGCCTCATGACCTACCTCGATGCGCAGGCCGGCGAGTACCAGCATCCCGGGCTCATGTGCCGTCGCGGTCAGGACCTGCTCGACCGCATCCGCCAGCACGGGACCCTTCTGCGCCGCAATCGGCAGGCTTGGCACATCGCCGAGCGCGGACTTGATGACAGCAGCCTTCTGCTGTGCTGCCGCCGCGTCTCCAACGACCTTCGACACATGCTCATCGAGCAGCCGGGATGCCTCGTCAGCCCCAGAGCCCAGTACCGCCTCGACACCAGCGAGGGGCATAGCAATCTCACGGAGTTGACGCAGCACGGTCGCCCGCGCAACCTGGTCAGCGCTGTAGTAGCGGTAGCCCGAGATCGGGTCGACTTCGGCAGGGGGCAGCAGCCCGGAGTCAGCGTAGAACCGCAACGCGCTGGGGGTCAGACCACTGCGCTGGGCAAAGACCCCGATCGGCATCAGCTCAGAATTCGGCACCTCGCCATCATTGAGCTTGAACCAACTCGAAGGTCAATACCGACGAGCGGCGCCACCAACCCCATGGCCGGCAACGGTGAAGACAGGCCAGGACCTCGTCGGCAGCCCGGCCGTGGGCGAATGGCTGGACCGATGGCTCGCCGGCAAGCGCATCCGGAAGTCGAGCATCAGCCGATACGAGACTGATGTCCGCGTGCACCTCAAGCCGCACCTCGGCGACCGGCGACTCGACCGGCCGCGTGTCAGCCACCTCAGCGAGATGTTCACCGACGCCCACGCCGGGATCCTGGAGCAGAACGCCCACGTCGTGCGGCAGTCGAGGTTTGCCGCGCACGGCACCCGCCTGGGTATCGACATCGAGGCCGTCGAACGCAACCCGCAGCAGACGGGGTTCGTCCCGCAGCCGAAGCGGTGGAAGGTCGAGCAGACCTACCGAATCCTGATATCGCACCGGCGCCTGGTCCGCGACTACGACCACCAGCCCGCCTCCTCGGCCTCCGCGCCCGGTGGGCGATGTCCCACGTCATGGTCCGCACCTCACCGGCGCGAACACTCCACCTCGCGCGATGCGCAGGCGGTGAGCGTCTGTCGGACCCCCCGGCTGTCAGGTGGAGAGGGGCCCATAGCAGCAGGACCGCGAAGCCCCTCCGCTCACACGAGCCATCCCACGGCGCCCCCATGTGACGCGCCATGCTCCAGGCAACAGAAAACCCCAGTGAGCGATTACCTGACCTGGGGCTCCTCTGAGCCGCCTTCGAGATTCGAACCCGAGACCTACGCATTGCGAGGCCACGATTGATCGTGCCGCCTCGTGACGACTGATGTCGGCGTACACGTGAACGTGGCTCTGGCAAGATTTTCGTAGCCGGAGATCATCCCTGTGCAGCGGTCGGTCGATGGGTGTGGCTCATTTGCAGGAGCTGTTGCGCAGGCCGTGAGGGCGCGGTCTGTCCCGGTCAGGAGAGCCGCAAGTCGATCCAGGGGACGGTGTCTCCAGGCAGCAGGTATCGCTCGGTCTCGACGAAGCCGTGCTTGAGCGCGAACCGCAGTCCGTCCTCGTTGGAGGACAGGACGACGGTCTCGATCACCTCGGCCCCCAGTTGCCGGGCCCGGTTGAGCCCGTGCGCATAGAGTTCCTCGCCGAACCCCCGCCTGCGGTGAGCGGCGAGCACGCGGGCGATGACTGTGGCAGCCGGTGTTTCGTCCGTCGGCGGGCGCACCGTGCTGCAGCCCACAAGATCGTCATCGAGATACGCGATCTCCAGGTGGTTGCGCCGGGCACGTTCCCGTACCTCGTCCAGAGAGAGGGAGTGGGTAGGAATGATCACGTTGTGGGCGTACTGCCAGTCTTTGAGCGTGGTGTCGCCGTCCGGCTGCTGGATGCGAAGATCAGACATTGCAGCAGGACACCCGAGGACACCCCGGACGTCAACTCTGGGCGTGTCTATGTCTTCAGGTAAGTCCCTGATCAAGCCGTGAGGTCGTAGTGCTGCTGCTCGGGGGTGTCGGCGTACTGGTGGGTGTGGCTCTGTCGTAGCCGGAGATCATTCCGGGGTGAGGGTTGGCTGGTCCGCGTAGCGGCGCGTAGGTGGGCGATCAGTACGACTCGGTGGCGGAGGAGTGGGACGCCGGCGCGGCCTGCCATGATGCGTTTCTGGAGCTTCACGTCGGTGATGCGGCCCTTGCTGCCTCCGGAGTTGTAGGGGCTGGTGATCCCCTGGGCGACCGCGTGCCGGTCTTCGCGCAGGGCGGTGGCGATGCCGGCGAGGTGCGGAAGTCCGCTGTTGGTGAGGTCATCGAGCCAGGCCGGCAGCGGTGTGGCGTCGCACGTATCGAGCATGGCGGCGAACTGACGGACCAGTTCGTGGGTGCGGTGCAGTTCCGGGCAGTGTTCGAGCAGCCGCCGCAGACGCTCCGCCGTCTGCGGGCCGTGCCGGACCGGGCCGGCGATGATCCAGCGTGCGGCTTCGCGTGGAGAGGGCGGTCGTTCGCGGGGCTCGTCCAGAGGCAGGCCGCGTCGCAGCGGTGCCATCCAAGGTTGACGGGCGGCGGGGAGGGCGGCGCATCACCTCGTGCCAGCTGCGGGCCCTGGCGTATTTGCGGACGGTGCGGCGGTCCAGCCCGAGTTCGCGGGCCGTGGCACTGTAGGGGCGGCCGGCATCGGTCAGCGCGTGGATGGCCTCGAAAAGGCGCCGGGCGTGCCGACTGGCGGGCGTGTCGGGCCCGGGTTCTGTTGTCGTCGAAGGAGGCTCCGGACCGGCTGGTTCGGAGGCGGGGAGAGCGGCTGGCAGGCAGCCGCGGTGGGCTGCGGCATTTCCCTGAACGCGCCGGGACAGGCCCTGCCACAGGTGGAAGCGGTCGCTGACCTGGACGGCGTCGGGGGCGCCGTCGGCTATGCCCTGCCGGTAGGTGAGGGAGCCGTCGCGGCAGGCGATCTGAACGCCGGGATGCGCGCGGAGCCATCGGCTGAGCTGTTCGGCGTCCCGGCCCTCCCAGAGGGTGAGGGGGAGGCGGGTGGTGGCATCGACCAGGAGGGTGCCCTAGGTGTCGCCGTAGAGCGCGAAGTCGTCCACCCCCAGCACCCGGGGTGTGACCAGCGGCGGCAGCGGCATCCGCGTCAACTGGGCGAGCACGGTGCACCGCGAGAGTCTGACGTTCAGGACCCGCAGCATCCGGGCCCCGCCCCGACCCGCCAGCACAACACCGACCGACTCGACCAGGTGCTGCAGCAGCGGCGTCCGCCGCTGGTAGCGGACGGTCAGCCCAGGCACCTGTTCGGCGAAGGTCACCTTCGGACAGGACGGGTTCTCGCAGTACAGACGGCGCAAGGACAAGTCGATCCGGACCGACCGGCCGCCGAGCGCCGCATCGGCGAGGTGCCGGACGTAGCGGCTGTGGATCCAGTCGCTCAGGACACCGCACCCGCTGCACCCCGCAGGAACACGGGATCGGGTACGAGCTTCAATCACCACGACAGGACCGGAAGTATCAGCGGAGAACACCAGTAACCCGGCCAAGTGCGGTAACAGCTTTGACAGTTCAACAGAACACACTCAAAGGCTGCCCGCCCCGCAAACCGGGCGACTGCCCGCATCAGGATGATCTCCGGCTACGAAAATCTTGCCAGAGCCAGCTTAGGTCGTACGCCGACAACTGATGCCGCGGGATGCTGTTGTTCCTGATCAGACCACCTGCGTCGTGCTGAGCGCCGGTATCTCGTGCCGCACCATCCACAGGCGTCCGGCCACCCTTTGGCCACATCCGGCAGCCCTGGACCCGCCCCCCTGCCTGCACCACACGGGTGTCAGACTCCCACAGACCGCTCAGCCCCACCACGGCATGATCGAAGAAGCGGGCTTCAGGTCGGACCCGACCAGTCGAAGGTGATGTGCTTGCTGGACTGACCCTCCCGGCTCCAGCGGAAGCCGAAGGCGTCGGCGCGGTCCGCGGTCGCGCGGCCCCAGGTCGCGACCTGCCCCGGACCGGTCTCCGATCCCGGCAGGTTGGTGGACTGCACACGCGCCCCCTCGGGGGTCGTCGGTCCGGTGAGGGCCATCGCACTCGCCTCGACCCGGCCCGGAACGGTGGCCTTCCAACCGCCGAGGTCCTCGTCGACCTGCACCTCGATGGGGGCGAAGTCCATGCCACGCATCTCGGCTCCGAACATGCTGATCATTTCGGCAGGCCAGCTGCCGGCCTGACCACTGAAGATCATCTGCAGTGCCTCGCGCTGCGCATCGTCGGCCCTCTCGTCAAGGAAGACGGCCCCGTACGCATCGGAGTGCTCGGCCCACACGTTGCCGACGAACGAGGCGACCATCAGCACGTTGAGGCCGTCCAGCGGCACATCACCGTAGCGTCCCTCGCGCACATGCCAGGCCAGGACTCCCTCGCAGTCACCGTAGGTGGGCGGCTGTGCGAACGAGCAGGGGCACGGCACATCGCACTTACAAGTGTCGAACCAGTCCCCGGACGCATGCCACTTCGGAACAGACTTCGTAGTCTCCGTCATGTCCTCGCCTCCTCGCGACCCACACCGGGTGAATCAGGTGGTCGGCAATCTCGCGGGGAAAACGCCGCCGCGGGACACCGCATCCGCTCGGTGACACGGGCCATCACCTCCATCCTCCTCCCTATGCCGCAGGAGAGCCAAGGCGTCCGGGACGGAGCCGATGCCTCGCAGGCGGCCGCCTTCTGTGGTGACGCTGGAAGCGTGTTCCGTAATCGGGCATCCCTCTCCGCGCCCATGCGGCCGGGCAATCTGCTCCCCGCCCGGGAGATGACCATCGCCTGGCCCCTCATGCTGCTGCTCGCCCTGCTCGCTTGGCTCCTCGTGGTCGGGCAGGCCGACGACACGGAGATGGGGCCAGGGGCGATGGGCCTCGGCCTGCCGCTGTTCCTGCTGCTCTGGGTGATCATGATGGCCGCCATGATGTTCCCGTCCGTGTCGCCGGTGGCCATCACCTGGGTCCGGCCATCGGCCGTCAGTCGTCCGGCGCCGTCCGGGCAGCGCGGACCGCGCAGTTCGTGGGCGGATACCTGATCGCTTGGACGGCACTCGGACTCGTGGTTTACGGGATCCTCACGGTGACCGGCAACCTGGTCGACAGCCACCCCGACGCCGGGCGCTGGATCCGCGCCGGAGCCTTTCTGCTCGCCGGACTTCATCAGCTCAGTCCGCTGAAGAACGTGCGCCTGCGCCACTGCCGAAGCCCCATGGGCCAACTCGTGCGCTACGCCGGCTACCGGTCGCACGCCCGCGATCTGCGCGTCGGGGCCCACCACGGGCTCTACTGCGTGGGCTGCCGCTGGGGCCTCATGATCGTCCTTGTACCGCTCGGCACCATGAACATCGCGGCGATGGCCGGACTCGCGGTCGTCATCTTCATCGAGAAGCTGTGGCGGCTGGGACCGGTGTTCAGTACGGCGGTCGGTGTCGTGTTCCTGGTCCTGGCCGCGCTGGCCCCGTTCCAGTCCTGGCTTCTGCCAGGACTGGAACATTCGGGGCCGTCAACGCGACCGATGACTTAGGTGACTGACGGGTTGATCAGCTTCCGGCGTGCCAGCGCATCACGCCGTGCCGGGGACGGCCCGAGGGATATCGCGGCCATCAGCAGCAGCCCTCCGTCTCCGCGTCCGGGCAGGTCCGGTCCGCCTCGACCGCCACCACGGCGTTGCGCAGGTCGTCCAACGCGTGCCCGAGGCGTTCATCGGCCAGTAGCGGGTGCGGCGACCGAAAGGCACGGCGACGACCAGACCGCAGTCCCGCAGGCACGCCAGGTGGTTCGACAGCCTCGTGCGGGAGATACCGAGGGCGTCGGCGAGATCGGAAGGGTGAGCCGGGGCCTCGCGCAGCGCGAGCAGCAGTCGGCAGCGGATCGGGTCAGCGAGCGCGCGGCCGAAGCGGGCCAGCACCTCGATGTCGGAGGCAACAGTCAGCTCAAGAAAACAAGAAACCGCAAGTCAGAGTCCTGACCTGCGGTTTCCCTTGGAGCCGCCTTCGGGATTCGAACCCGAGACCTACGCATTACGAGCGCCAGATGCTTCCTGTCGGATAGGTTCACGAAGTGCCGCCGTATGGCAGTAACCGCAGGTCAACGCCCTGCGGCGGCGCTTCTCCGTGCCAACCCGTGACAACCGGTTCAGAGCAGTTCGGGCACGCATTGGGCACGCATTGGGCACGCGCCGGGCACTCAGGAAACGCGGTCTGACCTGCGCAAACGATGCCCCTTCGAACGCCACGCTACACCGGACCCCTGACATGCAGAAGGGGCCGCACGGCTCGTGCCCGTGCGGCCCCTTCTCCGCTGCTACGCCTTGCCCGGCTCGGGGGTCGGCTGTGGACACTTCGGGGCTCGGTCCTGACCGCCGGCGGTGGGGGGCAAGGCGTTCAGGACAGCCTCAAGGGCTATGGCCCCGGTGTCGGTGATGTGTCTGTCGTCGAGCAGGATGTCGCGCTTATCAGCAGTGGCGCGACCTGCTGCGGGTGCTTTGTCGTCGAGTCGGGTACGGCGGACGCGGTACAAGATGCCCCCCTCGTGGCATGGCGAGAGCCTCACTCGAACATATGCCCGAGGCAAGGCCCGAACCACATTAGCGCCCACATCGCCGCAGGTCACGCGACTAGGACCCTGAGTTACCTTCACCCAGCACCTTGATCGTTGCGCCTTCAAGATCGAGCTTCTTGAGCGCGTCTTTAACCAACGTCAGCCCATCGGCCCGCGTTCCAGGCTTGTAGGCCACGACGACCGAGACCTCGGGGGTCGACATGCCGAGGATGTCGCCGGCGGTCAGCCCGACCCACTCGGCCGCAGCCGCGCGCTTGACGTCGACCAGCGATCGACCGGTCGCCGCAGCGATGGCGCCGACGATCCATCGGTCATGCCGGTAGCTCTCACCGTTCTTGATCTTCGCGAGGGTTGTCCACTGGAGCTTCTTGCCCGTTTCGGGGTCGACTGCCCGCTCGGCCACGTTTCGCAGGGTGGCGCCTGGGACGGCGAGCACCTCGCGAACCATGTCGGTGAAGGGCGTCGAGCTCTCGCCGCCTGTGGGGGACACGGGTTCTCATCTCCGTTCTTGTCGCAGAACGCGAACGATCTTATATAAGCAGCCATCACCCCGGATTGCACACCCCTGAACTGCATTGACGTGCCGAATCCGCCACACGTACGGTTGTTCTTGTTCGAGAACAGCAACAGGCAAACCAGTCTAGAACGGGCTCCGTTGACTGCTGCTGTTCGAATTCAGGAACACATGGGGGGATCTTGTGAGTGTTGTCTTTGCTGGCCCGCCGCCGCGCAGCCGGAACACCAAGCACGCGTTGATCGCGATGGAGCTCGCTGAGCGTTCGGGCGAGTGGGCAATCGTGCAGCGTCTCGGGTCGATCGCCCGAGCGTCGTCTGCCGCGCAGGCCATCCGAAGTGGCCGACTGGCCGCGTACCCCGGGGGCGAGTTCGAGGCGGTCGCCCGGTCTGTCGTCGAGCAGGGGCGCGTCGAGCACCGGGTTTACGCCCGCTACGTCGGCGCCGAGTCCGTGGCTTGATCTGCGATTTCTGGGACGGCGCCGCCGGCGCCTACTGCCGCGCGATCGGCACCCGCCGCTACATCGTCGGCAACCGGTGCCCCGCCCATACGCCCGCCGCGCTCGCCGGCCGGCCCGAACCTCCGGGCTCGCCGATACCCGTAAGGAGACGTTCCGTTGAGCCTCGCCGCGACGGATCGGGTTTGGTCCCAGTCCGGCAGCCGAGGCGCCGCTCGTCTGGTTCTGCTCGCAATCGCTGATCGGGCCGACGCCGACGGCGTCGCCTACGCCGGTACCGCCTCGCTCATCCGCCGCACCCGCGCCGCCCGATCCACCGTCCGCGACGCCGTCGACACCCTGCTCGCCTCGGGCGAGCTCACCGTCGTCGAGGGCAAGCTCGGCCCCGGTGGAGAAACGGTTTACCGCCTCCCCCTGCTCGATACGAGGGGGGCCGGAGATCGGCCCGGACCGGATACCGACCCGGGCCGGACATCGGCCCCCCGGGGACCGGTGAGCGGCCCCGGGGAGGACCGGAGATCGGCCCCGGGGGGACCGACTACCGGCCCGGGGGAGGGCCGGACATCGGCCCCCGGGGGGCCGACTACCGGCCCCCAGAACAAAAGAAGCTCTCTACAAGACGAACAGCAGCAGCCGCGCGCGACGAACACCGCGGCAGCGCTGATTCCCGAACTGCGTCCGCTCGACGCCGCTCTCGTCGCCGCCTCGATCACTGTCCGGTGGTCGCTCGGCCTCGGCGAGCAGCGCGACGTCAATCGGCTCGCACAGGCACACGGCGTCGAGGCCCTGGTCGACCTCGCCGCCCGCCGCACCAATCCGGGCGAGGCACCGAAGAGTGCCCGCTACTGGCTCAAGGTCTGGTCCGACCTCGACCGGCCGGCGCCGAGCGCGCCGCCTCGGGCGTCGACCTCGACCGCGAGCTACGCCGACAACCTCGCCGCCGGCCTCGCCCTGCTCGCCCAAAAGGAGAGCCGCTCATGACGCCCGAACAGATCGCCGCACTGCTGGCGTTCGCCGGAACCCTCGACAGCCGAGTACGCCGAGCCCTCGCCGACCCGCAGCAGTCCGCCCGCACCATCTCGGAGTGGACCGCCGCCGTCGCCGACGTCCCAGCCACCATGCCCGAAACCGGATGGGACGCCGCCCGCGCCACCCGCCGCTACTACGAGCAGCAAGGCGGCAACAAGTCCTCGCAGTACCGGCCGATCGAGCCGCACGACCTGCTCGCCGCATGGGGGCCGCACCGGGCCGAGCTCATGAACCGGCACACCGACCCCGTGCCGGCCGCCGACCCGGACAACCCGCAGGCATGGCGCGAGGAACTGCTCGGCACCCGCGCCGCAGTCGCCCGCGGCCACGCCGCCCCCGCGCAGTACCGCGCCGAGATCAACGCTGGCGGGCAGAAGCGTCTCGCCGCGCTCATGTCGGGAGTCGGCAACGGGCCGCACCGGTACATGCCCGCGCACGTCGCCGCCGACCTCGCCCAGTTCCGGCCGAGCCGTGCGCACCGCGAGCAGCTCGTCGCCGAGGGCATCCCCGACCCGCTCGACGTCCGTTGCCCGTACTGCCTCGCCACCGTCGACGAGCAGTGCCGGAGCAGCTTCCGCAACCGCGGCAAGGGTCGCCGGCCCCTGTCTGGCGTTCACCCCTCGCGCGTCGAGGCGCTGATCGCCCAACTCGGCGACGGCGAGCAGACCGACGACGAGCAGGTGCGCCTCGCCCGCATCATGTGCCAACCGCCCGCGCCTCGACGAGACGCTCGCGCTCGGCACACCAGCGGCGGGGGCGAGGCCCGATGATTCCCGCCGCCGCGCGCGCCGTGATCGCCGCGCACCTGACCGACGAGCTCGACGTGCATCCGCACCGCGCGACCGTAGCGGTTGCCGCGCTCGCCGACCGCCTCGCCATCGACGGATGGCACATGACCGACACCTACCCCGCGCGACCGGTCGCGCCTCGCGCGCGGGAGACCCGCGGCGCTCGGCGCGCCCTCGACCGACTGCTGCGCCGTGCCCGAACGAACGGAGAGACAACCCCGTGAGCGCCGCCCTGCTCGCCCTCGCCGTGACGCTCGCGCTCGCCCTCGGCGCCGCCCTCGCGTACGCGGTCCGTATCGACGACCGCCTCGACCGCGAGCTGCGCCGCCTCGGCCGCCGTCCGTGCACGACCACCTGCACCACCTGCTCGACGACGCGCCGAGCCGAGAACGGAGAGACCACACCATGGCCCTGACCACCCCTCCCCGCACCCGGTCTCGGCGCGGCCGGAGCGACGCCCGCGAGGCAGTGCGCGACGCACGACGCAACGCTCTGCGGGTTCTGCTCGCCCGCGCCGACCGCCAGGTGCTCGGCCTCGGCCCCGAGGACACGGCGCGGCTGCGGCAGCTCGTCGAGGCCGAGATCACCGACTGCGACAACTTCCGCCGCTCGGCCGGCGGGCAGCAGGCCGCGGCGCTCAGACTGACGCACCGCGTCGCCGCCGCCGAGCAGGCCATCGTCGAGGCCGAGGCCGAGCGCGACCAGTACGCCGCCGAGGTCGAGGCGCTGCGCTCGGCCGCAACCGAGGGCGGTAGCCAGTGAGTTACGCACAGGCTGTGCACGAGACCGTGCGCGCGCTGCGGACGATCCGCGGCCGGTGGGCCGACCTGCTGCTCGCGATCGAGACCCCGCCGGCCGATCACTGGCCCCCGCGGCAGCTCGCGCACATCATGCGTGAGGGCGACGACGAGCTGCTCGTCGAGGACCGGGCGCCGTTGGTGTTGCGCGAGCACCCCGCCCCGCTCAACCTCGGCGCGCTCGATGCCGGCCGCGGCGTCGAGCGGCTCGTGTTCGACCTCGCCGACACCCTCGCCGCCGCAGTGCAGCGCACCGAGCAGGGCGACCCCCGAGCGTGGCTATCCCCGGACCCGAGCGCGCCCGACAGTCGGCGCGCGGCCGGATCGCGGGCGCACGGGCTGCATTGGGCGTGCGTGTGGATCGAGGGGCGCGTGCAGGATGAGGACACCGAGCCCGAGCGCGAGCTCGGCGGCGCCCTCGCCCCGCCCCCGTTCGAGGTGCTGCCGCTGCACCTGCTGCATGAAGCGAGGCGTACCGCGCGGATCGCCGAGGCCCGGGTGCTGCGCGCCCTCGGCCTCGACCAGCGCGAGACCCTGCTGCCCGAGCCGTGCCCGTGGTGCGAGGGCGAGCTCACCCTGCACAGTGCCCCCGACGGGCCGCCGGCCGTGACCTGCTCGGGCGGTCGGGACTGCTCGGCACCCGTCCCCCTCGACCGCACGGAGCGGGCGCGGGTGTGGGAGTGGGACGACCTCCCCGAGCTGATCGCCGCGCTCGGGGTGGACATCGGCGCCGCGGCGTAGGCGGACGACAAGGGGCCAAGCAGCTTCCTGCTGCTTGGCCCCTTTGCTGTCTTCCTCAGCGCTCAGCTAGATAACGATTCGTCAAAGTGACGGCCCGCTCCTTCCCTTGACTGAGACGCTCCGCTCAAGGAGCGTGTCTATCTTTCTTTGAGCGAAATTTAGATGGTTGCTACACCTAACTAGCTGTGTGTGACTGCCACAAGAAACGTCGGAGGAGACAATTCAAATGTCGGTGCGTAAGAAGTTTCTTCAAATCATTCGCGAGGCACTTCAGAGCGGCGACGGCACGCTACGCCTGCTCGCCCTCGTGCGGGCCGGAATGACCTGCCTCGCCCTCGCGGCCGGCGCCGTCGTCGCCGCGCGGTACGCCAACCTGCTGTAGGGCCCGGAATGATGCATCACCCCGGTGATGCGGTGTTATTAACCGCCTCGACACGGGCGGTCGACCACAGATCCGGCCGATCGTAGACACCGGGCTCCCCGCGGTGCGGGGTGCCCGGCATCGGACGGCCGCCGCTCCGGCACGAGCTCGGCAAGCCCTGTCAGTCCTGTTGTCTACGCTCAACTCGACACGGACGACTGAGAGGTGCCAGTGAAGATCCAAGACTTGACGGATGCCGAGGCCGTGAAGGCGGCCCTTGCCGAGTTTGACGACCTCGGCGGGATCGCGTTCCGGAAGCGGTACGACTTCGGCGCCTCGACCCGCTATTACGTCAGCCACGCCGGCCGGCTCTACGACGCAAAAGCCATCGCAGGTGTGGCCCACGGGCATCAACACCCAGACGCCGGCGCGCTGGCGAACGATCAGTTTGACGGCGGAGAGGCAGCGACCAACAAGGTACTGCGCAGCCTGGGGTTCACGGTGCTGGATAGCCACTCTCAGACGGTGGAGCAGGAACGTGCTTGGCGACTCGCAGTGTGGGCGAACCTCGTCGACCGCCGAGACGACAACGGACTACTTACCGCCGATGCCGTTCGGGATGTCGGCGCATACGGCAACTTCCGAGGCATCTGGGCGGACCTGTCGCGCACGAAGAAGGTGCATCCCGACGGCGCGACCATGGGGCTCAAGCACACAGGCCAGCACTACCCCGATGACCTCAGCGAGACCGGAGTGCTCTACCACTACCCGGTAACCAAGGCCCGAGGGCGTGATCTCGCCGAGGTCAACGCCACAAAGGCCGCCGCCGAACTCATGCTTCCCGTGTTCGTGATCGCCGAAGTGGGCGAACACCGCACCGTTCAACTTGCCTGGGTTGAAGGTTGGGAGGACGAGAGCAGCCTGTTCCTCGTCGAGTTCGGCGACAAGGCCCCCGAGCGCATCATCGACAGGGATCGCTCAGACGACGAGCCGTTCTCGCTGGAAGGCAACCGCAGCCGCAAGCGGACTTCCTCCGTGACCGTCCGACCCGATCAGGCTCGATTCAAGCTGGAAGTGTTCCGCCGCTATGGCCCTCGCTGCCCCCTCTCTGGCATCGCGGTTCCGCAGATGATAGAAGCTGCCCATCTACGCGGAGATGCGGACGGCGGAAGCTCCGACGCCCGCAACGGCCTGCCGATGAACGCCGCCCTTCACCGAGCGTTCGACGCTCACCTCTTCGCGATTCACCCCGACACTCTCGCCGTTGAGGTTCGCCCGCAGGGCCCGAGCCTCGACGAACTCGGCATCGTCCACGCGCGGCTTGACCTCCCCCGCCCCCCGCACCGGGACGCACTTGCCTGGCGGTACAGGGAGTGGTTGAACCGCACCGGCCGTTCTGCCTGACCCGCGAGTCACGAATCACCCTTGCGCCGTTATCGTTCCGTGACCTAGAGTTGGGAGCGCCTCCGGCGTGCCCGGAAACAACCAGTGTTCTTCCGCTCCGCCACCATCCCCCGGTGGCGGGGCGGTCTGCTATGCGGCGGGTCGAAGGTTCGAGATTACTTCGAGGTGCGCGAGCACCAACTCGCAGCTTGCTACGAAGTCAAACGCCGCGTCCGGTAGAACAGTGTGCTGACCGTGCGTAACTCGCGCCCGTAGGCGATACAGGTTCAGCATCGTGTCGGCGATGTGGGGCGCCAACAGTCCGTGCTGACGCAACGCCTGAATAGTCGTCGATGTGTTGTAGATGCGCGGAGACTCAGGCCCCTGCGGGAGTTGAGGGGTAGTCTTCCGCAGCGCCGTTTCGACTGCTCGCCAAGCGATCATCACGGCACTATCCGGCGAGGTCGCAACCAACTCCAACGCCTGGTTGATGGCTTCATCACGTTCCCGCCTGTGGCCCACGGCACTGTGCATCAACGTACCGCCGTAAACCGTCACGTCTCCACTGGCTTGGATGGTGTCCGAGCTCTCTACCTCCTCATACGTCCGCGCGGCCTCTTCCGCGAACTCGATCGCCCCGGCAGGGGTTTCCAGCCGAGTCATCCGACCGAACGCGCGCTTGAGATGACGACGGAACGACCACGCAAGCACCAGAACCACCGACGGCCAGACCAGTGCCTCGACGTATTTCAGAACAAGCTCTGCGACATCCACCCGCACATAGTGGCGTACGGCTTGGACCCCCGTAGCACGAACTGATCTATCGGGTGGGGGTGGGCATGGCTAAGCCGATCACGTCCGCCGACTGCGAGGCGGTCCGCCGTCTGCACGCTGAGGGCAAGTCCCGAAACCAGATCGCCCGGGAGACCGGACGGAGCGCCGCCACCGTCTCGAAGATCGCCGCCGAGCTCGGGCTCGCTTTCTCTGGCGGGGCGCGGGTCGCCGCCGCGACCGAGGCGCGCACGGCGGACGCCGCCGCCCGCCGCGAGCAGCTCGCCGACGACGCCCTCGACGGCGCCCTCGCTCAAGTTGAGCGGGTCGGCGCCGCCGACTCTGCCCGCGACGCCCGCGACTACGCGACCGCGGCCCGCGCGCTCACCGAAGTTCACACCAAGGTCGCCGAGCTCGCCCGCCACACGAAGACCAGCAGCGCCGGCGGAATGCTCGACCGCCTCGCCGACGCCCTGCTCGGCCCGCAGTTCGGTGCACCGGACGGGGGGTGATTCCCTCGGCGGGACACCTCTCCGACAAGCAACTGCGCTCGATCCGTGAGGCCACGCGCCGTATCAACCTGTGGCACGGCAGCGTGCGGAGCGGCAAGACGATCTCAAGCCTGTTGCGCTTCCTGCTCGCCGTGCGGCGGGCGCCGGCCTCGGGACTCATCCTGATTGTGGGGCGGTCGCTCGCCACGATCGAGCGGAACGTGATCGAGCCGCTGCAAGACCCCGAGCTGTTCTCGGATACCGCGGCCGAGGTCCACCACACCCGCGGTGCAACAACGGCCGTGATCCTCGGCCGAGTTGTCCACCTGATTGGCGCGAGTGATTCTCGATCCGAGGGCCGGCTGCGTGGTCTGACCGCGTCCGTCGCGTACGCCGATGAGGTCACGCTGCTGCCGGAAGCGTTCTTCACGCAGCTACTCGCCCGCCTGTCCGTGGTCGGCGCGATCCTGATCGGGACCACGAACCCCGACGGGCCGAGACACTGGCTCAAAGCGAAGTACCTCGACCGGCAGCACGAACTCGACCTTGCTTCCTGGCACTTCAAGCTCGCCGACAATCCGGCCCTATCGCCCGCCTACGTCAAGGCACTGTCCGCCGAGTACACCGGCCTATGGCGACGCCGAATGATCCTCGGCGAGTGGGTCGTCGCCGAGGGCGCGATCTACGACATGTACGACGAGCAGCAGCACGTCGTCGACGAGCTGCCCGAGATGCATCGCTACTGGGTCGGCATCGACTACGGCACGAGCAACCCATTCTCGGCGATCCTGCTCGGCCTCGGCGTCGACGGCCGGCTGTACGCGGTGAGCGAGTGGAGACACGACGCCCGCGCCGCTCACCGGCAGATGACCGACGCGCAGTACAGCCGCGCCGTCCGCGACTGGATCGCCGAGCAGGGCGTGCGACCCGAGTGGACGTTCATCGACCCGAGCGCGGCGAGCTACTCCACGCAGCTATGGGCCGATGGGTATCCGAACGTGGCGCGCGCCAATAACGCAGTGCTCGACGGCATCCGCAGCGTGGCGAACGCGCTCGACGCCGGCGCGCTGCTCATTCACCGCTCGTGCGAGGGGCTGCTCGCCGAGTTCCCCTCGTATGTATGGGACGACGCCGCCGCGGCCCGCGGTGAAGACTGCCCGGTGAAGGCTGACGACCACAGCCTCGACGCTCTGCGGTACGCGGTGCACAGCACCGTGCACGAGTGGCGCGGTCTGCTCACGACCGCCGCCTGACTGCTCCCCCTCCCCGCCCCGTGGCGCTGCGCTGCGCCCGGGGCCCGAGCAGGCCGAGGGGGTGGTCGCGTGCGTGATCTGACCGACCGGTTCCTCGACAAGGTCGCCGCCGGCCCGCTCGGTTGCTGGGACTGGACAGCGCACGTCAAGCCCAACGGGTACGGGCAGATCAAGGTCGCCGGCCGGCCGCAGTACGCGCACCGCGTCTCTTATGAGCTTGCACGGGGCCCGATCCCCGAGGGGCTCGTGATCGACCACCTGTGCCGCCGTCGGCACTGCGTGAACCCCGACCACCTCGACGTGGTCACCACCCGGACCAACATCCGGCGAGGACTCAGCCCCGCCGCGCGCCGCGCCCGCCAGACGCATTGCGCCCGCGGGCACCGGTTCAACCGAGCGAACACGTACATCGCAAGGAACGGCACCCGGCACTGCCGGCCGTGCGCAGCGCTGCGTGCCCGAGACCGTCGGCGGGGGGTGAGCTGTGCCCCTGCCTGACAACGGCGCACCGTGGCCGCCGCCGGCCCTCGCTCGGCACTACGCCGAGCTGCGGGTCGATGATGCGTGGTACTCCGGTGACCGCGACAAGCTCGCCAACGTCTACCGCAGCAACCCACAGCGCCGCGACGGCCGGCGCCGGTTGTGGGGGCGCGACCGCACCCAGCAGCCCGGGGCCCCCGATCACCGGCTGCACATCCCCCTGCCCGGCGACATCGCCACCGCCTCGGCAGACCTGCTGTTCAGCGAACCGCCCGAGTTCACCGTCACCGACACCTCGACGCAAGACCGACTCGACGAGCTCGCCGAGTCCGACGGCATCGCGAACACCCTGCTCGAAGCGGCCGAGGTCGCCGCGGCGCTCGGCGGCGTCTATCTGCGCGTCACCTGGGATCGGTCACTCTCCGACCGGCCGCTGCTCACCACCGTGCACCCCGACGCCGCCGTGCCCGAATGGCGCTGGGGGCAGCTCGCCGCCGTCACCTTCTGGCGCGAGCTCGCCGCGGACTCCGTCACCGTGTGGCGACACCTCGAACGCCACTCCCCCGGACGGATCGAGCACGCGCTCTACCAGGGATCGCCCGACAACCTCGGCGTACGGGTACCGCTCACCGAGCACCCCGACGTCGCCGAGCTCGCCGCCTCGCTCGGCCCCGAGGGCGACGCGATCGAGACCGGTATCGACCGGATGTCCGCCGCCTACTGCCCCAACATCCGTCCCCACCGCAAGCACCGCGGATCGCCATTCGGGCGCAGCGACTACGGCGCGCCCCTGTACGACTTGTTCGACAGCCTCGACACGACATGGACATCGTGGATTCGCGACCTGCGGCTCGCCCGCGCGCGGCTGCTCGTACCCGACGGGTACTTGCGCGACCACGGACCGGGCCGCGGCGCGTCGTTCGACGACGACCGGGAAATCTGGACGCTACTCAACATCCCGCCGACCGAGCAGGGCGGCGCGGGAATCACGCTGAATCAGTTCCGCATCCGCGTCGACGAGCACGAGCGCACCTCGACGGCGATCACCCGACAAGCCGTAATGAGCGCCGGCTACTCCGCGGCGACGTTCGGCCTCGGCGACCAGGGCGCCGCGGTTACCGCGACCGAGGTCAAGGCACGCGAGCGAAAGAGCATGATCACCCGCGGCAAGAAAGTGAGGTACTGGTCGCCGCCCGTGGTCGAGATGCTGTACGTCCTGCTGCTGCTTGACCGGGCGCTGTTCACCCCGCGGATCGTGCCCGAGCGACCGAGGGTCGTGTTCGGCGACTCGATCACCGAGGACACATCCTCGCTCGCGCAGACTCTTTCCCTCCTCCAGCAGGCGCAAGCTGTCTCGACCGAGACCAAGGTTCGGATGCTCCATCCCGAGTGGGACGCGGCAGACGTGCAGGCCGAGGTCAAGCGCATCCTCGTCGAGACTGGGGCAGCCGTGCCCGACCCCATGCAAGCGTTGCAGCTTGACTAAATGGGGTGGCGCTCACCGCAGAGATTCACCGCCCCCCTGAACGAATGAAGAGATCACGTCCGGCACACTTTCTTCAAACCCGACGTGACCTACGACCGTCAATCGAAGTTGCCAAAGAAGCCCTTGAACTTGCAAGAGTGCGGATTCACCGAGCAGTCGCAGAGGAGGGTAAGGGCACTCTCGATGCGAGGCTTCGAGCTCTCTCACAGCCTCCCAAAGGGCACTAGCGCTAGCGAGCTTATCCCACCACTCCGGGTTGATCAGAAATAGCTTGGCAATGTCAGCACTGAACACCGAGAGATCAATCGGTGAAACATACGCACTGACTCTCCGCTCATTCTTCGCGGCCACGTGAACCGGGTATAGGGGAGTGGTGTCACACTTAAGCAGTGCGAGAAGTGCCTCATTCTTGCCTACGACGAATGGCCTCCCCTTGCTCGTGTCAAGAATTGCCGGGATTAGAGAGTATTCAGCCGCAGCGAGAAGCGTAAGAGCTCTGATCGTCGGCAGTTCCCCTTCGATTTCTGGATTGCCGCTCATCCAGCTCCGACTAAACTCATCGATGGACTTTAGCCCAGCCCCCTCAAAGTGGAAGAGATCAACGCGCGCGAACTCCGCAACGATTTCATCGGGCATTTCGAGTCCCATCGCAGATATCCCGGTCCTGTCATTTGATTGCGAACGGGTGAGCGAACAGAGAGGTCACCAGGCACGTCAATCCGTAACCGGCGCTCCATACTGTGAAATTTGACAGGAGTCCAGCCATTACAAGGCAGCCTGGTGCGGAAACCTCATAAGACACCAACGTATACAGCAGAAGCCCGAGGATTACGCCGACCACCAATGAAACCGCGCCAACTTGAACTGTAATAGTGGCCGCGCGATCTCTCAGAAAGGCAAAAATGAGACCCAGTACGACACCCTGAACCGTAACCGCCAGCTGAATGGTCTTAGACATAGCATCGGAAAGTTCCGGAACTTCAGGATGCTCATGGGCAGGTCCCCGTACGGCGAGGAACCTCCATAGCACGGTGGCACCCAGGTAAGAGAAAATAACTGCGGATAGAGCTAGGGTCGCCACAATTAGGGACGCCGGAAGTTCTGCGATCCACATGGACAGCGCGGCAATCAGCGCCATAACTCCAGCTAGTGCAGGAACACCCACAATCAGATATACCGCAACACTGGGGGCAGGCTTGGGCTGTTGCCGCTCCCCCTTTTCCTCCACCACTGTTCCTCCATACGCATACGGCGTGTCCAATTAGCGTGATGGCACGCCGCAGCTGACTCAACGGGAGGGAGAGGGGTGGCCTAAGCATTTCACCTCTTCGAGTGATTTCGCATTATGTCCCGGGATGGGTTTGCCCGCCTTACTCAGGTGGCGCCACCGCCAGCGACTGAGCCGGAGGTGCCGTCAGTGCCAGTTTCTCCGGGCCTCGTGGAGGATTTGTCCACCGGCGTCCGCAACCTGTACGCCGACGCCGAGCAGCGCTTGCTCTCGCTCGTCGCACGGCAGCTCGCCGACGGGTTCGACGCGCCTGGTTGGGCGGTCGCCAAGCTGCGCGACATCCAGCCGCTACGGCGAGCAGCGCAGGGCGTCGTCGACGCCCTCGCGACCGCCCTCGATCTTGAGGTGTTCTCGGCGGTCACCGAGGCGTACGACATCGGGACGAGGGCCGGCCTCGCCGAGCTCGGCGCCCTCTCCGATGCCGACGGCCGGCGGATCGCCGACAGCACCCCCAACACCCGGGCCGTTGACCGACTCGCCGCCGAGACGATCGAACTCGTCACCGAGACACACCGCGGGATCTTGCGCGGCATCGAGGACGGTTACCGACAGATCATCAGCGAAGTGTCGGCGACGCCGCTGCTCGGTATCGACACCCGTCGGCAGGCCGCGCAGCGCGCCGTCGAACGGTTCGCCGACCGAGGGCTGCGGACGTTCGTCGACAAGGGCGGGCGCGCGTGGCAGATGACCAGCTACGCCGAGATGGCCGTGCGAACCGCCGTCGGGCGGGCCGCGGTCGAGGCGCACGGCGACAAGCTGCGCGCCGCCGGTATCGGTCTGGTCATCGTCTCCAACGCCCCCCACAACTGCCCGTTGTGCGCACCGTTCGAGGGAAAGGTGCTCAGCCTCGACGGACCGGGCGGCGCCCGAACGATTGAGGTCGAACACGCCACCGACGACGACCGCACCGTGCGGGTTCACGTCGCCGGATCACTGGCCGACGCCCGCCGGCACGGGCTGCAACACCCCAACTGCCGGCACTCGACCTCGGCCTACTTGCCGGGGGTGACCCGGGCCCCGGTCGAACACTCCGAGGACCCCGCCGGCTACGAAGCCACGCAGCGGCAGCGGGCGATCGAGCGCGCCATCAGGAAGTGGAAGAACCGCAGCGCCGCCGCGGTCACGCCCGAGGCCAAGAAGGCGGCCGAGACACGGGTGCGGCAGTGGCAGGGCCGGATGCGCGAGCACCTCGCCCAACACCCCGAGCTCATCCGCCGACGTGAGCGCGAGCAGCCCGGGGCCGGCAACCTCCCGAGCACCGCGCCGCCCCCGCCGACCGATGCAGTCCAGGCCGCGCGCGTGCGAGCAGGCGACGAGCGCACCCTGCCCGAACTCACCGACGAGCAGCTCGGCGCCGCCCTGCGCCCGGGGGTGCTCGACGAGCACGACCGCGACCGGATCGCCGCCGAGGCGGACCGCCGCGACGAGCAAGAGCTGCTCGACCGCATCCGCCCCGGCGGTCGCATGGTCGACAGCCTCGCGCAGTTCTCCGACGACGAGCTCGCCCGTGTTGCACTGCACCTCGCCGACGAGGGGCTGCTGCGCGTCATGGCCGAGGCCGACCGGCGCGACATCGACGCCGCCATGCCCGCGATCCGGCGCGACCTAATCGGCATGTCCTCGCGCGACCTCGCCACCCGCGCCCGGAACGTGCCCGAGGACCGTCTGGCGATCGGCGCCGAGACCCACCGCCGCCGGGCGCTCGACGAACTGTTCGCCGGCGGGCGCCTCGCCGCCGACCTCTCCGCACTCGGCGACGAGCTGCTCGTGTGGGGCATCCGCTACGCGACACCTGACGACGCCGAGCGGATCGCCGCCGAGATCGACAACCGGCACCCGCCCGCCCCGCCGCCGCCCGCGGCCGGCGCGACGGTCGGCGACACCCTCGCCGCCCGAGACGCCCTCGACGCCGCCATGCACCCGATCCGCCTCGACGACCCACCGCCCGCGGACCCCGACGACTGGGGACCGTACGGCGCCGACGTCGAGCGCGGCCCGGACGGCACCGAGCACATGTCCGCCACCGAACGATGGGTGTACGAGCGCGAGCTCGAAGCCCGAGCGGCTCGCGAGGCGTACAGCCGCGAAGAGATACGCGAGATGTACCAAGAGCACATCTACGTGCAGTGGCTCGCCGCCGAGGACGCCACCCGCGGCCACATGCTCACCAAGAAGGCCGAGGCCGCCGGCGTCGACCCCCGATCGCTGTTCACCGGGCCGGCACACGTCGCCTACGCCCGCGCGAGCGAAGACCTGATCAGGTATTGGGAAGACGTCTCACCCCGAATCACGCTCGCCGAGTTCACCGAGCAGGTAACCGGCGTCAAGAGCGGAGCGGGCGAGACCGCCCGCCAGTCCGCGCACGCCCAACGACTCAAGCAGTAGGGGGTGATCCTTTGGGGTTCCGCGAGAACGCGCTACGCGCCCGCCGGGACGGGCTCGCCGCCGCGCGAGCAGGTCGGCCGCCGACGGACTGCCCCCGCTTCAACGACCCACGGCTGACCGCCGCTTGGGTCCGCGGTTACGCCAGGTCCTTTCCCGAGGAAGACGCCTAACCCGCGGAATCACACTTTCCCCCTACCTTCCTTTACCGCTTCCTTGATCTCATCCAGAGAATCGACTACGTCAGCTAATCCAATCACCTTATCCCCCCTAGTACTCCAGTCGCACTTCGTGATCTGACGGGGCGACGGGTGACGTGGGGGCGCCGGGGCATGGGCGAGGCCCCCTGTTGATCATGGTGTTGTGACGCAACATGAAGATCAGGGGGCCTCTGCCGTCAGCATAGATCCCTCGCTGTTCCAGGAGAAGTTCGACGAGCTCGCCGCCGAACTGGCACCGCTGTTCGCCCGCCGTGAGCCGCGGGCGCACGCTGCGGCGTACGTGCGCGGCCTGCTGGCCGATCTGCCACGCAAGAACTGCTGGACCCTGTCCGAGCAGGCCGGAGCGGCGCGCGCGTTCGGGATGCAACGCCTGCTCTACCAGGCGGTGTGGGACGAGGAGGCCGCCCGCGACGCGGTGCGGCGCTTCGCCGTGCGCCACCTGGCCGCGCCCGGCGCGGTGCTGGTCTTCGACGAGACCGGCCAGGAGAAGAAGGGCAGCGTCACCGCCGGCGTCGGCCGCCAGTACACCGGCACGACCGGGCAGGTCAGCAACGCCGTGGTCGCGGTGTACTGCACCTACGCCAGCGCCCTGGGGCACTGCCTGATCGACGGCGACCTGTACGTCCAGGAGCACTGGACCAAGGACCCCGACCGATGCGAACGCGCGGGACTGGGACGGGACTTCACCTTCCACACCAAGACCGCGATCGCCCTGGAACAGGCCCGCCGCGCGGTGGCCGCGGGGCTGGTCATCGACTGGGCAGCCGGGGACGAGGTCTACGGCCGCAGCACCAAGCTGCGGGGCTTCTTCGAGGAGCAGGGCATCGGCTACGTCTTCGCCGTCGGCGTCAACTTCCAGGTGCCCACCAGCGTCGGACCGATCCGGGCCGACCTGCTCGCGGCGAAGAAGATCCCCAAGCGGGCGTGGAACCGGATCTCGTGCGGACAGGGCGCCAAGGGCCCGCGTGTCTACGACTGGGCCCAGGTCGCCACCAGCAGCCCCCGGCATCATCTGCTGGTCCGACGCTCCCTCGCCGACCCCACCGACCTGGCCTTCTTCTACGCGTATGTGCCCGAGGGCCGGTCGATGGCCCTGCCCGGCCTGGTCAAGATCGCCGGAATCAGATGGGCGGTGGAAGAAGACTTCGCCGACGGGAAGGACGCGGTCGGACTGGACCACACCCAGGCCCGGCGCTACCGCTCCTGGCGCCGGCACATCGTGCTCGCCATGGCCGCGCTCGCCCTGCTCGCCGTGATCTCCAGCCTGGACCGGCGCGTGCACCCGGCCCCGGTCCTGCCCGCCGACGGCGAGGCTGAACCACCCGAGGACTTCGGCCAGATCGCCCTGACCGTCCCGGAGGCCCGCCGCCTGTTCCAGCTCTTCACAGCCCTTCTGCGGGACCTGCCCACCACCCTCGCGGCCCGCCGCATGGCCTTCCACCTGCAATGGTCCGCCTGGCGACGCCGCCACCAAGCCCGCTCCCGCTGGCACCACTACAAGAAACGCCTTGCCGCCCTCGCATGACCTCCAGGCTCCACTGCCCCTCAGATCACAAAGTGCGACTGGAGTAC
>NZ_VSRY01000168.1 GCF_008271805.1 Streptomyces sp. TRM49041
TAAGTCTATTTCAGGTTTCAGTGGTTGGCGGGTTGATTTTCGTGAGGTAGTCGGCGAGGGAGTTCAGGATCTCGTCGGCGGTCTTGGTCCAGGTGAAGGGCCGGGGGTTCTCGTTCCATCCGTCGATCCAGGCCGTGATGTCTTGCTCCAGGGCCTTCACGGAGGTGTGCACGCCGCGGCGGATGAGCTTGTCCGTCAACAGGCCGAACCACCGCTCGACCTGGTTCATCCAGGAGGAGCCGGTGGGGGTGAAGTGGATGTGGAAACGCGGGTGTTTCCCCAGCCACGTCTTGATCTCGGCGGTGTTGTGGGTGGCGTAATTGTCACAGACCAGGTGGACGTCGAGGCCGGCGGGCACGACCTTGTCGATCCGAATCAGGAACTTCTTGAACTCGATGGCCCGGTGGCGGCGGTGCAGTGCTGATATGACGCTGCCGTCGGCGATGTTGAAGGCGGCGAACAGGCTGGTGATGCCGTGCCTGTAGTAGTCATGGGTGCGCCGCTCGGGCATGCCGGGCATCATCGGCAGAACCGGCTGGGACCGGTCCAGCGCCTGGATCTGGCTCTTCTCGTCCACGCACAGCACCACCGCTTTCTCGGGCGGGTTGTGGTATAGGCCGACGACGTCGACGACCTTCGCGACGAACTGCGGGTCGGTGGAGAGCTTGAACGCGTCCTGGAGATGGGGCTTGAGGTCGAACTTCTTCCAGATCCGCCCGATGGTGGACTTCGACAGCCCGGAGTGCTTCGCCATCGAGGCCCGCGACCAGTGGGTGTCCTTGCCCGGGGAGGACTCCAACGTCGCCGTGAGCACGTCCTCCACCTGGTTCAGCAGGATCGAGGGCGGCCTGCCGGGGCGGGCCTCGTCAATCAGCCCGTCCAGCCGCAACCGGATGAACCTTGACCGCCAGCGGTTCACCGTGCCCGGTGCGACGCCGAGTTCAGCGGCGATCTCCTTGTTGGTCCCGCCCTCCGCACATCGCAGCACGATCCTCGCCCGCAGCGCCAGGAACTGCGCGGTCTTCGCCCGCCGCGCCCAGCGCGTCAGCTCGGCACGCTCGGCCTCGCTGAGCACCAGCTCCGGCTTGCGCCGGCCCGGCCGAGGCTCGTCCACCAGGCCCGCCACCCGCCGGACCACGAACCGCGAGCGCCACTTACGCACCGTCTCCGTGGACACCCCGAAGTCCGCCGCCACAGCGGTGTTGGAACCACCCTCGGCACAGGCCAGGATGATCCGGGCCCGCTCCGCCACACGAGCCGACACCGCACCACCCACCGCCCAACGCGCCAACTCCGCCCGCTCCTCAGCAGACAACACGACTTCGACAGCACGAGGACCCCGAGACGCCATGAAAACAGCCCACAGACTTAATCTCGCCATTTCCGGCGCAGGACACTAGCCTCCCTGTTTCGCTTCGGGTGGCTGAGCTGGTCTCATCTCGGTGAAGCGGTGGTTTTGGTCGCCGGTCGGTGAGCGGGCATGGCCGGGGCCCAACGCGCTGGTCGGGTGCTCCGGGATTCCTCGGGTCGTGGGTGGGCAGGGACGGTGCCGCGGTTCAGGTGGCCGGCCGTGGCAGGGCTGTGAGGCGGGCGAATGCGCTGGTCAGCTCGTGCCGCCAGGGCCAGGATGCGGAGATTCGCAGGTGGAGGCGACGGCTTCCGCGGGTGATGCGGGCCGCGGCGTGCAGCAGCCGGTAGCGGAGCTTCTTCGGCTCGGCGGCGGCCAGTTCGCCCTCCAGTAGCAGTGTCTGGGTCCAGGCGAGCAGGTCGAGGGCGGTCAGGGACAGCTCCAGCCACGCTTCGTTGATGGCGAAGTGGCGGGAGGGGAAGCGGCCGAAGCCGGTGGTCTTGCCGCAGCGGATGCGGTCTTCGACGCGGGCGTGCGCGCGGTGGCGGACCTCCAAAATGCTGCAAGGAGCCTTCGCCGTAAGGGGTGTCTGTGAGGAAGACCTGGTGACGCATCCCCTCGTCAAGGTCGAACAAGGAAAGCTGGGCGCCGGGGTGCGGGCGCTCGCGACGCACGATGATGCGTGTGCCGTCCGGGTAACCGGCGAGGTCGACCATGCCGGTCAGCTCCGCGACCTGCGCCCCGGTTCGCAGGGAGCCGTCCTGCTCCAGCGCGGGGTGCCAGACGTGCTCGGGCAGAGCCCGGATCGCGCGGCGGACCGGCTCGGTGACGGGATGTCCGACCGAGAAGAAGGTACGGATCCCTCGGGAGAGCAGGGCGCGTACGTGGTGCAGGAATGCTTTGGCGCCTCCGGCGCTGTCGGTGCGGATGAGTAGATCGGTGCCGTGGCGGTGGGCGTCGGGGATCTGGGCCAGGGCCGCGTCCAGGACGGTGATGTGGTCGGCGGCGGTGTTGGCTCCGGCGTTGCCCGCCCTGAGCAGGCCGGCCAGGGCTTCACCGGTGTTCCAGGAAGCACAGGATCGGGTGGTAGCCGAAGCCGCGCTTGTAAGTGGCCGCTGCCTGCTCTTTCTCCGAGTGGCAGGTGACCAGGGTCGCGTCGATGTCCAGGATCAGGCCGGACAGGTCGCGCCCACCGGCCCGTGAAGCCGGTATCCCTGCCCGGGTCTCGTCGGCTTGCAGCCAGGCGACCTCCCGCGCGGCTGAACCGCCCCGGGTTCGTTAGAGATCTCAGCTTGTGGTTGTGACTGCGGTTTCGTGGTTGCTCGGTAGTAGTTTGCTTCGTACTCGACGGGCGGGACGTGGCCGTTCTCACCGTGGATTCGGCTGTGGTTGTACCAGTCGACCCATTCGGCGGTGGCCAGCTCGACGTGCGAGAGCGTCTTCCACGGTCGCCGGGGCTTGATCAGCTCCGTCTTGAACAGGCCGATCGTGGACTCCATCAGGGCATTGTCATACGCGTCGCCGACCGATCCGATCGAGGCGGCGATGCCAGCCTGGTCGAGGTGCTCGGCGAGCCGAAATGATGTGTACTGCGACCCCGCGTCGGAATGATGTATCAGCTCGCCCGGAGCGGGTGGCCGGCCGTCCCGCCCCCTTTGCCACAGCGCCATCTCCACTGCGTCCAGGACGAGTTGGGCGTGTTTGGTGGTGGCGGCCGCCCAGCCGACGATGCGCCGGGAGAAGATGTCCACGACGAAGGCGACGTAGACGACCCCCGACCAGGTGGCGACGTGCGTGAAGTCGGCCACCCAGGTGTGGTTCGGGGCCGGGGCGACGAAGTCACGGTCGAGTAGGTCCGGGGCCCGGGCGGCGGCCGGGTCCGGCATCGTGGTGATCACCTTCCTGCCTCGGACGGCACCGGCGAGTCCGAGCTCGCGCATCAGCCGCTCGATCGTGCACCGGGCCACCTCGTGGCCCTGACGGTTCAGCTGCCGCCAGATCTTCCTCGCTCCATAGACGCGGTAGTTGGCGTCGAAGACCGCCTTGATCAGGGGTTTGAGTTCCTCGTCCCGCTGGTTGCGGGGGGACGGTGCGGTCTGGCGTTTCCTGGCCGCGTAGTAGGTGGAGGGGGCGATGCTGATGCCGTGCCGGGCCAGCACGGTGCAGATCGGCTCGACGCCGCCGAAGCGGTCCCGGTGCCCGTCGATGAACGTTACGAGCGTGTGTGTGGCCGGTCGAGCTCGGCCGCGAAGAAAGCCGATGCCGCCTTGAGGATCTCGTTCGCCCGCTTCAGTTCGGC
The DNA here is from genome assembly GCF_008271805.1 of Streptomyces sp. TRM49041. Classification (GTDB taxonomy): domain Bacteria; phylum Actinomycetota; class Actinomycetes; order Streptomycetales; family Streptomycetaceae; genus Streptomyces. Next base: position 3,648 of record NZ_VSRY01000168.1, read on the forward strand.
GATCTCCTTCTTCAGGGCCTTGATCTGCGCGGACTCCTCGGTGGTCGTCCCCGGCCGGGCGCCGGTGTCGATCTGGTCCTGGCGGATCCACTTGCGCAGCGTCTCTCGCGAGCCGATACCCAGCTTCGCGACGACAGCGTTGATCGCCGCCGACTCGGTCGGGTAGTCGCCGCGGATCTCCGCGACCATGCGGACCGCACGCTTACGCAGCTCGGGCGGGTACATCGAGGGTCGTGCCATGACTCTGATCCTTACACGGAATCGAGTCTCCACTCGACCCGGGGCGGTTCAACGTCGTACAGGCCAGGAGGTCCAACAGCGCGTCGGACGCATGCGCGGCGGCTTCCACGATGAGCCCGGCACCACCCTCGTTCATCGTCTTCAGCGGCTGACGCACCTCGCCCGTCTGCCAGTGCAGGACACCCATGAAGCCCACACCTACCTGCCGCTGTAGAACTCTTGGTTGTTCTTGTCGGTGTAGTACGCGCCACGGCATACGACGGTGCCCGTGCATCACGACTGCGTAACCGGTGAAGGAGCCGATCCCCGGGATCCGATTTATCCCTCCCGATACGGATAGCGTGCGCGTTCGAGCACACGCACATTCCCGAGGACTCCTGATGACGACGCCGCAGTCCCCTGCTCAGCCTGCCAGCGCACTTCCCCTGCCCGCCGAGCCCTCGGCCGATCCTTCGCCGACGGCGATCACCGTGAACATTGCCATCGTGCTCGGGCTGATCGTCGTGGTCATCGTGTCGGCTCTGGCCTTCCATGTCGCCCAAGGCCTTCAACGCCCGCCCGAGGTCGGGGACTGCGTGCACATGAGCCTTTCGCCCGGCGACTTCGAGGCCGAGGCCAAGGAGTGCTCCGAGGGCGGCCCCGACCTCTACAGGGTTGCCAAGGTCGTCGAAGGCACGCTTGACCCCAAGGAGTGCGCCGACGTCGGCCGGACCACCCTTGCGCGGGAGTGGGGTAACACCCAGGCCGTGCTGTGCATGAGCCTCGTCGAGTAACCCCAGCCATCGGGACGGATCGGACCGCCCTCGACGCCCGGCCTCTTCGGCGTTCCCGGCGGCGTTCCCGGCCGCCTACCGGGTCGTGGCCGACCACGATCCGGTAGGCCGGGGCGGGGTGAGACACGGCACCCACCACCCAAGAGACCAACATAAACCGGGCGTCAGTCGACTACGCCGAAGCCCTGACCAGGGCCCCCAGCTTGGAGATCGCCTCTTCGCTTGGGTTCCTCATGCCTTTACCCGACGTGTGCTCACCGGCCCGTTGTGCCCCGTGCTGCTTGCCCGGGTGGCATTTCTTGGGGTTCACGGTGGTGGTCGCGGTGGCGGTGTTGTTCTCCTGCGCCGGGTCGGGTTCCGCGGCGTGGGCCGTGGCGGTGTTGGAGATGGTGCCGGTGGCCGTGGGTTTGACGACGACGGTCACTGTGGCGCTCGCGCCCGGGGCGAGGGTGCCCATGGCGCAGGATGCGCTGGTGGTTGTGGGGGTGCAGGTGCCCTGGCTGGGTGTGGCGGACTGCAGTTGACCGGGTCCGGTGAGGGTGTCGGTCAGCGTGAGGCCGGTGGCGGGGGAGGCGGTGCTCGTGTTGGTCACCGTCACGGTATAGGAGATGCGATGGCCCAGCTTGACGGTGGTCGGCCCGGCCTTGGCGACGGACACGTCCACGCCGGCGGGGGCACCGCCGTCGCCCTGGTAGCGGGCGAGCGCGAAGTCCCAGCCGTTACCGCCGACGGCGATGATCTTCCCGTCGGCCTGCACCGCCACCCCGTAAGCCGCGGCGTCGCCGTCGAAGTCGGTGGTCACCTTGCCGCCGGTGCCGAAGGCGGTGTCCAGGCTGCCGTCGGAGTTGAAGCGCGCCAGCGCAAAATCGCGGTTGTCGTTCGGGCCGCCAAGGCCGGCAGCGACGATCTTGCCGTCGGTCTGCAGCGCCATCCCGAAAGCCGTGGCGCCGCCGTCAAAGTCGGTGGTCACCTTGCCGCCGGTGCCGAAGGCGGTGTCCAGGCTGCCGTCGATGTTGTAGCGGGCCAGCCCGAAGCCGCCTAGGCCACTGCCGACAGCGACGATCTTGCCGTCGGTCTGCAATGCCACCCCGAAAGCCACGGCGCCGCTGCTGAAGTCGGTGGTCACCTTGCCGCCGGTGCCGAAGGCGGTGTCCAGGCTGCCGTCGGTGTTGTAGCGGGCCAGCCCGAATTCGGTGGCGACGCCTGGGGCGCCACTGCCGACAACGACGATCTTGCCGTCGGTCTGCACCGCCACCCCGTGGGCTACGTCGTCGCCGGCCCAGGGGTTACCTGTGCCGTCGTCCTCGAAGTGGGTGGTTACCGTGCCGCCGGTGCCGAAGGTGGTGTCCAGGCTGCCGTCGGTGTTGTAGCGGGCCACCGCAAAATCGGAGTTGTGGGGCGAGAAGCTTCCGCCGACGGTGATGATCTTGCCGTCGGCCTGTACGGCCACCCCGAAAGCCACGTCGACGACGCCGCCGGTGATGTGGGTGGTCACCATCCCACCAGTGCCGAAAGTGGGATCCAGGTCGCCCGGGGCGGCCAGCGCCACTCCCGGGCACAACAGTACGAGCGCCGAGCTCAGGGCGGCCACCGCCCCAGCCCGGCTGCTCCTCGACCGCTGCCGGCCGCCGGCACGTCTGGTACGTCGTCTGAACGCGAAGAGCGGATCAGTAAAAACCCTGGACATGGACAATGCAAGCTGCCTTCCATGTTCGGCCGCCACGGCCACCGCAGCCAGCGGACATGCCAGTGACGGCATTTCTCACGGGTGCCTTGTGCACCCGCTCGGGGGACAGACACCTGCACGAGGACGGCGCGCCCGGGACGCTCGCATGCGCCTCCAGCTTCTGTCGTTTCGCAGCGGGGCGTGCACTCTGCCCCGCTGCCGTTCTCCCGCCACTGGCGGAGAGCGCCCGCACTCAACAAGAACCGGTGGCTCGGCTGGCCGGGCGGGAGCCGCGCCAGAGCCGGCCCTCGCATCCTCCGAACGGCCGAGGGGAAACGACTGGTGTGGAGTACCGCTGACCGGTTGCGGGAGCCTCCGGCTGGAGATCGCTTCCCGAGCGGCAGGTGATCGTTTCCCGGACTTGGAGGCGCCGCCGCTGATGTCAGTGGCAGGTAGTTGAATGAGGACCATGACCGTCCATGCGCTGGTGGCCTTGCTGCCCGACCCCGGTGTTCTGCTCGCCCGCTGTCGGGCACTGGCACTGCTCGATGCCATCCTCGACGCGGACGCTCCCACCCACTCGTTCGTCTCCGACTGGCGCGAAGGCGTCGACCTTGCATTCATGGACAACGGTTCTGGTGACCAGTACGCCGTCGTCTTCGATCCGGCCGGGGTATTCCTCTACGGGTTCGATCACGAGAGTGATGCCACTCCATGGCGAGAGTGGCCCCGCGCGCATTGGCCTGGCCTCCTCGACGGTCTGCCCCCGTCGCTCGCGCACTATCCGGCGGCACCGGAGTTCCAGTTCGACGGGTTCTTCGACGCGACGGTGTGCGTGTGGCGCGAGAAGGATGCTGAGGCATGGCAGTGCGGTCAGGTCAAGTTCAACGACGACGAGTCAGACGGGGGCGACTGGCTGTTCGACCTCCTCACTGACGGCAGCACGAAGGCGTACGTCAGCTTTGCCGAGGACTACTTTGAGCGGACCATCGACTGTGACGCCGTAGCGGCAATCCTGACCGGGGCGCCACTGAGCCACCAGACGGTGACCTCGTTGTCCTCCACGGCCGACTTCGAAGCCGTGGCTGTGCAGGCCCGCACGCTGGGCTACGCCGTCCAGGATCAGCCTGCACTCTGACCCCATGGAGATTACTCCCAGTCCGACACGCAACGGCTGGCGTCGGACCATTCGTCGCTGTTCCACATGACGGGCACGGCGCCGACGGGCTCGAACCTGATCTTCGGGTCGTTGCTCTGGACCAGGCAGATCAGACGGCGGCAAAGTACTGCTGCCTGGCGAGCCTGGTCGGCGATGATGTCCAGGACGACCTGCGCTGCCCTGGGGCAGGCTGTCGCGAAGTGGTCATAGTCAGTGTTGCGGGCCCGCGCCTTGGTCAGCCGCTTCGCGGCCGTCGCGCACCGCTGCCGGAGAGCGCGCAGGGCGATATCGCTGTCCTTGATCGCCTTGGCGAACTCGGCGTCGAACCACTCCTTGCCGACTTTCTCCGCGAGCGTGGTCAGATACTTCACCTGCGCAGCGTGGCCGGCTCCGTCTTGTGGCGAACTACGGCGGCCAAGCGCCCGCAACCAGGGTGCCGAGGGCCGTGCGCTGGTGGGTGACCGAGCGGCCTGTGCGGGTCGTCGTCGCCATGCCTGCCGATCTGAGCGCCGCCGCGTGGGACGAGGCCGTCGCATTGCTGACGTGGAGGGCGCGGGCCAGGGATGTCGTGGTGTGAGGCTCGGCGAGGAGGCGCAGGGCATCCAGCCGGGTGCGGCCCAGGACGGCGGCCAGGGTCTCGGCGGGGACGACCGGGCGCCCCGCGGTGGGAGGGAGCCCGGGACCGGCTGGGTACGTCAGGACCGCGGGATGGCCCGGGGTGTCGTGGAGAAGTGGGCCCGCCGGGTGGTGGAAGGTGGGCAGCAGAACCAGGCCGCGCCCGTTGAGGCAGACGTCGCGGTCCGGCGCTGCACTGGGCCATTCCCACACACCCTCGTGGAGTCGGCTGCCCGGGGCCAGGCCGGTCAACGTGGCGGCCACGCCGTGCTCGGCGACGGTCAGGGCGTAGCGGGTGAACTCCTCACGGTGCAGATCCTGTACGACGGACCAGACCGGGGCGAGGACCGTCTCGTACGCGGCCTGCTGGGCGCGGTGCATGGTGCGCCAGGCCGTCTCGTCGCCCGCGTGCAGGCCGCGGATCCAGCGAGGCGCGGGCATCGTCCCGTAGACCCGCTCCAGCTCGGAGCGGACGAGACCGGGGCTGGTGGCGCGGATCTGTTCGAAGCCGTCGGCCATGGTGTCGCCGATGACGTCGAGGAAGGAAGGCGGGCGGCCCGCTGGAACCAGGTCGGCGAGCGGGTTAGCTGCGGCCGGGAGGGAGCGCAGGACGCGTCCGCGCCACGGCGCGAACAGCGGCCCGCCACGCCGGGTCACGGCTGTCGTCAGGACGGCGTGCAGCTCTTGGAGCGGCGCCGGGCGGGGTGCGAAGCGGATTTGGGCGAAGTCCTGCGCGGTGAAGTGGATTCGCAGCACCCTCACAGCTCCTCGTCCTGGGCCAGCCTTTCGGCCAGGGCCTGAACCTTCGCACCGTGATGGCCCCCGCCCCAAGGATGTTCGTATGACTTCTCGACGCACTCTTTTGAAAGGCACCCTATTGGGGAGTGCCGCCGCCCTGCTGCCCACGGCTGCGTCCGCCTCCGGTGGCGGCCCGGTCCTCCGGCTGCCCGCGCCCGCCGGCCCGTACCCCGTAGGCATGCAGACGGTCCATCTGACGGACCCGTCCCGGACCGACCCATGGGTGGGCGGCGTGCGGGAGTTGATGCTGACCGTCCTGTACCCGGCCCGATCGGTACGCGGCTTCTCCCGGGCCCCGCAGCTCACCCCGGCCGAGGCCAGGGAGTTCGCCGAGTACGCGCCGCACGTTCATCCGGGACTGCCGGAGCCGGGAATGGTGGACTGGGGCGCGGTCCTCACCCACGGGTACATGGGCGCGCCGCCGCTGCCCGGGCGGCGGCCGGTGCTGGTGTACTCACCCGGCGGTGGTGACTCCCGCACGCTCGGCACAACCCTCGCCGAGGACCTGGCGAGTAACGGCCGAGTGGTCGTCCTCGTCGACCACCCCGGTGACGCTTCTCAGGTGGAGCTGCCCACCGGAATGCGGACGACCGTCCTGATCGGACCCCCGGACCCGGCGACCTTCCGCACGATGGTGGACACCCGGATCGCGGACCTCCGCCTGGTCCTGGACCGGCTCAGCGACCTACAGCTCGCACCGGCCATGGACACCTGCCGGATCGGGATGTACGGGCACTCCGCAGGCGGCACGGCGGCGGTGTACGCGGCCCGTGACGACCGCCGGGTCGGCGCGGTGGTGAACCTGGAGGGCTATCTCGACCTGTACCCGACGCTGGCCGGCTTCGATCAGCCGCTGCTGCTGTTCCGCTCCGACGGATTCGACGGCGCCGCCCGTATCGAGTCGTCCTGGGCGGGCCTTCCCGGCCGCAGCAGGCTGCTCCCCGACGCGAACCACTGGGCATTCACCGACTACGGCTCGCTCGTCCCTCGACTCCAGACTTCCGGTCTCGTGACAGCGACGGCGCGGACCGCGCTCGTCGGCACCGGCGACCCTGCGATGACACTCGCTGAGGTACGGCGCCGGGTAGGGACCTTCTTCGCCCGCCATCTCTCGTAACGGAACTACGAGGCGGC
>NZ_VSRY01000169.1:0-2925 GCF_008271805.1 Streptomyces sp. TRM49041
AACTACTGGCTGATGCCGTCCGTTCAGGGCGGCGATGTCGCGGCGGCGGGTCTCGACCGGGTCGAGCACCCTCTCGTGGCCGCGGCCGTGCAACTGGGTGACCGGGACGAGTGGGTGTTCACCGGCCGCCTCACCACCGAGAACCAGCCGTGGGTGCGGGATCACGTTGTCCTGGGTGCGGTGATCGTGCCCGGGACCGCGTGGGTCGAGCTGGCGTTGGCAGTCGGCTGTCGTGTGGGTGCGCCGGTGGTGGACGAGCTGGTCATGGAGGCGCCGCTTCTGTTGGAGGAGGGTGCCGCGGCGCAGCTGCGGATCACGGTCGGTGCGGCCGGTGAGGACGGCCGCCGCGAGGTGGCGGTCTTCGCCCGTCCCGAGGCCGGGGACGGCGAGCAGACCGTGGCGACCTGCCACGCCCGCGGATGGCTGGCGGCGGAGGACACCGCACCGGTGGCGTCGTGGCTTCCCGGGGAGTGGCCGCCCGCCGGCGCCGAGGAGGTCACCGCGGACTCCCTGTATGCGGGGATGGCCGAGCTCGGGTTCGACTACGGGCCGATGTTCCAGGGCGTGCGTACGGCGTGGAAGGCCGACGGCGACTCGTACGCCGAGGTCGCCCTCCCCGGTGACACCGGCGGTGAGACCTTCGGCATCCACCCGGCGCTCTTCGACGCCTCCCTGCACGCGGGGCTGCCCCAGGACGGGCCGAGGGATACGGCCGTCCTGCCGTTCTCCTGGTCCGGGGTGCGCACCGGCCGACGCGGTCTGTCCCGGGTGCGGGTCCGTATGCGCCGGGTCGACGAGGCCGCCTTCGGCCTCGATGTCGTCTCCGAGCAGGGTGAGCCGGTGCTGAGTCTGGAGCGGCTGGACCTGCGTCCGGTCGACCCGGCCCAGTTGGAGCGGCTGCGGCGCAGCGGGCGGCAGTCGGTCCACCGGCTCGACTGGACCCCGGTCGAGGTCGGTGCGGCGCGGTCCGCCCGGGTGGCGGTACTGGGCGACCTGGCCGCCACGGGCGACCGGTTCCCGGACCTGGCCGCGCTGGAGACGGCGCTCGCGGGCGGCGACCCGGCGCCGCACCTGGTGCTGGCTGCTGTCGGCACCCCGGACGGGGACACGGCCGGGGCGGCCCGTACCGCTGCCGCCGAGGCGCTGGCGCTGGTGCAGCGGTGGCTGGCGAGCGAGTGGCTGGGTGAGGCGCGGCTGGTCGTGGTGACCCGGCGCGCGGTCGCTGTCGACGGGGAGACCCCCGACGTCACGCAGGCGGCGGTCTGCGGCCTGCTGCGCAGTGCGCAGTCCGAGCACCCCGACCGGTTCGTCCTGGTCGACCTCGACCTCGACCTCGACGGTGACGGTGACGGTGAGGGTGAGGGCGACGAGCCGGACTGGGGCGCGCTCCTCGACACCGACGAACCCCAGCTCGCCGTCCGCGGCGACGCGGTGTTCGCGCCGCGCCTGACCACGGCCGCCGCGCCGGCGGACGACGCGTGGCACCTGTCCGTCACGCGCAAGGGCTCCCTCGAGGACGTGGAGATCACGCCCTGCGACGCCCGTCGCCCGCTCGCCGCCGGCGAAGTACGGATCGGGGTACGTGCCGCGGGGGTGAACTTCCGCGACGTACTGATAGCCCTCGACCTGTACCCCGACGACGTACCCCTGGGTGCGGAGGCGGCCGGCGTGGTGCTGGAGACAGGTGCGGACGTCACCGGATTCGCGCCCGGCGACCGGGTCTTCGGCATCGTGATGGAATCCTTCGGCCCGGTGGCCGTCGCCCACCAGGGACTGCTCGCCCGGATTCCGGACGGCTGGTCGTTCAGCCAGGCGGCGTCCGTGCCGGTGGCCTACGCGACCGCCTACTACGGCCTGGTGGACGTGGCCGGGCTGCGCGCGGGAGAGCGGGCCCTGGTGCACGCCGCCGCCGGTGGCGTGGGCACGGCGGCCGTGCAGATCGCGCGGCACCTCGGCGCCGAGGTGTTCGCCACGGCAAGCCCGGTCAAGTGGGACGCCGTCCGGGCGTCCGGAGTCGCGGCCGACCACATCGCCTCCTCGCGGGAGACCGGCTTCCGGGATGCGCTGCTGGACGTCACCGGGGGCGCCGGGGTGGACGTGGTGCTGAACTCGCTGGCGGGCGAGTTCGTCGACGCCTCCCTGGACCTGCTGCCGCGCGGCGGCCGGTTCGTGGAGATGGGCAAGGCGGACATCCGCGACGCGGAGACGATCGCGGCGGAGCGGCAGGGCGTCGCCTACCGCGCGTTCGACCTGTGGGAGGCGGGACCCCGGCGGCTGGGCGAGCTGCTCTCGGAGATCGTGACCCTGTTCCGGCAGGGTGCGCTGCAGTTCGCGCCGATCCGGACGTGGGACGTGCGGCAGGGCCGCGAGGCGCTGCGCCATCTGCGGGAGGGTCTGAACGTCGGCAAGGTCGTACTGACCGTTCCGGCGCCGCCCCTGGGCCTTGAGGGCACCGTCCTGATCACCGGTGGTACGGGTGGTCTGGGTGCGATGTTCGCCCGGCACCTGGCCGGGACTCGGGGTGTGCGCCATTTGCTGCTGCTCAGTCGGCGTGGTGCGCGGGCCGAGGGTGCCGCGGAGCTCGTCGCCGAGCTGGAGGGCCTGGGCTGTGAGGCGCGGGTCGTGGCGTGTGACGTCGCGGACCGCGACGAACTGGCCTCGGTGCTCGGCTCGGTGGAGCATCCGCTGACCGCGGTGGTGCACGCGGCGGGTGTCCTTGACGACGGTGTGGTGGAGTCCCTGTCGCCGGAGCAGGTCGAGCGGGTGATGCGGCCCAAGGTGGACGCCGCGTGGCATCTGCACGAGCTGACCGCCGACGCCGACCTGTCGGCGTTCGTGGTGTTCTCGTCTGTGGCCGCGCTTATCGGCAGCCCCGGTCAGGCGAACTACGCGGCCGCGAACGCCGCTCTGGACGCGCTGGCCGGG
>NZ_VSRY01000169.1:2975-5995 GCF_008271805.1 Streptomyces sp. TRM49041
TCCGGCGGGCGGCGGGTCTGCCGGCGACTTCGCTGGCGTGGGGTGTGTGGTCGGAAGCCGCGGGCATGGCGGCGCAGTTGGACGAGGCGGAGCTGGCGCGTCTGGAGCGGATGGGTATGAGTGCCCTTACCGCCGAGACCGGTCTGCCGCTGTTCGATGAGGCCTTGGACGTGGACGCGGCCGTGGTTGCTCCGGTGCTGTTGGAGACGACCGCGCTGCGGGCCCAGGCCCGGGCGGGGATGCTCCCGCCGCTGCTGCGCGGACTGGTCCGCACCCCGGCCCGGACCGCCGACACCAGCGCGGGTGCGCTGGTGCAGCGGCTGGCCGGCGCACCGGAGGCGGACCGGGAGCGGATCGTCCTCGAACTGGTCCAGGCCCAGGTCGCGGCCGTACTCGGACATGCGTCGGCCGCGTCCGTCGACCCCGAACGGGCGTTCAAGGAGCTCGGCTTCGACTCGCTCAGCGCCGTCGAGCTGCGCAACCGGCTCACGCAGGCCACCGGCGTGCGCCTGCCCGCCACCGTCGTGTTCGACCACCCCAGCCCGGCGGCCATCGCCCGCCATCTGCTGCCGGAGATCGTCCCCGACTCCGCCGCCGCACCGCGGTCCGAGCAGGACGAGATCCGCGCGCTGCTCGCGTCGATCCCCGTCGACCGGCTGCGGAAGGCCGGGCTGCTCGACACCCTGCGCGAACTGGCCGACAACGACGCGCCGGAGGCGGCCACCGACGACGGGGACGCCGCGTCGTTCGACGACATGGACGCGGAAGCCCTGATCCGGATGGCCCAGGAGGACCTCGCATGAGCCCGGCCGAGAACGCCGTCGCCGCAATGAGCCCGGAGATGAAGGAATAGACATGGCCACCGATCAGAACCAGCTCATCGAGGCGCTCCGCAAGTCCCTCAAGGAGACCGACAGGCTCCGCCAGCTCAACAAGCGGCTGCTCGCGCAGGCCGGCGAGCCGCTGGCGATCGTCGGCATGAGCTGCCGCTACCCCGGCGGTGTCACTACCCCCGAGGAACTCTGGGAACTCGTCGCGTCGGGACGCGACGCCATCACCGGGCTGCCCGCCGACCGCGGCTGGGACCTGGAGCGGATCTACGACCCGAGCATGCGCCGGCCCGGCGCCGTGTCCACGAGCGGCGGCGGCTTCCTCGACCGGATCGCGGAGTTCGACGCCGAGTTCTTCGGCATCAGCCCGCGTGAGGCGCTGGCCATGGACCCGCAGCAGCGTCTGCTGCTGGAGGCATCCTGGGAGGCGTTCGAACACGCCGGTATCGACCCGACCTCGCTGCGCGGCAGCAACACCGGCGTCTTCTGCGGCGTCGGCACCAGCGACTACTGCACGGTGCCCGCGGGCAGCCTGCCGCACATCGAAGGCTTCCAGCTCACCGGCGGAGCGGCCAGCGTGTCGTCCGGCCGCATCTCCTACGTGTTCGGGCTTGAGGGCCCCGCGGTGTCCGTGGACACTGCCTGCTCCTCCTCCGCGGTCGCCCTGCACATGGCCGCACAGGCCCTGCGCGCGGGCGAATGCTCCATGGCTCTCGTCGGCGGCGTGACCATCATGTCCGGCCCCTTCCTGCTGGCCGAGTTCAGCCGCCAGCAGGCCGTCTCGCCGGACGGCCGCTGCCGTGCGTACGCGGCGTCCGCCGACGGTACGGGATTCTCCGACGGCCTGGGCCTGGTGGTGCTGGAGCGGCTGTCCGACGCCAAGCGCAACGGACGCGACATCCTCGGCCTGATCCGCGGAACCGCGATCAACCAGGACGGCGCGAGCAACGGCCTCACCGCGCCGAACGGACCCTCCCAGGAACGGGTCATCCGGCAGGCATTGGCCAACGCCGGGCTGTCCCCGGCCGACGTGGACGCGGTCGAGGGCCACGGCACCGGCACCGTCCTGGGCGACCCGATCGAGGCACACGCGCTGCTGGCGACGTACGGCCGCGAACGCGACGGCGACCCGCTGTGGCTCGGCTCCATCAAGTCGAACATCGGTCACACCTCCCTGGCCGCGGGCGTGGCCGGTGTGATCAAGATGGTGATGGCGATGCGGCACGGGACGCTGCCGAAGACCCTGCATCTGGACGCACCCTCCCCGCACATCGACTGGGAGGCGGGCGACATCGAGCTGCTGGCCGAGGCGCGGCCGTGGCCCGCGGGGGACAGGCCCCGCCGTGCGGCGGTGTCGTCGTTCGGCGTGAGCGGTACGAACGCGCACATCATCCTGGAGGAGGCCCCCGCCGAGGAGCCGGCCGACGGCGCTGCCGCGCCGCGTCCGATGCCCGCCGTCCCCGTGACGGTCTCCGGCCGTTCCGCGGCCGCGATGCGCGCACAGGCCGACCGGCTCCGCGTGCACGCCCTGGCGCGGCCCGACGTGTCCCTGACCGACCTCGGTTTCTCCGCGGCCACCAACCGGGCCCACCTGGAGCACCGCGGTGTCGTGGCCGCGGCGGACCGCGACCAGCTGCTGGCCGGTCTGGCCGCCCTGTCCGTCGGCGAACCGTCGCCCGTGGTCGTCGAGGGCCGCGCCGCGCCCGGCGCCAAGCCGGTGTTCGTGTTTCCGGGTCAGGGTGCGCAGTGGGTGGGGATGGCGGTGGAGTTGCTGGATTCGTCGCCGGTGTTCGCTGCTGAGGTTGTGGCGTGTGGTGAGGCGTTGGCGGAGTTTGTGGAGTGGAGTTTGGAGGATGTGCTGCGGGGGGTGGCGGGTGCGCCGTCTTTGGAGCGGGTGGATGTGGTGCAGCCGGCGTTGTTCGCGGTGATGGTGGGTTTGGCGGCGTTGTGGCGTTCGTGTGGTGTGGAGCCGTCGGCGGTGGTGGGGCATTCGCAGGGTGAGATCGCGGCGGCGTATGTGGCGGGTGTGTTGTCGTTGCGGGATGCGGTGCGGGTTGTGGCGCTGCGGAGTCGGTTGGTGCGTGAGCGTCTGGCGGGTCTGGGCGGGATGATGTCGGTTGCGCTGCCGGTGGAGCGGGTGGAGGAGTTGGTCGCTCCGTATGCGGGTGGTGTGTCGGTGGCGGCGGTGAA
>NZ_VSRY01000170.1 GCF_008271805.1 Streptomyces sp. TRM49041
CACCGAGCCTGAAGTGGGAGAGCACCGGCTCCTTCCGCTGGACCGCAAGCCAGTTCACCGCCGGCGACTACAACGGCGACCGCAAGGCCGACGTCGCGGTGTACTACGACAAGGGCAACACGGCCGACGGCCGCAAGGTCGACGGTCTGTACTCGTGGCTCAGCACCGGGACCGGCTTCGGCGCCCCGGCGGACCGCTGGAGCGGACCGATCAGCTGAACCGTCGCACCGTAGTTCCCCGCAGTACCTGAAGTGCCCGCGTACCTCACCGGTACGCGGGCACTTCGCGTGCGGGCCGAGACCCTGCCCTCGCGACGGTGGCCGGGCCACCGTCGGAGCGCTCCCACCGATCCGCCGATGGTGGCCGGGCCACCATCGGCGCTCCCCCATCGCACCGACACTCGCGCCTCAGAACCGCGGCACATGTCCGTTCTATGGGCCTTCGCGGGGCGCCCGGGATGACTCGTGGCTGCCCGTGCGCAGCGGCGGGCGCAGGTGTGTGCTCGGCGCACCTGGGCCGGCGGACCGTCCGGACAGCACGGTGGAGGCACTGGTTGTCGCTGTGTACCGGGAGGCGGGGGAACCATGGGAGTCGAGCTCGTACGGGAGAGAAGTCGTCGTACACACGGGGTGCCGGAGGTGATCGTGGGTGAGTTGTGCGCCGAACTCTTCGCCGGGCTGCCGCGCAAGGATCAGCGGCGGAAAGGAGAGCAGTATCTCCGGGGCCTGCTCACGGCCCAGGGGCGCAAGTCGATCCGGAACATCGCCGCCTCCGTCGGGGACGGCGCGGCCGAGCAGAGTCTGCACCACTTCATCTCGGCGTCCACCTGGGAGTGGGCACCGGTGCGCGCGGCGCTCGCCCGGTATGTGGAGCGGGCGTTGCGGCCGCGCTGCTGGGTGGTGCAGAACGTGGTGATCCCCAAGGCGGGGCAGCACTCGGTGGGCGTGGCACGGCGGTTCGTACCGAGCCTGGGGCACATCGTCAACAGCCAGGAGGCGTACGGCGTGTGGGCCGCCGGTGACGAACTGAGCACCCCGGTGAGCTGGCGGCTGAGGCTGTCCGGCGAGTGGCTCGAGGGACTCGGGCGGGGGGCGGACACCTCCCTGGAGTGTGTCATCGGGGCCGCACGTGAGGTGCGGGAGTGGACGGCGGCGGGGCACCGGCCAGTGGTCGTCGATCTGCCGGACACGGAACCGGCCTTCCTGGTGGGGAAGTTCCGGGCCGCCGCGCTGCCGTTCCTGGCGACGGTCCCGGGCGCGACGCGGGTCACCGCCACCGACCCCGCCCTCGACCGGCTCGGTGTCGGTGAGGTGTCCGTGCAGCAGCTGCTGCGCATGGCGGCCCCGCTGCGGCGGCCCGTCACCTGGACGGACCCGGTGAGCCGACGGCCGCGTACCAGCCTGGTGACCGCCGTACAGGTGGAACTGCCGAGGGCGGGGCAGGTGTTGCTGCTCGGTGAGTGGGACGGCCCGCACGGCTGGCCGCGGCGGTGCTGGATCACCGACCTGCCCCGCGCGTCCTGGGGTGAGCTGCTGCGCCTGGCGCTGCTCTCGCACCGCGTCGCGGCTGATTTCGCGGAGACCTCGGTCAGCGTGGGCCTCGTGGACTTCGAGGGGCGGTCGTACGACGGCTGGCACCGGCACACCACCCTGGCGTCCGCCGCACAGGCCGTGCACACCGTGGCCACGGCGGAGTGCCGGGCACAGGGCCGGGCACGGCTCCACACCCACGCCCACACCCACGCCCAGGCCCACGCCCAGGCGCAGGCCCAGGCCCAGGCCCAGGCCCAGGCCCAGGATGAGGGTCAGCCGATGGCGCGGTCCGCCTGACCGCTGCGCCGCCGCACGAGCGCCCGCCGGGTGCGCTGCAGTTGCAGGGCCAGCTGCACCTCCAGCGCCCGGGCGGGCTCCTGCCAGCCCGCGCCCAGGAGTTCGGTGATCCGCTCCAGCCGCCGCGACACGGTGTTGGGGTGCACATGCAGGGTCTCGGCGGCGCGGGTGGGGCTGCTGGCGGAGGCGAAGTAGGCCTCCAGGGTGCGTGCCAGCTCGGTGCACTGCTGGGAGTCGTAGTCCAGGACCGGGCCGATGGTGGCGGTGATGAACCCGACGGTGTTGGGGCTGTCGGAGAGCAGCAGGCCGAGGAAGCCCAGCTCGCGCGGTGACGCGGCGACGCCGGTCCCGCCGAGCGCGGTCACCGCCTCCAGACAGCGCCGCGCCTCCTGGTGGGCCGCGATGATCCCTGCCGGGTCGGTGGCCGGGCCGGCGGAGCCGACGGTCACCGGGCGGCCGAGCACCGAGGTCAGCTCCGCCGACAGGGCCTCGCCCGCCGCGCCCGGGTCGCTGCCGGGCAGCATCATGACGAGGCAGTCGCCGTCCACGGCCTTGAGCCCGGACAGCCGGTACGCGTACGAGGACGCCCAGACGACGGCACGGCCGCGGATGCCGCCCTCGGGGCGGGCGACGACCAGGACGTGCGGCTGGTCCAGGTCGACGGCGAGCCGCCGGGCGCGCTCGGCGAGCTGGTCGGGCGGCATCTCGCAGCCGCTGAGCAGGTCGCTGAAGAGCAGATCGCGCACCTGCCCCTCGGCGACGGCCGCGCTGCGCCGCATCAGGAGTAACAGCGCGGTGATCCGGGCCACCGGCCGCAGCAGCTCGACCCGGTCCTCGTCGAGCGGCGCGGACGGGGTGGCGAAGAGCGTGCCGAGCATCTCGTCGCCCGCCGTGGCCGGGCACACCCAGACGCCGTCGCCGGACCGCATGGGCCGGCCCTCCGTGTGCGCGTCCAGGGCGAGTGTGAGCAGTGCGGAGTCGTCGAGCTCCGGCGGCTCCCCGACGGCGGCGAGGTCGCGTCCCGCCGGGTCGCGGACCAGCAGGGACGGTACGGCGAGCAGCGTGGCCGCCTCCGCGGCGAGGGCCTGCAGATCACGGCCCTCCAGCAGCAGGTCCAGCAGCCGGTTGTGGACGTCGCCGGACCGGCGGGCGGCGGCGAACGAGTCCTTGGCGCGGGAGGTGTCCTGGGCCAGCTCGGCGACCTCGTCGCGGGCGCGCTCCAGCAGCCGCGTCTTCTCGATCGCCACGGCGGCCAGGTCGCCGAGGGAACTCATCAGGGATATCTCGTCCGGGGCGAAGTGGCGTATGCGCCGGTCCGCCACGTACAGCACCCCGAAGGTCGACTCCTCCGACTGCAGCGGCACAGCCATGATGGCGTGCAGTCCCTCCGCGCGCACCACGTCGTCGATCGCCGGGGAGTGCGTGAAGCTGTCGTCCCGCAGATAGTCGGCGGACCAGAACGGACCGGACCGCTGCGTCGCCTGCCTGCCCACGCCGCCCTCCATGGGTACCTCGAAGCCCACGGTGATGGCCGACGCGTGGCCGTCCGACGCCCGCACCCGGGAGCAGCGCCGCTCCACGTCGTGGAAGGTCACCCATGACATGTCGAGGCCCAGGAGGAGTCTCGACCGCCGGGTGATGACCTTCAGCAGGGCGTCCAGGTTGTACGGCAGCGTCAGGTCCCGGGCGGTGTCGACGAGCGCCGAGAGCCCGGCCTCGCGCTGCTGGCGGCGGGCGAAGAGCGCCCGGATGCCCAGCGACAGGTCTTTGGCCCGGACCAGCCGGTCGAGGGCCGCCGTGCGGGCCCCGGAGTCGCGGGCCCGCGCGACTACCTGCTCGAACTCACTCTCCGGCGCTTCCTGAGCGAGCAGTTCGAGCATGGTGAAAACGTCGGCTTCCGACGACGACCGGCCATCCGGCGTCACGCTCGCCCCCCGAGTACTCAAGCCGCCTCTGACTGGCTGAAAGTAATGCGGATCGTAAGGGTTGGTCAACAATCCGTGGGTGCGGGGCCGCTGGTCAGGGACGCGTACGGTGACCGGGCCACCACTCTCCATGATCAAGGGTGTCGTCGGACCACCTTCTGGACGGTGTCCCTCCGCCTGAATGCTGGGCGGCAGGTGCCAGGGGGGCGCCACTCAGGACAACCCGAGTGCGAGGAGACACCATGACCGAGATCCAGAGTTTCGAGCGTTCGCTGCGGCGCAGCCGTGAGTCACTGACCCGGGAGGACCGGCCGAGCACCTTCACCCTGTGCGGCCGGGAGTGGGACCTGCTGAACGAGGTGTTCGCGCCGGTCTACTCGCCGTCGACGGAGATCGCGCTGCGGTTCCTCGGCCTCGACGACACCGTGCCGGCGCCGGGCGCCGGCTCCTTCCTGGAGGTCGGCTGCGGTACGGGCGTCATCGCCGTGATGGCCGCGCTGGCCGGGCACGAGCGGGTCGTCGCGTCCGACATCAGCCCGCGGGCGGTGGAGAACGCGGCCGTCAACGCCGAACGGCACGGCGTGACCGACCGGTTGCGTCCGCTGCACAGCGACCTGTTCTCCGGTCTCGACGAGGGTGACCGATTCCACACGGTCTTCTGGAGCTCCAACTATGTGATGGGCCCGGCGGAGTACATGTACGAGTCGGTGCACGAGCGGGCCTACGTCGACGTCGGCTATCGGGCGCACCGCGGCTATCTGGACCAGGCGCCGAGATGGATCGCCCCGGGCGGGTCGGCGCTGCTGCACTTCAGTGACCGCGGTGACCTGGCCGCGCTGCACCGGATGGCCGAGGAGTGCGGGCGGGAGCTGCGCACCCTGCGCACCGCGCGGGTCCACGAGGGTGTGTACGGCGACGACATCGTCACGCACATGCTCCTCGAGATCGTCCCGGCCGCCGTCTGACCTCCGAGGAGACGTTTCCGTTGCGTACGCTGCTCGTCGACAACCACGACTCGTTCACATACAACCTGTTCCACCAGATCGCCGAGGTGAACGGCCAGGAGCCGGAGGTCGTCCGCAACGACGACCCGCACTGGCGGCCCGGGCTGCTGGCGGCCTTCGACAATGTCGTCATATCCCCGGGGCCCGGAACACCGGAGCGCGCGGCGGACTTCGGGATCTGCCGGGAGATCATCGAGGAGACCCGGCTGCCGCTGCTCGGCATCTGTCTGGGGCACCAGGGCGTCGGGCTGCTGCACGGCGCCGCCGTGGGCCGTGCGCCGGAGCCCTGCCACGGCCGTGTATCGCCCGTACTGCACGACGGCGACGGGCTGTTCGCCGGGCTGCCGTCGCCGCTGGAGGTGGTGCGGTACCACTCGCTGGCGGTGACCGCGCTGCCGTCCCGCCTGGAGGCGACAGCGTGGACGCCCGACGGGTTGATCATGGGGCTGCGGCACCGTGAACGGCCTCAGTGGGGGGTGCAGTTCCATCCGGAGTCGGTCTGCTCGCAGCACGGCGTCCGGCTGCTCCGTAACTTCGCGGAGTTGAGCAGGGCGCCACGCGGCCACCGACGGCCGCAGCCGCCCCGGCCCGCGGGCGCCGAGCGGCCGACGGCCGCGCGGCCTGCCGCCGTGGCGCCCGCCGCCGTGGGTCCCGGGCCGGCCCGGCGGCTGCGGGTGCTCGTCGAGACGCTGCCCACCCGCTGGGACGCCGAGGCCGCGTACGACCGGCTGTTCCGTGGCAACGACCACGCGTTCTGGCTGGACAGCAGCCGCCCCGACCACGGCCGCGGCCGGTTCTCGGTGATGGGCGACGCCTCCGGGCCGCTGGCCCGGATCGCAAGGGCCGATGTGTGGAGCGGCACGGTCACTCTGGAGTCCCGGGCCGGCACCGAGATCGTCGCGGGCCCCTTCCTCGACTGGATCGACCGCGACCTGCGGACCACCACCACCCGCGTTCCCGATCTGCCCTTCGACTTCGCGCTGGGCTGGGTGGGATACCTCGGCTACGAGCTGAAGGCCGAGTGCGGCGGCGAAGCGGTGCACCGCTCCGAGGACCCCGACGCGACGATGGTCTTCGCGGACCGCGCCCTGGTCCTCGACCACGCCACGGACACCACCTATCTGCTGGCGCTCACCGAGGACGGTACGGACGACGGCGAGGTCGCCGCGCGTGGCTGGTTCGCCGCGACGGCGGAGCGCCTCGCCCGGTGCGCCGGGGTGCCCGCGGCCGCGCCGGACTCGCCCGCCCAGGGCGACGGTGAGGTCCTGCTGCGGCACGGCCGTGAGGCGTATCTGCGGCTGATCGACGCCTGCCGGAGCGAGCTCGCGGCGGGCGAGACCTATGAGGTGTGCCTCACCAATCTGGCCGAGGTGAAGGGGAGTTACGACCCGTGGGAGGCGTACCGGACGCTGCGGCGCACCAGTCCCGTGCCGTTCGGCGCGCTCCTGCAGTTCGGCGGCCTGTCGGTGCTCAGCACGTCGCCCGAGCGGTTTCTGAGCGTCTCGCGGGACGGCGTGGCCGTGTCCGAGCCGATCAAGGGCACCCGGCCGCGCGGCCGTACCCCGGAGGAGGACGCGGCGCTGGTCGCCGATCTGCGGGACTCCGAGAAGGACCGCTGCGAGAACCTCATGATCGTCGACCTGGTCCGCAACGACCTCGGCCGGTGCGCCGTGCCGGGCTCGGTCGAGGCCGACGACATCTTCCGCGTCGAGAGCTACGCGACCGTGCACCAGCTGGTGAGCACCGTGCGGGCCCGGCTGCGGGACGGGCGCAGCGCCGTGGAGTGCGTACGCGCGGCGTTCCCCGCCGGGTCCATGACCGGCGCGCCGAAGATCCGTACGATGCGGATCATCGACCGGCTCGAAGGCGGGCCGCGCGGGGTGTACTCCGGGGCCGTCGGGTACTTCTCGCTCAACGGGGCGGCGGATCTGAGCGTGGTCATCCGCACCGCCCTGATCACCGAGGACCGGGTCCGCTACGGGGTGGGGGGTGCGGTGATCGCCCTGTCCGACCCTGAGGGCGAGTTCGAGGAGACGGCGGTCAAGTCGGCCCCGCTGCTGGCGCTGACAGGTGCCGTGTTCCCGCGAGGGGAGCGGGAGCGGGTCCGGCTCTGAGCCGGGTGCGGGTCAGGCTTTCCAGGCGTGCTGGAGTCGGGCGAGTTCCCTCGACTCCAGCACGTCGGCCAGCTCGGCCATGCGGACCCCGTGCCGCTCCAGGGCGGCCAGGGTGCGCAGGCCCTCGCGGTGCGAGTTGAGGAGGGTGTCCCCGCACAGTTCGAGGTCGTCGGGCGCACTCTCGAGTACGTCCGGGGGCAGGGCGATCGCCGTGTTCCAGCCGATGAGGGCGCCGATGTGCCGGTGCTCGGGCTCGGTCCACAGCAACCGCGGCGGCGCGGCCCCACCGGCCCGCAGCACCCGCCACCACTGCCCCGCGAGCCGCTCCTCCCGCACCCGGAACACCTGCCGGGCAACGGCCAGAGCGACGGGGTAGTCCGCTCCCACCCCCTCGACCGGCCCTGCGGGCCCGCCGGGAGGGCCGTCGCCCTCGCCTCGCACACACGCCCGGGCAGCGGCACCGCACTCGGACGGAGCCGCTCGCGGGCGGGTGAGTCTCGCGTTGGCTTCCGTGTCCAGGGGCCCCACCGGGAAGGACGTCACGCAGGTGAGGGGCTGGAGGGGGAGGCCGGCGGTCAGGGCGCGTTCCATCCCGGTGAAGTAGGCGTCCAGGACCTGGGCGTAGCGCTCGGCGCAGAAGACCAGGGTGCTGTCCACGCCGATGCCCTCGGCGAGGCAGTCGGCGAGGGCGACGAGGCCCGCCGGGGTCGCCGGGATGCGGACCAGCAGGTTGGGGCGCTCCACCGCCCGGTGGAGCGTCCCGGCCGCCGCTGTCAGGGCGTCCGCGTCGTGGGCGGCTCGTGGGTCCACCGGCGCGGAGACATGGCCGTCACGGCCGCCGCTCGCCTCGTGGACGGGCAGCAGCGCGTCGCAGGCGTGCCGGGCCGCTGCCGGGCAGGACGGGGGGATCACCGCGCCGCGGAAGGGCGGCGGCGACCCGGAGAGCCGGTCCGGGACTCCCCCGGCCGGCCGGCGGCGGCCACCGTCGTCCATCCACGGCGTGACACCCTCGGCGGCCAGCCGCTGGAGTAGCACCAGGGCTGATTCCCTCTTCATGGTCCGACCCTAGGACGGCCGCGGGCCCGTGTGACGGACGCGTCCTCGTCTATGTCAGGTCGCCGCCTCCCGGCAACGGTTGACATCTGTCCGGACTTGACCAAGTGCGCGTCACTTGACGAAGTGGCACCGGGCCGGTGGTTCCCGGCCTTCCGCCCTTCCCAGACTCCTGCTGCATCCGTTGGCGGCAGTTGAGCACCGGGAGGTAACACGTGCAGGAAACCGACCTCTGGAAGACGCTACCGGCGGGCCAGCAGCCCGACTGGCCGGATCAGGCCGTTCTCACGGCGGTACGGGGGCGGCTCGCGGCGGCCCCCGCGCTCGTCGACGCGGACGACGTACGGGAGCTGCGGTCGCTGCTGGCCGCCGCGGCGGCGGGCGAGGCGCAGATCGTGCAGACCGGGGACTGCGCGGAGGACCCCGCCGAGTGCACGCCCGGCTATGTGGCGCGCAAGGCCGCGCTCCTCGACGTACTGGCCGGGGTCATGAAGGCCCGTACGCACAAGCCGGTCATCCGCGTCGGCCGGCTCGCCGGCCAGTTCGGCAAGCCCCGGTCGAAACCGACCGAGGTCGTGAACGGCGTCGAACTCGCCTCGTACCGGGGCCACATGGTCAACAGCCCGGAGCCGGACCCGGTGCTGCGCCGCCCCGACCCCGAGCGGCTGTGGGCCGGGTACCGGGCCGCCGCCGACGTCATGGAGATACTCGGCCGACACGGCGGGCGGCGCCCCTTCCCTGCCGAGGCGCCGGTGTGGACCAGTCATGAGGCGCTGCTCCTCGACTACGAGGGGCCGATGCTGCGGACCGGGCCGGACGGCTCGCTGCTGCTGACGTCGACGCACTGGCCGTGGATCGGTGAGCGTACGCGCGAGCTGGACGGCGCCCATGTCGCTCTGCTGGCGGCGGTCGCCAACCCGGTGGCCTGCAAGGTCGGCCCTTCCATGACCGCCCCCGAGCTGCTCGCGCTGTGCGAGCGGCTGGACCCGGGCCGCGAACCGGGCCGGCTGACGCTGATCTCCCGGATGGGCGCCGGGACGGTCGCCGAGCGGCTGCCGGAGCTGGTGCGCGCGGTGCGCGAAGCCGGGCACCCGGTGCTGTGGCTCTGCGACCCGATGCACGGCAACACGGTGAGCGCGCCGGGCGGGGTGAAGACCCGGTACGTCACCACCGTCGTCCAGGAGGTCCTGGAGTTCCAGGCGGCCGTGACCGACAACGGCGCAGTGGCCGCCGGTCTGCACCTGGAGACCACTCCGGACGACGTCACCGAGTGTGTGCTCGACGCGTCGAGCACCGGTGAACTCGGCGACAAGTACACGACGTTCTGCGATCCCCGGCTCAACGCCCGGCAGGCTTTCGAGGTCGCCTCCGCCTGGCTCGGCTGACCCGGCTGAAGAAGGAGCTTCCCTCCATGCAAGGAAAGACCGCTCTGGTCACCGGCGCCGCGGGCGGCATCGGCGACGCGATCGTCCAGGCCCTCGCCGAGCGCGGGGTACGGGTGGCGGCCGTCGACCGTGACGCGGACCGGCTCCGTGACCGGGCCAAGGCCGCCGTGGAACAGGACCTGCGCGTCTACGCGTTCCCCGCCGACATCACGTCGAGCGCCGAGGTCGACTCGCTGGTCGACGACGTCGAGGCGCTCGTCGGGCCCGTCGACTACCTCGTCAACGGCGCCGGGGTGCTGCGGCTCGCCGAGGCCCGCTCGCTCACCGACGATGAGTGGGCGACCACGTTCGCCGTCAACACCACCGGTGTCTTCTTCGTCTCCCGGGCCGTCGTCAACCGGATGGTGACCCGCGGGCACGGCGCGATCGTCACCGTCGCGTCGAACGCCGCCGGCACGGCGCGCACCGAGATGTCCGCGTACGCCGCTTCGAAGGCGGCCGCGACCATGTTCACCAAGTGCCTGGGCCTGGAGGTGGCCAAGTACGGCATCCGGGCCAACATCGTGGCGCCCGGCTCCACCTACACCCCGATGCTCACCTCCATGTGGAAGGACGAGCAGGGCGCGAACGCCTCCCTCGACGGCGTGCCGGAGGCGTACCGCGTCGGCATACCGCTGCGGAAGCTCGCCCAGCCGGGAGACGTCGCCGACGCGGTGGTGTTCCTGCTGTCGGACCGGGCGTCGCACATCACCATGCACGACCTGACCGTGGATGGAGGTGCGGCGCTCGGTGTCTAGGACCGGCACGACCACCCCCTTCCGTACCCGTCGACCGAGGACCAAGCCCATGGCCGGCATACCGCCGATCAGTCCCTATCCGATGCCGTCCGCCGCCGACCTGCCGGTGAGCACACCGGCCTGGACAGTGGACCCCGACCGTGCCGTGCTGCTCGTCCACGACATGCAGCGGTACTTCCTGTCCCCCTTCCCGGCCGGTGAGCAGCCCGTCTCGGCGCTGGTGACGCACACCGCGCGGATCCGGCAACGGTTCGCCGCGCTCGGTGTCCCCGTCGCGTACACGGCGCAGCCCGGCGGCATGGACGAGCGGCAGCGTGGCCTGCTGAAGGACTTCTGGGGGCCCGGCATGGCGCCGAGCGCCGAGCACCGCCAGGTCGTCGATCCGGTGGCGCCGCGGCCGGGCGACTGGGTGTTCACCAAGTGGCGCTACAGCGCCTTCCACCGGACGGAGCTGCTGGACCGGATGCGGTTCGCGGGCCGCGACCAGCTCGTCGTCTGCGGCGTGTACGCGCACGTCGGTGTGCTGATGACGGCCGTCGAGGCGTTCAGCCACGACATCCAGCCGTTCCTGGTCGCCGACGCCGTCGCCGACTTCAGCGCGCGCGACCACCGTATGGCGCTGGAGTACGCGGCGGCCCGCTGCGCCGCGCTCACCACCACCGACGAGCTGCTCGCCGGGCTCCCCGCCCGGCCGGCGGTGCCGGGCGGCGTGGCCGCGGGGAAGGAGGCGTCATGACCGACGACCTGCTGTGCCGGGTGCTGTCGGCGAACCCGCCGCCGTTCGCCCTGGTGCACCGCCCGGAGGCGACCGGGCCCGACCGGGTCGATCTGCTGGTCGGTACGGTGGGCGAGGCGGGGTCGCTGGCCGAGCTGCCCCTGCCGGAAGCGGCGGCCCCGTCGGAACCGGCAGACCCGGCCGGTGCGGCCGGTGCGGCCGGTGCGGCCGGTGCGGCCCGGCAGGACGTGCTCGCGCTCGTCCCGTACCGGCAGATCGCCGAGCGCGGCTACGACGCCCCCGACGACGGGGAGCAGCTGCTCGCCATGGTCGTGGAGGAACAGACGACGCTGCCGCTCACGGAGGTACTGCGACGCGTACCGGACCTCCCGGTGCCGCTGCTCGACGGCGGCGGGTTCGACATCGACGACGAGACGTACGCGCGCACCGTCCAGGACGTCATCGACCGGGAGATCGGCACCGGCGAGGGCGCCAACTTCGTCATCAAGCGCTCCTTCGTCGCCGACATCGGCGACTACTCGGTGGCGACCGCGCTGCGGTTCTTCCGCCGGCTCCTGGAACGGGAGTCCGGCGCGTACTGGACGTTCGTCGTGCACACCGGGGACCGCACGTTCGTCGGAGCGTCACCCGAGCGGCACATCAGTGTCACCGGCGGCCGGGCCGTGATGAACCCGATCAGCGGCACATACCGCTACCCCGAGTCCGGGCCGACGCTCTCCGGCGTCATGGAGTTCCTCGCCGACCGCAAGGAGTCCGACGAGCTGTACATGGTCGTCGACGAGGAACTGAAGATGATGGCCCGGGTGTGCGACGAGGGCGGGCGGGTCGTCGGCCCTCGGCTCAAGGAGATGGCGCGGCTCGCGCACACCGAGTACTTCATCGAGGGCGACACGCGTCTGGACCCCCGCGAGATCCTCCACGAGACGCTGTTCGCGCCGACCGTCACCGGCTCGCCGCTGGAGAGCGCCTGCCGGGTCGTCAACCGGTACGAGCCGGAGGGCCGCGGCTACTACAGCGGGGTCCTCGCCCTGATCGGCCGGGACGCGGAGGGTTTCCGCACCCTGGACTCGGCGATCCTGATCCGTACCGCCGACATCGACGCGGCCGGGCGGATGCGGATCGGGGTCGGCGCGACCCTGGTGCGCCACTCGGACCCGCGCTCCGAGGTCGCCGAGACCCGCGCCAAGGCCGCCGGCCTGCTGAGCGTGCTGGGCGACACCGGCCCGCGCCGGCTGGGCGAACACCCTTCCGTGCGGGCAGCGCTGGACCGGCGCAACGACGGCATCGCCGGGTTCTGGCTCGCCGACGGCGACGCCCGGGCCGGGCACGCGGTGCCGGCGCTGGCCGGGCGGGCGGTGCTGGTGGTCGACGCGGAGGACACCTTCACCGCGATGATCGCCCATCAGCTGCGCGCCATGGGGGCTCGGGTGACGGTCCGCCGCTACGACGAGCCGTACGACTTCGGCCCGTACGACCTGGTGGTCATGGGTCCGGGTCCGGGCGATCCGCAGGACACGGGCCATCCGAAGGTCGCGCACCTGGGGGCGGCGATCGACAGGCTCCTCACCGAGCACCGGCCGTTCCTGGCGGTGTGCCTGAGCCACCAGGTGCTCAGCGCCCGCCTCGGCCTGGACCTGGTCCGCCGCGAGCGGCCCAACCAGGGCGTGCGGCGGGAGATCGACCTGTTCGGGCGGACCGAGCGGGTCGGCTTCTACAACACCTTCGCCGCGCGCTGCCCGGACGAGAAGACCGAGACGCCGGTCGGTGTGGTGGAGGTCAGCTCGGACCCGAAGAACGGCGAGGTGCACGCGCTGCGCGGGCCCGGCTTCCGGTCCCTGCAGTTCCACCCGGAGTCGGTGCTGACCGAGGACGGGGTCCGCATCGTGGGCGACGCGCTCAGCGGGCTGCTCGCGGAGCGGCCCGTATGAAGGCCGCGGTGGTGTGGTGGGAGCTGGAGGGCACCGGCCTGACGGCCGCGTCGCTGCGGGGTTTCCTGCGGGACGAGGCGGTCGACCGGTTCGCCGGTGTCGAGGGGCTGCGGCTGAAGTTCTGGATCTCGGACCCGGAGACCGGGCGCTGGGGTGCCGTACTGCTGTGGGAGTCGGCCGAGGCGGCCGCGGCGCCGCTGCCGGCGCGGGCCGCCGAGCTGATCGGGCGGCCGCCCGCGCAGTACACGCTCTTCGACGTGGAAGCCGTCGTGGAGGGGCGGCACACGGACCCGGACCTGTCGCCGGCGGGCCTCGCCCGGGTGGTCCCGTGACCCGGCCGGTCGTGGTGCTCGTGGGGCTGCCGGGCAGCGGCAAGTCGACCGTCGGGCGGCTCCTCGCGGACCGGCTGGGCGTCGGCTTCCGCGACACGGACGCCGATGTGGAGCGGGAGGCCGGGCTGGCCGTCCGGGACATCCTCCTGGACCGGGGCGAGGCGGCGTTCCGCGTCCTGGAGCGGGAGGCGGTGGGGCGTGCGCTGGCCGGGCACCCGGGCGTCCTCGCGGTCGGCGGCGGCGCCGTCCTGGACGACACCACGCAGCGGCTGCTGGCCGGGCACCGGGTGGTGCACCTCGTGGTCGACCCGGCCACCGCGGCCGGCCGCGTCGGGACCGCCCGGTCCAGGCCCCTGCTCGCCGACGACCCGGCCGGTGAACTCCGTGTCCTGGCCTCGGTACGGACACCCATCTACGACCGGCTCGCCCGCGACCGCGTCCGGACGGACGACGACACTCCGGACGGCGCGGCCGCGGAGATCGTCGCATGGCTGGCGGCGTCGCGGGCGGCCACCGTCTGACGCGCCCTGGCGGACGCGCTGGGCGGCGGACGCGCCTGGCGGACGCGCCGGAAGCGCCCACTCCGAACTCGAAACCCTCTCCCTAAGGAGCCCTGAGCACACGGTGAGTACCCTCTCGGACACCCCCCTGGCCCCCCTCCCCGGCCGCTTCGAGTGGAGCGCGCTGGACCGGCGCGCCGTGGACGTCGCGCGGGCGCTGGCCGTCGACGCCGTGGAAGCAGCGGGGCACGGTCACCCGGGCACCGCCATGAGCCTGGCGCCCGCCGCGTATCTGCTGTTCCAGCGGCTGCTGCGGCACGACCCCGCCGACCCCGCGTGGGCGGGCCGCGACCGGTTCGTCCTGTCGTGCGGGCACACCAGCCTGACCCTGTACACGCAGCTGTACCTGTCGGGGTACGGGCTGGAGCTGGACGACCTGAGGGCGCTGCGCACGGAGGGGAGCCTGACTCCCGCGCACCCGGAGTACGGGCACACGCCGGGTGTCGAGACGACGACCGGGCCGCTCGGGCAGGGGCTCGGCAACGCGGTCGGCATGGCGATGGCCGCCCGTCGCGAGCGCGGCCTGTTCGACCCGGACGCGCCGGCCGGGACCAGCCCGTTCGACCACACCGTCTGGGTGTTCGCGTCGGACGGCGACCTGGAGGAGGGCATCAGCCACGAGGCGGGGTCCCTGGCGGGCCATCAGCAGCTGGGCAACCTCGTCGTGCTGTACGACGACAACCACATCTCCATCGAGGACGACACGCGGATCGCCCAGTCCGAGGACGTGCTCGCGCGGTTCGCCGCCTACGGGTGGCATGTCCAGCGGGTGGACTGGACGGCCGGCCCCTCGTACGACGAGGACGTCCCGGCGCTGTACGACGCCCTCGACGCCGCCCGCGCGGAGACCGGCAGGCCCTCGCTGGTCGCGCTGCGCACGATCATCGGCTGGCCGTCGCCCGGCAAGCGGAACACCGGCAAGGTCCACGGCGCCGCCCTCGGCGCGGAGGAGACGGCCGCCACCAAGGCGGCGATGGGCCTGGACCCGGAGGCGGCGTTCCAGGTGCCCGCCGACGTGCTGGCGCATGCCCGGGAGGTGCGTGAACGGGCGCGGAGCGACCGGGCCGTGTGGGAGAAGCGGTACCGGGACTGGCGGTCAGCGTGTCCCGGGCGGGCTCGGGCGTACGACCGGATCTCGGCGCGCGCCCTGCCCGACGGGTGGGCGGACGCGCTGCCCGTCTTCGAGGCGGGGGCGTCGATGGCGACCCGCAAGGCGTCCGGCGAGGTGCTGAACGCGCTGGCGGCTGTGCTGCCCGAGCTGTGGGGCGGCTCGGCCGACCTGGCCGAGTCCAACAACACGACGATGAGGGGCGAGCCGTCCTTCGTGCCGGAGGAGCTGGCGACCGACGCGTTCCCGGGCCACCGGTACGGCCGCACCCTGCACTTCGGCATCCGAGAGCACGCCATGGGCGCGATCCTCAACGGCATCGCCCTGCACGGCGGCACCCGCCCCTACGGCGGTACGTTCCTGGTCTTCTCCGACTACATGCGGCCCGCCGTGCGGCTCGCCGCGATGATGCGGCTGCCCGTCACCTACGTGTGGACGCACGACTCCATCGGACTGGGCGAGGACGGGCCCACCCACCAGCCGGTGGAGCATCTGTGGTCGCTGCGCGGCATACCGGGCCTCGACGTGGTGCGGCCCGCCGACGCCAACGAGACCGCGGTGGCCTGGCGTACCGTCCTGGAGCACACCGACCGGCCCGCCGGACTGTGCCTGAGCCGTCAGAACCTGCCCGTCCTGGACCGCTCCCCCGGCTCGGGCGTGGCGTCCGCCGAAGGCGCGGCACGCGGCGCCTACGTCCTGGCGGAGGCGGAGGGCGGCGCCCCGGAGGCGGTGCTGATCGCCACGGGCAGCGAGGTGCACATCGCGCTGGACGCCCGTCGCATCCTCCAGCGTGACGGCGTCCGCACCCGGGTGGTGTCGATGCCGTGCCTGGAGTGGTTCCAGGAGCAGAGCCCGGAGTACCGGGACCGGGTGCTGCCGCCGGAGGTACGGGCCCGGGTGTCGGTGGAGGCCGGTTCGGTGCTGGGCTGGCCCGCGCTCGTGGGGGACGCGGGCGTGTGCGTGGGGCTGGACCGGTTCGGCGCGTCGGCCTCGTACACCCGGCTGTTCGAGCAGTACGGCTTCACCGCCGAGCGCGTCGCGGCGGCCGCCCGGTCGAGCGTCGCGCGGCTGCGGGGGCGGAAGTGAGCGCCCCGGCGGCGACCGCCGCGACGGACCGGGTGCCCGCCGCCCGTATCCCCGGCTCGAAGAGCATCACCAACCGGGCGCTGCTGCTGGCGGCCGCCGCGTGCGGCACGAGCAGACTGCGGGCGCCGCTGGTCAGCGACGACACCGTGGCGTTCCGGCACGCGCTGGCCGGGATGGGCGTGCGGATCTCGGCGGGGCCCGGCGACGCCTACTGGGATGTGACCGGGCAGGGTCACGGGCCGGTGGGCGGCGGCCGGGTGTGGTGCGCCGACGCGGGGACCGCCGCCCGGTTCCTGCCGCCCTTCGCGGCGACCGGCGACGGCGCGTACGAGTTCGACGGCTCCGGGCAGTTGCGGGCCCGGCCGCTGGCGCCGCTGGTGGACGCGCTGACCCGGCTCGGGGTGACCGTGCGGGCCGCGCCGGGCGGGCGGCTCCCGCTGCGGGTGGCGGCGTCCGGCGTGTGGGGCGGCGAGCTGGTCGTGGACGGCGGGCTGAGCAGCCAGTACGTCAGCGGGCTGCTGATGGCGGCGCCGCTGATGCGCAGCCCGCTGACCGTACGCGCCCGGGACCTCGTCAGCCGCCCGTATGTCGACATGACGATCGCCCTCATGCGCCACTTCGGCGCGCGGGTGGACGATCTGTCGGCCGGCCGGCCCGGCGAGGAGCACGGCCAGGGCGCCGTCCGGATCGCGGCCGACGGCTACCGGGCGGCCGATCTGGACATCGAGCCGGACGCGTCGACCGCCTCGTACATGCTGGCGGCGGCCGCCGTCACCGGACGGAGCGTCACCGTGCCGGGCCTCGGGCACGGCAGCCTCCAGGGCGATCTGCGGTTCGCCGATGTGCTGCGCCGGGCCGGAGCCCTGGTGGAGGTCGGCGAGGACGCCACGACCGTCACCGGGACCGGGGACGGCCGGCTGCGGGGCGGGTTCGAGGTGGACATGGGCGAGATCTCCGACACGTTCATGACATTCGCGGCGATCGCCCCGCTCTCCGACGCGCCGGTCACCATCCGCGGCATCGGACACGCGCGGCTGAAGGAGTCCGACCGGATCGCCGCCGTGGCCACGAACCTGGCCGCCTGCGGCGTCCGCACGGACACCGGCCGCGACTGGATCACCGTGCACCCGGCGGAGCCGCGGGCCGCGCGGATCACCTGCCACCGCGACCACCGGATCGCCATGGCGTTCTCGGTGCTGGGCCTGCGCGTGCCCGGCATCACCCTCGACGACCCGCGGTGCGTCACCAAGACCTTCCCGGGCTTCCACACGGAGCTGCGCCGGCTCTTCCCCGCCGCCGCCTCCGCCAACTGACCGAGCAGAACACACTCCTACACGAAGGACGACGAGGAAGACATGGCGAAGACAATCGTCGCGGGCGGCGGCATCGGCGGTCTGGCCGCGGCCCTCGGGATCGCCCGTCAGGGCCGGCAGGTCACGGTGCTGGAGCGCCGCGACACGTTCACCGAGCTCGGCGCCGGCATCCAGCTGGGCCCCAACGCGTTCCACGCACTCGACCGGCTCGGCGTCGGCGCGCAGGTGCGTGCCCGCGCCGTCTACATCGACGAGCTGCGCTTCATGGACGGCACCACCGGCGAGCGGGTCGCCTCCATGCCGCTGACCGAGGAGTACCGGCAGCGGTTCGGCAACCCGTACGCGGTCGTGCAGCGCGTCGACGTGTACGAGCCGCTGCTCGACGCCTGCCGCCGCCACCCGCGCATCGAACTGCGCAACGACGCGGCGGTCACGCGGTACGAGCAGACGGCGGGCGAGGTCACCGCGGTCCTCGCCGACGGCGAGCGGGTGACGGGCGACGCCCTGATAGGCGCCGACGGCATCCGCTCGGCGGTCCGCGGGCAGCTGGTCGACGACGGTGACCCGCGCGTGTCGGGCCACACCATCTACCGTTCGGTGATCCCGATGGAGGAGGTGCCGGAGGAGCTGCGCTGGAACACGGTCACGCTGTGGGCCGGACCCAAGTGGCACTTCGTGCACTACCCGATCGGCGGCGGCGCGTACTTCAACCTCGCCGCCACACGGGACGACGGGGCGCAGGTGGCGGTCGTCGGCAAGCCCGCCGCACGGGACCATGTCCTCGAGGAGTTCCCCGACCTGGGCGAGACCGCGCGGCGGCTGCTGGAGCTGGGCCGGGACTGGAAGGCGTGGGTGCTCTGCGACCGCGACCCGGTCGAGCGGTGGACGGACGGACGGGTCGCGCTCCTCGGCGACGCCGCGCACCCGATGCTCCAGTACGCGGCCCAGGGCGCCTGCCAGGCCCTGGAGGACGCGGTCGTGATCGGCGAACTCCTCGCCGAGTGCGGCGCGGACGAGATCGTGCAGCGGCTGGAGAAGTACAACGCGGCCCGCCGTGAGCGCACGGCCCGGACCCAGCTGGTCGCCCGGGAGATGGGGCGGCAGCTCTACCACCCGGCCGGCGACGCGGCCCGGGAGCGCAACGCAATGCTCGGCTCGCTCTCCGCTCACGACATGTACGACAAGGTCGCCTGGCTGCACGGCGACTGCGGCTTCGGCGCGCCGGAGTCCGGTGACGGGGGCGGGCGTTGAGCAGGTTGCGCTGGCTTACGGCGGGGGAGTCGCACGGTCCCGCGCTGGTGGCGACGCTGGAGGGTCTTCCGGCCGGTGTGCCGGTCACCACGGAGATGGTGGCGGATCATCTGGCGCGGCGCCGCCTGGGTTACGGGCGGGGTGCCCGGATGAAGTTCGAGCGGGACGAGGTGACGTTCCTGGGCGGGGTGCGGCACGGTCTGACGCTGGGTTCTCCGGTGGCGGTCATGGTGGGGAACACCGAGTGGCCGAAGTGGGAGAAGGTGATGGCGGCCGATCCGGTGGATCCGGAGGAGCTGGCGGCGTTGGCGCGTAACGCGCCGTTGACGCGGCCGCGGCCGGGTCACGCGGATCTGGCCGGGATGCAGAAGTACGGGTTCGACGAGGCGCGGCCGGTGCTGGAGCGGGCGTCGGCGCGTGAGACGGCGGCGCGGGTCGCGCTGGGGGCGATCGCCCGTTCGTATCTGCGGGAGACGGCCGGGATCGAGATCGTCTCGCATGTGGTGGAGCTGGCCGGGGCGAAGGCGCCGTACGGCGTCTACCCGGTCCCGGGCGATGTCGGGAGGCTGGACGACGACCCGGTGCGCTGTCTGGACGCGGACGCGTCGAAGGCGATGGTCGCCGAGATCGACCAGGCCCACAAGGACGGTGACACGCTCGGTGGCGTGGTGGAGGTCCTGGCGTACGGGGTGCCGGTCGGTCTGGGGTCGCATGTGCACTGGGACCGGCGGCTGGACGCCCGGCTCGCCGCGGCTCTCATGGGCATCCAGGCGATCAAGGGTGTGGAGGTCGGTGACGGCTTCGGTCTGGCGCGGGTGCCGGGGTCGCGGGCGCACGACGAGATCGTCGCCACCGACGAGGGTGTGCGGCGCGGTACCGGCCGCTCGGGTGGTACCGAGGGTGGTCTCACCACCGGTGAGCTGCTGAGGGTCCGGGCGGCGATGAAGCCCATCGCGACGGTGCCGCGCGCCCTGAGGACGATCGACGTGACGACCGGGGAGGCGGCCGCCGCGCACCACCAGCGGTCCGACGTGTGCGCCGTGCCGGCGGCCGGGATCGTCGCGGAGGCGATGGTCGCGCTGGTGCTCGCGGACGCGGTCGCGGAGAAGTCCGGCGGCGACAGCGTGCCCGAGACCCGCCGCAACGTCCGCTCGTACCTCGACAACCTTCCCGGGCTCGGTAGTTGACATAGTCCGCCGACGCCGATTGTCGGCCGCTCCCCCGCCCGCGCAGGGTGGGACCGATCAGAACACGCCGATGAGGGAGCCCTGCTACTCATGACCAATGTCGCCGTCATCTACTACTCCTCCACCGGGAACGTCCACAAGATGGCCACGGCTGCGGCCGCCTCGGCGGAGAAGGCCGGGGCCGACGAGGTCCGTCTGCTCAAGGTCGCCGAGCTGGCTCCCGCCTCGGTCGTCGCCGGCAACGATGCCTGGGCCGCGCACGCGGAGGAGACCAAGGACATCCCCGAGGCCACCCTCGCCGACCTGGAGTGGGCCGATGTCGTCCTGTTCGGCACTCCGACCCGCTACGGTCTCCCGGCCGCCCAGCTCAAGCAGTTCATCGACACGACCGGTGGCCTGTGGTTCCAGGGCAAGCTGGTGAACAAGGTGGTGTCGTCGTTCGTCTCGACGTCGACCGCCCACGGTGGCCAGGAGAGCACCGTGCTGGCGCTGAACAACACCTTCTACCACTGGGGCGCCATCATCGTCCCGCCCGGTTTCGCCGACGCCGTCCAGTTCGACCCCGCCAACGGCAACCCGTACGGCGCGAGCAGTGTCTCCGGCAACAACCCGGCCAACGTGGCGGAGGAGAACCTCGCGTCCGTCGAGTTCCAGGCCCGCCGCGCCGTGGAGATCGCCGCCGCCCTCAAGCGGGGCCTGCGGAGCGCCTGACGGAACACCGCACCACCGACGGAGTGCCGGGGCCCGACGGGACTGGTCGATCGTGCCGGTCACAGAACTCCGGAAGGGCCGCCCCGGCGTCGTACCGTCTCCAGGGCCGGCCTGACCGCGCGATGGCCGGCCGCGAGGAGAAGGCGGGCAGCTGCCCGGCCAGGAACACGCTGTTCAGAGTCGTCCCGGTGGCATTCCCCCGTGCCGCCGGGACGCGCGCTGAGCGCCCGCTCGGAGGATCAGCGGCCTCCCGGGCGGTTCAGTGCCGCCCCCCTGGCACCAAGCTGCACCGGAGGTGCAGCAACCTGACAGCACACAGCGCGATTCGGCCCGGTCGCCGCTGGCATCGTGAGTCCCATCGACGCAGCCGATGGGGCGGTTCAGCGATTCCAGGGGAGAGACATGACGGGAACGGCGATGAAGTCCGCGCGCTGGATCCGGGCGGGTGCCGCTCTGGCCCTGTCGCTCGCGGTGCTGTCCGCCGGAGCCGGTACCGCGGTGGCCGCGCCGTCCGCCGGTGAGCGCGCCCGGCACGTCAGGACCACCGCATGGGACCTGCCCGGCGGGGCGGCCCACGCCGTGTACGGGCACTGGACCGCGGCCCAGGAGGCCTGGCGGACCGCCACGGAGCTGCCGCCGACCTCCGCCCCGGTCCGGGTGTGCAAACTGGTCAACGGCTGGGACTAGGCGACGGGCATGCGGTTTCAGCTGCTGGGGCCGCTGAGCATCAGCGACGGTCCCGACACCGTCGTGCTCCAGCCCTCCCGGCCGACGAGCCTGCTGGCCGCGCTGCTGCTGCACGCCAACAGCGTGGCGTCCGCCGACTACCTCCAGCGGGCCATCTGGGGCGAGGAACAACCCGCCACCGCCAAGGCCGCGTTGCAGACCTGCGTCCTGCGGCTGCGGCGGCTCTTCCTGAAGCACGGGGTCGACGAGACACCCATCGAGGCGGTCCCCGGCGGCTACCGCATCACGGCGGGGCCGCGCAGTCTCGACCTGATCGGCTTCCGGGAACTGGTGGGCCGTGCCGGGGAGTCCGGCCGGGGCCGCCCCGAACAGGAGCTGCGGATCCTCAAGGCCGCGCTCTCCCTCTGGCAGGGCTCCCTGCTCGCCAACGTACGGTCGGACGTCCTCCACCGGGACCAGGTCCCCCGGCTGGTGGAGGAGCGGCTGCGGACCGTGGAGCGGGTCTGCGACCTGGAGCTGGCCCTCGGCCGCTGTGGCGAGGCGCTTGTGGCGCTGTGGGGCGAGACCCGCGCCCACCCGGGGCACGAGCGGTTCCACGAGCAGCTGATCGAGGCGCTGTACCGGACCGGGCGGCAGAGCGAGGCCCTCGCCGAGTACCGCAGGGTCAAGGAGTACCTGCTGGACGAGCTGGGTGTCGACCCGTCCCCGGGGCTGCGCCGGCTGGAACTCGCCATCCTGCGCGGCGACGACCTCGGCCCGTCGGCCGACGGGCCTCGGGACGCCGCCCCGCCCGTCACCCGCGGGTCTCCGGCCGACCGCGGGACTCCCCTCGTCGGCAGGCCGCCCGCCGTGGACCCGCCCCCGGTTGTCCCGGTGCCCGCCGTGCCGTCCTTCACCGGCCGGGAGGCCGAGGTCGCCGCCATGGTGGCCCGGCTGGGCGGAGCCCGCGACGAACCCGTGACCATCCTCCTGTCCGGCGCGCCCGGCATCGGCAAGTCCGCGCTCGCCCACCATGTCGCCCACCTGGTGCGGGACCGTTTCCCGGCCGGACGGCTGCTCGTGCGGATGGTGCGCCCGGACGGGACGCCGCGCGACGCGTCCGAGGCCGCCGCCGCGGTGGCCGCCGCGCTGCGGGACCAGGAGCCGGGCGCGCCCGCGCTGCTCGTGCTGGACGACGTCGTGGACGCCGACCAGGTCAGGCCGCTGCTGCCCGAGCACCACGGCGGGGCCGCCATCATCACCAGCCGTATGGGCCTCGCGGGCCTGGTCGCCACGCACGGCGGCCGGGTGCACCGGCTGTCCACGCTGGACGAGGAGGAGGCGTACGAGCTGCTGGTCGCCGCGCTCGGCGCCGAGCGGGTCCACCCCGAGGAGGCGGCCGCGCGTGAACTCGCCGTGCTGTGCGGCTGCTTCCCGCTCGCCCTGCGGATCGTCGCCGCCCGGCTGCTGACCCGCCCCGGGCTCGGTCTCGCGGACGCCGCCGCCTGGCTGGCCGAAGACCCCCTGGCCCGGCTCTCCCTGGCGGACGACCCCCGGCTGTCGGTCATCCGCGTGCTGGGCGCCGCCCGGGACCGGCTCGACCCCCGGCTGGCCGACGCGTTCGTACGGGCCGGGTCCCTGCCGCAGGGCACCTTCCGGGCCCAGGACGGCGCGGCCGCGC
The DNA here is from genome assembly GCF_008271805.1 of Streptomyces sp. TRM49041. GTDB lineage: Bacteria > Actinomycetota > Actinomycetes > Streptomycetales > Streptomycetaceae > Streptomyces. The sequence continues at coordinate 22,667 of NZ_VSRY01000170.1, forward strand.
TCGGCACCGACGCGGTGGACGCCGAGGAGGTGCTGGAGCGGCTGGCCGACGCCGGATTCCTGGAGGACGGCCCGCCCGGCCCGTACCGGATGCACGAACTGCTCCGGGCGTACGCCCGCAGGGCCGCCGCGGAAGACCACCGCCGGACGGAGCGCCGGACGGCCGCAGAGACCTCACAGACCTCGCATCCCGCACAACCCTCACAGACCTCAGAGAGAGTGTGAATCCGCATGGCCGACACCACGTTCGACGCGCTCGCCCCGACCCGGCCTCGGATACGCCGGGACGTGCTCTTCACCGAGACCCCCGGCGGCGTGCTCTTCCACAACGCCGACGGCGGCTTCCACCTGACCGGCCGCACCGCCTACCGCTTCGCCTCCCTCCTCGTTCCGCACCTCGCCGGACACCATCGTCTCGGCGACATCTGTGAGGGCTTCGGCCCGGCCCAGCGCGCCATGGCGGCCGAGCTCGTCAAGACCCTGTACGAACGGGACTTCGCCCGCGACATCCCCGAGGCGGACGCGGGGGAGGAGCCCGGGGCCACGGCCGGTCCCGCCCGTCGGTTCGCCGCGCAGATCGCCTACGTCGACCACTACGCCGAGGGCGCCCCCGGCCGCTTCTCCCGCTTCCGGGACACGAGCGTCGCCGTGCTCGGCGACGACGAGGTGGCCCGCTGGTGCGCCCTGAGCCTGGTCCGCAACGGCTGCGCCCGGGTCGCTGTCACCACCCTCTCCCCTGACGTGGTGTCCGAGGCGGCCGCGCTGAACGAGGACGGCTGCCCGGTGCGGCTCGACCAGGCGGCGGCGGGGGCCGGCTGGGCGGAGCTCACCCCGTACGACACCGTCGTCGTCACCGGCCCGGACGCTGCGGCCACCGCCCGCCGGCTGCTGGCCGACGGGGTGCCCGAGGGCCGCACCCTGATCCCCTCCTGGCCCTTCGGCGGCCACGCCGTGACCGGCCCCCTGGCCACCGCCGGCTCCACCGGCTGCTGGACCTGCGCCGCGCTCCGGCTCGGCGGCAACACCGACGCGGGCGCCGCCGCCGACCTGTGGGCCACCGTCACCGGCGGCGTCACTCCCCCGTCCGGCCGGGCGCTGCCGACCGGGCCCGTCGCCGCCATGACCGGCAACCTCCTCGCATACGAGGTGTTCCGCCTCGCCACCGGCGCCCTGCCGCCCGAGACGGACCGGCAGATCCTGATCCAGGACCTGGAGTCGCTGGACGTCGTGGCGGAGCCCGTGCAGCCGCACCCGCGCTGCCGCCGCTGCGCGGAGCTCGTACCGGCGGGGGAGGACCGACTGCCCGACGGGCTTGCGCTCCCGGTCACCCCCACCGTGGAGACCGCACGCGAGGCGGAAGCCCTCGTCGACGGCCTCAACCGGATCAGCGGCGCGCTGGTCCGCCCGTACACGGGGATCTTCCGCCGGTACGACGACGAGGAGATCACCCAGACCCCGCTGAAGATCAGCCGTGTCGAGGTGGCCCTCGCACCCGGCGTGCGGCGCACGATCGCCGCGTTCGACGTGCACCATCTGGCGGGCGCGCGGATGCGGGCGCTGTACGCGGCGGCCGAGACCTACGTGGAGCACGTGGTGCCACCGGCGGCGGCCGAGGAGCCGGGGCCGGTCGGCGGCGCCGCCGTCGCCCTCGGCCCCGAACAGCTGACCACGGGCGGCGGCACGGGCGCCCCGGTCACATCCTGGACCTCCGCTACCTCGCTGCTGACGAAGGAGTCGGTACGGGTCCCCACGGCGGCCGTCCGCCCGTTCGGGGAGCACAACCGGGCCCGGCCGCACCTCGCCACACGCGCGGGCACGGGAGCGGGCGCCACCCCGCAGGAGGCGGCGGGCCGCGGCCTGATGTCGGCGCTCTCCCACGACGCCCTGCTGCGCGCGCTGCGGGGCACGACGGAGGTGCGCCCACTGGCGGCGGACGACACCGACCCGGAGCTGGTGTTCCTGCTGAAGTCGGCCCGCAACCTGGGCGTCGGCGCGGAGCTGCTCGACCTGGGCGAGGGCGCCCGCTCGTCGGCCCGGACCGTCCTCGCCCGGGACGCGGACGGCCGCTGGGCGGTCGCCACGGACCTGTCCCGCCGGGCCGCGGCCTGCGCCGCCCTCCGCGACCTGCTGGGCCAGGCCCAACTCGCGGCCGAGGACCCGGACACCGAGGTGGACCTGGGCGACCCGCTGCTGACCGACCTGGCGCCCGGGACGATCGCGGTGACGGGCACCCCGGTCGCGCCGGACGCCCGGAGCACCGACTTCGGCACGATCCTGGACCGGCTGCGGGCGGCGGGCCGCGACGCCCTCCATGTCGCGACGACCCCCGCCGACCTCCCGTCGGGCGGCGTCAGCACCGCCTACGTGCTCCTCACCACCGGCCCGGAGGCGGGTGCGCATGCCGACCGCTGAGGCCCGCCGACTGGCGGACGACCTGCACCGCGCCCTGGCCCGGTACGGCGTCACGGTGAGGCTGGACGTGACCCCTCTTGGCGTGCGGGACGCTTTCGGGGAGAGCGGTGACCGCGACTCCGGGGCGGTTCCGGTGCGCTTCTACGGCCGCCAGGCCGTCGTCGGCCCCTTCCCCGCCGACGGCCGCCGCCGTCCCTGCGGCCTGTGCCTGGACCGCCGCTGGCAGGCGGTGCGCTCCGTTCCGTTGCGGGAGGCGCTGGAGCTGGGCTCCGGCACCCGAGCGGCCGGGGAGACACCGCACCTGACGCCGTTCGCCGTGGACGCCCTCGCCGCCCTGATCGCAGCGCGGACCGGCGGGCGCGGTCCGCGACCGCTGTGGGCATGCGTGCCGTCGGGGGCGGAGGGGGTCCCCCCTGCTCGAGCGGAGTCGGGCGTCCCGGGGAGGGTGAGCACATCCCCCGTGCGCGGCGCGCTCTACCCGAACGTCCACCTCCTGGATCTGAAGACCCTGGGGGTCCGCTCGTACCCCTTGGTCCCGGACCCCGAGTGCCCCGCCTGCGGCGAAACACGGCCCGACACCCCCGACGCCGCGGTCCTGCACCTGCGCCCCGCCAGGAAGCATCGCCCCGGGACCATCCGCGTCCGCGACATCCGCGCCTACGACCTTCCGCCCGAGCCCTACACCAACCCCGTCTGCGGCTCCCTCGGCCCCTCCGTCATCCAGGACGTGGCCTCCCGCTCCACCTCCGCCACCATCGGCTGCTTCTCCATGCGCTCCGGCGAGTACCTGCGCGAGACCTTCTGGGGCGGCCACGCCGACACCTTCGCGCACAGCGTGCGCATCGGGATCCTGGAGGGCCTGGAGCGGTACGCCGGCATGCGCGCCCGTGCCAAGGGGGCAGCTGTACGGGACTCCCTGGAGGGCCTGCGCGCCAAGGGGACGCACGCCCTGGACCCCCGCCGATGCGGCCTGTACTCCGACGAGTTCCACCGCGCGAACCCGCGCGTCACCCCGTTCCGCCCGGACCGCGAGATCCCGTGGGTGTGGGGCTACTCCCTGCGCGACCACAAGCCCGTCCTGGTGCCGGAAGTCCTGACGTACTATCACGCACCCGGTCTGGAGAACCGCTTCGTCCAGGAGTCCTCCAACGGCTGTGCTTCCGGAGGCTGTCTGGAGGAGGCCGTGTACTGCGGCCTCATGGAGGTCGTCGAGCGCGACGCGTTCCTCCTCACCTGGTACGGGCAGGCCGCGCTCCCCGAGCTCGACCCGCGCACCAGCACCCGCCCCGCCACCCGCGCGATGGTGGACCGGCTGGAGATGTACGGCTACGAGGCCCGGTTCTTCGACACCCGGATCACCTTCCCCGTCCCCGTCGTGACGGGCGTGGCGGTACGGCCCGACGGCGGCATCGGCCGCATGTGCTTCGGCGCGGGCGCCGGACTCGACCCCGAGGCCGCGCTCGCGGGCGCGCTCTGCGAGATCGCCACCGACGCGGTGAACCTCCAGGGACGCACCGAGCGCGACTGGGAGCGGCTGCGGGCCATGGCGGACGACTTCGGCAAGGTCGAGGCGCTGCACGACCACCCGATGGCGTACGGCGTCCCGGAGATGGGGAACCACGCCCACTTCCTGCTCGGGGAGCCGGACGCGCCCAGGCCGCCCAAGCGGTCCTTCGCGGAGCTGTACGGCGAGGGCGCGAGTCGTCCGGCCCCGCCCGTGTCGGACGATCTGCGGGACGACCTGGAGCAGTGTGTCACGGCGGTCACCGACGCCGGGTTCGACGTGATCGTGGTCGATCAGACCATGCCGGAGCAGCGGGACCTCGGCCTGACCACCGTCGGGGTCATCGTGCCGGGGCTGTTGCCGATCGACTTCGGCTGGACGCGTCAGCGCGCGCTGGGCATGCCCCGCCTCCGCACCGCGCTGCGCGAGGCCGGTCTGCGCGACCGGGACCTCGTACCCGCCGACTTCAACCCCGCGCCACATCCTTTCCCGTGACCGCGTCCGAGTGCCGCGCTTCGCCGGGGCCGTATCCGATGACGGCTGCGCCGCGGCCCTCCGGACCCCCCAGCCGGACAAGCGGGCCGTCTGACGTGGCCGGTACGGACATCCGCGCGGCAAACCCGAGTGAACAAGGAGTTCATCATGGGGTACGCCCATGAATACGCCGCTGCGATCATGCAGCGCGGCCGGGTCGCGATGGCGCCCGCCGACTTCGTGCCCGACTGGGCCGACAGCCCCCGCAAGACCAAGTACTACCCGGGCGTGGACAGCATGCCGCTGCCCGACGGCGACTACCCTGCCGACGCGACCCTGGACCGCGGCCTGGGGCCGGTGGAAGCCGCGGCCGAGGGGGAGGCGTTCGACCTGGCCGCCCTCTCCGGAATGCTCCGCGACTCGTACGGTCTGACCGGCCGCCGCCTGGGCGTGCAGGCCAACACGGACCTCGGCACCCTGCCCCGCTACCCGCTCGCCAACTGGTCCCGGGGCACCGCCTCCGGCGGTGGGCTCTACCCGGTGAGCGTCTACTGGGTCTCCGGGGCCCGCGGCCCCGTACCGCCAGGGGTGCACTACTACGCCCCCCGCCACCACGCCATGCAGCGGCTGCTCACGGGCGACGTGTCGGGCGAGCTGCGCGCCGCGCTGGGGGAGGTCGCGCCGGGGGCGGAGGCCACCGACCAGTACCTCGTCCTCGGCGTCAAGTACTGGCAGAACGCCTTCAAGTACAACAGCTTCAGCTTCCACGCCGTCAGCATGGATGTCGGGACCATCCTCCACACCTGGCGCATGTGGGCGCGGGCCAGGGGCCTGGAGGCAGAGCCGCTGATGTGGTTCGACGAGGAGCGGCTGGCCCGGCTGCTGGGCGTGCGGACCGAGGAGGAGGGCGTCTTCGCGGTCGTGCCGCTGCGGTGGCGGGGCGCCCCGTTCGTGTCGGCGAACGCGTCGGCCCCGGTGGCGGCCCCCGTGCGGCACCGGGACTCCGAGCGGTCTCGTACCGTGCTGGTCTTCGACGCCGTCACGCGTATGCAGGCCGCCACCGCCGAGCACGCCTCCCGCCGCCCCTCCCCCGGCGCCCTCGCCCCCGCCGTCGCGCCGGCCGCGGACGGGGACGGGCCCGGGATCGCGCTGCCCGCGCCCCGGCCGCTCGGCACCGACGTCCGCACCGCCCTGCGCCGCCGACGCAGCAGCTTCGGCCGCTTCGACGCCGGGCGGCCGGTCGGCCAGGACCAGTTGGCGGCCTGTCTGCACGCCGCCGTGGAGGCGGCCGAGCTCGGCGGCGACACCGGGGGCGACACCCGGCTGGTCAAGCTGTACGCCTTCGTCAACCACGTCGACGGCCTGGCCCCCGGCTCGTACGCGTACGACCCCGACAGCCAGACCCTCCGGCCGGTCAGGGAAGGACCCCCGGGCGCCTTCCTGCAGAAGAACTACTTCCTGTCCAACTACAACCTGGAGCAGGCCGGGGCCGTCCTGGTGCCCACGGTCCGCACGGCTGCCGTCCTCGACGCCGTCGGCGACCGCGGCTACCGCCTGGTCAACGCCGCCGTCGGCGCCGTGTCGCAGGGCGTCTACACCGCCTCGTCCGCCATGGACCTCGGCTGCGGCGTGGCCCTGGGCTTCGACAACATCTCGTACATCGAGGAGCTCGGCCTCCAGGAGACCGGCGAGGCGCCGCTCCTGATCATGATGATCGGCCACGAGCGGCCCGCCCCCGCCGACTTCCGGTACGAGATCGCCTGATGGGGACGGAACGAGGGAACGCCACCATGCCGTTCATGCTCCGGGTCGCCGGGCTGCCCGTCGAGACCGTACGGGAACTCCGCTGCCCCGACAGCCGCCGCTGGGCCGACGACGTGCTGGCCACCCGCGAGGAACTGGGTGCGGCGGGTGCCGCCCTGGGCGAGCTGCTGCACCCCCTGGTCGGACGGAGCGCCGACGACGGGGAGCGCCGCCGACTGCTGAAGCTGCGCCGGGACGTGTTCAACAACCGGCTCCCGCCGGCCGCCGATGCCGACGCCGCCCAAGCCCTGGTGGCCGGGCTGGACCCGGCGGTGGGCGGGGCGCTCGCGGACTGGCTGGCCGCCCGCCGCCGCCTCACCGCCCGCACCGCGGAGGGTGCCGCACTGCTCGCCGCCGAGACGGCCCGCAGTCGCGCCGCGCTGTGCCGGCTGGCGGGAGAGGAGCGGCTGCGCAAGGGCCTGCTGCTGGCCTCGCCCACGCTGGACGCCCAGCTCGACGCCTATGTATGGAAGACGGCGGCGGCGCCGGACGCCCGGCCGGACAAGAGACGGCGAAAGATCGAGCGCTCGCTGTTGTCGTACCTGTACCGGACGGCCTGCAAGACCAGCCCGTTCTCGACCTTCACGGGGGTCGTGCCCGGCGAGTTCACCGACCGGACCGCCCAAGGCCTGGAGGCGCGGATCGCGCAGGAGTGGACCGGCCACGCGCGGCTGAACGTCGTCGCGCTGCGCCGCCTCGCGGAAGCCCTCGTGGCGGATCCGGCCCGCCGCGCCGACCTGCCCGTGTCCCTGGCCTCCGGCTGGGGGCGGGACGACGACCGGGTGCGGTATGTGCGCCGCTGGGTGACGGCCGGTGACGACGACACGGCCGTCACGTTCGACGCGGTGAAGGACCGGCTGTTCTTCCTGCGCCGCAGCGGCACCCTGGAGCGGCTGCTCGGCCTGTTCGAAGAGCGGGAGGTCGTGCGGTTCGGTGAGCTGACCGAGTGGCTCGCCGCCGACCGGGGCGCCGGGGAGGAGGAGTGCGCCCTGTATCTCCAGGCCCTGCTGGACGTGGGCATGGTGCAGGTACCGTGCCTGCGGACCGAGGTGCACGACACGGACCCGCTGCGGGCGTTCCAGGCCTCGCTGCGGGACCTCGGCCGGCCGTGGGCGGACGCGCTGGCCGGCCGGCTCGACGCGGCCGTCTCCTGTGTCGACCGGTTCGGAGCGGCGGATCCGGCGGAGCGGCGTGCGCTGCTGGACGAGTTGCGGGCCGAACTCCGCGCCGTTCAGGAGATGTTGGGAGCAGCGGGGCAGGCGAGGGTGCCGCAGACCGTTCTGTACGAGGACGCGGCGGCGGGCTCCGGAACCGCCCTGGGCCGGGCGGCGTGGGCCGAGCGGGTCGCGGGGCCGCTGGGTGAGGTGGAGCGGATCCTGCCCGCCTTCGACCTGACGCTGCCGCAGCGGATCACCTTCAAGGGCTTCTTCATCGCCCGGTACGGGCTGGGTGGCCGCTGCGACGACCTGCTGAAGCTGGTCCACGAATTCCACGAGGACTTCTTCGACCAGTACATGACCTTCACCGTCGGGCACACCTCCTTCGATGCCGACGGCCGCTACGTCCCCGAGGTCAACTGGCTGGGCCTGCCGCAGCTGAAGGCGCTCGACTCGGCCCGTGAGACGTTCGCCGCCCGGATGCGCGCCCTGTGGGAGGGCCGTGAGGGTGACGAGATCGTCGTCGGCGGCGATCTCATCGACGCGGTGGCCGCCGAGCTTGCCCCCGTGGCCCCGGACTTCCTCCCCATGAGCCACCACCTCCAGCTCGCCGCCGACCGGGGCCACGGCAGCGGTACGGGTCCGCTGGCGGTACTCAACCGCTCGTACGGGGGCCTCTCCTTCCCCTTCAGCCGCTTCACTCACTGCTTCGACGGCGTCGAGGACCGGCTGCTGCGCCGGGCGGAGGAGATCCGGCCCGAGGGCGCCGTCTTCGCGGAGGTCACCGGCGGCCCCGTCACCAGCAACCTCAACCTGCACGGGCGGCTCACCGAGTACGAGATCGTCTGTCCGGGCGAACGGGGCACACTGGAGCCGGAGTTCCGCATCCCGCTCGACGACCTGTTCATCGAGCACGATGTGGACGCCGACCGCCTGGTCCTCCGGTCGGTCCGGCTCGGCCGCGAGGTGATCCCCGTCTACCTCGGCTACCTGGTGCCGCTGGCCCTCCCCGAGCTGCCGCGCACCCTGCTCCTGCTGTCCCCGACCTCCATGGCGCCGCTCAACGTCTGGGGCGGCGTCCCCGAGGGCGAACCGGACCGCGGGGTGACCACCCGGCCGCGCGTGAGGCACGGCAGCGTGGTGCTCAGCCGCCGCAGCTGGAGCTGCCCCGCCGCCCGGCTGCCACTGGCCGCGCCGGGCGTTCCGGACGCGGACCGGTTCCTGGGCTGGCACCGCTTCCGGCGCGCCCACGGGCTGCCCGACCGGGTGTTCGCCACCCTCTCCGACAGCGGCGCCCGCGGGGCTACCGGCGCCAAGCCGCAGTACGTCGACTTCGACAGCGCCCTGTCCCTGTCGGCGTTCGAGGCACTGATCAGGACCGACCGGGCCCGGGTCGTGTTCCGGGAGACGCTGCCCGACGAGAACGCCCTGCACACCGTGTCCGACCGGGGCCGCCATGTCGCCGAACTCGCCGTGGAAACCCTTGTGTCCACCCGTACGACCGGAAGGGACGGCCACCGATGACCACCATCACGGCACGCGATGCCGGCGCCGGAGCCTGGCAGGCCACACATGTCTTCTATGCCGCCAACCCCCGCCCCATGCTGCTCCACTGCATCCGCCCCCTGGTGGCCGGACTGGAGGCGGACGGGCTCCTCGCCGGCTACTTCTTCATCAACTACTGGCTCGAAGGCCCCCACGTCCGGCTCCGGATAAAACCGTCGTCACCGGACGTGCAGGAGGAGGTCCGCCGCAGGACCGAGCAGGCCGTCGACGCGTTCCTCAAGGAGCGCCCCGCCCTGTACGAGGTCGACTCGGGCTTCCTGAGCGACTTCTACAACACGCTCTTCGAGATCGAGTTCCCCGGCAGCGAGCGCGCCCACTACACCGACGACCAGGGCCGCATGCGGCTGCGCCCCAACAACACCCGCAGCCCGGAGCCGTACGAACCGGAGTACGGCAAATACGGCGGCCCGGCCGGGATCGAGCTGGCCGAGTGGCACTTCCGGCACTCCAGCGACCTGGTCATCGAGGCGTTCCGCACCAAGAACCTGCATCTGCGGACCGTGCTGCTCGGCACCTCGGCACAGCTGATGATGGTCGTCTCCGGCACCTTCCTGCCCGGCGACGACGAGCTGGCCGACTATCTGGACAGCTACTACGCGTTCTGGCACCGCGCCTTCCCCGGCACCGGCTTCATCGGCAGCGAGGAGTACGACCGGAACTACGCCGCCATGGCGCCGAAGCTGGCGTCCCGGTTCGCCGCCGTCCGCGCGGCCGTCGCGGGCACTTTGGACGGTCCCCGGCTTCCCGCGTTCCTGGCCGGCTGGGCCGAGCACTGCGCCGAACTGCGCGACCGGGCTCGCGCCCTGGCCGAAAACGGCGATCTGGTGTTCCGGTCGTGGGACGGTGAACGGGACGAGCAGGTCACGGACCCCGCCGTGGCGCTGCCGCTGCTGCTCTCCCCGTATATGCACATGACCAACAACCGGCTGCATGTGACCATCCGCGACGAGGCCTATCTGTCGCACGTCCTGGGCCGCGCCCTGCGGGAGCCGCGGTGACGGCCCCGCCCGACGCCCCCGACGCCCCCGACGCCTTCACGGCGTACCGGCCCCGGCTCCGCCCCGAGGTACTGGTCAGCGACACACTGCTGCACGGGGCCGACACCGTGCACCTGATCAAGGACACCGGCAGCGGGCAGTCCTTCAAGGTGGGCACCAAGGAGCACTTCCTGATCTCCCGGATGGACGGTGAGCGCAGCCTGGGGGAGATCGGCGCGGAGTACGCGCGCGTGTACGGGCGCAGGCTGGCCGCCGCCAACTGGCGGCAGCTGCTGGGCATGCTGGGCAAGCGCGGCCTTCTGGAGGGCTCCCCGGCCGCCGCCCCGCCCCCGGCGCCCGCCGAGCCGCGCACCCTGCTCCGGGGCAGTCTCCGGCTGGTCGCGGACGCGGACGCGACGACCGGGCGGCTGCACCGGGCCATCGGCTGGGCCCTGTCGCCGTGGTGCATGGTGCCGCTGCTCGTCCTGGCCGTCGTCATGGAGGCCGTACTGGCCTGGCATGCGGGTGAACTGGTCTCCGCCGCATGGGATTTGTTCAAGAACCCGGTTCTGCTGACGGCCGCCGCGACACTTCTGTGGCTGAGCACCGCCCTGCACGAGCTGGCACACGGCGTGGTCGCCCGGCACTACGGCGGGCACGTCTCCGAGATCGGCCTGCGCTGGCGGCTCCCGGTCGTGATCATGTACTGCACGGTCGACAACTTCCTCTACCTGTCAGCCCGTCGCCACCGGATCGCCACCGCCGTGGCCGGTGCCGTGATGAACCTGCTGTTCCTGCTGCCGTTCTTCGCGGTGTGGCTGTACGCCCCCGTCGATGACGCGACCCGGGGCGCCCTGTCGGGGCTCCTGTTCCTCGGGAGCGTGCAGGGACTCTCCATGCTCGTCCCGCTGCCGCCGCTCGACGGCTACAAGATCTTCGCTCAGCTGGCCGGAGCCACCGAGCTGGCCGCGTCCAGCCGGGCCTACCTGCGGCTGGCCGTCCGCCGCGACCCGTCCGCCCGCGCGTACCCGCGCCGGGCCCGCACCGCCTACACCGCTTACGGGGTGGGTGTGCCGCTGGTCCTCGGCGCACTCGTCGCGGCGGTCGTGGCGATCGTCCACCACCTGCTCACCACCGGGTGAGCACCGACAAGGAGAACCCCATGAGCACCACCGCCCAGGACGGACCCTCCGTCGCCCTCGACTCCGTACGTAAGCACTACGGCTCCACCAAGGCCGTGGACGGCATCTCGCTGACGGTGGCCCGCGGTGAGTTCTTCGGCCTCCTCGGCCCCAACGGCGCCGGCAAGACCACCCTCATCGAGATCATGGAGGGCCTGCGTCAGGCCGACTCCGGCACGGTGTCGGTCTTCGGCCGCAGCCCCTGGCCGCGCAACGTGGAGCTGCTGCCGAAGATCGGCGTCCAGACCCAGTCGTCGGCCTTCTTCGTCCGGCTCACCGCCCGCGAGCACCTGCGGACCGTCGCCGCCCTGTACGGCGCGGGGCACGACGCGGCCGAACGGGCCCTGGCCTCCGTCCGGCTGACCGAGCAGGGCGACGTGAGGGTGGAGGACCTGTCAGGCGGGCAGCGCCAGCGGCTGGCCATCGCGGCCGCCCTCGTCCACGAGCCCGAGCTGATCTTCCTGGACGAGCCGACCGCCGCCCTGGACCCGCAGGCCCGCCGTGACCTGTGGCAGGTGCTGCGGGATCTGAAGGGCGCGGGCCGCACCATCGTCTACACCACCCACCACCTGGACGAGGCCGAAGTGCTCTGCGACCGGGTCGCCATCGTGGTCGCGGGCCGGATCGCCGCGCTGGACACCCCGGCCCGGATGGTCGCCGCGGGCAGCCCCACCACTCGCCTGCTGGTGCCCGCCCACCGGCTCACGCTGGAGGCCGCCCGGGACATCCCGGGCGTGGACGCGGCCACCCTGGAGGGCGACACGATCGTCCTGGAGACCCTGGACTCGGGCCCCGTCCTGGCCCGGCTCGACGCGCTCGCCGGGCTCCAGGGAGTACGGACCCGCACCGCCAGCCTCGAAGACGTCTACCTCGAACTCACCGGCGGAGCGGCCGGAACCGCTGCCGTCGGATCCGCCGCCGCCGACGCCTCACAGCCGTAGCCGCCGTCCCACGCACCCGTACACGGAAGAGAAAGACCACATGAGCGCATACGCCGCGTTGAGCCAGGCCGGATACCGGGCCTACGTCCGCGACAAGACCACCCTGTTCTTCACCTTCGCCTTCCCGCTCCTCTTCCTCGTCGTCTTCGGCCTGATCTTCCACGGCAAGAACGTCGAGCAGAGCGGCCAGCCGTACATCAACTACATCGCCCCGGGCGTGCTGGCCTGGGGCGTCGCCAACGCCGCCGTGTTCGGTATCGGCTTCGTGCTGATGCAGTGGCGCCGCGACGACCTCCTGCGCCTGATCCGCATGACCCCGGTAAGGCTTCCCGCCGTGCTCGGCTCCCGGTACGTGCTGGCGCTCGGCATCGGCCTCGTACAGACGGCGCTGTTCGTGGGTGTGGCACTGCTGCCGTGGTTCGGGCTGCGGCTCGCGTCCGGGTGGCCGCTGGCGCTGCCGGTGCTGCTCCTCGGCATCACCGCGTTCCTGGCGATCGGGGTGATCGTCGGCACATACGCGAAGACGCCCGAGGCGGTCGCGGCCGTCGCCAACTGCCTGATGATCCCCATGGCGTTCCTGTCCGGGTCCTTCTTCCCGCTGGACGCCATGCCGGACTGGATGCAGACCCTCGCCAAGGCGCTGCCCCTGCACTACCTCGTCGACGGCACCTCCGCCGCCCTCACCGGCAGCGGCGGCCAGGTCGGCACCGATGTGGCCGTGGCCTGCGCGGTACTCGCCGGCTGCGCCGTCGTCTTCGGGGCCGTCGCGCTGAAGACCTTCCGCTGGAGTGACAAGTCATGACCGCCGCAGTTGCACGACCTGATGCCGTACGACCTCTGGAGGCGGGCCCCTTGGAGGCCGCCCGCACCCTGCTGCAGCGGGAACTCACCGCCCGCCACGAGGCCGCGTCCTCTCCGGCCCTGCCCGCTCCCTTCGTGGTCCCGCTGGGCCACGCCGACACTCTCGGCTTCGGCGTGACCGACCCCTACGCGGCCGCCCGCCCCGCTGCGAACGTCCAGCTCACCTCAAGGGCCGTGCTGCTCGGCCCCTGGTGCGGCGGTGACCCGGAGACGGCGCCCTGCGGCCAGTGCCTCGCCATGCGGTGGCAGCGGCTGCGCAGCCGTTCCGAGCGGGAGGCCCTCGAACTGGGCTACCCGTCGCGTGGAGCCACCGGCTGGCCGGTGCTCACCGACTTCTCGGTGGACGCGGTGTGGGCCGCTTACCGGGCGGTGCTGCCGGGGGGCCGCCCCGCCCCGGCCGCGTTCACCCCGGCGGACCGCGCCCTGGCCCAGGTCACCCGTGTCGACCTCGTCACCCTGGCCACCGCCACGTTCCCGCTCCTGCCGGAGCCGCTGTGCCCCGCGTGCGTACGGGAGCGTCCGGACACGGCCGAAGCGGCCCGGATGGACCTCGGCCCGAGACCCAAGCCCGCGCCGGACGGCTACCGGCTGAAGCCTCTCGACGCGTACCCGCTGCCGACCGCCGCCCTCGCCAACCCCGTCTGCGGTGCCATCGGCACCGACACCTGGATCAACCCCGCGTCCACGACCACCGCGCCGGTCGCCGGGACCCACTTCGTACGGGGCTACGCCGGGCTCAACGACGTGACCTGGAGCGGTCAGTCCAACCGCTACACCACCAGCAGGACCCTCGCCTACCTGGAGGGCCTCGAGCGGTACGCGGGCACCCACCGCCGCCGCGGCACGGCCCCCCTCACGGAGTCGTACCACACCCTCGTGGCGGACGGCGTTCCCGTGCTGAACCCCGCCGACTGCGGCTTCTACGCCCCGGAGACGTACACCACGGACCATCTCGTCAGCCCCTTCGACCCGGACCGGAGGATTCCCTGGGTGTGGGGGCATTCGCTGCGCGACGACCGGCCCGTCCTGGTCCCGGCCCGGCTCGCCCACTACAGCGCGGGCGTCGACGCCGACAACTTCGTCTTCGAGTGCTCCAACGGCTGCGCGACAGGCGGCAGTCTGGAGGAGGCGATCCTCTTCGGGCTGCTGGAGCTCATCGAGCGGGACGCCTTCCTGCTGGCCTGGTACGGCCGGGCCCGCCTCGCCGAGATCGACCTGGCGACCTGCCGGACCCCCGCCATCCACAGCATGGTCCACCGGGCGGCGCTGCACGGCTACGACGTCCACGCCTTCGACACCCGCATGGACCTGGCGGTTCCCGTCGTCACCGCCCTGGCGGTCCGCCGCGACGGCGGCTACGGCACGCTCTCCTTCGCCGCGGCGGCGGGCTTCGACCCGGAAGGCACGGTCGAGGCGGCCCTCTCCGAGGTGCTGACCTACATTCCCTATCTGCCGTACCAGGTGGCCGAACGGCATGCCGAACTGGAGGAGATGGAACGGGACTTCACCAGAGTCCTCCATCTGAAGGACCACGCCCAGCTGTACGGCCTCCCCGCCATGGCCCGGCACGCGGCCGAGTACCTGAACCCGACGGCCGTGAAACCGGTCACCGAGCTGTACCGGGACTGGGAGACGCTCCGCCCTCGCACGGGGGATCTGCTGGACGATCTGCGGCTGGTCCGCGACGCACTGTCCGGCGCGGGCTTCGACGTGATCGCCGTCGACCAGACGACGCCCGAGCAGCACCGCATGGGCCTGCACACCGTCAGCACCACCGTGCCGGGCCTGCTGCCGCTGGACTTCGGCTGGACCCGGCAGCGGGCCCTGCGGATGCCGCGACTGCGCACGGCACTGCGGGACGCGGGCCTCCGTGAGGACGTCCTCACCGAGGCGGAGATCAAAACGGTCCCCCACCCTTTCCCGTGAGCCCTTTCCGCGACCCTCCCGTGAACCTTCTCCTGAACGCACGGGCAGCCGCCGACAGCAGGGCAGCCCCCGGCCCGGGTGGCGGGGGATCCGCCCGGGCGGGGGCTGCCGGTCCGGCGGGGACGGGATCAGGCGCTGCAGGAGGTGGTGCTGGTGGTGCTGGAGCAGGTGGAGGTCGAGGACGAGGAACACGAACCGGCGAGGACGACCTCGACCGCGTCCGAGTAGTCCGAGATCTCGAAGGTCTCCGACTCCAGCTCCAGGATCTCGTCGGCGAGGGTGGCGAGCTCGGTCTTGGCCATGGTGCTCTCCCTTGGGTGAATGGGGTACCGGCTGCGGGTCAGTGCTCATCCGGGAGCCCACCGGCCGTACCGGCGGTGCCCCCGGGCGATGCCCCCCATTCCAGCCGCGCCCACTGTCAGATCGCCCCGCCGGTCACTGCCAGGCCGCTGACACCAGGTGACAGCGGACCGACGGGCCGCCGCACGGTCCGGCCCCCGAGACTCCTGCGTACGACACCCCGCACACGCCCCCGTACGCCCGTACAGACTTCAGCGAGGTGAACCCCCGTGACAGTGACAGGCAAGCCCGGAGGCCCCACAGCCACAGCCACAGCCCCCACACACTCCATGGGTCCCGCCGTCCCGCGCGAGGTCCTGCGCCCCGCCCTGGAGCTCTGCCTCGACATCCACGCCCATCCCGAGCTGTCCGGCGCCGAGCGGCGCACCGCCGACCGCTTCGCCGCCGCCCTCACCCGCCTCGGCGGCTGCACGGTCACCCGTGGGGTCGGCGGCCACGGCGTCGCGGGCGCCCTGCGCAACGGCCCCGGCCCAAGGGTCCTCCTCCGTGCCGAACTGGACGCGCTGCCGGTCACGGAGCAGAGCGGCCTCCCGTACGCGAGCACCGTCCCCGGCGTCATGCACGCCTGCGGCCACGACCTGCACCTGGCCGCCGTCGCGGGCGCCGCCGCCGAGCTGGCCCGGCGACGGGACCGCTGGCGGGGCACCGTCCTGCTGGTCGGCCAGCCCGCCGAGGAGACGTTGACAGGGGCGCGGGCGATGCTCGACGACGGCCTGTACGAACGCTTCGGCACCCCTGCCCTGGTGCTGGCCCAGCACGCGGCCCCGATTCCGGCGGGCACGGTCGCCCACGCGGCGCCCGGCACCCCGCTCATGTCCGGCAGCGTCACCCTGGACGCGGTGATCCACGGCCGGGGCGGCCACGCGGCCACCCCGCACCTGACGGCCGACCCGGTGCTGGCGGCGGCGGCAGCGGTGGTACGCCTCCAGTCGGTGGTGGCGCGAGAGACCCCGCCGTCGGAACAGGCGGTCCTGACGGTGGGAGCCCTGAGAGCGGGAGAAGCAGCGAACATCACCCCTTCCAACGCCCGACTAGGCATCTCCATAAGGGCGTTCACCGACGAGTCGCTGACCCGGATGACGGCGGCGGCACGGCGCATCATCGAGGCGGAGAGCACGGCAAGCGCCTGCCCGGACGCTCCGGGCTTCACCATCACGTCGAGTTCCCCGCCCCTGACCCCGGACGCCACGGCGATGACGGCCATCGGGCAGGCCCACGAGAAGCTGCTGGGTCCGCACCGGGTCACCCGTACCCCGCCGACCACGGCCACGGAGGACTTCCCGCACTTCGGCACCGGCGGCGTCCCTCTCGGGTACTGGCTCCTGGGCGTGACGGGCGCCAGGGCCTGGCGACAGGCCCGGGCGGGCGGCCCCCCGGTGCCGCCCAACCACGCGCCCGCCTTCGCTCCCGACGTACGGACGGCCCTGCCGACCGGCATCGCGGCCCTGACGGCGGCCGCGCTGCACGCCCTGGAGGAGGCGCCCGCATGAACGCCGAGCGTGCCGGCTACCTGGACGTGGAGGCCGTACGTGACGACGACCACGCGCCGGCACCGGCGACGACGCTGGTACGCCTCCTGGCCCTGCTGCCGCGGCACTGGTCGTGCACGGAGGCGATAGGCCCCGACTGGATCCGCCTGCGCATCGCGCTGGCGGCCCCGTCGGACGAGGCGACGGCCCGGGGCGCGGTGCGGGCGACCCTGTCGGACCCGGCGCTCAGGGGCTGGTCCCTACGGGGATGAAGCGCAAAGCCCGTCTGCGAGTAACCCCCTGCTCGAAGAGTTTCGGGTTCGAGGACGAGCTCCGTTCCGGGAGTGCCCCTCCCGGGGGGCGACAGCGGGGGCTGGGGCGGAGCTCCCGGCTTTCGGGGCCGCGTCCTAGATCCACCCGCGTTCCCGTGCCAGCAGCGCCGCATGCACCCGGTTGCTCGCGCCCAGGGACTGGAGCAGTTCGGCGATGTGCCGCCGGTAGGTCCGTACGGAGACGCCCAACTCCCTTGCCCGGGCCTCGTCCTTACCGGCCGTGCACATGGACACCAGCACCCGCCGCTCCATCTCGGTGAGCTCGCCCTCGACGGTGGTCCCCGTACCGTGCCGCTCCTTGAGGACGAGGTCGAAATCCTCGGAGGCGTCCCAGATCTTCTCGAACAGGGCGATGATGTTGGCGACGAGTCCGCCGCGCCGGGCGAGGAGGGCGCCCCGCGAGGTGTTCGCGGGATCGAGCGGCACCAGCGCGGTACTGCGGTCGTAGACGAGCAACCGTTCACCGGTGCTGGCGGATACCCGTATCTCGGCTCCGTGGGCGACGAGCTCCCGCAGGTAGTCGGAGGTCGCCGGATCGTCGAGCACATCGGTGACGACCACGTTACGGATCCGCACCCCGCGCCGCAGGCATCGGAGGTCGAGCGGCCGGGAGCGGGCGATGTTCTCGGGCGAGAGCTTGCGGTAGGGCTCGACGGAGAGGATCTCGTCCCGGGCGAAGAAGGCCAGATCGTCGATCCGGTTGCGGATCTCGCTGAGGCTCTCCAGCTGCTCGATCCCGGGATCGGCGGCGTACGACCGCGCGGCCTGCTCGGCCCGCAGGCCGTCCACGACGTGCCGGGAGCGGGTGACACGCATCAGCTCCTGGTGCAGCTCGTGCATCCGGGCGTCCATCAGCCGCGTGAGGGCGACCTCGGGATCCACAGGAGAGACAACGCTGTCACCGTCCCCGCCCACCCACTGCAGCAGTCCCAGATCCCGCAGCCGCCGCAGGCATCGCCGGGCGTCCTCGGGGCTGTCGTGCAGGAGCAGATGGATGTCGTCGGTGGAGGTGTCAGGGTTCCGCAGGAAGTGCCGGTAGACCTCTTCCTCCTGCGCGGACACACCGAACACGGCCATCTCGTTCTCGCGCATGTTCCCCCCGAGATCGATCGTGCCAAGACCCGGTGGAGAAAGCGCGGATGGTCGGTCGGCGCGCACCGGGATGATGCGGCCAAAGTGTAGGTGAAGTGTCTGGGCATGTGTCTTTCCCGTGCGGGAACCAAATGGTGACGCTTCTGCCCGGCCGCCGCGCGCCCGGTACGGCATCCCCCGTGGGAAGAGCCGGGTCCGGGGATACGCGACGGCGGGCCGGCGCCGTGAGGTGCCGGCCCGCCGTGCGTCCGAGGCGCCTCTGGGCGCGTAACCGCAGCCCCTTCGGCGTCTGTCAGGAGGCCGCCGGGGCGTTCTGCCGGGCGGTCTTTGCGGGAGCGTTCCGTACGGCGCCCCGCTCGGCGGACGGGCGCAGCGCGGCGGAGAGGCCCGCCGCGAGGAGGGCCCCGGCGACCGGGGCGGCCAGGTACACCCACAGCAGCCCGGTCTGCCCGGAGAGCAGGGCCGGGCCGAGCTGGCGGGCGGGGTTGACGGCGCCGCCGGACAGCGGACCGAACCCGATGACGACGGCCGCGACGGAGCCGCCGATCACCACGGGCAGATGCTTCGCCAGCCGGGGGCGGGCGATGGCGACGGCGACGACCAGCAGGATGGCGGCCATGCAGCCCGCCTCGGCGGCGAACACGGCGGCCGGGTGCCAGTCGGGGGCCGGGGCGATGGCCGCGTACCGGACCGCCGCGGCGGGCTCGCCCCACACGAGCCGCGCCAGCGCGACCCCGGCGACGGAGCCGGTCAGCTGGGCGGCGACGAACGGCGCCACGGCCCGTCCGGGGAAGACCCGCAGCAGCCACAGGGCGAGCGTGACGGCCGGGTTGAGGTGTCCGGCGGTGCCGCGGCGCATGGCGGGGCCGAGGACGGCGGTGACGATCGCGCCGACCATCAGCCCCATCGCCACCAGCCGGCTCTCCGGGCCGGGCAGCAGCCGGTTCAGCGGGGAGTCGGGGAGGGCGGTCCACCGCACGGCGGTGACCACGGCGAACAGGGTGGCGGTGGTCAGAACGCACTCGTACAGGGCGGTCCGGAGTCGGGTGGGCCGGGTCTCGGGGGTCTCGGGGGTCTCGGATGTCATGGTTCTGGTTCCTCTTCCTGGTGGCCGCCGCCGGTCAGCCGACGTCCGCCTCCGAAGTCACGGACGGGGACGGCACGTCCAGGTGCCGGGCGGGCACCGTGCCGAGGCGTCCGGCGCGGTAGTCCTCGACGGCCTGCGCGATCTCCTCGCGGGTGTTCATCACGAAGGGGCCGTACTGGGCGACCGGTTCGCGCAGCGGGCGGCCTCCGAAGACCAGGACGTCCAACGCGCCGGCGAGACCGTCCTGCCGGCTGTCGGCGGTGACGCTGATCGTGTCGCCCTCCTCGCCGTACAGGGCCATCTGTCCCTCGCGCAGCGGGCGCCCGGCGGGTCCGGCGGTGCCCTGCCCGCCGAACGCGTAGACGAGGGCGTTGAAGCCGGGCGGCCAGGGCAGTTCGAGGCGGGCGCCGGGACTGACCGTGGCATGGATCAGGGTGATGGGGGTGGCCGTGGCGCCGGGGCCGCGGTGGCCGTCGAGCTCGCCGGCGATGATCCGGAGCAGGGCGCCTCCGTCGGCGGAGCTGAGGAGGGTGAGCTTGTCGCCGCGGATGTCCTGGTAGCGGGGCGGGTTCCACTTGGCCGCGGCGGGCAGGTTGACCCACAGCTGGAAGGACTGCATGACGCCGCCTCGGGCGAGCATCCGCTCGGTGGGCATCTCGTCGTGGAGGATGCCCGACCCGGCGGTCATCCACTGCGTGTCGCCGTCGCCGATGACGCCCCCGCCACCGTTGGAGTCCTGGTGGGCGACCGCGCCGTCCACGACGTACGACACGGTCTCGAAGCCGCGGTGCGGGTGCCAGGGGGCGCCCTTGGCCTCACCGGGCGCGTAGTCGACGGCTCCGACGTGGTCGAGCATCAGGAACGGGTCGGTGTGGCGGGGGGCGAGCGGCCCGGGGAAGGCTCGGCGGATGGGGAACCCCGCGCCCTCGAAGCCGGGCTCCGCGGTGATGACGCCGCGCACCCGGCGCTCGGCGGTGAGAGCCGGGTCGGGGCGGCGTACGCGCTGGAGCAGGAGCAGATCGTCGACGGTGACGGCGGGCATGGCACGTCCTTCCACGTAGGTGTACGCGCAGGAACATGCGCCCTGCACCGGCCGTGGACAAGCCGCGCCGGCCCACTCCGTCAGGTCGCCGCCGTACGCGACTTCAGGAAGTCGCCGTCACTTGACGAAGTGAACCGGCCACCGTGGACCGGCCGTTCCGGGCGCCCGGAGAGTGGCGGCAGCGGACGGGCACCGGCCCGGCCGTCCACGACCGACCCGCCCCACAGCGCTATCGAGAGGAACCGGTGACACATGTGCGGCCTTGCCGGATGGGTTAGCCACCAGCGCGATCTGACCGCGTACACGGACATGGCCGCGGCCATGACCCACACCATGGAATGCCGCGGCCCGGACGCCTGGGGGCTGTGGACCTCGCCCCACGCGATCCTCGGGCACCGCCGGCTCGCGATCATCGACCTCGAGGGCGGCCGCCAGCCGATGGCCGCCGCCGAGGACGACACTCTGCCCGTCATCACATACACGGGCGAGGTGTACAACTTCCGTGAGCTGCGCGAGGAGCTGCGCGGCCTGGGCCACACGTTCCGCACGTCCAGCGACACCGAGGTGGTGCTCCGCGCCTACCTGGAGTGGGGCGTGGACTTCGCGGAGCGCCTCAACGGCATCTACGCCTTCGCCATCTGGGACCCGCGCACCGAGGAACTGCTCCTCGTGCGTGACCGGATGGGGGTGAAGCCGCTCTACTACTACCCGACCGCCGACGGTGTGCTGTTCGCGTCGGAGCCGAAGGCGATCCTCGCCCACGAGGACGCGGAGGCGGTCGTCGACGCGGACGGGCTGCGGGAGATCTTCAGCATCGTGAAGACCCCCGGCCACGCCGTCTTCCGCGGCATGCGCGAGGTGCTGCCCGCGACCGTGCTGCGCTTCGGCCGCGACGGTCTCGTGGAGACCAAGGAGTACTGGAAGCTGCGGGCCGTCCCCCACACCGACGACCTGGACACCACGGTCGGCAGGGTGCGGGAGCTGCTGGAGGACATCGTCGAGCGGCAGCTCGTCGCGGACGTCACCGTGGGCACGCTGCTCTCCGGCGGCCTGGACTCCAGCGCGGTGACCGCGCTCGCCGCCAAGGCGCTGGAGAAGCAGGGCGTGACCGAGCCCATCCGGGCGTTCTCGGTGGACTTCAAGGGGCACGAGGAGCGCTTCGAGTCGAACGTCCAGTGGGAGGACCCCGACACGCCCTTCGCGATCGAGGTCGCCCGGCATGTGGGCGCCGAGCACATCGTCGTCGAGCTGGACAACGAGGACGTCCTCGACGACGAGGTGCGCGACACGGTGCTGCGTGCCCAGGACCTGCCGGTGTCGACCGGCGACATGGAGTACTCGCTGCTCATCCTGTGCCGGGCGCTGAAGGAGCAGATGACGGTCGCGCTGTCCGGTGAGGCGGCGGACGAGCTGTTCGGCGGCTACACCTGGTTCCACGACCCGGAGGCCGTCGCGAACGACTCCTTCCCGTGGCACCACCCGTTCGAGAAGGCCGGCGGCATCGGCGCACTGCGTACGATCGGCCTGTGGGACCGGCTCGGTCTCTCCGAGTACGTGAAGGAGCGGTACGCCCAGGCGCTGGACGAGGTGCCGCGGCTGGCGGGCGAGAGCGGCACCGAGGCCCGGATGCGTGAGATCACGTATCTCAACCTCACCCGCTGGGAGAACTTCCTGCTGGACCGCAAGGACCGCATCAGCATGGCCGTCAGCCTCGAGGTGCGGGTGCCGTTCACCGACCATCGTCTCGTCGAGTACGTGTACAACACGCCGTGGGCGATGAAGACGTTCGACGGCCGCGAGAAGAGCCTGCTGCGCGCCGCCATGCGCGGTGTCCTGCCGGACTCGGTGCTGGACCGCAAGAAGAACCCGTACCCGTCGACGCAGGACCGGAAGTACGAACTCGCCCTGCGCGAGCGTGTCGAGGCGCTGCTCACCGAGGGCGCCCCGGTGCTGAAGCTCGTGTCGGAGGACGAGATCCGCAGGCTCCTGGACGTGCCGGAGGGTTCGTACGGGGTCGGCGGCCCCTGGAGCGCCCGGGCCGTGCTCGAGCGGCTGATCGAGTTCAACACGTGGGTCACCGCGTACGGGGTCCGGGTCGAGCTGTAGGCGAGGCTCGACGCCCCGCGCGCCCGGCCTCCCGGTGGCCGGGCGCGCGCCCCTCCCTCTCCCCTCACACCCTCTCCCCCTCCCCCTCCCCCTCCCCCTCCCACTCCCCCTCCCGCGCACCGTCTCCCTCGCTCCCTCCCTCCCTTCACAGCCAGGAGAACCGACATGGCAACCCCTTCCGCCCCGGTCGTGACCGTCTGGTCGGACATCGGGTGCCCGTGGGCGAGTCTCGCCCTGCACACACTGCACGCCGCCGCCGACCGGCGCGGCCAGACCCTGCTGATCGACCACCGTGCCTTCCCGCTGGAGCTGTTCAACCGGCAGCCCACGCCGAAGTTCATCGTCGACCCCGAGGTCATCGTGATCGCCGCGCGCCGCCCCGAGCTGGGCTGGCGGCTGTGGGCGGCCCGGGAGTCCGAGTACCCGGTCACCACGCTGCCCGCGCTGGAGGCGGTGCAGGCCGCGAAGGACCCGGCCGTCGGCGGCCTGCGGGCCAGTGGTGAGCTGGACCGCGCGCTGCGCCACGCCTTCTACGCGGAGAACGCCTGCATCAGCGTCCACCCGGTGATCCTGGACATCGCCGAGCGGTGCGCGCACGTCGACGCCGGGGCACTGGCCGACGCGCTGGCGCGCGGCGCGGGGCGCTCCGAGGTGTACGAGCAGTGGCGCACCGCGCAGGGGCCGGACGTGCAGGGCAGCCCGCACCTCTTCGCCGCCGGCGGCTACGCCGTGCACAACCCTGGGGCCACGTTCACCTGGACCGGCGACCCGGCGCAGGGCGGGCTCCCCCGGTTCGACGCCTATGAAGCGGCGTGGGCCGACGAGTTGCTGGACAAGCTGGGCGCGGAGCGGGGTTCCGCGTCATGAAGACCGCTCGACGCACCGAGGAAAGAGGTACTCCGATGTCGGCACGATTCGCGGGCAAGGTCGCCCTGGTCGCCGGGGCGGGCGACGGCATCTGCCGGGCCACCGCGCTGGCGTTCGCCCAGGAGGGGGCGACGGTGATGCTCGCCGGTCCCGAGTCCGAGGACCTCGAGGGCACGGTGAAGCTGATCCGCGACGCGGGCGGCAGGGCCGACCATGTGGTCGCGGACCTGACCGCCGTCGGTTCGGCGGCCGCCCTGCGTATGGTGAAGGCGGCCGAGGAGCGCTTCGGGACGATCGACATCGCGTTCAACAACGCGACCGTCACCGGCCCGACGCGGAACGTGGCCGACATCTGCGAGACGGTGTGGGCCGAGACGCTCGCGGCCAACCTCACGGGCGTGTGGATGGCGATGAAGCACGAGCTGGCGCACATGGAGCGCAACGGCAGGGGCGTCATCGTCAATACCGCCTGCAACATGGCCGCGACCGGCCGGCTGGTCGGCATGGGCGCGTACGCCGCGTCCAAGGCCGCCCTGAGCACCCTCACCCGCACGGCCGCCCACGAGTACGCGGCCAAGGGCATCCGCATCAACGCGATCAGCCCGGGCCCGGCGCACGAGCCGGACTCCGGCGGCACCGTCGTCCCCGGCCCGGGGCATGCGCTCTCGCGGGGCGCGAGCACCGAGGAGGTGGCGGAGACGGTGGTGTGGCTCTGCTCCGACGAGGCGGCGTTCGTGGTCGGCCACGACCTGGTCCTGGACAAGCGCTCGGCCGCCTGACCGCCCGGCGTTCCGCAACCAGTGGTGCGCGTGTGACGTCCTGCTCCATGTATTCCTCATGTGTCCAAGGAGAAGGGGGACATCGCATGGATCTGATCGGAGCACGTCCGAACCGCCGCGCGCTGCTGGCCACCGGGGCCGGAGCGGCGCTGGCCGCCGCCGTGGCGGTGGCCGGGCCCGCGCACGCCGCGCCCGGCCCCGGCGGCGGGGTCAGGGGCCGGTTACGCGCGCTGGAGCGGAAGCACGACGCGCGGCTCGGGGCGTTCGCGTACGACACGGGGACCGGCCGGGCGGTGCGGTACCGGGCGGACGAGCTCTTCCCCATGGCGTCGCTGTTCAAGACCCTGGCCGCGGCGGCCGTGCTGCGGGATCTCGACCGGGACGGCGAAGTCCTCGCCAAGCGCGTCCACTACACCGCGCGGTACGTCGAGGACTCGGGCTACTCCCCGGTCACCGAGCAGGCGGCGAACATCGCGAACGGCATGACCGTCGGCGAACTGTCCGCCGCGGCCATCTGCCGGAGCGACAACACCGCGGCGAACCTGCTGCTGCGTGAGCTGGGCGGGCCGACCGCCGTCACCCGGTTCTGCCGGTCGCTCGGCGACGGGACGACCCGGCTCGACCGGTGGGAGCCGGAGCTCAACTCGGCGGAGCCCTGGCGGGTCACCGACACCACCAGCCCGCGCGCCATCGGCCGTACGTACGCCCGGCTGGTCCTCGGCGACGCGCTCGCGGCGCACGACCGGGAGCGCCTGACGGACTGGATGCTCGCCAACACCACCAGCGAGGCGCGGTTCCGTGCCGGGCTGCCCGAGGGCTGGCTCCTCGCGGACAAGACGGGCGGCGGCGGGTACGGCGGCAACAACGACGTCGGCATCGCATGGCCGCCCGGGCGGCCACCGGTCGTCCTGGCCGTCCTCACGACCAAGTTCGAAGCCGACGCCAAGGCCGACAACCCGCTTGTCGCCAAGGCGGCGGAGATCCTGGCGGAGGCGCTGAGCTAGGGAGTGTCCGGCCCGCCGGTGCCCCGGCTCGGGGTCCCGGCTCAGGGTCCCGGATCAGAGTCCCGGATCAGGGCCCCTTGACGGGCCCTCCGCGGGCCGGACGCCCGGGGGCATGGGTTCCGGCTCGTCGGGGTGGCCGCGCAGGCGGAGGATCGCGGCGACCAGACCGCCCCACACGATCCCGATGGCGATGATCATCATGATGATGGCGGACGCCGACATCACGGCTCCTTCCGGTCGGCGGGGGACTCCATGTCCAGGTCGATGTCCTCTCCGCCGGCCTTCCAGTGAACGACGGTGAGGAGCACACCGACGAGCAGTGCGCCGATGGCGACGCTCCAGCCGGTGGCGAGCAGGAAGCCGGTGGAGTAGCCCTCGTAGTTCTCGTCGAACTCGGCACGCAGACTGTCCACCATCATCCAGCCGAGGACCAGCGGAGTGATGACGCCGAGGCAGATGCGCCACCAGTGGCCCAGCCGGACGGCGGAGGTCTCGTCGGCGTTCTGCTGGAGGGACGGCAGCGCCCGCAGGACCCAGGCGATCACGACGAGGGCGACGAGCGCGGCGAGGGCGATGCCGTACTGGTTGATGAAGTGGTCGGCGCTGTCCAGCAGATAGAGCCCTTCGTCGGTCGGGTACAGCAGGATCGACACCAGCGCCACCAGCCCGCCCACGCCGAACACGGCGGTCCTGCGGCGCAGACCGGTGCGGTCCTGCACCGCGGAGACGACCACCTGCACGATGGAGATCAGCGAGGACAGTCCGGCGATCACCAGCGACAGGAAGAAGACGACGCCGAACAGTCCGCCCAGCGGCATCTCGGAGATGACTGTCGGGAAGGCGACGAACGCCAGGCCGAGCCCCGAGCTGGCGACCTCGCCGACCGGCACCCCGGCGCTGGTCGCCATGAAGCCGAGCGTCGCGAACACGCCGATGCCCGCCAGGATCTCGAAGGAGCTGTTCGCGAAGCCCGCGACCATCGCGGAGCCGGTGAGGTCGGCGCGGCGCCGCAGGTAGGAGGCGTAGGTGACCATGATGCCGAAGCCGATGGACAGCGAGAAGAAGATCTGTCCGTATGCCGCAACCCACACACTGCCGTTGCCGAGCTCCGACCAGTCGGGCGAGAACAGCGCGTCGAGGCCCGCCGAGGCGCCGTCCAGGGTGAGGGAGCGGATCACCAGGGCGGCGAAGAACACCACCAGGAGCGGGATGAAGATCTTGTTGGCCCGCTCGATACCGCGCCGGATGCCGAACGCCAGGATGGCGAGGACGACGGCCCAGACGGCGATCAGCGGCCAGAGCACGCCGGGCACGTACGACGCGATGGGCCCCGGCGTGTCGGCGACCTTCAGGAACGTGCCGAACAGGAAGCCCTCGGGGTCGTCGCCCCACTGCTGCCCCACGGAGAAGCCGACGTAGCGAACGGCCCACGCGAGGATGACCGCGTAGTACGTGGCGATCACGAAGCTGACCATGACCTGCCACCAGCCGAGGGTCTCGGCGGGGCGGGCCATCTGGCGCAGCGCCGCGGGCGGGGACATCCGGTACTTGCGGCCGATCGTGTACTCCATGATCAGCAGCGGGATGCCCGCGGTGAGCAGGGCGACCAGGTAGGGGAGGAGGAACGCGCCGCCACCGTTCTCGAAGGCGATGGCGGGGAACCGCCAGATGTTGCCGAGGCCGATGGCGGAACCGATCGCGGCCAGCAGGAATCCGGTGCGGGTGGCCCACTGCTCGCGCGGCTGCTGGGTCATGTCGTGTCCTTCTGGTCTGCGCTTTGGGGAGTGCTGGAACCTTCCGCTCCGTTTCAAGGAGATCCGACCTGATCGCACGTTAGCGCGGGACTGCGAGACCGGCACGCGGGGCGGCGGAGGGCGTCCGATACATTTCCGGATCGCGGCGTTCCATGGGCCGGTCCCCGGTCGGCGCGTCGTAAGAGAACCGTCGTCGCTGATCGGGGGATGTCCCACCCATGGTGCTGGTAGCTGTCTTCGGTGCCGCGCTGCTCATCGCGGTGCTGTTGTCCGGGCTTGCCGCCCGGACCGTTCTGTCCACCTCCTTCCTGTTCCTCGTCGGCGGCGCGCTCGTCAGTGACGGCTTCCTCGGTTTGATCCACATCACCCCGGACAGTGAGATCGTCGGCGTCACCGCCGATCTGGCACTCTTCGCGGTGCTGTTCACGGACGGCATGCACGTGTCGTTCCCGAAGCTGCGGGAGAACTGGAAGAACCCCGCCCGCGCCCTCGGTCTGGGCATGCCGCTGGCCCTGGTGGGCACGGCGCTCATCACGCACTATCTGGTGGGGCTCGACTGGACGACGTCGTTCCTCGTCGGGGCCGTGCTCGCGCCCACCGACCCGGTCTTCGCGTCGGCGATCGTCGGCCGCAAGGAGGTGCCGGCGAAGCTGCGGCAGCTGCTCAACGTCGAGAGCGGCATCAACGACGGTCTCGCGCTGCCCGTCGTGCTGGTTCTGATCGCCGCGGCCGGTCCGACGGCCGGTGGCTTCGCGGAGACGTCGTACGGCGCGATCGGCCTGGAACTCGCGCTCGGACTGGCGTTCGGTGTGCTGCTGCCGCTGCTGGTCAGCGGCCTCTCCCGGTTCCGGCTGCTCGGCGCCGAGCCGAAGCTTCAGCCGCTGCTCCCGCTGGCCACCGCCGTCATCCTGTACGGCGCCTGCCACCTGACCCACGCCAACCCGTACCTGGCGGCGTTCTCCGCGGGCGCGGTGCTGACCGCGGTGTCGCCGGAGGCGAAGGACGCGTTCGAGCCGCTCGGCGAGGCGCTGGCCGAACTGGCCAAGTTCGCCGCGCTGCTGGTGTTCGGCGCGCTGCTGACGCCGCAGCTCTTCGGCGACCTGTCGTTCGGCGGGTACGTCACGGTGGTCCTGGCCATCGTCCTGATCCGGCCCGCGTCGATGCTGTTGTCGCTGGCCGGGACGCGGTTCGACCGCCGCGAGCGGCTGGTCGCCGCCTGGTTCGGGCCGAAGGGTTTCGCGTCGGTGGTGTACGGGCTGCTCGTACTCCATGCGGGGATTCCGCAGGGCCAGGAGGCGTACACGCTGATCGCCGTCTGCATCGCCTTCTCGATCATCGCCCACAGCAGCACGGACGTCCCGATCGCGCGGGCCTTCCACGTCGAGAGTCTGGCGGGCATCCCGACCGACGAGGACGAGAAGACGCGGGCGGAAGAGCCGGAGAAGTCCCACCACACGGTGTCCGGCGGCACTCCCCCAGGCGCCTGACGGCACGGCGGCCGCCGGACGGCATGCCCCTCATGGCCCTCTTGGCCCTTCACCCGGGCCCCAGGAGGGCCATGATGGTCGGGTGGAGCCCGTTCCGCGCGCCCGCGCCGTGTGATCCCGGAGTTTCCGGGCACCCGGGCGGTCGACGACGCAAGGAGACGCCGCGATGACCTCACGCACGGCCCGCAGCCCGGTGGTTCCCGCGCTGCGGGCCGTGCGCGCTGTCGTGTTCGACACCGACGGCGTCATCACCGACTCGGCGCGGGTCCACGCGGCCGCGTGGAAGGCGGCGTTCGACGCGTATCTGGAGAACCTGCCCCCGGACACGGCGGCCGGCCCCGCGCGCCGGCCGTTCGGCACCGCCGACGACTATCCGCGGTACGTGGACGGGCGCTCCCGGCTGGACGGGGCGGCGGCCTTCCTCGCCTCGCGCGGGCTGTCCACCGACCCGTCCACGGTGGAGGCGGTCGCGGCCGACAAGGAACGACGCTTCACCGAACGGCTGCGCGAGCGGGGGGTCGACGCCTACCCCGGTACGGTGCGGCTGCTGCGCGCCCTGCGTGAGGCCGGTGTCCCGCTGGCCGCCGCCTCGGCCTCGCGGCACGCCCGGGAGCTGCTGGAGCGGGCGGGGGTCATCGCCCTGTTCGACGCGCTGGTGGAGGGCACGGAGGCGGCCCGGCTCGGCCTGCCCGGCAAGCCGGACCCGGCGCTGTTCCTGGAGGCGGCGCGGAGGCTCGGCCGGCCGGCCGGGCGGTGCGCCGTGGTGGAGGACGCCCTGGCGGGCGTGGAGGCGGGGCGGCGCGGCGGCTTCGGGCTGGTCGTCGGCGTCGACCGTACGGGTGGCCCCGGCCACGCGGAGGCGCTGCGGAGCCACGGGGCCGACCTCGTCGTACAGGACCTTGCCGAGCTGCTGGCCGTACGGGAGGGACAGCCGTCATGAGCGACTGGACGTGGCAGTTCGAGGGATACGCCGCCGAGCGGGAGAGCCTGCGCGAGGCGTTGTGCACGCTGGGCAACGGCTACTTTGCGACACGCGGGGCGATGCCCGAGTGCGCGGCGGACGGCACGCACTACCCGGGCACGTACGCGGCCGGGTGCTACAACCGGCTGGCGTCGGAGGTGGCGGGCCGGCGCGTCGAGAACGAGGACATGGTCAATCTGCCGAACTGGCTGCCCTTGCGCTACCGGGTGGCCGACGGGCCGGAGCCCGGCCCCTGGCTGACGCCCGCGCACGAGTTCCTCACCGACCACGCGCTCACCCTCGACCTGCGCGGGGGCACCCTGGAGCGGCGGAGCCGGTACGAGGACGACGGCGGGCGGCGGCTCGCGGTCCGCCAGGTGCGGCTGGTCCATATGGGTGATCCGCATGTGGCGGCGCTGCGCACCGAGTTCACCGCCGAGAACTGGGCGGGGACGCTGGAGGTGGAGGCGGAGCTGGACGGCTCGGTCACCAACACGGGCGTGGCCCGCTACCGGCAGCTCTCGTCGCGGCACCTGGAGCACATCGAGACGGGTGAGGCCGCGGACGAGCGGGTGTGGCTGTGCGCCCGTACGACCACGTCCGACATCCGGATCGGGCTCGCCGCACGCACGACGGCCCCGGAGGAGGCCGTCGTGCAGCACCGGGAGCGCCGGGTGGCGCAGCGGTTCCGGCTCACGCTGCTGCCGGGTGCGACGGTCGTGGTGGACAAGACGGTGGCGCTGCACACCTCGCGCGACCCGGCGATCTCCGACCCGCTGCACGCGGCGGTGGACCGGGTGGGCCGCGCGCCCGGCTTCGGTGAGCTGCTGACGTCGCACCGGGCGGCGTGGCAGCAGCAATGGCGCCGCGCCGAGCTGGAGGTGCCCGACGAGGCGGGTCGCATCCTGCGGCTGCACCTGTTCCACGTGTTGCAGACGCTGTCGCCGCACACCGCCGACCTGGACGTGGGCGTTCCGGCGCGCGGGCTGCACGGGGAGGCGTACCGGGGGCATATCTTCTGGGACGAGCTGTTTGTGCTGCCGTACCTCAATCTGCACTTCCCCGAGGTGTCCCGGGCGCTGCTCACCTACCGGCACCGGCGGCTTGAGCGGGCCCGGTTCTCGGCCCGTGACGTGGGCCGTTCGGGGGCCATGTACCCGTGGCAGAGCGGCAGCGACGGGCGGGAGGAGACACAGCAGCTGCACCTCAATCCGCGTTCGGGCCGCTGGCTGCCGGACCACTCGCGGCTCCAGCACCATGTGGGATCGGCCATCGCGTACAACGTGTGGCGGTACTGGGAGGCGAGCGGGGACGACGAGTTCCTGCACACCAAGGGGGCGGAGATGCTGCTGGAGATCGCCCGGTTCTGGGCGGACTCGGCGGCGTACGACGACGCCATCGACCGCTACCGGATCCGCGGCGTCATGGGCCCGGACGAGTACCACGACGCCTACCCCGGGTCGAAGCGCCCGGGCCTGGACGACAACGCGTACACGAACGTGACGGCGGCGTGGGTGCTGATGCGGGCCCTGGAACTGATGGAGTCGCTGCCGGAGCCGCGCCGCCGGGAGCTGGAGGAGCGGATCGGGCTCCACCACAGCGAGCTGGCTCTGTGGGAGGACGTGTCGCGCAGGCTGTACGTGCCGTTCCACGACGGGGTGATCAGCCAGTTCCACGGCTACGGCGAGCTGGCGGAGCTGAACTGGGACGAGCTGCGCCACAAGTACGGCGACATCCGGCGGCTGGACCGCATCCTGGAGGCGGAGGGCGACTCCATCAACCGGTACAAGGCGTCCAAGCAGGCGGATGTGCTGATGCTGGGCTATCTCTTCCCGCCGGGCGAACTGCGGGGACTGCTGCGGCGGCTCGGGCATGTGCTGGACGACGAGACGTGGTGGCGGACCGTCGACTACTACCTGCATCGGACGAGCCACGGCTCGACGCTGAGCGTGCTGGTGCACGGGTGGGTGCTGGCGCGGGTGCGCCGGTCGGAGGCGTGGGAGTTCTGCCAGGAGGCCCTGGAGGCGGACATCGCGGACGTGCACGGCGGCACGACGGCCGAGGGCATCCACCTCGGGGCGATGGCGGGCACGCTCGACCTGGTGCAGCGCGGGCTGACGGGGCTCGATACCCGTGGCGGGGTGCTGCGGCTGGACCCGGTGCCGCTGCCGGAGCTGTCCGAGTACGACTTCACGCTGCGGTTCCACGGCCACTGGGGCGTGCGGCTGCGGATGACGCCGGGGAACCTGCATGTGGCGGTCCCCGAGTCGGGGACCGCGCCGATCGACATCCTGCTGCCCGACCGGTCGGTGTCGATCGAGCCGGGGCGCGTCGCGCGACTGCCGCTGCCGCCGCCGGACTGACGGGCAGGTGGCCTGCTGAGGCGGCGTCACTCCGTCAACAACCGTCCACTTCCACACCGAACTCGGCGCGTGGCGCGTAACAGGGGGCGGGCAGCGGGTAATTGGCGTCAGGACCGGTGCACCGCCGGGCCGCAACCCTTGATCCCACTGCAAGTTAGGCTAACCTAACTTTCTGTAGGCGGTGGTGGGCACCCCGCCCGTGCCCGCCGCGCGTGCGCCTTGTGCGCGATCTCCGCAACACGACCGAAGGGCATACGCCATGCCGAACGGCGCGCCGCGCGCCGAGCTTCTTCCGGCCCGTCGGTCGCCACCGCCGCCACCGCGACCACCACCACCGCCCGTATCCGCACGACGCACGACGTACCGGAACCGGAAGGACCGCGATGACGACCGATCAAGCCGCCGAGGACCCGACGACCGTGGATCTCCTCGGCGTGGGCATCGGCCCGTTCAACCTGTCGCTCGCCGCGCTCGCCGACGGGGTGCCGGGGCTCGACGCCGTCTTCCTGGAGCAGCGCCCCGCCTTCCACTGGCACCCGGGCCTGCTCATCGACGGCGCCACGCTCCAAGTGCCGTTCCTGGCCGACCTGGTGAGCCTGGTCGACCCGACGAGCCCCTGGTCGTTCCTCAACCACATCCGCGCCCAGGAGCGGCTGTTCCCGTTCTACTTCGCCGAGCGGTTCCACATACCGCGCGCCGAGTACGACGCCTACTGCCGCTGGGTCAGCGAGGAACTGCCGTCCTGCCGCTTCGGCCACCGGGCCGACACCGTCCGCTGGGACGAGGGCCGCCAGGCGTACGAGGTCGGGTTCACCCGCCTCGACGGGCACGGCGTGCCCTTGGGGACCGGCCGGGTCCTCGCCCGGCACCTCGCGCTCGGCGTCGGCACCGCCCCGCACGTGCCCGCGCCGCTGCGCGCCCTGACCGCCGACCCCGGCGTGCCGGTGCTGCACTCCGCCGACTACCTCGCCCACCGGGACCGGCTCCGCACCGCCGGCCATGTCACGGTCGTCGGCGCCGGGCAGTCGGGCGCCGAGGTGCTGCTCGACCTGCTGCGGGCCCGGCCGGAGGGGCGGGAGGGGCTGGCGTGGCTGGCCCGTACCGCGGCGTTCGCGCCCATGGAGTACAGCAAGCTCGGCCTGGAGCACTTCACCCCCGACTACACCCGCTACTTCCACGACCTGCCGGAGACCGCCCGGGACGGGCTGCTGCCGGGGCAGTGGCAGCTGTACAAGGGGATCAGCGCGGACACCCTCGCCGACATCCACGACGAGCTGTACCGGCGGGTCGTGGAGGGCGGCGGCGGCTGGCCGGACGTCACGCTCACGCCCGGGGTGGCCGTCACCGCCGCCGAACGCCGCGACGGGCGCGTGGAGCTGAGCCTGGAACACGCCGAGGAGGGCTCGCGGGCCCGGCTGCGCACCGACGCGGTCGTCCTCGCCACCGGGTACGCGGAGCGGCCCGTCGACGGGCTCCTCGAACCGCTCGGCCGGCACATCGCCCGGGACGGCGCGGGCCGCCCCCTCGTCGGCCGGGACCAGCGGCTCGTCCTCGACGAGAAGGTCGGCGGCTCGGTGTTCGTGCAGAACGCGGAACGGCACACGCACGGCGTGGGCACCCCCGACCTCGGTCTGGCCGCCTGGCGCTCCGCGCTGATCCTCAACGCCCTCACCGGGCGCGCCGCCTACCGGCTGCCGGAGCGGACCGCGTTCACGACCTTCGGCCTCACCGGGGCGCGTACGCCCGGGGCCCGTACGCACGGAGCCCGTACGCACGGAGCCCGTACGCCCGGAGCCCGTACGCCCGGGGCCGGTACGCCCGGGGACCGGCCCCACCCGCCGGCGGACCGGTCCCTTACCTCCGCCGACGAGCGGATGGAGTGCGCATGAGCGAGAGCCCGGTCCAGCACCTGGACCCCGTCATGGCCGCCGACCGCGCCGCCGTCGACAACCTGCTGCGCTGCTGGGTGCGGGAGACGGGAGTGGAGCGGCCCGTCGGCAACCTCCTGCGCCTGGAGCTGCCCGCCTCGGGCACGGCGGTCGAGGCGCCCGTCCTGTACTGGTCGCCCGTCGGCTGGCACCGCTTCGGTCCCGCCCGGCTGCGGTCCGGCACCCCCGCGTCCGCCACCGCCCTCGCCGCCCTGCTGGGTGTCGAGGCGGCCGACGGGGACCCGGAGTCGGTCATGGACCTCACCGGCTGGGTCAGCGACTCGGTACGCCGCGTCGCGGAGTTCGTACGGGCCCGCCGGGCCGCGCCCGACGACCCGGCGGGCACGACCGCGTTCCTCGCCGGGGAGCAGGCCCTGATCACCGGGCACCCGCTGCACCCGACGCCCAAGAGCCGCGAGGGGCTCTCCGGGACGGAGGCCGCCCGCTACTCCCCCGAGACGCGCGGCAGTTTCCCGCTGCACTGGTTCGCCGCCGACCCGTCCCTCGTACGGGCGGACTCGTCGCTCGACCGGACAGCCGACGAGCTGCTCGCGCCGTTCGCGGGCGACAGCCCGGCGCGCCCCGCCGGCACGGTCCTGGTGCCCGCCCACCCGTGGCAGGCGCGGGACGTCGTCCACCGGCCCGCCGTACGTGCCCTGCTGGACGCGGGGCTGCTGTACGACCTCGGCCCGGCCGGTCCCGCCTGGTCGGCGACGTCGTCGGTGCGGACGCTGTACCGGGCCGACGCGGCGGTCATGCTGAAGCTCTCCCTGGGCCTGCGGATCACCAACTCGCGGCGTGAGAACATGCGGTCCGAACTGCACCGCGGGCTGGCGGTCGACCGGCTGCTGACGGCCGGTCTGGGCCGGGCCCTGCACGCCGCGCACCCGGGGTTCGCCGTGGTCCGCGACCCGGCGTGGCTCGCGGTCGACACGTCGCCCGACGGCGGCGAGGGCACCGGCCTCGACGTGGTGGTGCGGGCCAACCCGTTCCTGGCGGACTCGGTGGCGCAGGCTGTGTGCGTGGCCGGTCTGGTCGCGCCGCGCCCCGACCTGCCCGGCGGCCGGTCGTGGCTCGCGACGCTGGTGCGGGGGCTCGCCGAGCGCGCCGGGCGGCCCGTCGGCGAGGTCGCCGAGGAGTGGTTCACTCGGTACGCGAAGCGGGTCGTCGCCCCGGTGCTCTGGCTGTACGCCACGTACGGGCTCGGCCTGGAGGCGCACCAGCAGAACACGCTCGTCGTACTGGACGACGACGGGTGGCCGGTGGGCGGCCGCTACCGGGACAACCAGGGCTACTACTTCTCGCCCGCCCGCAGCGACGCCCTGTACGGCTGGGTGCCGGGGGTCGGCCGGGACCTGGGCACGTATGTCGCGGACGAGGTCATCGACGAGCGGCTCGTCTACTACGTGGGCAT
Organism: Streptomyces sp. TRM49041; assembly: GCF_008271805.1. Classification (GTDB taxonomy): domain Bacteria; phylum Actinomycetota; class Actinomycetes; order Streptomycetales; family Streptomycetaceae; genus Streptomyces. The sequence continues at coordinate 57,513 of NZ_VSRY01000170.1, forward strand.
CAACAACCTGCTGGGCCTCGTCGGCGCGCAGGGCTCCCAGGGGCTCGCGAACGAGGTGCGGCTGCTGCGGCACGCCGACCGGTTCCTGGCCGGTGCGGCCGCCGAGCACGGGAAGCGGCTACGGCCGGCGGCGCTGCTGCGGGACGAGCCGACGCTGCGCTGCAAGGCGAACCTGCTGACGCGGGTGCGCGGCATGGACGAGCTGACGGGTCCGCTGGAGGCGCAGTCGGTGTACGTGGACATCCCCAACCCCATCGCGGAGGTGCGCAAGTGACGTGGGGTCACCTCGTCATCGCCGAGACGGCCCTGGAGGGAGGCGCGTTCGGGCTGCGGGCGGTCGACCCGGCCGCAGACGCGGGGCTGGTGCACGGGTGGATGAACGACCCGGAGGTCGCCGAGTACTGGGAGCTGGCCCAGCCCGAGGAGCGGGTCGCGGCGTATCTGCGGGAGCAGGTGGCCAGCGCGCACTCCACGCCGTACATCGGGTGCGTCGACGGTACGGCGATGAGCTACTGGGAGCTGTACCGGGCGGACCTGGACCCGCTGCGCCACCACTACCCGGCCCGGCCCCGGGACGCGGGCGTGCACATGCTGCTGGGCCCGTCGGCGTACCGGGGGAAGGGGCTCGGGGCGGTGTTGCTGCGCGCGGTGTCGGACTGGCAGCTGCGCACCGACCCGTACGCCGGGCGGGTCGTCGCCGAGCCGGACGTCCGCAACGTGCGGTCGGTGCGGGCCTTCGAGCAGGCCGGCTTCCGGGTGACCGGGCAGATCGAACTGCCGGTGAAGCGGGCGGTGTTCATGGTCCGCGAGCGCGCGGCATGACGGCGGCGCCGTGGGCCGCTCCGCCTGCGGGCACCGCGCTCCTGCCCGTACCGGGCGACGGGGGCGGGACGCCCGCGAGAGATCCGCCGGTCGACGAGCAGTCCCCCGACGGTGTCTTACCGCCATCGCCCCGGCGGAGATCCCGTCGGGCCTCCCGTCAGGCCTCCTGGCGGCGCTGCTCGGTACGCCGTACTTCGTGTGGCAGCTGCGGCGGGGGCACCCTGCCGACTGACGGCGTGGGGCGGCGGGACCGTGGCGCGGAGTGTCCGCGAAGGACCCGCACGCCCGGCCGCGGGCGGTCGGTCAGCGGCCGCGGGCGGTCGGTCAGCGGCCGCGGGCGGCCCGGAACCGGGCGAGACCGTCGGGTAGGTCGACGATCGGCGCCGGGTAGCCGCCACGGACCCGGTCGCGGACGGCCGGTTTCCACGGCTCGTGCACGGCCGGTCCTTCGATGCCGGCCAGCTCGGGCACCCAGCGACGCACGTAGGCGCCCTGGGGGTCGTAACGGCGGCCCTGCAGCACGGGGTTGAGGACCCGGTTCGGCCGGGTGTCGGTGCCCGTGCCCGCGACCCACTGCCAGTTGAGCTGGTTGTTGGCGATGTCGCCGTCGACCAGGAGCTCCAGGAAGTGCCGTGCGCCGATGCGCCAGTCGACGTACAGGGTCTTGGTGAGGAAGCTCGCTGCCAGGAGGCGGCCCCGGTTGTGCGTCCAGCCCTCGTGGGCGAGCCGGCGCATGGTCGCGTCGACGACCGGGTAACCGGTGCGGCCCCGCTTCCATGCCTCGATGTCGGCCGCGGCGGTATGCCCGGTGCGCCAGCGGTCGCCTCGGGTGCGGTAGTCGTCGTGGGCGGCGGCGGGACGAGCGGCGAGCAGCTGGCGGTGGAAGTCGCGCCAGCACAGCTGCCGTACGAACGCCTCGGCGCCGGGTCCGCCCGCGGCGCGGGCGCGGTGTACGGCCTCGGCGGCGGACACGGTGCCGAAGTGCAGATGGGGGGAGAGCCGCGAGGTGGCGTCGCCCGCGAGGTCGTCGTGGCGTTCGCCGTACGCGTCGAGCGGGCCGCGCAGCCAGGCCGTCAGAAGCCGCCGGCCCTCGGTCTCGCCGCCGGCCGCGAGACCCGGCGAGGTGCCGGCCACCTCGGCCCGGGACGGCAGGCGCTCGGAGCGGACACCCTCCGGGACCGGCACCCGGCGGGGCGCGGCGAGGGGTTCACGCAGCCGCTCGGCGGACCAGCGTCGGAAGTACGGCCCGAAGACGGCGTAGTGGTCGGAGTCCTGCGGGGTGACCGCCCCGGGAGGCAGGGCGGTACCCACCCCGTCGTGCACGCGCAGCGCCCGTCCCCGGCCTTCCAGGGCGGTGCGGAGCCGGTCCTCTCGCCGCTGGGCGTAGCCGCTGTGGTCGGCGGCCATATGGACCTCGGTGGCGTCTGCCTCGTGCGCGACCGCGCACACGACGTCCACCACCCGCCCCGAGCGGACGACGAGCCGCCCGCCGCACCGCAGCAGACCCTCGTCGAGGCCGGTGAGGCAGTCGGCGAGGAACGCGGCGCGGTTGGGCGGGGCGAACCCGGCGGCGGCGATGGCGTCGTCACGCACGAACAGCGGGACGACGGTGTCGTGCGCGCGCAGGGCGGCGCGCAGCGGCGGGTGGTCGTGCAGGCGCAGGTCTGCCGTGAACACGACGACAGCCGTGGTCATGTTCTCGCTCCTCCGGCGGCGGACTGTTTCACGGCGGCCTTGGTGATGTTACGGGCCATGCCGCCGAAGACGGCGGCGTGGAACGGCGAGACGCTCCACCAGTACGCGTGTCCGAGAAGCCCGTGCGGATGGAACAGGGCACGCTGCCGGTAGCGGGCGCGCCCTGGTCCGTCCTCCTCGACGTACATCTCCAGCCAGGCCAGTCCGGGGAGGCGCATCTCGGCGCGCAGCCGCAGCAGTCGGCCGGGCTCCACCTCCTCGACGCGCCAGAAGTCCAGCGAGTCGCCGACGCGCAGCCGCGCGGCGTCGCGTCGGCCGCGGCGCAGTCCCACGCCGCCGACGAGCCGGTCCAGCCATCCTCGGACGGCCCAGGCGAGCGGGAAGGCGTACCAGCCGTTGTCGCCGCCGATGCCCTCGACGACCCGCCACAGCTGCTGGGGGGTGGCATCGACCGCCAGTTCCCGCTCGTCGGTGTAGAGGCTGCCGCCCGCCCAGTCGGGATCGGTCGGCAGCGGGTCGCTGGGGGCGCCGGGGACGGACGCGGACGACCAGCGGGTGGCGACCTCCGCCTCGCGGACGCGACGCAGGGCGAGCACGAGTGCCTCGTCGCTGCTGATGGGCTCTCCGGGTGCGTCGGGCACGTACCGGGCGATGTCGTGTTCCCGGCAGACCACCTCGTGGCGCAGGGACTCGGCGAGGGGGCGTGCGATGGACGGGGGCACGGGGGTGACGAGGCCGATCCAGAGGCTGGACAGACGGAGGGTCAGTACGGGCACGGGGAGGATGAGTCGCGGCGGCAGGCCGGCGACGGCGGCGTAGCGCTGCATCAGGTCGCGGTAGGTCAGCACGTCCGCGCCGCCGATGTCGAAGACGCGGTGGACGTCGGGCGGCATGCCCGCACTGCCGACCAGGTAGCGCAGGACGTCCCGGATGGCGATGGGCTGGATGCGGGTGCGCACCCAGCTGGGGGTGACCATGACGGGGAGGCGTTCGGTGAGGTAGCGGAGCATCTCGAAGGAGGCGGAGCCGGAGCCGAGGATGACGGCGGCCCGAAGCACCGTGGTCGGGACGCCCGAGCCGAGCAGGATCCGTCCGACCTCGCTCCGGGACCGCAGGTGCGGGGAGAGCTGCCGCTCGGGCACGCCCGCGGGGGTGAGGCCGCCGAGGTAGACGATGCGCCGGACCCCCGCGGCCCGGGCCTGCGCCCCGAACAGGGTCGCGGCCCGGCGGTCGGTCTCCTCGAATCCCGATCCGCCGCCGAGGGCGTGCACCAGGTAGTACGCGACGCGGACGCCGACCATGGCGTCGCGGAGCGACTCCTCGTCCGTGACGTCGCCGCGGACGACCTCCACCCGGTGCGCCCAGGGTTGGTCGCGCAGCTTGCCGGGTGACCGTGCAAGGCAGCGGACCCGGTGGCCCGCGTCCAGCAGTTCGGGCACGAGCCGGCCGCCGATGTAGCCGGTCGCCCCGGTGACCAGGCAGAGCGGGCCTCCCTCCGGGGTGCGGCCGTCGTCCTCCATGGCTCCTCCGTCCGTGCGGTCCAAGTTCCACAGTGGGCCGTCTTCCCGTGTTCCGCTTTCGCGGGGTCGTCCGGTACGGACGCGGCGGAGTGTTCTATAGGCTGACCAGGTGGTGACAGAGGATGGTCAGGCGGACGAGGACACCGGGGGTGAACAGCGGCGTTCCCCGGCGGACCTGCAGGCGTTCGCCGTGCAGCTGCGCCGGATGAACGGCGAGATCAACAGGCTTGTGCACGCGTTCGCGGTGAGCCAGGGGCTGCACGCGACGGACGTCCAGGCACTCGCCGCGATCCTCGACGCACCCGAGCCCATGACTCCGACCCGGTTGCGGGAGCACCTCGGTCTGACGTCGGGAGCGGTGACGGCGTGCCTCGACCGGCTGGAGCGGGCGGGGCACATCCGCCGGTCGCGGGACAGCGCCGACCGGCGGGTGGTCCATCTGCACTACGTGTCCGGGGCGCGGGCCGCCGCCCGTACGTTCTTCCATCCGCTGGCCCTTGCCGCGGACAGTGCGCGGGCGCGGTTCACGGCGGAGGAGCTGGAGACGGCGCTGCGTTTCCTGACCGCGGTGAACGACGAGCTGGGAGCGCGGGACACGCCTCACCGCTGAGGACATCGTGTGCGGACGGGTCACGAGATTTACTTCAATCATTGAGATAGTTTCTGATTGAGTTAGTTCTCTCTTCCGCAGGAGCATCATGTCTACGTTTCCGCCCCTCGCGCGCCGGCTGCTACCGGTTCTGCTCATCGCCGTCTGGTTGGCCGTGGGCGGCGGCCTCGGCCCGTACGCCGGCAAGCTCGGCGAGGTCGCCACGAACGACCAGGCGGCCTTCCTGCCGCAGAGTGCCGAGTCCACTCGCGTCCTGGAGGAGCAGGAAGCCTTCCGCCAGGAGGAGGCGCTGCCCGTGGTGGTGGTGTGGACGGCGCGGGGCGGGCCCGTCACGGAGGCGCAGCGGCAGGCGGCGACCGGCTCGCTCGCCTCGCTCACCGGCACCGAGGGCGTCGTGGGCCGAGCCTCCCCCGCCGTGCCGTCCGAGGACGGCGAGGCGCTCCAGGCCACGCTGCAGCTACGGCCCGACCTCGGTGACGAGCTCGTCGGCACGCTCGACCGTGTCCGCGCCGCCGCCGAAGACGTCCCGGACACCCGGGTCTGGCTCGCGGGCCCGGCGGCGACGCAGGCCGATCTGTCGGAAGCCTTCGCGGGCATCGACGGCCTGCTGCTAGGCGTCGCCCTGACGGCCGTGCTGCTCATCCTGCTGGTGGTGTACCGCAGCGTTCTGCTCCCGCTCCTGGTGATCGCGGGCTCCGTCTTCGCCCTGGCCCTCGCGAGCGCGGTGGTGTACGCCCTCGCCGACCAAGACGTCGTCCGCGTCGACGGCCAGGTGCAGGGCATCCTCTTCATCCTGGTCATCGGCGCGGCGACCGACTACGCGCTCCTGCTCACCGCGCGCTACCGGGAGGAACTCTCCCGCCGGGACGACCGCTTCGCCGCGATGCTGTCGGCGCTGCGCCAGTCGTACGGGCCGATCGTGGCGAGCGCCGCCACGGTCGCCCTCGGCCTGCTGGCGCTGCTCCTCAGCGACCTCACCAACACCCGCGCGCTCGGCCCGGTCGGCGCCATCGGCATCGTGTGTGCCGTACTGAGCGCGCTGACTTTCCTCCCCGCCGTGCTGGTCCTGCTCGGACGGGCGGCCTACTGGCCGGCCTCGCCCGGCCACCGGGCTCTGCCGAACGGCCGCGGCCTGTGGCCGAGGGTGGCCGCCCTGGTCGACCGGGCACCGCGCAAGGTCTGGGCGGTCACGCTGGTCGCGCTGCTGGCGTGCTCGGCCTTCGCCCCCACGCTCACCGCCAAGGGTGTCCCCCTGGACGAGATCTTCGTCGACGACGCGCCGTCCGTGGCCGCGGCGGACGTGCTCGGCGAGCACTTCCCGGGCGGCGCCGGAAACCCCGCCGTCATCGTGGGCGACGCCGGAAGGCTGCCCGCGGTGACCGAGGCGGCCGCGGGCACCGCGGGCGTGGACTCGGTGGTACCGGTCACCGCCTCGGGCCGGCCGGGCGACGGGCCGCCGCTCACGGTCGACGGGCGCGTCCGGCTGTACGCCACCCTGGAGGCCGCACCGGACAGCGACGCCGCCGAGGAGACGCTGGTGCGGCTGCGCGATGCCGTCCACGCCGTACCGGACGCCGACGCGCTCGTGGGCGGTTACACCGCGCAGCGGTACGACACACAGGTCACGGCGCAGCGCGACCGCGCGGTCATCGTCCCGGTGGTGCTGGTGATCATCCTGCTCATCCTGGTGGGACTGCTGCGCTCACTGGTCGTGCCGGTCCTGCTGGTCGCCACCGTCGCCCTCAGCTTCCTCGCCACGCTGGGCATCTCCGCCGTCGTCTTCCAGTGGCTCCTGGGCTTCAGCGGCACGGACGCCTCGGTGCCGCTGTACGGCTTCGTGTTCCTGGTGGCGCTGGGGGTCGACTACAACATCTTCCTCATGTCGCGGGTGCGCGAGGAGGCGCTTCTGCACGGGACCCGGGAGGGCGTGCGGCGGGGCCTGACCGCCACGGGCGGCGTCATCACCTCGGCGGGTGTCGTGCTGGCCGCGACCTTCGCCGCGCTCGCCGTGATTCCGCTGGCGTTCCTGCTGCAGATCGCCTTCATCGTCGCCTTCGGCGTGCTGCTCGACACCCTGGTGGTGCGTTCGCTGCTGGTGCCCGCCCTGGTCCGGGACATCGGGCCGCGGTCGTGGTGGCCGAGCGCCCTCGGAACCCGCCTCAGAACACCGAAAGACCCGTCAGCGTCGTGAACCGGTCGAGCGCGGCGACCCCCGCCACCGAGTTGCCGCGCTCGTCGAGGCCGGGGCTCCAGACACAGAGGGTGCAGCGGCCGGGGACGACGGCGATGATCCCGCCGCCGACGCCGCTCTTGCCGGGCAGGCCGACGCGGTAGGCGAAATCGCCGGCCGCGTCGTACGTGCCGCAGGTGAGCATGACGGCGTTGACCTGCTTGGCCTGGCTGCGGGTGAGCAGCGACGAGCCGTCGGCGCGGATGCCGTGCCGGGCGAGGAACCCGGCGGCCAGGGCCAGGTCCGCGCAGGACGCCTCCACGGAGCACTGGCGGAAGTACTGGTCGAGGAGGTCGGGCACCGGGTTGCCGATGTTGCCGTACGAGGCCATGAAGTGCGCCAGGGCGGCGTTGCGGTCCCCGTGCGTGGCCTCCGACGCGGCGACCTTCTCGTCGAAGTCCAGCCGCTGGTTGCCGCTCTCGGCGCGCAGGAAGTCGCGGAGCGCGCCGGACGCGTCGCCGGTCAGCGTGTGCAGGCGGTCGGTGACGACGAGGGCGCCCGCGTTGATGAACGGGTTGCGGGGGATGCCGTTCTCGTACTCCAGCTGGACCAGTGAGTTGAACGGGTTGCCGGAGGGCTCCCGGCCGACGTACTCCCACAGGCCCTCGCCCTCCATGGAGAGGGCGAGGGCCAGGGTGAACGCCTTGGTGATGGACTGCGCGGAGAACGGCTGCCGCCAGTCGCCCACTCCGTAGACGGTGCCGTCGAGTTCGGCGACGGCCATGCCGAAGCTGCGCGGGTCGGCCTCCGCGAGCACCGGGATGTAGTCGGCGGGGCGGCCCCGGCCCGGGCGGGCCGCGACATCTGCGGCGATCTGGTCGAGTACGGGCTGGAAGGCGGGGGCCACGGGCGTGCTCACTCCGGCGTGTGCGATGGTGCGTTCGATCGCCCCCATTGTGCACGTTGCGGCCTCCCGGTGTGCGGGCGTCCGCTCAGTCGAGCGACTCTCCTCGGCAATCTCCATCCGTCCGTGAAGCACCTGCCCGTCACCCTCCGGAGGTTCTGCCGGCTGCCGTGGGCATCAGGCGCCGAACCCCTCGCCGGGATTGAGCGCCGGGAGGACCCGGTCGGGGGTGAGGGGGAGGTCGCGGAAGCGTACGCCGGTGGCGTGGTGGGCCGCGTTGGCGATGGCGGCGGCCGCGCCGACGATGCCGAGTTCGCCGATGCCCTTGCTTCCCATGGGGTTGAGGAGGCTGTCGTCCTCATCGATCCAGTCCGCCTCGACATCGGGCACGTCGGCGTGGGCGGGCACGTGGTAGGAGGCGAGGTCGCTCTCGGCGAAGTCGCCGTGCGCGGCGTCCACGGTGCTGTGTTCGGTCAGGGCCATGCCCAGGCCCATGATCATGCCGCCGATGAGCTGGGAACGGGCGGTTCGCGGGTTGAGGATGTGCCCGGCGGCGAACACGCCGAGCATGCGCCGGACGCGCACCTCTCCGGTGACCGTGTCGACCTGGACCTCGGCGAACTGGGCGCCGAAGGCGTGCCGGGCGTACGGGGGTGTCCGGCGGGCCTCCTCCGTGGTGTCGGCGGCGGCCGTCAGCCCCTCGTCCGGCAGTGGTCCTTCGTGCTTGGCGACGGCCGTGGCCAGCTCGGCGCACGCCTGGTGGACGGCCCAGCCCCAGGAGGCGGTGCCCGAGGAGCCGCCGGCGAGCGGGGCGCGCGGGAGCCGGGTGCTGCCGATCTCGATGCGTACGGCGTCCAGCGGGACGGCGAGGGCCTCGGCGGCGATCTGGGCGAGGACCGTGCGGGCGCCGGTGCCGATGTCGGTGGCGTTGGCGCGGACGGTGAACGTCCCGTCGGCGTGGGCGGTGGCGGTCGCGGTGGACGGCCCGACGTACGCGGGGTACGTGGCGGCGGCGACGCCGGTGCCGAGAAGGAACGGGCCGTCTCGGTGGGCGGCGGGGCGCGGGTCGCGGTGGTGCCAGCCGAAGCGACGGGCGCCCTCGCGCAGACAGTCGACCAGGTGGCGGCTGCTGAAGGGGCGGCCGCTGTCGGGTTCGGTGGCGGGATCGTTGCGGACGCGCAGCTCGACGGGGTCCATGCCGAGGGCTTCGGCGAGTTCGTCCATCGCCGACTCCAGGGCGTACATGCCCGGTGTCTCGCCGGGGGCGCGCATCCATGACGGGCTGGGCACGTCGAGGGGGACGACGCGGTGCGTGGTGAGGCTGTGTTGTGACCCGTACATGACGCGGGCGGGGACGGCGGCCTGCTCGACGAACTCGGTGATGCGGGAGGTGTGGGTGGTGACCTCGTGGGTGACGGAGGTGAGGGTGCCGTCGCGTTCGGCGCCGAGGCGTACCCGGTGCAGGGTGGGGGCGCGGTGGCCGGTGACGGCGGGCAGGTGGCGGCGGGGCAGGGCGAGCTTCACGGGGCGGCCGGTGTGGATGGCGGCCATGGCGGCCAGCACGACATGCGGGCGGGGGGTGCCCTTGCAGCCGAAGCCGCCGCCGACATGCTCGGAGACGACGGTGACACGGTCCCTGGGGAGCCCGAACAGCGCGGCGAGTACGGAGCGGACCACGTGGCTTCCCTGGCTGGAGTCGTACACGGTGAGGCGCCCGCCGGCGAAGTGGGCGGTCGCGGCGTGCGGCTCCATGGGGTGGTTGTGCAGGGGCGGGACGCGGTAGGCGGCGTCGACCCGTACGGGGGCGGCGGCGAAGGCGGCGGCCGCGTCACCGCGCTCGCGGTGGGCGGGGTAGCCGCCGTTGGCCTCCTCGGGGGTGTACGTCTCGGGGTGGTCCTCGGCGAGGACGACGTCGTGCGGCTCGGGCTCGTCGCCGTGGCCGGCGCAGTCGACGCGGACGGCGGCGGCAGCGGCGCGGGCGTTCTCCAGGGTGTCGGCGACGGCCAGGGCGACGTACCAGCCCCGGTGCGGGACGGCGTCGTACTGGAGGACGTCGATTTCCGGGTCGTCGGGGGGCGCCGCGAAGCGGGGCGCGTTGAACGGGGTGAGGACGGCGATGGCGCCGGGCTGGGCCATGGCGGCGGTGGTGTCGACGGCGGTGATGCGGCCGCAGGTCACCCCGGCGGGGACGGGCCAGGCATAGGCGCAGCCGGGCGGGGTGTGCTCGCTCGCGTAGCGGGCGGCGCCGGTGACTTTGTCCCGGCCTTCGATGCGCTCGGCGGGGGTCCCGAGGACGTGCGGGCTGGCGGCCATGGGGTCTTCTCCGGTCGGGGTTTCTTCTCCGTCAGGGCTTCTTCTGCGGTCAGCGGTGGTCCGGTCAGCGTTCTCCGATCAGCGTTCTCCGGTCAGGGGCGAGGGGTGGCGGCGAGGCCGGTGAGGACGGCTCCGGCGAGCCGGTGGGCGAGTTCGATCTTGTACGCGTTGTCGCGGAGCGGCTCGGCGGCGGACAGCTCCTCGGCGACGGCGCGGGAGACGTTCTCGGCGGTCGGGGCGGTGCCGAGCAGGCCGCCCTCCGCACGGCGGGCCCGCCACGGCCGGTGCGCGAGCCCGCCGAACGCGAGGCCCAGGTGGCGTACGGCGCCTTCGCCGTCGAGGTCGAGGACTGCGGCGACGGAGACGAGCGCGAAGGCGTAGGAGGCGCGGTCGCGGGCCTTGCGGTACACGGAGGCGAGCCCACCGGTGGCGGCCGGGAGGGTGACGGCGGTGATCAGCTCCCCTGGCTGGATCACGGTGTCCAGCTCGGGATGGTCACCGGGCAGGCGGTGGAATTCGGCCACGGGGACGGTCCGTTCACCGTCCGGGCCGTGGAGCTCGACGTCGGCGTCGTGCGCGGCGAGGGCGACGGCGAGGTCGGAGGGGTGGGTGGCGATGCAGAGGTCCGAGTGGCCGAGGACGGCGTGGTCGCGGTGGACGCCGTCACGGGCGCCGCAGCCGCTGCCGGGCACACGCTTGTTGCACGGCTTGGACAGGTCCTGGAAGTACGGGCAGCGGGTGCGCTGGAGGAGGTTGCCGCCGGTGGTGGCGGTGTTGCGGAGCTGCCCGGAGGCCCCGGAGAGCAGGGCTCGGGACACGGCTGCGTACCGGGCCCGGACGAGGGGGTGGGCGGCGAGGTCGGTGCCGCGGACGGTGGCGCCGACGCGGAGGCCGCCGTCGGGGAGCTCCTGGATGTCGTCGAGCGGGAGGCGGTTGATGTCGATGAGGGTCTCGGGCGTCTCGACGCCGAGCTTCATGAGATCGACGAGATTGGTGCCGCCGGCGAGGTAGCGGGCGCCCGGGTCGGCCGCGTAGGCGGCGGTGGCCTCCTCCACGGTGCGGGCGCGGACGTACGCGAAGGGCTTCACCGGATCACGTCCTCGACGGCCTGGACGATATGGGGGTAGGCGCCGCAGCGGCAGAGGTTGCCGCTCATCCGCTCGCGGATCTCGTCGGGCGTGAGCGGGACCGACCCCTGGGCGGGCGGCGCACCCGGCTCCGTGGCGAGCGACGGGTGTCCGGCGGCGGCCTCGGCGAGGACCCCGACGGCCGAGCAGAGCTGGCCGGGGGTGCAGTAGCCGCACTGGAAGGCGTCGCGGTCGAGGAACGCCTGCTGGAGGGGGTGGAGGGTGCCGCCGTCGTCGGAGGCGAGGCCCTCGACGGTGGTGATGTCGCAGCCGTCCTGGGCGACCGCGAGGAGCAGGCAGCTGTTGGCGCGGCGCCCGTCGACGAGGACGGTGCAGGCACCGCACTGCCCGTGGTCGCACCCCTTCTTCGCCCCGGTCAGCCCGAGGGCCTCGCGCAGTACGTCGAGGAGGGTGGTGCGGTGGTCGACGGTGACCGAGCGGGGGGTTCCGTTGACCCGGAGGGTGATCTCCGAGTGGTACAGGTCGGGAGGGGGCTGGGACGGCTGCACGGGCGGGGGCCTTCCGGGAAGGTGAGGCGGTTGGGCGGGAGGCTGGGCGCAGGGGGGTCACCCGGCCCGTTCGTCCTCCGGTGGGATCTCGTGGACGGCGGCCTCCTCGGCGGAGGCGGCGCCGCCGTCGACGCCGACGTCCCGGCCGATGACGTCCTTCTCGGTGTCGGCGCGGACGCCCTCGTCGGGCGCGACGAGACGGCCGGAGCGGTCGCGGCCCACCTGGTCGTCGTAGGGTTCGCCCATGCCGCCGGGCAGGTCGCCTATGCCGTTCTCGGCGGGATCGGGGCCGTCGCGCCGCAGGGCAGGGTCCGGTACCTCCTCGGCCAGCCGCTGGTCGAGGGTCTCCCCTTCGCGCTGCTCGCGGGCCGTGGTGCCGACGTGCTCGGCGCCGAGCGGCCGCTCGGGCGGCGAGTACCCCTCGTCGTACGGATCGGCGGCCCGGTCCGAGAGCAGGTCCTCACGGTCGAGGACCCCGTGGTCCTCCCTGATCTCCCGGTCGTCGCTGCGGTCGGGCTGATAGACCTCGTCACCCATCGATTCTTCGGTTCCCATGACTGGCTCCCGGTGCGCTCGGTCCCTCGCGCTCTCGCCTGCTCGCGTATCCAGCCTGGGCCAGGTCACACCTCCCGGCACCCCGGGCGACGTACAAGCGGGCGGCCCTCCGGCGGGGACGGCGGTGGACCGCGTGGCCGGGCACGGGCATGCCGACGGCCCGCGTCCCGCCCGGTGGGGCAGGACGCGGGCCGTGGCGGCGCGTCGGCGCGTGCGTCGGCCGGCCGCCCGTCGGAAGGGGGCGGCCGGCCGGGGCGGCCGGTCAGCGTTTGTGGGCGCCCCTCGCCTTCTTCCCCGCTTCGCGCAGTCCGCCCTTGGCGCGTTCCGCGCGGCCCTCGGCGGTGAGGCGTTCGTTGCCGACCGCGCGGCCCACGGTCTCCTTGACGGCGCCCATGACCTGCTCGGCCTTGGAAGGCGTCTTCCGTTTCGCGAACATGGGTGCTCCCTCGTTGTCGCTCGCTGCGGCCTTTCCCTGACGTCAGGCGCGTGCCCGGCGGCGGAGCGGACAAACCATGACACTCAGGGCTGTTCGGCGTACTCCCGCATCAGGACGGGGGCGTCCCGGCCGAGCACCCGGTCCGCCTGCTGGTGGGCGATCTCGGCGAGTCTCCTGGCCTCGTTGAGTACGTCGCCGTGTTCCTCGACCAGCTGGTCGTAGATCGGGGAGCCGGGGCTGTGGGGGCGAGCTGTCACGCGGTGCTCCTTGGTGCGGGGGGGGTCGTCGCGGCGGCCGGGGCGGTCCCAGCGCTTCGGCGCCTGCCCGGCGACGCGCGGATCATGCGGAACCTCCCCACCGCTCTCGCGGGCCGTCAGCGCACCCCCTCCTGCGTACGCCGCACACACTCGGCGACGACCGCCCCCAGGCTGCCGCGCCGCCTGAGCAGCCGCCGCTGCACATGGGCGCCGTTGCCGCCGCTCATCAGGTCGTCCAGGGCCTTGCGGGCGTACGCGAGGTCGCCATTCCCGTCCAGGGCCTCCTCCACATGGTGGAAGAGGGCCTGGACGACCCGGTCGGCGGGCGCCGGGCGCATGGTGTGCGGATGGATGAGCTCGCCGTCCACCCCCGACCGCGCCGCCCGCCAGGCGGCCGCGCGCAGCAGCCCGATGCCGTGCTCGTCGGGCGGGCGGCCCTCGCGCCACTGCCGGGCGGCGGTGTCCACGAGGGCGCGCGCCAGGGTGGCGACCAGAACGGTCGTCGAGGCGTCCAGGCAGACGTCCGCGGCCCGTATCTCGACGGTCGGATAGTGCCGCGACAGCCGCGCGTCGAAGTAGATCATCCCCTCGTCCTGGAGCACCCCCGTGGACACCAGGTCGCGCACCTGCCGGTGGTACCGGTCGGCGGAGCCGAACAGCTCCACGGGCCCGGTGGACGGCCATCGCCCCCACACCCGGCTGCGGTAGCTGTGGTAGCCGCTGTCGTGGCCGTACCAGAAGGGCGAGTTGGCGCTGAGGGCCAACAGGACCGACAGCCATGGCCTGATCCGGTCGAGTACGGCCACCCCCTCCTCGTCCGAGGCGATCGAGACATGGACGTGGCAGCCGCAGGTGAGCTGTTCGAGGGCGGTCAGCCCGTAGTGCTCCCGGATCCACCGGTACCGCTTGCCCTCGGTGACGGCGGGCCCCACGGGCAGCGGCGACGTCGCCAGCGCGACGACGGCGACCCCCGCCTCGGCGGCGATCCGCGCGGCGTCCGACCGGCACCGCTCGATCTCGGCGGCCAGCTCCCCCATCGCGGTCCTGGGGTGCGTTCCGAACTCCAGCTGCTGAAGCTGCAACTCCTTCGTGAAGGCGTGGGCCCGCCCCTGATTGTGCTTCGCGGCGATGGCCAGTACCTCTTCGGAGAGAGCGCGTGGCTCTCCCGTCCGCGGGTCCACCAGGAGGAGTTCCTCCTCCACTCCGACACTGCGCAAAAGAACCCGCCTTTCCGATCGCATCCTGAGGGGACAACTGACGGAACTGCCGGACTTGCTGGAACGTGCTGGAACGTGCTGGAACGTGCTGGATTGCGGACTTGCTGGACGCACCATCATCCCTGGTCCGGCGGCCGTGCGCACCGCCCCGGAGGCCCCCGGGCGGTATCTGGCGGGTTCCCGCCGCACCCGGCCGGAACCACCGCGGCCCCTGCCTCCCTGACGCCCCCGCCGTGTGGCACAGCCCCTCCTCCCCCACTCCGTGGCCGCCGCGACCAGCGGTGAATTCACGGGGCGGCCGAGGCGGTCGGCGTGTCAGAATCCCCCGCATGCCGATCCGTTACCCACGCCCCCTGCGCCCCGGCGACCGCGTCGCCGTCACGTCCCCGTCGAGCGGAGTCGGCGAGGATCTCCGCGCGCGACTCGACGTGGCGGTCCGGGCGGTGGAGGCGCGCGGTTACGAGGTCGTCGTCGGCGACTGCATGGACGGTTCCGGGCACGTCAGCGCGCCCGCCGCGGACCGCGCGGCCGAGCTGACGGCGATGCTGACCGACCCGGACGTCCGGGCCGTCGTCCCGCCGTGGGGCGGGGAGACCGCCATCGACCTGATACCGCTGCTCGACTGGGACCGGCTGCGGGCCGCCGAACCCACCTGGCTCGTCGGCTTCTCCGACCTGTCGACCCTCCTCACGCCGCTGACGCTGCTCACCGGGACCGCGACACTGCACGGCAACAACCTGATGGACACCCCGTACCGCGTGCCCGAGGGGCTGCTGCCGTGGCTGGACGTCGTCGCCCTGCCGGAGCGGAGCCGGTTCACTCAGACCCCGCCGGGCCGGTACCGGTCCTCCGGCTGGGACGACTGGCAGGCCGACCCGCACATGGACACGTACACGATGGACGGCACCGGCACATGGACCCGGCTGGACGGCGACGGGGACGTGGACGTGGCGGGCCGTCTGATCGGCGGCTGCGTCGAGACGCTGTGCAACCTGGCGGGAACGCCGTACGGGGACCTCTCCGCGTTCGCCCGCGCGCACGCGCCCGAGGGACTGCTCGTGTACGTCGAGGCGGCGGGCGACGACGCGTTCACCATCTGCCGCAACCTGCACGGTATGCGGCTGGCCGGGTTCTTCGACGCCGCGAACGCCGTCCTGGTCGGCCGTACGTCCGCGCCCGGCCGGGAGTCGCTGACGCAGCACGAGGCCGTGCTGGACGCGCTGGGGCCGCTGGGCGTGCCGGTCGTCGCCGATGTCGAGTGCGGCCACGTACCGCCGTATCTGCCGCTGGTCAACGGCGCCCGCGGCCGGCTCGTCCACACCGCGGCCAGGCACGAGCTCACACAGACGCTGGACTGACCGCGGCAACGCCCAGGAGCAGCCCGGCGGCGTCCGCCCCTGCTTGGAGTGACGGGCTTCGGGTGCCCTGCTTCAGGCCACCGACTCCATCCGCCCGGCCGGGGCGTCCGGGCCGTCGTGGTGGATGGGGGTGTGCGCGCCCGTCAGGGACGCTCCGCTGCCGCCGCGCCGGTCGGCGACGATCTCGGCGCCGATCGACAGGGCGGTCTCCTCCGGGGTGCGGGCGCCGAGGTCGAGGCCGATCGGCGAGCGCAGCCGGGCGAGTTCGAGTTCGGTGACGCCCACCTCGCGCAGCCGGCGGTTGCGGTCCTCGTGCGTACGGCGGGAGCCCATGGCGCCGACGTACGCGACGGGGAGCCGCAGGGCGAGCCGGAGTAGCGGTACGTCGAACTTGGCGTCGTGTGTGAGGACGCAGAGCACCGTACGGGTGTCGACCTGCGTGGAGTCGAGGTATTCGTGCGGCCAGCCGACGACGATCTCGTCGGCGTCCGGGAAGCGGGTGGCGGTCGCGAAGACCGGTCGGGCGTCGCACACGGTCACGTGGTAGCCGAGGAACTTGCCGACCCTGACCAGCGCCGACGCGAAGTCGACGGCGCCGAACACGATCATGCGGGGCGGCGGGACGCTGGACTCCACGAGCAGGGTCAGCGGCTGCCCGCACCGTGAGCCGTCCGCGCCGATGGTGACCGTGCCGGTGCGGCCGGCGTCCAGCAGGGCGCGGGCCTCGGCGGCTGCCGTGCGGTCCAGCTCGGGGTGGCCGCCGAGGCCGCCCTCGTACGAGCCGTCGGCACGGACGAGAAGGGCGGTGCCCATGAGTTCGGCGGGCCCGTCGGTGACTCTGGCGAGGGCCGCCGCCTCCCCTCCTGCGGCGGCCGCCAGCGCGGCCGGGTAGACCCCGCCGCGGACCGGGGCGATGAGGACATCGATGGCGCCGCCGCAGGTCAGGCCGACGGCGAAGGCGTCCTCGTCGCTGTAGCCGAAGCGTTCGAGCACGGTCTCGCCGTCCTCGATCGCCTGCCGGCACAGGTCGTACACGGCCCCCTCCACACAGCCGCCGGAGACCGAGCCGATCGCCGTGCCGTCACGGTCGACGGCGAGCGCGGCACCCGGCAGCCGGGGCGCGCTGCCGGTGACCGCCACGACGGTGGCGACGGCGAAGTCGCGTCCCTGCTCGGCCCACCGGCCGAGCTCTTCGGCGATGTCCAGCATGTCGGCCTCCTTGGGCTCTTGGCTCCGGCTTCGGAGCGGATGTGCGGAGGGGTCCGGGGTGGCGTCAGTGACCGGTACCCGCGGCGAAGTAGAAGACGAACACCACCGAGAGGATCCACATGAGGACGCTCGGCTCGCGCCACTTGCCCTGTGCGGCCTTGATCGCGCAGAAGGCGATGACACCGGCGCCGACACCCGTGGTGATGGTGTACGTGAACGGCATCAGCACGACCGTCAGGAAGACCGGCACGGCGATCGACCAGTCGCTCCAGTCGACGTGCCGGGCGTTCTGCAGCATCATCGCGCCGATCACGACCAGGGCGGCGGAGGCGACCTGGCCCGGCACGAGCTGCGTCAGCGGAGTGAAGAACAGACACGCGGCGAAGAACAGGCCGGTGACCGAGGCCGACAGGCCCGTACGGGCGCCTTCGCCGACACCCGTGGCGGACTCGATGAACACGGTCTGGCCGGAGGCGCTCGTGGCGCCGCCGATCGCACCGCCCGCGCCGTCGATGAACAGCGCCTTGTTGAGGCCGGGCATCCGGCCGGTGGCGTCGGCGAGCTTGGCCTCCTGGCCGACGGCGATGATGGTGGCCATCGCGTCGAAGAAGCCGGCCAGCACCAGGGTGAAGACGATCATGCCGACGGCGGCGTAACCGAGCTTCTCCCAGCCGCCGAACTCGACCTGGCCGAAGAGCGAGAAGTCCGGCATGGAGACGACGCTGCCGTGCAGGATGGGCGCGCTGCCGCCCCACGCCTCTTCCTTGATCCAGCCGGCCGCGGTGGCGACGACGGAGATCACGGTGCCGGCGATGATGCCGAGGAGGATGGCTCCCGGGACCTTCCGGGCCTGGAGCATGAAGATCAGCAGCAGGGTGACGGTGAAGAGGACGACCGGCCAGCCGGTGAGCGAGCCGCCGACGCCGAGGGTGACCGGGCCGCCGCCCTCGCTCTTGCCGACGAAGCCGGCGTTGACGAAGCCGATCATCGCGATGAAGAGGCCGATACCGATCGTGATGCCGTGCTTCAGCGCCAGGGGTATGGCGTTCATGACGACTTCACGGACGCCGGTGACCACCAGAAGGCAGATCACGGCGCCGTAGATGACACACATGCCCATGGCCTGCGGCCACGTCATGTTGGGCGCGACCTGGGTGGAGAGAACGCCCGCGACACTGAGGCCCGCCGCCAGAGCGAGCGGGACCTTGCCGATGATGCCCATCGCCAGGGTGGTGACCGCTGCCGCCAGGGCGGTGGCCGTGATCAGGGCGGGCTGGCTCAGCTTGTCCCCGAGCGCGTCCTCGCCACCGAGCAGCAGCGGGTTGAGCAGAAGGATGTACGCCATGGCCATGAAGGTCGTGACGCCGCCGCGCACCTCTCGCGCGACCGAGGATCCTCTGTGGGTGATGTGAAAGTACCGGTCGAGCCAGGACCGTCCGGCGGGGATACGCGTGCCGTTGCCCGCGTCTTCCGAGACGGTTCTGGGCTCCACTGACGACTGGGTCATGGTGCCTACTCCCAAGGTTCATAGGGGCACCCGCGGGACTCCGGTTCCGGGCCTGTTGTGCGGGATTTGGGATGGTGCTTGGCTGCACGACCCGGGGGACGGCCCGAGACGAACTGGAGTTACTGCGTGGGGGGTTGGGAGGTGGGGGGGTTGGGAGGTGGGGGATCGGTGGGCTCGGGGACCGCGAGCGGTGCGGTCCGGGTGGTCGGGGCCGGGTTCTCCGGGCGGTGCGGGCGAGGACTTGTGACGTTCCCGGGGCACGCACCGCCCGGAGGCTCGTGGGGCGGAGCCCGGAGGGGCTACGCGGTGCCGGTGAGGTGCTCGGGGCGTACCGGCGTCCTGTTCAGCTCCAGGCCCGTCGCGTTCCGGATCGCCGCGAGGACGGCCGGGGTGGACGACAGGGTCGGGGCCTCGCCGATGCCGCGCAGCCCGTACGGGGCGTGGTCGTCGGCGAGTTCGAGCACGTCGACGGGGATGGTCGGCGTGTCGAGGATCGTGGGGATGAGGTAGTCCGTGAAGGAGGGGTTCTTCACCTTCGCGGTCTTCGGGTCGACGACGATCTCCTCCATGACCGCCACGCCCAGGCCCTGGGTGGTGCCACCCTGGATCTGGCCGATGACGGACAGCGGGTTGAGGGCCTTGCCGACGTCCTGGGCGCACGCCAGCTCGATGACCTTGACCAGGCCGAGCTCGGTGTCCACCTCGACGACGGCGCGGTGCGCCGCGAACGAGTACTGGACGTGGCCGTTGCCCTGGCCGGTGCGCAGGTCGAACGCCTCGGTGGGGCGGTGCCGCCACTCGGCCTCGATCTCGACGACCTCGCCCTCCAGGACATCGGTCAGTTCGGCGAGGACCTCGCCGCCGTCGGTGACGACCTTGCCGCCCTCCAGGAGCAGCTCGGCGGTCGCCCAGGCCGGGTGGTAGGTGCCGAACTTGCGGCGGCCCAGCTCCAGGACCTTCTCGCGGATCAGTTCGCAGGAGTTCCTCACCGCGCCGCCCGTGACGTACGTCTGGCGGGAGGCGGAGGTGGAGCCGGCGGAGCCGACCTGGGTGTCGGCCGGGTGGATGGTCACCTGCGTGACGCCCAGCTCCGTACGGGCGATCTGGGCGTGCACGGTGACACCGCCCTGGCCGACCTCCGCCATCGCGGTGTGCACGGTGGCGACGGCCTCGCCGTTGATGACCTCCATGCGCACCTTGGCGGTGGAGTAGTCGTCGAAGCCCTCGGAGAAGCCGACGTTCTTGATACCGACCGCGTAGCCGACACCCCGGACGACGCCCTCGCCGTGCGTGGTGTTGGACAGCCCGCCGGGCAGGGCGCGTACGTCGGCGCCCTCCGTGGACTCCCACTGGCGCTCCGGCGGCAGCGGGCGGGCCTTGACCCGGCGCAGCAGTTCGGCGACCGGGGCCGGGGAGTCGACCGGCTGCCCGGTCGGCATGATCGTGCCCTGCTCCATGGCGTTGATCCGACGGAACTCCACCGGGTCCATGCCGAGCTTCGCGGCCAGCCTGTCCATCTGCGCCTCGTACGCGAAGCACGCCTGGACCGCGCCGAAGCCGCGCATGGCGCCGCAGGGCGGGTTGTTCGTGTAGAGGGCGACGGCCTCGATGTCGACGTCGTCGACCACATACGGGCCGACGGACAGGGAGGCGGCGTTGCCGACGACGGCGGGGGACGCGGAGGCGTAGGCGCCGCCGTCCAGCACGATCCGGCACTTGAGGTGGGTGAGCTTGCCGTCCTTGGTGGCGCCGTGCTCGTAGTACAGCTTCGCCGGGTGACGGTGGACATGCCCGAAGAAGGACTCGAACCGGTTGTAGACGATCTTCACGGGCTTGCCGGTGCGGAGCGCCAGCAGGCAGGCGTGGATCTGCATCGACAGGTCCTCGCGGCCGCCGAAGGCGCCGCCGACGCCGGAGAGCGTCAGGCGGACCTTGTCCTCGGGCAGGCCGAGGACCGGGGCGATCTGGCGGAGGTCGGAGTGCAGCCACTGGGTGGCGACGTACAGGTCGACGCCGCCGTCCTCGGCGGGCACGGCGAGGCCGGACTCGGGGCCGAGGAACGCCTGGTCCTGCATGCCGAAGGTGTACTCGCCCTCGACGATCACGTCGGCGCGCTCGCGGGCCGCCGCCACGTCGCCGCGGACGATCGGCTGGCGGTGCACGACGTTCGCGTGCGGGACGTGTCCGGCGATGGGGGTCCCCCCTGGACCGGAGCTTGTCGGAGGTCCTTGGGGGAGGTCGTCGCGGCCCGGATGCAGGAGCGGGGCGTCGGGGGCGAGGGCGGACGCCTCGTCGGTGACGACCGGCAGCTCCCGGTACTCGACCTTGATCTTGGCGGCGGCGCGCCGCGCGGTCTCCGGGTGGTCGGCGGCGACCAGGGCGACCGGCTCGCCGTGGTGGCGTACGACGCCGTTGGCGAGGACCGGGGTGTCCTGGATCTCCAGGCCGTAGTTCTTCACCTCGGTGGGCAGGTCGTCGTACGTCAGTACGGCGTACACGCCGGCCTGGGCGAGGGCCTCGGAGGTGTCGATGGAGACGATCTCGGCGTGGGCGACGGTGGAGCGGAGGAGCTGGCCCCACAGCATGTCCTCGTGCCACATGTCCGAGGAGTAGGCGAACTCGCCGGTGACCTTGAGGGTGCCGTCGGGGCGGAGTGTGGACTCGCCGATGCCGCCCTTGGTGCCCTGGGAGCTCTGCGTGACCTTGGTGGGCGTACCGGCCGGGGCCGCGGCGGCCCGGACGCCGTGCGCCGTGGTCGTGGGTCCTGTGGTCATGGGTGTCAGACCGCCTCTCCCTGACGTTCCTGACGGGCGGCCGCGAGGCGGACGGCGTCCAGGATCTTCTCGTAACCGGTGCAGCGGCAGAGGTTGCCGGAGAGTGCCTCGCGGATGTCCTCGTCGGTCGGCGACGGGTTCTTCTCCAGCATCTCGTCGGCCGCGACCAGCAGGCCGGGGGTGCAGAAGCCGCACTGGACGGCGCCCGCGTCGATGAACGCCTGCTGGATGGGCGAGAGCTCGGTGCCCTCGCCGGTCTGCGAGTCGGTGCCCTTGGCAGACCAAGGACCGCGTCCAGCGGTGACCCCCTGCCCGGCCTCGTCCGGCGAGGTGCCGCAGGCGCCGGTGCCGCACGCGCCGCCGCGCTCGGCGCGCTGCTTGGCGAAGTCGGCGAGGCCCTCGACGGTGATGACCTCGCGGCCCTCGACCTGGCCGGCGGCGACCAGGCAGGAGCACACCGGGACACCGTCGAGGCGGACCGTGCAGGAGCCGCACTCGCCCTGCTCACAGGCGTTCTTGGAGCCCGGGAGGCCGAGGCGCTCACGCAGGACGTACAGCAGGGACTCGCCCTCCCAGACGTCGTCGGCCTCCTGCGGACGTCCGTTGACCGTGAAATTGACGCGCATGGTCATGCAGCTCCTTCAAGCGTGCGGCCGCTGCCGCGGTACTGCTCCCAGGTCCAGCCGAGCGTGCGGCGGGCCATGATGCCGACGGCGTGACGGCGGTACCTGGCGGTGCCTCGTACGTCGTCGATCGGGTTGCAGGCGCCGGAGGCGAGCTCCGCGAACTGCTTGGCGATCGAGGGGGTGATGATCTTGCCGTTGTCCCAGAAGCCACCCTCTTCCAGCGCGGCGTTCAAGAACTCCTCCGCCTCCTTGGCGCGGACCGGGGTCGGCGCGGCGGAGCCGATGCCGGTCCGTACGGTCCGGGTCTCGGGGTGCAGGGCGATACCGAAGGCGCAGACCGCGATGACCATGGCGTTACGGGTACCCACCTTGGAGTACTGCTGCGGGCCGTCGGCCTTCTTGATGTGGATGGTCTTGATGAGCTCGTCGGGCTGGAGGGCGTTGCGCTTGACTCCCGTGAAGAACTCGTCGATCGGGATGAACCGGCTGCCGCGCACGGATTCGGCCTCGACCTCGGCTCCGGCGGCGAGCAGGGCGGGGTGCGCGTCACCGGCCGGGGACGCGGTGCCCAGGTTGCCGCCGACGCCGCCGCGGTTGCGGATCTGCGGTGAGGCCACGGTGTGGGAGGCGAGGGCGAGACCGGGCAGCTCCGCCCGCAGCTGCTCCATGATCCGGGTGTACGGGACGGAGGCGCCCAGCCGGACGTTCTCCTCGCCGACCTCCCACTCACGGAGCAGCTCGATGCGGTTCAGGTCCAGCAGGTACTCGGGCCGCCGGTGGTCGAAGTTGATTTCGACCATGACATCGGTGCCACCCGCGATGGGCACAGCCGTGGGGTGCTCCGCCTTGGCGGCGAGCGCCTCCTCCCAGCTGGCGGGGCGAAGGAAGTCCATGAGTGGCTCTCTTCATTCGTGATGACTTGATCCACGCTTCGCGGGGTTCCCCGCGGCCCCTGACACGGGGGCTCGGCGGGTCACCGGGGTCGGCGTGATCTGTGTGATCGGGCTGTTCGCCGGGGCTGGGGACGGCCTGCCCTGGATGACGTGTTCATCTGGTGTTGACGCGTTGTGGCCCCAGTACACCCAGCGGTGCTCCACCCGGTGCAGTCACCGAAACCATGAAGGAGTTGGCTGGCCACCCTCCTCGTCTTGTAGATTCGAACGAAAGGCGAGGATCAGTAACCTCTCCGTTTTCCCCTGGAAACGGCGGCCACAGGTCGCCCTCCACAACGAGACACCACGAGACAGATCGGCGGCGACGAGATGCGGCTGCGCGCACTGCTGGAGACCGACGCGCTGGGGCTGCGGCTGCTCGGCGGCGAGGACGAGCTGGACCGCACCGTCCGCGGCGTGATGACCACGGACCTGAGGGACCCCAGCCGCTACCTGTCCGGCGGCGAGCTGGTACTCACCGGTCTGGCGTGGCGGCGTGGCTCGGCGGACTCGGAGCCGTTCGTCCGGATCCTCGCGGCCGCCGGGGTCGCCGGGCTCGCGGCGGGCGAGGCCGAGCTGGGCGCGATCCCGGACGATCTCGTCCAGGCGTGTTTGCGCCACCGCCTCCCGCTCTTCGCCGTAAATGAATCCGTTGCATTCGCAACGATCACTGAGCATATCGTTCGACAGGTGTCGGGCGAGCGCGCAGGGGACCTCGCGGCTGTCGTCGATCGCCACAGGAGGCTGATGACCTCCGGCCCGGCGGGCGGCGGCCCCGAGGTGGTCCTGGACCTGCTCGGCTCCGACCTGGACCTGCATGCCTGGGTCCTCTCGCCGACAGGGCGGCAGATCGCGGGCGCGGGCACGCCGCTGCCGATCGAGGTGGGGGCCGTTCTGGCCGGGGAGCACCTGGCCGCGACCCGCACCGGCAGGCGGGGCCCGCACCGGGCGCAGGTGGCCGGAACGACGTACTCGCTCTTTCCGATCCGTAACACCGGACGCGGCGCCACGCCGGCCGCCCGGGACGTACGCGAGACGGTGCTTTCGGACTGGCTGCTCGCCGTCGAGGCGGACGCCGGCGACTGGCCGGCGGCGCGACTGGACCTGCTCCAGGGCGTCACACAGCTAATCGCAGTGGAGCGGGACCGCCGGGACGCCGCGCGTACGGTACGGCGCCGGCTCGCCCAGGAGGTCCTGGAGCTGGTGCAGACGGGCGCCGCCCCGGCGGAGATCGCCGCCAGGCTGCGGGTGGCCGCGCCCGTACTGCTGCCCGGCCTCGGTACGGCGCCGCACTGGCAGGTCGTCGTGGCCCGCGTCGAGTGGGGCGAGGACGGCGCCGTCGACGCCGGCCCGGTGGCCCAGGCGCTCCTGGAGGAGGTGCTGGTCGACCCGGCGACGACGGGACCGGACTCGGCCGACCGAATCGCCGTGGCGCACACCGGCGACGAGGCGGTCGCGCTGGTGCCGCTGCCCGCGGTCACCTCCGCCCCGGCGCTCCCGGCCACGGACGCCGGGACCGCGGCGGACGACGGCGCGGCCACGGGCACTCGGACCCCGTCGGGCCCGGCAGAACCCATGTCGGGCTCCGCGGCCGACGGCGGTCCCGGCCTGCACGCCGAGACCCTGCTCGCCTCGGTGCGGCCCCCGCTGTCGGCGGGACTCGACGGCGACGGGCGCCTCACCCTCGGCGTCAGCGCCGCCGTGCACTCGGCGGAGGGCCTGCGCGGCGCCCTGGAGGAGGCCCGGCACGCCCGCCGGGTCGCCGCGGCGCGGCCGGGCCGGGTCTGCGCGGCCGGCCACCACGAGCTGGCGTCGCACGTACTGCTCCTGCCGTTCGTCCCGGACGACGTACGGCGGGCGTTCACGGCGCGGCTCCTCGACCCGCTGCGCGACTACGACCGGCGGCACCGGGCTGAGCTGATCCCGACCCTGGAGGCCTTCCTCGACTCCGACGGCTCATGGACGCGGTGCGCGGGACGGCTGCATCTGCATGTGAACACGCTGCGCTACCGGGTGGGCCGGATCGAGCAGCTGACGGGTCGTGATCTGTCCCGTCTGGAGGACAAGCTGGACTTCTTCCTGGCACTGCGCATGTCGTGACGGAACACGCGCGCGCCTGGCGCACCGTCAGGCGGCGAAGGAGACCCGGCGTGCGAGGCGACGGAGGGGCGTACAACTGCTTGGCGGATGCAGCCACATGGCCGAATCACGCCCTGCCGGAGAAAGGTAATAGGAAGGTAAAGTTCCACTCGCGGCTGCTGCGGTACGCACCGCACCCCCCACAGGCATCGCACCACGAGGGAACCCACCCGTGCTCTCAGCCCTTCTCCCCGCCCTTCCCCCTGCCCTGAAGGATCCCGCCGTGCTCCGGCGGGACGTACTCGCCTCGTTCGTGGTCTTCCTGGTCGCCGTCCCCCTCTGCGTAGGTGTGGCCGTCGCGTCCGGTGTACCGGCCGAACTGGGCCTGGTCACCGGCATCGTCGGCGGCCTGCTGGTCGGCCTCATGCCCGGCAGCCGTCTCCAGGTGAGCGGCCCTGCCGCCGGGCTGACGGTCCTGGTGTACGAGGCGGTGCGCACATACGGCCTCGGCATGCTGGGCGCGTTCGTGCTCGCGGCCGGACTGTTACAGGTGGCCCTGGGCCTGCTCCGCTTCGGCCGCTGGTTCCGGGCCATCTCGGTCGCCGTCGTACAGGGCATGCTCGCCGGCATCGGCCTTGTCATCGTCCTCGGCCAGCTCTACGCCCTGGCGGACTCCGCCGCCCCCGCCTCCGGCCTGGCGAAGATCGCCGGCCTGCCCGGCCTGGCCTGGGATCTCCTCACGGGCGGCGCCTCCCCGGCCGCGTTCGCCGTCGGCGCCGGCACGGTCGCCGTACTCGTCCTGTGGCGGAGGACGCCCGCCGGGGTACGGACCGTGCCGGGCGCCCTGGCGGCGGTCGCGCTCGCCACGGCCGTCACCTGGACCGCCGGCCTTCCGGTGGCGAAGGTCGAGGTCAAGGGCCTGCTCCAGGCCGTACAGCCGCCGGGTTCCGAGGCGCTGGCCGGGCTGCTCAGCCCGGGGGCCTTCGGCACGGTCGTGGCGTTCGCGCTCATCGCCTCGGCGGAGAGCCTGTTCGGCGCGGCGGCGGTGGACCGCATGCACAGCGGGCCGCGCACCGACTACGACAAGGAGCTCATCGCCCAGGGCGCCGGGAACACGGTGTGCGGCGTGCTGGGCGCCCTGCCCATGACGGCGGTCGTCGTCCGCAGCGCCGCCAACGTCCAGGCGGGCGCGACGACGGCGCTCTCCCGGGTGCTGCACGGGCTGTGGCTGCTGCTGTTCGCCACGCTGCTGCCCGCCGCGATCGGCGCTGTCCCGCTCGCCGCGCTCGCCGGGGTCCTGGTGCACGCGGGCTGCAGGCTCGTCCCGGTGAAGGACCTGCGGCCGCTGTGGCGGGACCACCGGGGCGAGGCGGTGATCCTGGCCGTCACCGCCGTGGCCGTCGTCGTCACGAACCTCTTCGAGGGAGTGCTGCTGGGACTGCTCCTCGCGGTGGTGAAGACCGCGTGGGACACCTCGCATCTGCACATCGACGTCCACCGCACGCGGGGCGGCGGCCTCGTCGTCCGCGTCACCGGCAACGCCACCTTCCTCCGGCTCCCCCGGCTCCTCGAAGCGCTGGAGGCCCTCCCCCACGACCGCCCCGTCGAACTGGACCTCTCCGGTCTCCGCCACCTCGACCACGCCTGCCGTCACGCCCTGGAGAACTGGGCGTCGCGCCACGGCGCCCACACCGGCTCCGGAGCCGTACGGTTCGGCGGCGGCGGACGCCTGGGACTGGCGGAACGGGAGGCGGAGACCTGACACGGGGACTGCAGGCGTCCCGGGATTCACCTTTTCGGGGGAACGGAACCCGTCACGGCCTCGGAGGTTCCTGCGCCGCCCGACGACGGTGGACACCTTGCGGCGCTCGCCTCCGGGGCGCGGCGCGCCGTGATCCCGGAGACCGGTGATTGTGAATCAATTCACCTGACCCTCTTGGCCGGGTGTGCCGATCCATGCTGTGATGCGTCCCAACTCAACAGCTCAATGGTGCGCTCGGGGAGGGCAATGTGGCGGATACCGCCATGTCTGGTTCCGGAACGACCGATGGTGACGATCCTCTCCAGACCGCGGTATGGCGGCTGCGCTCCCGCGGCTGTTGGACCGACGCGGCCGCTCTGCTCGCCCCCACGGCCGACGACCCGCCCGTCGCGGCACAGCGGGCCGCGCTGCTGATCGAGCGGTGTCTGTACACGGAGAAGGGGTGGCCGGAGGCGGAGGACGCGCTGCGCGCCGCCGAGGCCGTCGCCCGGGCCGACGACGAGCGGGGCGCGGCCGCCTGCGAGCGCGGCTACCTGGCGTACGCGGCGACGCTGCACGGCGTACGGGACCGGGCCGACGAGGCGCGGGCGGCGCTCGGCCGGGCGGCGGCGCTGCTCGGACCGGCGGCTCCGGGGCGGGCACTGCTGGACTTCCGGCGCGGGCTGCTCGCCCAGTATCTGGCGGACTCGCCGGAGGCGGCCCGTGCCGCGTACCGGCGGGCCCACGCCGGGGCGACCGCGCAGGGCGACGCGCTGCTGCTCTCCTCGACCTGGCGGCACCTGGCCGGACTGGCGCTGCGCGAGGGCGAGTTGTCGGAGGCGCGGCACGGCTTCGCCGAGTCCCTGCGGCTCCGCGAGGAGCTCGGCTACCTGGTGGGTACGGCCCCGGCGCTGGCCGCGCTCGCCGACGCCGAGCCGGAGCCGGAGGCCGGCCGGCTGCGGGCGGAGGCGCGGCGGCTGTTCCGGCTGCTCGGCGGCGTACCGACCTGGCTGGCCTCCCAGCTGGCACCACACCCGGCCGCATGAGGCGGACACCGGTGGCCGCCCGGCGGACGCGGCGGGAGGATGGGCGTGGGAGGCGACCGACCGTGCGCGACACCCGCCGGAGCGACCCCGGCGTCCCGGCTCCACGGAGCCCCTGGGACGAGATCGTTCCCGGCCTCTCGATGGGCGGCCACATCTGTGCCGACGGGGCCGGGGATCTGCGGCGCGCCGTCGTGGCGGACCAGTTCGCGCTGGTGGTGAGCCTGTACACGGCCCCGGGGCACGGGCCGGGCGTGGGCGTCGAGCACCGGGTGACGGAGATCCCGGACGGGCCGCTCCTCGCTGCCGACCTCGACGCGGTGCGGCGGGCCGCGGCCCTGACGGCCGACGCCGTACGCGGCGGGCGCACCACCCTCGTACGCTGCTTCGCCGGCTACAACCGCTCGGGCCTGGTCACCGCCCAGGCCCTACGCGCCCTGACCCGACTCGACCTCCCCGGGATCATCGCCCTCATCCGCCACCGCCGCTCACCCTGGGCGCTGCACAACAAGACGTTCGTCGATTACCTGGAGGCGGGCCTGGGCGCGGCGGGCCGGTCGGCGGACTCGCAGGCGGCCCGCACGACAGGGCCGTAGAAGCCCTGAACTCCCCGAGCCCCGCTCGGGGGCCGTTTCGGGTGCCGGCGTGGGGGCACGCGTCGGGCGTCCCGTCCGAGGTGATCCCCAGGAGGTGATGCGCGATGCCGGGGCGTGAGGAGCTGCCGTCGACGCTGGAGCGGTCGTCCAAGGACGCCCAGCGGACCTGGATCAAGGCGCACGACGCGGCCGTGGATCAGTACGGCGAGGGCGAGCGGGCGCACCGGACCGCCTTCAGCGCGCTGAAGCACTCCGTACGAGAAGGTGGGCGACCACTGGGAGGAGAGGAGAAGGGGCGCAAGGAGCCGTCGGACCCGCGTGCCGCCACGCCGCGTGAGAAGCCCGCGCGGAGCGGGGAGGGTGTCGACGAAAGGGCCTCGAAGCAGCATCTGTACGACATATCCAAGCGGATGGGCATCGAGGGCCGCTCGCACATGTCGAAGTCGGAGCTGGTCGAGGCGCTGCGCAAGGAGAACCGGTCGCGGACCCGGGAGGCGCGGGAGCGCTGAGGGACAGCGGTTCAGCGGTTCAGCGGTTCAGCGTGGGCGCAGTTGGATGAGGCGGTCGGTGGTGGCGACGGTCAGGGTGCCGTCGGCAGGCACGGCGACCGCGCGGACCGGGGTGCCCGGGCGGAAGGCGCGGACCTCGCCGGTGGCCGCGTCGTGGAGTTCCACCAGGCCGTCCGCCCACGCCACGGCGGTGCCCGCGGGACCCGCGTGCAGGGCGACCACCGGGTGGGGCCGGCGTACCAGCGGGTCGTCCTGCGGGGGGTGGGGCGAGTGCCAGACGCGGACCGTGCCGTCGGTGCCGCCGCTGTGGACACGCGGCCCGGGCCCGGCGGCCAGGGCGGTGACGCGGCCGGAGTGCAGGGCGGCCTGGCGTACCCCCGCCAGGCTGAACACATGGACGGATCCCATCCGGTCACCGGTGACCACCACGTCGTCGGTGGCGGCGAGCGCGGTGGCGGGGTGGGCGGCGAGGGTGGACGCCACGGCCCGGACGAGCCGGGGGACAGGGGCCGCCCCGGCGGTGTGCAGGTGGCCGCGCTCGTCGAGGTGGAGTTCTGTGCCGTCCGGGAGGTGGGCCAGGGCCTTGATCCGCGGGTTCTCCGAGCTCGCCGGTTCTCCGTCGCGGGTGGTCAGTGTCCTGGCGCGGGCGGGACGGGTGCCGACGACCTCCCAGGGGGTGGGTGACGACAGGTCCTCAAGGGCCGTACGGAGGTGCGGGGCGGCGTTCTCCGGGAGGGCCGTCAGCAGGGTCAGGGCCCTGGTGGGTGGCGTCTGGTCCGGGCGGATCAGTGCCTGCCCGGCGTGCAGCCACGCGGTGCGCAGGTCCCCGGACGCGTCGCCCCCGGACGCGTCGCCCCCGGACGCGTCGCCCCCGGACTCGTACGCCCTCGTCACCCGCACGGGGTCGGCCGCGCAGACCGAGGACGGGTCCGAGAGGTTCCCGGGGCTCTCCAGCTCGGGAGCGGGGGCCCGGTCCGTCAGCGCCACCTCCACATGACCGAGGGTCCGCAGGTCCGCGGCGAGTTCCCGGATGCCGGGGGTGTCGCCGGGCAGGACGACGCGGTCCGTGCGGCGGTGCGGGGCGGAGAGGAGGGCGGTCAGGAGTTCGCCGGGCGTTCCCGCCACCACGCCCAGCTCGTTGGCCACCGCCCAAACCGTCGCCCGCACCAGCTGCCTCCGCTCGTCTCCACCCGATGCGCCCGAACGCGCCCGTCAGTCCCCGGAACCCGTGAAGTGCTCGCTGACCAGGGACTGGACCACCGCGAGGTCCCCGGCGACGAGGGCGTCCAGCAGGGCACTGTGCTCGGCGGCGTCCGCGACCAGGTCGGCGCGGCGGGTGGCGGGCGGGCTGACCAGGGGCCACTGGGAGCGGCGGTGCAGATCGTCGGCGACGGCGACCAGCTGCTCGTTGCCCGCCAGGCCCAGCAGCGCGCGGTGGAAGGCGCGGTCGGCCTCGCCGTACGTCGCGAGGTCCCCGCGCGCGGCGGCGGCCGCCGTGGCCTCGGCGAGTGGCCGCAGCTCCGCCCAGCGCGCGGACGGGACGGTACGGGCGAGGCGCAGCATGACCGGGATCTCGAGCATGGCGCGGACCTCGGCGAGTTCGGCGAGTTCCCGGGCGGTGCGCACGATGACGCGGAAGCCGCGGTTCGGGACGACCTCGACGGCGCCCTCGATGGCCAGTTGCTGCATCGCCTCGCGTACGGGGGTCGCGGAGACGCCCAGGCGCATACCGAGTGCGGGGGCCGAGTAGACCTCGCCGGGGGCGAGGTCACCGCCGAGAAGGGCGGCGCGGAGCGCTTCGAGGACCTGGCCGCGCACGGAGTGGCGCTGGACGAGCCGGGGTGCCTCGGGCAGCGGCGGTTCGCTGTGGGTGTGTTCGCCGCGGGCCTGCTCGGGGACTCCGGCGCCGGCATGCGGCCGCGACGGGGGCGACGCCCCCGCCTCCCCGGCCCTGGCCTGCTCCACTCGGGTCCTCCTGCCGCTCCACATGTGGCCCGCCTCGCGGTGAAGGGCCCTGTGTGCACGATAGGCGCAGTCGGCGGCGCGGTACACATCGATCAGATCGGGTAAGGTAAGGCTAACCTGCAAACGATCGCGATTCGGTGGTCCTGCATGTCCCTTCCCACGCTGCCGTCCTCCCCTTCCGCCACGCCCGCCTCACCCGTGGCCGCGTCGTACACGCGCCTCGCCGAGGTCTTCCCCGGGCTGCGTGTGCGGGAGCTGACCGAGGGCGAACCGGCGCCACGCGGCGGAGGCTGGGTCGGCGCGGACGAGCTGGCGGCCGGCGGCCCCGCCCTGGACGCGTTTCTGGCCTGGGACGACGCTCAGGTGCTGCGGGACCACGGCAGGCAGGCCCGCCCCGACGTCGTGGCCGGCTTCGGACTGCACCGGTACGCCTGGCTCGCCTGCCTGCTGGTGACCGTGCCGTGGTTCCTGCACCGGCGGGTGCCGCGCGTCCCGGCCGGCGACGTGGCGTTCCAGCGGACGCTGGGGCAAATGGCCGTACGGGTCCGGCACTTCGCCTGCCTGCCGGACGACCCCGCCGCCGCACTCCCCGGTGCCCTGGTCGTACCCGACGAGGAGGCGCTCCGGGGGGAGGTGCGGGCGGCGGTCGCCGAGCACCTCGGGCCGGTCCTGGACGGCTTCGGCCCGCGGATGCGGCGCGGCGGGCGGGCGCTGTGGGGCATGGCGACGGACGAGATCGTCGAGGGCCTCTGGTACGTGGCCGGGCTGCTCGACGAGGAGCCGCGCGCCCTCGCGGAGCTGGAGCTGCTGCTGCCGGGTACCGCGAAGCCGTACGTGGGCACGGCCGGGTTCCGCGAGCTGACGGCGCCCGACGGGCGGACCCTCCCGACCCGCGACCGGGCGAGCTGCTGCCTCTTCTACACGCTGAGCCCCGGGGACACCTGCGTGACCTGCCCGCGCACCTGCGACACGGACCGGGTCCGCAGGCTCACGGCCGCGAACTGACGGCGGCCGCCGGCCCCGACGCCCGGCCCGGTCGCCCCGGCCCGCCCTGACGGGGACGTTACTGCGGTGGCCTCGGTAGTTGGTCGGCCCACGGTGGGTTTGCCCCGGGGACGGCGCAGGTGCGGGCGGCGACGAGGGCCGCGTATGCGCAGCAGGCGGCTGTCTCGTCGGGTGTGAGGCTGTCCAGGCGGCCGCCGAGCCGGCCGAGCCCGGCCAGTGCGTGGAGCAGGCCGGCTGTGAAGGAGTCGCCGGCGCCGACGGTGTCGGCGATGTCGGTGGGCGGGGCGGGTACGGTGACGCGGGTGCCGTCCAGTGAGGCGAGGGCGCCTCGGGGGCCGAGGGTGATGATGACGAGCCGGGCGCCTGCGGCGTGCCAGATGTCACAGGCGTCATTGGGGTTGGTGTCGGGGAGCAGGTGGGTGAGGTCGTCCTCGCTGAGGCGGAGGATGTCGGTGAGGGCGCACCAGCGGCCGATCCGTTCGCGGTAGGCGGCGGGTGGTACCAGCAGGGGGCGGACGTTGGGGTCGATGGAGATCGTGGCCTGTTCCCGCGCTGTGGCGAGGTAGTCCTCGACGTGGCGGCCTCCGGGTTCCCGGATCAGGGTGAGGGAGCCGGTGTGCAAGCAGGCGGTGTTGTCCAGGGGCGCGGCGGCCAGTTCGGCGGTGGTCCACTGCCAGTCGGCGGTGCCCTCGGCGTGGAAGGAGTAGGTGGCCTGGCCGTGGGCGTCCAGGTCGGCCACGGCCAGGGTGCTCGGTTCCGGCGCGGTGACACTACTGCTGACGTCGACGCCCGAACGGGTGAGGCGGTCGCGGAAGAGGTCGCCGAAGACGTCGCTGGAGAGCCGGCCGAGGAACCGGGTGGGTGTGCCGAGCCTGGCGAGGGCGACGGCGGTGTTGGCGGGTCCGCCGCCGGGCATGACGCGCAGGGTGAGCCCCTCGGGCTCGGCGGTGGGGCGGGGCGGCTCGGTGAAGGCGTCGGCGACGCACTCACCGAGCACGGTGATCTGTTGATTGGTCATGTTCTCAACCTTGACGTTGTCAGCCCTTGACGGCGGAGCTGGCGACGCCTTGGACGAACCAGCGCTGGAAGAACGCGAAGACGATCAGTACGGGCAGGACCAGCATGACGCCGAAGGCGAGGATCTGGCCCCAGTCCGGTGGCTGCTGTCCCTGGAAGACGCTGATCGCCAGGGGCAGGGGGCGTACGGCGGGGTCGGAGACCATGAGTACGGGCCAGAGGAAGGAGCCCCACTGGATGAGGAAGGTGAGGATCGCGACGGAGGCGAAGGCGGGTCTGCTCATGGGGACGATGATCGCGAAGAAGGTGCGCCAGGGTCCGGCGCC
Source organism: Streptomyces sp. TRM49041 (assembly GCF_008271805.1). Classification (GTDB taxonomy): domain Bacteria; phylum Actinomycetota; class Actinomycetes; order Streptomycetales; family Streptomycetaceae; genus Streptomyces. The sequence continues at coordinate 90,335 of NZ_VSRY01000170.1, forward strand.
GTCGAGGCGGGCGGCTTCCTCGATGCTGGGTGGGATGGCCCGGAAGAAGGTGTGGAACTGGTATACGGAGAAGGCGTTGGCGATGAAGGGCAGTGCTTGGATGTAGAGGGTGTTGCGCTGGTCGTTGTAGAGGTGGAACAGCGGCACGGCCACGGATTCGAACGGGATCAGCATCAGCAGCAGGACCAGGGTGAAGACGGTGTTCTGTCCGCGCCAGCGCAGCCGTGACAGTCCGTAGGCGGCCATGGAGTTGACGAGGAGTCCGCCTGTGACGACGACGGTCGTCAGCAGGATGGACACGCCCATGAAGCGCCAGAAGTAGCCGGTGCTGTCGGAGTTGAGGCTGTCGAGGACGGCGGCGTAGTTGTCGAAGGACAGATGGGTGGGCAGGAATCCGGACAGGCCGCTCAGTACCTCGTCGGAGGGTTTGAGGCTGCCGAGGAACATGTAGATCACGGGCAGGGCGAAGACGAACGACAGTGCGCTGAGCACGGCGTAGTCGAGGAGTCGGCGCAGCGGGCTTCGGGTCATGCTCAGTCCTCGTTCTCGGGCCGGACGACTCGGCGCTGGAGCAGTGTCAGGGCGATGACGATCAGGAAGAAGACGACGGTGACGGCGGCGGCCCGGCCGACGTTGTTCTGGTCGAAGGCGGTGGTGACGGCCTGGTACATGACGGTGCGGGTGGCGTCTTCGTTCAGTCCGCCGCCCCGGATGAGGACGTATACCTGGTCGAAGATCCGGAAGGACAGGACGGAGGTGAGCATCGCGACGAAGACGAGGGTGCCGCGTACGCCGGGGAGGGTGACGTGGCGGAACTGCTGCCAGCGGGTGGCCCGGTCGAGTCTGGCGGCCTCGTACAGCTCTGTGGGTATCTGCTGGAGTCCGGCGAGCAGGATGACCATCTGGAAGCCGACGCCCTGCCAGATGGACAGGACGATGATGGAGGCCAGGGCGGTGGCGGAGTCGCCGAGCCAGTCGAAGGCGCCCCAGTTGCCGAAGGTGAGGTGGGACAGGACGGAGTTGATCATGCCCTGGTCGCTGCGGGCGAGGATGAGCCGCCAGATGACGGCTACCAGGGCCATGGGGAAGACGACCGGCATGAAGAACAGGGACCGGAACAGGCCGATGGCCTTGAGTTTGCGGTTGAGCAGGATGGCCAGGGCGAGGGCGAGGCCGGTCTGCAGGGGGACGACGACGGCGGCGAAGGTGAGGTTGTTGAGCAGGGCCCGCAGGAACGGGCCGGACAGGTCGGGGTCGGTGAACAGCCGCCGGTAGTGCTCCAGTCCGAAGAAGCTGGGCTCGAGGGGGGAGCCGAGGCGGACGTTGTAGAAGGACAGCACGACGGCGTGGATGAAGGGCACGCCGACGAATGCGATCAGTCCGGCCAGGGCAGGGGCTGCCATCAGCAGCCCGTGCACCCGGTCGCGGTTCTCTCTTTTGGTGGCCGCGGAACGCATGGAAGGTGTCAGGCCCCTTATTCGACCGGGTAGCCGGCGTTGTCGGCGAAGTCCTGGTCGATGGCGCGGGCGGCCTTCGACAGGGCGGTCTTGGGGTCCGTACCGCCGTAGACGGCGCTGAGGGCCTTGCTGAACTCGGAGGTGACCACGGGGTAGCCGGCGGTCACCGGCCGGGTGACGGCGACGCAGGTGTCGGTGACGGGGGCCTGGCCGCAGGGCTTGGCGAGCTGGTCGGCGAAGAGCTGCAGCGGGCCGCCCTTCTTGTACAGCTCGCTCTTGGCCAGGGCGGTCACGGTGGCGGGCGGGGCGCCGTTGGCCCTGGTCATGGCGCCGACGTTGGTGTCGTTGAGGAGGTGGTCCAGGAACGCCCCGGCCGCCTTGCCGTTCTTCGACCCAGCGCCGATACCCCAGGCCCAGGAGCCCTGGCCGGTCTTGGGCCCGTTGCCGAAGTCGGGCAGCGGCAGCACGACGAGATCGTCACCCAGTGCCTGGCTGTAGGTCGGGTACTGCCAGTGGCCGACCCAGCTGAGCGCGACCCGGCCCTGGGCGAAGGCATTGCCGTCGGTGTTGGGGTCGACGTACGGCTTCCAGGACTGGACGGTCTTCATGGCCGAGACCACCTTCGGCGAATCGAGCGCGCCGGACGCCTTCCCGCCGTCGGTCAGAGTGCCGCCGGCCGACCAGACGACGGGTGAGAAACCGTAAGTGCCCCACTCGGTGGCCAGGCCGTAGTTCTCCGAGATGTCCAGGGTCCTGCCGTCGGCGTCCCTGGCCTTCAGCGCCGCGAGCGCTGCGGTGAACTCCCCCGCCGTCCAGGTGTCGCCCGGCTCGGCCGGGTACTTCACACCCGCGGCGTCCAGCAGCTTCCTGTTGCCGTAGACACCCAGACCCGAGTCGTACATGCCCAGCCCGTACAGCCGGTCACCCACGGTGCCCTGCGCCTTGATCGCGTCGGTGGCGTTGGCGACAGTCCTGCCCGAGACATACGCATCGAGCGGGGCCAGCTTCTTGTTGTAGACGAAGTTCGCCATGGTCGGCCCGTCGAACTCCAGCACGTCCGGGAGATCGGCGGCGGCCGTGGCGGTGACGGTCTTGGTGTAGTCGTTGCCGGGTATCAGCTTCAGCTCGACCTTCACATCGTTCTGCGAGCTGTTGAACGCCTTGACCGCCGCCTGGACAGCCGCGTCCTCGCTCTTCTGGCCCTGATGGGCCCAGACACTGATCGTGCCCTTACCGCTGCCCGCTTCCGCGGCAGCGGGACCGGTGGCACCGCCCCCGCCTCCCCCACACGCGGCCAGCGCCGCCAGCGGAAGACTGAGAGCCAGGCCCGTACGGACCGCGTGACGGTAGTGAGTTCTTCTGCGGGTCATGATCTCCGTCCGTGCATCGGTTCTGTCCCGGGGTGCGGGGGATGAGGGGTCGGGAGGGGATGAGAGAGTCGGCGTCGGGAAGGGGTTGGGAGGAGTGAGGGGGCAAGGGCGCCTTCCGGCTGCGGGACACGGGTGCGAGTGCGGTGCCGGGAGGAAAACGCGGTCACTGGGGGCCGCGCGGGCTGGGCGGGGCCGTGGTCTCGCGCAGCGCGAGGCGGATCGGGATCTGCTGGTAGGCGGGCGGCTCGGCGTTCGGGTCCGCCAGCTGCCGCAGCAGCAGCCGGGCGGCCTGCGCGCCCTGTTCGGCCACGGGCTGCGCGACGGTGGTGAGCCCTAACACCTCGGCCAGTTCGTGGTCGTCGAAGCCGATGACCGACACGTCGTCCGGTGCCGTCAGCCGGTGCATCCGCAGCGCGCGCAGGGCGCCCATCGCCATCTCGTCGGACTGGGCGAACACCGCGGTGGGCGGCCGGACGGCAGCGAGCAGCTCGGTCATGGCCCGTTCGCCGCCCCTGACGGTGAAGTCACCGTCGGCCTCCAGGGCTGGATCATGTTCGATGCCCGCCTCGGCGAGCACGTCCAGGTAGGCCTGACGCCGCTCCCCCGGTGTCGTCCACTGCTGCGGTCCGCCGGCACCGGAGATCATGCCGATCCTGCGGTGGCCGAGGTTGACCAGATGCCGCACCGCCTGGGTGGCGCCCGACCGGTCGTCGATACCGACCACAGTGAACCCGGGCCGGGCGCCGCCGACCGTCGTGGCGAGCGGGACGCCGAGCGAACGCAGCGCGGCGGACTCCTCGCCGTCCGGGATGAGCAGCGACAGGACGGCGTCCACCCGCTTGCGGGCCGGCATCCTGGCGAAGAACCGCTTGCGGGCCTCGCGCGAGCCGAGGTTGTACAGCAGTACGTCGTACCCGGCGGCGCTCAGCACCTGCTCCGCGCCGTCGAGCACCTTGCCGAAGAACCAGCGGCCCACGTAAGGCGCCACCACGCCGATGGTGAACGTACGGCCGCTCGCCAGGGTCGACGCCGACCGGGAGGCCGTGTAGCCGAGCGAGGCGGCGACGATCTCGATCCGCGCCCGTACCTCCTCCGACACGCCCTCCCGGCCGCGCAGGGCGCGCGACACCGTGGACGCCGAGACACCGGCGGCACGGGCGACATCGGTGATGCTGACCGTCACGACAGCTCCTCCACGACTGGCCTCCTTCATCCCCGATCACGGTGATGTGAGCGGGGGGTGTCCAGACCGTAAACCCGACCCCTCGGTTGCGCAAGCGTTTGCGTACTTATTTACTTCGCCTCCCTTTCGATCAGGGGGCCCTTCGCAGCTCATCAGCGCACGCGTTTGAGTAGACATGCCCCGACACCCGCAGGGGTAGTCCATGCGTTACGCCCCGCCCGGCCTCTGTGTGAACGACTTGCTGGGGGCGGAGGACGGCGCGTACACCGTGCTGCATCTGCAGGGACCGTGGACGGACGACTTCGACCATCTGCGGATGGAGACCTCGTACGGCAGGGCCACCTCCACCGACCTGG
>NZ_VSRY01000171.1 GCF_008271805.1 Streptomyces sp. TRM49041
AGGGCTTGCAGATCATTAACTCGCTGCCTTGATCTTGAGTGGGACGGTGATGCCTACCGTGCTCGCGTGGTCGTAAAGCTGCTCCAGGGTGGCGAGTTGCTGGTCAGTGCGATGGATGTTGTGTCCGGCCGTGCCGAGGAGTTGGCGGATGTCGCGGATGCGCCGGTTGATGGTTTCGGGGGTGACGCCGAAGAGGCAGGCGATGGCGACCTGCGGGAGCCCAAGCCGGTAGTGGAGGAGGGCGGCCAGGAGCCGGTCGGCGAGGGTAAGCATGGGGCGCCGTCCGGTGCCCGGGGCTGCCAGGCGGGGCCGGTGGCCGCGCCGCTTGTCCAGGTGTGCTTCCCGCTGATCCTCGTGGAGGGCGGTGAGTGTGGTGATCAGCGTGTCCCACTCCTGGGCTGGCATTCCGGTCAGAGCGGGGTGGCAGAGCCAGGAGAGGTCGGGGCTGGGCTGGTCGAACGGGTCCGGTGCGTCACCGACCTGGGCATACGCCTCGGGCCGCAGTGTGTAGTTCCAGTCGCCGTGCCACTCGTGGCGGTGCAGGGGTAGGGCATCCATCTGCCGGTCGACGATCCGGACTCCGGTCTCGTAGGCGTCTGTGTCGAGTTCGGCGTGCACCGTCAGCCCGGTGCGGGTGGTCGTCGCGGCGATGCTGTTGACGATGACTTCGTGGCTTGTCAGGGGCCTGCCGCGCCAGTTCATGGTGATGTGGGAGAACAGCCGGTGCTCCACTTTGTTCCATTTTGAAGTACCTGGTGGAAAGTGACAGACGGTGATTTCCAGGCCGGTCTCCAGGGCCAGAGCGGCCAGTTCGGCCTTCCAGGCGCGGGTGCGGTAGCCGTTCGAGCCGCCCGCGTCCGCGGTGATCAGCAGCCGCCGCGAGTGCGGATAGGCGCCGCACCCTTGGCTGCTCCACCAGCGGCGGATGGACTCCACGGCGAAGGCGGCGGTGTCGTGGTCCGTGCCGACGCTGACCCATCCGGTGTTCGCGGCCAGATCGTAGATCCCGTACGGGATGGCCTTGCCCAGCTCCGGGTCCGGGAAGTCGTGCGTCCGTACCCGGACCGGTTCGTTCTCACGGTGCCACTCGGCGCCGGCGTTCTTGTAGTTGCCGACGACTTCCTTCTTTTTGGTGTCGACGCTGACCACCGGGTCCCCGGCGGCCTGGTGCTCCTTGGCCCGCTCGTTGATATAGCGGAACTGGCCGTCGCGGTCCGGGTGCTGCCTGCCCTCGACGGTCTTGGCGTTGCCCTGCAGGCTGAAGCCTTCTTCACGCAGCAGGTCGGCCACGGTTTCCGCTGAGATGCGGTGGCCCTGCCGGCTCAGCTCGCCGGCCAGGTGACGGGTCGACTTCGTCGTCCAGCGCAGCGGCGACATCGGATCACCCCGCATGTCCGGCTCGACGAGGGCCAGCAGGGCAGGCCGCAACCCGGGATCGAGATCCACCGCACGCTTGCGGCCCCCGCCCTCCCGGCGGACCCGGCCCAACGGGGCCACCCCGGACTCCAGTTCTGCCACTCCGCGCGAGACGGTACCCTCGCGCACCCCGGCCGCACGGGCCACCGCCCGGATCCCTCCATGCCCCAGCGACCGGGCCTCCGCCCCCATGGCCAACCGGCGCTGACGCTCGTCCAGATGCGGGAACAACGCCTCGAACTTCGCGGCCAGTTCCGCCTCAACCGCGCCCAGCTTCCCCATACCACAACAACGACCAGCAATCAGGGAAGCAACGACTTGTTTCTCCGCAAGCCCTAACTACCCGGCCTTGCCTCTACAAAACCGAGTTGATCAAACCCCAGCGGCCCTGGAAGACGCTCTCCCAAGTCGAGCTGGCCACCGCCGAGTGGGTCGACTGGTACAACCATCGCAGGCTCCACGGTGAGATAGGCCACGTTCCGCCCGTCGAGTACGAAGCCAACCACTACATGGAATCCGCAAAACCCCAGGTCACAACCACAAGCTGAGATCTCTACCGAACCCGGGGTGCCTCTGTGTCTTGTCAAGCCGCCTGGCCAGGGAGGGACTTGACTCTTCGTTCGTCGGCGATCATGACGCGCCACACGTGGTCGGCCAGGCGGCGTTTCAGGCACCGCTTCGCTTCCTTCGGCGTCTTGCCCTCGGAGAGTTTACGCTGGTAGTAGGCGTGTCCGGGTGATTTCGGCATCCGTATCTGCACGACTGCGATGGTGTGGAGGACAGAATTGAGCTGGCGGTCGCCCGAGCGGGAGAGCCGGTGGCGGGCCTTGTCCGCGCTGGCGATCTCCACCGGGGCGGCACCGGCGTAGTTCGCGAACGCCGCCGAGGTGGGGAATCGGTGAGCCCGTCGGGTGCGGCCGATCAGCCGGGCGGCCATGACTGGCCCGATGCCCGGGGTGTCCATCAGCGCGCTGCCCGATGCCTCCACAAGGCTCTGCATCCGGGCAGCATTGTCCGTGAGCTGCTTGTCCAGTTTCCGAATCTCGGCGACCAGATCCCAGGCGATGTCCTTGCGGACGGTCTCGACGTCGCCAGCGGGACGGACGGACCGCAGCAGTTTGGCGGCCAGGTCCGCGGACAGCTGGGTCGGGGCGCCGCCGGGCAGCAGATCACGCAGCAGCGCGTGAAGCTGCTTAACCGTGCGGACCCGGGCCTGGGCCAGGTTCACACGCCGTTCGTCCAGAAGAGCCAGCGCCGTGGTGTGATCCTCGGGCTCGACATCCCGTCCGTCCCCCTGCAGATAGGCGACAGTGGCCGCGGCCGCGGCGTCGATCTGGTCGTTCTTGCGCCGTCCACCGCGGGAGAGTTCGCGCACCCGACTGGTCGCTGCGGCAGGCACGTCGACGACGCTCTCGCCGCGGGCGATGAGCCACTGAGCGAGATGCCGGCCCAATCCGTTGGCGTTCTCCACAGCCCACTTCCGCTGCGGCCACCGCTTGGCCCAGGCCAGCAGCCGCCGGTAGTCCGTCAGGCTCGCCTCGATCCGCATCGTCCCGACCTGCTGGTTTGATTCCGGCTCGACGGCGGTGGTGGTGTGGGTGGACTTGTGGGGGTCAACACCGAGCAGTATCACGGGACAGTGTTCCTCACGGTCGGACGACAGGGCATCCACGGCCGACACGCCGACTTCCGGAACCAACCGGCCGGGACACGCCTCTGTTGAGTCAGACCGCGGACGGACACCGGACCGGCGACATACCCCGGGAGAGCCAGCACCGAAGAGCGGCAGACGGTTCACGAGTCACCCGGCCCGGCGTCCTACGGCACGCTACGAGCGGCCAACCCGACCGCGTCCCGCTACCCCCATACAAGTCGGCGGTTCAAACCCCACGGCTTCGCTTTCGTCGGCACCAACAGCGAAGGCCGCCAGATGTGGAAGCGGCCGACCGCAGGCGGCGACTCCTCAAGCAGCGCCTACAGCCTGCTCTGTGACGACCACGTGGCCGTGAACTGGTCTGAACGCTCCGATCTTCCCGTCGGTGCCCAGCCGTCCGGGCGGAAGCTGACCATCGGCAACCTGTGGGCCCCTGCGAATCAACGGTCACACAGGGGCGAGCGGTGTCCGCCGTAAGGGTGCGCGTTGAACACGCACCCTTTGCGCGGGCTGCTCCGCCCGCGGGGTCAGCCCATCCCCTGGAGCGGCTCGATCCGTACCGAACGCGGATCGAACGGCGCCCTGCCCGGACGGCCGGGCAGGAGCGTTACCGTGGCCAGCGTCTCGACCACCGCGCGCTGCCGGTCCAGCGTCAGATCCTTCCAGGCCTTGGCGGGATCTTCGGCGGTCACGATGTCCACCAGGATGCGCGCCCGCTGCGGGTGCGCCATCTGCGCCTCGACATCAGCCAGCCGGGCCTTGATTCTACGGGTAGCGGCCTTGAATTCGGCGGCGTCCGCATCGTCGTCATCCGCGAACTCGTCGGTCAGAACCCTGATTCGGGACCGCAAGGCAACGGCCCTCGCCCGCAGCTCCTCCGTCCTCGGTGCGGTCTCGTCGACGAGGAAATCGACGGCGTCGGGGCGCGACAGGCGCCGGATCACGTACTCCTCGACGGTGAGGTCGATCGGTTCCGTACCGCGCGCCAGGTGCTTCGTCGTCCGGCACCGGTACAGCGGCGTCGTGAGCCCCCGCGTGCCTTTCGGGCCGCCCCGCGACCCGGACGTCACGGTCGTCCCGTCGTCGCAGACACCGCACCGGGCGACCCCCGACAGCAGCCACCGCCGGCCCGGTCCCGGGCTCGTCCTCCGGCTCTCGTCCTCAAGGACGTGCTTCGCCGCCCGCCATGTGGCCTCGTCCACGATGACCGGCCACTCACCCGGGTGCAGTTCGCCGCGGTACTGACGCAGCCCTGCGTAGCGCTCGTTCAGGAGTACGCCGCGGATGGCGTTGTGTGACCAGGGTTTGCCGTTGCGGTTGAGGATGCCCCGCTCGTTGAGGTCGGCGGCCATGCCGGAGAGGGTCGCTCCGGCGAGCAGCGCGTGAAAGCAGTTCTTGACCTCGGCGGCCTCGTCTTCGACGAGCTCCGCGCCGTCTGCGGTGTAACCGAAGCAGCGCGGCCCGGTCGGCGGCAGGCCGCGCTCGACGCGCTGGCGCATCTCCCGCTGCTCCCGCTCCGACATCTGCTCGACCTCGAACGTGTCGACCTCGCCGAGGAGGCCGGCGAGGAGGCGGCCAGCGGCCGTCGTGAGGTCCAACTCGGGGCCCTTGACGCACAGCACGGACACCTCGTGCTTGCGGAGGATCTCGATTCCCTCGGCCCGTTCGCGCCGGTTCCGCCAGAGCCGGCCGAGCATGTAGACGATGATGACGTCGACTTCGCCGCGCTGTACGGCAGCCATGAGGAGCTCGTACTGGGGGCGGTGCTTGCCGTGGGTGGCCGACTTGTCGTTGTCCCGGAAGCGGCGCCCCTGGAGGGGGATTCCGCGCCGTTCGGCCAACTCTGCGGTGTCCTCGCCTTGACGGATGACACCGTCTTCGTCGCCCTCATCCGCCTTGCTGATGCGCTCGTATGACGCACCCTTACTAAACAGGGTCATACATTGAAGTATAGGTGCGTGTACTGCTTCGCCCGCAAGACGCACAGCTATCTCGACCTGGACACCGGGGTCGGCTTCGACACCCAGATCGTGGTGAAGGTCAACGCGCCCGAGGTGCTCCGCCGCCAGCTGGCGTCCCCGCGCTGGCAGGGGGCGCATGTCGCGATGGGCACGAACGTCGACTGCTACCAGCGGGCCGAGGGCCGGTACCGGTTGATGCCGGGCATCATCGAGGCGCTGCGCGACCACGCCAACCCGTTCTCCGTCCTCACCAAGGGCACGCTGATCCTGCGTGACCTGGACCTGCTGCGGCAGGCGGCCGAGGTGACCGACGTGGGCGTCTCCGTGTCGGTCGGCTTCACCGACCACGAGCTGTGGCGGACCGTCGAGCCCGGCACGCCCGCGCCCGAGCGGCGCCTCGACGTCGTACGGACACTGGCCGGGCACGGCATCGGCTGCGGGGTGCTGATGGCGCCGGTCGTCCCCTTCCTGGGCGACCGGCCCGAGCAGCTGCGCGCCACGGTCCGGGCCATCGCCGAGGCCGGTGCCACCTCGGTCACCCCGCTGGTGCTGCATCTGCGGCCGGGCGCCCGCGAGTGGTTCATGGAGTGGCTGCACGGTCACCACCCCGAGCTGGTGCGGCGATACGAGCAGATGTACGCGGCCGGGGCCTACGCGCCGACCTGGTACCAGCGCCGGATCACCCGTCAGGTGCACGAGTTCGCCGCCGAGTTCGGCATCGGCCCGGCGCGGCGGGGCGAGACACGGCGCATCGAGGCGCCGTCCACGCCGGTGCCGGACGACCCCCCGGCCGTGCCGGAGCCCACCCAACTCACCCTGCTCTGACCGGCCCCGCCCCCCGATCGGGTCAAGTCCGCGTGGATCGGGGCCGTCCGCCGCGGTTCGGGGCCGCGTGCCCCGGACACTGGCCGGATGCAGAAACGCGCAGGAGTACTCATCGCCACGGGGGCGCTGATCGCGGGTGCGGTCAGCGCCGTGCCGTCGGCCGCCGAACCGTCCGCGCCGGAGCCGCGCACGCCGCTGAAGTGGAGCGGCTGCGCCACCGAGAAGTACCCGAAGCTGGAGTGCGCCTCGCTGCGGGTGCCGCTCGACCACGCCGAACCCGGAGGTGAGCAGATCACCCTCGCCCTGTCCCGGATCCGGCACACCTCGCGCACCTCCCAGGGCCCTCTCCTGGTGAACCCCGGCGGGCCCGGGGCGAGCGGCCGCACCCTGGCCGGGTACGTGGCGGCGTCCCTCCCCGCGAAGGTCGCGGCGCAGTACGACGTGGTCGGCTTCGACCCGCGGGGCGTCGGCGCCAGCAGGCCCGTCCTGGACTGCAAGCCGGGCCATTTCAAGCCCGTGCGCCCCGACTCGGTACCGCGCGACCAGCGCGAGGAGCGGAGCAGGCTGGCGCGGGCGGCGTCGTTCGCGCGGGCGTGCGCCGACAAGCACGGGCGGCTGCTGCCGCACATCGACACCGTCAGCGCGGCGCGGGACATGGACGCCGTCCGCGATGCGCTGGGCGCGGAGCGGATCAGCTACTTCGGCTACTCGTACGGCACGTATCTGGGCGCGGTGTACGCCAAGCTCTTCCCGCAGCGGGTACGGCGCGCGGTGCTGGACTCGGTCGTGGACCCCCACGGGGTCTGGTACGACGCGAACCTCTCCCAGGACCTCGCGTTCGACGCCCGTCACAAGGCCTTCATGGCGTGGGTGGCGAAGCACGACGCCGCCTACCGGCTGGGCACCGACCCGGCGAAGGTCGAGGCGCGCTGGTACGCGATGCGGGCCGCGCTGCGGGAGAAGCCGGCGGGCGGCAAGGTCGGCGCCACCGAGCTGGAGGACACGTTCCTGCCGGGCGGCTACCACAACGGCTACTGGCCGATGCTGGCGGCGGCGTTCTCGGCGTATGCGAACGAGAAGGACACCGCCCCGCTGGTCGACGTGTACGAGGCGGTGGCCGAGGCCGACGCGGAGGCCGACAACGGCTACTCGGTGTACACGGCCGTGGAGTGCCGGGACGCGCGGTGGCCGTCGTGGTGGGGCACCTGGCACCGGGACAACTGGGCGGTGCACGCCAAGGCGCCCTTCTCCACCTGGAACAACGCCTGGTACAACGCGCCGTGCGCGTTCTGGCCGGTGCCGTCGCTCACCCCGGTGGACGTGGCGAACGACGCGCTGCCGCCGGTGCTGCTGTTCCAGGCCACGGAGGACGCCGCGACACCGTACGAGGGCGCCGTCACCGCCCACCGGCTGCTGCGCGGCTCCCGGCTGGTCGTCGAGCAGGGCGGCGGCAACCACGGTGTGACGCTGCGCGGCAACGCCTGCGCGGACCGGTTGCTGGCCAGGTACCTGGACACGGGTGAGGTCCCGCGCGGCGACGGCCGGTCCGAGGCGGACGCGGTGTGCCCGGCCGCGCCCGAACCGAAGCCCAGGGCCGCCACCCGGGCGGCACCGCCCGCCGCGCACGGCGTGCTGTCGGTCGCGCGCCGCGGAGACTGACGCGCCACACGCCGGTTCGTTGTGGGCATGCGTTCCGCCGGGGCGGAACGGGTGGGCACGACGGACCGGCACGGTGCCTCGTCCAGGACGCGTGCGTACGGCGCCTCGGGGCACGCCCCGGGTTCAGGCGACGGGCAGCCGCCCCAGCGCCGTCGTCGCCGCCTCCCCGATGCGCGGGTGGCGGCGGGCGGCCTCCAGGACCGGGCGGGCCCGTGGGTCGGCGAGGGCGCCGAGGCCCTCCGCGCAGGCGACGCCCACCCGCCAGTGCGGGTCGTCCGGGTCGAGTCGTCGGCCCAGGACGGTGATCAGGGCCGGTACGGACTCGGGGGCGCGCAACGTCGCCAGGAGGCGGACCGGGACGAGCGCGTAGGCGACACGCAGCTCGTTGGTGGCGAGCGCGGCGGCGGCGCGCGGAGTGCGCGGATCGCCGAGCCGGCCCAGCGCGTGGGCGGCGGACACACAGCGCTCCGGATCCCGGTGGTTGAGGAGCAGCACCAGGGCCTCGAAGGCGCGCCGGTCCCCGGCGACACCGAGGCGGAACGCGGCCAGTTCCCGGGCCCACAGCGGCTGCCCGGCGGCGGTGAGGACCGCGGCCAGCTCCTCGTGGTCGGCGGTCGCGACGAGCCGTCCGTACGCGGTCGTGTCCCCTGCCTCGTCCTTCAGCCGGTCGGTGAGCGAGCCGAGTTCCGGGTCCATGGCGGTCAGGGTAGCGACGGGCCGGGCCCGCGATCCAGATCACATCATCTCGCTGCTCCGCAGGACTGGCGCGCTCATTACCCGCGAGTTAACCTCAGGTGAGCGGGGCACACTCCCCGCCACCTCCTCTCGGCGGCCTGGTGACGCAGCCGCCGAGGGTGCTTGTCGGTTCGGCATTTTCACGATGTGACTCCGGGACAGGGTCCGTCGCCTCTCTCACCGCGCGACGCGCAGGACGTGCCTGCTCTGCGCAGCCCGCGTGCGGTACGCCCTTCGCCACGCCCCGTGCGTGCGCCCCCGCGACCGCGCGCCCGCTCCCTCATCAGTCGTCACTCATCCCTGGAGTCCCCTGATGGACACCCCTCTCTCCACCATCGCCGTCGTCGGTCTCGGCACCATGGGTGCCGGTATCGCCGAGGTCCTGGCCCGCGCCGGCCGCGAGGTCGTCGGTATCGACATCAGTGAGGCCGCCGCCCTGCGCGCGGTCACCGCGCTGGAGGCCGCCACGGAGCGGTCCGTGGCGCGCGAGCGGATCACCGAGGAGGAGCGGCGCGACATCCTCGCCCGGTTCCGTACGTTCTCGGACCTCCAGGCCGCGGCCGACGCCGATCTCGTGATCGAGGTCGTGCCCGAGTCGTACGAGGCCAAGCAGCAGGTGCTGCGCGCCCTGGACGGCATCGTCCGCCCGGAGGCGATCATCGCGACGGGCACGAACGCGCTCTCCGTGACCCGGCTCGCCGCCGACTCCGCGCACCCGGAGCGGGTCCTCGGCCTGCACTTCTTCAACCCCGCCCCGGCGATGAAGCTCGTCGAGGTCGTGTCGTCGGTGCTGACCGCGCCGCAGGCCGTCGCCGCTGTCACGGAGCTGGCCCAGGCCCTGGGCAAGGAGCCCGTCGCGGTCGGCGACCGCCCCGGTTTCGTCGCGGACGGCCTGCTGTTCGGCTACCTCAACCAGGCCGCCGCGATGTACGAGTCCAAGTACGCCTCGCGCGAGGACATCGACGCGGCGATGCGACTCGGCTGCGGCCTGCCGATGGGCCCGCTGGCGCTGCTGGACCTGATCGGCGTCGACACCGCCCGTACCGTCCTGGAGGCGATGTACGCCGAGTCGCAGGACCGGCTGCACGCCCCCGCGCCCCTGCTGAAGCAGCTCAGCGAGGCCGGGCTGACCGGCCGCAAGGCGGGCCGCGGCTTCTACACGTACGAGGCGCCGGGCAGCGCGACCGTCGTCCCGGACGCGCTCACCCCGAAGGAGGAGGCGCTGGGCGGTGCCGCCACGCGCGAGGTCCGTTCGGTGGGTGTCGCGGGCTCAGGCACGATGGCCTCCGGTATCGCCGAGGTGTTCGCGAAGGCCGGCTACGACGTGGTCATCGCCGCGCGTTCGCAGGAGAAGGCGGACACGGCCAAGGCCCGGATCGCCAAGTCCCTGGCCCGCTCCGTCGACAAGGGCAGGCTGACCGCGGAGGCCCGCGACGAGACGCTGGCCCGGATCTCCCCCGCCGGTTCGCTCGACGCGTTCGCCGAGGTGGACCTCGCGCTGGAGGCGGTCGCGGAGGACCTGGAGATCAAGCGGCAGTTGTTCGCGACGCTGGACAAGGTCTGCAAGCCCGGCGCGATCCTCGCCACGACCACGTCCTCGCTGCCCGTCGTGGCCTGCGCCCGCGCGACCTCCCGGCCGCAGGACGTCATCGGGATGCACTTCTTCAACCCGGCCCCGGCGATGAAGCTGGTCGAGATCGTCCGTACGGTCCTCACCGCCGACGACGTCCACGCCACGGTCCGCGAGGTCACCGCCAGGATCCGCAAGCACCCGGTGGACTGCGGGGACCGCGCCGGCTTCATCGTGAACGCGCTGCTCTTCCCGTACCTGAACAACGCGATCAAGATGGTCCAGGACCACTACGCGTCGCTCGACGACATCGACGCCGCGATGAAGCTGGGCGGCGGCTACCCGATGGGCCCGTTCGAACTGCTCGACGTGGTCGGCCTCGATGTCTCGCTCGCGATCGAGCAGGTCCTGCACCGCGAGTTCCGCGAGCCCGGTCTTGCGCCCGCCCCGCTCCTGGAGCATCTGGTGGCGGCGGGCTGCCTGGGCCGCAAGACGGGGCGCGGCTTCCGCGAATATGCGAGGCGCTGAGCCCGAAGGGACGTACGGTCCGGGGCCACACGGGACGTACGGCGAGTGGGGCGGGCTGCTCGGACCTGCGGGCGGCTCTCCCCCTCGGGCGCGCTCACCCGCACCGATGCAGTACGTTCGGGGCATGTCCCAGCCCGCGAAGACACCCCGTGCCAGCACCGCGTCCGACGCCCCGGAGAGCACCGCCGGCACCCGCGCAGCCGCCCAGCGGCTCAAGATGCGCCGGGAACTGGCCACCGCGGCCATGGAACTGTTCGCGACCAAGGGGTACGAGGCGACGACGGTCGACGAGATCGCCGCCGCCGCGGGGGTGGCCAGGCGGACCTTCTTCCGTCACTTCCGGTCCAAGGAGGAGGCGATCTTCCCGGACCATGACGACACGCTGGTCCGGGCCGAGGCGGTCCTCAACGCGGCGCCGCCGCACGAGCATCCGCTGGACACGGTGTGCCGGGGCATCAAGGAAGTCATGAGGATGTACGCGGCGTCCCCGGCGGTCTCCGTCGCGCGCTACCGGCTCACCCGGGAGGTGCCCACCCTCCGGGAGCGGGAGATCGCCTCGGTCGCCCGCTACGAGCGGCTGTTCACCCGCTATCTGCTGGGCCACTTCGACGAGCGCGACCACCACGACGGCAATGACGACCCGCTGCTGGCGGAGGTGGCCGCGTCCGCGGTCGTCACCGCGCACAACCATGTGCTGCGCCGCTGGCTCCGGGCGGGCGGCAAGGGCGACGTGGAGAGCCAGCTGGACCACGCGTTCTCGATCGTGCGCAGAACCTTCGGCACGGGCATCGGCGCGGGCCGGCCGGGGCCGCAGAACCCGGCGCCGGCGGCGTCGGCCGGCGCGGGTGCGGGTGCGGGCGGTGAGGTGGTCGTGGCGGTCGCCCGGACGGACGCTCCGCTGGACGAGGTCATGCGGACCATCGAGCAGACGCTGAAGGAACACCGCGGCTGACTCCGGACTCCGCGATCCCGATCACATCGGCGGCCGCTCCCCTCACCGGGGGGCGGCCGCCGTTCTGTATCGGTGCTGGTCAGAGCGGGGTGGATACGGAGTTCGATCGATCATCGCTCATTCGATGCGCCCAGGTCGCATCTGAGGGAAATTGTTGGCACGCAGTGTCTTGTCAGCTGGCACGGGGTGCCATACGTTGATGTTGTCCGGGCGGCCGGCGTGCAGAGACCTCTCGTACGCCGGCTGTCCCCGCAGCCCTTCCCGGGGCCGCGCGCCCGGGCGCCTGCGTCACAGGCACTTCCGCGCACAACCCGCGCCGCCCAGCAGCACCGGCCGAACCGACGGCACACCTCCACAGCAGCACACCCCGACGTAACCCTCAGCGTCCCCGCAGGACGCATGCATCGCCGGAGGCACCACCGTGAAGGAAATCCTGGACGCGATCCAGTCGCCGGACACGACGTCCGCCGACTTCGCCGCAATTCCGCTCCCCGAGTCCTATCGCGCGGTCACCGTCCACAAGGACGAGACCGAGATGTTCGCCGGTCTCAGCACCCGCGAGAAGGACCCCCGCAAGTCGCTCCACCTGGACCAGGTGCCCCTGCCGGAGCTCGGCCCCGGCGAGGCCCTCGTGGCCGTGATGGCCAGCTCGGTCAACTACAACTCGGTGTGGACCTCGATCTTCGAGCCGCTGTCGACCTTCGGCTTCCTGGAGCGGTACGGCAGGCTCTCCGAGCTCACCAAGCGCCACGACCTGCCGTACCACATCATCGGCTCCGACCTGGCGGGCGTCGTCCTGCGCACCGGCCCGGGCGTCAACGCCTGGCAGCCCGGTGACGAGGTCGTCGCGCACTGCCTCTCCGTCGAGCTGGAGTCCTCCGACGGCCACAACGACACGATGCTCGACCCCGAGCAGCGCATCTGGGGCTTCGAGACCAACTTCGGCGGCCTGGCGGAGATCGCCCTGGTCAAGTCCAACCAGCTGATGCCCAAGCCCGGCCACCTCAGCTGGGAGGAGGCGGCGGCCCCCGGCCTGGTGAACTCCACCGCGTACCGCCAGCTGGTCTCCCGCAACGGCGCCGGCATGAAGCAGGGCGACAACGTGCTCATCTGGGGCGCGTCCGGTGGCCTCGGGTCGTACGCCACCCAGTTCGCGCTGGCCGGCGGCGCCAACCCGATCTGTGTCGTCTCCAGCGAGCAGAAGGCGGACATCTGCCGCTCCATGGGCGCCGAGGCGATCATCGACCGCAGCGCCGAGGGCTACAGGTTCTGGAAGGACGAGCACACCCAGGACCCGAAGGAGTGGAAGCGCTTCGGCAAGCGCATCCGCGAGCTCACCGGCGGGGAGGACATCGACATCGTCTTCGAGCACCCCGGCCGCGAGACCTTCGGCGCGTCTGTGTTCGTCACCCGCAAGGGCGGCACCATCACCACCTGCGCCTCGACCTCGGGCTACATGCACGAGTACGACAACCGCTACCTGTGGATGTCGCTGAAGCGGATCATCGGCTCGCACTTCGCGAACTACCGCGAGGCGTGGGAGGCCAACCGCCTGATCGCCAAGGGCAAGATCCACCCGACGCTGTCGAAGGTGTACAGCCTGGAGGACACCGGCCAGGCCGCGTACGACGTCCACCGCAACCTCCACCAGGGCAAGGTCGGCGTGCTCTGCCTCGCCCCCGAGGAGGGCATGGGCGTGCGCGACCCGGAGATGCGCGCCAAGCACATCGACGCCATCAACCGCTTCCGGAACATCTGACCGGAACATCCGAGAGGCGACACCACCGTCATGACAGAGCGTCAGAAGGACCGGCCCTGGCTGATGCGGACGTACGCCGGTCACTCGACCGCCGAGGCGTCCAACGAGCTGTACCGGCGCAACCTCGCCAAGGGGCAGACCGGTCTCTCGGTCGCGTTCGACCTGCCCACGCAGACCGGCTACGACCCGGACCACATCCTCGCCCGCGGCGAGGTGGGCCGGGTCGGCGTGCCGGTCTCCCACCTCGGGGACATGCGGCGGCTGTTCCAGGACATCCCCCTGGAACAGATGAACACGTCCATGACCATCAACGCCACGGCCATGTGGCTGCTGGCGCTCTACCAGGTGGTGGCCGAGGAGCAGGGTGCGGACATCTCCAAGCTCCAGGGGACGACGCAGAACGACATCGTGAAGGAGTACCTGTCGCGCGGGACGCATGTCTTCCCGCCCGGTCCGTCCCTGCGACTGACCACCGACATGATCACCTACACGGTGAACCACATCCCCAAGTGGAACCCGATCAACATCTGCAGCTACCACCTGCAGGAGGCGGGTGCCACACCGGTCCAGGAGATCTCGTACGCCATGTCCACGGCCATCGCGGTCCTGGACGCGGTGTTCGCCTCCGGGCAGGTCCCCGAGGACCGGAAGGGCGATGTCGTCGCCCGTATCTCCTTCTTCGTGAACGCGGGCGTCCGCTTCGTCGAGGAGATGTGCAAGATGCGCGCCTTCGGCCGTATCTGGGACAAGGTCACCCGCGAGCGGTACGGGATCGAGAACCCCAAGCAGCGCCGGTTCCGCTACGGCGTCCAGGTCAACTCGCTCGGGCTGACCGAGGCGCAGCCGGAGAACAACGTCCAGCGCATCGTCCTGGAGATGCTCGCCGTCACGCTGTCGAAGGACGCCCGCGCGCGGGCCGTGCAGCTCCCGGCGTGGAACGAGGCACTGGGCCTGCCCCGGCCGTGGGACCAGCAGTGGTCGCTCCGCATCCAGCAGGTCCTGGCGCACGAGAGCGACCTGCTGGAGTACGAGGACATCTTCGCGGGCTCGCATGTCGTCGAGGCCAAGGTGGACGCCCTGGTCGGCGAGTGCCTGGCCGAGATCGAGCGGATCCAGGAGATGGGCGGCGCGATGGCCGCCGTCGAGTCCGGCTACCTCAAGTCGCAGCTCGTCGCCTCGCACGCGGAGCGCCGGGCCAGGATCGAGGCGGGCGAAGAGAAGATCGTCGGTGTGAACTGCTACGAGTCCACCGAGCCCAATCCGCTCACCGCGGATCTGGACACCGCGATCATGACGGTCGACCCGGCGAACGAGGCGCGGGTCGTCGCGGCGCTGCACGAGTGGCGTGACAACCGCGAGGAGAACCGCGCCCAGGAGGCCCTCGCCGCCCTCAAGGCGACGGCCGCCGGGGACGGAAACCTCTTCGCCGCCACCCTGGAGTGCGCCCGTGCGGGGGTCACGACCGGGGAGTGGGCGTGGGCGCTGCGCGATGTGTTCGGCGAGTTCCGTGCGCCGACCGGCGTCTCGTCCGCCCCCGTGGCGGTGGCGGCGGAGGAGGGCACCCCGCTCGCGGCCGTCCGGGACAAGGTCGCCCGGACGGCCACCGAGCTGGGCTCCGGGCGGCTCCGGCTGCTGGTCGGCAAGCCTGGCCTGGACGGGCACTCCAACGGTGCCGAGCAGATCGCCGTACGGGCCCGTGACGCCGGGTTCGAGGTCGTCTACCAGGGCATCCGGCTGACGCCCGAGCAGATCGTGGACGCGGCCCTCGCCGAGGACGTGCACTGTGTGGGGCTTTCGATCCTGTCCGGGTCGCACGCCGAGCTGGTGCCCGATGTGCTGGACCGGCTGCGGGAGGCCGGCGCCGCCGACATCCCGGTCGTCGTCGGCGGGATCATCCCGAACGCCGACGCCGCCGAACTGAAGCGTGCGGGAGTCGCCGCCGTCTTCACCCCGAAGGACTTCGGAATCACGGAGATCATCGGCCGTATCGTCGACGAGATCCGGAAAACGAACAAGCTCGACCCTCTGGAGGTCCCCGCATGACCGACACCACGCCTGCCGGCTCAGTGAACCGGCTGCGCCCCCGCCGTTCCTGCCTGGCGGTGCCGGGCTCGAACCCGCGCTTCCTGGAGAAGGCCCAGGGCCTCCCGGCGGACCAGGTCTTCCTGGACCTCGAGGACGCCTGCGCTCCGCTCGCCAAGCCCGACGCGCGGCACACCATCGTGAAGTTCCTCAACGAGGGCGACTGGACGGGCAAGACCCGGGTCGTGCGGGTCAACGACTGGACGACCCACTGGACGTACCGGGACGTCGTCACGGTCGTCGAGGGGGCCGGGCCGAACCTCGACTGCATCATGCTGCCGAAGGTGCAGAGCGCCGAGCAGATCGTCGCCCTGGACCTGCTCCTCACCCAGATCGAGAAGACGATGGGCTTCGAGGTCGGCCGGATCGGCATCGAGGCGCAGATCGAGAACGCGCAGGGCCTGAACAACGTCAACGCGATCGCGCAGGCGTCCCCGCGTATCGAGACGATCATCTTCGGCCCGGCCGACTTCATGGCGTCCATCAACATGAAGTCGCTGGTCGTCGGTGAGCAGCCGCCCGGCTACCCGGCGGACGCGTACCACTACATCCTGATGAAGATCCTGATGGCCGCCCGCGCCAACGACCTCCAGGCGATCGACGGCCCCTATCTGCAGATCAAGAACGTGGACGGGTTCCGCGCGGTCGCGGGCCGGGCCGCCGCGCTGGGCTTCGACGGCAAGTGGGTGCTGCACCCCGGCCAGGTCGACGCCGCCAACGAGGTGTTCTCGCCGTCCCAGGAGGACTACGACCACGCCGAGCTGATCCTGGACGCGTACGAGTACTTCACGTCCGAGGCGGGCGGCAAGAAGGGCTCCGCGATGCTCGGCGACGAGATGATCGACGAGGCCAGCCGCAAGATGGCGCTCGTCATCGCGGGCAAGGGCCGGGCCGCCGGCATGCGGCGCACCAGCAAGTTCGAGGCCCCGGAGGCGTAAGACACCATGCAGTTCGGACGCACCTACGAGGAGTTCGAGGTCGGGGCGGTGTACAAGCACTGGCCCGGGAAGACGGTCACCGAGTACGACGACCACCTCTTCTGTCTCCTGACGATGAACCACCACCCGCTCCACATGGACGTGAACTATGCGGAGAAGACGACGGACTTCGGGAAGAACGTCGTCGTCGGGAACTACATCTACTCGCTGCTCCTCGGCATGTCGGTGCCGGACGTGTCCGGCAAGGCCATCGCCAACCTGGAGATCGAGTCGCTGAAGCACGTGGCGCCGACCTTCCACGGCGACACGATCTACGGCGAGACGACCGTCCTCGACAAGTGGCCGTCCAAGTCCAAGGACGACCGCGGGATCGTCTACGTCGAGACCAAGGGCTACAAGCAGGACGGCACGCTGGTGTGCGTGTTCCGCCGCAAGGTGATGGTCCCCACCGAGACGTACATCAAGGAGCGCGGCGGCGAGCAGCCCGGCCGCCCGGAACTCAAGGCGCAGGAGAAGTAGCCATGCCCCGACTCGCGCAGACCGCCGGCCTCACCGACGTCCAGCAGGAGATCCTCTCCACCGTCCGGGAGTTCGTCGACAAGGAGATCATCCCGGTCGCCACGGAGCTGGAGCACCGGGACGAGTACCCGCAGGACATCGTCGACGGGCTCAAGGAGCTGGGCCTGTTCGGCCTGATGATCCCCGAGGAGTACGGGGGTCTGGGCGAGTCGCTCCTGACGTACGCGCTGTGCGTGGAGGAGATCGCCCGTGGCTGGATGTCCGTCTCGGGCATCATCAACACCCACTTCATCGTGGCGTACATGCTCAAGCAGCACGGCACGCAGGAGCAGAAGGACACGTTCCTGCCGCGGATGGCGGCGGGCGAGGTCCGTGGCGCGTTCTCGATGTCGGAGCCGGCGCTCGGCTCGGATGTGTCGGCCATCACGTCGAAGGCGGTGAAGGACGGCGACGAGTACGTCCTGAACGGCCAGAAGATGTGGCTGACGAACGGCGGTACGTCCACGCTGGTCGCCGTTCTGGTCCGGAGTGACGAAGGACACTCCGCTCAGGAGGCAGCCGCGGCCCCGCACAGGTCGATGACGACCTTCCTCGTGGAGAAGGAGCCGGGTTTCGGGGAGGTCCGTCCCGGACTGACCATCCCGGGGAAGATCGACAAGATGGGTTACAAGGGGGTCGACACCACCGAGCTCATCATGGACGGCCTTCGCATTCCGGCCAATAGGGTCCTCGGCGGGGTCACCGGCCGAGGATTTTACCAGATGATGGACGGCGTGGAGGTCGGCCGCGTCAACGTGGCGGCCCGTGGCTGCGGCGTCGCTCAGCGTGCCTTCGAGCTGGGTGTCGGTTACGCCCAGCAGCGCCACACCTTCGGGAAGCCGATCGCCCAGCACCAGGCGATTCAGTTCAAGCTCGCGGAGATGGCTACCAAGGTCGAGGCCGCTCATGCGATGATGGTCAACGCAGCTCGCAAAAAGGACTCCGGGGAACGAAACGACCTCGAAGCGGGCATGGCGAAGTACCTGGCCTCCGAGTACTGCAAGGAAGTGGTGGAGGACGCCTTCCGTATCCACGGCGGATACGGATTCTCCAAGGAGTACGAGATCGAGCGCCTCTACCGCGAGGCACCGATGCTGCTCATCGGGGAGGGTACCGCCGAGATCCAGAAAATGATCATCGGTCGCCGCCTGCTCGAGGAGTACCGGATTCAGGGCTGATTGTCGGCTTTGGGGCGATAAGGTCGCGAAGAAGATCACAACCAGTCATCTTCTTCCGGCCTTCGACTCGGCTTCTGGCTTGCCCAGTTGCGGCCCGCAACCGATAGCATCGCCGAAAAGCCGCCGTCCCCCGTTCCCAGCGCGGCATCATCCGCTACGAAGGTCATCCATGCCCCACAGCCAAACCTCTGCACCTCGCGACAGCCTGGCCGGCGTACGCCTCGCGCGCGGAGCATCGCCGTGGCTTCTGCCGACCGTCGCCACCGCGGCAGTAAGCCTTCTCCGTGCCCGCCGGTCCAGGCGCGCCGCGGCGATCGCCGTGCCGACCACCGCGCTCGCGGCCGGCATGCTGTGGTTCTTCCGCGACCCCGAGCGCGAGATCGCGCAGGGCAGGGTCATCTCGCCCGCCGACGGGGTGGTGCAGAGCATCATGCCGTGGAAGGACGGGCGTACCCGGGTCGCCATCTTCATGAGCCCGCTGAACGTCCACGTGAACCGCGCCCCGCTGGCGGGCACGGTGACGTCCGTGGAGCACATCCCGGGCGGGTTCGTACCGGCGTTCAACAAGGAGAGCGAGAACAACGAGCGCGTTGTCTGGCACTTCGACACCGAGCTCGGTGACATCGAGATGGTGCAGATCGCCGGTGCGGTCGCCCGCCGCATCGTCCCCTACCTGTCGCAGGGCGCCAAGGTCGAGCAGGGCGAACGGATCGGTCTGATCCGCTTCGGCTCGCGGGTCGACATCTACCTCCCGGAAGGTGTGGACGTCGCCGTCGAGGTCGGTCAGACCACAACAGCGGGGGTGACTCGCATTGACCGTGATTGACCCCGAGAAGCCGGCCGGCTGGGTCGCGGAGACGGACGCGGACACCGCCCCCGAGGAGCAGGAGGAGATGCCTCTCTCCCTCCGCCTCTCGATAGCCGATACGCTCACGCTCGGTAACGCCACGTGCGGCTTCATGGCGGTGTACTTCACGACCACCGGCATTCTCATCCCGCACCTCACGGGCAGCGAGGAGACCGGGATGGCGCGGCACTCCGCCGCGACCGCCGTGATCCTGATGCTCTGCGCGGCGATCTTCGACCTCTTCGACGGGCTCGTGGCACGCAAGCTCCGCTCGTCGCCCATGGGTGCCGAGCTGGACAACCTGTCCGACCTGATCAGCTTCGGTCTGGCCCCGGCGTACTTCGTGCTCGTCTACGGGATGGTCGCGAACGACGCGCACCAGCGGGTGTCCGCGGTGGCCGCGATCGTGGTGCTGCTGGCGGTCGTGCTGCGGCTCGCCAGGTTCTCCTGCGTGACGATGAAGGACGGCATGTTCCAGGGCATGCCGAGCCCCTTCGGGGCGCTGACGGTCGTGTCGATCGTGCTGCTGGAGCTGCCGTTCATCCCGACGCTGCTGGCGATCATCGGTACGGCGTGGCTGATGGTGAGCCGGGTCGAGTACCCGAAGCCGCGGGGTGTCCTCGCGGTGGCGATGCTCAGCTGGATCGTGGGCGCGATGGGCCTGCTGGCGGCGTGGGCGTTCGACGCGCCGGGCGGGCAGCTGCTGCTGCAGACCGGCTGTGCGCTCCAGGTGGTGCTGGGCGCCGTGATCCCGCTGTTCGCGACGGCGCGGCGGGTGAACACGTTCCGCGACAACCGGCGGGAGAGCCGGGAGGCGCGGGCGGCCCAGCTGCCGTAACGAGTGTGGTGGTGGGTGAGGCCCGGATGCTTCGAGCATCCGGGCCTCACCCTTGTCACCCGAGCGCCTTGTAGTAGTACGTGGTGGGCTTCGGGACACCGGCCGGGTCGCCCGCGTACCCGGGGATGGTCCCGGCCCTGGTCCAGCCCGCGCTCCGGTACAGCCCCTCGGCGGCGCTGCCGGTCTCGGTGTCGAGTACGAGGAGGCTGAGCCCCGCGTCGACGGCCCCCGTCTCGGCGGCGGCCAGCAGCCTCCGGCCCAGCCCGCGCCCGCGCGCGGAGGTGTGCACCAGGAGCTTGGAGATGTCGCCGCGGTGCCGCTGGTTCGGGTAGGTCGCCCGGACCAGCGTCACGACCCCGAGGATCCCGTCATCGGAGTCGTACGCCCCCCAGACGCTCCGGACTCCCTGTTCGGCCGCCTCGGCGACGGAACGCCACCAGGAGGCCGCCTCGGCAGCGCCGAGCGGCGCGAGGAACCCGACGGACGCCCCGTTGTGCACGGCGTCCCGCAGCAGCTCACAGAGCCCGGCTTCGGCCTCGGCCCGGATGCGGGGGCCGGTGAGGGCGTCGACGCGTATCGCGTCCGTGTCTCTTCCCATATCCATGATCGGATCTTCGCACCGTCGCATCGCGGCGCCGCATCGCGGCGCCGCATCGCGGCGCCGCATCGCGGCGCCGCGTCCCACCGCCGCGTCCCACCGCCGTGTCGCGCCCGGCTCGGTCAGGAGAGGAAGTCGCGGGCGATGTTCGCCGCCGCTCGTTCCAGGAGGGGGCCCGCCTCGGCGATGCACCTGGCCGTGTCGGGCTCCAGTTCCGTCAGGGCGTAGGCGCGGCGGATGCCGGCGCGGCCCAGCGTCTCCGGGAGGAGGGCGAGGCGGCCGCAGACGGCGACGACCTCGACACCGGCCGTGCGGGCCGCAGCGGCGACGCCTGCCGGGGCCTTGCCGTGCAGGGTCTGCTCGTCGAGGGAGCCCTCGCCGGTGATCACGAGTGTGGCGCGGCCCAGGGCCTCGGTGAAGCCGAGGATGTCCAGCATCAGCTCGATCCCGGGGCGGAAGCTCGCACCGAGGCCGACCAGGGCGCCGTAGCCGATTCCGCCCGCGCCGCCCGCACCGGGTGAGGCGGCGGCCTCCGCGGCGCGCGGGCCGATGGCCTGCTCCAGGACCTTCACGTAGTGGGACAGGGCGGCGTCGAGGAGCTCCACGTCCTCCTCGCTCGCGCCCTTCTGCGGGGCGAAGACCGCCGGGGCCCCCTTCGGGCCCGTCAGCGGGTTGTCCACGTCGCTCGCCAGGACCAGGTCGACGTCGGCGAAGCGCGGGTCCAGGCCCGACAGGTCGGCCGTGGCCAGGTCGCGCAGCGCGCCGCCGCCCGGGCCGACGGGGTCGCCGTCCGCGTCGAGGAAACGGGCCCCGAGAGCGGCCAGCATGCCGGCGCCGCCGTCGGTCGTGGCGCTGCCCCCGACGCCGAACACGATGGTGCGGGCCCCCGCGTCGAGCGCGGCCCGCAGCAGCTCGCCGGAGCCGTAGGTGGTGGCCGTCAGCGGGGCGAAGACGCCCTCGGGCAGGAGGCTCAGGCCCGACGCCTCCGCCATCTCCACCACGGCCGTGCGGTCGCGCAGGGCGTAGGCCGCGGTCACCGGCTCGCCCAGCGGGCCGGTCACACGGGCCTCGCGCCGTTCGAACCCGGCCGCCACCGCGGCCGCGACCGTGCCGTCGCCGCCGTCCGCGACGGGCAGGGCCTCCACCTCGATGCCCGGCACGACATGGCGGAGCCCGGCCGTCACCCGCTCCGCGACCTCCACGGCCGTGAGCGACCCCTTGAACTTGTCGGCCGCCACAAGCACGTGCGCGGCCTCAGTAACTGCTCCGTCCGTCACCCTTGCATCCCTTGCTATCGAACAGGCAGTCGCGCCAGAGCCGACCCTATCCGGAGCGTCAGACGGCGTGCCACCCCTCTCTATGCCGATTTTTCGCACCATAGTTGGGCGCCATGAGCATGGAACCGATCGATCAGCCACTGCCGGACCCCACTCCGGGCATGGGCACCCCCGTGGAAGCCGCGCCCGACCGCACCGTCGTCGGTATCGGGTTCGCGGCCGTCACCGCCGTCGTGCTGTGGGCCTGGCTGGGCGACGAGTCCTTCGACAGCGCGTCCGCCACCGGACTGTCCTGGGTCCTGAAGAACTTCGGGTGGCTGTTCGTCGTCGCCGCCGACGTCTTCCTGGTGCTCTGTCTCGTGATCGCGTTCAGCCGGTTCGGGCGGATCAGGCTCGGCACCGACGACTCGGAGGCGGAGTTCGGCAACCTGGCCTGGATCGCGATGATGTTCAGCGCCGGTATGGGCATCGGCCTGATGTTCTACGGGGTCGGGGAGCCGCTCACCCACTTCCTCGCGCCGCCCCCGGCGAGCGGCGCACGGGCCGAGTCGGGCGAGGCGGCCCGTACGGCCATGGAGTACTCGTTCTTCCACTGGACGCTCACCCCGTGGGCCATCTACGCGGTCGCGGGCCTCGCACTCGCGTACGCGGGGTTCCGCAAGGGCCGCGGCAACCGGCTGAGCGCCGCGTTCGTACCCCTCATCGGGGCACGCAGGGCGGTGTCGTGGCAGGGCAAGGTGATCGACCTGCTGGCCGTCTTCGCGACGGTCTTCGGTACGGCGACGAGTCTGGGCCTGGGCGCGCTGCAGGTGGCGAAGGGCCTGGATCTGACGACCGGGGTCACCGCGGACCGTTCGACGGAGCTGCTCATCATCGTGTCGCTGTCGGCCGCGTTCGTGGTGTCGGCGTTCTCCGGGCTGCACCGGGGCATCAAGTGGCTGTCGACCACGAACATCATCCTGGCGGCCGGGCTGATGGTGTTCATCTTCCTGGTCGGGCCGACCGTCTACATCCTGGACACGATCCCGGCGTCGGTCGGCGGCTATCTTCAGAACCTGCTGCCGATGGCGACCCGCACGGCGGCGTTCTCGGACCCCTCCTGGCTGGGTTCCTGGACGATCTTCTACTGGGCGTGGTGGCTGTCGTGGGCGCCGTTCGTGGGCACGTTCATCGCACGGATCTCGCACGGCAGGACGATCCGCGAGTTCCTCATCGGGGTGCTGCTGGTGCCCAGCGGTGCGACCGTCATCTGGTTCTGTGTGATGGGCGGCTCGGCGCTGCGGCTGCAGTCGACCGGTGAGGCCGACCTGGCGAGCGCGGTGCAGGAGGGCGCGGAGGCGTCGCTGTTCGCGATGCTGGACTCGCTGCCGATCGGGACGGTCACGGCGTTCGTGGCGATGGTCCTGGTCATGACGTACTTCGTGACGAGTGCCGACTCGGCGTCCCTGGTCATGGGGTCGCTGACCAGCCGCGGCGCGCTGCACCCGCCGACGGGGCTGGTGGTGGCGTGGGGCGTGCTGATGGCGTCGGTCGCGGCGGTCCTGCTGGTGGTCGGCGGCCTCAACTCGCTCCAGACGGCGACGATCCTGGTGGCGCTGCCGTTCGTGGTGGTCATGCTCGGACTGTGCTGGGCGCTCCTGAAGGAACTGCGCCAGGACCCGGGCGCCGGACCGGCGCGGCTGCACGGCCTGCACGGCCTGGGGGAGATCGTACGGACGATGGTCGGCGACGCGGTCACGGAGCCGGGCCCGGGCCACCACCACCGGCTGCGGCGCGCGGCGCGGGCGCGGAGCGGGACGGACGACAGGACCGAGACGTAGGGGGGGAGGGCATGTACCTGGCGAGCCACACGCTGCGGCCCGCTCGCCGACGCCTCGGCGACGGTGACAGGTGGTCAGACCGCGGAAAGCCCTAGGCTGGCCCCGTGACCACCAACGACTACGCCACGTACATCGCCGGTCTGCCCAGGGTCCTCGCCGGTGCCGCCACCCTCTTCCGGGACGCGGAGGGGCGTGTCCTGCTGGTCGAGCCCAACTACCGCGAGGGCTGGACGCTTCCGGGCGGGACCGTCGAGTCCGATGACGGGGAGACACCGCGGCGGGCGGCCCGCCGGGAGACGCTGGAGGAGATCGGCCTGGACGTCGAGCCGGGGGCGCTCCTGGCCGTCGACTGGGTGCTCGGACGGGGGCGGCCGCCGATCGTCGCCTATGTGTACGACGGCGGCGTGCTGGACGGCGAGCGGTTCCGGGAGATCCGCCTCCAGGCGGAGGAGCTGCTGTCCTGGAAGCTGGTGGCGCCCGAGGAGATCACGACGTATCTGCCGGGCGCGCTCGGCCCGCGGGTACTGGCCGCGCTGGACGCCCTGGCGGAGGGCCGGGGCCCGGTCGAGCTGGAGAACGGCCGCCCGGCCCGCTGACGGTGCCCGCAGGGCGGTTCAGCCCTCGTGCTGCGGGGGCTTGACCTCTTTGACGCGGAGGTGATCGTCGTGGATGGCCACGCGGGCCTCGGTGCGGTGCCCGCGCTGGATGTAGTCGCGGACGACCAGCTCGACCGCGTCCTGGGGATTGCCGACACCCGCCAGGACCATGACTTCCACGACGAGTTCGGCGTCGAGACCGATGGTCACCTTTGCCATGGCGGGACCCTACACCACGGTGTGAATATCCGTTCGCCGATCGGCGGAACCGCTGCGTACGCTCGGCATATGACGATGGTCGCGATCCTCAGCGGAGCCGGGATCTCCACGGACTCCGGCATCACCGACTACCGGGGCCCCAACGGGCTGTGGCGGCGCGACCCGGAGGCCCAGAAGCTCGTCACGTACGAGAACTACATGACCGACCCGGACATCCGGCGCCGCTCCTGGCGCATGCGGCTCGACGGGCCCGTGCTGCGCGCGGAGCCGAACGCCGCGCACCACGCCGTCGCCGAGCTGGACCGGGCGCCCGGGTTCGCGGTCCGGGTACTGACGCAGAACGTGGACGGGCTGCACCAGCTGGCCGGGATGCCGGAGCGCAAGGTCCTGGAACTCCACGGCACCGCTCGGGCGGTGGTGTGCACCGGCTGCCATGCCCGGTCGTCGATGGCGGACGCTCTGGAGCGGGTCGTCGCGGGCGAGGACGACCCGGCGTGTCCGGCGTGCGGCGGCATCCTCAAGTCGGCGACCGTGATGTTCGGCGAACGGCTGGACCCGATGGTGCTCGGTACGGCGATGGGCATCGCCAAGGCGGCCGAGGTGTTCCTCGCGGTCGGCTCCTCGCTCCAGGTCCAGCCGGCCGCGTCGCTGGCGGGGATCGCCGCCGAGCACGGGGCGCGGCTGGTGGTCGTGAACGCCGAGCCCACGCCGTACGACGAGCTGGCCGACGAGGTCGTACGGGAGCCGATCGGCACGGCGCTCCCCTCACTGCTGCGGCGGCTCCAGGACCTCCGGAAGGGCTAGAACAGGGTGCCGTCCCCTGCGTCGTCCGCAGTGCCGCTCTCGAAGGCGAGCAGCCGGCGCTTGCGGTCCAGGCCGCCGCCGTAGCCCGTCAGGCTGCCGCTCGCGCCGATGACGCGGTGGCAGGGGACGATGATCCCGATGGGGTTGCGCCCGTTGGCGAGGCCGACCGCGCGGGACGCGGAGGGCTTGCCGAGGATCTCGGCGAGTTCCCCGTAGGTCCGGGTCCGGCCGTAGGGGATCTTCCGCAGCAGGTCCCAGACGCCGCGCTGGAACGGGGTGCCGTCCAGGTGCAGGGACAGGTCGAAGTCGGTCAGTTCGCGCGCGTAGTACGCGTCGAGCTGGCGGACGGCCTCGCCGAAGGGCCGGGGGTCGGGGTCGCCGAAGGTCTCCTCCGGGGGCCGGTGGCGCTGGCCGGTCATGTAGAGCCCGCTGAGGATCCCGTCGGTGGCGACGAGCGTGAGCGGGCCGTAGGGGCTGTCGACGACGGTGTGCTGTCGGTTCACGGGTGCGGCTTCCTCAGGCGGGGAGGTGGTTGATCGGGTGGCTGTCGGTCGCCCAGAGGTACTGGACGGCGTACGCGCGCCAGGGGCGCCATGCGGCGGCGCGCGCCGTGAGCGCGGCGGGTGTGGCGGGCAGGCCCAGCCCTGCGGCGGCGCGGCGGACGCCGAGGTCGGTGGGGAGGAAGGCGTCGGGGTCGCCGAGCGCGCGCATGGCGATGGCCTCGACGGTCCAGGGCCCGAAGCCGGGCAGGGCGAGGAGGTGGGCGCGGGCCTCGTCCCAGTCGCTGTCCAGGCCGAGCTTGAGGCTGCCGTCGGCGAGGGCGGCGACCAGGGTGGTGAGCGTGGCGCGGCGGGTGCGCGGCAGGGCGAGGGCCTCGGGGTCGAGGGCGGCGAGCGCCTCGGGACCGGGGAACAGATGGGTGAGCCCGCCCTGGGGGTCGTCGACGGGTGTGCCGTGCGCGGTGACGAGGCGTCCGGCGTGGGTGCGGGCGGCGGCCGTGGAGACCTGCTGGCCGAGCACCGCGCGGACGGCGAACTCGGCGGCGTCGACGGTGCGCGGCACCCGGCGGCCGGGGGCCCGGTCGACGTGTGGGGCGAGGTGCGGGTCCGCGCGCAGTTGCTCGTCCACGGCGACGGGGTCGGCGTCCAGGTCGAGGAGCCAGCGGCAGCGGCTGATGGCGTGCGCGAGGTCGCGCGGGTCGGTGAGGAGGAGGCGGCAGGCGATGTGGCCGGTGGCCGGGGCGAGGGCGGCGATGCCGTGCCCGTACGGCAGGGTGAGCGTCCGCCGGTAGGCGCCGTCGCGCCACTCCTCGACGCCGGGGACGGCGGTCGCGGTGAGGTGCCCGAAGAGGTTCGACGGGTTGAGGGGTGTGCGGTACGGCAGCCGGAGCGAGATCACGCCCGGTGTGGGCGCCGGGGCGCTCCTGGTGCCGGTGGCACGGGCGCGCAGCTCGGCCGGGGCGAGCGCGAAGACCTCGCGGACGGTCTCGTTGAAGGTGCGGACCGAGGAGAACCCGGCGGCGAACGCGACGTCCGCCATCGGCAGCGCGGTCGTCTCGATGAGCACCCGGGCGGTCTGGGCGCGCTGGGCCCTTGCCAGGGCGAGCGGGCCGGCACCGAGTTCGGCCCGCAGCTGCCGCTCGATCTGCCGCGTCGAGTACCCGAGCCGCGCGGCGAGCCCCGGAACGCCCTCCCGGTCGACGACGCCGTCGCGGATGAGGCGCATGGCCCGCGCGACGGTGTCGGCCCGCACATCCCACTCCGGCGAGCCCGGGCTGGTGTCGGGCCGGCACCGCTTGCAGGCCCGGAAGCCGGCCTGCTGGCAGGCGGCGGCGCTCGGGTAGAACGTCATGTTCTCCGGCTTGGGGGGCACGACCGGGCAGCTGGGGCGGCAGTAGATACGGGTGGTGAGGACGGCGGTGAAGAACCATCCGTCGAAGCGGGCGTCCTTCGACCGGACGGCCCGCACGCAGCGCTCGGTGTCGGTGTGCATGCTCCCAGCATCGGGGAGACGAGAGGTGGATGGCTGGCGGAATTCCGACATGAGCCTTCCGCTGCCTGCGCCTGCGCCTCTCACCCGAGACGGCATGCGGCCGCCCGGGGCCGTGCGGCCCGGGCGGCCGGTGGGACTTCGGGCCGGGGGACCGGCCCGTGCGGGTCAGGCCGTGGCCGGGGCGGGGGTGGTGGCCTCGGCGGTCAGCCGGGTGAGGACGGCGGAGAGGCCGGTGATGACCTCGGCGTCCTCGGAGGGGTGGGTGTCGGCGAAGCGGGTCACCGATCCCGGGATGGCCAGCTCGACGTCCTCGATGACGGCACCGCCGGCCACACCGACGGCCTTGCGGGCCTCGGTCTGCGCCCACACGCCGCCGTACTGGCCGAAGGCGGTACCGATCACCGCGACCGGCTTGTCCTTGATCGCACCGGCGCCGTACGGGCGGGACAGCCAGTCGATCGCGTTCTTGATGACGGCCGGCATCGTGCCGTTGTACTCCGGGACGAAGAGCAGCAGGGCGTCGGCGTCACCGGCGGCGGCGCGGAGCCGGGTGGCGACCTCGGGGACGTCCGTCGGGGTGTCGATGTCCTCGTTGTAGAAGGGCACGTCGGCGAGGCCCTCGTACAGCTCGACGGTGACGCCCTCGGGGGCGAGGCCGACGGCGGCCTCGGCGAGCTGGCGGTTGTGGGAGCCGGCGCGGAGGCTGCCGACGAGCGCGAGGATACGAGCGGACATGGTGACTCCAGACAAGGAACGGTCGGAACAGCGGACACATAAGCGGACCGAGGTCCGTTTAATGTTGTACCAGGTAACCGGACCGCGGTCCACTTTCATTCCCGGCGGAGCTACTCTTCTTCCATGACCCTCCCGCCGCCGAGCGGACCGCCCGGACGTACGGAGCTGTCCCTCTCCCCCGTCGGCGCGTCGCCGCAGCTCAGGGCGGACGCCGCCCGCAACCGTGCCCGTCTGCTGGAGGCCGCGGCCCGCCTGGCCGCCGAGCACGGCGCGGCCAAACTGACGATGGACGCCGTGGCCTGTGCCGCCGAGGTGGGCAAGGGGACCGTCTTCCGCCGCTTCGGCGACCGCGCCGGGCTGCTGCTGGCCCTCCTGGACCACCAGGAGCAGCGGTTCCAGGCAGCCTTCATGTCCGGCCCCGCCCCGCTCGGCCCCGGCGCGCCGGCCGCCGAGCGGCTGCACGCCTTCGGCCCGGCCGCCCTGCGCCACGAGCACGAGCACCGCGACCTCTACCTGGCCGCCGCCGAGTCCGACACGGAACGCCGCCACATCGCCCCGGCCCGCCTGGTGCGCCTCACGCACCTCGTGACCCTGCTGCGCCGGGCGGGCTGCGACGCCGACACCGAGCTGGCCGCGCAGACCCTGCTCGGCTACCTCGACCCGGGCCTCGTGCACCATCTCCTCAGCCGGCGCGGCATGTCCCTGGAACGCGTCGAGGCGGGCTGGCACGACCTGGTGTCGCGCATGCTGCCGGCCGCCTGAGCGAGGGGCCTCGGGCGCCGTCGTTCAGCGGCGCCGGAACTTGATGCGCCTGGACGCGACCGGCCTGCCGGTCGTCGCGGGTCCGGCCGAGGCGGCGGTGCTCGGCAACGCCCTGGTGCAGGCGCGGGCGGCGGGGGTCGTCGGCGGCGGGCTGCCGGAACTCCGGGCGCCGCTGCGCGCCACCCAGCCGCCGCGGCACTACGATCCGGCGGGTGACCGCGCGGCCTGGGACGAGGCCACGGACCGGGTCCACAGCCCGAGCGGCCCGAGCGGCCGGAACCGCCGGAAGGAGGGCGAGGCATGCGCGTAGCGCTCTTCGTCACCTGCGTCAACGACACGCTGTACCCAGGCACCGGCCAGGCCACCGTGCGGCTGCTCGAACGGCTCGGGGTGACGGTCGACTTCCCGGCGGCGCAGACCTGCTGCGGGCAGCCACAGTTCAACACCGGCTACCGGCACGAGACCGAGCCGCTGGTACGCCGCTTCGACGCCGCCTTCCAGGAGTACGAGTACGTGGTCACCCCGTCCGGCTCGTGCGCCGCGATGGTCCGCGACAACTACCCCCGCGTCGGCGCGAAGGCCGCCGCCGAGGGCCGTGGCGGGGAGCTGGCGGAAGCCGCGGCGCGCGCCGTGCCCAAGACGTACGAGCTGACGGAGTTCCTCGTCGACGTCCTCGGTGTGACGGACGTCGGCGCTTACTTCCCGCACACCGTCACCTACCACCCGACCTGCCACGGTCTGCGCATGCTCGGTCTGCGGGACCGGCCGCGCCGGCTCCTCGAACAGGTCGAGGGGCTGGAGCTGCGCGAGTTGCCGGGCGCGGAGGAGTGCTGCGGCTTCGGCGGCACGTTCGCGGTGAAGAACGCCGACGTGTCCGCCGCGATGGGCGCCGACAAGGCGGGCGCGGTGGAGGCGACGGGCGCGGAGGCGGTGTGCACGGTCGACAACTCCTGTCTGATGCACATCGGCGGCACCCTCGCCAGGCGGGGCTCGCCGGTCCGGCCCGTGCACCTCGCCGAGATCCTGGCCGCGACCGAGGAGGCTCCTTACGTATGAGCGGCACGAGCGGCACGAGCGGTACGTATCTCGGGATGCCCGCCTTCCCGAAGGCGGCGCACGACGCCGTACGGAACGAGACGCTGCGCGGCAATCTCCGGCATGCCACGCACACCATCCGCGACAAGCGGGCGAAGGCCGTCGCGGAACTGGCCGACTGGCCGGAGCTGCGCGCGGCCGCCAAGGCCGTCAAGGACCGGACGCTGCGCCATCTCGACCACTATCTGGTGCGGTTGGAGCAGGCGGTCACCGCGGCCGGCGGAACCGTGCACTGGGCCGTCGACGCCGCCGAGGCCAACCGGATCGTCACCGACCTGGTCAAAGCGACCGGTCAGACCGAGGTCGTCAAGGTCAAGTCGATGGCCACACAGGAGATCGGGCTGAACGAGGCGCTGGAGGCCGAGGGCATCCGAGCGTACGAGACCGATCTCGCCGAGCTGATCGTGCAGCTCGGCCACGACCGGCCGTCGCACATCCTGGTCCCGGCCATCCACCGCAACAGGGGTGAGATCCGGGACATCTTCAGCAAGGAGATGGGGGGTTGGGGCCGTCCGGCCCCCGAGGGCCTCACCGACGCCCCGGCGGAACTGGCCGAGGCGGCCAGGCTGCACCTGCGGGAGAAGTTCCTGCGCGCCAAGGTGGGTGTCTCGGGCGCCAACTTCATGGTGGCGGAGACCGGCACGCTGGTGGTCGTGGAGTCCGAGGGCAACGGGCGGATGTGCCTGACCCTCCCCGAGACGCTGATCTCGGTGGTCGGTATCGAGAAGGTGGTGCCGACCTGGCAGGACCTGGAGGTGTTCCTGCAGCTCCTCCCCCGCTCCTCCACGGCCGAGCGGATGAACCCGTACACGTCCACGTGGACGGGCACGACGGACGGCGACGGCCCGAAGACGTTCCACCTGGTCCTGCTGGACAACGGCCGTACGGACACGCTCGCCGACGAGGTGGGGCGGCAGGCGCTGCGCTGCATCCGCTGCTCGGCCTGCCTGAACGTGTGCCCGGTCTACGAGCGGGCCGGCGGCCACGCGTACGGCTCGGTGTACCCGGGACCGATCGGCGCGATCCTCACCCCGCAACTGCGCGGCACGGCGAGCGAGGTCGACGCGTCCCTCCCGTACGCCTCCTCCCTCTGCGGGGCCTGCTACGAGGTGTGCCCGGTCGCCATCGACATCCCGGAGGTGCTGGTGCACCTGCGCGAACGGGTGGTGGAGGGCGGCGAGGTCACCCGGGACGGGGTGAAGGTCACCCTCCGCCCCGCGAAGGGCCACGCCGCGGAACGGGCGGCGATGCGCGCGGCCCGCTGGGCGCTGGACCACCCGGGCGCGCTGCGGGCCGGACAGCGCCTGGCGTCCCGTACGCGCCGCCTCCATCCGAAGCGGCTCCCGGGGCCGGGGCGGGCGTGGACGGACACGAGGACGCTGCCGGAGGTACCGGCGGAGTCGTTCCGGGACTGGTGGCAGCGGACACATGGAGGTGCCCGGTGAGCGGTGACAGCAGGGACCGGGTACTCGCGCGCGTGCGCCGCGCCCTGGCGGACGTGCCGCGCGACGAGCGGCCGGCGGACGCCCCGGTCGAGCGTGGCTGTCTTCGGGCGCACGGCGCCCGCACCGCCGAGGAGACCGTCGTCCTTCTCGCGGAGAACCTGGCGGACTACCGGGCGATCGTGCACCGCACCACCGAGGACGGACTCCCGGACCTGCTCATGCGGCTGCTCGCCGTGCGCGGCGCGACCTCGGTTCTCCTGCCACCGGCGCTGCCGCCCCACTGGACGGCCGCCGTGGACGCGACCCGGGTGCCCGACCGCGCGGCGAGCACCCCACAGCAGCTGGACGCCGTGGACAGCGTCGTCACGGGCTGCGCCGTCGCGATCGCCGAGACGGGCACGATCGTCCTGGACGGCGGCCCCGACCAGGGCAGACGCCGCATCACACTGGTGCCGGACCATCACATCTGCGTCGTACGCTGCCCGGACCAGGTCGTCGACTCCGTCCCGCAGGCCCTGGAACGGCTCGACCCCGGCCGCCCCCAGACCTGGATCTCCGGCCCGTCGGCGACCAGCGACATCGAACTGGACCGTGTCGAGGGCGTCCACGGCCCGCGCACCCTGGAGGTGGTCCTGGTCGAGTCCGCCGTGGGCGGGGGCGACGGTGAGGGCGGGGGCTGGGGTCGCGGCGAGGGCTGAGGGCGCGCCGCGACCCGGTGTGCGTCACACACGGCCGCGGCATGTTCCGGATCGACCTGTCCGGCAGGCCGTGACGGCCGGCCGACCGGCCCCGATCCGTGGAGGAATGCCGCGGCCCGAAGATCAGTCAAACGCTCGTTTCCCCGCGAACACACCGCCTTCGCTCCCCTCCCCCGGCCCTGACCTGCGAAGACACTGCTTCGAGAACGGGCAGAAACGGGCGGATTCCACTGAGCCGCGGGCCCTCTCCCACGCCGGGCGGCGGGCTATAAAGGTCCCACGGGCAGAAACGGGCACCGGTTGCCCGAACGGTCATCGGCTGATCAAGGAGGTGGGCGCATGCGGAGCGAGGAGCGGCAGCACCGGATCCTGGCCCTACTGCGCCAGGCCGGCCAGGCGGAGGTCGCCGCCCTGGCGGCAGACTTCCGGGTCGCGCCGGAGACCGTCCGCCGGGATCTGAGCGAGCTGGAGCGGCGTGGTCTGGTCCGCCGTACGCACGGCGGCGCGTACCCGGTGGAGAGCGCGGGGTACGAGACGGACCTCGCACGCCGTGAGACCCACCAGGTGGAGAGCAAGCGGCGGATCGCCGCGGCCGCCGTCCGGCTGATCGACGCGGCGGAGACCGTCTTCATCGACGAGGGCTACACCCAGCAGATCCTCGCCGGCATGCTGCCCACCGACCGGCCGCTCACCGTGGTGACCGCGTCGCTGCCGACCGCGGCGGCCGTCGCCAAGTCCCCGGAGACGACCGTGCTGCTGCTGGGCGGCCGCGTCCGGGGCCGTACGCTCGCCACCGTCGGGTCGTGGGCGACGCAGATGCTCTCCTCGTTCGTCATCGACCTGGCGTTCATGGGGGCCAACGGCATCGCCCGGGACTCGGGTCTCACCACACCCGACCCGGTGGTCGCCGACGTCAAGGCCCAGGCGATCCGCTCGTCACGGCGGCGGGTCTTCATCGGGATCCACACCAAGTTCGGGGTCAGCAGCTTCTGCCGGTTCGCCGAGATCGGTGACTTCGAGACGATCGTCACGGACACCGGTCTGTCCGTCGCCGAGGCCAACCGGTACTCACTCCTGGGCCCCACCGTCACCCGCGTCTGACCCGCTCCTCCCATCCCGGCCTGCGTGCGAGCCGCCGCAGGCCCGTCCCGTCACACCCTGAACCCCCCACGGAAGCCCGCACCGCACCCATCCGAAGGGCCGCACCCCATGCACACCACACCGCACACCGCCCCGCACGGCATCCCGGCCGGCAGACCCGCACGAGCCCGCCGCCGCCCCAGGTCCGTCCTCGTCGCCGCGACCGCCATAGCCGCCTGTACGGCCCTGCTGGCCACCGGCTGCGCCGGTGCCGGCGCAGCCGGCGGGGGCGGCGACGGCCGCACGGTCAACGTCCTCATGGTCAACAACCCGCAGATGCTCGACCTGCAGAAGCTGGCCCCCGTCTTCACCGAGGAGACGGGCATCAAGGTCAACTTCACGGTGCTGCCGGAGAACGACGTCCGCGACAAGATAAGCCAGGAGTTCTCCAGCCAGGCCGGTGGCTACGACGTGGCCTCCATCAGCAACTTCGAGGCGCCGATCTACGGCCGCAACGGCTGGCTCGCCCCGCTGGACGACAGCGTCGCCGCCGACCCGGCGTTCGAGCAGGGCGACATCCTGCCGTCGCTCCGGCAGAGCCTGACCGGCGCGGACGGCAAGCTGTACGCGGAGCCGTTCTACGGTGAGTCGTCGTTCCTCATGTACCGCAAGGACGTCTTCGCGGCCAAGGGCCTCACCATGCCCGAACGGCCCACATGGCAGCAGGTCGCCGCACTCGCCGCCAAGGCGGACGGCGCCGAGCCCGGTATGAAGGGCATCTGTCTGCGCGGGCTGCCCGGCTGGGGCGAGGTCATGGCGCCGCTCACCACCGTGGTCAACACCTTCGGCGGCACCTGGTTCACCAAGGACTGGAAGGCCGAGGTGAACGGCCCCGCCTTCACCGAGGCGACGCAGTTCTACGTCGACCTGGTGCGCAAGCACGGTGAGGCGGGTGCCGCCCAGGCCGGCTACGCCGAGTGCCTCAGCAGCCTCCAGCAGGGCAAGACCGCCATGTGGTACGACGCCACGGCGGCGGCGGGCAGCCTGGAGAGCGAGGGCTCCCCGGTCGCCGGGAAGATCGGTTACGTACCGGCGCCCGTCGTCAACACCAAGAGCTCCGGCTGGCTCTACACCTGGGCCTGGGGCATCCAGAAGGCGAGCAAGAACCAGGACGACGCGGCGAAGTTCGTCGCCTGGGCGTCGAGCCGGTCGTACGAGGAGCTGGTGGGCGAGCGGCTGGGCTGGGCCAGGGTCCCGGCCGGCAAGCGTGCCTCGACGTACCAGAACCCGCAGTATGTGAAGGTCGCCGCCGCGTTCGCCGAGCCGACCCGGCAGGCCATCGCGAGCGCCGACCCGGCCAACCCGGGCGTGCAGCCGAGGCCGACGACCGGCATCCAGTTCGTGGGCGTCCCCGAGTTCCCCGACCTCGGCACCAAGCTGTCCCGCGAGATCGCCTCGGCCATCGCCGGCCGCACCTCCGTCAAGGCGGCCCTGGACAAGGGCCAGAAGCTGGCCGAGCAGGTCGCCGCCAAGTACCGGAACGGGTGACCCGCCGTGGTCGACACCCTCACCCCCCGCCGTACGGAAGACGGCAGGGCTTCGGACGACACCGACCGGGTACGGGCCGCCGCCGCGGCCCGGCCCGGGCGGGCCATGGCATGGGCCCGGCGCGCCCCGCTGATGCCTGCCCTGGTCTTCATGGTGATCGTCACCCAGCTGCCCTTCGTGGCCACGCTGGTGATCTCCTTCATGGAGTGGAACTCGCTCTACCCCGACGATCGCGGCTTCACCGGGTTCGGCAACTACGCCGCCGTGTTCGCCGACGCCGATCTGCGGGCCTCCGTACTGACGACCGTCTGGCTGACCGCCGGGGTCGTGCTGCTGAGCCTGTTGCTCGGCCTCGGCCTGGCGCTGCTGCTCGACCGGCGCTTCCGCGGCCGGGGCGTGGTGCGGACGATGCTGATCGCACCGTTCCTGCTGGTGCCGGTGGCATCGGCGCTGCTGTGGAAGCACGCGCTCTACAACCCCGAGTACGGGCTGCTCAACGGCACGCTGACCTGGGTCTGGGAGCTGTTCGGCGCCGAGCGTGCGCCACAGCCGGACTGGATCACCACCACACCGCTGACCGCGGTCGCCGTGTCGCTGATCTGGCAGTGGACCCCGTTCATGATGCTGATCCTGCTCGCCGGGCTGCAGTCCCGCCCCACCGAGGCGATGGAGGCGGCCCGTGTGGACGGCGCGGGTCCCTGGCAGGTCTTCCGCTATCTGACGCTGCCTCACCTGCGGCGCTATCTGGAGCTGGCAGCGCTGCTCGGCTCGATCTACGTGGTGCAGAACTTCGACGCCGTCTTCACGCTCACCTCCGGCGGTCTCGGCACCGCCAACCTGCCCTACACCATCTACGAGACCTTCTACCAGGCGCACGACTACGGCCGCGCTTCCGCCGCGGGCGTGGTGGTGGTCGCCGGGACCATCGTCGTCGCCACCCTCGCCCTGCGCCTGGTGTCCGGCCTGCTGCGGGAGGAGAACGCATGACCGCCGCGATCACCACCAGAGGACCGGCGCCGCGGCGACGGGCCGGCTCCCTGTGGGGTCTGGCCGCCTGGGCCGTCGGGCTGCTCTTCGTCACCCCCATCGCCTGGATGGTCCTCACGTCGCTGCACAGCGAGACCGACGCGGCCACCAACCCGCCGTCGCTGACCGCCGAGCTGACCCTGGACGGCTACCGGGAGTTCTTCGGCGCCTCCACGGGCGCCAGCCCCTGGCCACCGCTGGTCAACTCGCTCACGGCGTCCGTCGGTTCGACCCTGCTGGTGCTGGTGCTGGCGATACCGGCGGCGTACGCGCTGTCCATCAGGCCGGTCCGCAAGTGGTCGGACGTGCTGTTCTTCTTCCTGTCCACCAAGATGCTGCCCGTCGTGGCCGCCCTGCTGCCGGTCTATCTGGTCGCGCAGAACCTGGGGCTGCTGGACAACATCTGGCTGATGGTCGTCCTCTACACGTCGATGAACCTGCCGATCGCGGTGTGGATGATGCGGTCGTTCCTCGCCGAGATCCCGGTCGCCATCCTGGAGGCCGCCCAGGTCGACGGGGCGCGACTCACCACCGTCTTCCGCCGGATCATCATCCCCGTCTCGGCCCCCGGCATCGCCGCCACCTCGCTGATCTGCTTCATCTTCAGCTGGAACGAGATGCTCTTCGCCCGGGTCCTGACCGGCGTGCGCGCCGTCACCGCGCCGGTCTTCCTCACCTCGTTCGTCACCAGCCAGGGGCTGTTCCTCGCCCAGGTCTGCGCCGCGGCCTTCGCGGTGTCCCTGCCCGTCCTCATCGCCGGATTCGCCGCCCAGGACCGACTGGTCCAGGGCCTGTCCCTGGGAGCCGTCAAGTGAAGGCCGCCGTCATCACCGCACCCGGAGCCATCGAGATCGCCACGCTCGACGACCCCGCGCCCGGCCCGCGCGAGGTGGTCGTCGCCGTCGCGGCTACCGGACTGTGCGGCACCGACCTGCACATCCTGCAGGGTGAGCACGCCCCGGCGCTGCCGATCGTGCCGGGCCACGAGTTCGCCGGGGAGGTCGTCGCGGTCGGTGACGCGGTCACCGAACTCGCCGTGGGCGCCCGCGTCGCCGCGGACCCCAACATCTACTGCGGCGAGTGCCACCAGTGCCGGCACGGACGGGGCAACCTGTGCGAGCGGTACGCGGCGGTCGGGGTCACCGCGCCCGGCTCCGCCGCCGAGTTCGTCGCCGTACCCGTCGCCAACTGCGTGGTCCTGCCCGACCATGTGGCATCCGCCGACGCGAGCCTCATCGAGCCGCTGTCCTGCGCGGTACGCGGCTACGACGTACTCCGCAGCCACCTCGCCGACCATGTGCTGATCTACGGCTCCGGCACCATGGGCCTGATGATGCTGGAACTCGCCAAGCGCACCGGTGCGGCGAGCGTCGACATGGTCGACATCAACGCCGACCGGCTCGCCACCGCCCGGCGGCTGGGCTGCAGCAACGCCACCACGTCGGCGGACGAGCTCGACCGCCCGCGCGGCTGGGACGTGGTCATCGACGCCACGGGCAACACCGCCGCCATCGAGGACGGCATCGCGCGGGTCGGCAGGGGCGGCACGTTCCTCCAGTTCGGCGTCTCCGACCAGGCGGCCCGCGCCTCCTTCGAGCCGTACCGCGTCTACAACCAGGAGATCACCATCACCGGTTCGATGGCGGTGCTGCACAGCTTCGAGCGGGCGGCCGAGCTGTTCGCGGCGGGCGTCCTGGACCCCGAGGTGTTCATCAGCGACCGGCTGCCGCTCACCGACTACGCGCACGCCATGGACCGCTTCCGCGCCGGTCTCGGCCGTAAGATCCAGGTGGTGCCGTGATGGTGACGCCCGCGGTCCTCGTCGTCGGCGAAGCCCTCACCGACGTCGTCGCAGCGGCGGACGGAACGCACCGCGCCCACCCCGGGGGAAGCCCCGCGAACGTGGCGCTCGGCCTGGCCCGGCTCGGCCACCCCGTCGAGCTGGCCACGCGGATCGGCCGCGACGCCCACGGCCGGACGCTCCGCGGCCACCTGGAGGCCAGCGGCGTCCGGCTCACCCCGGGCTCGGAGACCGGCTCGCCGACGTCCACCGCCACCGCGCGGCTCGACACGAGCGGCGGGGCCCGGTACCGGTTCGACATCCGCTGGGAGCTGCCGGAGACGGTACGGCCGACGGGGTACGGGCATCTGCACACCGGCTCCATCGCCACCGCCCTGCCGCCGGGCGCGGACCGGGTCCGGAAGCTGATCGCCGAGGCCCCGGACCACTGCACGGTCTCGTACGACCCGAACCTCCGCCCCGCCCTGCTGGGCCCGGCCGCACACGAACGTGCCGGTGTGGAGGAGCTGGTGGCCGCCGCCCACGTGGTGAAGGCCAGCGAGGAGGACCTGGCCTGGCTGTATCCGGACGAGGCCCCGGACACCGTGGCCGCCCGCTGGTCAGGGCGGGGCCCGGCCCTCGTCGTCCTCACCCGGGGCGCGGAGGGCGCCCGCGCCTACTGGGCGTCGGCGGGACGCCTGGACGTACCGCCCGTGCCGGTCACCGTCGCCGACACCATCGGCGCGGGGGACGCCTTCATGGCGGGCCTGCTGTCCGGGCTCCTCGCCGCCGGTCTCCTCGGCGACGGCGCCGCGCCGCGACTGCGTGAGGCGGCGCGCGGCACCACCGCGCACCCGGACCTGGCACACGCGCTGCGGCTGGCCGCCCGCGTCTCGGCGCTCACCTGCGCCCGCCCGGGAGCCGACCCGCCGTACGCCAAGGAGGTGTCGCCCAGCTGACGGTCCGCCGCTCCCCCCTTTCCCTGGCGGGCCCTCTGGGGCCCCCTGGGCCGCGCGCCGGCTCATGGCGGCCGTTCGTCGTCCGCTCAGGACTTCGTGTCGTGGTTCATGGCGCGGAGGTGGCGCCAGACGGCCTTCGCCGCGTTGTGGCCCGACATGCCGTGTACGCCGGGGCCGGGTGGGGTGGCGGAGGAGCAGAGGAAGACCGCCGGGTGCGGGGTGCTGTAGGGGTGGAGGGACAGGCGGGGGCGGAGGAGGAGCTGGAGGCCGCGGGCCGCACCGCAGGCGATGTCGCCGCCGACGTAGTTGGCGTTGCGGGCGGCCATTTCGGGCGGGCCGGCGGTGGCGCGGGCGAGGACGAGGTCGCGGAAGCCGGGGGCGAAGCGCTCGATCTGGCGCTCCATCGCCTCCGTGAGGTCGCCCTGCCAGCTGTTCGGGACGTGGCCGTACGCCCAGAAGACATGCTTCCCGGCGGGAGCGCGGCCCGGGTCCACCAGGCTGGGTTGAGAGGTGATCAGGAAGGGCGTGTCAGGGGCCGTTCCGGTGGACGCCTGCCGCAGGGCGGTCGCGATGTCGTGGCTGCCGGGCCCGATCTGGACGGTGCCGGCACGGCGGGGCTCCTCGGCGGTCCAGGGGACGGGGCCGTCGAGCGCGTAGTCGATCTTGAAGACCGAGGCGCCGTAGCGGTAGCCGTCGTAGTACCGGCCCAGTCCCGCGATGCGCGCGAGGGCCGTGGGCGAGGTGTCGAAGACGTAGGCGCGGGCGGGCGGCAGGTCGTCGAGTCGCTTGACCTCGTAGTCGGTGTGGATCGCGCCGCCCAGGTCCTTCACATACGCGGCGAGGGCGTCCGAGATCGACTGGGAGCCGCCGCGCGGGACGGGCCAGCCGTTCGCGTGGGCGGCGAGGGCGAAGACGAGGCCGATCGCACCGGTCGCCAGGCCGCCCAGGGGGGCGATGACATGCGCGACGAGCCCGGCGAAGAGGGCTCGGGCCCGGTCGTCGCGGAAGCGGCGCATCAGCCAGGTGGACGGCGGCAGGCCGGTCAGGCCGAAGCGGGCGAGGGTGACCGGGTCGCGGGGCAGGGCGGTCATCGGCAGGGACATGAAGTCCCGGGCGAGCGTGTCCCACCTGCCGGTGTACGGAGCGACCAGGCGGCGGTACGCACCTGCGTCGCGCGGGCCGAACGACGCGGCCGTCTCGGCGACGGAGCGGGACAGGACCGCCGCCGTGCCGTCGTCGAAGGGGTGCGCCATGGGCAGCGGTGCGTGCAGCCACTCCAGGCCGTAGCGGTCCAGGGGCATGGCCTTGAAGGCGGGCGAGCCGACGCCGAGGGGGTGCACCGCCGAACACGGGTCGTGGCGGTAGCCGGGGAGTGTGAGCTCCTCCGTGCGCGCTCCGCCCCCGACCGCCTCCCGCGCCTCGAAGACGGCCACGGAGAAGCCGCGGCGGGCCAGTTCGGCGGCGGCCGTCAGTCCGTTGGGGCCCGCCCCCACGACGACGGCATCGAGCATCGACGGCACCTTCGGACTCCTTCGTCAGCCGGTGGCCAGGAGGGCCAGGATATTGCGCCGCACCGGACGGGCAGGCGCCGGGCGGTCGTTGTCGGTCACCTGACCCGTCGTCACCTGACCCGTCGGTCCGTCATCGGGAGCGCGTCACTGCGCGCGGAGCAGGGATCGTATCCGTGCCGCCGTCGCCGCGTCCCGGGCCGCCGTGAACGGCAGGGTGTTGCCGCCCGTGACACTGAACGGGACGCCGTCGAGCGTGACGTGCGCGCCGCCCGCCTCGGTGACCAGGAGGAGTCCCGCCGCGTGGTCCCAGGCGTACTCCCAGGTGAACGCGACGGCGTCGGAGTCGCCGCGTGCCACGGCCAGATACGCCAGCCCCGCCGAGCCGCACGGCCGGGCGTCGACGCCCTCCACTGCGAGGCCCAGGAGGGCGCGCTTCTGCGCGGGCGTGGCGAAGTCGGGGTGGGCCGTGGCGACCCGCAGGACCGCGCCCCGGGCGGGCGAGCCCGCCCGCAGCTCCGCGCCGTTCAGCCGGGCGCCCCTGCCGCGTACGGCGACGGCCATCTCGCCCAGTGCGGGGGCGAACGTCCAGGACGCCAGCAGTACGCCGTGGTGGGCGAGAGCCACGAGTGTGCAGAAGCCCGGCTCGCCGCGGACGAACTGGCGGGTGCCGTCGACCGGGTCGACGATCCACACGGGGGCATCGCCCCGGACCGCCGCGTAGGCCGCCGGGTCGGCGTGGACGCCCTCCTCGCCCACCACCACGGAGCCGGGCAGCAGCGCCGTGAGCGCCTTCGCCAGATGCGTCTCGGCGCTGCGGTCGGCGATGGTCACCAGATCGTGCGGACCCGTCTTCTGGTCGACCTCGTGCGCGGCGAGCTGCCGCCAGCGCGGCATCACCTCGTCGGCGGCGGCCGCGCGTACCGCGTCCTCGGCGGCGGACAGGAAACCGGAGTCGTCAAGCAGGTCATCGATCATGCCTCCATCACACCACGCCCCGCTGACACCCGGGGTGTACGGACGGTGACGTGCGGTGATCTCAGGCGCCGACGGCGCAGGCTCGG
The DNA here is from genome assembly GCF_008271805.1 of Streptomyces sp. TRM49041. GTDB lineage: Bacteria > Actinomycetota > Actinomycetes > Streptomycetales > Streptomycetaceae > Streptomyces. Next base: position 40,507 of record NZ_VSRY01000171.1, read on the forward strand.
CGACCACGGCGGGGTCCGGGCGGGACTCGACGGTCACGACGCCCGGGCGCGTGGTGCGCGGCCGGCCGGAGCTGGGGGCGGGCGCGCCGGGAGTCCGACACCGGCTTCCGGCAGACGGCCGCGTCAGCCCGGGCGACGACACGGGCGCCACGGGCACCCGCTCGGTGTCAAGATGTCGCTGTAGGACACGACACCATCGGCCCCGAACGGAGCGTCCACGGAGGCGCGCCGCACGGCTCATGCGACGAGGAGGACCCCATGGACGCCGTCGACGAAGGACGGCAGCAGCTGGACGCGGTCAGTGTCCGCAACGCGAAGCAGACCCTCCTCCAGCTCCTCGGCCGCGCGGGGGTCTACTCCGGCGACGCGGAGGAGTTGATCGGGCTCGTCGAGGCGGGCGCCCTCGCCCTCGCGCACCAGGAGGTCCGCGTGACCGGGCGGGGCGCGCCGACGGAGAAGGGCGAGCTGTACGAGGCCGGCTGGCTCGACGGGGCCGGGGTCGTCACCGATGAACTCGGCCGCCTCGCCGAAGGGGCGCTACGGCGCGCCGTCGCCTCCGATCCGTCGGATGCCGCTCCGGACGCCCGCCCTCCCGTCAGGAGGATGCAGGTGGAGCGGGCCAAGGCGGCGGTCATGCCTCTGTACCTCTCGTTCACCGCCGTGTCCGACCTCGATCCCGAAGTCTCCGAGCAGGTACTCACCGCCGTCCTCGGCACCATGAACTCCAGGCAGCGCGCCGGATACGCCGGGCGGCTGGCGGAGTTCACCTCGGCCGACCGAGCGCGCCTGGAGCGCCTCTACGCGGAGTACGGGCCCGGCAGTTCCGTCGCCGTCCACGGCCGCTACTCCCTGGTCCACTCCCCCACCAGCGTCGCCGTACTGGAACGACTCGCCACGGCGTCGTCGGCGTTGCGGGAGGAGTGGGACGCCGCCGAACTGCCGCCCGCGTGGCTGGACGGGCTCACGACGGCCTGGGGCTCGCCGGACTGAGCGCGACCGGCGGGCGGTGCTCGTACCAGCGCCGGTCGTCCTCCAACTGGGCGGCGAGCGAGACGAGGCGCTCCTCCCCGCCTCCGGGGCCGAGGAGTTGCGCGCCGACCGGGAGGCCGTCGCGGGTGAAGCCCGCGGGGACGTTGACGGCGGGCCAGCCGAGGACGTTCCACGGCCAGGCGTACGGGCAGGCCGCGGCCATCGTCAGGTCCGTGCGCCACGCGGGCATGCCGTCGAAGGTGCCGATCCGCGGGGGCGGCGCGGCCGTGGTGGGCGTGAGGATCACGTCGTACGCGGTGAACAGGGCGCCCACCCGTCGGTGCTGACGCGCCTCACGGGCGCGGGCGGCGCGCAGGGCACGGCCGCCGAGGCGGTGGCCGGTGCGGGTCGCGCCGCGGGTGCGCGGGTCCAGGAGCCCGGGGTCGGGGTGCCGGTCGGCGTACGCGGCGATCCCGGCGGTCGCGCGAGGCAGGAAGCTCAGGCCGATCAGCCCGTACCGCGGCCGCGCCTCCTCGACGGTGTGGCCGAGCCGGGCGAGCGACTCGGCCAGGGCGGTGACGGCCCGGCGTACGTCCGGGTGCAGCGGGGCGGGCGTGGCGGTGAACGGCGGCCGCCAGGCCAGCGCTACCCGTAGTCGCCCCGGTTCGCGGCGGGCGGCCGCCGAGGCGTCGATGGCGGGCAGCCGGAACCGCTCGCCGGGGTGCGCCCCCGAGACGGCGTCGAGCAGGAGCGCGGCGTCGGCGACGGTACGCGCCAGGGGACCGTTGACGGTGAGGCCCTCGAAGCAGTCGTCGTACGGGTGGACGGCGACCCGGCCGCGCTGCGGTTTGATGCCGACGAGGTGTGTCCACGCGGAAGGGATCCGTATGGAGCCGGCCCCGTCGGAGCCGAGCGCGGCGGGCACCAGCCCGGCGGCGACGGCCGCGGCGGACCCGCCGGAGGAGCCGCCCGGGGTGTGGCCGTGGTTCCACGGGTTGCGGGTGGCGCCGAAGGCGGGGCCCTCGGTGAACGGCCACTGGCCCAGCTCGCAGGAGTTGGTCTTGCCGACGACGACCGCCCCGGCGGCGCGCAGCCGGCGGACGGCCTCCCCGTCGGCTTCGGCGGGCGGGATGTCGCCCGCGCAGCCGAAGCGGGTGGGCAGCCCGGCGACGTCGGTGTCGTCCTTGACGGCGACCGGCACGCCGAGCAGCGGCAGGGCCTCTCCCGCGCCGAGGCGCCGGTCGGCCTCCGCTGCCTCGGCGAGGGCGGCTTCGGCCCGTACGCAGCGGAAGGCGTTCAGGGTGGTGCGGGTCGCCTCGATCCGGTCGAGCGAGGCCCGCACCAGGGCCGTGGAGGTGACCAGGCCCTCCCTCAACTGCCTTGCCTGTTCGGCGAGTCCGAGGTCCGCTACCGCCGCGTGAGTGGTCATACCAGCGGAGCCTACTGGCGCGTAACCTCCGTGTCAGCGGCCCGGCCGGACATCAGGGCCGCATACAGCAGCAGCGAGGCGGCGAGCCCCACCGCCCAGCCGTAGTCCGCGAGCGGCTTCAGCATGATCTAGCAAGGAACCCCGGCCCCTTCAGGGCTCGGGAGGAATTGCTTCTCAAGATAGGGGTGACCCGCACCGGAGCACGGGTCCGCACTGTTGACCTCAGTCGGGACGCTTCTGGTTCTCGATGTACTCCTTGATCACGGCGAGCGGTGCGCCGCCGCAGGAGGCGGCGAAGTAGGACGGGGACCAGAAGCGTTCGCCCCACAGGTACCGCTTGATGTGGTCGGGGTACTCCTTGCGGAGGTAGTGGGCGGAGACGCCCTTGAGGGAGCCGACCAGCGCAGACAGCTTGACTTGCGGCGGGTAGTGCACCAGGAGGTGCACGTGGTCGGTCTCGCCATTGAACTCGCGCAGTTCCACGTTCGCCTTGGCGCACACCTCCCGCATGATCTCTTCGCAGCGCGACAGGATCTCGTCGGTGAACACCTTCCGCCGGTACTTGGGCGTGAAGACCAGATGCGCGTGCAGGGCGTACACGACACTACGGCCCCTGCGGATATCGGGATTTGGTTCCCATCGAGGTGACATAGACACGATGGTACGGTGCTCGTATGAAGATCGTCGTGCAGGTCAAACTCACGCCGGATGCTGTGCAGGCACCGGCGATCGAGTCGACCCTGCATGCCGCGAACGAGGCCGCGAACCGGGTGTCCGAGGTGTCGTTCGAACACTTCGGCCTCAAGGGCTCCGTCCGCGAGCTGCGGAAGCTGTGTTACGGCGAGCTGAAGGCCCGTGGCTTCGGGGCGCAGGCCGCGCAGCACATCATCAAGCGCGTCGCCGACGCGTATACGACGCTGCGCGCAGGCATCAAGGCCGGGAACCTCGGCCCGGAAGGCTCCAAACGCCGCCGCAAGGTCGAGTCGAAGCCGATCACCTTCCGGTCCGACGCGGCGCACACGTATGACGATCGCTGTTTGAGCTGGAACTACGACGCCCAGACCGTGTCCATCTGGACCTTGAGCGGTCGGGTCAAGAACGTGCGGTTCGCCTGCTCTCCGGCCGCGCTCAAGCAGCTCACCGAGCACCGCAAGGGCGAGTCCGATCTGATCGGGCGGGACGGCAAGTTGTTCCTGGTCGCCACCATCGACATCGCCGAGCCCGAGGTGTTCGAGCCGAAGGGCTGGATCGGAGTGGACCGGGGCATTAACAACCTCGCCACCACCAGCGACGGGGACAACCACTCCGGCCGCCGCCTGGGCCGGTACCGGCGCTGGCAGGCCCGTAAGAAGGCCGAGATCCAGGCCAAGCGCACCCGCAGCGCTGCCCAGCTCCTCAAGAAGCGTGCCCGCCGCGAGGCCCGGCACGCGACCCACGTCAACCACAAGGTCTCAAAGACTGTCGTTGCTGTCGCCCAACGCACCGAGCGCGGCCTGTCCCTGGAACAGCTCCAGGGCATCCGCGAGCGGGTTACGGTTCCCCGCGACCAGCGAGCACGCCAGTCCTCCTGGCCGTTCCACCAACTCGGCTCGTTCATCGAGTACAAGGCCCGCCGTGCCGGCGTGCCGTTCATCGAGGTGGACCCGGCCTACACCTCGCAGCGCTGCCCGCGCTGCGGCCACACCGAGCGCGGCAACCGCCGCACTCGGGACCACTTCTCTTGTCGTCGGTGCGGCCTCGCTGGGCCGGCCGACCACGTCGCCGGGGTCAACATCGCACAGCGAGGGGCCACGGCGTGGGTATTCGTAAACATGCCCCAACCCGGCCCCGCATAGCGGGGCCGGGCGATGTGACCCGTGACCGCCCTGTCGTAGGGGGCAGTCGGGAGCATAAGCGGAGCCTCACAGGGACCCAGAGCCGGAAAGCTCAGTTCCTTTAGGGGCCGTGTTGTTTACGTGCGCTCGATGTCCAGTCGGAGAAAGTGGGTCGAGCAGGAGATGCACGGGTCGTGGTTGCGGATGGCACGCTCGCACAGGCCGGTGAGCTCCGTGTCGTCGTCGGGCAGGCCGCGTCGGCGGATCTCGTCCTCGACGAGGCGGCGGAGGTCGTGCTCGATGGCACCCTGGTTCTGGGCGGTCGGCGGAACCAGCCGGGCATCCGTGAGGGTGCCGTCGCCGTCGAGGGTGTAGCGGTGGTAGAGGAGGCCGCGCGGCGCCTCGGTCGCTCCGTGGCCGGTGCCTGCCCGGGCGACGACGTCGACGGACGGGCGCGCGGGCGGTTCGTAGGCGTCGATGAGGCGGAGGGCCTCGTCGACGGCGTACAGCACCTCGATCGCCCGGACCACGATGCTGCGGAACGGGTTGCGGCACACGGCTCCGCCGTCGCCGGGCGCGGACAGACCGGCCTCGCGAGCCGCCTCACGCGCGGCAGGCGACAGCAGATGGCCGCTGATGGCGTAGCGGGCGAGCGCGCCCGCCAGATGGCGGCGGCCGTCCAGACGGGACTGCAGGGCGGTCGAGTACGGTACCTGCTCCTCGGTCACGTGCCGGGTGAAGTCCCGTAGCCCGAAGGCGCGCGAGGGGGCCGTGGAGCCGGAGGGCAGGACGGTCGGCGTTCCCGTTTCGATGGCGTACGTCCCGGGTGCGGCGAGGGCCAGCAGGTCGGCGTCGGTGGTGGCGTCCGGGAACTCGAAGCCGGACACCCAGCGCACGGTCTCCCACGCGTCGTCGCGCGCGCGGAGCAGTCGCTCGGTCAGGGGCGTCAGTTCCGCGCGGGTGGGGGCGCGGTGGAAGCCGCCGACCCGGACGTTCACCGGATGGACGGCGCGGCCGCCGAGGAGCTCCATGACTGCGTTGCCGGTCTGCTTCAGCCGCAGACCGCGCTCCACGTGCGCCCGGTGGGTGCGGGCCAGTTCGACGACGCTCGCGCAGCCGAGGAAGTCGGGGGCGTGCAGCAGGTGGATGTGCAGGACATGGCTCTCGATCCATTCGCCGCAGTAGACGAGCCGCCGCAGGACCGCCGGCGGGCCGTCCACGGTGACGCCGCAGGCGTCCTCGATGGCCTGGCACGCGCTCATCTGGTAGGCGATCGGGCAGATGCCGCACACCCGGGACGTGATGTCGGGGGGTTCGGTGTGGCCCCGGCCGCGCAGGAACGCCTCGAAGAACCGCGGCGGTTCGTAGATCTCCAGCCGTGCCTCGGCGACGGTGCCGTCGTGGATCCGCAGGTGCAGCGCTCCCTCGCCCTCCACGCGGCTGAGGGCGCCGACACGCAGGACACGGGACTCGTCGCGGGTCACGGGCGGGTCTCCCGTACCGCGGGGTCCTCGAAGGCGGCGGCGTTGTACGTGCGCAGGAACCGTTCGATGTCCCGGTCGTCCATGCCGTCGCGGCGCAGGACCGGGATGTAGGCAGGCAGGTTGGTGGACCGGGACGGGCCGAAGCAGCCGTAGCAGCCGCGTCCGAACGCGGGGCAGAGCGCCCCGCAGCCGGCGTGCGTCACGGGGCCGAGGCAGGGCGTACCGTGGGCCACGGTCACGCAGACGGTGCCGCGCCGCTTGCACTCGAAGCACACGCTGTGGTCGGGAACGTCCGGTCTGCGGCCGTGCAGGAAGGCGGTGATGACCTCCACGAGCTGTCCGCGGTCGATGGGGCAGCCGCGCAGCTCGAAGTCGACGGGGACGTGTGCCGAGATGGGCGTGGACGTGGCGAGGGTGTCGATGTACGCGGGCGTGGCGTAGACGGTCCGGGTGAACTCCTCGACGTCGGCGAAGTCGCGCAGGGCCTGGACTCCTCCGGCGGTCGCGCAGGCCCCGATGGTGACGAGGTGGCGGGACTCCTCCCGGACCCGGCGGATGCGCTCGGCGTCGTCGGGCGTGGTGATGGAGCCCTCGACGAGGGACAGGTCGTACGGGCCGGGCTCCACGGCGCTGGATGCCTCCAGGAAGTGGGCGATCTCCACCTCTTCCGCGATCGCGAGGAGCTCGTCCTCGCAGTCCAGCAGGGTCAGCTGGCAGCCGTCGCAGGAGGCGAACTTGAAGACGCCGAGCCGGGGGCGGGCGCGTGCCTCGTCGGTCATGTCGGTCACAGCTCCCCGTCACAGCTCACGGTAGGTCAGCAGCGGTCCGGCGGTGTCGTAGCCCACGACGGGCCCGTCCCGGCAGAGCAGCAGCGGGCCGAGCTGGCAGTGGCCGCAGTGCCCGGTCGCGCAGTGCATGTTGCGTTCCAGGGAGACCTGTACGGCCTCGGCGGGTACGCCGCGGTGCAGTAGATCACGGGCGGTGGCCCGCATCATCACCTCCGGTCCGCACAGCAGCGCGACCGTGCGGGCGGGGGTGAACGGGGCGCGGTCCAGAAGGGTGGTCACCACACCGACCTCGCCACGCCAGCCGGGATCCGGGCGGTCCACGGTGACCGCCACGTGCGCCCCGGGTACCGCGGTCCAGTCGGCGAGGTCGGCGCGGAAGGGCAGCTCGGCAGGGGCTCGGGCACCGACCAGGACGCTGAGCCGCCCGTACCGTTCCCGGTCGTCGAGGACCGCGCGCACCACGGGCCGCAGCGGCGCGAGGCCGATACCTCCGGCGACGACCAGCACGTCGCGGCCGTGCGCCCGGGTGAGGTCCCAGGCGGTGCCGAACGGGCCGCGCACGCCGATCTCGGTGCCGGGCGCGGTGTCGCGGAGGGCGGCCGACACCGCACCGACCGCGCGGACGGTGTGCTCCTGCCGGTGTCCCCCCGCGCGCCCGGGACCGTGCCCCGGCCGGGTGACGCCGCTGACGGACACGGGGATCTCGCCGACGCCGAACGCGTACAGCATCGCGAACTGCCCGGGCGCGAAGGGCGGGAGGGCGGGCCCGGTCGGCTCCACGACGAGGGTGGTCGTGTCGTGGGTCTGCGGCCGGTGCCGCACCACGCGGTACGGCACCGGCACGGTGGCGCCGACGGCGGTCCCGGCACCGGCGGCCGGGGCGCTCATCGCCGGGCTCCCCCGGCAGGCGGCACGTCGACGGGGCGCGGCGCGTACAGGTCCAGCAGCCGGGTGCGGGTGGCCTCCAGGCGGTGGCCGACGACGCCGGCGACGTACAGGGCGAGCGCCTGCCCGAGCACCGGGTCCCGGGAACACAGGTCCCGCACACCGGAGGCGTCGAACTGCCAGGCGCGTACCGCCGTGGTCGCGCTCGCGCCCAGCCGCCACTCGTGCGGCGGAACCAGCCAGGACCAGCCGACCAGCTCCCCGGCGCCGACGGTCTCCACCACGACCGCGGAGCGTCCGGGAATGTGCGTGTCGAGCGCGACCGTCCCCGTGCGGACGACCCAGAAGCGGTCGGCGGGACGCCCCTCCTCGAACAGGCGGCTCCCGGCGGTGAACGCGACGTCCGCCGCGAGGGCGGACAGCGCCTCCGCCCCGTGCCGCGGCAGCGCCGCGAAGAGACCCCGCCCCGGGGGCGCGTCGCCGGTCGTGCCGCCGCCGGTCGTGGCGTCGTCCGTCATGACGTGGCGGGTCCTTCGGGAGCCTGCTCAGGTGTCCCGGACCGCTCCTGGTCCAGCGCCCATGCCTCCTCGGTGATGTCGATGCCGACCGGGCACCAGACGATGCAGCGTCCGCAGCCGACACAGCCGGAGGTGCCGAACTGGTCGTGCCAGGTACCGACCTTGTGGGTGAGCCACTGGCGGTAACGGCTGAGCCCCGAGGTGCGTACGGGGCCGCCGTGCAGCAGGGAGAAGTCAAGGTCGAAGCAGGATTCCCAGCGCTGCCAGCGCTCCGCGTGGTCGCCGGTGAGGTCGGTGACCTGCTCGGTGGTGGTGCAGAAGCAGGTGGGGCAGACCATGGTGCAGTTCCCGCAGGTGAGGCAGCGGGAGGCCACGTCCTTCCAGCGCTCGGCCTCACGGGTGTCGGCCATGAGGTCCCGCAGGTCCACAGGGGGCATCGACCGCCCCATGCGGTCGGCCGCCCTCGCCACCGTGTCACGGGCGGCCTCCCGCGTCTCCTGGTCCGCGGTACGGCGCGGCAGGGCGGACAGCACCTCCGCCCCGGCAGGAGTGCCCGCGCGGACGAGGAAGCGGTGGCCGCCGTCCACGAGCTCGGTGAGGGCCAGGTCGAATCCCGCGTCGTCGGACACACCGGGGCCCGTGCCCATCGACACGCAGAAGCACGTGGCACCGGGCTCGCCGCATTCGGCCACCACGACGAACGCCCGTGCCCGCCGGCTCCGGTATCCCTCGTCGGCGTGGCGGCCTCCGCTCAGCACCCGGTCCTGGATGCCGATGGCACGCAGGTCGCAGGGGTGTACGCCGAGGAACGCGTACGACACCGGGTCGGGCTCCTCGGCCCGTACCGTCAGCCGCCCGTCGGTGTCTCGGTCGGCGGTCCACTGGCGTACGCGTTGGGGGTGCAGGTACTTCTTCCAGGACTGCGGTCCCGCGCTGTGGGCGAAGGCCGCCTCGTCCTCACGGCGCCGCAACCTGTAGTGGCCGGCCTCGTGCTCCACGCCCCAGCCGTGGGGCAGCAGGGCCGCGGAGTCGAGTTCGGCGAGGACGACGGCCCCGTCCTGGACCGTCGGCCCGATGACGGTGTGCCCGCGGGCCCGCAGCTCCCGCACGAGCACGTCGAGACCGTCCCGGTCGATCACCGCCGTCGGGGTACCCGGGTCCGTCCTCGGGACGGCCGTGTCCGCCATCGCTCTCACCTCCGCGTCGCCGGCCCCACCGCGGCGCTCCGGGGGTTCGGACGACACTCTTCCAGTGCGGTTGGTCCCGGTCGCCTGGGCACAGGCCGATGGGCCTCGGCACGACCCGCTCGTCCCGGGCTCCTCCCGGGCTCCTTCAGAGTGCTGCCGGGGCGCGGTGGCCGCGAGCCGGGCGCGTCCAGACGTCTCATGGGCGGTTCACCGGTCCGGGTGCCGGCGGGGCGCGGCGGGGGCCGGTGCCGTGGTGGTGCCGGGCCTCGGCCTCGATGCGCTCCGCCAGCGGCTGGACGGCGGCCCCGACGGCGGGCGTGAGGCCGGTGCCCAGCGACATGTCGGCGGCCTCCACCGCGTACACGCACAGGCGCCGGGGCAGCCGTCGCAGTGCGCGGGCGAGTTCGACGGCCTCGCCGAGGCCCAGCCCGTGCGAGGTGACGGCACCTGTCGCGTACGCGTCCGGGTGCTCGGCCGTGAGCCGGTGCACCCGGCCCGGGCTGCCGCCGTGGGTGCGCACGGCGTCGACGACGACGGTGAGGGCGGTGTCCTCCCACAGCGCGATGAGCCGGCTCGGCTCTCCGTCGGACGTCCCGAGCACCGTGCCCGGTGGCAGGGACCGCCGGGCGGCGCGTTCCCGCAGCCGCCTGATCACGGCCCATCCGACGCCGTCGTCCCGCCGGAACTCGTTGCCGATGCCGATGACCGCGATGTGCGCCGAGTGCCCCATGGCACCAACCCTTCCGGACGGAGGGTGCTTCCGCTCGCGCGGAGGCCCCGGTCGGCCGGCCCCGCGGTCCCCGGGCCGCACGTCGACGACGGGCACGTCGTGGCCCACGGGCACGTCGTGGCCCACGGGCACGTCGTGGCCCACGGGCACGTCGTGGCTCTCGGTGGCGAGCTGCGTGGTCCGCGCACACCACGGTCGTCGAGCCCAGCGCCCCCACCGCCGCCGGCCGGAAGGTCCGGCCGGACTCCGTGGCCGCGCCCGTCGCGAACACGACGGCCTTCGCCGAGCCCGACGCCACGTCCGCCGGGCGGTCCGCTCCGGCCACGACGACGGTCAGAGGCTGAAGGCCGGGATGATCTCGGAGCCGTACGCGTCGACGGTCGCTTCCCTGGCGTCGTGCATGTTGTAGACGGCGAACTGGTCGACGCCGAGGTCCCGCAGCAGGCGGAGTTTGGCGATGTGGGCCTCGGCGGGGCCGAGGAGGCAGAAGCGGTCGACGATCTCGTCGGGGACGAAGTCGGTGGAGGGGTTACCGGCGCGGCCGTGGTGACTGTAGTCATAGCCGTGCCTGTTCTTGACGTAGGTGGTGAGCTCGTCCGGCACCATCGAGGAGTGCTCGCCGTACCGGGCGACCAGGTCGGCGACATGGTTGCCGACCATGCCGCCGAACCAACGGCACTGCTCACGTGCGTGGGCCAGCGCCTCGGCCGAGCTGTCGGCCGTGACGTACGCGGGCGCGGCGACGCAGATCGTGAGGGTGGAGGGGTCGCGGCCGGCCTCCTCGGCAGCGGTCCGTACCGCCTTGACCATCCACTCCGTCAGGAACGGGTCGGCGAGCTGGAGGATGAAGCCGTCGGCCTTGCGCCCGGCGAGCGCGAGCGCCTTGGGCCCGTACGCGGCCATCCACACCGGCAGTCGGCCGTTCCTCACCCAGGGAATGCGGACGGCCTGGCCCTCGACCTGGGCCTCGCGTCCCTCGGCGAGGTCGCGGATGACGTCGATGGCTTCCCCGAGCCGGGCCAGCGTGTTGGGCTTGCGGCCGGCGACGCGCATCGCGGAGTCGCCGCGCCCGATGCCGCACACGGTGCGGTTGCCGTACATGTCGTTGAGGGTGGCGAAGGTGGAGGCCGTGACCTCCCACGTGCGGGTGCCCGGGTTGGTCACCATCGGGCCCACGTGCAGCTTTGTCGTGTGTTCGAGGATCTGGCTGTAGATGACGAACGGCTCCTGCCACAGCACAGCGGAGTCGAAGGTCCAGCCGTAGCGGAACCCGTTGCGCTCGGCACGCTTCATCAGGCTGACGACCTCGGAGGCCGGGGGGTCCGTCTGGAGAACGAGTCCGAAGTCCATGGGGGGCCTCCTCAGTCCAGGTACTGGCAGGTCGAGCGGGGGGTGTAGACGCCGTGCCCGGCGCGCCCGGTGTACGTTCGGCGGTCGATGACGAACTCACCGCGCGACAGCACGGTCTCCACCTGTCCCGTCACGGTCTTCCCTTCGTACGCCGAGTAGTCGACGTTCATGTGGTGGGTCTCGGCGGAGAGGGTCTGGATGGTCTTCGGGTCGTAGATGACGAGGTCGGCGTCCGTGCCGGGCGCGATCGTGCCCTTCTTCGGGTAGAGGCCGAACATACGGGCGGGGGTGGCGCAGGCGATCTCGACCCAGCGGCGGCGGCTGATGTGCCCGTCGACGACGGCCTGGTGGAGGAGGTCCATCCGGTGCTCGACCCCCGGCAGTCCGTTGGGGATCTTCGAGAAGTCGCCCCGGCCCAGCTCCTTCTGGCCGCGGAAACAGAAGGGACAGTGGTCGGTGGAGACGACCTGGAGGTCGTTGGTGCGCAGCCCCCGCCACAGCGCCGCCTGGTGCTCACGCGGCCTCAGCGGCGTGCTGCACACGTACTTGGCGCCTTCGAAGTCGGGCTCGGCGAGGTTGTCGGTGGACAGGAACAGATACTGCGGGCAGGTCTCGCCGAAGACCGGGAGGCCCTTGTCGCGGGCGGCGGCGAGCTCGGCGACGGCCTCCTCCGCCGACACATGGACGACGTAGAGCGGCGCACCGGCGACCCGGGCGAGCTGGATGGCGCGGTGCGTGGCCTCCGCCTCCAGGAGCACCTTGCGGACCTCGCCGTGATGGCGGGGGTCGGTCTCGCCCCGGGCCAGGGCCTGTTCGACGAGGACGTCGATGGCGATGCCGTTCTCGGCGTGCATCATGATCAGCCCGCCGTTGAGCGCGGAGCGCTGCATGGCGCGGAGGATCCGGCCGTCGTCGCTGTAGAAGACACCGGGGTACGCCATGAACAGCTTGAAGCTGGTGACGCCCTCCTCCACCAGCAGGTCCATCTCCTTGAGCGACGACTGGTCGACGTCGGAGAGGATCATGTGGAAGGCGTAGTCGATGGCGCACTTGGCGTCGGCCTTGGCGTGCCAGGCGTCGAGCCCTTCGCGGAGGGTGTGGCCGACGGTCTGGACGGCGAAGTCGACGATGGTGGTGGTGCCGCCCCAGGCGGCGGCGCGCGTCCCGGTCTCGAAGTCGTCGGACGCGAAGGTGCCGCCGAAGGGCAGCTCCATGTGGGTGTGGGCGTCGACGCCGCCCGGGATGACGTACTTCCCGGTGGCGTCGACGGTGTGGTCGGGGGTCCAGGTGTCGGCGGCGCTGGAGCCGTGTGCGGCGAGCGCGGCGATGCGGCCGTCCTCGATGAGGACGTCGGCGTGGCTCTCCTCGGCGGCGGTGATGACGAGGCCGCCCCGGACGAGGGTGCGGGTGGTCATGGGTTGTCGGCCCCCTTGGGTGTGTTCCGTTACTGGACGGTGCGGAGGGCCTGTTCGAGGAGGGCGGCGCCTTCCTCGGCCTCGGCGACGCTCAGGGAGAGCGGCGGGGCGACGCGCAGGACGCTGGTGTTGTGGCCGCCGCCCTTGCCGATGAGGAGGCCGCGTTCGCGGGCCGCCTCCATGACGGCCGCGGCCGCCTGCGGGTCGGCCTCGCCGGTGTCGGGGTGGGCCAGTTCGATGCCGGCCATCAGTCCACGGCCGCGTACCGCTCGTACGAGGTCGACGCCTGCGCCGATGGCGCGGAGCCGTTCCATGAGGAGGCCGCCGACGCGCCGGGCGTTGCCCTGGAGGTCGTGTTCCAGGAGGTACGCGAGGTTGGCGAGGCCGGCGGCCATGGTGACCGGGGAGCCGCCGAACGTGGAGATGGAGTTGGCCGTCAGGCAGTTCATCACCTCCGCGCGGGCGACGACGCCGCCGATGGCCATGCCGTTGCCGATGCCCTTGGCGAAGGTGAGCATGTCGGGCGGGCCGCTCGCGGCATGCGCCTGCCAGCCCCAGAAGTGCTCGCCGGTGCGGCCCCAGCCGGTCTGCACCTCGTCGCTGACCCACAGGATGCCGTGCCGGTCGAGGACCTCGCGGAACGCGGCGTACAGCCCGTCGGGCGGTGAGGTGAAGCCGCCGACGCCCTGGATCGGTTCGGCGATGAGCGCGGCGACGTCGCCGGTCTGGCCGATCAGGTCCTCCAGGTCGGCGACGCACGCGGCGGTGAACTCGGCGTCCGGGAGATGGGCGAAGGGGCCGCGGTCGCGGACCGCGCCGTGCACGTACAGGGTGCGCAGCGGGGAGAGGCTCGTGGTGGCCCAGGCTCTGTTGCCGGTGACGGAGACGGTGGAGAAGGAGCGGCCGTGGTAGCTGTTGCGCATCGCCAGGATCTGGTTGGTGCGGCGGTACGCGGTGGCGAGGAGGAGCGCGGTGTCGTTGGCCTCGGTGCCGGAGGTGGTGAAGAAGACGCGGGCGTCCGGGATGCCCGAGAGGGCCGCGATGCGCTCGGCGAGCTCGATCATCGGGCGGTTGAGGTAGAGGGTGGAGGAGTGGATGATCCGCCCGGCCTGTTCGCTGACCGCCTTGGTGACCTCGGGGAGGGCGTGGGCGGTCATGGTGGTGAGGATGCCGCCGAAGAAGTCGAGGTAGCGGTTGCCGTCGGCGTCCCAGACGTGGCGGCCCTCGCCGTGGGTGATCTCGATGGGGGTGTCGTAGTAGAGGGCGAGCCAGTCGGGGAGGACGGCCTTGTGGCGGTCGAGCAGGTGATGGTGGTGGGGGTGGTGGCCGGTGTTCACGGGTTCATCAGCCCTTCGTACGCGTCGGGCCGCCGGTCGCGGTAGAAGGCCCACTGTTGCCGTACCTCGTCGATGAGGCCCAGGTCGAGGTCGCGGATGAGGAGTTCCTCCTCCTTGTCCGAGGCGGTGTCGCCGACGAAGCGGCCGCGCGGGTCGACGAAGTAGCTGGTGCCGTAGAAGTCGTTGTCGCCGTACTCCTCCCGGCCGACGCGGTTGATGGCGGCGACGAAGTACTCGTTGGCGACGGCGGCCGCGGGCTGTTCCAGCTGCCACAGGTGGGAGGAGAGGCTGCGGTGGGTGGCCGAGGGGTTGTATACCAGCTGGGCGCCGTTCAGGCCGAGTTGGCGCCAGCCCTCGGGGAAGTGCCGGTCGTAGCAGATGTAGACGCCCACGCGCCCGACGGCGGTGTCGAAGACGGGCCAGCCGAGGTTGCCGGGCTTGAAGTAGAACTTCTCCCAGAAGCCCTTGAGCTGGGGGATGTGGTGCTTGCGGTACTTGCCGAGGTAGGTGCCGTCGGCGTCGATGACGGCGGCCGTGTTGTAGTAGAAGCCGGGTGCCTCGGCCTCGAAGACGGGCGCGACGATCACCATGCCGGTCTCGCGGGCGAGGTCCCGCATACGACGGACCGTGGGACCGTCGGGGACGGGCTCGGCCCAGCGGTAGTGCTCCGTGTCCTGTACCTGGCAGAAGTACGGGGCGTTGAACACCTCTTGGAAGCCGATGACCCGCGCGCCCTGGCGGGCGGCCGCGCGGGCGTGCTCCTCGTGTTTGGCGATCATCGATTCGGTGTCGCCTGTCCAGGACGCCTGGACGAGCGCGGCGCGCACGGTGTCGGACATGAGCTGCTCCTTCGGCACGGCGTCAGAGAGCCTCTACGCACGTAGAGCGTTGCGTAGGAGGAGAACGTAAGCCTCGTCAGATCGCGGAGCAAGACCGCCGCCGTCAACCGCCGGAGTCGATCATGTTTCGTACCCAAGTGGTCCACAGCGGTCATGTTTCGATACGGCTCCTGAGGCCGCCCTCTCGGCCGGGGCCGCACGCGGCCGCGGTCCGGCGGCACATCGCTCAGGTGGCGACAAGACCCGCCACGCGCAGGGCGTGCACGAGCGCGGGCTCGCTCGCCGGGGCGACCGACCGGGCGGCGGCCAGCACCTCGGGCACGAGGCGGTGCGGGGCCTGGGCGGCGAACCGGGCGACGTCCTCGGGCGAGCGGGCCTCGACGAACGCCGCGACCAGGGCGTGCGCCTCCGCGCCGCGCCCGTCGTCGTCCAGGGCAAGCACGGCCGCCACCGTCTCGCCGGTCGGCCGGGCCACGCCCTGGCGCAGCAGCTGCCGGGCGTCCTGGTCCCGGCCTGTCCGGGCGAGCGCCCCGGCCAGCTCGGCGAGCCGGTCGGACGGCAGATAGGCGGCCTCCCAGAGGAGGGTGGCCCAGTCGGCGGCGAGGCCGGCGCGGTGCAGTTCGGCGGCGAGCAGCGGCAGCCTGGGCGCGGGCCACAGGGCGGCCTCGCAGAGCAGCGCGTGCGCCTCCCCGCCACGCCCCTGCGCCCGCAGCGCCAGCAGCCCGGTCACGGCGTCCCGTACGACTGCCGGGTCCTCCACACCGGCGGCCCAAGCGGCGGGCGCCTCGGGCGCGGCCTCCGTCTGTTCGGCGCCCCCTCCGAAGCGGGCGCCGCGCGGCGTCGCGGCCGGGGCGGAGAGCCCGTCGAGCCCGGGCGGCACGGCCTCGGCGCCGGGCGCGCCCTCCTGGACGTCAGGCTCGTCGTCGGCGTCGTCCAGCCATGCGTACCGAGCCCCACGGGGCCGCTTCTTCCCGCCGGCGCGCCCCCGCCGCCGCCCCGGGGCGGCTTCCCCCTCGGTGCCCGGGGCGTCGGCGGCGGCCCCCGGGACCTGCCCCGGCGCTGCCTCCGTGTTCGCGTCCCCGCTCCCGCCGGCGGGCCACGGCCGGTCCCCGGCGGCCGGAGCCGCGGAGCCCGGCGCGGCCTCCGGCGTGAACGCGGACGCCGGTCCCCCGTGCGTGGCCGGCGCCGGTGCTCCGGGCCCCCGGTCCCACCCGGGTGCGTGGGGCGTGCCGGACGGGGCCGCCGGCCCCGGCCAGGGCGTCGACGCCCCCTCCTCGGGAGTGGCCTGGGCGGGGGCCGCGGCCGCCCCGCCCCGCTCGGGCGCGAACGCGTGCTGCGGGCCGCCGGGAGGGGGCACGGGCGGCAGAGCGGCGAGGCGGGCGCGGAGTTCGGCGATCCGGGCGGTCGCGCGCGCATGGTCGTCGCGCAGCCAGGCCAGCTCGTGGGCGAGGTGCTCGGCGTCGGCCGAGCCCTCGGCCGTCGCGGCCAGCAGACCGACCAGCTCCCGGCTGCGCCCGGCCGCCCCCGCCTGCTCCCGCAGCATCAGGTCCAGCCGGGCGTCCAGCGCGGACCGGCCGCCGGGACGGTGGTCGTGGGCGGTGGCGGCCGCGGCGTGGAGACTCCGTGCCCGTACCGTCTGCTCCCGCGCGGTGTCGTCCCCGCGGGCGGCGGCGAAGTCGTGCAGCAGCGATTCGACGACGTCCCACGGCGGGATCTCGGCACCGTCCAGGCACGCCCGTATCCCGTCCGGGTCACGCTGCAGGAAGACCCCGTACCAGCCGCCGCCCTGGTCGAGCAGCGCCGTCAGCTCCCTCAGCCAGTGCGTGAACGCGGCTTTGGC
Organism: Streptomyces sp. TRM49041; assembly: GCF_008271805.1. GTDB lineage: Bacteria > Actinomycetota > Actinomycetes > Streptomycetales > Streptomycetaceae > Streptomyces. The sequence goes on from NZ_VSRY01000171.1 coordinate 57,092, forward strand.
CTCAGCTGGTTGATGCTCCGTCATGTATGTCCCTGTCCCCACTGACTGGAACTCCGGTCCCGAGGCATTCGATCCCAGCTGTGTTACGTCCCGGCTACGGCGAGTTTTCCGCCCGGAACCGAACTCCCGGGTAGCCCGGGGCCACCGCTGTAAGGTCCGCCGGCCACGCGTCCGGCGCGGCGCGCCCTACCGCCCGCCCGCCGGGTGGACGACCATCGCCGATCCGCCGCCCCTCCGGGTCTGCTCGGCGGCCGCGAGCCAGCGGCCGTCCGGGAGGCGTTGGACACCGGTGGCCGCGCCGATCTCCCGGGTTTCCCGGAAGGTGTGGCCCAGGGAGGCGAGCCGGGTGCGCAGGGGTGTGTGGTAGAGAGCCGGCTCGAGGTCCGTCGTCGGCTGGTTGCGCTGGCTGGCGCGCGGGGCCGCGATCGCGTCGGGCAGCGCCAGGCCGCGGTCGACGACGCCCGTGAGTGTCTGCAGGACCGTCGTGATGATGGTCGCGCCGCCCGGTGAGCCGAGTGCGAGGACGGGACGGGCGTGGCGGTCCAGGACGATCGTCGGGGACATGGAGGAGCGCGGGCGCTTGCCGGGGCCCGGCAGGTTCGGGTCGTGGACGGCCGGGTTCGCGGGAGCGAAGGAGAAGTCGGTCAGCTCGTTGTTGAGGAGGAACCCCCGGCCCGGCACCGTGATGCCGCTGCCGCCCGTCGACTCGATGGTCAGGGTGTACGCGACCACGTTCCCCCACCGGTCGGAGACCGTCAGATGCGTGGTGTTCTCGCCCTCGTACGTCGTCGGGGCCGCCGTCCCGCCCGGCGCGCACGGCACCGGGTCGCGCGGGTCGCCGGGGGCCAGCGGGCCGGCCAGCACCCTGTCGTCCTTGATGAGGCACGCCCGCGTGTCCGCGAACCGCTGCGACAGCAGCCCCTTCACCGGCACGTCCTCGTACGCCGGGTCGCCGACCCATCGCCCCCGGTCCGCGAAGGCGATCCTGCTCGCCTCGATCAAGCGGTGCAGATATGTCTCCTGGGAGGCGGCCCGGAGGTCCGTGCCCTCCAGGATGTTCAGCGCCTCGCCCACCGTCGTGCCGCCCGACGACGACGGCGCCATGCCGTACACGTCGAGCCCCCGGTACCCGACCCTGGTCGGGCGCCGCCACACCGTCCCGTACTCCGCGAGGTCCCGCACCGTCAGGTCACCTGCCCGTACGGTCCTCGTGGCGCCCGCCCTTACCGGCGGGTTGCGGACCGTGCGGACGATGTCGTGTGCCAGGCCGCCCCGGTACAGCGCCCTGGTGCCCTGGCGGCCGAGCTTCTCGTATGTACGGGCAAGGTCGGGGTTCTTCATGACCGAGCCGACGACCGGGAGTGCGCCGCCGGGCAGGAAGAGGTCCGCGCTCGCCGGGAAGTCCCGGAACCGTGCCTCGTTGGACCGGGTCTGCTCGCGGAACGTCTCGTCGACGACGAAGCCGTCGCGGGCCAGCCGCTCGGCGGGCTTCAGCAGTTCCTTGAGCCGCTTCGTGCCCCAGGCGTCCAGGGCGGTGTCCCAGGTGGCCGGGGTGCCGGGCGTGCCGACGCTCAGGCCGCTCGTCATACCCTCCGCGAAGGGGATGGGCTCGCCGTTCTCCAGGAACAGGGACGCGTCCGCCGAGCGGGGCGCGGTCTCGCGGCCGTCGATGGTGTGGACCGTACGGGTGCGCGCGTCGTAGTGGACGAAGTAGCCGCCCCCGCCGATGCCGGCGGAGTACGGCTCGGTGACGCCGAGGGCCGCGGCGGTCGCCACAGCGGCGTCCACGGCGTTGCCACCCGCGCGCAGGACCTCGATGCCGACCGCCGAGGCGTCGGCGTCCACGCTCGCCACGGCCCCGCCGTATCCGACGGCGACCGGCTCCTTGGCGGGGGTGGACGCGGCGCCGGCCGGCGCCGGTCCCGGCCGGGCCGCACCCGTCGGCGGTGCCGCCGCGCCGACCGCCAGGACCGTCGCGGTGACCGCGGCGAGTGAGACGTTCCGTACGGTGGACCGACGCATGCGGATACCTCCAGTCAACGGCCGTCCGCGCAGCGTAACTTCACTCCACCCGCCGTGCCAGGACCGCTAGCATGCGCGCCCATGGACGAGGATCTGTGGAACATCGTGCTCGGCGTGGCCGCCAGCGGGCTCAGCGCATCGCTCGGATGGCTGGCGCGTGCGGCACTCGCCCGCCGCAGGCTGCGCCGGAAGCAGTCCTTCTACGGGCTGCCGACCAACTCGGAGTGCCTGCTCGTCGTCAACCGCGAGGCGGGCGGCGACGGCGTGTCCCGCCACGACGTATTCGCGCTGCTCGAACTGTCCACGCTGATCCGGGACTGCGACGCCCACGCCCGTGTCGTGCGTCACGACAACGCCGTGCAGGGCTTCGGGGACCGTACGGAGTTCTGCCTCGGCGGCCCCGTCTCGAACGACCGGATGGGCGCGCACCTCCGTACGCTGCTGCCGGGCCTGCGGCTGGAGGAGCAGCCGGGCAAGAGGCCCGACGTGTACCGGATCGGCGAGGACCTGTACCGGGCGGAGAAGGGCCTCACGGAGTACGTGGTCCTGGCCCGGCTCACCGCCGGTGAGGGCCGGCACCCCGTCTTCCTGTTCTGCGGCCAGATGGCCATAACGAACCAGGCCGCCGCCCGCTACCTCGTCCGCCACCAGGAGAAGCTGGCCCGCAAGTACGGGCGCGGCCCGTTCGTGCTGCTGCTGAAGGTCGTCAACTCGCAGGCGTACGGACCCGACGTCGTCGAGCTGGTGGCCGATGTGACCAGGTCCGCGATGCGCCCGGCACCCGCCGAGGCCGAGGCCGGCGCCGCTGCCTCGACAGCGGCTGCCGCCCCGGCCACGGCTGCCGCCTCGGCCTCGGACGGGGGCGAGAGCTGACCGCGGTCAGGCGTCCGGGTTCTGCCCGGCCGACGCCTGCCTGACCCGTTCGACCTGGAGCTGTGCGAACTTCCGCACCGTCGGCTCGTCGCTCACCTCGACGCCCTGCATCCGGATGACCACCGAGCCGACCCGCATGATGACCTCGCAGTCGTTGTCGCCGTCGGCGAAAGCCTCCGTCGCGTCGGCGCCGACATCGACGTTCAGGTCCCTGGCGGCGCTTCCGGCGTCCTTCCGTTCCTCGGCGACCGTGCCCTTCATGGCCACGCCGGCGTTCTGCGGCGTGTCGAAGGAGTAGAGGCCGTACCTGATCTTCTTGCTCGACTCCCCGCTCATGAAGAGGCGGGTGGTGCCGACGGCCACCACTCCGGCGCAGTTCGACTCGGTGTCGTTCTGGCAGATGTCCAGGGCCCGCTCACCCGTCTTCACGACGGGGTCCCGGCCCTTCCACCCGTCCGGCGCCGAGAGCTTGCTGGGCAGGGCCATCAGCATCTGCGTGGAGTCCAGGGACGCGGGCTTCTCGTCCTGCCCTCCCCAGACCCCGCCCCCGTCGCCGCCGCTTCCGCAGCCGGTCAGCACCGCCGCCAGTGCCACCGCTGCCGCGATCCCCCGAAGTTCACCGGACACGCGACTTCCCTTCATTCGTCCAGTGGATTGCCGGTGTCCACTCAATCCGATCTCGCACCCGGGCGCCAACTCTGTTACACATGGCGGACGATGCTGTACCGTTCCGCCGACAGCCGGCCGGGACACCGGCCCGCCGTCGGGCTCGTCACATCCGACGTCTGCGGAAATCCTCCGATTCTCGGCAACCCGAACCCTCCGTTCGCCCTCTCTCCCAGGGACAGAGAACGCATCGGAGGTTTCCCAGTTGAGCCGCACATATGCCCGTAACGCGCTCCGCACCACCGCCCTCGCCGGTACCGCGGTTCTGACCGCGGCCCTGACCGCGTGTTCGGGCGGCGGCAGCGGCTCCTCGTCCGGCGACGCCGGCCAGGACGGAAAGGCCAAGCCCGAGACGCGGATCTCGGTGAATCTGACCGGCAAGCAGGCGAAGCCGGGCGGGCCCGTCAAGGTGACCCTCGCCGACGGCAGGCTCACCCGGGTCACCGTGACCGACTCCAAGGGCGCCACACTCGACGGTGAAGTGTCCGCCGACGGCAGGTCCTGGACCTCGGCCCGCAACGCGGCCCCCGGCACCGGCTACACGGTCGAGGCACGCGACGCGAACGGCGGCACCGCGAAGGCGGACTTCGCGACGGCCGCGCCCGAGAAGGTCAACAAGCTGAACCTCGCCCCCGGCAAGAACACCACCGTCGGCATAGCCCAGCCGCTGTCGATCGTCTTCGACCACCCGGTCAAGAACAAGGCAGCGGTGGAGAAGGCCCTCAAGGTCACCACCTCGAACAGCACCGAGGGCTCCTGGGGCTGGATGCAGGACTGGTCCGGCAAGGACCGGATCGACTGGCGGCCCAAGGAGTACTGGAAGCCGGGTACCGAGGTCGCCCTGGAGGCCCGGCTCAACGGCGTGGACTCCGGCCCCGACGGCGGCTGGTTCGTCCGGGACTACGTGACCGGGTTCACGATCGGGAAGAACCAGGTGGTCAAGGTCGACCTGGACAACCACCGGCTGAAGCTGATGCGGGACGGACAGCTCGTCAAGGACATCCCGATGTCGGCCGGTACGCCCGGCGGCGAGAAGGCGTCCTGGCGCGGGAAGACCGTGCTGATGTCGAAGGAGGGCACGATCAACATGCGCTCCGAGACGGTCGGACTGGGCGACGCGTACGACAAGATGGTGGACTACTCGATGCGGCTGACCTGGTCCGGGATGTACGCGCACGCCGCGCCCTGGAACGCCGGGCACATGGGCAGCGCCAACCGCAGCTCCGGGTGCATCGGCATGACGGACGCGGACGCCAAGTGGGTGTACGACCAGGTGCAGGTGGGCGACCCGTTCGAGGTCGAGGGCGACGACGCCAAGGGCACACAGGCGGTCAACAACGGCTACGGCGAGTGGAATCTGTCCTGGGCGGAGTGGCAGACGAAGAGCGCCCTGCGCTGAGCCACCACCAATTGTTACCGTCACGTAACTTACCGGGGAGTTACCCCCGGTAAGCCCTTGCGGTTACCTTCGGGTCACTTTTCAACCAACGCGAGCGACGCGAGCGAGGAGTGACCCGTGGGACACGCGCGCACAGCCATGCGGACCGCGGCCGGCGGCACCGCCGCGGCCGTACTGGCGGCCGGGGCGGCCTTCGGGCTCGCCCCGGCCGCCACTGCCCAGACCACCACGTCCGCCACCGACGTCACAGAAGCCACCACCGGCACCACCGATGCCCTCGGGACCGCCGAGGCGAGCCGTATACGGTTCGTCGACATCGCCGGGGACGGCGGCACCGTCCTCAAGGCCAACGTCGTCACCCCCGCCGACGCCGACGGCACCCGCCGCCACCCGGTCATCGTGCTGCCCACCAGCTGGGCCATGCCGCAGATCGAGTACGTCGCCCAGGCCCGCGAGCTCGCCGACGCCGGGTATGTCGTCGTCAGCTACAACACCCGCGGCTTCTGGCAGTCCGGCGGCCACATCGAGGTCGCCGGGCCGCCCGACATCGCCGACGCCTCCAAGGTCATCGACTGGGCCCTCGCCCACACCCCCGCCGACCCCGGCCGCATCGGCATGGCGGGGGTCTCCTACGGCGCCGGGATCAGCCTCCTCGCCGCCGCGCACGACCAGCGGATCAAGGCCGTGGTCGCGCTGAGCGGCTGGGCCGACCTCATCGAATCCATCTACAGCGGCCGTACACAGCACCTCCAGGCCGCCGCACTGCTCGGCGGCGCCGGCTATCTCACCGGCCGTCCGAGCGCCGAGCTCCGGCGGATCCTCACCGACTTCCTCTCCTCGAACCTGGAAAAGGAGCAGGAGATGCTCGACTGGGGGCGCAAGCGCTCCCCCGCCGCCTACGTCGACCGGATCAACGCCAACGGCGCCGCCGTCATGCTCGGCAACGCCTGGGGCGACACGATCTTCCCGCCCAACCAGTACGCGTCGTTCTACGAGAAGCTCACCGGCCCCAAGCGCCTGGAACTCCGCCCGGGCGACCACGCCACCGCCGAGGCCACCGGCCTCCTCGGCCTGCCCAACGACACCTGGACCAGCGCCCACCGCTGGTTCGACCACCACCTCAAGGGCGCCGACAACGGCGTCGACCGCGAGCACCCGGTCCAGCTCAGGTCCCGCACCTCCGCGGGCTACGAGGGCTACGAGGGCTACGCCGACTGGGAGTCGGTCGGCGCACGCGAGCGGCGCATCACCCTCGGCGGCGACCGGCGGATCTACGCCAACGTCGACTCGGGCGCCAACGGGGGCGCCGTCCTCCTGTCCAACACGCTCGACCAGTTCCTCCGGCTGCCGCCGACGGTGTCGGTGCCGCTGCTCCCCCGCTCCTTCGCCACCGTGTGGCAGTCCGAGCGGTACGCCGCCGCGCAGCACGTCCGCGGGACGGCGGCGCTGCACACCACCGTCACCAGCACCAAGGGGAGCGGCACCCTGGTGGCATACCTGTACGACGTCGGACCGCTCGGCATCGGCAAGCTGGTGAGCAACGCCCCGTACACCTTCCACGGGCGGACGCCCGGTGAGCCGTTCACCGTGGACCTGGAACTGTTCTCCACGGCGTACGACGTGCCGGCCGGGCACCGGCTCGCCCTGGTGATCGACACCGTCGACCCGTTGTACATCGAGCACAACCCGTCCGGCGCGCGACTGACCTTCTCCTCGCCGCGGTCCGACCCCTCGTACCTGTCGGTTCCGCTGCGCGAGCAGTGATCTCCGGCCGCTGCCGGGCGGGCTCGGGCCCTTACCGCCATCTCCCCTCGCGGGAGGTGGCGGCGGTTTCGGGTGGTCCGGTCGGAGCACGGGCACGGGCCGCCGGAGGCCGGGGCCCGGTCAGTGTTCGAGGATCTTGGAGAGGAAGTCCCGGGCGCGTTCACTTCTCGGGTCGGGGACGAGGGAGACGTTCTGCGGGACCGCCCGGTCGGCGGTCCGGCACAGCGTCGACGTGCCGGAGCCCGAGGGGCCGATGACGACGACCACCTCGCCGCGGCCGGCGGTGAGATCGATGTCCCGGAGGACGCGCGGTTCGCCGTAGAACTCGTTGACGTCCCGCAGCTCGATCGGCGGATCGAGGGCCATACGCTGCCTGCCTCATTCCCAGGTGTCGACGTCAGCGCAAACTATCCAGTAGGGAAAGGCACTTCACGCCCGACACGACAATCGGGCATTAGCGGTATTTGATGATGAAGCATGATTTTGCGGAATGGCGCGCTATCTCCCTTCGGAAGCTTCCCCGTACACCTGCGAGAGTTCGGGCGAACCGGTGATCGCCCAGTCGAGTCCCGCGCCGACGACATCGATCTCGCGGCCCGATACGAGCCTGACCACCGCGCGGCCGCCGGGCAGCACATCCCAGGCGGCGCCCGGCACCGTACGGACGATGACCGTGCCGAGGTAGAGGCCGGCGTCGTTGCCCACCCATGGCAGCTCCTCGGGGTCCTCGCGCCACCGCGGCGGCAGCTGGTCGAGGGCCTCCAGGGAGCGTGAGGTGTCGTCGAGCAGGACACCCGCCTCCTGGGCCCGGGAGCGCAGCAGGGCGCACTCGGAGAGCAGGCCGGCGACGCCCTCCGGGTTCGTCTCGAAGGCGGAGGCGAGTGTCTTGGCCTGTCCGCCGCCGCGCCGCTTGCGCCAGGAGTCCAGGAAAGGGATGTTCATACCGCCCAGCGTCGCACCCGCCGTGCCCGCGCACTACGGGGCACACGCCGGGCGGATGCGCCGGCCCCCCGGACGCGATCTAGACGTCCAGGTCGACGACGACCGGTGCGTGGTCCGACGCGCCCTTGCCCTTGCGCTCCTCGCGGTCGACGTAGCTGTCCTTGACCGCGTCGGCGAACGGCTTGTTGCCGTACACCAGATCGATGCGCATGCCGCGGTTCTTGGGGAAGCAGAGCTGGCGGTAGTCCCAGTAGGTGAACGGGTGGTCGTACTTCAGGGGGCGCGGCACGATGTCGCCGAGGCCGACGCCCCGGAGCCCCTCCAGCGCGGCCCGCTCGGGCGCCGTGACATGCGTGGAGCCCTCGAACTGGGCGGGGTCGAAGACGTCGTCGTCGGTGGGCGCGATGTTGAAGTCGCCGAGCACCGCGAAGGGGCGCGGGCCCGCCGCGTCCTGGGCGACCGCGCCCTGGAGTGCCTCCAGCCAGCGGAGCTTGTACGCGTAGTGCTCATGGGCGACCTCGCGGCCGTTCGGCACGTACACCGACCAGACGCGGACGGGGCCGCAGGTCGCCGAGATCGCCCGCGGCTCCTGCGCGCCCTCGTACTCCGGTCCGCCCGGCAGGCCCTGGACGACGTCGTCGAAGCCCACGCGGGAGACCAGGGCCACGCCGTTCCACCGGCCGTTGGCGTTCACCACCGACTCGTAGCCCAGCTCGCCCAGCTCGGCGGCGGGGAACTGCTCGGCGGTGCACTTGGTCTCCTGGAGGCACAGCACGTCCGTGCCGCTGCTCTCCAGCCAGGCCAGCAGCCGCGGCAGCCGAGCGGTGACCGAATTGACGTTCCAGGTGGCGATACGCATGTCGGACAGCCTAACGGCGGGGTCCGACAGCCGGACCTCACAGCTCGGTGTACGCACCCGGGGTCAGCCGGCGGTGGTCGGTGCCGCCGAGGGCGCCGATCTGCCGGTCGTAGATCGGCCGGGCGAGCGGAGTGAGCAGCGCGTCGTGGATGTCGATGGCGCGCCGCGGCTTGACCTCGCGGACGTAGTCGATGACCTCGGAGATCTTGTTCCAGGGCGCCATGACCGGCAGGAACAGTGTCTCGACGGGCCGCCCGGGCACGGTGAGCGCGTCGCCGGGGTGGAAGACGGCGCCGTCGACGAGGTAGCCGACATTGGTGATGCGGGGGATGTCCGGGTGGATGACGGCGTGCAGCTCGCCGTGGACCTCGACGTCGAAACCCGCCGCGGTGAAGGTGTCGCCGTCGCCGACGGTGTGGACGCGGCCGGGGAAGGCGGCCGCCAGCTGCTCGGCGACGCTGCGGAGCGTCCAGATCTCGGCGGCCGGGTTGGCCTCCAGGCCCGCTCGCAGGCGCCCCTCGTCGAAGTGGTCCGGGTGCTCGTGCGTGACGAGGATCGCGTCGGCGCCGAGCGCCGCGTCCTCCTCGCTGAACCCGCCCGGGTCGATGACGAGGGTCCGGCCGTCCTTCTCCAGCCGCACACAGGCATGGGACTTCTTGGTCAGCTTCATGACCCCATCCTGCCCCGCGCGGCCGCCCGGGAGGAATGCGCTCAGGCTTCCAGGGTGGTTTCCTCCCGGATGACCCGGGCGGCCACACGGAAGGCGGCGTTGGCGGCCGGGACGCCGCAGTAGACCGCGGTCTGGAGCAGGACCTCGCGGATCTCCGTGGGGGTCAGCCCGTTGCGGAGCGCGGCCCGGGTGTGGAACGCGAGTTCGTCGAGGTGGCCGCGGGCGGCCAGGGCGGTGAGGGTGACGCAGCTGCGGGTGCGGCGGTCGAGTCCGTCGCGGGTCCAGACCTCGCCCCACGCGTACCGGGTGACCAGCTCCTGGAAGTCGTGCGTGAAGTCGTCGGCGGCGGCGAGGGCACGGTCCACATGGGCGTCGCCGAGGACCTCGCGGCGGATCTTCAGGCCCGCGTCGTACGGGTCGGGGCGGTGGGCGGCGGCCTGCACCGGCGCCGGGGCGGCCGCCGGCACGGGCTCGCCCGACGAGGCGGGCGGGGTGGGCGACGTGGGCGTGGTGGGCGCGGTGGGCACGGCGGCGGGTGACGCGGCGGGGGTCGGGGCGAAGGGCGGCGCGACCTGGGGCGGTACCGGGATGCCCACAAGGGTGTCGTGCCAGGCGCTGGAGAAGTGCCGTACGAGAAGGTCGGTGACGGCGGCGGGCTGTTCGACGGGCGCGAGGTGGGCCGCGTCGGGCACGACCGCGAGCCGCGCATCCGGTATGCCGGCGACGAGGGTGCGGGCCTCGGCCGGTCCGGTGACACGGTCGTCCGAGCCGACGAGGACGAGGGTGGGGACGCCGATCCTGCCGAGGTCGGCGCGCACGTCGAACGCGGCGAGTGCCTCGCACGCGGCGATGTAGCAGCCGGTGTCGGTGGTGCGCACCATCTGTACGGCCCAGTCGACGATCGCGGGCTGGGCGGCGGCGAAGGTCTCCGTGAACCACTGCTCGGGAGCGATCCGGGCCATGGGGTCGAGGCCGTTGGCGCGGACGATCACCCCGCGCTGGCGGAACTCGTCGGCGGTGCCGAACCGGGGCGAGGCGGCGACGAGGGCGAGACAGGCCAGCCGGTGCGGTGCGCGCAGCGCGAGATCGGCACCCACCGCGGCGCCGAGGGCGATCCCGCCGTACCCGAAGCGCTGGACGCCGAGTCCGTCGAGGGTGGCGAGGAGCCGGTCGGTGAGCTCGCGCACCGAGGAGACGGGTTCGGCGGGGGCGCCGCCGTGGCCGGGCAGGTCGAAGCGGATGACGCGCCAGCGCGTGGTCAGCTCGGGTATCTGGCGGTCCCACATGTGCCAGGTGGTACCGAGCGACGGCCCCAGGATCAGGACAGGTGCGTCTTCCGGCCCGTCGAGGCGGTATCGCAGGGTGTTCGTCGTACTCTCACTCACCCGCTCACGCTCCCACATCTCGGGGTGTCGCACTGCCCGAGGTCCGCGGGGACCGCCGAACCTCCCCCAGGCTTCCGCCGCCGGACGCGAGTCCTCCACGTCTCGGAGGGCGGGACACCACCGGGGTCCGCGCTAGGAGCCCGTCACTCGCCGCTCGAAGCCGTCCAGCAGGATCTCGAGTCCGACCGCGAAGTCCTCCTCCGTGGGCCTGATCGGAGAGGGCTCGGGCTCGCCGTCGCCGGGAAGCAGCTGCTGCGCCACGCGCTGGATGGACGCACCCTGCACATACGACCACACGGTGAGCGTGAGCGAGCGCGCGAGCTCGGGGTCGTCGGTGAGTTCGGCGAGCGCGTCCGTCATCCAGTCGAGACACGTCGTGTCCGAGAAGTGGCGTGCGGACGCCTGGGTCACCAGGGTCCACGGATGCTTCCGGTAGACCTCCCAGTCGAGTTCGGCCGCGAGGCGCACCGCATCGCGCCAGTGCGGCGGAGGAGGGGTGGGGTACGGGTGTTCGTCGCAGACCGCGCGGGTGATCGCGGTGAGCAGTTCGTCCTTGTTGGCGATGTGCCGGTACAGCGACATGACGCCCGAGTCGAGGTCGTTCGCCAGACGTCGCATGGAGAGTGCGGCGATGCCCTCCGCGTCGGCGATACGAATCGCGGCGGCGACGATGGCGCGTCGCGTGAGCCCTGGTGAACCCGCCTGCCTGCCTTGCGTCTTGATGGCCATGCTGTAGTCTAACCAACGACATGGGTACAGCGTACGCATGAAAATACGCGTACACCGTACGCGTCTTTTTGCGTACAGCGTACGCGAAAAGGGTGCGTAAGCGACCAACTCTGCGTGGACAACTCCGCACTTTCCCCTGAAAGGTTGCTCGTGACTTCCCTCGATTTAGTCGCGGAGCGCGCCGACCGGCGCGCCTGGCTGGGCCTCCTGATCGTGCTCGGTCCGGTGGCTCTTGTCGCGATGGACGGCTCCGTGCTCTACCTCGCGATGCCGAGCATCACCTCCGCGATCACACCCACCACGGACCAGGCCCTGTGGATTCTCGACATCTACGGCTTCGTGGTCGCGTCGCTGCTCATCGCGTTCGGCAACCTCGGTGACCGCTACGGCCGGCTCAAGTTCCTCCTGGCGGGCGCGGTGGTGTTCGGAGCCGGTTCGGTGGGAGCCGCGCTCTCCCCGAACCCGGAGACTCTCATCGTCTGCCGCGCGCTCATGGGGCTCGGCGGTGCGACGCTGCTGCCCTCGGGCTTGGCGATCATCAGCAACATCTTCCTCAACCCGAAGCAGCGGGCCCAGGCGATCGGCATCTTCGCGGCGACGTTCGCGGCGGGCTTCGCGATCGGTCCCATCGTCGGCGGCCTGCTGCTGAGCCGCTTCGACTGGGGATCCGTCTTCCTGATCAACATCCCGGTCGTCATCCTGTTCCTCGCCTTCGCACCCGTGCTGCTGAAGGAGGTGCGCGAGACGAGCCCCGGGCGGGTCGACGCGCTGAGCGTCGTGCTGTCCGCGGTGGGCATCCTGATGACCGTGTACTCGATCAAGTCCGCCGCGGCGGAAGGTTTTTCGGGAGCACAGCTGGCCATCGGAGGCGTCGGCCTGGCGGTCGTGGTGCTCTTCGTACGCAGGCAGTTCACCCTGGAACAGCCGCTGCTCGACCTGAGGCTCTTCCGCGACCGCGTCTTCACCGTCGCGATCCTCACCGGTCTGCTCTCGCTGGTGGCCTGGGCCGCGGCGGGCTACCTCGGCGGTGTCTACCTCCAGTCGGTCCTCGGCTACAGCGTCCTCACCGCGGCGCTGCTGGCCATGCCCGGTGCGGCCGTACTCACCGTGACCTGTATCGGGACCAGTGCGATCGTCGACCGCATCGGCAAGCGCGCCGCCCTCATCGCCTCGCACTTCGCCATGGGTACCGGCCTGCTGCTCATGCTGCTCACCGGCGTCGGCGGAGGCGTGGCGGCATTCATCGCCTCCACGATGATCGCGGGCATCGGCTACGGCCTGTCCTTCAGTCTCGTCGCGGAGACCGCCGTTGCGGCGGTACCGACGGAGCGCGCCGGGTCGGCCGCGTCGATCGCCGAGATGAGCAACGAGCTGGGGAACGCCCTGGGCATCTCGCTGCTCGGCTCGCTGGCGGCGGTGTGCTTCCGGATCCTCGGGCCGGACGTCGCCGGCACCCTGGACGAGACCCTGGACACACCGGGGCTCGCCGCGGCCGCGGCACGGGAGGCCAAGGAGGCCTTCGTTTCGGGCATGCACGTGGCGATCGCCGTGGCGAGCCTGCTCACGCTGGCCCTCGGGTACCTGGCTGTGCGCTGGGTGCCGCGCCAGGAGGTGAAGTAACCGCGGGCCCGGCCACCGGGGCCACCCGGGTCGACCCGGCCGACCGCGAAGTCGTCGGGCCACTCGCGCCCGCTCCGCGGGACGGCGGTCTTCACCAGGTGGCGCTACAGCGCCTTCCTCCGCTCCGGACTGCTCCAGTGGCTGCGCGAACAGGGCCTCGGCCAGCTCGTCATCTGCGTTGTGTACGCGCATGTCGGCGTGTTGACGACCGCGCTCGGGGCATCGAACCACGACATCCAGCCGTTCCTGGTGACCGACGCCGTCGCGGACTTCTCCGGCGACGACCACCGCCTCGCCATGGAGTACGCGGCCCAGCGCTGCGCCGTGGTCGCCACTACCGGCACCGTCGTCGCCGCACTGGAACCGTCGGCCGCGACCGTGCCGGCCGACGCGCACGCGGTGAACGTATGAACGCGAACGAGACGACCGCGGAGCTGCTCGACCGGGTGCCGGCCCCCCGGCCGCCCCATTCGCGCTGCTGCACCGCCCGGAGGCGACCGGGCCCGCCACGCTCGACGTGCTCGTGAGACGGCCGCGGACAGAGTGCCCGAAGGGTCAGGGCGTGGTGGTGGAGACGACGTAGACGCGGGGAGCGGCCGGGTCGGTGAGGTCGACGGTGATGTCCCGGGTGGGCCGGGGCCGCTCCCGGTGTTGGGTGGTGCCGGACCAGTCGTGGTCGGGCCGGAACGCCCAGCCGACGACGTCGGCGTCGCGCCCGCTGACGGTGATCTCGCCTGCCCCCAGCTCGGATCGGCTGGTGCCGGCCTTCTCCAGGAAGACGTCCAGGCCGGCTCCCGTGGTGGTGAACTGGACGTAGAGCCTGCTGGACTTCCAGTTGCTCGTCTCGAAGTAGGCGACGTCCCGGGATCTCGCGGGGATCGGCACCTCGAAGACGCGGCGCTTCATCTTGGAGGGCCAGCTGTCCTGGAGGCCGGTCACGGAGGACTCGGCCTCCTTGTCGCGGCCGCTGGAGCGGCTCTGCTCGGCGGAGATCGCCAGATAGCCGGCGGGGATGCCGATGAGCAGGACGATCACGAGGGCGGTGAACCAGCGGCGGCGGACGGTCTCGCGGCGGGTCTCGCCGGAGGGCGCCTCGGGGGTGCCGGTGGTCGTCGAGCTGGTCGGGGTCGTCGGGGTCGTAGGGGTCGTCGGGCTCTCGGGCGGGTCTGTGAGGGTCATGACTCGGGTTCCTGGGTGGTGCTCCGGCTGCGGGCACGTGTGGTGCGGCCGGCGCCGCCGTTCCGGAACGCCTGCGCGTAGCGCTCGTACCGTTCGTAGCGCTCGACGCGACGGCGGTTGGCGCGGCGGAAGCGGCGGGCGACCAGCCGGGCGAGGTCGGCCGCCCCGACCATACCGGCCTCGGGGCCGAGCTGGGCCTTGGCGATGCGGGCTTCGGGGCGGTAGCCGCGGCCGGTGAGGTGGCGGCGGAAGGCGTCCCGGGCGGGGCCGATGAGCAGGTCGTCGGCGGCGCTGACGCCACCGCCGATCACAAAGCAGGACGGGTCGAGGGCGGCGGCCAGGTTGGCGATGCCGACACCGAGCCACTGGCCGATGTCCTGGAGGAGTTCGACGCACATGGCGTCGCCCTCGCGGGCCAGCTCGGTGATGAGGGGGCCGGTGATGTCGGGGATGTTCCCCTTGACACGTTCTATGATGTTGTACGCCACCGGGGAGTCGGCGGCGGCGAGTTCCCGGGCCTCGCGGACGAGTGCGTTGCCGGAGCTGTACTGCTCCCAGCAGCCGCGGTTGCCGCACGGGCAGCGGTGGCCCCCGGGCACGACCTGCATATGGCCGAACTCGCCGGCGACGCCGTACTTGCCGCGTTTGACGCGGCCGTCCTCCAGGATGGCGCCGCCGATACCGGTGCCGAGGGTGATCATGACGAGGTGGTCCTCGCCGCGTCCCGCCCCGAACCGCCACTCGGCCCAGGCGGCGGTGTTGGCGTCGTTGTCGACCATGACGGGAACGGCGAGCCGGCCCTGGAGGGAGTCGCGCAGCGGCTCGTTGCGCCAGGCGAGGTGCGGGGCGAACAGGACGCGGCTGCGGTCGGCGTCGACCCAGCCGGCGGCGCCGATGCCGACGGCGTGGACGTCATGCCGGTCGGACAGGTCGAGGACGAGTTCGACGATGGTGTCCTCGACGACCTTGGGGCTCTTCGACTTGTCCGGGGTCTCGGCGCGGACCTTCTCCAGGATGACGCCGTCGGCGTCGACCACGCCTGCCATCACCTTCGTACCGCCGATGTCGATACCGACGGTGGGGACACGCGGCGCGGTGAGGTGGGAGCGGCGTTCGCGGCTGCCGATGGTGCGCAGGGCGGTGCCGCGTTCCGGGACGCGGTGGGTGTCGCGGTGCGTACTCACGGGTCCTGTCGTCCCTGCGGGTCGGTGGGCCGGCCGTGGTGCGGGGCCGGCGGCGGACGGTGCCCGCCGCTCCCGATTCTGCCAGGCGCGGGTACGCGTTCCAGTTCGTGTCGGAGCGCCTCCAGGTCGCTGCCGCCCGCCATCTGGCGGGTCAGTTCGTCCAGAGTGACGGAGTCCTTGGTGTGGCTGCCCGCCATGGCGCCGCGTTTCAGGAGGACGAAGCGGTCGCCGACGAGATAGGCGTGGTGGGGGTTGTGGGTGATGAGAACCACGCCGAGGCCGGCGTCACGGGCGGCGGCCACGTACTTGAGGACGACGCCGGACTGTTTGACACCGAGGGCGGCGGTGGGCTCGTCGAGGACGATGACCTTGGCGCCGAAGTGGATGGCGCGCGCGATGGCGACACACTGCCGTTCGCCGCCGGAGAGGGTGCCGATGGGCTGGTCGACGTCGCGCAGGTCGATGCCCATGCGGAGCAGCTCGGCACGGGTGGTCTCGCGCATGCGGGCGACATCGAGGCGCTTGAAGGGGCCGGTGCCGGTGATGGGTTCCGAGCCGAGGAAGAAGTTCCGCCACACGGGCATGAGGGGGACGACGGCGAGGTCCTGGTAGACGGTGGCGATGCCGAGGTCCAGGGCTTCGCGCGGGGAGGAGAGGGTGGTCTCCTCGCCGTCGATACGGAGGGTTCCGGCGTCGTGGCCGTGCAGCCCGGCGATGATCTTGATGAGGGTGGACTTGCCGGCGCCGTTGTCGCCGAGTACGCAGGTGATCTCGCCGGCGTGGACCTGGAGGGAGACGTCCTCCAGGGCGCGGACGGTGCCGTAGTACTTGCTGACGCCGTCGAGTTCCACGAGCGGCGAGGTCGTCCCGGTCGTCATGCGGTGGCCTCCGCGCGCTTGCGGACCCAGGCGTTGAGCAGGGTCGCGAGAAGGAGCATCGCTCCGAGGAAGAACTTGAACCAGTCGGGGTTCCACTCGGCGTAGACGATGCCCTTGCCGGTCATGCCGAAGATGAACGCGCCGACGGCGGCGCCGATGGCGGAGCCGTAGCCGCCGGTGATCAGGCAGCCGCCGATGACGGCCGCGATGATGTAGATCAGCTCGTTGCCGACGCCTTCGCCGGACTGGACGACGTCGAAGGAGAACAGCAGGTGCTGGCCGGAGACCCAGGCCGCGAAGCCGACGCCCGTATAGAGGAGGATCTTCGTACGGCGGACGGGGACGCCGACGGCGCGGGCGGCCTCGGCGTTGCCGCCGACCGCGAAGATCCAGTTGCCGAAGCGGGTGCGGAGCAGGATCCAGGTGGCGACGGCGACGAGGCCGAACCACCACAGAACGGTGACCTTGAGGGTGGCGCCGCCCACGGTGGCCTCGGAGGCGAAGAGGGCGCGGGCGGACGCGAAGCCCTCCATGTCGGCGATCGTCTTGGTGGAGACGGTGCCGCTGATGAGTTTGGTGAAGCCGAGATTGAGGCCGGTCAGCATCAGGAACGTGCCGAGCGTGATGATGAAGCTGGGCAGCCGGGTGCGGGTGAGCATGAAGCCGTTGAAGACGCCGATGGCCAGCGTGACCAGCAGGGAGACGGCGACACCTACCCAGACGTTGGCGGTCGCCTGGTAGCTGAACATCGACGAGACCAGCGCGGACGTGGTCACGAGGACGCCCGCCGACAGGTCGAACTCGCCGCCGATCATGAGCAGGGCGACGGGTACGGCCATGATGCCGATGGTCGACGCGGCGTAGAGCACGGTGCCGAAGCTGGCGGCGCGCAGGAAGCCGTCGGCCACGAGGGCGAAGAAGACGAAGACTGCGAGGGCGCCGACGACCGAGCCGAGTTCGGGCCGGGTGAGCAGCTTCTTGAGGGGCGAGGCGGGGAGCAGCCGCTCGTCGTGGGCGGGACCCTGCTGCACGGGCGGGGCGGTCGCGGTCACCGGGTGCCCCGCTCCGTGTACGCGGCCAGGGCGGCCGCGTCCTTCTGGGAGATGATCTGCGGGCCGGTGAGGACGGGACGGCCGCCGCCCAGCACGTCGGCGTTGTAGCGGTAGAGCCAGAGCAGGTCGACGGCCTCGTAGCCCTGGAGGTAGGGCTGCTGGTCGACGGCGAAGCCGAGGGTGCCGTTCCGGAGCCCGGCGGCGACCTTGGCGTTGAGGTCGAAGGTGTCGATCTCGGCACGGGAGCCGGCGGTGCGCCTGGCCCGGGCGGCCGCGTCGGCGAACGGCGCGCCGAGGGTGACGACGGCGTCGATGGCCGGGTCGCTCTGCAGCTTGGCCTCGATGGACGCCTGGACGTCGGGCATGTTGGTGCCGTCGACGTACAGGTTCTGGAGGTCGCCGTCGAAGGTCTCGCGGACACCGGCGCAGCGCTGCTCGTGGCCGACGTTGCCCTGTTCGTGGAGGACGCAGAGGGCCTTCTCGCGGCCGCGCCGGTCGAGCTCGTCGCCGACGGCCTGGCCGGCGACGGTCTCGTCCTGGCCGATGTGGGTGAGGGCGCCGTACGCCTTGGACTGCTCGGAGCCGGAGTTCACGGTGACGACGGGGATGCCCGCGGCGACGGCGCGCGCGACGGCCGCCTTGAGCGCGTCGGGCTTGGCGAGGGTGACGATCAGTCCGTCGACCCTCTTGTCGACGTACGAGTCGACGAGCTGCGCCTGCTGCTGGCCCTCGTCACTGTGCGCGTAGAGGAAGTTGATGTTGTCCTTGGCGGCGGCCTGGCGGGCGCCCTTCTGGACGATGTCCCAGAAGGTGTCGCCGTCGCCCGAGTGGGTGACCATGGCGATGGTCCAGCGGGGTGTGCCGACGTTCGCACGGCCCTCCGCGGCCGCCGCGGCGGCCTTGCGGGCGTCCTCGGCGCGCTTGCCGCCGGTGGCACTGCAGGCCGTCAGGGTCACTCCCAGCGCCGCCGCCAGCACGGCGGCGACCGCACGTGCTCCTGTCCGAACCCTTGCCACGACGCCGTACCTCTTCGCTGCTCGCTGTGCTGTCTGCTCCGTCCGGGCTGGGCGTTTCGTCCCGTCCCGACCGCCAAGTATCGGTCATGGGACCTGGCCGGGTGGTCACCGGGGGCGCGGCGGCGGAACCTCTACGGGCGGACGAGGAGCTGGAACTCGAAGGCGTAGCGCGAGGAGCGGTAGATGTGGGAGCCGAACTCGACAGGGCGGCCGGTGTCGTCGAACGTGGTGCGCTCCATGGTCAGCACCGGCGCGCCCGCGGCCTCCCCGAGGAGCTCGGCCTCCGCCGCGGTGGCGGCGCGGGCGCCGATGGACTGGCGGGCGCTGTGCAGGGTGATGCCCGCGGCGCGCATGAGGCGGTAGAGGCCGGTGGACTCCAGCCGGTCCGCGTCGGCGTCGATCAGCCCGGGCGGCAGGTGGTTGCGGAGGCGCGCCATGGGCTCGCCGTGGGCACTGCGCAGCCGCTCCACGTACAGCACGTCGCTGCCCTCGGGCACGCCGAGCGCGGCGGCGACCTCGGCGCTCGCCGGTTCGACACGGTGGTCGAGGAGTCGGGTGGCCGGGCGCTGTCCGGCCGCCTCCAGATCGTCGTAGAGGCTGCTGAGCTCCAGAGGGCGCCTGACCTGGCTGTGCACGACCTGGGTGCCGACGCCGCGGCGCCGGACGAGCAGGCCCTTCTCGACGAGCGCCTGGATGGCCTGGCGGACGGTGGGGCGGGACAGGCCCAGCCGGTTCGCCAGCTCGATCTCGTTGCCGAGCAGGCTGCCGGGGGTGAGCGCGCCGTTCTCGATGGCCGCCTCCAGCTGCTGGGAGAGCTGGAAGTAGAGCGGGACGGGGCTGGTGCGGTCGACGCCGAGCGGCAGCTCTACGACGGAACCGGTCTCTTCGCGGGTCTGCTTGGGCACGGGGCGAGCGTATCCGCATCAAAATGATGACGGGAAGTTGTGAAGTCAGATTGTCAGGACAAATGCTTGACATAGGGGCCTGACCATGCCCCACTTTGGGACATGCGTATCGGAATCATTGGAACCGGGCGAATTGGCACTTTCCATGCGAAGGTGCTCAGTCGCCACGCGCATGTGGGCGGCCTCGTCGTCACCGACGTGGACGCCGAGCGGGCGGCGCTGGTCGCGCGGGCCATCGGGGCGACGGCGGCGCCGACCGCCGACGAGGTCTTCGCGTGGGGCGTGGACGCCGTGGTGATCGCCTCGGCCACGTCCGCCCACGCCGAGCTCCTCACCCGCGCCGCGCGCGCCGGGCTGCCCGCCTTCTGCGAGAAGCCCGTCGCCGCCGACCTGCCCGGTACGCTGCGCGCCCTGAGCGAGGTCGCGGCCGCCGGGACCCTCCTCCAGCTCGGCTTCATGCGCCGGTTCGACGCCGGGTACCGGGCGGCCCGGGACGCGGTGCGCGCCGGGCGGCTCGGCCGGCTGCACACCGTACGGGCCGTCACCTCCGACCCGGCGCCGCCGCCCGCCGCCTATCTGCCGCTCTCGGGCGGCCTCTACCGCGACTGCCTGGTCCATGACTTCGACATGGTGCGCTGGGTCACCGGCCGCGAGGTCGTGGACGTGTACGCGACCGGGTCGGACGCGGGCGCGGTGATGTTCCGGGAGGCGGACGACGTCGACACGGCCGCCGTGCTGCTCACCCTCGACGACGGCACCCTCGCCACGGCGACGGCGACCCGTTACAACGGCGCCGGGTACGACGTACGGATGGAGCTCGCGGGAGAACTGGACCAGCTCGCCGTGGGCCTGGACGACCGCACCCCGATCACCTCGACCGAACCGCTCGGCCCTCCGGCCGCGAGCCGCCCGTGGACGGGGTTCCTGGAGCGGTTCGCCCCGGCGTACGAGGCGGAGCTGGACGCCTTCGTACGGTTGGTGCTGGGCGAGCGGGACAACCCCTGCGACGGGCGGCAGGCCCTGGAGGCGCTGCGGATCGCCGAGGCGTGCGAGCTGTCGCGCCGGCAGCGCCGCCCGGTACGGCTCGACGAGATCCCCGGGCTCGCTACGGCGTCCTGAGCGGGCGGCCCTCAGCGGGCGGCCCGTCAGCCGTCCGACGGTCCTTCCCGCTGCGCCGCGGACAGTACGGTGCCCTGCGCGACCGCGCACAGGTTCTCCGCGCCGCCCTCCTGGTCACGGGTCAGCAGGTCGCAGCGGACGACGGCCTGGCGGCGGCCCGCGTGGACGACCGAGGCGCGGGCGACGAGGGTCCGCCCGACGCCCGGGCGAACGTACTGGACGGAGAACCCGGCGGTCAGCACCGCCGGGCCGAGCACGGTGCCCGCGGCGAAGGTGATCGCGTTGTCGGCGGCGTACGAGATGACACCGCCGTGGAGGAAGCCGTTCTGCTGGTGCAGTTCCGGGCGGACGTCCACCTCCAGGACCGCCTCGCCGTCGGCGAAGGCGGTGACGCGGGCGCCGACGAGCCGGCTGAAGGGCTGGCTGTCGAGGACCTTCCGGGCGAGGTCGAGGGCGTGATCGGCCATGGCGTCACCCTATGCGCCGCCCCCGGCGTCCAGAAGGCCCGCGTCGTGCACCAACAGGGCGATCTGCACACGGTTGTCGAGACCGAGCTTCGCGAGGACGCGGGAGACGTGGGCCTTCACCGTGGGGACGCTCAGGTAGGGCGTCGCGGCGATCTCCGCGTTGGAGCGGCCCCGGCCGACGGCGAGGGCGCGCCTTGCACCTGCACGCACCGGACCCCGCTCACCAGCAGGACAAGGGCACCCGGCTCGGATGTCGGCATGATCCGCCGGACACTCCCTAGCCCCGGCCCTCGTCCGGGAGGCCGAACGTGCCGAACCGGGCCCTGCCCGTCGGGCGGTACGTCTGGATGGTGGCCCCGGCCTTCGTGGTGCGGTGGCCGGTCAGTTCGAAGGCGGTCGGGGTGCCGCCGTCGGGGAACAGCCTGCGGCCCTTGCCGAGGAAGACGGGGAAGACGAGCAGGTGGTACTCGTCGACCAGGCCGTGGGTGATGAGGCTCTGCGCGAGCCGGCCGCTGCCGTGGACCTGGATCTCGCGGCCCGGCCCCTCCTTGAGCCGGGTGACCTCCTCCACGAGGTCGCCGGTCACGAGGTGGGAGTTGTGCCACTCCGCCTTGCCCAGGGTGCGGGACACGACGTGTTTCGGCAGGTTGTTGAGGCGGCTCGCGACGGGGTCGTCCGGGTCGGTGACCTGCGGCCAGTACGAGGCGAAGATCTCGTACGTACGGCGGCCGAGCAGGAAGGCGTCGACCCGCCCGAAGACCTCGGTCATGAACCGGCCCATGTCCTCGTCCGCGAACGGGACGAGCCAGCCGCCGTACTCGAAGCCGTCGCTGCGGTCCTCGTCGCGGCCGCCCGGCGCCTGCATGACGCCGTCGAGGGAGAGGAAGGTGGTGAGGGTGAGCTGAGCCATGGCACGCGCCTTTCGTCGGGTCCGTCACAAGCTCAGACCCTCCTGAGTCACGGAACTCATCGGTGGGCGGCGACACAGCTGCCGTGTCCCACCGGCGGAGCAGTGGGCGGGCGGGGCGTACCGGTGCTGTCGGGCCGGTGTGCCCCGCCCGCCGTACGGGCAGGTGCCGTCGCTGCCCGGGCCGGGGGTGTGGGTCAGCCGCCCAGTTCCTGGTGACGGGTGGTGAGACGCTTTGCGCCCTCCTCCGTCAGGGAGCCGAAGAGGCGGAGCCGGGAGATGCCGCCGTCGGGGTAGATGTCGATCCGGACGTGGGTGCCCACGGCCGGGGTCGGCAGTACGAAGCGGTGGCTGGTGTCGGGCTGGAGCCGGGTCCGGGGCAGGAACTCGGTCCACCCGCCGTTCTCGCCGTCACATACGGAGAGGGCGGCCCAGCCCGCGCTGTTGCCCTTCAGGTAGGCGGTGTCGATCTCGACGGCGCGGATCTCGGCCTGCTCGGTGAGCCGGTAGCGGATCCAGTCGTTGCCCTTGTCGCGGCGGCGGCGGGTCTCCCAGCCGTCGTCCATCTTGCGGGAGCGTCCGGGCTGGATGGTGTTGGTGGCCGGCGAGTAGAAGCGGTCGGAGGCGTCCTCGACGCTGCCGCCGTTCTCCAGGGCGGCGACGTCGAAGGTGCCGAGCACACCGAGCCATGCCGGGTCGGGGGCCACCTCGCCGTACACGCGGAGGCGGGCGATGCCGCCGTCGGGGTGCTGGTTGACGCGCAGGTGTGTGAAGCGCCGCTCCATGTCGATGGAGAAACCATTCGCCGCGTGCCCGCCGATCGCGGTGCGCGGGACGAGGGTGGTCCACTCGACGTCCGGGCCGAGGAGCTCCTCGGGCGACGGGGAACCGGGTACCGAGGCGCCCTCGATGGAGACGGCCTGCGGGTAGTTGCCGCGGAAGTGGGCGGTGTCGACGACGATGCCGCGTACGACTCCGGGCGCGCCGAGCCGTACCAGCGCCCAGTCGTGGTCGTCGTGCGCGGGGTGCGGCTGCCCGGCGGAGACGCCACGCCGCCGCCGGGTCTCCCACCCGTCCATGACCTTGCCCTTGTGGCCGAAGTGCTCGGGGTCGAACTCGGCGGGCTCGGGCTTGAGGAGGTTCTCGCGCTCGGCGAAGAACTCGTCGTTGGCGGCGACGACGCCCGCGCCGAGGCGCCGGTCGGCGAGGTCGGCGAGGCCGGTGAAGGGGAAGTCGGCTGTGCGGTAGTCGGCGTACGGGTCGCCGCCGCCGTACGGGCGGGCGTCTCCGGTGAAGCAGGGTATGCCGGTGGAGTCGGTACCGGTGTCGGTCACGGAGTTCACTTGTTCCTTTCGAGCAGTAGCCCGTTGGGCGACGGGGGTTCCCCCTGCTCGAACGCAGTGGAGAGCTCGGGGGAGGGCCGGCCGCGGTCGGCGATGCGTACGCCGCGCAGCCAGGTGGAGGTGACGACGCCGTACAGGGTGCGGCCCGCGTAGGCGGTGACCCGGTTGCGGTGGTGCAGCCGCGCCGGGTCGACGGTGAAGGTCCGGTCGGGGGCGAGGACGGCGAAGTCGGCGTCGCGACCCGCCTCGATGGCTCCCTTGCGCTCCAGGCCCGCGAGGGCGGCGGGGGCGGTGGACATCCAGCGGGCGACGTCGTCGAGGGTGTGGCCGCGACGGCGGGCCTCGGTCCAGATGGCGGGCAGGCCGAGCTGGAGGGAGGAGATACCGCCCCAGGCGGTGGAGAAGTCGGGGGTCTTGAGTTCGGCGGTGCACGGCGAGTGGTCGGAGACGACGCAGTCGATGGTGCCGTCGGCGAGGCCGGCCCAGAGCGCGTCCTGGTTGGCGGCCTCCCGGATGGGCGGGCAGCACTTGAACTCGGTGGCGCCGTCGGGCACTTCCTCGGCGGTGAGGGTGAGGAAGTGCGGACAGGTCTCGACGGTGACGCGTACGCCCTCGCGCCGGGCCTCGGCGATGAGCGGCAGCGCGTCGCTGGAGGAGAGGTGCAGGACATGGACGCGGGCGTCGAGGCGGCGGGCCTGCTCCACGAGGTTCGCGATCGCGGTGTTCTCGGCGTCGCGGGGCCGCGAGGCGAGGAAGTCGGCGTACTTCGCGGAGCTCTTCCGCGGGGCGGCGTCGAGGTGGTGCGGGTCCTCGGCGTGCACGATCATCAGCCCGCCGAAGCCGGCGATCTCGGCGAGGGAGGCGGCGAGCTGTTCCTGGTCCAGCTGCGGGAACTCGTCGACGCCGGACGGCGACAGGAAGCACTTGAAGCCGAAGACACCGGCGTCGTGCAGCGGCCGCAGGTCCTTGACGTTGTCCGGGAGCGCGCCGCCCCAGAAGCCGACGTCGATGTGCGCCTTGGGGCGGGCGACGTCCTGCTTGACCCGCAGGTTCTCCACCGTGGTGGTCGGCGGCAGCGAGTTGAGGGGCATGTCGAGCAGGGTGGTGATGCCGCCGGCGGCCGCGGCGCGGGTGGCGGTCCAGAAGCCCTCCCACTCGGTGCGGCCGGGGTCGTTCACATGGACGTGCGTGTCGACCAGGCCGGGGAGTACGACGTCGTCGCCGACGTCCTCCAGCCGGGCCCCGGCGGGTACCCCGGCGTCGTACGGCAGGACGGCGGCGATGGCGCCGTCGGCCACGGCGACGGCTGCGGCGCGCATGCCTTCGGGGGTGACGACGCGGGTCGAGCGCAGCACCAGTTTCACATCCACAATCTCCCCATTCCCGGTATTTCCGTCATTCCCATCCATTTCGGCCAGCTTCAACGAACTGTTGAAGGAGTCTTCACCCGCCTGTCGCATGACGTCAAGGGCGGCCCGGGCCGGCCGGTCGCACTTGGCAGTTTCCACAGAGTGGAAATACAATTTCGCAGAGAAGAACGTAGCTCCGCACAGAGGAGGGGCTGACGGCCGCCCGCGCACCACCGCGGACACACGGACAAACACGACCTGACCGGCAGGAATGCCCGGGCACTGGCCATGTGCCGACCGGGAGGGCCCGGTAGGCTGCTGCCTTGTCCATCCGCCTCGAAAGGACCGTTGACGTGCCGACGTCCAACGCCAGCACCACCGACGCCGCCGCCAAGCCCGCCGCCGGGACCGGTGGCGTCCAGTCCCTTGAGCGTGCCTTCGACCTTCTGGAGCGGATGGCCGACGCCGGGGGCGAGGTCGGGCTCAGCGAGCTCTCCTCCAGCAGCGGGCTGCCGCTGCCCACCATCCACCGGCTGATGCGCACGCTCGTCGCCTGCGGGTACGTCCGCCAGCAGGCCAACCGCCGCTACGCCCTGGGGCCCCGGCTGATCCGCCTCGGCGAGTCCGCGTCCCGCCTGCTCGGCACCTGGGCGCGGCCGTACCTGGCACGCCTCGTCGAGGAGACCGGCGAGACCGCGAACATGGCGCTGCTCGACGGGGACGAGATCGTGTACGTCGCGCAGGTGCCGTCCAAGCACTCGATGCGGATGTTCACCGAGGTGGGGCGGCGGGTGCTGCCGCACTCGACGGGCGTCGGCAAGGCGCTGCTCGCCCACACTCCGCCGGAGGAGGTGCGGGCGCTCCTGGCCCGTACCGGGATGCCCGCCGCGACGGAGAAGACCATCACCACGCCTGAGGGATTTCTCGACGCGCTGCGACAGGTGCGGGCGACGGGATACGCCGTCGACGACAACGAGCAGGAGATAGGGGTCCGCTGTCTCGCCGTGTCGGTGCCCGACTCGCCCACCCCGGCGGCGATCTCCATCTCCGGCCCCGCGGGACGCGTCACGGAGGCGGCGACGGACAAGATCGTCCCCATCCTGCAGGGCGTCGCCCGAGAACTGTCCACGGTTCTGACCAGCACGTCCGCGCCGCAGAGCTAGGCGGTGGGGCCCAGGCCCCCACCGCGGTCCCACCCCACCGCACCCCACCGCACCCCACCGGGCCCCACCGGGCCCCACCGCACCTGACCGCGCCCCACCGGCGGGGTGGACACCACTCGCCGTCGGGGCCGCGCGGGGTCGGCCCCCGCAGGTGGTCAGACCTGTACTGCGGTCGTCGTCAAGTGGCCGTCCCTGACCGTGACCACGTGGTTGGCGTGGTGGAGGTGGGCCGGGTCGTGGGTGACCAGGAGGGTTGCCACTCCCCGGGTGCGGGTCAGGTCGGAGAGGAGCTCCAGCACCGCCGCCCCCCGCTCGTGGTCCAGCGCGCTGGTCGGCTCGTCGACCAGGAGAAGTGCCGGGTCGTTCATCAGAGCGCGGGCGATGTTGATCCGCTGGCGCTGACCGCCGGACAACTGGTGCGGGCGCCGCCCGGACTGGTCGGCCAGCCCCACGGCGTCCAGCAGGTCCAGTGCCCGTCGGCGTACGTCCCCGCGCCGCCCCGACAGGTGGGCCATGACCTCGACCTGCTCGGCCGCGGTCAGGGACGGCAGCAGGTTCGGCTGCTGGAAGACGATCCCTACACGAGCGCGCCGCAGCGCGGCCTTGCCCGCCCGGTCGAGCACCCCCGTGTCCGTCCCGTCCACGACCACCCGCCCCCGGTCCGGCGTCACCAGCGTCGCGGCGACCGCCAGGAGGCTGGACTTGCCGGAGCCGGACGGGCCGACCACGGCGACCAGTTCGCCCCCGGCCACCTCCAGCCCGACCGCGTCCAGCGCGGTCAGCCGGCCGTCGCCGTCCGGGTACGTGAGCGTCACATCGTCCAGAAGCAGGGTCATCGGGCGCTCCCCAGCGCGGTGAGAGGGTCGACGGCGGTGATCCGCCGGATGGACAGCGCCGCGCCCAGCACACCGAGCGCGATCATCACGGCGGCGGGGCCCAGCACGGTCAGCGGCTCCAGCACGAACGGCACGTCACCGCCGCTGACGAGGACGCCCACCCCCGCGGCGAGCCCGGTCCCGAGCAGCGTCCCGGCGCCCAGCATCACCACGGCCTGGCCGAGCGCGTCCCGCAGGAGATACGCCGTCGAGGCGCCGAGGGCCTTCAGCACGGCCACGTCACCGCTCCGCTGGATGGTCCACACGGTGAAGAACGCCCCGGTGACCAGCGCCGAGATCACGAACAGGAACCCGCGCATCAGCTGCAGGGACCCGTTCTCCGCCTGGTAGGACCCTATGGCGGTGAGCGCCCCTTCGATCGTCCGGCTCTCGGTCGCCGCCGCGCGGTCGCCCGCCGCGTAGTCGACATCGCCGGAGCCGCGCAGCGCGACGACGGTCGCCTGTCTCACCTGCCCGCCTGCTTCCGCCCGGCCGAGCCCCTGCCAGTCGTCGAGGGTCGTCCACACCACCGGCGTATGGCTGTACGAGGCGTCGCCCGCGACCGCCGCGACGGTGACCTGCCGGCTCGCGCCGAGGCGTACGGCGTCGCCGGGCCCTACGCCCAGCTCCTCGGCCGCCGACCGGGACAGGACCGCCCGACCGGTGGCCGGCCGGGCGCTGCCGGGCGCGATCCGCGCGGTCGGATCGGTGCCGAACACGGAGACCGCGGCGGCCCGCTCCCCGGCGGCCGCGTTGAGGGTGCTGATCCCGACGGGCTCGGCGGAGGTCACCCCCGGCCGCGCCGCCCACACCCGCCACGCGCGTTCCGGCACCGCCGAGGCGGTGAACGACACCTCCCGGCCGGACGGCGGCGCCGCGAAGGCCAGCCGGTCGGCGGGCAGCCCGGTGATCGCCGAGATGTTCTCCCGCGCGAGGCCGGCCGTCAGCCCGGACAGCAGTCCCACGAGCAGTGTGATCAGTACGATCACCGTGCCCATCAGCGCGAACCGCCCTTTGGCGAATCGCAGATCTCTCCATGCCACGAACATGGTCACCAGCCTGGCGGCGGCCCCCGGGCGCGGGCATCGCGCCACGGATGGGCACGGCATCAAACTTTCGGTTGAGGGCGCACCCACCCGGGCCGCCTACGCTGGACGGGTCATGGACCCACGCTCCCTCACCCCCGCCCTGCGCGCCCTGCGCCTGTGCCTGCATCTGCTGATGGCGGGCCTGCTGACGCTGGCGGCGGTACGGGCGGTGGCGGTCGGCGACGCTCCGCGCGCGGTGGCGGTGACGGTGGCGGCGGTCGTGATGGGCGCGGTGTACGCGACGGGCTCCGCGCTGCGTTCCGTACGCGCTTCGCAGACGGCTGCGACGGTCTGGCTCGGCGCCTTGTGCGCGGCGTGGCTGGTGCTGCTGGTGCTGACGCCGGACGGGCTGTGGGCGGCGTTCCCGCTGTACTTCCTCCAGCTGCACCTCCTCCCCGCGCGGCGCGCCCTGCCGGCCGTCGCCGTGACGGCGGGCGCCGCGATCCTGGCGTACGTGGGCCATGGGGCGCCGCTCAACCCGGGCGTGTTCGTCGGGCCGCTGCTGGGCGCGGGGGTGGCGGTGGCGACCGTACTGGGCTACCAGGCGCTGTACCGGGAGAACGAGCGCCGCCGCCGGCTGATCGAGGAACTGGTGTCGACCCGCGCGGAGCTGGCCGCCGCCGAGCGCCACGCGGGCACCCTGGCCGAGCGGGAGCGCCTCGCCCGCGAGATCCACGACACCCTGGCCCAGGGCCTCTCCTCGATTCAGCTGCTGCTGCGCGCGGCGGAGCGCGCCCTGCCCGCCGGCTCCCCCGCCGCACCCCACATCGACCGGGCCCGCCGGGCCGCCCAGGACAACCTGGCGGAAGCCCGCCGCTTCGTACACGCGCTGACGCCGCCGGACCTGGAACAGGGGTCGCTGGTGGCAGCCCTGCGTCGCCTGTGCGAGCCGGGGACGGGGGCAGGACCGGCCGCCGACCGTACCGGCGCCGGGGTCACGGCCGCCGGTACCGTCGCGGGCACCCATGAAGGCACTGCCCGCGTCGCGCACGGGACCGGCCACTATGGCGGCCCGGAAGGGAACCCCGCGGCCGCCGGCGAGCCCACCCCCGGAGTCCCGCCCAGGAACCGTCCCAGTACCGCCCGCGCAGACCACACAGCCGTCCACCCGCCCGCCCCTGGCGGCGACGACGGCGCGGGGGAAGAGACGACGGGCGTTGTCGGCGGCGCACCCGGGGCCCGCGCCGACGGGGCCCGCGCCGGCGCCGCGGCCGCCACCAGCGCCGCCACCGCCACCTCCACCTCCACCGACGGACACGGCCCCCGTCTGCGGTTCTCGGTCACCGGAACGCCCGTCGCGCTGCCGACGCCGTACGAGGTGGCGCTGTTGCGGATCGCGCAGTCGGCGCTCGCCAACACGGTGCGGCACGCGGCGGCCGAGCAGGCGCGGGTCACGCTGACCTTCATGGACTCCTCCGTCACGCTCGACGTGGTCGACGACGGCAGGGGCTTCGACCCCGCGGTGTGCGTGCCGTCGGCGGACGGCGGGTTCGGGCTGCCGGCGATGCGGGCGCGGGCCGAGTCGCTGGGCGGCACCTTCGCTGTGGAGTCGGCGCGGGGCCAGGGCACGGCCGTGGCCGTCACCCTCCCCCTCCCCCTGCCCCTCATATCGGGAGACCAGGAATGACGATCCGTCTGCTGCTCGCCGACGACCACCCCGTCGTACGGGCGGGCCTGCGCGCCGTCCTGGACACCGAGCCGGACTTCACGGTGGTGGCCGAGGCCGCGACGGCGGAGGCGGCCGTGGAGCGGGCGGCGGCGGGCGGGGTGGACGTGGTCCTGATGGACCTGCAGTTCGGGCCCGGGGGCATGCACGGCTCGGCGGCCACGGCCGCGATCACCACGCGCGGCGGGGAGGCACCGAGGGTGCTGGTGCTCACGACATACGACACGGACGCGGACATCCTGGCGGCGGTGGAGGCGGGCGCGAGCGGCTATCTGCTGAAGGACGCGCCGCCGGAGGAGCTGGCGGCGGCGGTACGCACGGCCGCGGCGGGCCGGTCCGCGCTCGCCCCGGCGGTCGCGCACCGCCTGATGCACCGGATGCGCACCCCTGCGGAGACGCTGACGAGGCGTGAGCTGGAGGTGCTGGAGCTGGTCGGCGAGGGACTCTCGAACCAGCAGATCAGCAAGCGGCTCTTCCTGAGCCAGGCCACGGTGAAGTCGCACCTGGTCCACGTCTTCGCGAAGCTGGACGTCGAGTCCCGCACGGCCGCGGTGGCCGAGGCCCGGACACGCGGTCTCCTCCGGCGCTAGCCGCCCGCCCGGGCCGGTTTCGTTCCGGCTTCACGGGCAGCGGCGAGCGCCCACCGGCTGGACGACGCTCTGGAGGACTCCGGCGCCGTCCAAGGTGCCGCTGCTCGTCATGAGGGGCGGGGAGAACCGGACCGGGGCGGGTCGCCGAACTGGTCGATCGCGGACCGCACGTCGGTCAGCGCGGCGGCCAGCGCGCTGACCGAACCGATCGCGCCCGCGATCAGCAGCAGCGACCGCCGGAGCCGGTGCGGCTCCGGCGGCAGGCCACCCAGGGCCATGGCGGCGAGCACGGCGAGCTCGTCCTCGGCGATGCCTCGGTCGGTCAGCTCGCCCCGTAACGCCGCGAGCTCACGCCGGAGCCGGGAGACGGCGGTACTCAGCCGCGCGACTCTCGGATCGGCGTCGCTCGTCACGGTCGGTCAGCTCGACTGCTCGACGTCCATCGCGCTGCGCCACACGGTCACGTCGAGGCTGATGTAGTCACTCGGGTCGGACTGCGGCGAGAAGCCGAGCACGGTCAGGAGCGCGACGTCACCGGCGCCGTTCTGCAGACAGATCCGGGAGCCCTTGGTCATCTGCGAGTCCCGGATGGAGGTGGTGTACCGGGTCTCGTTCATGCAGCTCTCCAGCGTGCCCTGCTGCCCGTTGCGCAGGAGGACGAGGCGGCCGCCGCTGCTCGACACGGAGATGCCGGAGACGCCGTAGCGGATGTCGCCGCCGTCGTCCTTGGGCTTCACCGGGTCGTCGGCGAGGGAGAGTTCGTACCCCTCGGTGAGGTCGATGCCCTTGTAATCGACGGGCTGCGGCGGTGTGGCGGGCCCGCCGTCGGGGGTGCCGCTCTCCGATGGCGTACCGCCGCCCGCACCCGCGTCGGCGCCCGTGCCGGTTCCTTCGCCGTCGCCGGTGGGGTCGGCGCCCGTACCGGTGTCGGCGGACGGGGTGCCGGAGGCGCTGGGGGCGGCCCCGTCGTCGCCCTGGGACTGGTTGGTGCGGTCGTCCTTCTCCTTGAGGAGGGTGTACGCGGTGACGCCGCCCGCGACGGCGAAGGCGACGATCGCGGCGAGCGCGATGAGGCCGGCGCGGGACTTCCGCTTCGGCGCGGGCGCGGGCGTCGGCACCGGGGCGGGCGTCGCGGGGCCGGTGGGCGCGTAGGGCGTGGCGGCGCCGACGACCGGGTGCGTGTACGGGTGCTGCGCGGGCGCCTGGGGCTGGCCGAGGCCCATGGTGGGCGGCGGGCCGAAGCCCTGCGGCGCCGGGGAGGGTGCGGCGTGGGCGGTGGCCGGGTGCGTCGGCACCGCACCGCCAGCGGGAGCCTGACCGGGAACGCCCCCGGGCGTCGGGCCGGCGGCGAGTGGCTGCGGCGGCGTGGCCGGGGCCGTGGCGGCGGGCGGTGTGGCCGGCGGCGGGGTGGTGGACGCGGCCGGGGCGGGGGCGGCGGCGCGGGTGGTGATGTCCGCGGCGACGGCGCCCGGCAGCCACTCGTCGGGGCGGCGCAGCGCCGTCTGGTCACTCGCGTTCTGACACATCGACAGAACGTCGGCGACGGAGGGCCGCTCGTCCGGCTCCTTCGCCAGGCAGCGCGAGACCAGCTCCCGCAGCTCTTCGGGGAGTCCGTCCAGCGAGGGCTCCTCGTGCACGATCCGGTACAGGACGCCGTGCGACGTGCCCTCGCCGAACGCGGGGCTGCCCACGGCGGCGTACGCGGCGACCTGGCCGAGCGCGAAGATGTCCGTCGCGGGGGTGACCGTGGAGCCGGCGGCCTGCTCGGGCGCCATGAACGACGGCGTGCCGATGGTGACACCGCTGCTGGTGAGCGAGGTCGCGTCGGCGGCCCGGGCGATGCCGAAGTCGATGACGCGCGGGCCGTCGGAGGCGAGGAGCACGTTGCCGGGCTTGAGGTCGCGATGGACGATGCCCGCGCCGTGGATGACCTGGAGGGCCTCGGCGATGCCGGCGACGAGCAGAAGCACGGTGTCGACCGGCATGGGCCCGTGCTTCTGAACGGCGTCGGCGAGGGAGGGCCCGGGGACGTAAGCGGTGGCGAGCCACGGTTCGCGGGCGTCGGTGTCCGCGTCGATGACGGGCGCGGTGTAGAGGCCCTGGACGCGCTGCGCGGACTGGACCTCCTGGGCGAAGCGGCGCCGGAACTCGGCGTCCTGGGCGAAGTCGGGCCGGATCACCTTGATGGCGACGGGGCGGCCCCCGGGCGTGTACGACAGATAGACCTTGCCCATACCGCCGGCGCCGAGGCGCGCGGCGAGCCGGTATCCGGCTACGGAACGCGGGTCGTCCTCCTCCAGCGGCTGGAAGACAGTTCCCCCATGGTGCGGACCACCACTCATCAATCCATGTCTCCTGAAAGGAATTCACGCGCGCACAGTGCGTACGTCGATGGCACTTCCGTGCCGGACCCGCACCCTATCCAAGGGGGGTGCTTCCGCTCCACGCGTGAGCGTGTGCGGTATGCACTCCCCATGGAAGGCACGAGTACGGAAGACACCGCGACCAGCACCGAAACCGACACCGACCCCGGAAGCGGCGGCGGAACCGGGACGGCCCCGCCCCTGATCGCCGGTCTGCTGCTCGCGGCCGGCGGCGGGCGCCGGCTCGGCGGGCGCCCGAAGGCGCTCCTGGAGCACCGGGGAAGGCCGCTGGTGGAGCACGGGGTGGCCGCGCTGCGGGCGGGCGGCTGCGGGGTGGTCCACGTGGTACTGGGCGCCGCGGCGGAGACCGTACGGGAGCGGGCGGCGCTGGAGGGGTGCGTACTGGTCGACAACCCGGAGTGGGAGCGGGGCATGGGGTCGTCGCTGCGCGCCGGGCTGGCGTCCCTGGCGGGCGGCGGGGCGGACGCGGCTCTGGTGGCGCTGGTGGACCAGCCGGGGATCGGCGCGGCGGCGATGGCGCGGGTGTCGGGGGCGTACCGCGGGCGCGGGTCGCTGGTCTCGGCGTCGTACGACGGGAAGCGTGGGCATCCGGTGCTGCTGGGCGCCGACCGGTGGGTGGAGGTGGCGGCGAGCGCGGAGGGCGACCGGGGGGCGCGGGCCTATCTGCGGGCGCACGAGGCGGAGATCACCCTGGTGCCCTGTTCGGACGTGGCGGAGCCGTACGACATCGACACGGCGGCGGATCTGGCGCACCTTGAGGGGACGGGGTGAACGCCGTGTGCACGGCGCGGCACCGAGCGCCACGTTGTGTCGACCCAAAGAATCTCGACATCAACAAACCATTGAACTTCCACCATGAGGAAACTACTATCCACTGCTCAGAAGCGTTAGTACGTCCGAAGGCGCCCGCGACCGCATCCCTGGCTCACGCGGCACTCAGTGCCATCCGTGTGGGCCCGGCGGCCGCACCCCACCACCGCCATCGCAAGCCCGCTGAAGGAAGTGACAGCTCATGTCCGCACCAGCGCCGTCTCCGCTGGCCATCGTCGAAGCCGAGCCCCTGCCCCGGCAGGAGGAGGTGCTCACCGACGCCGCCCTGGCCTTCGTGGCGGAGCTGCACCGGCGGTTCACCCCGCGGCGTGACGAGCTCCTCGCCCGCCGCGCCGAGCGCCGCGCCGAGATCGCCCGTACCAGCACGCTCGACTTCCTCCCGGAGACCGCACAGATCCGGGAGGACGACAGCTGGCGGGTCGCCCCGGCACCGGCCGCGCTCGACGACCGCCGTGTGGAGATCACCGGTCCGACCGACCGCAAGATGACCGTCAACGCGCTCAACTCGGGCGCGAGGGTCTGGCTCGCGGACTTCGAGGACGCGTCCGCCCCCACATGGGAGAACGTGGTCCTCGGCCAGCTCAACCTGATCGACGCGTACGAGCGGAAGATCGACTTCACCGACGGGCGCACCGGCAAGTCGTACGCACTGCGCCCGAACGACGAACTGGCCACGGTCGTCATGCGCCCGCGCGGCTGGCACCTGGAGGAGCGCCATCTGCGCCTCGACGGCCGCCCGGTGCCCGGCGCCCTGGTCGACTTCGGCCTCTACTTCTTCCACAACGCCAAGCGCCTCATCGCCCTGGGCAAGGGCCCGTACTTCTACCTCCCGAAGACGGAGTCGCACCTGGAGGCCCGTCTCTGGAACGACATCTTCGTCTTCGCCCAGGACTACGTCGGCATCCCGCAGGGCACGGTCCGCGCCACGGTCCTCATCGAGACGATCACGGCGGCGTACGAGATGGAGGAGATCCTCTACGAACTCCGCGACCACGCCTCCGGACTCAACGCGGGCCGCTGGGACTACCTCTTCTCCATCGTCAAGAACTTCCGTGACGGCGGGCAGAAGTTCGTCCTCCCGGACCGCAACGCGGTCACGATGACGGCCCCGTTCATGCGCGCGTACACGGAACTGCTGGTCCGCACCTGCCACAAGCGCGGCGCGCACGCGATCGGCGGCATGGCGGCGTTCATCCCGTCCCGGCGGGACGCCGAGGTCAACAAGGTCGCCTTCGAGAAGGTCAAGGCCGACAAGGACCGCGAGGCGGCGGACGGCTTCGACGGCTCCTGGGTCGCCCACCCCGACCTCGTCCCGATCGCGATGGCGAGCTTCGACGCGGTGCTGGGCGCCAGGCCGAACCAGAAGGACCGCCTCCGCGAGGACGTCGACGTCAAGGCCGCCGAGCTGATCGCCATCGACTCGCTGACCGCCAAGCCGACCTACGAGGGCCTGGTCAACGCCGTCCAGGTCGGCATCCGCTACATCGAGGCATGGCTCCGCGGCCTCGGCGCGGTGGCCATCTTCAACCTCATGGAGGACGCCGCCACCGCCGAGATCTCCCGCTCCCAGATCTGGCAGTGGATCAACGCAGGCGTCGTCTTCGAGAACGGCGAGCGCGCCACCCCGGAGCTGGCCCGCGAGGTCGCCGCCGAGGAACTGGCCGCGATCCGCACGGAACTCGGTGAGGACGCCTTCGCGGCCGGCAGGTGGCAGCAGGCCCACGACCTGCTGCTGAAGGTTGCCCTGGACGAGGACTACGCGGACTTCCTCACCCTTCCGGCCTACGAGCAGCTGCCCGGCTGACCACACACAGCCGGCAGTCCCTCCCCGGGCCCGCCGCCCCCTGGTGCCGCACGGCGCCAGGGGGCGGCGGCGTTCAGGGGCGGCGTTCAGGGGCGGCGTTCAGGGGCGGCGTTCAGGGGCAGGTGGGTACGGGGTTGGTCTCGCTGTAGATGTCGTTGTCGTTCATGTGGCCCCAGGCGCCGTTGTCCGCCTGGGTGAACAGCCAGCGCGTGGGGTGCGGGCCACCGTGGTTCGGGCCGAACTCGTACTTGCACGTGAACCACGACGGGTTCGAGTGCATATGGCCCACGATCGTCCTGTAGTCGCTCGCGGAGTACACGGGCGCGCCGGCGACGTTGTAGCACCAGTAGGTGTGGCTGCCCGACTTGCGCCAGCAGGGACTGGCCTGTTCGGCCGCGCTCGCGCTGCCGCCGGTGGCCAGGGCGGCGGCCGTCATGGTGAGGGCGCCGAGCGTGGCGGCGAGGGCCTTGCGTGTGCGGGACATGGACGTCCTTCCCCGAATCCGGTGTGCCGTTGTCCGGCCTGTTCGCGTCATCCTGTGGGACGGGCCGCGACCGCCCTCCGTATGAGGGGGCGCGATGAGTTCTCCGGCGCTGCGGGGTCTGTACTCGTATGGAGACACCTGTCGAGATCGTCGACCTCACGCCCCCCGCCCGCCGCGTCGCCGAGCTGGTTCGGCGCATCGAGGACCGGCAGCTCGCTCTGCCCACGCCCTGTCCCGACTACGCGGTACGGGAGCTGCTCGCCCATATCGGCGGGCTCGCCCTGGTGTTCCGGGACGCGGCGCGCAAGGACCTCGGGCCTACCACCGACACCGACCCCGGGGCCTCGCCGCCGGTGCTGGAGGAGGGGTGGCGTACGACGGTGCCCCGTCGGCTCGGCGAGCTGGCCGAGGCGTGGCGGGAGCCCGGGGCGTGGGAGGGCATGACGCGTGCGGGCGGCATCGAGCTGCCGGGGCCGGTGGCCGGGGTGATCGCGTTCAACGAGGTGCAGATCCACGGCTGGGACCTGGCACGGGCGACCGGTCAGGCGTACGAGCCCGGCCGGGAGGAGCTGGTGGTGTCCTACGGCCTGCTGGCGCCCACCGCGGACGGGTGCGGGAGCGAGGGGCTGTTCGGGCCGCCCGTGCCCGTACCGGACGAGGCACCGCTGCTCGACCGGGTCGTCGGACTGAGCGGGCGACAGCCGGGGTGGCGGGCGGCGGCCGCCGGGTAGGCCACCGCGCGCAGCCGTCCGGCCGCGTGGCATGCTGCCGGGCATGGCTCACCGTCCCCGCCCCAGCCTGTACATCTCCGTCGACATCGAGGCCGACGGGCCCATCCCCGGGCCCTACTCGATGCTGAGTCTCGGCGCCGCCGTCGCCGGGCGGCAGGACGCCGACGGGTACACTCCGGCCGACCCGGAGGCCGCCACCTTCTACCGTGAACTGCGGCCGATCGGCGACGACTTCGTGCCCGAGGCGCTCGCCGTGAGCGGCCTCGACCGGGCGCGGCTGGCGGACGAGGGTGCCGAACCCGCCGTCGCGATGCGGGAGTTCGGCGCCTGGGTCCGGGACGTGAGCCAGGGCGCCCAGCCGGTGATGTGCGGGTACCCCGCGTCGTACGACTGGATGTTCCTCTACTGGTACCTGATGCGGTTCACGGGCGAGAGCCCGTTCGGGCACTCCGGGTGCCTCGACATGAAGACGCTCTACGCGACCAAGTCGCGCCTTCCGCTCAGGGCCGTCGCCAAGCGGACCATGCCGGCCGGGCTGCTGTCCCGGCGGCGGCACACGCATCACGCCCTCGACGACGCGATCGAGCAGGCCGAGCTCTTCAGCAATCTGATGGCGTGGCCCGGGGCCGGGGTCTGAATCCCCGCCCCCCGGGCCACGACGCCACTCGTCAGTGTGGTGCGGAGGCCGCCTCGGCCGCCGTCCTCGCCTCGGAGATCCCGTCGCCCGGCTCCATCGGGGCCGTCACGTCGTCGGACTCTCGGCGGCCGTCGGCACCGATGTGGTTGAAGACCAGGTTCAGGAGGACCGCGGCGACGCAGCCCGTCGAGATGCCGGAGTCCAGGATGATCTTCGCGGTCTCCGGGAAGGCGTGGTAGAAGTCCGGCGCCGTGATCGGGATGATCCCGACGGCCAGCGACACCGCGACGATCAGGACGTTGTTGTCCTTCTCCAGGCCCGCCCTGACGAGCGTCTGGATACCGCTGGCGGCGACCGAGCCGAAGAGGACGACGCCCGCGCCGCCCAGCACCGGGCGCGGGACGACCGCGATGAGCGACGCGGCGACCGGGCACAGGCCCATCAGCAGGAGAAAGCCGCCCCCTGCCGCCACCACGAAGCGGCTGCGGATCCGTGTCATCGCGACCAGGCCGATGTTCTGGGCGAAGGCGCTGCACATGAAGCCGTTGAAGAGCGGGCTCAGGGCGGATCCCAGGGTGTCGGCGCGCAGACCGGCCGCGATGGTCTTCTCGTCCGCCGGCTTCTCGACGATCTCGCCGAGCGCCAGCATGTCGGCGGTCGACTCGGTCATCGAGACCAGCATGACCACGCACATGGAGATGATCGCGGCCACCGCGAACTGCGGGGCGCCGAAGTGGAACGGGGTCGGGAAGCCGACGAGGGACGCCTCGGCCACCGGGCCGAAGTCCGTGACACCGAACGGTATGGCGATGAGCGTGCCCAGGACCAGGCCGATGAGGACCGCGATCTGCTTCACGAAGCCGCGCGTGAAACGGCGCAGCAGGAGGACGACGGCCAGGGTCACCGCCGCGAGGGTGAGGTACGTCGTCGAGCCGTAGTCGTCCGCTCCCGGGTTCGGGCCCTGGGCCCAGCCGAAGGCCACGGGCAGGAGCGACACACCGATGAGGGTGATGACCGTGCCGGTGACGACCGGCGGGAAGAAGCGGACCAGTCTGCTGAACCACGGGGCCGCCAGGAAGCCCAGCGCGCCCGCCACGATGATCGCGCCGAAGATGACGGGCAGCGCGTCCGCCTTGTCGTCGGTCGTGTCGACGATGGCGAGCATGGGCGCGACACCGGCGAAGGTGACGCCGTTGACGAACGGCAGCCGGGCGCCGATCGTCCAGATGCCGAGGGTCTGGAGAAAGGTGGCGAGGCCGGCGGTGAAGAGGCTGGCGCCGGTGAGGAAGGTGAGTTCGGTGGCGGAGAGACCGACGGCGGCGCCGACGATCAGCGGCGGGGCGACCACACCCGCGTACATGGCGGCCACGTGCTGGAGGCCGCTGGTGAGCATCTTCAGAGGCGGGAGTGTCTCGTCGACCGGATGTTTCCGGTCGGCGGGTTCGGCAGGTTCGGTGGGAGCGGTGGGAGCGGGGTCGGTGGGGCCGGTGGTGGGGTTGCCTGCATCGTTGTCTGACCTCGGCGTGGCTGCCACGGCGATTCCTCCGGTCGGGTAACGCGTCGGCGGCGACGCGGGTTTCATGGAGGTGCTTCGGATGATGCGGGAGGTGGTACGTGGGGGGTGGTGCGGAAGGCAGAGGGATCGCGTGCGGGCGCGCATCACCGTTCCGGGGGGTGACGTGCCGGTGTGGTACGCCACCCCCCGGTCCGGCTGCCGTGTACCCCGCTCGGGTTCACGGCGACCGGCCGAGGGCCGTCCCCCTCGGCCGGACTTCGTGGATCGACGCCGGGGCTCAGCCCTGGGCGGCGATACGGGCGAGGCGCTGGGCCTCGTCCCGGGTGGAACGCGCGATGGCGTCCTCGTCGGCGGTCAGCAGCCGGTTGTTCTCGACGATCTGCTTGCCGTTGACGAACGACGCGGTGACCGGGGCCGCCGCGCCGAAGACGAGTGCGGTGACCGGGTCGGCGATGGAGGCGTGGGCGAGGGTGTCCAGCCTCCACAGCACGAGGTCGGCGAGCTTGCCCGGCTCCAGGGAGCCGATCTGGCCGGCGCGGCCGAGGACCTGGGCGCCGCCGTAGGTGCCGAGGCGCAGTGCCTGGCGGGCGTTGAGGGCGGCCTCGCGGTGGGCGCCGAGCCGGTTGATGAGCAGGGCGTTGCGCAGCTCGGTGTGGAGTTCGCCGGACTCGTTGGAGGCGGTGCCGTCGACGCCGAGGCCGACCGGGACTCCGGCCTTGAGCATGTCGGGTACGCGGGCGATGCCGGCGGCGAGGCGGGCGTTGGACGACGGGCAGTGGGCGACGCCGGTCTTCGTACGGGCGAACGCCTCGATGTCGGAGTCGTTCATATGGACGCAGTGCGCCATCCACACGTCCTCGCCGAGCCAGCCGGTCGACTCGAAGTAGTCGGTGGGGCCGAGGCCGAACAGTTCCTTGCAGAACCGCTCCTCCTCCACGGTCTCGGAACCGTGGGTGTGCATGCGCACGCCCAGCCGGCGGGCGAGCTCGGCGCCCTGCTTCAGCAGTTCGGTGGAGACGGAGAAGGGCGAGCAGGGTGCGACGGCGACCTGGGTCATCGCGTCGAAGGAGGCGTCGTGGTGCTTCTTGACGGTCTCCTCGGTGCCGGCGAGCGCGCCTTCGAGGGTCTCGACCGCGAAGTCCGGCGGCAGGCCGCCGTCCTTCACGCTGCGGTCCATGGAACCGCGGGCGAGGGTGAAGCGGACGCCCATCTCGGACGCGGCACGGATGATCGCGCCGGAGAGGTCGCGGGAGCCGTGCGGGAAGACGTAGTGGTGGTCCATGGCGGTGGTGACGCCGCCGCGGGCCATCATCGCGAGGGAGCCCTGGGCCGCCGAGTACACCATCGGCTCGTCGATCCGCGCCCACGTCGGGTAGAGGGCGACGAGCCAGTCGAAGAGGTTGTGGTCGGTGGCGAGGCCGCGGGTGATCCACTGGTAGAAGTGGTGGTGGGTGTTGACCAGGCCGGGGGTGACGAGGTGACCGGTGCCGTCGATACGGCGGGCCACGTCCGTCAGGCCGTCGGGGGCCTGTCCCGCACCGATCGACTCGATCCTGTTGTCCGCGATGACGACGTGACCCGAGGCGTACTCGGTGTCCTGGGCGTCGACGGTCGCGATCGCGCAGTTCTCGATCACGATGCGCTGGGCTGCTGCCGAAGGTGCCATGGCGGTGCGTCCTTCTTCTTACAGGTGGCGAGAGTGGGCACGGCAGGACCCTAGGAGGATTTGAGTGCCGCGGCCGGGCGGCTGCGGGTGCCGAGTGGGTGATGACGCGAGCGTGGGGAGGGAGGGGGAGGGAGGGCCGTCCGTCCCGACCCGCCGAGGCGGGGCGGACGGCCGACCGGGTCAGAGGTTGGTCATGTCGACCGGGATACGCGCGTCCGCGCCGTCCCGCAGGATGGTGGCCTCGATCAGGCCGTACGGGCGGTCCGCCGCGAAGTACACCTCGTTGTCGTTCTTGAGCCCGAACGGCTCCAGGTCCACGAGGAAGTGGTGCTTGTTCGGGAGGCTGAAGCGTACTTCGTCGATCTCCGAGCGGTTGTTGATGATCCGCGAGCCCATCTGGTACAGCGTCTGCTGCAGCGACAGCGAGTACGTCTCGGCGAAGGCCTGGAGCATGTGCTTCTTGACCTGCGCGTAGGACTTCTCCCAGTTGGGCATGCGCTGGTCGTCGTCGGTCCAGTTGAACCGCCAGCGGCCGGAGACCTGCGTCGCGAGGATGCGGTCGTACGCCTCCTGGAGGGTCGTGTACTTGTCCTTCACGTACCCCCAGAACTCCGAGTTGGTGGAGTTCATGACGACGAGGTCCTTCAGACCCGAGATGACCTGCCAGTGCTCACCGTCGTAGGTGATCTCGGTGACGCGGGTCTCCTGGCCCTGGCGGACGAAGGAGTGCCTGACCTCGTCGGAGCCGATGAACTTCGAGTTGGCGTCGGACGTGGCGATGCGCTCCCAGGCGTACTCCTCGATCCGGATGCGCGCCTGGTGGATGGGCTCCTGGCTGGTCACGAAGTGCCGGGCGAGGTGGATGCCGAACTGCTCGGCGGACTCGATGCCGTACTCCTTGGCGAACGCGTACACCGTGTTCTTGGTGGTGTCCGTGGGGAGGACGTTGGCGTTCGAGCCGGAGTAGTGGACGTCGTCCATGTCACCGGAGAGGGCGACCGAGACGTTCAGGTCCTTGATGTGGTGGGTCGCGCCGTCCCGCGTGATCTTTACGACGCGGTTCTCCGACTTCCCGTACTGGTTCTGGCCGAGAATCGTGGGCATGGTGGCTGCTAGCTCCCTCGGTAAACGGAGTAGCCGAACGGGTT
Source organism: Streptomyces sp. TRM49041 (assembly GCF_008271805.1). Lineage (GTDB taxonomy): Bacteria > Actinomycetota > Actinomycetes > Streptomycetales > Streptomycetaceae > Streptomyces. Next base: position 98,003 of record NZ_VSRY01000171.1, read on the forward strand.
GAGCAGCAGCGGTACGTGGTAGTGCTCGCCCGGTACGACGGCGAAGGTGATCGCCACCTCGGGGAAGAACACGCCGCTGTCCCGTGTCGCGGGGGCGTCCTGCTGTGCCTCGGCTTGCTTCTTGACGAAGTACGCCTCGGTCTCGAAGTCGAGGCGTACATGGGTCGTACCTTCCGGCAGGGCCGGAAGGTCCTTGCACCGCCCGTCCGCGTCGGTCGCGGAGCCGCCGAGAGCCGCCCACTCCGCGTCGCGGCCGGCGCGGGCCGCGAGGGAGATGGCGACGCCCTCGGCGGGGCGGCCGGCACTGGTGTCCAGGATGTGTGTGGACACCGACGCGGTGGTGTGCGTACTCATGCGGGATCTTCCTCCACTAGGCGGGTCAGGCGGATCCGGTTGATCTTGCCCAGTTCGGTGCGGACGATCTCCCGCTCCTGCTCGGGCGTGTTCTCGATCCGCTCGCGGACCGCGTCGCGCATCTGCTCGCCGGTAAGGCCGGTGGCGCAGATGAGGAAGACGTGGCCGAACTTCTCCTGGTACGCCAGGTTCAGTTCGAGCATGTCGGCCTTCAGCTGCTCGGAGGCGCCGGCCATCCCGCGCTGTTCGCGGGCGGACGTGGGGTCCCCGGCCTTCGGGCGGCCGATCGGCGCGTGTCCGGCCATCGCCTCGGCCAGGTCCTCGGCGGTCAGCTCCGCCATGGCGGCCTCGCCGGCGCGGAGGAGGTCGTCGGCCGTGGCGTACGGGCGCCGGGCGAGCAGTGTGCCGCCCCATGCCGAGCTGGCGCACACCTCGTGCAGCGCGGCTAGCGCGTCGCCGTCCGCGGAGGTGTTGAACCGGGTGAGGCCCGGTGTCGAGGTACTCGAAGTCACGGGGAGCCTCCGTGGCTGTTTCTCGCTGTGCGTCTGACGGGCTGCGGACAGCTAACGCCCTGCGACGGCACCCCGTCAACACTTTGTTGAAAAATCTGTGTGACATGAAAGCCGCCGCCCGGACACCCGGGCGACGACCTCGGTTCTACTTGCCCTTGGCGGCATTCTCCCTGTTCAGGTAGTTGTACACGGTGAACCGGCTGACGCCGAGCGCACCGGCCACCGTCTCCACGCCGTGCCGTACGGAGAAGGCGCCGCGCGCCTCGAGGCCGCGGACGACCTCCTGCTTGCTCTTGCGGTCCAGCTCGGCGAGCGGCATGCCGTGCCGCCGCTCCAGAGCGGCCAGAATGTGCTCCAGGGAGTCGGCGAGCTGCGGCAGCCGTACGGCGAGGACGTCCTCGCCCTCCCAGGCGAGCACCACGTCGTCGGGGCCCGCCTGCCCGGGCGGAAGCACCCGTCCGCCCATGGCGTCGACGAGCGGCTTCACCGCGGTGATCAGCGGGTGGTCGCCGGATGCGCTCACTTCTCGTCCTTCCCGACGACGTTCACCTGGAGCGAGACCCGGGTCGCCCCGGCCTCCAGGGAGCGGCGCAGCAGGGCGTCCACCGCGGTGAGCACGGCTTCGGCACGGCCTTCCGCCGTATTGCCGAAGGGGCCGACGTCGACGGCGTCCAGCTCGGCGCCCTGGATGACCTCGCGGGCGACGACGGCGTGGGCCGGCGCCTCGTCGAGGTCGAACGGTTCGGTCGTGAACTCGACCCTCAATCGCTCCATGACCTCACCGTAACGCCGCGGCCGGGGGCGTCCACCTCTCGGGTGGCCCTTGACAAGGACCCCGCTCCACTTGCACTCTTCCATCACGCAGAAATTAACTTCCGCCATACGGGAGGAGCGCCGCCCCTCATGGCCCGCTTTTCAGAAGACGCAGGCAAGGCCCAGCGCTTCGATGTGAACCTGTCGATCCTCTTCACCGAGCTCCCGCTCCTGGAGCGCCCCGCGGCGGCCGCCGCGGCGGGCTTCACCGCGGTGGAGCTGTGGTGGCCCTGGATCGAGACGCCCACGCCGCCGCAGAGCGAGCTCGACGCCCTGAAGAAGGCGCTGGACGACGCCGGCACACGGCTGGTGGGGCTGAACTTCTACGCCGGGCAGCTGCCCGGCCCGGACCGCGGCGCCCTCTCCGTACCCGGTGAGGAGTCGGACCGCTTCCGCGCCAACATCGAGGTGGCTGCCGGCTTCGCCGCCTCGGTCGGCTGCAAGGCGCTCAACGCGCTGTACGGCAACCGCGTGGACGGCGCCGACCCGGCCGCCCAGGACGAACTCGCCCTGGAGAACCTGGTCCTGGCGGCCCGCGCCGCCGACCGGATCGGCGCGACCCTGCTGATCGAGGCCCTCAACCAGCCGGAGTCGCCGCGCTACCCGCTGGTGAGCGCCCCGGCCGCGGTCGAGGTCGTCGACAAGGTCAACGCGGCCACGGGGCTCGGCAACGCCAGGTTCCTGCTGGACCTCTACCACCTGTCGATGAACGGCGAGGACCTGGAAGCGGTGATCGACGCGTACGCCGCGAAGACCGGCCATGTCCAGATCGCCGACAACCCGGGCCGCGGCGCGCCGGGCACCGGCGAGCTCGACCTCTCCGGGCTGCTGACCCGCCTGCGCGGGCGCGGCTACGACGGCTGGGTCGGCCTGGAGTATAAGGCCGGCGACCGCCCGAGCGCGGACGGCTTCGACTGGCTGCCGCAGCCGCTGCGCGCGGCCGACTGACCTTACGTACGAGAGTTCTGAGAGAGGTACCCGCATGAGCACGCTCGCCGCTTCCTCCCGGACCGCCCGCCCGGCGATCGCCTGGATCGGTCTCGGCATCATGGGCTCCCCCATGTCCGAGAACCTGCTGAAGGCCGGCTACCCCGTCACCGGCTTCACGCTGGAGCAGGAGAAGCTGGACCGGCTCGCCGAGGCGGGCGGCACCGCCGCCGCGTCGATCGCCGACGCGGTGCGCGACGCCGACGTCGTCATCACGATGGTCCCGGCGTCCCCGCAGGTCGAGGCCATCGCGTACGGCCCCGACGGCATCCTGGAGAACGCCAAGGAGGGTGCGCTGCTGATCGACATGTCGTCGATCACCCCGCAGACCTCGGTCGCCCTGGCGAAGGCCGCCGCCGCCAAGGGCATCCGGGTGCTCGACGCCCCGGTGTCCGGCGGTGAGGCCGGCGCCGTCGAGGCCGTGCTGTCCATCATGGTGGGCGGCGACCGGGCCGACTTCGACACCGCGAAGCCGATCTTCGAGGCGCTGGGCAGGACCATCGTCCTGTGCGGCCCGCACGGCTCCGGCCAGACGGTGAAGGCCGCCAACCAGCTGATCGTCGCCGTCAACATCCAGGCATGTGCCGAGGCCGTGGTCTTCCTGGAGAAGTCCGGCGTGGACCTGAAGGCCGCGCTCGACGTCCTCAACGGCGGCCTGGCCGGCTCGACCGTGCTGACCCGCAAGAAGGACAACTTCCTCGACCGCGACTTCGCCCCGGGCTTCCGGATCGACCTGCACCACAAGGACATGGGCATCGTCACCGACGCCGCCCGCAACGTCGGTGCGGCCCTCCCGGTCGGCGCCGTGGTCGCCCAGCTGGTCGCCTCGCTGCGCGCCCAGGGCGACGGCGGCCTTGACCACTCGGCCCTGCTGCGCGCCGTCGAGCGGCTCTCCGGCGGCCGGCTCTGACGGCGCGGCCGTAACCCCATGACTCCCGACCCGGCGCTCCGCCCCTGACACGGCCCCGGGCCGGGCCAGACTTCCGGCGGCGTCGGCGCTGACACCTGTCCTGTCGCGCCCAGGCGCCGGCGCCGTCCGGAACCCTCTCCTCCAATTTCAACAAACTGTTGACGCTACCTTCGGAGCGTACCTACGCTCCTGAGACCGCCAGCAGCCCCTGTACGGAAGGTCGACCCGACAACATGGCCCAGCGCGTGCTTACGACCGAGTCCGGCGCCCCGGTCGCCGACAACCAGAACTCCGCCACCGCCGGTGTCGGTGGCCCGATCCTGCTGCAGGACCAGCACCTGATCGAGAAGCTCGCCCGCTTCAACCGGGAGCGCATCCCGGAGCGTGTGGTGCACGCCCGTGGCTCCGGCGCCTACGGCCACTTCGAGGTGACCGACGACGTCACCGCGTACACGGAGGCGGACTTCCTGTCCGAGGTCGGCAAGCGCACCGAGCTGTTCCTGCGCTTCTCTACGGTCGCCGACTCGCTGGGCGGCGCGGACGCCGTCCGCGACCCGCGCGGTTTCGCGGTGAAGTTCTACACCGAGGAGGGCAACTACGACCTCGTCGGCAACAACACCCCGGTGTTCTTCATCAAGGACCCGGTCAAGTTCCCCGACTTCATCCACTCGCAGAAGCGCGACCCGTTCACGGGCAGGCAGGAGCCGGACAACGTCTGGGACTTCTGGGCGCACGCCCCCGAGGCCACGCACCAGATCACCTGGCTGATGGGCGACCGCGGCATCCCCGCGTCGTACCGCCACATGAACGGCTACGGCTCGCACACGTACCAGTGGACGAACGCCCAGGGCGAGGCGTTCTTCGTCAAGTACCACTTCAAGACGAACCAGGGCGTCCGCTGCCTCTCCTCCGAGCAGGCCGCGGAGGTCGTCGGCACGGACGCCAACTCGCACCAGACCGACCTGCTCCAGGCCATCGAGCGCGGTGTGAACCCGTCCTGGACGCTGTACGTCCAGATCATGCCGGCGGCCCAGGCCGCGGAGTACCGCTTCAACCCGTTCGACCTGACCAAGGTGTGGCCGCACGCCGACCACCCGCTGCGGCGGGTCGGCCGGCTGGTCCTCGACCGCAACCCGGACAACGTCTTCGCCGAGGTCGAGCAGGCCGCGTTCTCCCCGAACAACTTCGTGCCCGGCATCGGCCCTTCCCCGGACAAGATGCTCCAGGGCCGCCTCTTCGCCTACGCGGACGCCCACCGCTACCGCCTCGGTGTCAACCACACCCAGCTGCCGGTGAACGCCCCGAAGGCCGTTCCCGGGGGCGCCGCCGACAACTACGGCCGGGACGGCTTCATGGCCACCCGCAACGGCTCGCGCCACGACAAGAACTACGAGCCCAACTCGTACGCCGGTCCGTCCCAGACGGACCAGGCACTGTCCGCCGCTCTCGCGGTCTCCGGCCACACCGGCACCCACGCGGCCCCGGCCCACGTCAAGGACGACGACTTCTTCCAGGCCGGTGAGCTGTACCGGCTGATGTCGGAGGACGAGAAGAGCCGGCTCGTCGCGAACATCGCGGGCGGCCTGTCCCAGGTCTCCCGCGAGGACGTCATCGAGAAGAACCTCGCCCACTTCCACGCCGCCGACCCGGACTACGGCAAGCGCGTGGAGGAGGCGGTCCGCGCCCTGCGCGAGGACTGACCGCCCCGCATGCGGCGTACGGCGGCCGACGGGAGGTCGTCCGCCGTACGCCGTCCGTCCGGTGGCCCGGATGAGGGGTGGCCGCGGGTACGGACAGGGTGAGGGCCGCGGCGGTGTACGCGCCAGTGCGGTGGCGAGGGGTGTGCGGGCGTCTTCTTGACCTGAAGGAAGGCCACCCGCCCGCCCCGCCGGCACCGCCGCGGTCCCGAACCCACCTCCCCACCGCCCCCGTCCGGCGGCGCGAACGTCCTGTCGCGCCAGCCTCGCGCCGTCGGACGGTTTCATCTGTGCGGCGCGAGCGCGGAGCGCCGAGTCGGCCGCCGCCGAGCGCGCCGTTCGCACCGTCGCGCAGGCCCTGGCCCGGTGGCGGGGCCGGCGGGTGTGCCGTCGGTGGCGATGCCGGTGGCCGCGCTCGTGATCACCCTGTACCAGGCTGCGGACACCGACCTGCACGACGACGCCCCCTGTTCTCCCTGCGCACGGGCGACGACAGGGGGCGCTTTCGTCATGTTCGGGGCCGCGTCTAGGCTGCCGACCATGATTCGTGCTGTGGTGTTCGACGTCTGTGAGTGCCTCGTAGACGAGACCCGCGAGTACGGCACGTGGGCGGACTGGCTCGGCGTACCGCGCCACACGTTCGCCGCGATGTTCGGCGCCGTCATCGCCCAGGGCCGCGACTACCGCGAGACGTTTCAGGAGTTCCGGCCAGGGTTCGACCTGTACGCCGAGCGCGAGAAGCGCGCCGCCGCCGGGCATCCGGAGTGGTTCGGCGAGGATGACCTGTACCCGGACGTCCGCCCGGCCCTGGCGCAGCTCCGCGCCGACGGCCTGTGGCTCGGCATCGCCGGGAACCAAACCGTGCGGGCTGGCAGGCTCCTGCGCGAGCTGTTCATCAAGAACGTCGACCTGATCGGCACGTCGGACGACTGGGGCGCCAGCAAGCCTGACCCCGAGTTCTTCCACCGGGTCGCCGAGGTCGTTCCGTTCGACAGCTCGGAGATCCTCTACGTCGGGGACCGCGTCGACAACGACCTGCGGCCGGCGGCCGCGGCTGGGATGGAGTCCGCGCTTGTGCACCGCGGCCCGTGGGCGACGATCCAGTGGAACACCGAGGAGGCGGTGAAGCTCCCGACCTTCCGAGTCGAGAGCCTCGCAGAACTGCCAGGCCTGATCGCCGACTTCAACGAGCCAGGGCGCTGAGCGTCGTTCCCCACCCGTACAGCCGCTCGTCGAGGTCACGGACGCATGGCTCGTGCTGCCACGGCGCCAGCGCCCGCCGCACCTCCCGCACTCGTTCCATGCCGGTGGCGTACCACGTCGTATCGAGCTGATCGAGGGCCCGGACCGCGTATTCGCACGCGCGGTCCGGCTCCCCCGCCGTCGCTTCGACAGCAGCCAGGTCGCCCAGGATGACCGTGCGCTGCTTGTCGGCCTCGGTCGGCAGGTCGCTCAGGACGCTGAGCAGCGTCTCGCGCGCCTGCGGCAGGTGCCCTGCGCGCAGCTGCACATTGCCCTTGAACGCGGCCAGGCGGACCGGGCTGAACCAGTCCAGCCACGCCGGACTCGTGTGGCTGGAGCCCGCCGTGAGGATGTCCTCGGCGTGCCCGATCAGGTGCAGAGCCGTGCGGGTGTTGCCACAGCGGGTCTCGCACTCCGCCTCCACCGCGTCCAGCCACGCCAGCAAGTCAGCCGACGCCGGGCCGCGCCGGGCGTAGGCGCGGGCTGCCCGCATCCGCTCAGCAGCCGCCTCACGGTCGCCCGCCCACCCTGGAACGAACGCGGAGTGCGCGAGGACTGCCGCGCCGAGCAGCGGGTCGTCAGCCTCGCCTGCGGCCTGGAGCGCACGCACGTATGTGTCCCCGGCCTGGCCCGGCTCGCGCAGGTCGAAGAACTCGACGCGGCCGGCGAGGAGGCAGGTCTCGGCGAGGGCGTCGGCGATGGCCTGGCGGGTGGCGCCAGCGGTCTCGGGTAGCAGCGCCCAGCCGAGGGAGGCATGGGCGGTGACGGCGGGGTGGAGGGTGGCGGGGGCCACGGACCAGTACAGACGGCGGTGTGAGACTGTGACGGCCGCCACCCGCACCCGCACGTCCCGGACGGCACGCGCATGGTCGCGCTGTCCGACGACAAGGACGAGAACAGCCCCGTGCTGTACTTCACCCGGGCAGAGTTCACGAAGTTCCTCGACGGCGCCGCAGCCGGCGAGTTCGACCATCTCCGCGCCACCGACGCGGAGATGGAGCAGGCCGGCGTCACCGCGTCCGCGTGAACGCCGACCAGGTCAGCGCGGCGTTCGCGTATGTGCAGCAGCGGTTGAACAGGACTCCGTGCCGTGAATGCCGAGGCCGCAACACCGTCGCGCTCATCCACGAGCGCGCGGTGATCGTGTCGTGCGAGGACTGCGGAGGAGCCACCCGGAAGGGACAGCTCACCGCCGTGCCCGGGACCACCTGACCCTCGCCGCTGACCGCCCCGGCCGGCGCCACCCCCGCGCCCGGCCGGGGCCTCACCGTACGAGGTCAGCGGGGGGGGACACCGATCGCGTCGGCGATGAGGACGAGGGTGTCGGATGGTGGGGCGCTGTAGCCGTGCCGATGGAGATGATGACCGATCGGTCGATGCCGGTGCGCTCGCTGATGCCCTGCTGGGTGAGATTGGCGTGGAGCCGCGCTGCCCGGATCTGGTTGCCGAAAGCTCGTCGTCGGTCGAGGACCAGTCGGGCGGTGGGGTGGAGCATGGCGCGTGTCCACGCTCGATGGTTCTTGATCGTTTGCGTGCAGGGGTAGACGGGCTCGTACGACTACCCGGAGCGTGAGGGCATCCCGGCGCCCCGTCCCACCTCCGGGGGCGGGGGCGCCTTCGTGATGCCCTGCGTCAACCGACGGCGCCCTCCCGCCGACTCCACGCCTCCTCGACAGCATCAAGGGCCAGGCCCCACAGGTACTCCTGCGGGCGCCCCTGGCCCGGCTGGTTCGGGACGAACCCGCCCTCCCCGTACAGCACCGTCACGCCAGCGTCCCGGAGGATCTCCACGGAGCTGTCGAACGCCGGATGCTGCGCATAGGCCGCGTTCACGCACGGCACCGCCACGAGCGGGACACCCGTACCGATCCCCTCCGCCACAACCCCCACCACGAACGTCCCGGTCAACCCGAGCGCCCACGCGTTGACCGAGTTGAAGGTCGTCGGCGCAAAGAGGACCGCGTCGGCCCGCGGCCACACGTCCGAGTCCGTCCGGCTCGCCGGGCCGCCTGTAGTCGTACCGGACGGGACGCCCTGTGAGCACGGCCAGCCCGTCCAGGCTGGGCTCCAGCCAGTGGGCGGCCGTCGGCGTCAGGCCGAGGCAGACGTCCCAGCCACGGGCCTGCGCTTCCTCGATGACGCCGGCGACGTCGAACACGGGCGGGGCGGCGGAACAGAACAGGTAGAGGGTCCTCGTCATAGCCCAATCTGACCACATGGAACCGCCCCTGAACCGGGCTGGCCTCAGGGGCGGTTCACGCTCCAACGCCCATCCGGCTCGCGAGTGTTGTTCCAGATGATGCGTCAGGAACGAAGGCCGGTATCAGACGGGCTTCCCGGGCCGTCATCCTGCTTCCGGTACCGGGAAGACGACGAAGCGGGGGGCAAGTTGATGACGGTTCCCTCGTGAAGCACCGGGGGGGCGAGCCCTGCTTCGGGCGTAGGCGGGGCTCCGCCGTGTGGCGGAGGAGGCCGGGTCGGATACGTCCCTTGCGGCGACGCGGTCGGCGCGGGCGCGCGGACAGTATGGGCGCATGTTGAAGATGCGTGCTCTTCCGAATGTGCCGCGGTGGGCTGTCTTCGCCGCGCATGCGGTGCCGTTGGTGACCCTGCCCTCCGGGGTGTGGCGGGTCGCGTTGGGGCTTGGAGTGCCGTTGGCGGAGGACGGGGTGGATGTCGCGTACGCCGTGGTGCTCAGTGCCGTCGTCGAGGGGCTGGCGCTGTTGACGTTGGGGCTCGTGCGGGGGTGGGGTGAGGTCGTGCCGTTGCCGGGTGGGTGGCGGGTGCCGGCGCGTGGCGCCGTAGCGGTCGCGCTGTTGGGGGCCGCGGGGCTGTTGGCGGGGTTCGGGTGGTCCGGTTACGCCGTGTACGCCGGATTCGGGGACCTCAGTGTCGGGTCACCCGCACAGGATGTGGTGTTCCATCTCTGCTATGCGCCGCTGCTCGCTTGGCCGCTGCTGCTGATCGCCGTGACCGTCGCGTACCACCGCAGGCGGCGACCCGCGGCGCGCCCGTGACGACTGCCGGTCAAGCAACGGACTCCCTGGGCGTCGCCCCGGCCGCCGACTCGGCGAGGACGTGTTCCTCGCCCCACGCGTTCAGCGGCTCCAGCGCCGTGTTGAGGGCAAGCCCGCGCGGGGTCAGCGAGTACTCGACGCGGGGCGGCACCTCGTCGTACACCTCGCGGTGCACGATACCGTCGGCCTCCATCTCCCTCAGGTGCGAGGCGAGCACCTTCTCCGTCACGCCCGGGAGGCGGCGGCGCAACTCGCCGAAGCGGCAGGGCCGCGTGTGCAGCTCCCAGAGGATGAGGATCTTCCACTTCCCCGCGATCACATCCATCGCCGCGTCGACACCGCATGTGTACGGCTCCGGCCGCCGCATCGTCGCCATTCCGTCCCTCCTCCTGCCGTTCTGCCGTTCCTGCCCGGCTGCAGTCCGGCTGCCACCTGCACGCTTCCCTTGAGGGAACCACCCACTTCAAAGTGGGTACTTGAGCGTGCGCGCGCCTCGGACCAGCCTAGACGGCATGACTGACACACCTTCTTCCGCAGCCTCCCCCCGCCCCGCTCTGACACTGCTCGGCACCGGCGACATGGGTACCGCCCTCGGCCGCGCATGGCTGGCCGCCGGCCACCCGGTGACCGTCTGGAACCGCACCCCCGCCCGGACCGCCGCACTCGCGGCCGAGGGCGCGAGGGTCGCCGGCAGCGCCGCCGAGGCGGTGGCGGCGAACCGGCTCGTCGTCGCCTGCCTGCTCGACGACGCCTCGCTCGGCGAAGCCCTCGACGGCGCCGACCTGACCGGCCGCGACCTGGTGAACCTGACCACCGGCACGCCCGCCGAGGGCCGGGCCAGGGCCGCCTGGGCGGAGGCCGGGGGCGCCCGGTTCCTGGACGCGGGGATCATGGCGGTGCCGCCGATGATCGGCGTCCCGGAGTCCGGCGCGTACGTCTTCTACAGCGGCTCGGCCGCGCTCTTCGAAGAGCACCGGGGCACTCTGGCAGTCCCGGCCGCCACGACCTACGTCGGCGAGGACCCGGGCTTCGCCGCGCTCCACGACGTGGCCCTGCTGAGCGCCCTGTACGGCATGCTCGGCGGAGTCCTGCACGCCTTCGCGCTCATACACCGCGAGGACATCGCCCCCGGGGACCTGGCGGAGCTGCTGGTGCCGTGGCTCACCGCCATGGCGCCCATGGCTCACAAGACCGCCGAGCAGATCGCGAGCGGCGACTACGCCAAGGACGTCGTCTCCAACCTCGCCATGCAGGTCGCCGGCGGCGCCACGCTGCTGCGCACCGCACGCGAGCAGGGCACCAGCACGGAGCTGCTGACCCCGTACCTGGACCTGCTGCAGCGCCGCCTCGCCGCCGGCCACGGCGATGAGGACCTCGCGGGCGCTGTCGAACTCCTCGGCACCGACGGCCGCTGAGGGGGCCGCACCGGGTCCGTCGCCCGCCCGGTGCGTCGCCGCCGGACCGTCGGGCGGCAGGCGGTGGTCAGCGGGGTCAGCGGGGTCAGCAGGGTCAGCGGAGGCTGACCGAAATGATGTGGTGACGGCCCCTGTGCCGCGGTACGGTCGAAGACGTGACTGCCGGGTCGGCCATGGGCCATGAGCGAGTGAGGTTCCCGGCCTCGTCGTGAGGGCGGGGCGGGCCAGAGGGCCGCCCTTGGTGTGGTCGCGCGCGTCGCGCGCGGTATTCCTCCGCTTCCTCTTCTTTCTTCTTCTCTTCTTCTTCCGCACTTCATCGCCGCGCCTTGTACGCGCGCGTCCGTGCGTACGTGCCGCGCTCATCGACGTGAAGGACCATGATGACAGCAGACCTCAACCACACCGCCGTGTTCGCCTCCGACAAGCGGGCCTCCGCCCGGTTCCTCGCCGGGATCCTCGGGCTGGAGGTCGGGGCCCCGTTCGGGCCGTTCATACCGGTGGATACCGGGAACGGCGTGACGCTCGACTTCTACGAGAGCCCGGACGGCGCCCCGGTGGCCCCGCAGCACTACGCGTTCCTGGTGCCGGACGAGGAGTTCGACACGATGATCGACCGTCTGAAGGCGGCGGATGTCACGTACTACGCCGACCCGAACCACTCCGAGCCGCACCGGATCAACCGGCTCTTCGGCGGCCGGGGCGCCTACTTCGACGACCCCGACGGCCACAACATGGAGATCATGACCCGGCCGTACGCCCGCCCCGCATAAGGCGTGTCGCGCGCGTGGCGGCCGGCACAGGGAGGTGCGAGCGGGGAACGCGCACCGAGTGGGCCTGACGGGGCCGGATGACAGAGGACAGGCTCGCCGTCCGCAACGCCACGACACGACACGACACGACGGTGCCGGCCGCGGCCGTCAAGGAGTGGCCGCGGCCGGCACCTTCACGGCCCGCCCCAGCAGTCCGGGCCGTTTCACTGGTTGCCGAGGGCGCCCAGGCCGCGCTGGAGGTCCTCAAGGTTCATGCACGGCTGCACGGTGACCTCCGCGCCCGCCTGATCGAACAACGGCTCGGTGATCACAGGAAGCTGCGCGGGGTCGTCCATGTCGAAGACGATCACGCAGCTCCGGCGTCCCTTGTCCGGCGTGAAGTAGGCCGCTTCCGGCTTGAGCTGGTCCAGCATCGCCTTCAGGACCTCGGGCATACGGCCGCTCTTGATCAGCTGGCTGGACTTCTCGGTTTCCATCGTGGCGCGCAGCATCATGCGCATCGGCGTACTCCTCCGGGTGGGGTTCGACAGGTTCGACAGGTGCCCTGCTCACCCACTGTCCGATGCCCGCCCCCGCCCCGCCATCCGGGGTCCACCATCGTGGTGCATATGGCGCACAGGAGGGCGCAGACCGAGGTCCCTCCGCTTCCGGCGTCCGGCAGCGCGGCGCACGCCGGGGCCGATGCCGACGTCCCGGACCCAGGTCTTCCGCGACCTTGGCGCGCCGCGCCCGCCGCTACGACGACTCGCGGATCACCAGGGCTGTCGGCAGCACCAGTTGGCGCGGCTCCTCCTCCGTACCCGCGATCTCCTGGAGGAGCACCCGGGCCATCACGCGGCCCATCTCCTCGATCGGCTGGCGGACGCTCGTGAGCGGCGGGTCCATGTGTCGGGCCACCGCCGAGTCGTCGACGCCGATCAGGGCGACGTCGTCCGGGACCCGGCGGCCCGCCTCCCGCAGGGCCACGCGGGCGCCCGCCGCCATGACGTCCGACGCCGCGAACACCGCGTCCAGGTCGGGGCAGCGCTCCAGGAGGTCACGCATGGCGCGGCGGCCGCCCTCCTCGGTGAAGTCGGCCGAGGCGACCAGGTCCTCGTCCGCCACCAGGCCCGCCGCCGTGAGGCCCTGGCGGTAGCCGTCGAGGCGGCACCGGGCCACGTACATGTCGAGCGGGCCCGTGATGGTCGCGATCCGGCGACGCCCCCGGACCGCCAGGTGGCCGACCGCCGAGCGGCCCGCGCCGACGTTGTCGGAGTCCACGTACGCCACCGGCTCCGCCTCCGAGCGGCGGCCGTTGAGGACCGCGGGGATGCCCAGCTCCTGGACCACGTCCGGCAGCGGGTCGTCCGCGTGGACGGAGACCAGGAGGACGCCGTCGACGCGCTGGGCGGCGAGGTACTGCTCGAAGCGCCGGCGCTCCTTGCTGGAGCGGATCAGGGTGAGCAGGAGCTGCTTGTCGGCGTCCGCGAGTTCGGCGCTGACGCCTCGGATGATGTCCAGGAAGTACGGCTCCGCGAACAGCCTGGCCTCCGTCTCCGGGATCACCAGTGCCACCGCGTCCGTACGGGCTCCCGCGAGCGCGCGGGCGGCGCGGTTCGGTACGTAACCCAGCTCGGCGATGGCCCGCGCGACGGCGGCCTTGGCGCGGTCGCTCACCCGCGGCGAACCGTTGATCACGCGGGAGACCGTGCCCCGGCCGACGCCCGCACGGGCCGCGACCTCCTCAAGCGTGGGCCTGCCCGTCTGCCGTCCGTTCACCGCCATCGCGTCACGTCTCCCGTCCGTACTCAGCGCGCCGGCCCACCGCGGAGCCGGTGGCCGCGAAGCCGCTGCCCGGGGCCGCGAAGCTTCTGCCGCAGCCCAAACTAGAGCCTGCTGCGCTCCCCGGCCTCAGCGGGATGGCCAGTTCCTGACCCTGGGTGGTGGGAGCGCTCCCATCACACGCAGGAGCGCACCCCGAAGGCGAGCGCCCGCTGGTACGGCAGGCTCGCACGGACCGGCGTGCTTCCGGACGTGCCGGGGGCGTGAAGGCACGCGAGGGCGCGCGCTCCGGCCGGGGTGGGGTGACGGCCGGAGCGCGCGCGGTGTGGGGGGGTGCCCGGGGCGGGGCCTGCCCCGGGGCTGTGGCTGCTCGTACTGCCTGCTCGTACTGCCTGCTCGTACGGCTGCTCGCCCTGTTCCTCGTGTTCCTCGTACTACTTGTAGGCGGCGAACGCCTTCGTGAAGGCCAGCGGCTGCTGAAGGATCGAACTGCACGTCGCGTCGGCGTGGTTCACGGCCCCCGCGGCGCACTGCTTGTCACGGGTCGAGGACCACATCGACAGCCAGCCGATACCCTTCGACTTCGCGAAGTCGACGAGCTGCGTCGCGTCGTCGACCTTGAAGATCTCCGTCGTGACGTCGTTGACGCCGATCATCGGGGTGACCGCGACGGTCTTCCACGCGGCCGCGTCGGACAGCCCGAGCACTCCCTTCAGCTGCGCCTGTGTCGCCGTCGCCGCCTCGATCGCGTACTGGCCCATGTCGCCGCTGTACGCCGGGCCGTAGTCCATCGCCATGATGTTGACCGCGTCGATGCGTACGCCGTTCGTCCTGGCGTCGGCGAGCAGGTCCACGCCCGGCTGTGTGAGCCCCTCCGGCATGACGGGCAGCGTGAAGGACACGTTCAGGTCCGGATGCGCCTTCTGGAGCTGGGCGATGGCCTGCGCGCGGCGGGTGTTCGCGGTGCGGTCCGGCAGGGCCGCGCCCTCGATGTCGAAGTCGACCTTGGTCAGCTCGTACCGGTCGATGACCTTGCCGTAGGCGGCGGCCAGCTCGGCGGCGGTCGCGCAGTTGAGACCCAGCTCGCGCCCGGCGGCCCCGCCGAACGACACCCGTACGTCACCGCCCTTGGCGCGCAGGGCGCCGATCTGCGCGGCGACCCGGTCGCTCGCCAGGTCGGTGACACCGCCCCAGCGGGGGTCACAGCCTCCGCCGGCGGTGATGAACGCGAGGTTGAACTCCTTCACGCCCGTCCGGGCGGCGGTGTCGAGCAGGTCGTAGGCGGGGTGGAGGGAGGTGTCGACGTACGGCGCGAACCGCGCGCCGCGCGCCGGGCCGCCGGTCGGGGTCGTACTCGGCGTGGGCGTGGGGGCGGTCGTCGCGCTCGGGACTGGAGCGGCGGTCGGGGTGGCCGTCGGCGTCGGCGTGCCGGTCGGAGTCGGGGCCGGGGTCGGGATCGGCTGCTCGGTGGGGCGGCCGCTGGGCTGTGGCGTCGGGCCTTCGTCGGCGGAGCACCTGACCTCGTTGATGAGGCAGCCCGCCGGGTCGCCGGCCGTGCCGCCGCTCGCGCCCGTCACGAACCCGACGGTGACGGAGGCGCCCGGTGCGAGTTCCCGGTTCCAACTGGCGGGCTTGACGGTGACGTGCTGCCCGTCGACCGTGTGGTCGCCGTTCCAGAGGGAGTTGACCCGCGTGCCGGCGGGCAGGTCGAACTCCAGGGTCCAGCCGGACCGGGCCGTGCCGGTGGTGTTGGTGATGACGTACTGGCCTGTGTAGCCGCCGTCCCAGGCGCTGGTCCTGGTGTACGCCGCACTCACAGCGGCGGCCTGCGCGGTACCGGTGAAGGCGAACGCGGCGCCTCCGGCCACCGCGGCCGCCACCAGTGCCCCGATCACCTTCGCCCTGCCGCTCGTCCTGCGCCGGTGCGTGACTGTGCCCATCGCGTGCCTGCCTCGTGTACGGGGGTGGGGGGTGGATACGTGGCAGCACGCTAGCGACCCCGAATCGGACAAATACCCACTTCGGGACGCTGGTTGAGGATCTTAGGGTCCGCTTAAGGAACGCATCGGCAAGGGTTAAGGGGCGCTAGGCCGCCGCCCTGGTCCTCCGGCGGCCCACCCGGTGGCCTCGGCGGCCGACACCCCGGCCGCCGAGGCGCCGGCCGTCCAGAGCGAGCCAGATACGGACCTCCGTGCCGCCCAGGACGGAGTGGCCGATGCGTACGTCGCCGCCGGTGGACTCGGCGACGCGGCGGACGATGTCCAGGCCGAGGCCCGTCGACCCGTCGCGCGCCCCGCTGTTGCCGCGGGCGAGCGCCGCATCCGGGTCGGCGATGCCCTGCCCTGCGTCCGAGACGAGGACGATCACCGCGTCGTCGCCGTTGTGGACGTCGACCGAGAACGCCGTGCCCTCCGGGGTGTGCCGGAAGACGTTGCCGAGCAGCGCGTCCAGCGCGGCCGCCAGTTCCGGCCTGGCCACCGGGATGCGTACGGGCCGGTCGACACCGGCCAGCCGTACCTTGCGGCCCTCGTCCTCGGCGAGCGCCGACCAGAACGCCATCCGGTCCCGTACGACCTCGGAGACGTCGCAGCCGCTGCCGGGCCCGGCCGCCTGGGTCTGCGGCTTGGCCTCGCGGGCCGTACGGATGATGGTGTCGATCTCCCGCTCCAGCTGCTCCACGGCGGCCCGGGTCTGGTCGGCGGCCGGGCCCTCGCCGAGCGACGCGGCGTTCAGGCGCAGGACCGTCAGTGGCGTACGCAGACGGTGGGAGAGGTCGGCGGCCAGCTCCCGCTCGTTGGCGAGGAGTTGGACGACCTGGTCGGCCATCGAGTTGAAGGCGACGGCCGCGGACTTCAGCTCGGCGGGCCCGTCCTCCGGCACACGCGCGCCGAGCCTGCCCTCGCCCAGGTCGTGCGCCGCGCGCGCCAGGCGCTGGGCGGGCAGCACCATGCGTACGCCGAGCCGGTCGGCGACCGCGACGGAGCCCACGATCAGGGCGACGCCCACGCCCGTGAGGACGAGCCACGCGGTGGCCAGGCCGTTGGTGAGCTCGCCCTCCGGGACGAAGACCTCGACGATGGCGATCTGGCCGGTGCCGAGCGCGGTCGGCTGGAGCAGTACGGAACCGCCGTCCACGTCGGTGGTCGAGGCGCGCGGCACGCGGCGTACGGTCGCCAGGTCCTTCTCCGCGGCCCGGCCCGTGCCGATCTCCATGTCAGGGGCGCCCGGCTGGTCCGGCGGCGCCGGGATGTGCACCGCCATGCGCCCGTCAGCGCCGGCCTGCGTAGAGGCGACGGCCCGGTCGAGGGCGGCCCGGTCGGTGGTGATGGACAGGGTGGGGCCGATCGCGGCGGCCTGCCGCTCGGCGTTGCCGAAGGCCCGGTCGCGGGCCAGCTCCTTGATGACCAGGCCGAGTGGTACGGCGAAGGCCACGACGACCATCGCCGTGACGGCCAGCGCCACCTTGACCAGTGCCCATCTCACTGCGGCGGCTCCAGCTTCACGCCGACGCCTCTGAGGGTGTGGAGGTACCGCGGGCTCGCCGCGGTCTCGCCCAGCTTCCGGCGCAGCCACGACAGATGCACATCGATGGTCTGGTCGTCGCCGTACGCCTGCCGCCACACCTCGGCGAGCAGTTCCCGGCGCGGTACGACGACACCCGGCCGCCCGGCGAGGAAGGCCAGCAGGTCGAACTCACGGCGCGTCAGGTCGAGCCGTCGGCCGTCGAGTTCGGCCTGGCGGCGCAGCGGGTCGATGGCGAGGCCGCCGACCCGGATGACCGTGCTCGGCGCCTCCTCCCCGGCACCGCCGCCGCGCGCGCGGCGCAGCACCGCGGCCATCCGCGCGGACAGGTGCTCCACCGAGAACGGCTTGGTGAGGTAGTCGTCGGCCCCGTCGTTGAGGAGCCGTACGATCTCCGCCTCGTCGTCCCGGGCGGTCGCGATGATCACCGGTACGTCGGTGATGCCGCGCAGCATCTTCAGCGCCTCCGCCCCGTCCAGATCGGGCAGACCGAGGTCCAGGACGACCACGTCGAAGCGGAGATGGGCCACCTCGCGCAGCGCCTCCAGTGCCGTGCCGACGCTCCGTACCGTGTGGGACGCCTCGGTCAGGTGCCGGATGAGGGCGGAGCGCACGAACTGGTCGTCCTCGACCACGAGCACACTTGCCATGGGCGGCACCGTACGCCATAAGGCGGAATGAGGGGGACCGATGTTGACGCCGTGGGCGCGTGGTGCACTATGGCCCGGATGCGAAGAGGACTCGTTCACGCCTTGGCGTGGTCGCTCGCCACAGGCGCGGCGGTCACCCTCTCGTGGTGGGGCGTGCACACGGTGATGTCCGGCACGGTGTACGACCGGCCGAGCGCCGTGCCGCTCACGGCGACCGGCGACAGCCCGGCGGCGCCGCGGCCCGAGCCGCAGGCGTCGTCGACGCAGCGCCCGCGCCCGAGCACCTCCCCGTCGACCCGTCCTCCGGCCGCCTCCTCGACCGCCCCGCGGCCGACCGCGCCGTCGGGCCCGGCGGACCGGAGCCGCACGGCGACGCCCCCGCCGTCGCCCGTACCGTCCGCCGCGGGCACGTCCACCGGGTCCGTGAAGAGTTACGTCGTCGACGGCGGCCGGGTCGTTTTCGACATGGGCGACACCTCGGCCGAACTGGTGTCGGCGACCCCGGCGTCCGGCTGGCAGATGCAGGTGTGGAAGCAGGACACCTGGATCCGGGTCACCTTCACCCGGGACGACCGGGAGATCTCGGTGTTCTGCGTCTGGCACGACACGGCACCCCGCGTGGAGATCGACGACCGCCGTACCTAGTGCCCTTACCGGCGGAACGCCGAAGGGGGCGGTTCCGGCGACGCCTTGGAGCCGGCGTCGGTCACCGCGGCCGCACCGCCCGTGAAGTCGGCGAGGGCACGCCCGTGTTCCACCCTGCCCGGGTGCGGGTCGGTCGCGACACGGCGGGCCAGCTCGGTGACGGGCAGCGGGGTGTCGGAGGCGACGAGGACGGCGTTGCCGAAGCGGCGGCCGCGCAGCACGACCGGGTCGGCGGCGAGCGCCAGTTCGGGGAAGACGGCGGCCGCGGTGGCGATCTGGCCGCGCAGATGGGCCAGCGGCGGCCCGTCGGCGATGTTCGCGGCGTAGTGCCCGCCGGGCTTCAGCACCCGCCGTACCTCGGTGAGGAACTCCGTGCTGGTGAGGTGGGCCGGGGTGCGGGCACCGCTGAAGACGTCCGCGACGACCAGGTCCGCCCAGCCGTCCGGGAGCTTGCCGAGCCCCGCGCGCGCGTCGCCGCCGCGTACCCGTATCCGCGCGGCGGGGTCGAGGGGCAGAGCACGGCGGACGAACTGGACGAGCGGTGCGTCGATCTCGACGATCTGCTGCGTGGAGCGGGGGCGGGTCGCGGCCAGGTAGCGGGCGAGCGTGAAGGCCCCGCCGCCGAGGTGCACGGCGTGCAGGGGCCGCCCGGGCTGCGCGGCGAGGTCGATGACGTGCCCGAGGCGCCGCTGGTAGGCGAATTCCAGGTGGGCGGGGTCGTCGAGGTCGACATGCGACTGCGGGGCCCCGTCGATGAGCAGCGTCCACGCCCTGGGCCGCTCCCGGTCGGGTACGAGCTCGGCGAGCCCGCCGTCGACGGTCTCGCTGACCGTCTCGGAGGCCGCCGCCCGGCCGCGCCGCTGTCTGTTCCTCGCCACGGCACCATTATCGACGCCGCGACGCGGGCCGCGGTCCGGGACCGGGGCGGGCGGAGGAGGAGGAAGGGGCCGAGGGCCAAAGCCAGGGGTCAGGGCGCTGGAGCGGCAGATCGCGGCCCTGGGGCACATCGTGCCGAACGAGAGTGCGTCCGCGACCCCGGTGCCTCTGCTGCGCCGACGCAGCCGCTGACCTACGCGGCCTGCCACCGGGTCGCTTGAAGACCTGCCGACCGTGCCAGAGGACGAACTTCGGGTCAATGGCGGGCCGACCGGGCCGGGGGCATCGCGACGGACTGCCCATGGAGAGAGTCGATGGCCTGTCCCGCACGACCTCGGCCCACGTACAGCTGGGAGACCTGGATCCGCAGGTCGGGGAGGAGCCCGAGGACGCCGAGGTCGAAGAGGATGTGCTGGCCGTCCCGGTCCCGCAGCTCCCACAGCGCGCGCTCCAAGTGCACGAACGGCATCGCCGCCCGCTCGCGTGCCCGGGAGGGGTTCGTCATAGTCGGCCCGAAGTCGTTGATCAGCCGACTGACCAGCTCCTCCGCTCGTCGTACGGGACGGCCATGCTGCCGGACTCGGCGATCGGCCTGAGGTTCCCCCTAGATGCGGGGAAAGGTGACAGCAGGTCAGTTGGGACCCATGAGAGGAGCCCAGGCGATGCCTGCCCCGAGAAAGTACCCGCTGGAGTTAGCTGATGGCCGAACCCATGCCGGAGATGTGCACCGCCACCTCATCGCCCGGAACGACCGTGCCCACCCCTGCGGGCGTGCCGGTCAGGAGCACATCGCCCGGCTCCAGGGTGACCGCCGCCGTGATGGACGCCAGCAGAGAGGCGACCGAATGCAGCATCGTGTCCGTCCGGCCGACTGCCGCTCGGTTCCGTTGACCTCGCACCGCACGTCCAACTTCGTCCGGTCGAGGTCGGTGGTGATCCACGGGTCGAGCAGACAGAAGGTGTCGAACGCCTTCGTCCAGGACGGCTGTCGGTCCTCCCGCTGGATCTCGCGGGCGGTCACGTCGTTGGCGCAGGTGTGCCGAAGACGTAGTCCAGTACCTGCTCGGCGAGGATGTCGCGAGCCGTGCGGCCGATGACGACGGCGAGCTCGACCTCGTAGTGCACCTCGCGTGACTGGGCCGGGTAGCGAATCGGCTCGCCGGGGCCGATCACCGCGGACGGCGGCTTGAAGAAGAGCCGGGGCGCGGCTGGCGTGTCGAGGCTCAACTCGGTGATGTGGTCAGCGTAGTTCCGGCCGACCGCGATGATCTTCCTGGGCGTGATCGGGGCGAGCAGACGTACGTCAGCGAGGGGGACGCGGCGGCCTGTGGACTCCGCCGCGCCTCTCAGCGGATCGGCGTCAGCGCCTCCAGGGCATCATTGCCGCCGGTGGCTATGAGGCGCCCGTGAAGGACCTCACCCAGCCACTCGAACCTTGCCAGCCGCTGCGATTTATCCGTCAGCTTCATGCACGCATCGTACCCCCCGTCCCCGCAGGCGGGTTTGGGGCCAGGGTCAGAATGCGGCCAGGTAGACGCGCACACGGCTGCCTGCTACGTCGCCGACGTGGATCTCGATGGCCTGGATGTGGCTCCGCCGTGAATCGCCGACGCAGGGCGGACATGCACTGGCCATGCGTACACCCTTGATGTCCTGAGGCAGCTTGAGACCCAGGTGTTTGAATCCGTCCCCGGTCAAGGAGGAAGTGGCGTTAACAGCCTTCAGCGGATGATCGGGCCGAAGGTCGTCGACCACCGACTCCGCTGTCTTCGCGTCGGTGACAAACGACAGCAGGTAGACATCCTCCTGCGGCTGAACCCGTACTGCGCCCCTTACCTCTGTCGCGCCCTCGGGGACATCGATCTTCATGAACTCGGCAGCCTCAGGCGCGCCGGCCCCCTTTTCCCAGTAGGGGTACTCCTTGCGAGTGACACGTTCTGGCTGCGTCGGCGTCGAACAGGCGGCGAGCAGGAGTCCACTGACAATGGCGGCCGTCGCAACCGCTACCAGGCGCTTCAAGGAGCCATGCGAGAGCTTCACCGGTTCTCCTTGTCACCGCGGGACACGTCCCCGCGCGTTCCCTCGCGTCCAGGGTCGCCCGGTGTGACAGTGGGGTGCGTGTGGCCGCTGAGGTCGTGAGTGTAGGTGGGGCTACTACCTCGCATGTCGAATTCCTGGGCGAGGCCGACTGCGTGGAGCCGCCCCATGTCCTCGTCCTTGATGGTGACTCCCCCCGGGAACTCGGTTGACTTGCCCTTGTCCCAGTTGTAGCGGTCCCACACGTTGACCTGATAGTCGAGCGAGATCTTGGGCTCGCCGTCGTCAGCGCTCGGTGTGACGGTGACCATGCCGGAGACATTCTGTGCGTGGGATCCGATCGCGTGGAACCACTCGTCGCTCCGCAGAGTGCGGTGCCTTACGTCACTCTCGACCGGAATGACCACGGTCTTGTCCCCTCCGGCCCGGTGAAACTCATCCAGCGCCTTCTGCCGCCAGGCACCCTGATTGGCCACCAGATGTTCCTGCTCGATTCCTGAACGGAACCCATCGTCGTCGTGCAACATCCGGTCGACATCCAGCGTGAGGGTCTCACCGGTGCCGCTCAGGTAGTGCAGCATGTTGCGCGATGCCCCGGTCTCCCCGATGAGGTCTCCGGCTGTCGCGATGCCCACGGCTTGAGAGTGGAGCCACGCATCCCGCGGTATCACCTCTTCCACGCCGAATGGGCCCGAACCAGGGTCAGGTGACTTCCAGTTGTACAGAGGAGCCGTGACCCCCGCTGCCCGCAGTTCGTCACCGCGTTCTCGCAGCAGGATGCCGCGGGTGACCGGATCGAGGTCGCGCCACCACTCCGCGACCGCCTTCCTGCCCTTGGGCATGTTGGCGGCCTTGCCGGCCTCTTCCAAGGAGGGGTAGGGGCTGGCGGTGGGATTTCTGTTGAAGCCGTTGACCGTCCCGTCCATGTAGTCGGAGTCTCGCACGGCGGCGTCGAGGGCGAGCCGGAGACCGTCGTCGGCGTCGCTGACCGCCTTGACTGCCTGGTTGAGACGCTGGGCCCACTCGGCCGCCGTGGCGCGAGCGCTCTCCTGGAAGCTCGGGTCGTGCACGTAGGCGGTGCGCTCTCCCTGGGTGAGCTGCGAGGTGTCGAACGCCACGACCCCCTGATCGGATACCCGCATGCCATCCTTGACGGCGGCCGCGCGCACGGACTCCACCCTGCCCTTGAGATCGACGAGCTGCGTATGCGCCTCGCGCAGGAGGGAAGCGACGGCTTTCGCCTCCTTCTGCGCCCCTCGCAGCTCCTCAAGCGTCACGGTGAACCTCTGGTCCGCAGCATGGGCGCTCAGCCCGATCCAGGACTCACCGAGTGAGATGCCGTGGACGTCCCGCTGGTACAGGTCACCGAGCGTCTTGAACTTGCCCGCCATCTCGTCCCACTTGTCGGCAACCGCAGTGAGCTTGGACAGGTTGGTTGTCATCACTTCGTGGTAGGTCGGCACATGTCCCCCGCAGCCGATCCGTCATTGGTCAGTAGTTGTTGATCCGAGATTGCCGAGCGAGGCGCCCGCCAATGTCGAGATCATTGTTGCGCAAGTCGATGCCCGTCTTGCTGAGAGCGGCCTTCTCCGCCGCAAGACGGTCGAGCAGCGTCTTGACCTGCTTCTCCCACGTCTGATGTGCCTTCTTCAAAGCACTGGACGTGTCCCAGCCATCGCCGTCCTTCGCCCCGAACTCCTTGACAGCTGCTTTCGTGCAGACGGCCGTGTGCTTGCTGTCTCGCGTGACGCCGGGTGTCAGAACCTCGTGGATCGCCTTCGCCGCCGTCTTCTTCTCCGCCGGGCTGGAGGCCAGATCCGGCCTGTCCCCACCGCCTCCTCCTGCTGCCGGAGCAAGCTGATTGAGCCGCATCCGGGCGGTCTGGCGGGACGCCACATCCGCCTTGGTCTGCTCCCACTCATCCCAGGCCATGAATCCCCCCCCGTAGCTGGACACCTCCTGGGAAACTTACAGAACAGGGCCCACGGAAGGTAAGCCGGTACCCGGTCAGTGCCGTGTTTGGCCACTCTGGACCAGGAGCGGACTCGGGTCACGGTGCTGGCGGCTATGGACACCGACTGATGCCGTGCCCGTCGTTGACGTGAGCCGGAAGGGCTTCCCGAGGCTCGTCGGTTCCCAGCCCAGAAGACGTGCGCGCCGAATGCTGTCAGCGACCTCGGCAGGCAGGACAGGGACCGTTTCGGCTCCCACCCAGTTGCGAGTGTGAGCGCGGTCGGTCTCGACCATGAGCACCGCGCCTGGACGCTCGGAGTGCTCGACGGCGTACATCATGGACGACCATGCCATGCCCTGGCAGTACGTGGGCCGACCGCGCACGTACCAGCGGTACGACGTCCCGTCCACAGAGATGGTGCGTGAACGCTTCTTCGGCTGCGCCATGTTGCCTCTCCTCGTCTGCTGGACGCTATCGGGCGAACGCGGTGTCCGCCCATGGGTTTAGGCTCCGCCGGTGACGACGCCGAGCCGCTTCCAGATGACCTTCGACGGGCGCTCGTACGCCCTCACTGTGGACGGCAAGGACGTGAGCGAGCACGTCGCTGCCGTGGACCTACACGCTGAGGCTCACGAGCTGCCACGTGTCGTGCTGCACCTCCGTCCGACCAGAGCGTGGCCCGCCGAACTCGATCTCCTCGCTCGCGTTGAGATCGGTACACCCCCGGACCCCGGTCCAGCCGCCGCCGCGTTCCTGGAGGCGCTGGAACCGTTGGAGGTGGAGCGCGCGGCCCTGGCACGGTTGGACCTGGAGAACGTACCGGGTGGGGGAGGGGACGGCGGCGGTGCTACGGCAGCTGGTGGAGTGGGCCCGTGGCGCTTGATCTGTCGGGTGTGCGGCGGGTCGTGGAAGGGCTGCTCGACGATGAGGTCCGGCTGTGGAGGGATGCGGACGGCGCCTCTGCCAACGAACTGGACGAGCACACAGGTCAGTTGAAGCCGCAAGGCGGGACGGCGGTTCTGCTGTGGGAAGGTCCGGGGCGATCGTACGCCCCGGACAGCTCTCGCCCGTCCCGCCTCTGGATGGGGCGCCCGCATCGCTCCCTGGCTCGACCGCGTACCAGGCGCTGCTGCCGTTGTCGGCGCCCCCGGTGTTGCCCGACGTGCTAAGCGTTTCCCGTTCCGCGCGCGACGAGCAGCTCGTCGGGCGCCGGTTCCGGGCGGCGGAGGTCGCGGTCGGTGCGTACGCGGTGGTGCGCGTGGTGCCCTTGGAGGTGATCAGCTGATGGTGGTGAACCCGCACCCCAACGCCCATCCCGACGCGGCGGCGTTCCGCGACCCGATCGAACTGGCTGCGGCGCTGTCCGGGTTGAGGCCGGCGGTCCGGCCAAGGCCAGGGCCGGAGCCACGGCCAAAGGCCGGAGCCGCAGGCAAGGGCCGGGGCGCGAGGCCGAAGCCGGCGCCGGAGGACCGCGGGGCCGAAGCCGGAGGCCCGAAGGCCGGGTCCCGGCGCCGCAGCACGGCTACCGGTGCCCGTCGTCCCCGGCGCGTCCCGCGTGTGTCAGGACCGACGCGTGCGCTCCCGGTTCGGCCTCCACCCGGCCTCCGCCCTTCCGGAGGCCGCGTACCTCCGCGTTCCGGTGTCCGGGCCGGACGCGGAGCCGGTTGTCTCCCGAGGGTGCGCTGTGCGCCGCCGCTTCCTCGAGACCCGCCCGGACCTTCCGCTTCAGCCAGCGGCTCAGCGGCTTCTCGACGAGCCGGTGAACCAGGAAGGCGAGCAGCATCAGTCCCCCGACCAGGGACCCGAGCAGCACATAGGGGCTGAGGTCGGCGTGCGTCTCCGCATAGCCGAGGATCTCCCAGCCGATGTACTGGTGCAGCAGGTAGAGCGGGTAGGTGAGGGCCCCCGCGACGGTCAGCCAGCGCCACCTGATCCAGTCGGCCCTGCCGGTCGCGACGAGCGCCATCACCGCGAAGGACAGTGCCAGTACGACCAGCACCGGCCAGAACGGCATCCCCTTGTCCAACTGCCTGACGGATGCCCGCCACGTCGCGCGCGCGGTCGGCAGCGAGGCGGCGAAACACACCAGCACGATGCCCCACAGCAGCGCGGTCGGCCGGAAGCGGTACATGAGGTAGAAGGCCATGCCGGCGATGAAGTACCAGCAGTGCCCCGGCAGCAGGAACTGCCCCAGCGCCTCCCCGCCGAACTTGGTGAACGCCAGAGCGGCCACACCCCAGAGGCAGCAGAACAGCAGTACGCGTCGGTATGTCAGTCCACGCCAGGCGACCAGGGCGAACAGCAGGTAGAAGCGCAGTTCGGCGTAGAGGGTCCAGTACACGGGATCGACCGGACGTACTCCGAGAGGTTCGTGGAGCATCGTCAGATTGATCAGTACATCGGCCCAGGGGCGTCGCTCGTAACCGCCCGGCACAAGGACCAGCACGGCCGTTGTGGCGAGGACCGCGAACCAGTACGCCGGATAGAGCCGGACCACTCGGGAGGTGAAGAATTCCCCCAGTGAACGGCCCCAGCAACTCATACAGATGACGAAACCGCTGATGAGGAAGAACAGCTGAACACCGAGCCACCCGTAGGCCGCAAAGGGGAAGGCCGTGGGAAACAGGGCCTCGCTGGGAGTCTGCCATCCCGACCCGAGGGCTATGTAGTGATACAGCACCACCATCAGGGCGGCTATCAGCCGCAGGCCGTCCAGGGCCGCCAAGCGGGACGGTCGCCCGGGCCTCGGGGATCGGGCCGAACTGGGAACTGAAACCACGTGCTTCCTTGCATTCATCGGTCGGTGAACGGGCCGGGGCGGCGCGCCATGCGATGCGTCCCTTCAAGGACACCACGGCAGGGAGCGCGACTTCAGGAGTCCACACTCTTCGGGCGAGTCATCGCGTGTGCGATGTCACACGCGTGCCGAGTTCGCCGCGTCGGTGCGCCGCAGACGCGGAATGGGCACCGACGTCCAAATGATCCCTCGAACGAGTGAACCAAAAGCATAACGCCTCGAATCGCCCACGCGATCTTCACATACGGAAAGCAGAAAGACAGAAGGCAGGAAGACAGAAGGCAGGAAGGCGGAAGGCAGGGGGCGACAGGCAGAAGGCGGACGGCAGAAGGCAGAAGAGCAGAAGGCGGTACCCCGGCCTCGACAGGCCGGGGTACGGGGAGCCGGTGCCTGGTACTCCAGCAGGATTTCGCTGCCTGACCTGGCCTTTCGCCGGGTGGCGGGAGTGTAGCGGGACTTCGGTCGTGCGGGGGTGGTCTCATGGGGACCGCCCCTCGAACGTGCGACAACGCCGCAGGTAGTGGCAGCGGCGGGCCATTGCTTGGCGACTGCGGTCCGCCGGGGCTGGCTGACTCCGTACACGTGGAAGGGGGCGATGCGGCCTCGTGGGCAGTCCGCGTCACCTGCGCGCTTCTGCGGGGCGACCCCTCACAGGTCCTGCTCGGCCCAGACCGTCTTGCCGCCAGGTGCGTACCGCGTGCCCCAGCGCCGGGTGAGCTGGGCCACCAGGAGAAGTCCGCGTCCGCCCTCGTCGAACGCCCGGGACCGTTTCATGTGCGGCGTGGTGCTGCTGGCGTCGGACACCTCGCACATGAGCTCGGAGTCGCGGATGAGGCGCAGCGTCAGCGGAGGACGGGCGTAGCGGATTGCGTTGGTGACCAGTTCGCTTGCCACGAGTTCCGTGGTGAACGACAGCTCCTCCAGCCCCCACTCCGCCAGCTGCTCGGTGACGAGGCGCCGGACCCGCGCGACCTCGGGGGGGTCGGCAGCGACGGCCCAGGTGGCGATGTGGGAAGGGGGCAGTGCCCGGGTGCGCGCCAGGAGGAGAACCGCGTCGTCCTCCTGTTCCGCAGGTGAGAAACCGCGCAGCACTGTGTCACAGAGGCTTTCCAGTGAGGCCGCGGGGTCGGTGAGCAGCTCGCCGAGAAGCCGCAGGCCGTCGTCGAGATCACGGTTTCCGGAGTGCGGCAAACCGTTGGTGTAGAGCGCGATGACGCTGCCTCGGGGCAGCTCGAGAACGTGACTCTCGAAGGGCAGCCCGCCGATGCCCAGCGGCGGACCACTCGGAAGGTCCGGGAATCGAACCACGCCATCCGGGGAGACGATGGCGGGCGCGGGATGCCCGGCGCGGGCCATGGTGCAGTGCCGGGACACCGGGTCGTACACCGAGTAGAGGCAGGTGGCCCCGGCGACCGGTGTGTGCTGTGACGGTGTCTGCTCCCCCACCGTGTTCTCCTCCTCATCGAGGCGCAGAACGAGGTCGTCGAGATGGGTCAGCAACTCGTCGGGGGGAATGTCAATGTCGGCCAGGGTCAGCGCGGCCGTGCGCAGTCGGCCCATGGTCGCGGACGCCTCGATGCCGTGTCCCACGACGTCTCCCACCATCAGCCCCACGCGCGCCCCCGACAAGGGGATGACGTCGAACCAGTCGCCTCCGACACCCGCGCCGGACTCCGCCGGAACGTAGCGGGTCGCGATGTCCGCCGCCGAGAGGCGTACGTGGTGGCGTGGGAGCAGGCTGCGCTGCAGGGCCAGGGACGTGCCGCGTTCGCGCGCGTAGCGGCGGGCGTTGTCGACGGCAAGTGCGGCCCGGGTGGTGATCTCCCACGTGAGCAGGATGTCGTCGGTGTCGAACACGTCCGGTGTGCGGTGACGCATGCAGTGGACGACGCCGAGCAGTGTTCCACGGGCGCGTAGCGGTGCAGTGATGAGGGAGTGGACGCGGTGGAGCCGCAGGCTCGCCGCGTAGCGGGGGTCGCTGCCGAGCCATCGCCGGACATCCCGGTCTTCGGCCCAGTGCGCCGACGGCACGTCGGCTGTCAGAGCGCGGGCCATGGGCGACAGCGGATGGTAGTCGCACGGCTCCCCTGGCCGTAGCGCGGACTCGGGGCAGCGCTCCAGAACGGAGCTCTGCGCGGCGCGCAGCAGCGCCGGCTTGCCGTGCCGGGCCGGGGAGGCGTCCGGGCGCAGCACGTCCTCGAAGAGATCGACGGCGGCGAAGTCGGAGAAGTAGCCGATGGCCACCTCCGCCAGCTCACGCGCGGTCTCGGACACGTCCAGGGAGGTGCCCAGACGGACGCTCGCGGCGTTCATGACCGCGAGCCTCTGCCGGGTGCGGTACTGACCGGTGATGTCCAGGGCGGAGGCGGATGCCAGGCGCGCCCGCGGAGGCCGGGGGCCGCCGGCCAGCCGGGAGAGCGCGACCGGCAGGCCGGTCAGGGAGGTGATGACCGCGTCGGCCTCCGTCAGTTCGTCCCGGCCTGGAGCAGGTGGGGCCTCACCGCGGAGCATCCACACGGTGCGCAGCCCCGCTCGCGCCGCTCCCCGGACGTCGGTGTCGAGCCGGTTGCCGACGTGGACGGCGCGCTCGGCGGGGACGCCCAGCCTGTCGAGTACGGTACAGAAGGCCTCCGGGGCGGGCTTCTCGGCGGAGTCGACCCCGCCGAGAACGACGGCGCCGAACAACGGGGCCAAGCCGTCGCGTCGCAGGGCGTCCCGTACCTGCGGGGGCGAGTTGGAGAGGATTCCGAGCCGGTAGTCGTGGGCGAGGGCCCGGAGCACCGGTGCCACGTCCGGGTAGAGCGACTCGACGGGATAGGCCCAGTGCTTGGCTATGTGAGAGCGCAGCAGACCGACGTCGCCGTCGCGGAGGAACCTGCGGGCGAACGCCGTGCGCAGGCCGGCCCCGCCCTCGCGTTCCGCTTCGTACAGCGACCAGAACGCGTGCTCGTCGAACTCCTCCCCTGCGAGTTCGTGTACAGCGCGGTACAGCGCCTCGACGAAGCGTTCGTCGTCGTAGATCGAGCCCCCGATGTCGAAGACCACCGCCTCGACAGGGCCGCCCTCCGTGCCGTCGCTAGGCACGCTGTGGCCTGCGGTGGCATCGACGTCCACACTCAGCCTCCCGGGCACGGGCCGCTCCCGCTCACCACCATCGTGGCACCGCGCCGTCCGGCACGCGAACCGCCCCGGCGGAAGCACAGTGCTCCCGCCGGGGCGGTCCGGCTACGGTGTTCCGGCCGCTGTGCCGCGGCCCGCGAGGACCTCCGGGTTGGCGCAGTGCGCGAGCGGCTCGCCCCGCAGGTACCGGACCGTCTCCGCGGCGCAGATCCGTGCTGCCTGATGCGCGGTCTGCTTGCTGGCGCCCGCGAGGTGGGGAGTCATCACGATGCCGGGGGTGCGCAGCAGCCGTGAACCCGGCGGGACGGGCTCCTCCGGGAAGACGTCGAAGGCGGCGGCGAAGAGGTGCCCCCGGTCGAGCGCGTCGCAGACCGCGTCGTAGTCCAGCAGCCCGCCCCGCGCGCAGTTGACGATCACGGAGCCGGGAGCCATCGCGGCAATCTGCTCCGCGCCGATCATGCCGCGGCTCTCCGCCGTCAGCCGGGCGTGCAGGGAGAGCACCCGGGACCGCGCCAGCAACTCGTCCAGGCCCACGTTGCGCACCCCGGGCGCCGCGTCCGGCAGCAGATAGGGGTCGTGGACGAGGACTTCCGCGCCGAAGCCGCCGAGGATGCGGGCGACGCGGTGCCCGATGGCGCCGTAGCCGACCAGCCCCACGGTGGTGCCCGCCAGCTCCATGCCGACCTCGTCGTACCGGTAGTAGTCGCCGCGCCACACGCCGCGGGCCAGCTCGCCGTGGGTGTGCGGGATGCGGCGCATCGCGGCCAGCAGCAGGGCGACGGTGTGCTCGGCCGTGGCGGTCGCGTTGCGGCCCGGGGCGAACGTCACTGCGACGCCGTGCTCCGTGGCAGCCTCCAGGCTGGCGTTGACCGGTCCGCCGCGGCCGACGGCGAACAGTTCGAGGTCCGGGCACGCCTCCAGGACCCTGCGGGTGAGCGGAGCCATCTGCGTCATGCAGACCCGTACGCCCCGGAGGGCTTCGATGAGCTGCTCCTCCGTGCCGGACGCCTCGTGCACCTCGGCGACGTCGCCGAATGGTTCGATGGGCCAGGGCAGGTGCAGTTCGCTGATCTCCAGCGCCCCGCGGGGCCCGCCGTGCTCGGCACGCAGCGCGTCGGCGAGCAGGCCTGCCCGGACGAAGTGGTCGCCTGCGGCGAGAATCCTGAGGGTCACGGGGTCTCCTCCTCGGTTACTGCGGTTGGGGCCGGGAAGCCGTCAAAGGCCTCGGCCGGGGTGTTGAACTGCAGCAGCGCCGCCCTGTCTCCACCGCCGTAGCGGACCTCGGTGATCGCGCAGTTGCGCATGAGGGGGAACAACCGCCGGTACTCCGACAGCGGCACTCCGCTCAGATGACAGAGGAGCAGTCGGTTGAGGGTGCTGTGGCCGACGATCAGGACTCTGCCGTCCGGGTGGAGACGGTGGACCTCCCGCAGGCAGGCCATGCCCCGTTCCACGGCTTCGGCGGTGGGCTCGCCGTCCGGCAGGTGATGGCGCGCCGGGTCCGCGTAGAAGGCGGCGAGCCGCTCGGGGAACGCATCGCGCATGTCGGCGGTGGTGAGTCCCTCGCCGCGCCCGAAATCGATCTCCCGCAGCCGGGGGTCCTCCCGGGGCTCCAGTCCGGTGGCCTCGACGATCGGTTGGGCCGTGTCCCGGGCGCGCCGCAGCGGCGAGACCCACAGGGCATCCGGCCGGGCGTGCTTGGCCCATGCGGCGAGGTGCTCGGCCTGTTCGCGACCTCGCGGAGTGAGCGGGATGTCGCTGCGGCCCGTGTAGCGGTTCTCGGCGTGCCAGATCGTCTCTCCGTGGCGGACGAGTACGAGATCGGTCACAGGTGGGCGCTCCTTCGTGCGTGCCGGGCGACGGCCGGGGGCAGCCAGCCGCGCTCTTCGAGTGCGTCGACCAGCTTGAGATGGCTCTCCAGCAGGCGCAGCGTGTGGTCCGGCCGCGGTTCCACCACGGTACGCAGCCGCACCATGTCGCGGGCGGCGGCGCCGAGGGGGGTGGTGGTGC
Source organism: Streptomyces sp. TRM49041 (assembly GCF_008271805.1). GTDB lineage: Bacteria > Actinomycetota > Actinomycetes > Streptomycetales > Streptomycetaceae > Streptomyces. The sequence goes on from NZ_VSRY01000171.1 coordinate 129,092, forward strand.
CCGCGCGGGCGAGGACGGCCATGCCGAGGGCGGCCTCGGCGTTGTCCGGCAGCCCGAGGGGGCGGGCGAGGGCGTCGGCGCGCGGCTGGCACCAGTAGCGGCTGCGGGCTCCTCCACCGGTGAGGGTCACCGGTCCGTCGAGGGAGGCGCCGAGCAGTCCGAGGTAGTCGAAGCAGAGGCGCTCGGTGACGCGACGCCCTGCAGCAGCGAGGCATGCGAGTTCGGTGGTATTGCCGGTGACGGGCGGCACCGTGCCGACTCCCGCGGCCTTGAACGCGGCGATCGTGCCGCCCGCCGTGCCGTCGTTGGCCGCGACCACGCCCGCGATCTTGTCGTACTCGTCGAGCAGCTTCCGTCCGCTCGGGTCGACGGCCTTCTTACCTCTCGTACGGGCGCTGGGCGCCGTCAAGGGCATCGAGGTGGTCGTCCTCGGGGGCCGCTACTTCCCCCCTCCAGGAGGCATGCCTCGGCTACCAGACGGCACAGGCCCTCCGGAAGCTGCGGGCCGACGTGCTGTTCATGTCCACCACCGCGGTCGGCGCGGGCGCCTGCTACCACAGGTCGGAGGCCACCATCGAGGTCAAGCGGACCTTCATGGAGTACGCCGAACGCTCTGTCCTGCTGGTCGACCACGCCAAGTTCGGCCGCCGCGCCCCCTACCTGCTCGCACCCCTCGATGCCTTCGACCAGATCGTCACCGACTCGGGCGCCGACGACGAGGAGATCGCGCCGCTGCGGGAGGGACGTGCACAGGTCCGCGTCGCCCCGGTGGGCCGCGGGTAGCTTCCACTCGCGGTGGCGGTCAGGCGGTGCCTTACTGGAATCGGGGACCGCCCTCCACTCCGCCGCACGCCTTGGACGCACTGTTGCACGCGAAGACGCCGCGAACGCACCGGGGCCGACTCGACCGTCTCGGCATACCGAGGCCGCTGGCCTGGGGATTCCTCGGTGTCCTGGTCTTCATGATCGGCGACGGTGTCGAGTCGGGCTACCTCTCGCCCTACCTGGCCGACGAGGGGGTGTCCGGAAGCAGGGTGGCCCTGCTGTTCACGGTGTACGGTGTCAGCGCCGGCGTCGCCGCCTGGCTGTCGGGGGCGCTGTCGGACCTCTGGGGCCCGCGCCGGGTCATGTGGACCGGTCTGGCCATCTGGATCGCTTTCCAGCTCCTCTTCCTCCTGGTCGCCATCCCGAGGCTGGACTACCCCCTCCTTATGGTCGCCTACGGACTCAGGGGGTTCGGGTTCCCGCTGTTCGCCTTCGGCTTCCTCGTGTGGATCGCCGCCGCGACGCCGGCGGCCCGGCTCGGCAGCGCCGCCGGATGGTTCTGGTTCGCCTTCACCGGCGGACTCCCCACTTTGGGCTCCCTGGTGGCCAGTGGTCTCGTACCGCGCGTCGGCCCGTACCAGACCCTCTGGGCCGCTCTGTTCCTGGTGGTCGCCGGCGGGCTGATCGCCCTCCTCGGTGTGCGCGATCCGACGGGTGGGCGCCGCCTGGCACCACGGGGAGAACGGCCGCTGACCACCTTCCTCGGCAGCGTCACCATCGTGTGGCGCAACCCCCGGATCGGCATCGGCTGCCTGGTCAGGATCATCAACACCGCACCGGAGTTCGGCTTCCTGGTCTTCCTGCCGATCTTCTTCACGGAGACCATCGGGTTCAGCCTCTCGCAGTGGCTTCGCGTGCTGACCGTGATGTTCGCCGTCAACATCGTCTTCAACCTGGTGTTCGGCCTCGTGGGGGACCGCTTCGGCTGGCGCCGCACCGTGGCCGTCTTCGGCGGAGTGGGCTGCGCGATCACCACACTCCTGCTGTACTACGTGCCCACGGCCGCCGGGGACGACTACCCTCTAGCCCTGCTCGTCGCGGGCCTGTACGGCGCCACTCTGGCCGGCTATGTCCCGCTGTCCGCGCTCATGCCGTCGCTGGCGCCGCAGCACAAGGGCCAGGCCATGGCCGCCCTCAACCTGGGTGCCGGCGCCTCGGCCTTCGTGGGACCGGCGATCGTGGGAGTCCTGCTCGTGCCCCTCGGGGTCGCCGGCGTCATGTGGGTCTTCGCCGGACTCTACGCGGTCAGTGCGCTGATGACGTCCTTCCTGCGCCTGCCCGGCGAGACGGGCCGTCGCGGCAGGCGCCCGGAGGCCGCGCAGCCCGCCGGGGACGTGGCCGGGCTCGCCGCCCGGGCCGGCGGCACCCTGCTGGGCCATCCGGTGCGCCTGCGCCCGGACCCCGGCGAGGACGTGGAACTGATCCTCTTCGACGTGGGCGGCACGCTGTACGACGACGACTGCTTCGCGCAGGCCCTGTACCGGGCGGCGTGTGATCTGGGCGGCGGCACCGTCGACGAAGCGGAGTTCTGGAACCTGTACGACGAGCAGCGCGAGCGCGGCGCGGGCTCGCTGCACCGGGCGGTCGCCGGGGCGTTCGCCCCCGGCCGTGAGGAGGAGCTTCGACAACTCGCCCGTAGGCACTGGCACTACCCCGCCGAGGCGCTCTATCCGGACGTCGCGCCGGTCATCACCGCGCTGGCCGGCCGCTACCGCCTGGGCATCGTGGCCAACTCCCCCCGGCAGGTGCTGGCGGCCCTGGAACGCGACGGGCTGCGTGAGCTGTTCGCCGTCACCGCGCTCTCCGACGACGTCGGTGCGGGCAAGCCCGATCCGGCCTTGTTCCTTCACGCACTCGGCGAAGTGGGAGTCCCGCCGGACCGCGCCGTGCACGTGGGCAACAGACTGGAGAACGACGTACGCCCGGCGCACCGGATCGGCATGCGGGCCGTCTGGATGCTGCGCGGCGAGGCAAGCCACGCCCCCACCCTGCGGCAGCTCGCTGAGCCCGACGCTGTGATCACCACGCTGACGGGCCTACCGACCGTTCTGGCACGTCTGGCGAGGGACGGTACTCCCGGTGGGCGTGCCACCGAATGACGACTGGCACGGGACCCCTCCGCAGGCCCAGCCGCGCCCTAACCTCGATCTTTCGTGACGGTCCGTCGGTTTCTTCGGCGGGGCCGTTTCGGTTGTTCGGGTCGGTGGTGGGCACGCTGATGGCCCGGCTGGCGCGTCGGGTGGGCGCCGGTTCCACGGCTCCGGTCGGGGTGGTGCTGGTTGCAGGGACGGGAACGCGCTGGTCAGCCGGGGTTCGGGAGAGTTTCGAGCCGTGCCAGGGCGTCGGTGATCACGTCCGGCCAGGGCCAGTGGCGTGCGAATCTCAGGTGCCGGCGGGGGCGGTGGTGACGATCTGGGCTGCGGCGGAGCCGGAGGCGGCGGGGCTCCCACGTGCGGGTTCTGCCGGTCAGGGCGAGCATGGGCATCCAGGCCAGCAGGTCAAGGGCGATCTGGACGATCTCCAGCCAGATCTGGTTCTGTGCGGTGTCGTACAGGGGCAGGTTGCGCGGCCGGTGGCCCGCGCGGCCCGGACGCGGTCCTCGGCTCGGGCTGCTAGCGGCAGTTGTCGGCCGCCCGGATGAGGCGGGCGGCCTCGTCCAGGGCCTCTCGGAGGATCACCGGGTCGGTGACCGGGTCGGTGTCGACGGGCGGGAGAAGCCAGTCGCTGCCGACGGGGGGCGGCTCGGGCGGGGCCGTGGGAGTGGTCACCTCGGCCGGGACGCGGAGACCGCGGCCCTCGGTGCGCGTACAGGCGCTGCCGGGGACGTCCCAGGCGGCCGCCGTGCCCGGCGGGACGAGGAAGCCGAGGGTGTCGCCGACGTCGTCGTGCAGGACCGGGCCGACGGCGGGTGCGCCTCCGCGGCGGAGGATGTCCACGGCCTCCAGGCCCTGCCGGGCCGGTACGGTCACCAGGTCGCACGCCTGGCCGCCGCCGTGTTCACGGGCACCGGTCACGGCGCCGGGGCGCGCGCTCTCGTCCTGCGTGGGAGCGTGCTGCAACGTGGTCTGCGGTTCGTCGTGGGCGCGCGGGCCGGCCTCCATGCCTACCTCCAACAAGGGATCGCCTCCTCGCTCGAGTCCCGTGTGGAGACACCTTCCGTCTCTCCACAAGGTTCAACGCCCGAGACCGTCAACGGCTACGGCGGCACGCCGCCGCAAAGGATGGCACTTCATGGCGGATCGTGGGTGAGATATCCCGTTTGTAGCCAAACTGCGGGTGTGCGACCGGTCGCAGCAGGTACGTTCTTGCTCCGCCGGAGCATCGGCAGCACGCAGGAGAGGGCTCGCCATGGCCTCGTCACGGGCAGTTCCGAATCTCGCCTTCCGTCGACTGCGCGGGCAGCGCTCCCCGGCGGAGTTCGCCGCCGCGGTGCGCAGGGCCGCCCGGGAGATCGGGGAGCAGGTGGCGTGCGACGCCCGCTACATCGGCCGCGTGGAATCGGGTGAGATCCGTTGCCCCAACTACGCGTACGAGCGGGTGTTCCTGCATATGTTCCCCGGTCTGTCGCTGACGGATCTGGGGTTCCTCGCGCGGGAACGCGTACGCGGTCGGGGGACGCGTACGGCGGCCGGTGCGCCCGTGTCACCCACCACGATCCGGAACGATGAGGAGAGCGACGTGCTGCGTCGCGCATTCATGACGGGCGGCACCGCCACCGTGGCGGCCGCCTCCCTCGGCCTGGGCGGCAGTCCTGGCGGGGGCCCCGGCGGCGGGCCGGGCGGCCCGCCGCCGCTCGGTACGATCCCGGCGCCGCGCGTCGGCGGCCGGTTCGGCGAGTCCGAGGTGGCCGCGGTCGAGGACGCCGTACGGCAGATCCGGCTGCTCGACGACCGGCACGGCGCCGACGGTCTGTACCGGAGGGCGGCGGGGCCGCTCCGTGCCGCGTACGCGCTGCTCGACTCCGGGACGACCGCCCGCCAGTCGACCGTCGACCGGCTCCATGCGGGCGCGGGCGAACTCGCCCTGTCCGTCGGCTGGCTGGCCCATGACTCGGGCCGACTGGAGGACGCCCGCTCGCACTACGCGGAAGCGCTCGCCACCGCGCGCGTGGGCGGCGATCCCGGGCTGGAGGCGCACGCGTTCTCCAACACGTCGTTCCTGGCGCGGGACGCCGGCCGGTTCCGGGAGGCGGTACGGGCCGCGCAGGCCGGGCAGCACGCGGCCAAGCACCTGTCGTCACCACGGCTGCTCTCGCTGCTGGCCCTGCGGGAGGCGGGCGGCTGGGCGGGGCTTGGCGACCGGCCGGCGTGCGAGGAGGCACTGGGGCGGGCGCACACGCTGTTCGGGCGCGGGCCCTCGGACGCGGACCCGGAGTGGATGTCCTTCTTCGGGGAGCCCGAGCTGGAGTTCCTGGAGGCCCAGTCCTGGTCGCAGCTGGGCGACTGGCCGTCCGCCGCCCGCCACGCGCGCCGGGCGACCGCCCTGAACAACCCGCACTTCGCCCGGAACCTCGCCCTGTACCGCGCGCAGCTCGCCGCCGACCTGGCCAGGGGCGGCGCCCCCGAGGAGGCGGCGGCCGCCGGGGAGCGGGTCCTGGACCTGCTCGACGAGGTCCAGTCGACCCGCATCCGGTCGGTGCTGGCCGACACGGCCCTGGTCCTGCATCCGCTGCGCGGCACGCCGGAGGTGGCGGCGTTCCTGGCCCGCCGCCGCGCGGGCGGCACGCCCGGCGAGGGCGGTGCGTAGGGGCCGGGGGGCGGCGCGTCGGGTCCGGCGGCCGGGTGCCCGGTGGGCCGTGGCGGGCGGCTACGCCTCCAGGTGGCCGGTGTCGTTCCAGCGCTCGATCGCGGGGGCGCCGTACGCCCAGCCGAGGCACGACAGGCTGGTCGGGTCCAGACGGATGCTCGCGGCGAACGAGATGTCCTCGCCGAGCCAGCGCGCGGCGATCGTCCGCAGGATGTGGCCGTGCGCGAAGACCAGCGCGTCACGGTCGGCCGAGCGGGCCCACTCCACGACCTCGTCGGCGCGGGCGCTCATCGCCGCCAGGGTCTCGCCCTCCGGGACGCCGTCGCGCCAGATGAGCCAGCCCGGGCGGACCGCCTGGATCTCGGCGGGCGTCATGCCCTCGTACGCGCCGTAGTCCCACTCCATGAGCGCGCCCCACTCCTGGGCGCGGCCGCCGAAGCCGGCCAGCTCGGCGGTCTCACGCGCGCGTGAGAGCGGGCTGGTGCGGATCTCGTAGCCCTCCAGGCCCGCCCAGCGGGCGCGGTGCAGCCGTTCGCCCAGCAGCTTGGCTCCGCGCCGGCCCTCGTCGAGCAGCGGGATGTCCGTCCTGCCGGTATGCCTGCCGAGCAGCGACCACTCGGTCTGACCGTGCCGGGCGAGCAGGATGCGCGGTGCCATGGGGCGTACTCCTGGGGGTTCACGCGAGAGATGCACACGACGGCGGGTGCAGCGACGTACCCGTCCATCATCGCGCACGCGGCCCCGAGCCTCCGAAGGGGGCGACCCGCGTGACCGGGCCCCGATTGTCAGTGGCGGATGCGAGACTTCCGCGGTGAGCGATTCCCTGGGCAGCGGACCGCGTCCTCCGGCTCCGCGAACTCCGCAGACCGCACCGCAGACGACACTACGGCGGCGGCTGGCCGAGCTGCGCGGCCCCGCCGCCGTGCCGCATCCGCTCGATGCCCGCGCGCTGGCGGCGCTGGCCGCGAACCCCGGCTGCCGGCGCCGTGCTCTGCTGGACGGTGCCGGGGTCGACAAGACGGCGCTGGCCTCCGCGCTGGGCGCGCCGTCCGGGTTCGGCCAGTCGCAGTTCGCGTTCATGCGGGGCAACGCCTTCGAGGCGAAGGCGAAGGCCGACGGGGGCGCCGAGCTGCTTCGGCTGCTGGGCGTGGCCGAGCCCGGCGAGGTGCGCACCCCGGACCTCGCGGCGGCCGGGCCTGAGGGGCGCGCGGCGCGCACGGCCCTGGCGCTGCGGGAGGCCACGGCGGCCGGGGTGTGGTCGCTGCTCGACCATCCGATGCTGGCGCTGGAGGTGGCCGGGTCGCCCGCGTATCTGGAGCCGGACGCGGTGGTGGTGCGCCCGGACGGGCGGTGGACGGTGGCCGAGATCAAGTCGTTCCCGATGATCGACGGCTCGGCGGACGCCGCCAAGGTGGGCGCCGCCGCGCGCCAGGCGGCGGTGTACGTGCTGGCGCTGGAGCGGGTCGCGGCGCTCACGGACGGCGCGGAGGTCGGGCACTCGGTGCTGCTGGTCTGCCCGAAGGACTTCTCGAACCAGCCCACGGGCTCGGTCGTCGACGTACGGAAGCAGCTGGCGGTCACCCGTCGGCAGCTGGCCCGGCTGACCCGCGTCGAGGACATCGCGGCGGCCGTCCCGGAGGGCGTCACGTTCGATGTGGCGGCATGCTCGCCGGAGCAGCTGACCGCCGCCGTGGAGGCCGTGCCGCACGCGTACGCGCCGGAGTGCCTCGCCGCCTGCGAGCTGGCCTTCCACTGCCGCGACCGTGCCCGCGAGACCGGCGCGGTCGAGATGCTGGGACGATCGGTGCGCGGTGAACTGGGCGGCCTGACCACCGTCGGGGACGTCCTCGCGGCGGCCCGCGGCGATGGGGGCGACCCGGACGATCCGGCGGTGGCGGCGCTCCGACGCGCGGCGGCACTGCGCGCGGAGGCGGTCGCCGACGCCGGGGCGGGGGTGGGCGCATGTCGTTGATCTCCACGCTGGCGCGGCTCGAAGCCGTCGAGGCGGGGCGGGCGCGGCCTCTGGCGACCGTGCGGCACCGGCATGTGGCGGAGGGGCCGCTGGTCCTTGTCCCGCTGACGACGGCGGGTGAGGCGGGGGCGCCGCTCGGCGCACTGGTCGGTACGGACCCGGAGGAGCCGAGGCTCCTCGTCGTACCGCAGCCGCGCGACCGTGACCTGCGGTTCGCGTTCCTCGCCGACCTGGCGGAGGCGGTGCTGCCGTACATCGACGGGTACGCGGACGTGGTGGAGCCGGCCGAGCGATCCGAGACCGGCCCGGCGACCGGCAAGAAGATGAAGGTCGCGGTGGAGCTGTGCGCGGACGCGCCGCAGCTGGTCGTACCGAGCCGGGCCGGCGTCGAGTACGTACGGCTCCTCGGGCGGTCGACGCGGTTCCGGCGCACGGCCGAGCAGGACCCGGAGACGCCGTTCCCGGCGCCTCCGCGCGTGCCGCTGCTCGGCCGGTGGCTGACGCACTACTCGGAGCGGGCCCGGGTGCCCGGATCGTCGCTGCTGGTCGCGGCGACGGACCTGCTGAACCGGCACTGGGCGACGGGGCAGTCGTCGCTGGAGGACCAGCACCTCGGCGCGCTGCTGGCGTGGATCGACCCGCCCGAGGGCGAGGCGGGTGCCTCGGCGGCGCTCCGCGCGGAGCTGGGCCGGGACCGGGACGGGCAGTTGCTCTGCCCGCCGGCCGGTCCGGCGACCGACCCGGCGTTCGACAACCGGCTGCTGGCACCCGCGATCGAGCGGTACGACCGGGCCCGGCAGGCGCTGGGCGCGGCGGAGGACGGTGCGGCTGCCGACGAGCGGCTCGGCGAACTGCACCGCGCGGAGCGGGAGATCCGCCGCCTGATCCTGACCCAGCTGCTCCCCACGTGGCACGCGGTGTGGCGGGCGCTGGAGCTCGTACGGGAGTTGCCGCCCGGGGAACGGGTCGCGGACCGCTGGACGCGGGACCGCTGGTCGTTCACCGGGCACCGGGACCGGGTGCGGGCGGGTGAGCCGCCGCAGCCGCGCCGGGACGACGCGGTGACGGCCGCTCAGAAGCTGGCCGCGCGGGAGAGCGCCCAGGCCCAGCTGGAGGCGCAGGAGGCGCTGGACGACCCGCTGGTGATGGCGGGTCGGCGGCTCGCGGGCGAGGCGTTCGCCGGGGAGGTGGTGGACGTGACGATGACGTGGACGGAGTCGAAGCGCCCGTCGCCGCGCCCGCTGGTGACGGTGCGGACGGACGACGCGGCGCATCTGGGCGTGGGGGCGTCCCCGGCCGAAGGCTTGGGGAGGGTCAAGGCGTACCGGTCGCTGGAAGGACGGCCGCAGAGCGCGGAGTTCGTACGGTACGAGGACGGGGGCCGCGCGGTGGTGCTGCGCGTCCTGGACCGGATGGGCCGGTCGAGGGAGCCCGCTGAGGGTTCGGTGCCGCGGAAGGGCGACCGGATCGTGTGGACCCTGTTCGAGCACGACCAGCGGGTGGGGCCGAAGCTGCCGGACCCGGAGGAGACGCCGTGGACGCACGGCGGCCCGCCGCGCCAGGACGCGGCCGAGGCCCCCGACCACGTGACCCCGGAGGACGTTCTGTGACCCGCGAGGTGTTCGACCCGTCGTCGGCGGCGGCCGAGGCGACCCGCAAGATCCTGAAGGACACGCTCGACGGGGAGGCGCGGGGCGTGGTCGTGGACTCGCCGCCGGGCGCGGGCAAGTCGACGCTCGTCGTGCGTGCCGCGCTCGAACTGGCCGCCGCGGGCCGCCCCCTGATGGTGGTCGCCCAGACGAACGCGCAGGTCGACGACCTGGTGCTACGGCTCGCGGAGAAGGAGCCGGAACTGCCCGTGGGCCGCCTGCACGCGAGCGACACGGACTCGTACGACAAGGCGCTGGACGCCCTGGACAATGTCAGCACGTCGACGAAGGCGGCGGACCTGGCGGCCCTGCCGGTGGTCATCTCCACGGCGGCGAAGTGGGGCCATGTGAAGGGCGTCGAGCCGTGGCGGCACGCGATCGTGGACGAGGCGTACCAGATGCGGTCGGACGCGCTGCTGGCGGTGGCGGGGCTGTTCGAGCGGGCGCTGTTCGTGGGCGATCCCGGCCAGCTCGACCCGTTCTCCGTGGTGGGCGCCGACCAGTGGGCGGGCCTGTCGTACGACCCGTCGGCGAGCGCGGTGTCGACGCTGCTGGCGCACAACCCCGAGCTGCCGCAGCACCGGCTGCCGGTGTCGTGGCGGCTCCCGGCGTCGGCGGCGCCGCTGGTGTCGGACGCGTTCTACCCGTACACGCCGTTCCGCTCGGGCACGGGCCCGGGGGACCGCCGGCTGACCTTCGGCGTGCCCGGCGACGCGTCGGCCCCGGACCGGGTCCTGGACGAGGCGGCGGAGTCGGGCTGGGGCCTGCTGGAGCTCCCCGCCCGGCACACGCCCCGCACGGACCCCGAGGCGGTGCGCGCGTGTGCCCTGGTGGTCCGCCGCCTCCTGGACCGGGGGGCGGCCACGCTGAGCGAACGCTCCGAGCACCCCGCGCCGGTCACCCCCGACCGCGTCGCCGTGGGCACCGCGCACCGCGACCAGGCGGCCGCCGTCCGCAGGGCCCTGGCGGACCTGGGCGTCGCGGGGGTCAGCGTCGACACGGCCAACCGCCTCCAGGGCCGCGAGTACGACGTGACGGTCGTCCTCCACCCCCTGTCGGGCCGCCCGGACGCCACCGCCTTCCACCTGGAGACCGGCCGCCTCTGCGTCCTGGCCTCCCGCCACCGCCACGCCTGCGTCGTCATCTGCCGCGAGGGCGTCACCGACCTGCTGGACGAACACCCCTCGACCGAGCCGGTCCAGCTCGGCGTCACGGTCAAATTCCCCGACGGGTGGGAGGCGAACCACGCGGTCCTGTCCCACTTGTCGGAACACCGCGTCCGCCACCGCCCGTGAAGCAGAACAGCCGGACGCAGTCCGGCGCGCCGCCGCAGGCGGCAAAAAAACACAGCCCCGACGGGTGGGAGGCGAACCACGCGGTCCTGTCCCACTTGTCGGAACACCGCGTCCGCCACCGCCCGTGACACGGTCCTGCCCCACCTGGCAGAACACCGCGTACACCACCGCCCGTAAGCGGCCGGAACACGCTGCGTAGCCGCCCACGGGCCCCCGGCCGGGCCGGGGAGAGTGCGGTCTTGCGGGAGGCGGGACAATGGTCGTTGGCCGTCGGGAACCGACGGGCGGCCGCACGGCAGCGGGATGGGAGTCACCAATGGCGGAAACCGAGCGGAGCGAGCAGCAGCGGCGACTCAGGCCCGCGCCTCTGCTCTTCGAGCCTGCGCAGGCGGCCGCCGATCCGGAACACTTCTTCGACCTGGAGTCCATCGAGGACCCCCGAGAGCTGCTCGCCCGGTCCACGGAGCTGACGCTGGCCTTCCGCGCGGCGACCGACCGGGCCCTGGAGTACCAGGCGATCGCAGCCGCGCAGCTCGCCGATCCGCGCCGGTTCGACCGGCTGACCACCGCCGACATCGCCGAGCGCGCCGAGTGGACCGAGGACTACGCGAAGAAGATGGTCGAGTTCGGCCGCGACCTCCTCAGGGGCGTCGGCCGGAGCGGCGACGACTGACGCGCTGCCCGGCCCGAGCAGGCGGTGTGTACCGCACGCACCGGCGGACCGCGCAGGCGGCATATGCCGAGGGCGAAAGATACCTGCCTCACTCCCCATCTGTCTCCGTTTCCCGGAACTCAACGGGATCACCTCGTCACAGCCGGTAAACCGGAGTCATGAGTACCTGGCTGCGAGACGAGACCCCCCTGAGCCCCGCCCACGGCGACATCGACGAACGCCGCGCCGATCTCTTCCGGCGGCTCCGGGTCGACGGTCCGCCGCACCACACCACGCAGGTCACCGCCGACGGTGCCGACTGGATGGTGTCCGCCTCCTCGTACCCGGTCTCCACGCTCGCCCTCTGGGAGGCACGCCCCACCACGCCCGCCGTACTCCCCTGCGGCACGGTCTTCGACATCGTGAACGTCCCCGCGATCTTCGGGCGCCGACTCCTCGACCGACTCTGGGGCGAGGGCCCCGGGTCCGGGCCCGTCGCCGCCCACAACGGCCGGATGCTCCTGTTCACCGCCCCCGGCACCAGCCAGCGGCTGCCCGCCCTCCTGGACTGGGAGGAGTGGGGCGACGCCGTGCCGCGCATGCTCTGCCACGGTCTCGGTGACGCGGTCACCGTCCCGCCCCTCGCCGCCGGGGCGTCCGACGGTCCGCGCTGGGTGGTGGCCCCCGACACCCGCTCCCCCTGGCTCCCCGGGCCCGAGGTGATTCTCTGGGCCTGCGCACGAGTGGCGCGCGCCACATCGGCCGGGGACGTGCGGATATCGATTTCTCCTGACGCGGATCAGGGTGCTACTGTCTACGACGTCAGCAGGCGCCGCTAGCTCAGTTGGTTAGAGCAGCTGACTCTTAATCAGCGGGTCCGGGGTTCGAGTCCCTGGCGGCGCACAGACGGAGGAAAGCCCCTCGCGGAAGCGGGGGGCTTTCTTCGTTCCCCAGAACCGGCCAGGGCGCTACGGCGTGATCTTCAGGGTCCAGGAGCCCCCGCGCGTCCTGTGCGCGACCTCCACCTTCGTCCCCTCCCCCGGCACCGTGAACGACTCCCCCTCGCCCAGCGGCGCGTCCGCCAGCGGCGGGTACACCGAGCGGTCCCGGCATGCCTCCGTGAGCGGGTGGGTGTCCACCACCTCGACCGGTCCCGCACCCGACTCCGCCTCGCCCCGCACCCGATAGATCAGCACGCCCTCCGTGCAGGTGCCCCGGTCGTTGCCGGCCGCGCGGCGCGCCTCGAAGGCCAGCACGCTGTTCCGGCCGGTCCGCACCACGGCCAGCCGGGTGCCCGGCACGGCGGCGAGGCCGTACGCCTGCCCGGCCTCGCCGGCCAGGGGCAGCAGGGTCAGCCGCTGCGGCGCCCGTACGCACCGCACTTGATGGTCGCCCAGCCAGCCCAGCTTCCACTTGTGCCAGCCGAAGGGCTCCGGGGCCATGGCGAACTGGCTTCCCATGACGTCCCAGTCGCCGACGTGCGTGTCCCAGTCGCCCTTGCCGTCCACGGGCCGGTTGTACAGGTCCGGCAGGTCGAAGACATGGCCCGTCTCGTGGGCCAGGACGTTCCGGTCCGGCGGGCGCCGCTCGAACAGGGTCACCACGCGCGGGATGTCCGTACCGTCGGCGCGCAGCGGCGTCCGCAGGTTCACCACCTTCGTCGCGTCCGCGTCGACACCGGGTGCGTCCGGGTCGGCGACCATGTAGACGATGTCGTACCGCGAGAAGTCCACGACCGGGTCCGCCACGGCGAGCGCGTCCCGCAGGTAGGCGGCGCGGCGGTCCGGCGCCCAGTCGCGCCGTATGGCGTACGTGGTGGAGGTGCGCGGCATCCGCAGCCAGCCGTGCCGGACATGGGCGCGGAGCGAGAACCTGCCGTACGAGGCGCGCGCGAAGAAGTCGCTGGTTCCCGGGAAGTAGTCAGCGGCGATCTCGTCCGTCCGGGCCACCGGCACCGAGTCCGGGAAGGACAGGAAGAGCATCACCGCGTCGAGCCCGCGCTCGGGCCGCGGGTAGGCCGTGTTCCAGGCGTCCAGGCCCAGCGAGTGGTGGGCATTCGTGCGCGGCAGGGCGCACGGCCCGACGGACGGGGCGGCCGCCGCGGGGCCCGCGGCGAGGCCGGTCGCGGCGATCGCGGCGAGGGAGAACAGGCCTGCGGCCGTGGAGCGCAGACTCGGGCGGTGCACTCCCTCGGGTGGCTGCGCGCGTGTCGGCTGACCCTCCACGTCGACCTCCGGAGGCGAGATACAGGACGTCTCCCCACCTTGTGACGATTTGTTGGCGTACGTCCTGTTCCACTGCACCACTCGGGTGAGCAGCGACACACCCGGGTCACATGTGTCACTTCACCGACAGTCACAAACGGTCAGACCAGGACCGACCCCCGCCATACCCGCGCAGAAACGATCGGCCGGGCCGGGCGGTCGGCCCCCCGGTTCTCCACAGCCCGGCGGAGGCGCTGGAACGGCCCCACAGCAGCCTCTATGATCGGCACACTTTCCTTGGCTGACCTCGCCCGACCACATCTGTACGTCACAACTGCCCTGCGGGAGCGAGCGGTGAGCGGAACTCCAGAAGGACCGGGAAACACGGCGGTCGTACAGCCCTGCACCACCCCTCCATTGATCACGGAGCGTGACAGCGGGGCGGCGATCGAGCGCCACCCGCCACGCGCGTGGTACGGGACGCGGTCCGACCTGCCGCCACGCCCCGGCCTCACCCCCGCCGGCGAGCTGCGCGACATCCACGCCGCGTTCAACGCCGCGCACCTCGCCATGGCCGTCGTCGACGCCGACGGCCTCGTCGTCAGCGCGAACGACACCCTCGCAGCGCTCCTCGGCACGGACCCGGCATCGCTGCGCGAGCAGGCCGCCGCCGACCTCGTCGATCTGGCCGCCGACCGCCGCACCTGGCACGCCTACCGCGAGGTACTGCGCGGCCACCGCTCCCGGTTCCGCTGCACACGCCGCCTGAAGCACCCCGACGGGCGCTCCCTGTGGGCCGAGGTCACCGTCGCGCCCGTGCCCCTGAGCCGTAACGTCCTGCTGTCCGTCGCCGACGTGAGCGACCGCCGCGAGCTCCAGGCCCGGCTGCGCCACCTCCAGATGCACGACCCGGTGACCCGGCTGCCCAACCGCGCCCTGTTCTTCGAGCGCCTCACCTCCGCGCTGGAGAACTCCTCGTACGACGACGGGGGCATCGGCCGGATCGGCCTCTGCTACCTGGACCTGGACGGCTTCAAGGCCGTCAACGACACCCTCGGGCACCGCGTCGGCGACCGGCTGCTCGCCGCCGTCGCCACCCGGCTCACCGAGTGCGCCGACAGCGACGAGCACGCGCGCGGGGGCGGCCATCTCGTGGCCAGGCTCGGCGGCGACGAGTTCGCGATCCTCGTCGAGGACTCGACGGGTACGGAGCAGCTCGCCGATCTGGCCAGGTCCGTACTGGCCGCCGTGCAGCGGCCGTTCGACCTCGCGGGGCAGCGGCTGTCCGTCTCCGCCTCCATCGGCGTCGTCGAACGGCTCGCGGACGGCACGACCGTCAACGGGCTGATGCAGGCCGCAGACACCACGCTGTACTGGGCCAAGGCCGACGGCAAGGCCCGCTGGACGCTCTTCGACCCGGAGCGCAACGCCCACCGCATGACGCGGCAGGCCCTCTCCTCGACGCTCCGGCCGGCCGTGGAGCGCGGCGAGTTCACGCTGGACTACCAGCCGCTGGTGGGCATGGCGGACGGGACGGTGCGGGGGGTGGAGGCGCTGGTCCGCTGGGACCATCCCCAGTTCGGCTCGCTGGCGCCGAATCGGTTCATCGGAATCGCGGAAGAGGACGGCTCCATCGTGCAGTTGGGCCGCTGGGTGCTGCGCACCGCCTGTCGGCAGGCCCGGCAGTGGCACATCGACCATCCGCACGAGCGGCCGCTGTTCGTCAGCGTCAATGTCGCCGTACGGCAGGTGTGGGACTCCGACCTGGTCGCGGACGTCGCCGAGATCCTCGCCGAGACCGGACTGGCCCCGCGGCTCCTCCAGTTGGAGCTGACCGAGTCGGCGGTGATGGGCTCGGCGGGCCGCCCCCTCCAGGCGCTCCAGGCGCTCAGCGACATGGGCGTCCAGATCGCCATCGACGACTTCGGCACGGGGTACTCGAACCTGGCCTATCTGAGCCGGCTCCCGGTGTCCGTGCTGAAGCTGGACGGATCGTTCGTGCGGGGCTTCCAGGACGAGGCGCACCCGAACCCGGCCGACGAGGTGATCGTCGAGGCGATGGTGGACCTCGCGCACCGGCTTGGCCTGACGGTCACCGCGGAGTGCGTGGAGACCGCCGGGCAGGCCGCGCGGCTGCGGCGGATCGGCTGTGACACCGGGCAGGGGTGGCTGTACTCGCGGGCGGTGGCGCCGAAGCGGATCGCCGAGATGATCCAGGTCGGCGCGAAGGTGGCCTGAAAGGCCTGAAGGCGCCGGGGCTCACGCCCCCGGCCGGGGCGGTGCAGCCCGACGGCGGGTCCGACGGAGTCGGCGTGGGCGTCGGAGTCGGGGGCGTGGGCGTCGGGTCCCTGGGCGTCGTCAGAAGCCCGCCGACAGAGCGAAGAACCGCTCGCCACCACCGGTGACGAGCGGTTCAAGACTGCCTTAGGAACCTTCGGCGCCGCTTCCCGAGGAAGAACCAGCCGTCGCCATCCCGTACGCGTCCGCGATCAGTTCGTACGAGCGCAGCCGCGCCTCGGATCCGTGTACGTTCGCCGTGATCATCAGCTCGTCGGCGCCCGTCCGCTTCCACAGGTCGTCCAGGCCCGCCCGCACCTCGTCCGGGGTGCCGTGGACGACGTCGGCGAGCCAGCCGTCCACGAAGTCCCGCTCGACGGGGCCGAACGGGTACGCCGCGGCCTCCTCCGGTGTCGGGATCAGCCCGGGGCGGCCGGCGCGCAGCCGCACCATCGACAGCGCGCCCGTCAGCGCCTGGCGCCGTGCCTCGCGCGCGTCGTCCGCGGCCAGCGCGGAGACGCCGATCAGGGCGTACGGGGCGTCGAGCAGCGCCGACGGGCGGAAGGAGGCACGGTACAGGTCGAGCGCCGGGATGGTGTTGCGGGCCGAGAAGTGGTGGGCGAAGGCGAACGGCAGGCCCAGCGCGCCGGCCAGCCGGGCGCTGAAACCGGAGGAGCCGAGCAGCCACACCGGCGGGCGCCCCACGGGGCCCTGCACCGGCCCGGGGACGGCGTGGATACGGGCGTACGGGTGCCCGTCGGGGAAGTCGTCGTCCAGGAACCGGACCAGCTCGGCCAGCTGCTGCGGGAATTCGTCGGCGCCCTCCGCCGGGCTGTCGGTGCGGCGCAGCGCGGCGGCCGTGCGCCCGTCCGTGCCGGGGGCGCGGCCGAGGCCCAGGTCGATACGGCCCGGGGCCATGGCCTCCAGGGTGCCGAACTGCTCGGCGACGACGAGGGGCGCGTGGTTCGGCAGCATGACGCCGCCCGAGCCGAGCCGGATGCGGGTGGTGTGGGCGGCGAGATGGGCGAGGATCACGGCCGGGGACGAGGAGGCGACGCCGGGCATGGAGTGGTGTTCGGCGACCCAGTGGCGGTGGTAGCCGCGGCGCTCGGCGAGCCGGGCGAGCTCCACGCTGGTGGACAGGGACCGGGTGGCGGTGGAGCCGCCGCCGACGGTGACCAGGTCCAGTACGGACAGGGGCACGGGCGCGGTCCCGCTCGCCGTGCCGCGTATCGCGGAGTCGTCCTCGGCCGCGGCGCGTGTCGGCGACCCGCCGGTCGCCGTTCCTCGCATCGCCTCGTCGTCGCTCACCGGTGGGCCCTCCCGCACATGACGTCAGTACGCCGGACCCAACAGGAGGGACCGTCCGGTTATTCCCGCACCTCCCCCGGCTCACCCGTGTCTCCCGGCTCCCACACCTCCCGCGGCTCCGTCCGGGCGAACAGCCTGCCCAGCTCCTCCGCCCACGCCCCGCGCCGCTCGGCGAGCCGCAGCCCCTCCCACACCGTGACCTGAGTCCCGGTCAGCACCGGCTTGCCGACCGCCGCCTCCGCCTCCATCAGGTCCGCGACCGTCGCCAGGGCCGTGTCCGGGACGAGCACCGCCTCCGCGCGCGTGTCGTCCGCGACCCGTACCAGCTCCGGCAGCGGCAGCGCCTGGAACGCCCGCCGCGGTCCCAGCACCTCGATCCCCGCCGCCTCCAGGAAGCGGGAGAACCCCTCCGTGATGTCCTCCGGATACGTGCCGGCCACCGCCACCCGCGTGGCGCCCACAGCCCGTACCGCGTGCGCGAAGCCGATGGACGTACTGGACGCCGGGAGCCCGGCCGCCAGCGCCAGGGAACGGGCCTGCTCGTGCGCCGCCTCCCAGCCCTGCACGAACGACGCCCCGGCCGACGCCCACACCACCGCCTCCGCCCCGGCCAGCCGCAGTTGCTCCGCCCCGGCCGCGAGCCGCTCCGGGGCCTCGCCGGGGCCCGCGTACGCGACGGAATCGACCCGGATGTCGCTGTCGAGCAGGGTCTCGATGCGGCGGTAGTCGTCCTCCGCGTGGCTCTCCGGGCGGAGAAGTCCGACGGTGGTCATGGCCAGCCTCCTGTCCTCAAGGCGCCGATTACGCATAACCCCGCAGCGGTCCGGGTAGCCGCGCGCCCATGGCTCGTACACCTCGTCGCAGAGACAACAGGGAATCAGGATCCATAAGAAGACGCTCATTGCTGCTCGGCACGGCCGCGGTCGGCGTGTCGGGCGCCCTCGGTACCGCCGGCTGCGCCCGTGTGGCGTCCGGTGACGCCCTCGCGCGGCTGAAGACGCAGGGCACCGTACGGCTCGGCATCGCCGGTGAGGTGCCCTATGGATACGTCGACGAACAGGGGGCGTTCACGGGCGAGGCTCCCGAGCTCGCCAAGGTGGTCTTCAAGCGGCTCGGCATCGACCGCGTCCAGCCGGTCGCCACCGACTTCGGCTCACTCATCCCGGGCCTCAACTCCCAGCAGTTCGATGTCGTGTCCGCAGGCATGTACATCAAGAAGGAACGGTGCCGGCAGGTGCTGTTCTCGGACCCCGAGTACCAGATGCTCGACTCCTTCATCGTGCGCAAGGGCAACCCGCTGGGGCTGCGCTCGTACGAGGACGTGGTGGCCGGGAAGGCACGTCTCGCCACCGGCGCCGGGTACGCGGAGATCGGCTACGCGGTGGCGGCCGGGTACCCCGAGAAGGACATCGTCATTCTTCAGGACCAGGTGGCCGGACTGAACGCCGTCGAGTCCGGCCGTGTGGACGTCTTCGCCGGGACCGCCCTCACCGCGCGCGAAGTGGTGAAGAAGAGCACCAAGGCCGAGGCCACCGAGGCGTTCGCGGCCGTCGTGGACGGGGAGAAGCAGATCGACGGCGGCGGGTTCGCGTTCCGCCGCACCGACCAGGACCTGCGCGACGCCTTCAACGCCGAGATCCTCCGGATGAAGAAGAGCGGCGAGCTCTTCCGGATCCTGCGGCGCTTCGGGTTCACGGAGTCCGAGATGACCACCCTGACCGCCGAGGAGCTGTGCCGATGACCGCAGGACTCTGGCAGAACTGGGTGCTGCCCGGCATCTGGATCACCATCCAGCTGCTGGTCTACAGCGCGGCGCTGGGCGCGTTCGTCGCGTTCGCCGTCGGCATGGCCCGTACGCACCGCTCCCGGTTCGTACGGTTCCTCGCCACCGCGTACACGGAGATCTTCCGCGGCGTCTCGGCCCTGGTGCTGATGTTCTGGCTGTTCTTCGTGGTGCCGCCGCTGCTCGGCTGGCAGCTGGTGCCCGTGTGGGCGGCGGTCCTCGCGCTCGGCCTGTCGTACGGGGCGTACGGGGCCGAGGTCGTACGCGGCGGCCTCAACGCGGTCGCCCCGGCGCAGCGGGAGGCGGCGATCGCGCTGAGCTTCACACCCTGGCAGCGGATGCGGCTGGTGCTGCTGCCGCAGGCGGTGCCGGAGATGCTCCCGTCCTTCTGCAACCTGCTCGTCGAGCTGCTCAAGGGCACGGCCCTGGTGTCGCTGCTCGGCGTCGGCGACGTGTCGTTCGCGGCGTACCTGGTGCGGCTGGCCACCCAGGAGAGCGCCCAGATCTACACGCTCGTGCTCGTCATCTACTTCGTCATCGCGTTCGGCATCACGCGCTCCATGAAGGCGCTGGAACGGAAGACGAAGGCGAACCTTGGGGTGGTCGTCAAGTGAACTGGGACTGGTCCGCCGTAGCGGACTTCATGCCGCGCTTCGCCGACGGGCTGCTGGTGACCCTGCAGATCCTCGTCCTCGGCTCGCTGATCTCGTTCACGCTGGGGCTGGTGTGGGCGGCCGCGTTCCGCGCGCCCAGCCGGCTGGTGCGCTGGCCGGTGCACGCCCTCACCGAGTTCATCCGCAACACCCCGCTGCTGGTACAGCTGTTCTTCCTGTTCTTCGTGCTGCCGGAGTGGGGTGTGCAGTTCTCCGCGCTCACCACCGGCACGATCGCGATCGGGCTGCACTACTCGACGTACACCGCCCAGGTCTACCGGGCGGGTATCGACGCCGTGCCGGCCGGGCAGTGGGAGGCGGCGACGGCGCTCAGCCTGCCGGCCCACCGCACCTGGTTCGCGGTGATCCTGCCGCAGGCGCTACGCCGCATAGCGCCCGCGCTCGGCAACTACGTCATCGCGATGCTGAAGGACACGCCGCTGCTGGCCGCGATCAGCGTGCTGGAGATGCTCCAGCAGGCGCGGCTGGAGAGCGCCACCACCTTCCAGTACACCGAGCCGCTCACCGTCGTCGGTGTCGCCTTCATCCTCATCGCCTACCCGGCTTCCCTTCTCGTACGAGCCCTGGAGCGCCGCCTTGTCCACTGACCAGTCCACCGAACTCATCCGCTTCGACGGCGTGAGCAAGCGCTTCGGCGAGAACACCGTCCTGGACGACCTGTCCTTCTCGGTCGACGCGGGCAAGCACGTCACGCTGATCGGGCCGTCCGGCTCCGGAAAGACGACGATCCTGCGAATGCTCATGACGCTGGAGAGGCCGGACAGAGGAAGGATCGACGTCAACGGGGCACAGCTGTTCCCGGCCGACGAGAAGCAGCGGCGCGAGGTGCGCAAGCAGATCGGGATGGTCTTCCAGCAGTTCAACCTCTTCCCCAACATGTCCGTGCTGCGCAACCTCACCGAGGCGCCGGTGCGGGTGCTGGGCCTCGGCCGGGAGGAGGCGGAGGAGCGCGCCCGCGGCCTGCTCGACCTGGTCGGGCTCACCGAGAAGGCGAGTGCCCGGCCGTCGCAGCTGTCCGGCGGTCAGCAGCAGCGGGTGGCCATCGCCCGGGCCCTGGCCATGCGGCCGAAGGTGCTGCTGCTCGACGAGGTGACGTCGGCGCTCGACCCCGAGCTGGTGGCCGGAGTGCTGGACCTGCTGCGGGACATCGCGCGGAGCACGGACATCACCATGCTCTGTGTCACCCATGAGATGAATTTCGCCAGGGACATCTCGGACGAGGTGCTCATGTTCGACTCCGGACGGGTGATCGAGGCCGGTTCACCGGAGAAAATCTTCTCGGAACCGGAGCACGAACGTACGCGCGAGTTCCTGGGCGCGGTGCTCTGACCTCGCGTTACTCACCCCTGTGGTACCCATGGCATATGCCGATCGGTCGCGCCCCAGCGTATGCGCCTGGGGCGCGGCGCATTCTTGTCAACGGGTGGCCCGTAACCGGCCCTTGGCGGCTATCGTGGTACGGAAGCTTGCGGTCACAACCTGGTAGGGGGAAACCGTGGCGCTGAAGCCTGAGCCGACCGCGCCGTTCCATTCGGTGCAGTACGCCCTGCGCGTCCTGGAAACGGTGTCCCGGCACGGCGGCGGGGTCACCGACGTCCAGATCGCGCGAGAGACCGGGCTGCCGACCGCACATCTGACCCCACTGCTGCGGATGCTGCGCCGTGAGGGGTACGTGGAGCAGGTCGCCGACGGCGCGTATGTCGTGGGTGACTCGCTCGTCCTGCTGGGCTCGGGCGCCACGCGCCGCGAAGCCCTGGAAGCCAAACTCCAGGAGACGCTCACGGAGCTGCGCGACTCGGTCGGCGCCGCCGTGTACATCAGCCGGTACATCGACGGCGAGGTCAAGATCACACAGATGGCGGACGGGCCGCACACGCCGAAGGTCAACGAGTGGGTGGACTTCCGTTCGGCCGCGCACGCCAGCGCGGTCGGCAAGTGCCTGCTGACCCAGCTGGACCAGAACGGCCGGCGGGACCATCTGTCCCGCCACAGGATCGCCCGGCTGACGTCGCGGACGATCACGAGTGAGCGGGTGCTGTTCTCCAAGCTGGACAGCCAGCCGCCGACGGTCCCGGTACTGGACCTCCAGGAGTACGCCGTGGGCACGGTGCGCGCGGCCGTGCCGCTGACCGCCGGGTCGTCGGTCGGCTGCCTGGCGCTGTCGCTCCCGATCGAGCACGCCCACCGGCTGCGCTCGGCGGCGGACACGCTGAACCGGAGGGCGGCTCCGGTGGTGCTGTCGCTGGCGCTGTGAGGGCCGTCAGAAGCACCCCCGAGGACCAGGTAGTATTAAATCCGTCAGCGGGCGCCGCTAGCTCAGTTGGTTAGAGCAGCTGACTCTTAATCAGCGGGTCCGGGGTTCGAGTCCCTGGCGGCGCACAGACGAAAGAAGGCCCCTCGCGAGAGCGAGGGGCCTTCTTGCTGCGCCCTGCCGGTCAGAACCTGACGTCCGAGCAGGCGTAGAACGCGTTGGCCGTGTCGTGGACCGTCCAGACGGCGAGGATCAGATGCCGGCCCGTCTTACCGCTCGGAATCCTCCCCTGGTGCGAGAAGGTGTACGGCGGCTGCCGGCCGTTGTAGGGCACGGTCAGGAAGGGCCGGGGGTCGAGGGCCGCGCGGGTCAGCGGCCTGGAGGCGTCCCAGCCGTCGCGGGTGATGTAGTACCGGAAGTCCGTGGTGCGGTGCGGGGCGGTGAACTGCCAGCGGAAGGTGTAGCTCTGCCCGCTCGACAGCCGGGTCGCCGGCCAGCCGCCGCCCCGGGGGTCGTCGAGCTGGGCGAACCTGCTGTTGCCGCCCGCACAGATGGTGCCGTCGGCGGGGCCGCCGGACGGGAAGCCCTTCGGGCCCTCCACGGACTGCGGCTCCCACTGGATGGACCCGCAGTTCGTGACGGTGCCGTTGGCGCAGAGCTTCTGGCGGCTGATGGGCGCGTCGGTGTAGCCGTGGCTGCCGGCGGTGCCGGTGGCGAGGAGCGAGGCGCCGGCGACGCCGAGGGCGACGACGAGCGCGGTACGTATCTTCTGTCTCTTCTGTCTCTTCTGCCTCTGCTGTCTCTTCTGTCGCATGCTGCGGCTCCGGGGTGGAGGTGGGGGAACGCGCGCGCGAGGAGATGGGGCTCTGGTCTGGACCAACCCCCAATTTACGGAGGGGAATCAGTCATGTCCATACCAATCACGCACCTTCGGCGGGTGGGGCGTGACCGGTGTAGAAGGCGACGGTCAGGTCCTTCACCAGGGCCTTGCGCTCATAGTCGTCGAGGTCGACCAGACCACGCGTGGTCAGCCGGTGGACCATGTCGTCCACGGCGTCCACGACGGAGGTGAGGACGGCGTCGCGGTGCTCGGCGTCGATCGCCGCGATCCGGCGGCGGCGCATCGCCGCCGCGATCTCCGGGGCGTAGTCGATACGGGTCGGCTGCGCCGAGAAGATCTCGACACCGACCGGGGCGCACTCGGTGGCCAGCATCCGGGTCAGCGCCTCGCCCACCGACTCGGCGTCCCGGAGGGTGGGCGTGCCGCCCTGGAACGCGTCGGCCGGGAGCTGGGAGAGTACGCGGGCGAGGGCGGCCTCGACCTGTTCGCGGAGGTACTGCTCGTGGTCCGCCACCGTGAGGGCGGCCCGTACCGTGTCGCGGATCCGCCACACCACCAGGACGACGACCCGCAGGGCCGTGCCGTTCGCGTCGACCGCGGGGAGCGGTTCGCTGCGCCAGTGGCGGAGGCGTACGTCGATGCGGCGGCGGAGCAGGAGCGGGCTCACCCAGACCAGTCCGGTGCGGCGGACGGTGCCGCGGTAGTCGCCGAAGAGGGTGAGCACCCAGGCGTGCCCGACTCGGCCGCGTACCAGCCCACCGAACGCGAACAGCGCGAGCAGCACCCCGACGGCCAACAGCACGGACGGGCCGATGGCCAGGCCCCGCCACGGGTGGAACGGCAGGCCCAGGGCACGCCCCGCCGACTCGGGCACGGCGCCCGACCACCACACCACCACCACGCACACGGCCACCGCGAGGAGGCCGGCCAGCACGCCCACCCATCCGGGCAGGACCGCGCCGGGCCGCTCGGCGAGCCGCGGTTCGGCGCTGGGCGCGGGCCGTCGTCCGGCCGGCACCCCGGCGTGCCGCCCGCCCTTTCCCCGTCCGGTGCCCCGCCGGGTCCCCCCGGCAGGCCCCGGCAGGACCTCCCCGACTGCCCCCAGCAGCATGGTCGCCCCCGGATCGCACAGCGCCGCCGCGTCGCCCCCGTCCGGGTGGGACCCGGCGGGCCGCTCGGCCGACGGCGCCTTGTCCATAAGGACCTGACCGGCCGTGCCCTCCCGGACAGCCGGCTTCACGGCCTCCGTCAGGGGCGCCACGTCGACATCCGGCAGTCCCTTCGCAGACCCCTCGGCGGAGGGCCTCTCGGCGGAGGGCCCCTCGCCGGCACGGCCCTGCCCGGCCGAACCGTCCGAAGAGGCCGAGCGTTCGGGCACCCGCTCCGAAGCGCCCGACTCGGCCAGGACCGAGAGCTTCGCCGTGGCGGGCGGCGCCGCGACGGCTCCGAGCCGTCCGGGCGGCCCCGCGCCGACCGACGGACCTGCCGGGTCACCGGGGGCGCCCGCGGCGGACCGGTCGCCCGCGGCTCCGGGGCCACCCGGGGCGTGTGCGGCGGCGGGGCCCACCGGAGCCGTCGGGGGCGCCACGGCGCCCGGGCCCGTCGGAGCCACCGCGCCCTCCGTGGCGGGCCCGGCGCATGAACCGGCCGCGGCCACCGGAGCCGCACCAGCGCCCGAAGCTGCCGGGACGGTCGCGGCACCCGGGCGCGTCGGGGCCACCGCGCCGTCCATGGCGGGCCCGGCCGGGGCGGCCGCCGCGGCCGGGGCGGCCGTACCGTTCGCGCCTCCGGTGGGCGTGGCCGAGGTGGCGTACCCACCCGTCGGATGCGCCGCCCGGACGGGGTCGTGGTCCGGGGCGGGACCCTCGGGGCGGGACACCGTCGCCGTGGCCTGGCGGCGGGACGCCGTCGCCGTGGCCTCCGGGCAGGGTGCCGCAGCCCGTTCCTCCCGGTAGGGCGCAGCGAACGGGCCGTCAGACCGGGACTCTGCGGCCAGACCCTCCGGGCGGGACAGGGCAGCCTGGCCGTCGGGGCGGGACGCCATGACCGGACCCTCCGCGCGGGACGCCATGTCCGGACCCTCCGCGCGGGACGCCGCAGTCGATCCGTCGTGCCAAGACGGCGTAGCCGGGTCCTCCCACCGGGGCGCCGCAGCCGGGTCCTGCCACCGGGACGTCGCAGCCGGGCCGTCGGGCCAGGGGGTCGTAGCCGGGTCCTGCGGGCGGGGCGCCGCCGACACGCCCTCCCGGCGGGATGCCGGGCTCGAAGTCGTCTGCGGCAAGGGGGTGTCGCCCGGTGAGGGTTCCGGGGCCGCGCGGAAGAGTAGGTGCGTCGGGATCGGGGCCGTGGTGTCGAGTCCGATCAAGGGGACGCGTCGGCCCGGGGGCGGGCCCTCCGGCGTCGCCGTGGTCATGGGTGCCACCTCACGCTCGTCGTGCTCATGGGTCATCGGAAGAGCCGCCTCCATGTCTCCGGGCCCGGGTAGCCGTCCGCGACGCCGCCGCGCCAGCCCTGGGCCCGTTGGAAGTCCTGGACGTTGCGCCGGTCGGCCTCGCCCCAGCGGGGGGTCGGCCCGGTGCCGTAGTGCTTGCCGTAGCCGCGCTTCACCAACTGGCGGCCCAGCATCTCGACGTACTCGTTGGACTGGCCCGGCCGGAAGTGGGCGCGGCCCGGGAACGGCGGGGTCACCGATCCGCTCGCCGCGCGAGCCGGGTTGTCCTTGCCCTTACCGGTGGTCAGCAGCCGCCAGGTGTGCGGGCCCGGCAGCCCGTCCGCCTCGCTGCCCTCCCAGCCCTGGGCGCGCTGGAACGCCTCCGTCGCCTTCCGGTCCGCCTCGTCCCACTTCGGGCCAGGGTTCTTGCTGTAGAAGCGGGCGGCGCCCCACTTGATCAGCATCTGGCCCAGAAGGGTGACGTGGTGGTTGTTCGCGCCGGGGCCGAAGGCGCCCGCCCCCGGGTAGGCCGTGGCCGACGGCGGGCCCTCGTTCCCCCCGGACGACGTGCTGTCCGGGGCCACGCCCAGATAGCGGTACGCCACATAGCGGTCGGAGTTCTTCCAGTACGCCAGGGGCGTCGCCTGCCGCCGCGCGTGCGGCTTCGTCTGCTCGTACGCGATGTAGTGCGTGCGCCGGTGGTCGGTCCAGCCGCCGAAGATCGTGACGTGTGAGCCCTTGACCGGATCGTCCGCATTGTGGAAGAGGAGGATGTCGCCCGGCTCGAGTTCGGCCCAGGCGATCTTCTCGCCGAAGCGGTGGAGGCTGCCGGTCCACTCGTTGGCGGGCAGGTTCCACGCCATGGAGACGTAGCCCGAGCAGTCCTGCCGGTAGCCGTCCGTCCAGTACTTCTCCATCGAGTACGGGACCTTCTCGGCGACCCACCGCTGCGCCCGGCTGATGATGTCCGCGCGGGTGCTCTTGGGGAGCGCCGGCACGGACATCGGCCCGGCCGTCGGCCCCACCTGCGGGAGGCCGTACAGCCCGGCGGTGCCGCCCTGCGGGGTGTCCGTATCGGAGTCGTCGGTGTCGCGGCCGGCCGGGTCCACCGGGTGGAACGGCCTGCCCGCCGAGTGGACGGCGCCGCCCGCCGCGCTCGCGCCGCCGCCCAGGACCACCCCCGCGGTGGTGAACAGCACAAGCGCCCGGCGGGCGCCGTGGGCCGCCGGGTGCCCGCCCGCCCGTGCGGCCCGCCGGAGCGCGAGCTCGCGCCGCCGCCGGGCGCAGCCGGGGCAGGGACAGTCGGCGGCGGGCTCGTACTCCTCGAAGACCGGGACTGTCATACGGTCCCTCCACGCTCGACAAGATCTATGGACATAACGCATTTTGACGGTCGAAAGGGAAAAATGACCATCCGACAGGCACATTGGGGTGGAAATTTCCCAGCCGGTCACCCCGCCCGGAGGCCCGGAGCACTCTCCGGCATCGGGTAGAGTTGTGCAGGTCAGCAGGCGCCGCTAGCTCAGTTGGTTAGAGCAGCTGACTCTTAATCAGCGGGTCCGGGGTTCGAGTCCCTGGCGGCGCACGCGATACCGAGGCTCCCTCGCCACAGACGAGGGAGCCTCGGTCGTTTTCGGCAGCTCGCCTCCGGGGAGCATCCCGAGGGCCGTACCGGACGAGGGCGACGGCCCGGCCGTCAAGGAGGTCCGCACGCGGCTCGGCGTGCGGCGCTCGTCCTCGAACGCCCGACGAGTTCAGCCCCCTGGACACCCCCTGCTCGAAGAGCTTGGGGGAGTCGCAGGAGACGGCGCCCGGTCGCGCGCGCCGGGGTGGTCAGTGCACCGCCGTCAGGTACGCCGAGACCACGACGTTGGCGGAGTACGCGGAGGCCGCGCGGTCGAAGGTGCCGGCGCAGGTGATGAGGCGGAGTTCGGCGCGGGACGGGTCTCGGGGGCCGTAGGCCAGGTGCGCGTCGAAGGTGTGGCGGGAGAAGACGCGGACGTCCTCGACGGTGAACTCGGCGACCGAGCCGTCCGCCCGGCCGATGTGGACGACGGCGCCGGGGCGGACGGAGCTCAGGCCGTGGAACACGGCGGGCTTCGACTCCGTGTCCGCGTGGCCGACCAGAAGTGCGGTGCCGCGTGCGCCCGGTGTGGTGCCGGCCGCGTACCAGCCGACGGTCTGCGGCATCTCGTACGGCGGCGCCTCGATCGCGCCCGACTCCTCCAGGCCGCGGGGTACGACCGGCGCGGTGATGCCGAGCGACGGGACCTCCAGCCGCTGGGGCCTGGCCGACTCGACGGGCCGGTGCGGGGGCGGCAGCGGTACACCGCGGGGGCGGCCGACGGCGGCCACGTCGCCGGTCGTGGGGGCGGACAGGCTGCCCTGCCCGGCGGTGACCTCCTTGCCCCAGAGCCACATGAGGACCAGGAGGAGCGCCCATGTCACGCCCATGAACAGGCGGCCGGTACCGGTCCCGGACGGCATGGCCGGTCAGTCCGTACCCGGGCCGCGGCGGCGGCGCGTGGACCGCAGGGCGACGGCCACGGCGGCGACCGCGGCGAGGACCAGTCCGATGACCGTGTGCCGGGTGCCGGGGCCCTGCTCGGCGACGCTCGGCGCCTCGGCGGCGAGCGGGGCAGCGCCCCCGCCACCGGCCCGGACGGGTGCGTGGGGGCTGGGCGGCGCTGTCGGGGAGACCTGGACGTGGCCGGCGTCGTGGTGGTCGCGGCCGCCGCAGACGACGGTGACCTGGTACGTGCCGGAGGCGAGCCCGGACTTGACGGTGGTGTCGCCGTGCAGCGGGCCGCCCTCGCCCGTACGTCCGGAGAGCTCGGCGTCGGCGACGAACGCCGCGGACCGGACCGTCCCGGCCGCGCCGTCGCAGCCCTCGACGCGGACGTCCACGTCGCCGCCGGGCGTGGCGGCGGCCGGGGTGACCGTGGCGGTGATCCGCGCACCGGCACCGGCGGCCGGGTCGTCCGCGTACGCGGCGTCGGCGGCCGAGGCGAGCGCGAGCACGGCGGCCGGGCCCGCGGCACGGAGAGCAACCAGTCCTGGGCGCATCGTGAACCTCCTCGTACTCGAAGATTCACTCCTGTCGGCGCTCTCCGCATCCGCAGCGGACGGCCGACCGGGTCACTACCGGACGGTAGCCCTCCATGACCTCCCCTCCGGCCGTCAGACCCGTTCCACCAGATCGGCGATCGAGTCGACGACCGTGGAGGGCCGGAACGGGTACCGGTCGACGTCCGCCGGGGTCGTCAGGCCGGTGAGGACCAGGAAGGTCTCCATGCCGGCCTCCAGCCCCGCCAGCACATCGGTGTCCATCCGGTCGCCGATCATGGCGCTGGTCTCGGAGTGGGCGCCGATCGCGTTGAGGCCGGTCCGCATCATCAGCGGGTTGGGCTTGCCGGCGAAGTACGGCTCCTTGCCGGTGGCCTTGGTGATCAGGGCGGCGACCGAGCCGGTGGCGGGGAGCGGGCCCTCGGTGGACGGGCCGGTCTCGTCGGGGTTGGTGCAGATGAAGCGGGCGCCGGTGTTGATGAGCCGGATCGCCTTGGTGAGGGCCTCGAAGCTGTATGTGCGGGTCTCGCCGAGGACGACGTAGTCCGGCTCATGGTCGGTCAGGACGTACCCGATGTCGTGCAGCGCGGTGGTCAGCCCGGCCTCGCCGATGACATACGCGGTGCCGCCGGGGCGCTGGGCGTCCAGGAACCGGGCGGTGGCGAGCGCGGACGTCCAGATGTTGGGGATCGGCACGTCGAGGCCCATGCGGGCCAGGCGGGCGTGGAGGTCGCGCGGCGTGTAGATGGAGTTGTTGGTGAGGACGAGGAACGGCCTCTCCATGTCCCGCAGCTTCTTGAGGAACGCGTCGGCGCCGGGGATCGGAACGCCCTCGTGGATGAGGACGCCGTCCATGTCGGTCAGCCAGGATTCGATCGGCTTGCGCTCTGCCATGGGCGGGACTCCTGCCGTACAGATGACTACTGCGACTGCGTTGCTGGGGCGCCGCGACAGCGCTGTGGCGACGCCCCCAGGGTAGTCACGATGTTCGGATCTCGACCCCGTCGATGACCCAGTACCAGTTGTTGGAGCCGGTGTAGTGAAAGCGGAAGCTGACGGAGGAGGCCCGGGCGGGCACGTCCAGGGTCAGCGACCGGGGCTGGGCGACCACGTCGGAGGTGCAGCCGCGCACGAGGGTGGGGGTGCCGCCGTTGAAGGAGGCGAGGACCCGGGCGGTCTGGCCGGACTCCTGGCGGTGGTGGGTGGTGAAGTCCCCGTCACGTTCATCGACAGCCCGGCCGGCGCCGGGTACGCCGCGCCCAGCACAGCGGGACCTCCTCGGGCTGGTGGCAGTCACCGCGCCGGCCGCCGCGCTGCACCCGGTCGAGTGCGAGTCCGGGACATGGTCGCCGCTGCTCGTCAGCCGACCCGGACGGGGCAGGCTGATCGCGGTGAAGACGACCCTGGACCAGGGAGCCGACCTTCTCGGCTGGGGTGCCGGGCCTGGAGGGACTGCTCGCGCTCGCCGCCGTCCACCTCGGTGTGCTCGCGCTCGCGAGCGGAGGCGACCGTCTGCTCCGTACCGCCGAGTGAGACCGGGCCCGTGAGGCTCAGGGGCGGCGGCGAAGTCTGCGGGTCAGGAGGAGGGCGGCCGCGCCGACGGCGAGGGAGGCTCCGGCGGCCGCGGTCAGCGGCACGATGTTGGCGGCGGCGCGGCGGCCCGTGCTGGCCAGTTCTTCGGGGAAGATGCCGGGCGGGGTCGGGGGAGGAGTCGGGGGCGTGGGCGTGGGCGTGAGCGGGGTCGGGTTCGGGGTCGGGGGGACGTCGGGGACCGCCAGGGCGAAGCGGTAGGCGGCGGACTCGCCCACCCAGTCGCCGTCGTCGCCCCTGCGCTGGACGATCGCCGCTCTGGCGGTGACCTCGTCGGGGCGGGCGGCCGCGGTGAAACCCAGGCTGACGGGGACGGGGACGGTTCCGCGCGCGGGGACCGTGAAGCCGGCGAAAGCGTTGTCGGTGTCGTCGTCGAGTACGCCGACGAGCTCGTTCTGGTCGGTGTGCTCGATCCGGACCGGGCGGTGACCGGCTCCGGCCGTGGTGGAGAAGTTCAGGCGGACCTGGGCGGGGGTCAGGGTGCCCGCTCGGTCCGTCAGGACGATCACCGGATGGATGTTGCGGCAGGGTTGTGCGGTGGTGTTCGTCAGTTCGACGTGCCAGACCTGGGGGGCCGCCCCGGGGCGGTAGGTCGCCGGGCCGCCCTTGATGCGGGTGCGGATCGGGAAGGCGGCGGCCTTCGTGTCGCCGCAGGTGGGTTCACGGCCCGCGACCGTCACGTCGTGGGGCCGGGCTGCATGCGCCAGGGCCGGTGCCATGACGACCACCAGGGTCGAGACTGCTGCTCCGGCGGCCAGGGCGGCGGTGCTGCGCAGTCGCATGGGGATGGCCTTTGCTGCTCGCCGTCGGTCGTCTCCGTCTTCTCAGATGTCCCACGCGGTACGGGGCGCCGCCCCGGCCCGGCGGTCGATTGCGCCCGATCAGCGCAATGGGCGCCTCCCCCAGCGGTCCAGTCCCCGGTCCGGCCCCTAGTCCCGGTCCGCTCCCGCCTAGTCCCGGTCCGCTCCCGCCCCGAGCCCCTCAGCGCCCGAAGAGCGGCGCGAGCACCAGATGCGCGGCGCCCTCCGCGACCAGGTGCGGGGAGCCCGTCGCCAGAGCCACCGGCACCGCGGGCTCGCCCGCGCGGTGGGCGCGGGCCGCGAGGGCGGCGCCCACGCCCCGTACGAACGGCTCCGGCGCCGCCGCGACGGCCCGGCCGCCCAGCAGGACGCGGTCGATGTCCAGGAGGCCGGCGAGGTTCGCGGCGCCAACGCCCAGGACCCTGGCCGCCTCCTCCAGGTCGCCGCGGGCCAGGGCGGCCAGGCACAGGGCCTCCAGGCAGCCGCGCGCCCCGCACCCGCACGGCACGCCGTCGAGCTGGACCGTCTGGTGCCCGAACTCGCCCGCGCCGGTCCGCGCGCCCCGGTGGAGGCCGCCGCCCAGGACCAGCCCGGCGCCCAGGCCCGTACCCACGTGGACGTACGCGAACGACGGCCCGGGCGGCACCGGGTCCCCGCCCCTCAGCGCCAGGGCCAGCGCCGCCGCGTTCGTGTCCTTGTCGAGGGCGACCGGCAGGTCGTCGCCCGGCTCCTCGGACAGTGCGTCCCGCAGCGCGTCGCGCAGTGGGAAGCCGTCCCACGCCGGGAAGCCCGTCACCCGGTGGGTCACCCCCGTGGTGTGGTCGAGCGGCCCCGGCATGGCCACGCCGACGCCCATGAGCGTGCCGTCCCGCCGCAGCGCGGCCACCTCCGTCGCGGCCACCCCCAGGACCTCGTCGGTGCCCGCGCCCAGATCCAGCGGGCGGGTGCGCGCGGCGACGGTGACGCCCGCGAGGTCGACGAGAACCGCGGTCAGCTCGTCCCGGTCCAGATGCAGGCCCACGGCATGGGCGGCGCCCGGGACCAGGCGCAGGAGGGTGCGCGGCTTGCCGCCCGTGGACGCGCCGCGCCCGGCGTCGGCGGCGAGGCCCTCGTCCCGCAGCCGGGCGGTGATCTTGCTGACGGCCTGCGGGGTGAGCCCGGTGCGCTCGGCGAGCTCCAGTCGGCTGACCCCGTCCTCGCCGGCGGCGCGCAGCAGGCCGAGTACGAGCGCGGTGTTGTGGCTGCGGAGGCCGGAGAGGTTCACGCCCGCATTCTGGCGGCGAGGCTTGCGGTAACGCAACAGCGTTGCTTAAGTAGCTCGACATGACCACTCGCTCTGACTCCCCGGACACCCCGGACACCCCTGGCTCGGCCGGCTCCGCCGGCTCCCCTGGCTCCCCTGGCGCCCCCGGCTCCGTCGGCTCCGTCGGCTCTCTGCGTGTCGGACTCGTCGGCTACGGCCTGGCCGGGTCCGTCTTCCACGCCCCGCTGATCGCCGCGACCGAGGGCATGGTGCTCGACACGGTCGTCACGGCGAACGAGGAGCGGCGGCGGCAGGCCCGCGCCGAGTTCCCGGACGTACACCTCGCCGCGTCCACGGAGGAGCTCTGGTCACGGGCGGACGAGCTGGACCTGGTCGTCGTCGCGTCCCCGAACAAGACGCACGTCCCGTTCGCGACGGCCGCCCTGAAGGCCGGTCTGCCGGTCGTGGTCGACAAGCCGGTGGCGGGTACGGCGGCCGAGGCGCGTGCGCTCGCGACCCTGGCGGAGGAGCGGGGCCTGCTGTTCTCCGTGTTCCAGAACCGCCGCTGGGACAACGACTTCCTGACGCTGAGCGCACTGCTCCGCGCCGGTGAACTGGGCGACGTACAGCGCTTCGAGTCCCGGTTCGAGCGGTGGCGGCCGCTGCCGAAGGGCGGCTGGCGGGAGTCGGGCGCGCCGGAGGAGATCGGCGGGCTGCTGTACGACCTGGGCAGCCATCTCGTGGACCAGGCGCTGGTGCTGTTCGGCCCGGCGGTGCGGGTGTACGCGGAGTCGGACGTACGGCGGCCGGGCGCGGCGGCGGACGACGACACGTTCATCGCGGTGACGCACGCGAGCGGGGTGCGGTCCCATCTGTACGTGAGCGCGACGGCGGCGCAGTTGGGGCCGCGGTACCGGGTGCTGGGGTCGCGGGGCGGGTTCGTGAAGTACGGCCTCGACCCGCAGGAGGGCGCCCTGCGGGAGGGTGCCCGGCCGTCCGCCGGCCAGGACTGGGGCGTGGAGCCCGAGTCGCTGTGGGGGCGGATCGGCGCGGGCGAGTCGCCGGTGACGGGCGGCGGACGGCCGGTGCGCACGGTGCCGGGCGACTACCCGGCGTACTACGCGGCCGTCGCGGCCGCCCTGCGGGACGGTACGGCCCCGCCGGTCACGGCCGAGGAGGCCGCGGCGGCGCTGGACGTACTGGAGGCGGCGCGGCGGTCGGCGCGGGAGGGTGTGACGGTGACGCTGTGACGGCCCGGGAGGTGGACGACGGTACCCGCCTCCCGGTGCGAGGCACCGACGCCCTGACGCCCACCGGCCATCGCACCGGGAGGGGGCGGCGAAGCCCTTGCGCCCGCCGGCCCCGCACCAGGAGGGGCGGCGAAGCCCTGACGCCCGCCGGCCGCCTCCCCGCCCCTGGTACCCCTACGCGTCCGCGAACTCCTGCCGCTGCCGCCCGAGCCCCTCGATCTCCAGCTCCACCACGTCCCCGGCCCGCAGGTACGGCTTCGGCTCCGGCCGACCCATGGCGACGCCGGCGGGCGTACCGGTGCTGATGACGTCACCCGGGTACAGCGTCATGAACCGGCTGACGTACCGCACGACTTCCGCGACCGGGAAGATCTGGTCGGCGGTCGTCCCGTCCTGCTTCAGCTCGCCGTTCACCCAGAGCCGGAGCTGCAGGTTCTGCGGGTCGGGGATCTCGTCGGCGGTGACGAGCCAGGGGCCGAGGGGGTTGAACGTCTCGCAGTTCTTGCCCTTGTCCCAGGTGCCGCCGCGCTCGATCTGGAACTCCCGCTCGGACACGTCGTGGCCGACCGCGTACCCGGCGACATGCGCCAGGGCGTCCTCCGCCGAGTCCAGATAGCGGGCGGTACGTCCGATGACTACGGCGAGTTCCACCTCCCAGTCCGTCTTGCGGCTGCCGCGCGGGACGAGGACCGGGTCGTCCGGCCCGACGACCGTGTCCGCCGCCTTCAGGAAGACGACAGGCTCGGTGGGCGGCTCGGCACCCGTCTCGCGCGCGTGGTCGTGGTAGTTCAGCCCGATGCACACGACCTTGCCGACGCGGGCGACCGGTGGGCCGATCCGGAGCCCCGCGGCGTCGTCCGGCACGGGCAGGACGCCCGCACCGGCGGCGGCCCGGACGCGGTCGAGCGCGGCCGCGTCGGAGAGCAGGGCCGCGTCGACGTCCGCGACGAGTCCGGAGAGGTCGCGCAGGATGCCGTCCTGGTCGAGCAGTGCGGGCCGTTCGGCGCCCGCCGGGCCGACACGCAACAGCTTCATGGTCTGTCTCCCTGTGGTCGAGGTGAGCCCCGGCCGATGGAGTGCGGCCATCGTCAGGATTGGCTGATCCTCCAAGAGGTCGGATCACTCCGCAAGACCGTGTTCACGTACTGGACCGAAGGCGGCCGGACCGACCGGAAGAGCGTCGCGCCGAGTCCGACGGCCTCGCCGGCTTCACAGGGTCCGTCGGGCCCGACGGGTCCGTCGGGCCCGACGAGGACCCCGGCCGGTACAGCACGGCCCGCTCCCCAGCACTCCATGTCGTACTGGTCACGACGTACAGCGCGGCGGCCAGCGGCACGACGGCGACGGTCACGAGCGTCCCGAACGACAGCAGCGGCATCACCTTGACCATCGCCCCCATCCCCGGCACACCGTCACCCGCCTCGACGGCACCCATCTGCTCCTTGGTGCGCCGGTACGTATAGGTGGCGACGCCGGCGACGAGCCCGAACAGCGCCAGGTAGACCAGGCCGGACGGCCCGAGCACCCCGCCGTGCGCGAGGGCGTCGGTCCAGCGCCCGCCGAGGGGCGCGGCGAAGAGCGAGTACCCGGCGAGCTCGGTCCGGGAGAAGAGGTGGTACAGGAGGAAGAACACCGGAATCTGAAGCAGCCCGGGCAGGCTCCCGGCCAGCGGCGAGACTTTCTCGCGCGCGTGCAGGTCCAGTACGGCCCGCTGCAGCCGCTCCGGATCCTTGGCGTACTTCTTCCGCACCGCGGCGACCTGCGGGGCGAGCCGCGTACGGGCCCGCTGCCCGCGCGCCGCGGCGAGGGAGAGCGGAAGGAGGGCGGTGCGTACGAGGAGGGTGATGAGGACGATCGCGGCGGGCGCGGAGATCAGCGCGGAAAGCCACTCGAGAAAAGCCACAAAGACAGACAAAGCAAACCCCACGGGTCCAGTCGTGCCGACGAAGAAGACAGAGGACATGCGGAACGGCAGGACGACGGAACGCGCGAAGGGAGCCTTCTCGGCTGTTACGCGACCGCCGCCGGGAGGCGGCGGCCGGGCGCCCGGGGCCGTGGGCGCCCCGAGGCGTCGGGGTCGCGCTGCGGCAGGAAGGCGGTACGCCGGTCACGGTCGCGGAGGGCGGTGCGCACCCGGGTGGGCGGCACGGCGGGCGCGCTGCGGCCGCCGATGACGGCGCAGGTGACGAGCGCGGCGGCGGCCAGCGCGACGGCGGAGAGGGGGGACAGCGGTGAACCGTCCACGAGCAGGACGGCGGCGAGGAGCACGGGCAGCAGCCGCAGGAGGACCCCGTACACGCTGCCTCCCCTCTCCCTCGACACGACTGTTCTCCCCGTCACCGTACAGGAGTTCACCGCGCGCGTGACCGGGCGAGCACGCCCCAGACGATGAGCCGGTGGGTGGCCCGGTACTCGGGGGTGCAGGTGGTGAGGGTCAGATAGCGGCCAGGGCGCTCGTACCCGTACGCGGGGTGCACGAGGCTCCGCGGTACGGGCGCGATGACGCCCACGTCGCGGGGCGAGGTCCGCGGCAGCACGGTGTCGACGACATACGTATGGACGGCGTCCCGGGTCTCCACGAGGACCTCGTCGCCCTCACGGAGCCGGTCGAGGCGGCGGAAGGGCTCGCCGTGGGAGTTGCGGTGGCCGGCGACGGCGAAGTTGCCGGGGCGGCCGGGTTCGGCGGTGCCGGGGTAGTGGCCGGCGAAGCCCTTGTCGAGGACGGTGCGCCGGGAGGTGCCGTGGGCGACGGGGACGGTGAGGCGGAGGGAGGGGACGCGGAGGAGGGCGTAGGCGGTGCGGGGTGGTGCGGTGCCGGCGCGGGCGTCGCCGGTGGGAGGGTGGGAGCGTGCGGCGGCGGAAGGCGACGGCGAAGCGCCCGCGGCGGAATCGCGTCCCCCCTCGCCCGAGCCCTCGCCCGTTCCCTCCCGCTCCCCCTCCCCTTCCCACTCCCGCTGGAGAAGCTGTACGTGCCGCTGGGCACCGGCCCGGGCCTGGTGGTTGGTCCACCACAACTGGTGGACGACGAGGAGCAGCACGACCACCCCGACGGTGACGAGCGCCTCGCCACAGCCCCACCACGCCCTCGCGAACACCACCCGCCTCCGTGACACCCGCGCACCATAGGTGGTCCGTCCACAACCCACCAGAGCACTGCCGTACAGCAGTACGGTGGTGACCATGCGCCTCGACACGCCTGCTGACCACACGAACGAAGCCGAGCGGCTGCTGCGCACCGCGACGCAGTACCCGGGGGACCGCGAGCCGCTGCTGCTCCGGGCGGCCGCGCACCTGGAGCTGGCCGGCGACCGCGCCCGCGCGACGACGCTCTACGACACCCTGCTGTCCACTCCCCCGGCCCCGGACAACCCCCATCTCGTACGGGCGCTGAAGGCCGCCAACCTGTGGGAGTACGGCCACGAGGCGGAGGCGCGGGCGATCATCGAGGGCCTGCGGGCGATGAAGCCGACGAACGCGACGGCGTGGGAGATCATCGGGGAGGCACTGGAGGCGCACGACGAGCTGGAGGCGTCGGAGGAGACGTTCACTGCGGCGGCGCGGGCGCTGGCCCCGCTCCCGCACGACGAGGAGGTCACGTATCCGACCCAGTCCCTCCTCACCTCCCGGCACCGCGTCCGCCGCCTGCTGGGCCTCTGGCACGACGACTGGGACGTCCTGGCGGACCGCATGCACCTGGGCACGGTCCCGCTGGACGAGCTGCACGACCCGAAGCGCACCTGGGCGCTGGGCTCGTCGGACCCGGCGGAGCTGAAGGCGGAGATCACCCGCCTGCGCAGCGAGCTGGGCTCGTACCGTACGGCGCTGTCACGCCCGTTCCCCGTGGCAGTGCTGCTGTGGCCGCGCGAGGAGCTGACCGAACTGCTGGCGGCGTACCCGGAGCTGGAGGCGGAGTACCCCACGTACGAGGCCCACCTCACCGACCTGGAGGCGTCCCTCCGCGAGCTCGCATCCGCGGGCACGCCCAACCTCGGCATCGTCCGCGGCACGGTCCCCTCCTACGAGGCCTTCGCCGCCTCCGAGACAGCGTCCCCGTCCAACGCCGACCTCCTCCCCCAGTACGCCACCACCCTCGCCGCCCGAGGCCGAGCCACCCCCTGGCCCCCGTCCCGCACGGGCCCTTGCTGGTGCGGCTCAGGGACGGCGTACGGGGAGTGCCACGGCAAGGAGTAGCCGTGGCAGCGTCTCGTCACCGAGCGGCTCCCGCGGCCGTCTAGCCCCGGACTTCGCAGGTCACCGTTTCAGGTCGTGACTGGGGCCGACCGGCTACGGGGCTGCCTCGCGGAATAGGGCCAGGAGGGCGTGAGCCTGCGGGGCACCCGCGTCGAAGAACTGCGTGGCCAGTGCGGGTGGCACGGCGGTTCCATACATGCGGACTTCATGGCAGCTGAAGCAGAACGCCGCCTCGAACAGCGCCAGGTCGAGAGTGTCCGCGTACGCCCGGACGCTCCAGCCCGGCGAGAAGCCGCAGCGGTGCTGCTCACTGCCGGGCAAGCTCTCGATCAAGGCCAGGACCCCGGCTGCCTCGCTCCCGATCCAGTGGGCGCCCGCCCTGCCGGGATACGGGGCGCCCCGCTTTGTCGGGAGTTCGGAGATCCTTATGACCTCCAGCAACACGGCGGTGGCTACGGCTTCGGCGGGGAGCTGCATGTGCGTAGTCTGCCCGCGCCCAGTACCGGGGCGGTGCACCTGCCCGAGGGGGCCGACTCTCGCACTCACAGGCTGGCTGAAGCGCTCAGCCACAGGTCTGTGGCCAGCGGGTCTGTCCGATGTCGGTGTCGAGGAGGTCGAGGAGGTGGAGTTGGACGCCGCGGGTGATCTGGACGGTGGGCGGGTCGGTGACGTTGCCGATCCGCAGGGTGAGTTCGCCGAGGTGG
Organism: Streptomyces sp. TRM49041; assembly: GCF_008271805.1. Lineage (GTDB taxonomy): Bacteria > Actinomycetota > Actinomycetes > Streptomycetales > Streptomycetaceae > Streptomyces. The sequence goes on from NZ_VSRY01000171.1 coordinate 166,847, forward strand.
TAGAAGATCATGCGGCCGGTGGGGCGGACGCGGCGGTTGTCGGGGTAGAGGCCGCTCATGGTCTGCTCGGGGCCGAGCGCCCGTCTGACCTGGCGCTCGATCAGGCAGAAGACCAGCAGGGCCAGGCAGATGACCTGGATCAGGGCGGCAACACGCCGGTTGTGCTGCACGAAGACCGGCGCGACCGCGAGCGGGCCCTTGAAGTCGTGGTATCTGCGCTCGACCGCGCCCTGACCCTTGTAGTGGATCAGGGCCTGCCCGGCGTCCGCCTGGTCGGCGGGGACGGACGTCAGCAGTGCGTACCAGCCGTCGACAGCGGCTTCGGCCTTCAGCACGCCGGTGTCGAAGTGCCAGGCCAGGACCGGGGTGCCGTCCTCGTTATCGGTGACGGTCCAGCGCAGACAAGAGGTGACACGGCGCTTGGCGGCGATGACACCGATCCGGGCAACGATCTTCTCCCGGGTCTTGTAGTGGCGTCCGCCGGCCGCAGTGGTGAGTTTGTTCAGGTCCTCGGCGGCCCTGGCCAGGCGTTTGTCCCGGGCGGCTTGCTGGCCTGCGGCGTTCGCGGTGGAGTGGACCAGGATCCGCCGCACCGTGAACACCGGGTCGCGCTTGCGGGGCCCGGTCAGGGTGTGGGTGTCCTCCAGCACACGGTAGGTCTCGCGCCGCTCGGGCGGCTTGCCCGCCTCCCGGTCCGGCGTCCAGTCCACGACGGTGGCCTGCGCGAGATCGAGAGCGGCATAGACCTCGTCCTTGACCTGCACGGCCGGGGCCGGGGCGATGAACTGAACCCCGGCCGCCAGCAGGGCACGGACGTTGGAGTAGGACACCAGCTTGGAGTCGGCGACCATCAGAAAGTCGCGCTCACCGGCCATGGCCCGCAGGTCCTTCATCGCGCCGACGACCTGGCTGACCTCGGCCGCACCACCGCCGAAGACCCGGGCATGGAGCGGGATACCGCCGTCGGCCGACACCGCGAGCCCGGCCTGGACCTGCTTCAGATCGAAGCGCCGGTCCTTGGGATGCCCGTAGCCGATGACGGGGAAGTCCTCGTCCTGACCCTGGGCCGGGAAGGCCCCGTGCACGGACATGCTGGTCATGTCCCAGTGCATCCGGGCCACATCGATCCCGAACCCGCCGATCGCCCGCGCCCCGACCGTGCCCGCGATGTGCTCCAGGTGCGGAGCGATCGCATCCAGTGCCCGGGCCAGACGATCATCGTTGAGCAGACCGGGCTCGATCCCGAAGACCTCGTCCACCGCCCAGCACCTGGCCCAGTCCTCCACCCGCACCAGCGGCGCGGGCGAAGTCAGCCGGTTGGCCACCAACGCCTCGATCACCTGCCCGTGCGTCACCAGCGCACTCGCGCCACCAGGACACACCTCGTCGACGATCCCGGCGACATCCAGCCGGCGCAGAAACTCGGCAGCGACGGGCAGAGCGCCCAGACGCTTCTCCACCACGGACGTCACCGCCACTTCAAGACGCTGACGCTGAGACCGTGGCCGCGGGGACCGGGAAGTCATCGACACACCCCACCAACGCCACACCCCGGCCCGGGACACCCCCGGGCCGGTCACACCATACGAATCAACGACCCGCGAAATACGGGTCTAGCTCAAGAGCCGCCCGGCACCCATCTCCTCAGCACGCGGCGACCCCGACCATCCCCCTTCGGGGCGCTCCCAGATGGACACAATGCCGAGCGTCTCCAAGTAGGGGGCGTAGTGCTGTATGTCCTGGGTGAAGAGGGCCAGCATGCGCGGGTCCGGATAGCCATGTCGGCGGTATGCGAAGTGCCGGTACTCGTGGAGCTGGGCCACTGCCTCGCGCACGGCGAGGCGAGCGCCGCCCTTCTTCACGACTTTGCCTTCGACCAGCCACTCCTTGGCTGGCTCGCCGCGGTGGCGCAGGACGAGGTCGCGCGGGTGCATGTTCTCGCTATACACGTCGAAGCCGCGGGCGGCAGCATGGTGGGCGAAGCTGCGGATCAGCGCTTCGTGCCGCTGCTCCCGGGCGTAGGTGCCGCCCTGTACTTCGACCACGTAGCCGTCGCTGCTCTTCGCCTTGAACCCGGCAAGGGGGTCGTCGCTCGCATGATTGGCGGACGGGTACTCGATCACGGGCTCCTTCGCCGACGGCGGTTCGACCCGCAGGAAGCGGTGGGCTGCGGCGGCGTCCTGAAGTAGCTGCGCCGCATCCCGCAGGTCCGCCGCCAGCATGCTCTCCGAGGGCAGGTGGGCGACCTCGTACCGCCGGGCTGCCACATTGGCGCTCTCGTACGCGTAGGGCCGCCAGTGCCTTCTCGCCGCGTCCAGCCGCAGCGCGTCCCCCCACTGCCGCGCCAGCGCCGGCCGCAAAGCTGCCCGCAGCGTCTTCGCCTGGGCCGCCAAGACCCGACGGAGGGCGTCCCCCCTGCCGTATGTGTCCTGAAGTTTGGTCACCCCCTGTTGCAGCGTGAGTGTGACCGAAGTGCGGGCGGTATCGAAGATGTAGGCCAGGTACAGCCCGTCCTGCGACTCCTCGTTGATGGACCGATCGAAGACCCCGATCCAGGGAGTCGTACTCGCGAATCCCTGGCCTCCATAGCCCTCGGCGTGGCACCGCGGAGGCAGGGGCAGATCGTCGCGCCCCTTCACCTCCAACAGCAGCGCCTGGCCTGGCCGGTCCTTGGAGGCTTTGCCGTAGGGCTCATAGATCTCCGCCACACGTATGAGCAAATCATGAAGAGACACGATCAAAAACTATGCCTATACGATCAAAATGCAAGACGATTTCAATCGTCGAGTGTGGCTACGGCTGACCTCTTTCCTCATGCGTAACCGCGCTGTCAGTGGTCCTTGGTAGAACCGAGGGAGCGTGATCACGCCTTCTCGGGAGCGGAGCGACTATGACGCGGATCAGCACCGCCACGTCAGCCCTGTCAGCGGGGCTGTACGAGCAGCTCATCACCATGCGCGTGGAACGGCAGCTGGCGGACATCGCCGATCACGGCTGGCGTCAGATCAGCGACAGCGTGAGCGCGGAGTCCACTCCACACGTCCTGGCGAGGCACGTCGCGGAGACCGTGCGCCGGGTGCTGCAAGGCCTACATCCTGACGAACGTGTGCATGCCGCAAACCACATCCTGGACTCCATCAGCACCCTCGAGGGCGCGAAGGAGTGGGTGGATATGGTGGCCGACGGCCCGCGCGAGTTGCTCGCGCTCGTCCGCCAGGAGGCTCCGGGCGTGTATGCCGTCCGCCCCGCGACTCCTCTATCCGATACTGCGCTGATCACCAACGCCCCGGACGACCCGAGCCTCGGCTTTGAGCTGCGCGCCGAGATCACCACCGCCGACCGCGTAGACCTGCTCTGCGCCTTCGTGAAGTGGCACGGGCTGCGGATCATCGAGCAGTCGCTGAAGGCGGCACGTGAACGTGATGTGCCGATCCGTGTCATCACGACCACCTACATCGGCGCCACCGAACGCCGGGCGTTGGACCGCCTTGTGCGGGAGTTCAACGCCGAAGTGAAGGTCAACTACGAGACGCGGACGACTCGACTGCACGCCAAGGCGTGGCTCTTCCGCCGCGACACCGGGTACGACACGGCGTACGTCGGCAGCTCGAATCTGTCCAAAGCCGCGCTCCTGGACGGCCTCGAATGGAACGTGCGTCTGTCGTCCATCGCCACGCCCGACGTGCTAAGGAAGTTCGAGGGCACCTTCGACGCGTACTGGAGCGACCCGTCCTTCGAGACGTATGACCCCGAGCGCGACCGGGACCGGCTTGACGACGCCTTGCGGATCGCCGGCGGCTCGCCCTCCGCAACCACCTCACGCCCCGTCACGCTGTCTGGCCTCGAAGTACGCCCGTACCCGCATCAGCGGGACATGCTGGAGCGCCTGGAAGTGGAACGCGCAGTTCACGGTAGGCATCAGAATCTCCTGGTGGCCGCCACCGGCACGGGCAAGACAGTGATGGCCGCGCTGGACTACAAGCAGCTCCGCAAGCGGCATGGTCGCGACTTGCGGCTACTGTTCGTTGCCCACCGCAGGGAGATCCTGCAACAGTCCTTGCGGACCTACCAGGACGTCCTCATCGATCCCAACTTCGGTGAACCCCTGCACAGCGGTGAGATCCCTGAGCGCTGGACACACGTGTTCGCCAGCGTGCAGTCACTCGGCCCAGCCGCTCTTGAACGGCTCGCGCCCGACCACTTCGATGTCATCGTGATCGACGAGTTCCACCATGGAACGTCTCGGACCTACCGGCGCATCCTCAAACACTTCCGGCCGAAAGAGCTCGTCGGCCTGACAGCCACCCCCGAGCGGATGGACGGCGACAACATCCAGGACGAGTTCTTCGATGGGCGGATCGCAGCGGAGATGCGCCTCTGGGAGGCCCTGGAGAACGATCTGCTCAGCCCCTTCCACTACTTCGGAATCAGCGACAACACCGATCTGAGCGCGGTGGCGTGGAAGAGGGGCGGCTACGACACCAACGCCCTCGGCAACATCCTGACCGGCAACAATGCGCGTGCGGCCCTGGTCGTGAAGCATGTCCGAGAGAAGATCGCCGACCCGGGCAAGATGCGCGCCCTGGGCTTCTGCGTCACGGTCCCCCACGCCCACTTCATGGCGCGTGTCTTCCGTGACGCGGGGCTCAACGCGGTCGCGCTCTCCGGCGAGACCCCGCCAGAGCAGCGCAAACAGGCGCTCGACGACCTCAGGGCGGGAAACCTCCAGGTGATCTTCTCCGTCGACCTCCTCAATGAGGGGCTCGACATACCCGATGTCGACACGCTCCTCCTGCTGCGCCCCACGTCCAGCGCCACGATCTTCCTCCAGCAGCTGGGCCGCGGCCTGCGGCGCACCGAGGACAAGGCCGTGCTGACGGTCCTGGACTTCATCGGTCAGCACCGGAAGGAGTTCCGCTTCGAGAACCAGTTCCGAGCTCTGACCAACCTCACCCGCAAGCGCCTCTTGGCCAACATCGAGCACGATTTCCCCCAGCTGCCCTCCGGCTGCCAGATCCTTCTGGAGGAGAAGGCCAAGAGCGTCATTATCGCCAACATCAAGGATCAGATCAGAGTGAGCGCCAAAGCGCTCGCCCACGAGGTCGCGCAGTACGCCCTGCCCACCCTCAGCCGCTACCTGGAGGAGAGCGGCAGGGAGCTCAGCGACCTCTACCGCAGCAAGGGCAATTCCTGGACGAACCTGCTGCGGAAGTCCGGGCTCCGCATGGGCGACGCACCGACCGGGGAAGAGGCGCTACTGAAGCGAATCCCGGCCTTCCTACACGTGGACGACCCACTGCGGGTCGCGGCGTACACCCGCCTTCTGGATGATGACGCTCCGGTGTATGAGGACCTCGACCCTCAGGCTCAGGCATACGCCCGCATGCTCTTCTTCCAGTTCTGGCCGGTCGGCGGCCCCACCCGTGGCGAATTCACCACCTACGACGAGGGCTTCGCCGCACTCCGCCGACATCAGGCGGTACGCGACGAGCTCCGCCAGGTACTGGCGTACAACCTGGAGCACACCGACCACGCCCCGATCCCGCTCCTGGGCGACCACGCGGGTATTCCGCTCACTATCCACGCCTCATACAGCCGCGAAGAGATTCTGCCGGCACTGGGCCAGTCCGTCATCGGCGGCTACCTGCCAGGCGACTTCCGCGAGGGCGTCAAGTGGTGCGAGTCCATCAAGACCGACGCGCTGCTGATCACGCTGGAGAAAGACGAGAAGGATTTCTCGCCACAGACGAGGTACCACGACTACGCACTGAGCGAGACCCGCTTCCACTGGGAGTCACAGAGCACCACACCAGAGAATTCCCCCACTGGCCGGCGCTACCAGAACCACGCCGCTGAAGGCAGCCACGTCCTGCTCTTCGTCCGCCGCTACAAGCACAAGGACATCGGCGGCGCCCAGCCCTGGATGCTGCTCGGCCCGGCGACCTACGTGGAGCACACCGGCAGCAAGCCAATGGCGATCACATGGGACCTCCAGCACGCCCTGCCGGCCGATGTGTACACGTACGCGACGATCGCCGCTGGCTAAGACCGCTCGGCAAGCCGCCTACGCCAACATCTCCGCCTCGAAGTGCCGTTGTGCTCGGTCCAGTGCTTCGTCAGGATCGCAGCCGTGGGCTTGAAGCCAGTGGAGGAGGTCGGCGATCACATCGATCGCGGCCTCCTCAGCTGCGGCGAGATTCAGCAGGGTACGGCTCGCGGTCCGCGGCGCCTTGGCCGCGCCGTACATGGTGATCATCTCCTCGGCTCGGGTGACTCGAACGCCGCCGCCGTGCCCATGCGGCGAGGACAAAGCGGTGGCGATCTCGCACCATGTCACCTTGCGGTCGGCTCGCAGCAGTACGCCCCACCGGTCCGCGACGGCGTTGACTAGAGCCATGCCGCGGCCTCGCTCAGCATCCGGCGCGGCCTCCATGAGGGTTGGTAGGGCGCGGATGTCGGGGTCGTGCACCTCGATACGCAGATACGTGCCGTTCATGGAGACAGCAAGCGTCGTCGGCGTGCCCGCACCGACGTGATGGATGACGTTGCCGACCAGCTCACTGGCGCATACCTGCGCGGCCTCGGTCTGTGCGCTGAGCCCCCAAAGCCTCAAGTGCACGCGGAGCACGTTCCGAATACCTGCCACCTCCTCTGCCTCGGCCAGGAACGGTAGTTGCCATGGCTGCCGCGACATGCAGGTCTGTTGGATCACGTCTGTCCCTTTCCGCCCGGAACTCCGCCTGTGACCGGAGCCTCACGCCCAGTCAGGATGGGGCGAAATCATCCCGCCTTGCAATGTGCATAGCGGGATTCCCACCAAAGAGTGATTGCGGTCATGCCGACCATCCCAAGAGACTGAGCATCCATCGGTGAGAGGGAGTCAGGAATGGCTGGGTCGCCTACAGTGCGTCGCCGAAGGCTGTCGATCGAGCTCAAGAAGCTCCGCGAAGCAAACGGCTTCACCTGCGCTCAAGTGGGGGATGCCCTCGACTGGAGCGGCTCCAAGGTCAACCGTATGGAGACCGGACATGGAAGGGTCCAGCCTTCCGACATCGACGCCCTATGCCGCTTCTACGGCACCGACGACGATCTCCGCGAGTTCCTCAAGTCGCTGGCCCGCCAAGCGAAGACACGAGGCTGGTGGCAGGCCCATGGCAGCAGCGGGGTCCCCCCTTGGTTCTCCGTCTACATCGGCCTGGAACAGGACATCTCCACGTTCCGCCAGTACCAGTGCGAGTTCCTCCCCGGCCTCATGCAGACGCCCGCCTACGCCGCTGAGTTGCATCGCGCAACCAACCAACTCTCGGACAACGACGTCGAGCGTGCCGTAAAGATCCGCATGGACCGCCAGGCCATGCTGACACGACCGGGTGCACCGGACGCCTGGTTCATCGTGCATGAAGCAGCCCTGCGGAACGTCATCGGCGACCAGGGATTGATGCACGAACAACTCGAACGCATCCTGGAGGGAGCTGAACTCCCAAGCGTCACGATTCAGGTGCTGCCGTTCGACGCGGGTTCCTACCCGGCGACAGGGCCGTTCACCATGCTGAGATTCCCCGACCCGGAAGACCCGGACATTGTGTACCGGGACGGCATCACGGACGCCGTCTACCTGGAGCAGGAGCACGACGTCAGTGAGTACGGCAAGGCGTTCGACAAGCTGAGAGCAAGCGCGGCGAGCCCTCAGCGCTCAACCCAATTGATCAGGTCCTTGGTGAAGGAATACGCCAAATGAACAGTCAGCCCCACATAGCACCCGCCCATCCGTCGTGGTTCAAGTCCTCGTACAGCAACGGTTCCGGGGGCGAGTGCGTGGAATGCGCCTGGACAGAGGAAGGCGTGATCGTCCGGGACTCCAAGCAGGTGGATGACACAGTCGTGGCGATTGCCAGCCATCCCTGGCAGGCGTTCGTCAGGGGCGTGGATCTTCCTGACCACAGGTAGGCGGCATGTGGGGTCCGTAACTGGTTGCCTCCGACCTCAGTCAGATCATGTGCGCCTCGACGAGCAAGGTGCCCAAAGTGCCGGCCTCCGGGTGGGGCAGTACCTCAGCTTGGATGCCGGTGAAGCCGTGGCGCTTCAGGAGGTTCGTCCACTGGGCGGCGGTGTACTGCCAGCGATACACGGTCAACTCGGTCTCGCGACCCTCCAGCCACTTCCCGCCCAGCTTCTGGGCGCCGTACTGGCCGTTGATCGGTTCACGGTGGGAGAACGCGAAGGTGCCACCTGGGGTGAGGCGTTCGGCGACGCGGGGGAACAGTTCCTCGGGGTCGGTGAACCAGACCGCGCCCCAGGTGGAATAGACCGCGTCGAACAGCCGGTGGTCTTCCTCCAGGAAGACGCACGCCTCGGCCTGGACGAACTCAAGGTTGGGGACGTCGCTCCAGAATTCACGGGCGCGGGCGACCTGGACCGGGGAGAAGTCGACCGCGACGACGTCGACACCGGCACGCGCGAGGTACGCGGCGTTCTCGCCCTCGGCGGGGCCCATGTCCAGCGCGCTGTTCGGGTCGCCCAGGATCTCCGCGCCGGGACCATTGCCGGTGACTCCGGTCCAATCGAAGGACTCCGCAGTCGGGCGGCGCTGCCGGCCTTCTCCTCTGTGGGGCCTGTACTTGTCCCAGTATTCGGCTGCGGTCATGGGAGCGGCACTGGGCATGGGTGTCCTCCGGCCGTGGTCAAGTGCTCTGCCGCGCAGAAGCTACCGGCGATACTCCCCCGACATGGGCGAATACCGAGAACTCACCCATATATGAGCAGACTCGGTGCGGGGCCATGCGTCGCGGCCCTGGCCGACCGTTCTCTGGTGGCGGCAGCGGGCACAGCGGGCAGCGTCAACGTTTGCCGTACGGGGCGTAAGGGTTGCGGTGGTTGTGCGGTGTCTGGGCGGGCCCGCAAGTGGGGTGGTAGTACTCGGTCGGCCGCGCGCCGGACGCGGAGTCGGGGATGAACTCCTCCGCCTCACCCTCGATGATCAAGTCGCAGTGCCTGCAGTACCGCGGGACGCTCTGTGTTGTCACCGGTCGCCCTCCTTCCGCCGCAGCGGGTTTCCCGGCGCGGGGCTGACGCGGAGGAAAGCTGCCGCGAGTTCCCGGAAGGCGCGGTGTCCGGTGCGAGCCGCGTGGTCGATCGCCCACCGGTCCGTTACGACCTGGCTCGGGCTGGGCGCGGACGGTCTGCCGCACGTGGTGCACTCGATGCGGCGGGTCGGTGCGGGCATGTCGGTGGCCCGGTCGGGGCCGATCGTCCAGTCGGCCAGGCGGATGACGCCGCGTACGCTCATGCCGCACCCCGTTCCGTGTGGCAGTCCTGGCAGGAGCGCGGGTACCAGGCCGTGCGCCCGGTGACCGCGTCGACCTCGTGATACCGCGTGCCCAGCTCGACGGCGGCGCCCATGGTCAGCATCACGCCGCAATGCACGCAGCTCACGCCATACCTCTGCAACTCGGTGAGCAGGGCCGGAGACGGCAGTCCGGTCGGTGGCCGGCTCACGGCGCTCACCGGCACTTCTCGATCAGGCGGCGACGCGGGCGCGCATACGGCGGGAAGCCGCACTCGGCTGGAGCCGTGTGGTCCGGCGACAACGTCATAGCGGGTCTGCTCCCTGTCAGTGTCGGTCAGCGGGTGGTGACACCGACGGTAGGAGCGTGGGAGTCGGATCTGGGGCCCGGTTCGGGCCCCCTCGCTACGCGGCCGTCATCCCGATCTTCACCGCGAGCCGCGCCGCCCGCTGCCGGCGCTCCGGCACCCGCGACTCCGTCTCCTCCAGCACGATGCGTCGCGCGTAGCCGTTGTAGCGGATGGTCTCCGGTGCCGCCTTGTGCGCCTGTTCCAGCGTCGATACGGCCGTCTCGTACTGCCCGTCCAGGTGGTACGCCCGAGCCTGCTCGATCCGGTGGCGAGCCCGGCGGGGCCGAGACTGAATGACGTCGGCTTCCGCCCCGGCGGCCTGCCGCACCGACTCGCCCCCCTTCCGTAGCTCGACCGCCACGGTCACCGCGTGGGCGCCCATGATGTGCTGCCCGAAACTCGTCACCGGATGCGAGTAGCTCTGCGGGAGCCGTCCGGCCATCTGAGAGGCACGGTCCCACCAGCCCCACGCCGTGCCGGTCTCCAGGCGCCTCGCGGCCGTATAGGCGGCTTCGAAGGTAAGGGCGCCCGCGATGGCGCGCACCTTTACCGGGGCATCTGGTAGGAGCGGCTGGAGGTAGCGCAGTGTCCGCAGGGTGACGTCGTCCGCGGCATCGAAGTGCGCTGGGCCGCTGTCCCGGTGCGCCTGCGCCGTCAGCCACGCCGTGACCCCGATCGCGTGCGGGTCCTCCGACTCCTGGGCCGCCACCATGGCACGCTCGGCTACCCGCCACAGCAGGGCCGGCTCGGGCTGGTAGGCCAGGAAGAACTGCGCGAGCGAGTAGACCTCGCTCAGCGCCGCCTGCGCCGCCCGCCGGTCGGCGGCCGACTCCGCCTGCCGTACGGAGAGTTGCGCGTCGCTGATCAGGCCTGGCAGGAGGTCTCCCAGTACCTCTCGATGGTTGGGGGACGAGTGCCGAGACGCCCAGGCCTTGGCCAGGCGGGCGCGCACATGCTCGATTCGAGGAGCGGGCTCTTCCGCGCTGAGCGGGAAGGCGTTGATGGCCGCGGCCACTGCGGGGAGCCTCGCGTGACCAGGGCCGATGAACAACTCGACATCGGCCCCGGAAGCATCCCCCACCAAATCGTTGAGGTTGCGGACCCTGAGCGCTTCGGCGATGCGGAGGATCTCCGGCAGGCGAGGCATCTTCAACTTTCCGGTCTCCACCTTCTTCACCCAGGAAGCGTGGTGGCCGAGGAACCCCGCGAGCTGTTCGCGGGTCATGCCTCGGCGAGTGCGGAGGATCTGGACCCTTTGACCGAAGCGGACCGGGTCTGCGTACGGGTCCGGGGTGGCATCAGATGACAAGGCATTGCCCTTCCTCTGTGCAACTCGACACTCACAGGGTATGGGCCGGAGCCCGACTCCCGCACTGCTCTCGGGCGGACGGAGCTGCCCGGTGCGACAGCCGAACCGACCACTGAGCCCGGCGGAGTCAGCCATTGGCGCTGACGTGAACGACAGGAGGTGTAGTGAGGTAATCGACCAGCGGACCGGCCGCAGCCGCAGGATGGCCATCGTTCACGGATCGGTCGCCCGCGCGGAGGGTCTCGCGTGGCAAGGTCCTGCCGCGTCGAGGACAGGCGCGAAGGAACAGTCCCCAGCGGGAGGAGCCGACGGGAGGGGCCGGTGTCCACACCGTCGGACCGTCGGCCAGGCGTAACAGAAGCTGCACAGTGGGTAGTTTCCCCTGCTCGTAGGGCAGAGATCGCCCATGACCGACCTCTCCGCTTACGACCGCTTCGCCACCGACCCCCTCGTCCTCGCCCAGGACGGCCTCGCCACCGTTCACCAGCTCCACGACATCGGCTGCGCGTCATACGTCGTCGCGGAGCGGTGTCGGCCCGGCGGGTCGTGGCAGCGGGTGCTGCCGAGGGTCGTGCTGCTCCGCGTCGACGCCCCGCCGACCCCGCACCAGCGGCTGCGCGCCGCGCTGCTCTACGCGGGTCCGGACGCGCTCCTCACCGGGGAGGCGGCGTTATCGCTGTACGGGGCCGATCAGGCCCGGACCCCGGCGACGCTGACCGCGGTCCCCAAGGTGGACGTCCTGGTCGTACACGCCGTGCACCCCCGCAGTCACGCGTACGTCCGGGTTCACCGGACCCGCCGCCCCGCGCCCCGCGTCGCCGTGCAGGGCCTGCCGTGCGCGCCACTGCCGCGCGCCGCCGCCGATGCGTCGGTAACATGCCCGGTCCGCACGACGCAGTAGAAGGCAGGACGGGAGGGAAGAGGGAAGACGCCTTTGACGTCACTGCAGCAGAGCCGCGCCGGACGGCGGCAAGCCATGCGCCGGATACGCCCCCGGCGCTCCCCGGCCGTGCCCCTGCTCGCCCTCACCTGGGCCGGCGGCGCCGTGGTGCTGTGGCTGTGGTGGCGCAACACTCCCGCCGTCCCCGCGACTCTCGGCGACTGGCTGGTGCACGCGGGCCGGATCACCGGCCTCCTCGCGGCGTACGTCATCGCCCTCGTCGTCGCGCAGATGGCGCGGGTCCCCGCGCTGGAACGGCGGGTCGGCTCCGACCGGGTCGCGCGCTGGCACGCGATGAGCGGCCGGTACGCGCTGTCACTCGTCATCGCGCATGTGGCCCTCACCCTGTACGGCTACGCGCTCCAGTCCGACACCGGTGTCGTACGCCAGACCGTGACCGTCGTGACCGAGTACCCCGACATGGTCGAGGCGACCGCCGGCACGGTCGGCCTGCTTCTCGTCGGCCTGGTCTCCGCGGGCGCCGTGCGCCGCCGGATGCGCTACGAGATCTGGTACTACCTGCACCTCCTCACGTACGCCGCCGTCTACCTCGCCTTCTGGCACCAGCTCACCACCGGCAACGAGTTCATCGGCGACGACGCCACCGCCCGCATCACCTGGTACGCCCTGTACGGCACGGCCGGTGTGCTGGTCCTCTGGTACCGGGTGCTGACCCCCGTGCGGCTCAATCTCAAGCACCGTATGCGGGTCGAGTCGGTCGTTCGGGAGGCGCCGGGCATCGTCTCCGTACTGATCCGGGGGCAGCGGCTGCACCGGCTCGGCGCCGAGCCGGGCCACTTCTTCCGGTGGCGGTTCCTGACGCCGGGGCTGCGCTGGACGGCCAACCCGTACTCGTTGTCCGCGCCGCCCCGCCCCGACCTGCTGCGGATCACCGTCAAGGCAGTCGGCGGCCACAGCGCCGCGCTTGCCGCGCTGAAGCCGGGCACGCGGGTGTGGGCGGAGGGGCCGTACGGCGCGATGACCGCCGCGCGCCGCAGCCGCGGCAAGGTGCTGCTGCTCGCGGGCGGTGCGGGCATCACCCCGCTGCGGGCACTGTTCGAGACGCTGCCGGGCGGCCCGGGCGACCTGACGCTGCTCTACCGGGCCCGTACGCCCGAGGAGTTGGCGCTGCGCGACGAACTGGAGGCCATCGCCGACGCGCGCGGCGCCCAGCTCCTGTACATGGTCAACGGCCCGGACGGCAGACGACCCACGATCACCGCGCGGACGCTGCGCCGCATCCTGCCGGACGTCGCCCGGCACGACGTGTACGTCTGCGGCCCGCCCGGCCTGGCGGAGGAGTCGTATGCGGCGCTGCGCGAGGCCGGGGTGCCGGACCGGCGTATCCACCACGAGTCCTTCGAGTTCTGAGCCGGTGAGCCCGTGTCCATGAAGAAGTCCCACCCGCTCCGCCGCGCGGTCCTGGCCGGCGCGGCGACGGTGTCCGGCATCGTGCTGCTGCTGGCGCTGAAGCCGACGACGGTCGTACGGGCGGAAGCCCCGGCGGCAGCGGCGACGGCCTCGACCGGTGCCCTGTCCCCTTCACCGACGCCGTCACGTACGACGGCCTCCTCCCCGCGCCCGGGCGAACCGGCCGCCTCCACGACCTCACCCCGGTCCGCACCGGCATCCGCCTCCCCCTCGCCCACGAGGAGCGCCGGAACGCCCTCCGCGCCGAAGACCACCTCGGCCCCGCCCGCCCCCACGACGCGTACCGTCACGGGCGCGGCCATCGGGACGGCGCACGGCCCGATCCAGGTGCAGATCACCCTCACCGGCAGCAGGATCACCGCTGCGAGGGCCGTCAAGTCGCCGTCGTCGTCCCCGAGGACGAGGGAGATCTCGTCGACGGCCATCCCGAAGCTCAACGAGGCCACGGTCCAGGCGCAGAGCGCGGACATCGACACGGTGTCCGGCGCCACGTACACCAGCGACGGCTACCGGCAGTCCCTCCAGAGCGCCCTGGACCGGGCCGGTGCCTGAGCTGCCCTCACCGGCGTCGCGACTGCGCCACGTCGAGCACGCGATGGGCACCGTCTTCTCCTTCGACGTACGGGGCTACGCCGACGAGGTCCGCGCCCGGGACGCCCTGGCCGCGGCGGTGGCCTCCCTCCACCAGGCGGACCGGCTCTTCTCGACGTACCGCGAGGACAGCCAGGTCAGCCGACTGTCCCGCGGCAATCCGGCGCACGACGACCACCACCCCGACCTCGCCGAGGTCATGGCCCTGTGCGAGGAGGCGGAGCGGATCACCGGCGGCTGGTTCTCGCCGCGGTACGCGGGCCCGGCGTGGGACCCGACCGGCCTGGTGAAGGGCTGGGCGGTGGAACGCGCGGCCCGCACCCTGGCGGCGGATGGCGGCGCCTCTTCGGTGTGCGTCAACGGCGGCGGGGACGTACAGCTGCTGGGCGGCCCGTGGCGTACGGGCGTCAGTGACCCGCTGAACCCGGGCGCGCTGGTGGCGATCGTGGAGTCGCTCGGAGCCGGCGACCTGGCCGTGGCCACCTCGGGTCCGGCGGAACGCGGCTGCCACATCCTGGACCCGCACACGGCCGAGCCCCCGGCGACCGCCCTGGCCTCGGTCACCGTCATCACCTCCGCCCTCACCACGGCCGACGTCTGCGCCACCGCCGCGTACGCGATGGGCGCGACCCGAGCCCGCGCCTGGCTGGAGGCCCTCCCCGACACCGAGGCGCTGCTCATCACCCCGGACGGCACGACCTGGCGCACCAGGGGTTTCCCGCACCCCCGCTGACACACTGGCCACGTGATGGAACTCGACGGAGCCCCCGCCACCCCCGAGGCGCTCAAGGCCCTTGCCCTCACCAACTACGGCCACTTCACCACCGTGCGAGTGGAGAACCACCGCGTACGCGGCCTGGCCCTGCACCTGGAGCGCCTGGAACGCGACTGCCGGTCGGTCTTCGGTACGCCCCTGGACACGGACCGGGTCCGCGCCTACCTCCGCCGAGCGGTCGCCGCCCAGCCGGACCCCTGCCTGGTACGGATCACGATCTACGACCCCGCCCTGGACATCGCCGACCCGGCCACCGGCCTCGCGACCCCTCACGTCCTGGTGACCACCCGCCCGGCGGCAGCACTCCCGCTCCCGCCCCTGCGTGTGAAGTCCACCCCGTACGTCCGCGATCAGCCGGCCATCAAGCACACGGCCCTCTTCGGCCCCCTCCACACCCGCCGCGCGGCCCGACTCCAGGGTTTCGACGACGCACTGTTCCACGACCCGGCATCCGGCGAGGTCACCGAGGGCCCGACCTGGAACATCGGCTTCATCCACACGGAGGGCCAGGTCCTCTGGCCGACGGGCAGGCTCCTCCCGGGCGTGACGATGAAGCTCCTCCAGAACCACGACCAGCACGCCACGGCACCGGTCCCGCTGCCTTCGGCACACGAAATGCAGGCGGCCTTCGCCACGAACACAGCCGTCGGCGTCCGCGAGATCTCCGCCATCGACGGCGTCCCCCTGCCCACAGGGCACCCGACTGTGACCGCCCTACGCACGACGTACGAGAGCCTCCCCGGCGATCCCGTATAGCGCCTCGCCGTCGCCCACCAGCACGTCGAACAGCGTGTCTCCCGGACCTCTACCTCGATGCCCAGGCTCCCGCCCGGCCGGCCCCGGCCCCGGCCGCCCGGCCCCGCGTTAGCCTCGTGGGAGGTAGATCGACGCGGCTGGAGGGAAGTGCGATGGCCAAGGTGCCGGTGGGGGCTGTTGCTGCGGGTGGGCTTGTCGGGGGGTACGGGATCGCCCGGTGGACGAAGAAGCGGCCGCTCGGTGGGGTGGCGCTGGCCGCGGCCGGGGTCGTGGCCGCGCGGGAGTGGCAGCGGCGCAGTGGGGGTGTCGCGGCGGCCGGGCTGAGTGCGGCGTATGTGGCGGCGTTCGCGGGGTCGCATCCGTTGGCGAAGAAGGTGGGGGCGTGGCCTGCGGTGTTCTCCATGGCCGGGGGAATGGCGCTGGCCTCGTGGATGGTGACGCGACGCGAGGGTTGAACAGCGCTCGGGGTGCGTACGTATGTAACGGCACCTCCCCGTAGTAACTGGGCGGGTGGCCGGTCGGCAGGGGCCGGTCATCCGCCCAGGGAGTGGGAGACGGTGTAGATCAGCAGGCCCGCGAGCGCGCCGACGACCGTGCCGTTGATGCGGATGAACTGGAGGTCGCGGCCGATGTGGGCCTCGATCTTGCGGGATGTCTGGTCCGCGTCCCAGCTCGCCACCGTGTCGGTGATGAGCGATGTGATCTCGGTGCGGTAGGTCGTGACGACATACGCCGCCGCTTCCTCCAGCCAGCCCTCCACCTTGCGCTGGAGTTGGGGGTCTGTCTTCAGGCGGGTGCCCAGGGACAGCAGGGACGCGCGGGCCCTCAGGCGGAGTTCGCTTCTCTCGTCCTCCGCCGCCGACATGATCATGGCGCGTACCGACGCCCACGCCGACGCGATGATGTCCTGGACCTCCGGGCGGGCCAGCAGGTCGGACTTGAGGCGTTCCACCCGCGCTCGGGTGTCGGTGTCCGACTGGAGGTCCGACGCGAAGTCCACGAGGAAGCGGTCGAGCGCGCCGCGTGCCGGGTGGCCGGGCATGTCGCGCATCTCCGTGACGAAGCGGAGGAGTTCCTTGTAGACGCGTTCGCCGACCTTCCGGTCCACGAAGCGGGGCGTCCAGCCGGGGGCTCCTCCCTGCACCGCGCCCATCACCGAGTCGCCGTGCAGGATCAGCCAGTCGTGGGCGCGGGCGCAGATCAGGTCCACGGCCCGGTGGTGTGCCCCGTCGGCGACGACGCGGTCCAGGGTCTTGCCGATGCCGGGGGCGATCTCGGCCGCCTCGGCGCGCCGGGTGATCGCCTCGCCGACGACCGCTTGGACGTCGGCGTCCCGCAGGACGGTCAGGGCACCGCGCAGCGCCGTCGACAGTTCCGCCGTGACGCGGTCCGCGTGCGCGGGTTCCGCCAGCCAGACGCCGAGGCGGCCGGCGATGTTCAGGGAGTGGAGGCGGGTGCGTACGACCTCGCCCGAGAGGAAGTTCTCGCCCACGAAGCGGCCCAGCGACGCGCCCAGCTGGTCCTTCTTGGTCGGGATGATCGCCGTGTGCGGGATCGGCAGGCCCATCGGGCGCCGGAAGAGGGCCGTGACCGCGAACCAGTCCGCCAGCGCGCCCACCATGCCCGCCTCGGCCGCCGCCGCCACGTAGGCCGGCCAGCCGGTCACTCCGGCGGACTTCGCCCATGTCGCGAGGGTGTAGACGACCGCCACCAGGAGCAGCAGGGCCGTCGCCATCGCCTTCATACGGCGGACCCCGCGGCGCTTCTCCTCGTCCTCGGCCGTGTACGAGAACGCCACGCTCCCGCCCGGGTCCGCGCCGCCCACCACCTGCGTCTTCGTGCCGGTTCCGGTCATTCGCTCCGCCCTCGTCCGCCTCCTGCCCTATTTCAGGTACTCCTGAGGCGTGGCGCTAGTTCCTCGGGCGGCTACTTTTTCAGTTGCCCGGTGGGTTTCTCACCTTTTCGGGGCTTCCGTTTCACGTCCACGCCGCCCATCAGCGCGAAGCCCGTGATCCGCACGCGCGGCGAGCCGGGCGTGCCCCCGCCCGCGCCGCGGTCGTCGAAGCCGCCCATGAAGCCGAAACCGGTCACCTCGACATGCAGGTCCTCGGGCACGACGATGTCGACACCGCCCATGATCGGGAAGCAGCGGATCACGACCTCCCGGTCCTCGAAGTCCGCGTCCCGCAGATCGATGTCCCCGCCGCCGCAGAGCGCGAACGCGGTGAAGGCCCGGCCAACGCTCCATCTGCCGCGCCGCCCGAAGCCGCCGCACACCGCGACCGCGCCACGTGAGGTGGCCGGCCGGCCGATGCGGTCCGCCCACGCGCCCGTGCCGCGGGGCGAGGACGATACCGGCGCGGGGCCGGAGGCCGGTGCCGGCAGGTCCCGGACCAGAGGCTCCAGCTCGCCGCGGGTCCTCGCCCGGTACGCCGCGTCCAGCCGCTCCTCGAACTCCGGCATGTCGAGGCGGCCCTCGGCGACGGCTTCCCGCAGCCGCTCGGCGACCTGCTCACGTTCCGTGTCCGACGCTCGCATCGCGGCGAGGTTCTCCGGGAGCCTGTCCGGGAGCTTGTCCGGGTCCGTCATGTCCCCAGACTAGGCCGACAGCCGATCGGCGTACATCTTCGCGATCACAGCCTCGATGTCCGGTTCGCGGACCGACAGGTCGACCAGCGGATACGTGGCGGCGATCTCCGCGACGAGCGGCGCCGCGGACGACGAGGCGGGGAACGCGAGCCACTGGCGCGGGCCCTCCACGCGGACCACCCGCGCGCCCGCCGGTTCGATGGGCGGCAGCTCGCGCTCCAGATCCACCACCAGGGTCCGCTCGCTCGCGCCCACCTCGTGGAGGCCGCCCAGGGCGCCGTCGTACATGAGCCTTCCGTGGTCGATGACCATCACGCGTTTGCAGAGCTGTTCGATGTCGGTGAGGTCGTGGGTGGTGAGGAGGATCGTGGTGCCACGGTCGGCGTTCAGGTCGCGGAGGAATTCCCGCACCTTCGCCTTGGAGACGATGTCCAGGCCGATCGTCGGCTCGTCCAGGTAGAGGACCTCCGGGTCGTGCAGCAGCGCCGCCGCGATGTCGCCGCGCATCCGCTGCCCCAGCGACAGCTGACGGACCGGCACCTCCAGCAGCGCGCCCAGGTCGAGGAGTTCCACGCACCGGTCGAGGTTCTCGCGGAAGCGAGCGTCGGGGATGCGGTACATGCGGTGCATCAGCCGGTACGAGTCGCGCAGCGGCAGGTCCCACCACAGGGTCGTCCGCTGTCCGAAGACCACGCCGATGCGGCGGGCCAGCGTGGTGCGTTCCCGGGAGGGGTCGACGCCCGCGACGCGCAGGCGGCCGCCGCTCGGGGTGAGGATGCCGGTCAGCATCTTGATGGTGGTCGACTTCCCGGCGCCGTTCGGGCCGATGTAGCCGACCATCTCGCCGCGCGCCACCCGGAAGGTGATGCCGTCCACCGCCCGTACCTGCCGTCTCTCCCGGCGCAGGAGCCCCACTTTGCGGCGTACGTCGAAGACCTTCTCGACGTCTTCCAGATCGATGAAGTCCGGTTCCAGCGTGCTCACCAGTCAGCTCCCCGTGCTTCGGTACGAACGCAATCCCGCCCGCCAGGCCAGGCCAGCCAGGCCCACGCACACCGCCGCGACCAGCGGCGACGCGAAGGCCGCCCACGCGGGCAGGCCCGCCGGGGCGTCGCGGCCCAGCACATACAGGGCCGGTACCCAGTTCACGAACGCCAGCGGTACGACGTAGACGACACCGCGCACCAGCTCGCCCGCGAAGATGGTCGGCGGGTACTGGAGGAGGGTGTTCCCGCCGTACGTGAACGAGTTGGCGACCTCCGCGCCGTCCTGCGCCCAGAACTGGAACGCGGCGCCCGCCGTCATGACGGAGCCGAAGATCAGGGCGCCGGTCACGGCCGTCAGGGGGATCATCGCCGCCTTGAGCGGGGTCCACTCCACCCCGTCCAGCAGGACCAGGGACCAGACGAGGACGAGCAGCCCCTGAGTCACGCGGCCGAGGCGCCGGAGCGCGAACCGGTCCGCCGCCACCTGCGCGAGCACCGGCGCCGGCCGCACCAGCAGCGTGTCGAGCGTGCCGTCCCGCACCCGCCGGCCGAGCCGCCCCACCTGGCCCAGCGCGAGGTCCGCGAGCCCGAACGCGGTGCTCGTCGTCCCGTACAGGAACGCCACCTCCGCGAAGGAGAAGCCCCCCAGGCCACGCACATGAGTGAACATCAGCAGGATCACGACGAAGTCGAAGAGCGTCGCCGTGAAGTTCGACAGCAGCGTCATCGCGAAGGAGAAGCGGTACGTCATCGTCGAGCGGATCCACATGGCCGCGATCAGCCCGTACACGCGCAGGCCCTCCGCCGTCGCGGCCGCCCTGGTGCTCCTAGCCACCCTGCACCACCACCCGGCGTGTCGCCACGGCCTGGAGCGCCCGCCCCGCCGCCAGCAGCACCACGGCCCAGCCCGCCTGGAAGACGTACGCCTCCAGCAGTGCCCAGCCGGTCCGCTTCTCCAGGAACACATCGGCCGGCACCTGGAGCATCGACGCCCAGGGCAACGCCCTGGCCACCTCGCCGAGTACGCCCGGGAAGACGGTGAGCGGCAGCAGCATCCCGGAGAAGAACGTCCCCGACAGCCACGCCACCTGCACCACCCCCGCACCGTCCATCAGCCAGAAGGCGGTGAGCGCCACCAGGAACCAGATCCCGAAGCCCACCGTCACCCCGAGGAACACCGCCACCAGGAAGGCGAGCCAGGTCAGGGGGTGTTCGGGCAGCGCCAGGTCGAAGGCGAGTGCGCCCACGGCCATCGGTACGATCCCCCGCCCGAGCAGCTGGAACGCGGCGCGCCCCAGGTTGGCCGAGAACCACCACAGCTGGAGGTCGGCGGGCCGGTACAGGTCCACGGCGATGTCGCCCGTCTTGATCCGCTCGATCAGTTCGTCCTCGAAGCCGCCGCCCATCAGGGAGCAGGCGGCGAGCAGCGCCTGGCCGAGCCACACGAAGGCGAGCGCCTCGGACATGTCGTAGCCGCCGAGTCGGGGGCGCTCGTTCCACAGGGCCATATAGGTGAACGTCAGGATGAACCCGAAGACGGTGTTGGTGAACACCCCGGCCGCGGTCGCCATGCGGTAGGTGGCATGGCGCCGGAACCCGCCGGTCAGCACGGCCGCGTAGAGCCGCATGTCGCCGCCTCCCCCTCTCCGCCGAAGCGGGTGAGCCTAGCCCCTGGCCGACGGGGGCCGCGACCGCTTTTCGGCTGGCCCGGCGGCGGGATGCGCGGGATGGGGGCGCGCGGAGTGCACTATGAGAGGGCGTTACAAAACACCACAAGTCGGACAGTCACCACGTTCGCGACCGTGCCGGAGACCCATGAGCGACGACCCGCCGCAGCCCTCAGCCGGAGGCTGGGAGCCCCGTGACCCCACCGTCCACACACCGACCGTCCCGGGCCACCCCGCCGCGCCCTCCCGCCGGTCCCGCGGCGGGGGCCGGGGCCGGGCGCGAAGGCGGCGTACCGGCTGGCGCAGGCTCGTGCCGACCTGGCGGATGACCCTCGGCGGGTTCCTGCTCCTCGCGCTCGGCCTCGTCGGCGCGTTCTTCGCCGGGTACCACCTCGTCGACATCCCGCCCGCCAACCCCGCCGCCACCGCGCAGGCCAACGTCTACCTCTACGCCGACGGCAGCCCCCTCGCGCGGGGCGGCAAGGTCAACCGGGAGAGCGTGCCACTCGCCCGTATCCCCCGCCCGCTGCGGCAGGCCGTACTCGCCGCCGAGGACCGCGACTTCCACAGCGAGCCCGGAGTCGACCCGGAGGCGATGCTCCGCGCCGGCTGGAACACCCTCACCGGCAAGGGCACCCAGGGCGGTTCGACCATCACCCAGCAGTACGTGAAGAACTACTACCTCGGCCAGGAGCGGACCGTCACCCGCAAGGTCAAGGAGTTCTTCATCGCGATCAAGCTGGACCGGCGGATGAGCAAGGACAAGATCCTCGAGGGGTATCTGAACAACAGCTACTACGGGCGCAACGCCTACGGGGTCCAGGCCGCCGCCCGCGCCTACTACGGCAAGGACGTCCAGGACCTCGACACCGCCGAGGGCGCGTACCTGGCGTCGCTGCTCAACGCGCCCAGCGCGTACGACGTCGGCGCCCGGCCCGCCAACCGCGCGCGTGCGCTGGCCCGCTGGAACTACGTCCTCGACGCGATGGTGCAGGAGCGCTGGCTCACCGCGGCCGAGCGGGCCCGCCTGACCTTCCCCGCGGTGCTGCCGTCCCGCCCCACCGCCGGCCTGGCCGGCCAGGGCGGATACGCCGTCCAGGCCGTCAACGCGTTCCTCGCCCGCCACGGCGTCGTCTCGAAGGAGGCACTCGCCGCCGGCGGCTACCGCATCACCACCACGCTGCAGAAGCAGAAGATGGACGCCTTCACCGAGGCCGTGCGGGAGCAGGTCCTCGACCGGCTCGCACCGGACGCCAACCCCACCGACCGGTACGTACGGGTCGGCGGTGCCTCCATCGAACCCGCCACCGGCAAAGTCGTCGCCCTGTACGGCGGCTTCGACTACACCAAGCAGTATGTGAACAACGCGACCCGCCGTGACTACCAGGTCGGCTCCACCTTCAAGCCGTTCGTCCTCGCGTCCGCCGTCGCGAACGGCGCCACCACGCAGTACGGCGAGCCGATCACCCCGAACACCGTGTACGACGGCACCAACAAGCGCCCCGTGGAGGGCTGGAAGGGCGGCCCGTACGCCCCGGCCAACGAGGACGACGTCAGCTACGGCGGCATCCCCCTCCGTACCGCCACCGACCGGTCCGTGAACGCGGTGTACGCGCAGCTCGCGGTGGACGTCGGGCCGAAGAAGGTGCGGCGGACGGCGATCGCGCTCGGGCTGCCCGCCGACACCCCGGACCTCAAGGCGTCCCCGTCGATCGCGCTGGGCCCGGCCTCCGCCAGCGTCCTGGACATGGCGGAGGCGTACGCGACGCTCGCCAACCACGGCATGCGGGGCCTGTACACGCTGGTCGAGAAGGTCGAGCGGATCGACCCGCACGGCGACCAGCCGCTGCCGCTCCCCGCGACCGACGCCACGGTCCGCGAGGCCGTGAGCCGGGAGGCCGCCGACACGACGACGGCCGTACTGCGCGGCGTCGTCGAGGGCGGCACCGGTACCGCGGCCCGGGCGGTGGGGCGGCCGGCGGCCGGGAAGACCGGCACGGCGGAGGACGACAAGGCCGCCTGGTTCGCCGGCTACACGCCGGACCTGGCGACCGTGGTCGCGCTGATGGGCCAGGACCCGAAGACGGGCGCGCAGATGCCGCTGTACGGGGCGATGGGCCTGGCCCGGATCAACGGGGGCGGCGCGCCCGCGGAGATCTGGGCGCACTACACCGGGACGGCGCTGGCGGACACCCCGGCGCGGGACTTCGACCTTCAGGTCCCGGAGGGCGCCGGGTACATGGAGGAGCTGCCGTGGGAGGCGGACCGGCCGCCGTGGCCGCAGCCTCCGTTCGAGCCGCAGGAGGAGGAGCCCTGGGCGCCGTTCCAGGAGGGCGTCCACGACGGGTGGTGGGGCGGCCCCGGGTCCACGCGGAGACCGTGACCGCCGGAGGATCTGGCGACCGACCACGACCAGCAGCAGAAGGAGAAGAAGATCCGGGCGGCGGTCCCGGGCTCGTTCAGGACGGATAGACCCCGACGACCGCCGCACCGGCCGCGCCCATGCCGATTCCGCACGCCGTACGCGGTGCCGATCGGCAGGTCCTGGCGGCCCGGGCCGGCAGCGCCATGCCGGCGACGATGCCGGGGCCGGGGCCGGGGCCGGGGCCGGGGCCGGTGAGGAGGCTCGGCCGGAGCCGGGTGAAACCGTCGGTGAACCTCATACCGACCGACCGGCCGACCTCCAGCGGACCGGCGGCGATGAGCAGAACGCCGGCCATGGCAGGTGCTGTCGACGGTGGCAGACGTCAGAGGTAGAGGCCCGTGGAGTCCTCCGAGCCCTCGAAGCGGTCGGCGGCGACCGCGTGCAGGTCGCGCTCCCGCATCAGTACGTACGCGACGCCCCGCACCTCGACCTCGGCACGGTCCTCGGGGTCGTACAGCACGCGGTCGCCGGGCTCGACGGTCCGGACGTTCTGGCCGACCGCGACCACCTCGGCCCAGGCGAGCCTGCGGCCTACCGCGGCGGTCGCCGGGATGAGGATGCCGCCGCCCGAGCGCCGCTCGCCCTCGGGGACGTCGGACCGGACCAGCACCCGGTCGTGGAGCATCCGGATGGGCAACTTGTCGTGGGTGTTCTCGCTCACCCCACGAACTTACCTGGCCCGGCCGCCCCGGGTGCGCGCCAGGGGCCCTCAGCCCCTGTGCCTGCGGGACGACACGGCGATGAGCCCGATGACGCCGACCGCGAGGAGGGCCACGGGGACGACCCGCTCCAGGCGGGGGGTGCCGTCGTCGGCGACGAACCGCGCCTTGACATCGGTCACGGCCCGGTTGACGGCGACGAAGGCCCGGCCGGCCGTCTCGTCGACCGTGGACGCCACCCTGGCCTTCGCGTCGCCGATGATCGTCTTCGGGTGCATCCGTACGCCGATCTCGTCGAGCGTGACGGCGAGTTGCTCGCGCCGGCGGACGATGTCCGCCTCGATCTGCGCGGGGGTCCTGGCGTCCGACACCGAGTCGCCTCCGTAGGTGGTCGTGGATCTCTGGGTGGCTCCGTCATGGACAGTTTGTCAGCTCGACGGGCCCGGGGCTGTCACAGACCCCCGTTAGGCTCGGTCGGGTACCGCCCGTATCCCCGTTGAGGAGACCCCGAGCCATGAGCGAGCGACTGCAGCCCGGCGACACCGCCCCCGCCTTCACCCTGCCCGACGCGGACGGCAACGAGATCTCGCTCGCGGACCACAAGGGCCGCAAGGTCATCGTGTACTTCTACCCGGCGGCGCTCACGCCGGGCTGCACGAAGCAGGCGTGCGACTTCACGGACAACCTGGAGCTGCTCGCCGGCGCGGGCTACGACGTGATCGGTGTCTCGCCGGACAAGCCGGAGAAGCTGGCGAAGTTCCGCGAGAAGGAGGACCTGAAGGTCACCTTGGTCGGCGACCCGGAGAAAAAGGTCCTGGAGGCGTACGGCGCGTTCGGCGAGAAGAAGCTGTACGGGAAGACGGTGAAGGGTGTCATCCGGTCGACGGTGATCGTCGACGAGGACGGCAACGTCGAGCGCGCGCTGTACAACGTGAAGGCGACCGGGCATGTCGCAAAGATCATCAAGGACCTGGGTATCTGACCGCGTCCGGGATTCCCGGGCCGCTACGATGTGGCGGTCGGCGGCCGTGGTGGAATTGGCAGTCACGCTGGGTTTAGGTCCCAGTGGGGTAACACCCGTGAGGGTTCGAGTCCCTCCGGCCGCACCAGACCTTTGATCCGAAGGCGCAGCTCGTTGGAGCTGCGCCTTCGGTGTATGTGCTCGGCTCGCCGCGCCTCAGCCGAGCAGCTCGCGGACGACCGGCACCAGGGCGCGGAATGCCTTGCCGCGGTGGCTGATGGCGTTCTTCTCGTCCGGGGTGAGCTCGGCGCAGGTGCGGGTGTCGCCGTCGGGCTGCAGGACCGGGTCGTAGCCGAAGCCGCCGGTGCCGGCGGGGGTGTGGCGGAGGGTGCCGTCGAGGCGGCCTTCGACGACGCGCTCGGTGCCGTCGGGGAGAGCGAGGGCGGCGGCGCAGGCGAAGTGCGCGGTGCGGTGGGGGTCGGCGATGTCGGAGAGCTGGGCGAGCAGCAGGTTCAGATTGGCCTTGTCGTCGCCGTGCGTGCCGGCCCACCGGGCCGAGAAGATCCCGGGTGCGCCGCCGAGGACGTCGACACAGAGGCCGGAGTCGTCGGCGACGGCCGGGTGCCCGGTGGCCCGCGCGAGGGCGCGGGCCTTGAGGAGCGCGTTCTCGGCGAACGTGACGCCGGTCTCCTTGACGTCCGGGACGTCGGGGTAGGCGTCCGCCCCGACGAGCTCGTGCGCGAGCCCGGCGTCGGCGAGGATGGCGCGCAGTTCGGTGATCTTCCCGGCGTTCCGGGTGGCGAGGATCAGACGGGTCATGGGGTCCAGTATCGCGAGGCGCGGTCCGCCGGTCTCCGGCGGACCGCGCCTCCTGTGGACCGCGACGCCTCCTGCGGACCGCGAGGTCACGCGGTCCGCAGGTCAGGGGGTCGAGAGGTCAGGAGGTCACCCGGTCAGGAGGTGCAGACCTTGCCGACCTCGGCCGCCGCGTCGGTGACCGGCTTGAGGTCGGGGGTGGCGTCGCCGTTCTTCACGGCGGTGCGGACCTCTTCGACGCCCTTCGAGAGGTCGTCGACCGCCTTGGACAGATCGGCGTCGCCGGTCTCGTCCTTGAGGGTCGCCAGTTCCTTGTCGATCTCGGCCAGGGACTCCTCGATCTGGGTCGGGTCGCCCGCGTTGGAGGCGGCCTGGCTGAGGCGGTCGACGCTGGTGGCGATGGCGTCGGCGGTCTGGACGCAGCCGATTGCCTTGTCCAACGCGCCGCAGCCGGTGAGCGTCATCGTGAGCGCGAGCGCGGTGCCGGCGACGAGCGTGGTGGTGCGGTGGTGGCGCATGTGCGGGTCCCTCCCTGGTGTTACGGGCGTACGGGACGTCTCATACACCCGTGTTCGATGAGACGCCGCGCGGTGGCGGCGGGGTTGCTCAGAGGGCGGCGGCTTCGAGGGCCTCGGTCTGGAGGGCCGCGAGGTCGGCGCAGCCGCCGGTGGCGAGGTCGAGGAGCGCGTTGAGCTCCTTGCGGTCGAACGGCTCGGCCTCGGCGGTGCCCTGGACCTCGACGAAGCGGCCGTCGCCGGTGCAGACGACGTTCATGTCGGTCTCGGCGCGGACGTCCTCCTCGTAACAGAGGTCGAGGAGGGGCGTGCCGTCGACGATGCCGACGGAGACGGCGGCGACGGTGCCGGTGAGCGGCTTGCGGCCGGCCTTGACGAGCTTCTGCTTCTGCGCCCAGGCGACGGCGTCGGCGAGCGCGACGTACGCGCCGGTGATGGCGGTGGTGCGGGTGCCGCCGTCGGCCTGGAGGACGTCGCAGTCGAGGACGATGGTGTTCTCGCCGAGCGCCTTGTAGTCGATGACGGCGCGCAGGGAGCGGCCGATGAGGCGGGAGATCTCGTGCGTGCGGCCGCCGATCCTGCCGCGGACGGACTCGCGGTCGCCGCGGGTGTTGGTGGAGCGCGGCAGCATCGAGTACTCGGCGGTGACCCAGCCCTCACCGCTGCCCTTGCGCCAGCGGGGGACGCCTTCGGTGACGGAGGCGGTGCAGAAGACCCTGGTGTCGCCGCAGGAGATGAGTACGGAGCCCTCGGCGTGCTTGCTCCAGCCGCGTTGGATGGTGACCGGGCGGAGCTGTTCGGGCGTGCGGCCGTCGATTCGCGTCATGGGGAGAGCCTAGGCGGTGTCCGAGGCTCTCCCGCTCCGGGCCGGTGCGCCGGGGAGTGCGACGGCCGGCGAAGCGGGCGCGTGCGACGGGGCCCGTTCCGGAGGTGGGCGTACGTCGCCGTGGGCGTACATACGGCCGCGGGAAGGGCCCCGGTCGTGCTGCCGCGGTCAGCGGCGGTTCACATCATGTCCTCGATCTCGGCGGCGATCGGGTCGGCGTCGGTGCCGATGACGACCTGGATGGCGGTGCCCATCTTCACGACGCCGTGTGCGCCGGCGGCCTTCAGTGCGGTCTCGTCGACCAGGGCGGCGTCGGCCACCTCGGTGCGCAGCCGGGTGATGCAGCCCTCGACCTCTTCGATGTTGTCGATCCCACCGAGCCCGGCGACGATCTTCTCAGCCTTGGTGGCCATGTGTTTCTCCCTGTCCTTCGAAGAGCCTTAGGTCCGCGTTCGTCACGGTAACTCACGGTTGACCCATCTACACGGGCGAGGTCCTGCTCCGTACCCCATGATGACGATCACCGGCACCCTGCCCGTGGCCGGGCTTCCGGGAGCCTACCGCAACTGGTCTACACCAGTCCTGTCTCCGGGAGGACGCCGATGAGCACGGAGGGCGAGGAGAGCGCCGCCGGCCCGCGCCGGTCGCGGTGGAGCGCGCTCTTCCAGGGGCTGCAGAAGGTCGGCCGCAGCCTGCAGCTCCCGGTGGCCGTGCTGCCGGCGGCCGGCCTCCTCGTCAGCCTGGGCAATCTGTTCTCGGCGTATCTGGGCGGCGCGTTCTGGGACCGGGTCTCGGAGGTACTGCTGCAGGGCGGTACGGCGATCCTCGACGGCTCGTTCGGGCTGCCGCTGCTGTTCTGCATCGGCGTGGCGATCGGGTTCGCGAAGAAGGCGGACGGTTCGACGGCGCTCGCGGCCGTGGTCGGCTTCCTCGTCTACTTCAACGTGCTGGCGGCGTTCCCGCAGGAGGGGACGGTCACCCCGGAGGCGCCCGGGGGCGTTCCGCAGAACCCGGGCGTGCTGGGCGGCATCCTGATCGGGCTGCTGACGGCCACGGTGTGGCAGCGGTACCACCGGACCAGGCTGGTGGACTGGCTCGGGTTCTTCAACGGGCGGCGGCTGGTGCCGATCCAGATGGCGTTCCTGGGTGTCCTGCTGGGTGTCGCCTTCGGGCTGCTGTGGGAGCCGGTCGGCGATGCGCTGGAGTGGTTCGCGCGGCAGCTGATCGGCCTGGGCGCGTGGGGCGCGGGCATCTTCGGCGTGGCGAACCGGCTGCTCATCCCGGTCGGCATGCACCAGTTCATCAACACGTTCTTCTGGTTCCAGGCGGGGGAGTTCACCAGGCCCGACGGGACCGTGGTGCAGGGGGACCTGACCCGGTTCTTCGCGGAGGACCCGACGGCGGGGCAGTTCATGTCGGGGTTCTTCCCGATCATGATGTTCGGCCTCCCGGCGGCCGCGCTCGCCATCGCGCACACGGCCCGCCCCGAGCGCCGCAAGGAGGTGGCGGGGCTGATGCCCTCGGTGGCGCTGACGTCGTTCGTGACGGGTGTGACCGAGCCGATCGAGTTCTCGTTCATGTTCGTGGCGCCGCTGCTGTACGGACTGCACGCGCTGCTGACGGGCGCGTCGATGGTGATCACCTGGGCGCTGGGGGTGCACGTCGGCTTCAGCTTCTCGGCCGGGCTGATCGACTACATCGTCAACTGGCACCTGGGCACCAAGCCGTGGCTGATCATCCCGATCGGCCTGGGGTTCGCGGTGGTCTATTACATGGTGTTCCGCTTCGCGATCACGGTCTTCAAGCTGCAGACGCCTGGCCGCGAGCCCGTGGAGGTCGAGGCGGAGATCGAGCGCGACATCACCAGGCCATAACGCTCTCGCGAGGGCGTACGGGCTGTAGGGAACGCGTTACGGATTTGCAGGTTCCTTATCTATCCCCGACCGTGCTACAACAGGTCTACACCACTACTGGTGTAGACCACGCGGCCTCGCCCCGTGCCGCGTTCCCCCCGAGACGCCGCCGTCCCCCTGTCCTCATGCCGGGCGGCGCCTTGCCCACTGGAGGAAGTTGATGTCCACGGCCAGCACCGCCCCTGCGGCGGAGAAGAAGAAGGGCGCGGGCGCGATGGCTGTCATGCAGCGCATCGGCCGCAGCCTCATGCTGCCGGTCGCCGTGCTGCCGGCGGCCGCGCTCCTGGTGCGTTTCGGCCAGCCCGACATGCTCGGCAGGGAGTCGTTCCCGACCTTCATCACCAAGATCGCAGGATACATGGCCGCCGGCGGTGGCGCCCTGCTCGACAACATGGCGCTGCTCTTCGCCGTCGGCATCGCGATCGGCTTCGCGAAGAAGTCCGACGGCTCGACGGCCCTCGCGGCGGTGACGGGCTATCTGGTCTTCAAGAACGTGCTCGCCACCTTCACGGACAGCAGCCTGCCCAAGAAGGAAGCCATCGTCGACGGCAAGATCGTCATGGTGGAGCAGGCGGTCGACGCCAAGGTCCTCGGCGGCGTGGTCATGGGCATCATCGTCGCACTGCTCTACCAGCGCTTCTACCGCACCAAGCTGCCCGACTGGGCGGGCTTCTTCGGCGGCCGCCGACTCGTCCCGATCCTGTCCGCCTTCGCCGGTCTGCTCGCCGGTATCGTCTTCGGCCTGATCTGGCCGTGGCTCGGCGCGGGCCTGCACTGGGTCGGCGAGAGCCTCGTCAGCTCCGGAGCCGTGGGCGCGGGCGTCTTCGGTGTCGCCAACCGTGCGCTGATCCCGGTCGGCATGCACCACCTGCTCAACTCCTTCCCGTGGTTCCAGGCCGGTGAGTTCCAGGGCAAGAGCGGCGACATCGCCCGCTTCCTCGAAGGCGACCCGACCGCCGGACAGTTCATGACCGGCTTCTTCCCGATCATGATGTTCGCCCTCCCGGCGGCCTGCCTCGCGATCGTCCACTGCGCCCGTCCCGAGCGCCGCAAGGTCGTCGGCGGCATGATGTTCTCGCTGGCGCTGACCTCGTTCGTCACCGGTGTCACCGAGCCGATCGAGTTCACCTTCATGTTCATCGCGCCGGTGCTGTACGCGGTCCACGCGGTGCTGACCGGTGTCTCCATGGCGCTGACCTGGTCGCTGGGTATGCGGGACGGCTTCGGCTTCTCCGCCGGCGCGGTCGACTTCTTCCTCAACCTCGGCATCGCGTCCAACCCGTGGGGCCTGGCGCTGGTCGGCCTCTGCTTCGCGGCGGTCTACTACGCGGTGTTCCGCTTCGCGATCGTCAGGTTCAACCTGCCGACGCCGGGCCGCGAGTCCGACGAGGAGCTGGCGGAGCTGCAGAAGGCCGAGGCGAAGTAGCCGCCGCCGGCCCGCCGGCCGGCCACCTACGGCAGGGCGAAGGCCCCGGGACCGTTCCAGGTCCCGGGGCCTTCCCGCGTTCTACAGCGCGTACACCGCGCCCGACCGGGCCAGTTCCGCCGGGCCCGGATAGACCGCGCGGGCGTCCGCCAGATTGCGCTCGCCGTCCGTCCACGGCGGGATGTGCGTCAGGACCAGCCGCTTCGCCCCGGCCCTGGCCGCGTGCACGCCCGCCTCCCGGCCGTTCAGGTGAAGCTCCGGGATGTCCTCCTTGCCGTAGGTGAAGGACGCCTCGCACAGGAACAGATCCGCGTCCGCCGCCAGCTCGTCCAGGGCGTCACACGCGCCCGTGTCGCCGGAGTACGTCAGGACCTTGCCGCCGTGCTCGATCCGGATGCCGAACGCCTCGACCGGATGACACACCCGCTCCGTGCGCACCTGGAACGGGCCGATGTCGAACACGCCCGGCTTGAGCGTGTGGAAGTCGAACACCTCGCTCATCGACGTGGGGGACGGCGTGTCCGCGTACGCGGTCGTCAGCCGCTGCTCGGCGCCGTCGGGGGCGTACACCGGGATGGCGTCGCAGCGGCCGCCCTCGTGCCGGTAGTAGCGCGCGACGAAGTACCCGCACATGTCGATGCAGTGGTCGGCGTGCAGGTGGCTGAGGAAGATCGCGTCGAGGTCGTAGAGACCGCAGTGACGCTGCAGCTCGCCCAGGGCGCCGTTGCCCATGTCGAGGAGCAGCCGGAAGCCGTCGGCCTCTACGAGGTAGCTCGAGCAGGCCGAATCCGCGGACGGGAACGACCCGGAGCAGCCGACGACGGTGAGCTTCATGGAGCGTGAACCTCCGTGGACGGGAGCGGGGGAAGCGCTGACGGGGGAGGTCGTGCGGTGCGTCGAGCGTAAGGCGCTGCGCGGCGGGGCGCTCCTTCGCAGTGGCCCGTTGTGGGGGAACTCACCCGTGCTGTCACCGGTTCGGATGGACGCGGGGTGCGGCGTGGGCCGGTAACGTCCGGAGGTATGGACACGTCCTGGTGGCTGGCGCTCGGCGCCGTCGTGGTGATCGCCCTGGTGGCGGCCGTGGCCGACGGATGGGGGCGGGCCGGGCGGCGCCCCGGTGGGCGTAGGCGGCCTCCCGCGCGGGCCCGAGGGCCCCGTATCCGCACCCTGCCGGCGCGGCGGCCCGAGCCGGGGGACATCTGGTGGGCGGACGTGCCCTTCGAGGACGGGCCCGGGTCCAAGGACCGGCCCTGTCTGGTGCTGGCCGTACGGGGGGACTCGGCGGTCGTCGCGAAGATCACCAGCAAGTACCGGGACGAGCGGGGCGGGGTGATCGCGCTGCCGCCCGGGTCCGTGGGGGACGCGCGGGGGCGGGCCAGCTTCCTGGAGACCGACGAGCTGCGGGACGTCCCGCTGTGGGAGTTCCGCCGCCGGGTCGGCTCCGTGGACCCGCTGGTCTGGGACCAGGTGCGGCACCTGGCGGCGGACTGAGGGACGCGCCCGCGGGGGCGCGCGTGCGGGAGCGCGGGGTGCGGGAGCGCGGGGTGCGGGAGCGCGGGGTGCGGGAGCGCGGGGTGCGGGAGCGCGGGGTGCGGGAGCGCGGGGTGCGGGGGCACGCCGGGCAGGGCACCGGCCGGTCCGCTGTGCCCGCCCTCCCCCGAGCTCGCGGCTTCGCTGGAGCGGGGGGAGACCCGTCACCCCTGGCGGAACGCATACCGACAGCGGACCGGCGGCCGGCGCACCGCCCTCGCGGCGGTCATGCCGTTCCGGTTTGCGGGCAGGCGTTCCGCAGGGCGGAACGGGATGGGCACGACGGGCGCCCCCGCCCAGGGGGCTGCGCAGGGGATCGCGCGACAGGGCGCTACGCCCAGAGCTGGCCCTGCAGGGTTTCGATGGCGGCTTCGGTGGTGGGGGCCGTGTAGACGCCGGTCGACAGGTACTTCCAGCCGCCGTCGGCGACGACGAAGACGATGTCCGCCCGCTCCCCCGCCTTCAGAGCCTTCCTGCCGACGCCGATCGCGGCGTGCAGCGCCGCCCCCGTGGAGACACCCGCGAAGATGCCCTCCTGCTGGAGGAGGTCACGGGTTCGGGTCACCGCGTCTGCGGAGCCGACCGAGAAGCGGGTGGTGAGGACGGCGGCGTCGTACAGCTCGGGGACGAAGCCCTCGTCGAGGTTGCGCAGGCCGTAGACGAGGTCGTCGTAGCGCGGCTCCGCTGCGACGATCTTGACGTCGGGCTTGTGCTCCCGCAGGTAGCGGCCGACGCCCATCAGGGTGCCCGTCGTGCCGAGGCCCGCCACGAAGTGGGTGATGGACGGGAGGTCCGAGAGGATCTCCGGGCCGGTCGTGGCGTAGTGCGCCGCCGCGTTGTCCGGGTTGCCGTACTGGTAGAGCATCACCCAGTCGGGGTTCTGCTCGGACAGCTCCTTGGCGACGCGGACGGCCGTGTTGGAGCCGCCCGCCGCGGGGGACGAGATGATCTCGGCGCCCCACATGGCGAGCAGGTCGCGCCGTTCCTGGGAGGTGTTCTCGGGCATGACGCAGACGATGCGGTAGCCCTTGAGGCGGGCCGCCATCGCGAGCGAGATGCCCGTGTTGCCGCTGGTGGGCTCCAGGATGGTGCAGCCCGGAGTGAGGCGGCCGTCCTTCTCCGCCTGCTCGATCATGTGCAGGGCGGGACGGTCCTTGACGGAACCGGTCGGGTTGCGGTCCTCCAGCTTGGCCCAGATGCGTACGTCGTCCGAGGGGGACAGGCGCGGCAGGCGGACCAGCGGGGTGTTCCCTACGGCTGCTAGGGGGCTGTCGTAGCGCATGTCAGACCATTCCCGCCCGTCGTCCGGCCGCCGCA
Organism: Streptomyces sp. TRM49041; assembly: GCF_008271805.1. Lineage (GTDB taxonomy): Bacteria > Actinomycetota > Actinomycetes > Streptomycetales > Streptomycetaceae > Streptomyces. The sequence goes on from NZ_VSRY01000171.1 coordinate 199,912, forward strand.
CCGGCCGGACGCGGCTCCGCCGCGGCAGATCCCCCTGCCACGGCCGGGAGGATCGTGACGTTGTCGCCGTCGGCCAGCCTGGTGGAGATGCCGTCGAGGAAGCGGACGTCCTCGTCGTTCAGGTACACGTTCACGAAGCGGCGCAGCTCACCGCCGGCAGCACGGTCGACGATGCGCTCCTGGATGCCCGTGTGACGGGACTCGAGGTCGGCGAACAGCTCGGCGAGGGTCTCTCCGCTGCCTTCGACGGCCTTGGCGCCGGCGGTGTAGGTGCGGAGGATGGTCGGGATGCGGACCTCGATGGCCATGGTGTGGGCTCCTGTGGGAAGGCGGCAGGCAAGGGCAGGACGTGCTGCGGGCCGGGCGCCCGTGGTCGGGGCGCACGCGGTCGCGTGGTGCGTGGTGCTCGGGGGATCGTGCGCGGTGGCCGCGGCTCAGGCGGCGGCGCCGCTGCGACACATGGCGCTCGCGAGGCGGCACAGGTCGACGTGCAGCCGCGCCACGAGCAGGACGGTGCCCGGCGTCTGTTCGCTCACGTCGATGGAAACCATGCGGTCATCGTATCGATTCCCGGTCCGCGGACCAGAGTGTGATCTCGCATGCCGGACGATGTCGGCTCAGCATACGGATCCCGGCATTGTGCGTCGCAGGTCAGTGCGTCTCCACCACCTTGACCTCTTCCTCCGTGATCTCGCCGTCCACGATACGGAAGGAGCGGAACTGGAAGGGTCCGGCGTCGTCGGTGTCGGCCGTGGAGACCAGGACGTAGTGCGCCTCGGGCTCGTTCGCGTACGAGATGTCGGTACGGGAGGGGTACGCCTCGGTCGCGGTGTGCGAGTGGTAGATGACGACCGGCTCCTCGTCGCGGTCGTCCATCTCGCGGTAGAGCTTCAGCAGGTCGCCCGAGTCGAACTCGTAGAACGTGGGTGAGCGGGCGGCGTTGAGCATCGGGATGAAACGCTCGGGGCGTCCGGAGCCGGCCGGGCCGGCGACCACGCCGCAGGCCTCGTCCGGGTGGTCGGCACGCGCGTGCGCGACGATCTGGTCGTACAGAGCCCGTGTGATGGTCAGCATGGGGTTCAGGATAAGCAGACGGGCCCGGCCGTACCGAGGAACGGTACGGCCGGGCCCACATGCTGGACGGAGCGCTGGATTCCGGGGGTTCAGCGACGCTTGAAGGCCGCTCCGCCCGGGTCGCGGCGGCTCGGGAAGAAGTACGCGACGCCCAGGATCAGCGCCCAGACCGGCGCGCAGTAGAGGGAGACGCGGGCGCTCTCGTCGACGGCCATCAGGACGATCACCAGGCCGATGAACGCCAGCGCGAACAGGCTCGTCCAGGGGGCGCCCGGGGCCTTGAAGGAGGACTGCGGAAGCTCTCCGCGGTCGGCGCGCGTCCGGTAGCGGACATGGCTGACGAGGATCATCACCCAGGCCCACATGCCGGAGATCGTCGCGAAGGAGACCACCTTGTTGAAGGCGTCGCCGGGCCACCGGTAGTTGATCCACACGCCGACGAGCATGAGGGCGGCGGAGAAGGTGGTGCCGACCAGCGGGGTGCCGGAGCGGGTCAGCCTGGTGAAGAGCTTCGGGCCCTGGCCGTTGAGGGCGAGGTCGCGGAGCATCCGGCCGGTGGAGTACATCCCGGAGTTGCAGGACGACAGGGCGGCGGTGAGGACCACGAAGTTCACGATCGCGGCGCCGACGCCGAGGCCCATCTTCTCGAAGGCGGCGACGAACGGGGACACGCCCGGCTGGAACTCGGTCCACGGCACGACGGACAGGATCATGATCAGCGCGCCGACGTAGAAGACGGCGATCCGCCAGGGCACGGTGTTGACGGCCTTGGGGAGCGTCGTCTCGGGGTCCTTGGACTCGCCCGCCGTGACGCCGACCAACTCGACGGCGAGGAAGGCGAACATGACGATCTGGAGGGTCATCAGCGTGCCGCCGACGCCGGTCGGGAAGAAGCCGCCGTGCGACCAGAGGTGGCTGACGGAGGCGGTGTCCCCGGCGTCGGAGAAGCCGAGCGTGAGGATGCCGGCGCAGATCAGGATCATGCCGATGATGGCGGTGACCTTGACCATCGAGAACCAGAACTCCAGCTCGCCGAAGAGCTTCACGGAGATCAGGTTCGCGCCGTACAGGATGACGGTGAAGACGAGCGCCGAGACCCACTGGGGGATGTTCCACCAGTACGTCATATAGGTGGCGGCCGCGGTGACCTCGGTGATGCCGGTGACGACCCAGAAGAGCCAGTACGTCCAGCCCGTGACGAAGCCCGCGAACGGGCCGACGAACTCGCGGGCGTACTCCGAGAAGGAGCCGGACACCGGGCGGTACATGAGGAGTTCGCCCAGGGCCCGCATGATGAAGAAGATGACCAGGCCGGCGATGGCGTACGCCAGGATCAGGCTGGGGCCGGCCTTGGATATGGCCTTGCCCGCGCCGAGGAAGAGCCCGGTGCCGATGGCCCCGCCGATGGCGATCATCTGGATCTGACGGGCACCGAGCCCCCGCTGGTAGCCCTCGGCGGTGGCCTGGCCCGTTGCCTCTTCGGTGGCCCGGCCCGTTGCCCCGTCGGCGGCCTCGTCGCCGCTCCGGTCGTTCTCGACCTGCAGTGAGGTCATGATTTCGCTGCGCCTTTCTCCACGCTGATCCCCCCGGACATGGCTGGAGTGCCGCCGGCGGTCGGCCGGCCGTGGCGCCCCCGGGACACATGGGTGGCGGTCCCGGGCGGTCGTGCAGATGTATCACGGCCGTACGCATATGGGACGAAGTGCCCTGTGAGCCGGCGCACAGGTGAAACATCACAAAGCCGCACCTCGCGGGGCGAAGGGTGCGGCTGTCATTAACAGATCGTTATACGGAGTTGAGCGTCCGCTGAGCGAACACCCGGCGAACGCGACGCCCCCCGCACCGGCGGACCGGTACGGGGGGCGTCGTGGCGTACTGAGCGGTGAGCGGCCCGGTCAGAGGGACTTGACCGGCTCCTCCTCGCGCTCCTCCGGCTCCTCGCCGGCGTCGCGGCGACGGACGAACTCCAGGAAGGAGTTGAGCTCCTTCTTGACGATCGGGGCCAGCAGGTACAGGCCGATGATGTTGACCACGGCCAGCAGGAAGAGCACCGAGTCGGCCAGGTCGATCAGCGTGCCCAGGGACATCAGGGAGCCGAGGACCACGAAGAGCGAGTAGATGACCTTGAAGGTGAGCTCGCTGGCCTTGCTGCGGCCGAACAGGTGCGTCCAGGCCTTGAGGCAGTAGTAGCCCCAGGTGATCATCGTGGAGAAGGCGAACAGCAGGACCGCGAGGGTCAGCAGGTACGGGAACCACGGCATCACGGTGGCGAAGGCGTCCGACGTGATGGTGACACCGCCGATGCTCTCGCCCTCGCGGGCCTTCAGCCAGCTCTCGGGGCGCGCGATGACGATGGTCAGCGCGGTCATGGTGCAGATGACGACCGTGTCGATGAACGGCTCCAGCAGACCGACCAGGCCCTCGCTCGCGGGGTGCTTGGTCTTCACCGCGGAGTGTGCGATCGGGGCGGAGCCCAGACCGGCCTCGTTGGAGAAGGCGGCGCGCTTGAAGCCGATGATCAGGGCACCGATGACACCACCGGCGACACCGGTCGGGCTGAACGCCTCGGAGACGATCGTGGAGACGGCGGACGGCAGCGCGGTGACGTTGGTCAGGATGACGACCAGGCAGGCCAGGATGTACATGATCGCCATGGCCGGAACCAGACGGCTGGTGACCGAGGCGACGGAGCGGAGGCCGCCGAGGAGGACCAGGCCGACGAGGGCGGCGATCAGCAGGCCGAAGAACAGCGCGTACGTGGAGGAGCCGCCGCCGGTGACGGACGCCAGCTGCGTGTAGCTCTGGTTGGCCTGGAAGAGGTTGCCGCCGAAGAGGCCGAAGAACAGGACCATGACGGCCGAGGCGATGGCGAGCACCTTGCCCGCGGTCTTGGCGCCCTCACCGAAGCGGTCGACGAGACCCTTGCGGAGGTAGTGCATCGGGCCACCGGAGACGGTGCCGTCCTCGTGCACCTCGCGGTACTTCACACCGAGGGTGACCTCGACGAACTTCGACGCCATGCCCAGCAGACCACAGAGGATCATCCAGAACGTGGCGCCGGGGCCGCCGATGGAGACGGCGACGGCCACACCGGCGATGTTGCCGAGACCGACGGTGCCGGAGACGGCGGCGGTCAGCGCCTGGAAGTGGTTGACCTCACCGGTCGACCCCTTCTCGTCGTACTTGCCGCGTACGACGTTGACCGCGAGCTTGAACTTGCGGAACTGGACGAACCCGAACCAGCCGGTGAACACCAGACCAGCGACAACGAGCCAGGCGACGATGAGCGGGAGCTCGGTGCCACCTACGGGGACCGAGTAGAAGACGATCTCGCCGAGCCCCTTGGAGATGGGTTCGAAGAACTCGCTGACACTTTTGTCGATGTTTGCGGTGATGGAGTCGAGTGACATCTGACTACCTCAATGGCGCAGGGGATCTGCTGGCAGGGCACAGCAGTGAGGGGTGCGGTTGAGCGAACGCCGTTGTCCGATCCGGCGATGTGCCACCCCGTCGGCCGCGGACTCGGACGACGTGGGTCACACAGGTGGTGCGGAGTGGCTGGAACCGATCCACTCACTCCACGGCACGGCTGGGGGCCCCGCTGTGGAGTTGCGAAGTTTTACCACGTGTTTCACTGATCGTTGCGTGATGCGGGTCACACAATGTCGGGTCGAAGCGGCCCGGGGGAAGAGAAGTGCAGGAGCGGTGATGCGATCGTTATGCGGAATCCGTAGTTCGCTGAGCGGACGCCGCGGCGGGCTGGATTTCCGTGTAGCGGACGGCCCTGGCCTGCACCTATTACGGCGCGTCATGGCGCACGAGGGCCCCACTCCCGCCCGCGGGAGGCTACGGCAGGAGTGTTTCGACGAGAGTCTCCTGAAGTGCGCCCAGCCACAAGTAGGCCATCACCATCGGTTTGCGCGGATCCGAGTCGGGCAGCCGGTAGAGGTCGCTGCTCTCGTCCTCGTCGGTGACCTCCAGCCTGGTCCCGATGGTGAGACGGAGGTCGTTGAGCGCGCCGAGCCAGTGGCGTGATTCGTCGGTCGTGAGTTCCAGACGGCCCCCTTCCTGCCCGCGCGCCGCCAGAGCGTCCAGGCCGCGTACGACGGTGAGCACGTCCTCGCGCTTGCGGGCGCGCAGATCGTTCTCGGTGAAGCGGCGGAACTCGGCGGAGGCGGCGCGGAGCTCCTCCTCCTTGGCGGCGTCGCCGTCGCCGTCCGCGTCCGGGTCGCCGTACGCGTCGGGGAAGAGGCGCGCGAGCGCCGGGTCGGACGGCGGCTCGCTGGGGCCGTCCTGGAAGAGCGCGGCGAGCGGGTCCTCGCCCTTGGCGGGCTCGTCGCCGGGGCCGATCAGCTCCAGCATCTGGACGGCCAGCGAGCGCAGGATGGAGATCTCGACCTCGTCGAGCGGGACGGCCGCGCCGCCGCCGGGCAGCGCCTCGAAGTGCCCGCTCATCAGCCGCGGTCCTGGGAGAGCGTCGCCCACAGGCCGTATCCGTGCATCGCCTGCACGTCGCGCTCCATCTCCTCGCGGGTACCGCTGGAGACCACGGCCCGGCCCTTGTGGTGCACGTCGAGCATCAGTTTGTGCGCCTTGTCCTTGGAGTAGCCGAAGTACGTCTGGAAGACATACGTCACATAGCTCATGAGGTTGACCGGGTCGTTGTGGACGATCGTCACCCACGGCACGTCGGGTTCGGTCACGGCGAAGTTCTCTTCGGCCGGTGCCGTTCGTTCGATCTCTACGGGAGCAACACTCACCCGGTCCATGCTGCCACTGAGGGTGGGGGGCCGCACAAACCGAGAAATCGTCACTCTGACGAGTATTGGGGGTACGATTCCTGGCATGAACGCTGCGGACCTAGGGCTTCCGGTGGCTGTGCCGTCCACCGCGCTCTTCACCGACCAGTACGAGCTGACCATGCTCCAGGCCGCCCTCAGGGGTGGCACCGCCGACCGGCGCTCGGTCTTCGAGGTCTTCACCCGGCGGCTCCCCGAGGGCCGGCGGTACGGAGTCGTGGCCGGCACCGGCCGCGTCCTGGACGCCGTGGAGAACTTCCGCTTCGACCCGGACGTGCTGGGCTTCCTGCGCGAGCGGGGCATCGTCGACGAGGCGACGCTCGCCTGGCTGGCGGAGTACCGCTTCAGCGGGGACATCTGGGGCTACCCGGAGGGCGAGGTCTACTTCCCGGGCTCGCCGGTCCTGCGGGTCGAGGGCACCTTCGCGGAGTGCGTCCTGCTCGAGACGGTGATCCTCTCCATCCTCAACCACGACTCGGCGATCGCCGCGGCCGCGTCCCGGATGTCGGCGGCGGCCGGCGGGCGCGGACTGATCGAGATGGGCGCCCGCCGTACGCACGAGCTGGCCGCGGTGGCCGCGGCGCGGGCCGCGTACGTGGGCGGCTTCGACTCGACGTCCGACCTGGCGGCGGGGTTCCGGTACGGCCTCCCGACCGTGGGCACGTCCGCCCACGCCTTCATCCTTCTGCACGACACCGAGCGGGACGCGTTCCGGGTGCAGGTGGACTCGCTCGGGCGGGGCACGACGCTGCTCGTCGACACATACGACGTGGCCGAGGCGGTGCGGGCCGCGGTGGAGGTGGCCGGGCCCGGGCTGGGCGCGGTGCGCGTCGACTCGGGAGACCTGCTGCTGGTCGCGCACCGGGTGCGGCAGCAGCTGGACGAGCTGGGGGCGCGGGACACACGGATCGTCGTCACCTCGGACCTGGACGAGTACGCGATCGCCTCGCTGGCGGCGGCGCCGGTGGACGCGTACGGGGTGGGGACGCAGCTGGTGACCGGGAGCGGCCACCCGACCTGCTCGATGGTCTACAAGCTGGTCGCCCGGGCGGACTCGGCGGACCTCGCCGCGCCGCTGCGGCCGGTCGCGAAGAGGTCCCTCGGCGGGAAGGCGTCCGTCGGGGGCCGGAAGTGGGCCGCCCGGCGGGTGGACGCCGACGGGGTCGCCGAGGCGGAGGTCGTGGGCACCGGGACGATGCCGCCCGAGCTGGTCGAGCGCCGGCTGCAGGCCCGGCTGGTCAAGTCCGGCGAGGTCGTCGCGCGCGAACCGCTGGAGGCGGCGCGGACCCGGCACATCGCCGCGCGGGCGGGGCTGCCGCTGTCCGCCGTCCAGCTGTCGCGTGGGGAGCCCGTCATCACCACGGAGTACGTCGCGGGGGCGTCGTAGCGGAACGCCCTGCCACAGCGGGATGCGCCCCCTCCCGCTGGGTGCGGGAAGTCTCTACGCTCGACACCATCCCCACTCCCGACCACCGACCGCTCCCCCACCGAAGGACAACCGCCATGCACCGCGCATTGATCGTCGTCGACGTTCAGAACGACTTCTGCGAGGGCGGCAGCCTCGCGGTGGCGGGGGGCGCGGATGTCGCCGCCGCCATCACGGACCTGGTGGGCGAGACCGCCGGGGTCGTGTACCAGCACGTCGTCGCCACCCGGGACCACCACATCGATCCGGGCGACCACTTCGCCGACCGCCCGGACTTCGTCCGCTCCTGGCCGCCGCACTGCGTCGCCGGCACCGAGGGCGTCGGGTTCCATCCGAACTTCGCGCCCGCCGTCGCCTCCGGTGCCATCGACGCCGTGTTCGACAAGGGCGCCTACTCCGCCGCGTACAGCGGCTTCGAGGGCACCGACGAGAACGACGTCTCCCTCGCCGACTGGCTGCGGGCCCACGACGTGACCGAGGTGGACGTCGTGGGGATCGCCACCGACCACTGTGTGCGGGCGACCGCGCTGGACGCCGTCGCCGAGGGGTTCCGGACGCAGGTACTGCTGGACCTCACGGCCGGGGTCGGCGAGGAGAGCACTCAGCGAGCGCTTGAGGAGCTCCGGGCGGCCGGGGTGGAGCTCAGCGGCAAGCCGGTCGTCTGAGGACGCCACGCGGCGCCGCGTGGTGCCGCGCGGCACCGCGTGGCGAGCCGCGTGGCGTCAGGGGCCTCTACGGCTGCAACAGCGCCCGTATCGGGTGCCACAGCTCCTGCGCGCTGCTCGGCGCCGTGCGCCACAGGAGGCCGTCGGGGTGGTGCAGGACCGCGGTGATCTCGTCCGGGGTGGGGGGATGGGTGTTGCCGCGCAGGTAGACACGCAGCCCCAGGTTCCTCAGACGGGTCAGCGCCCTCGGGCGGTTACCCGCGTGGACCAGGATCCTCACCTCGCCGACCCCCGCCGGATTCGGCAGGCTCAGCGCGACCACCACGCTGCCGCCGGGCAACTTGCAGAAACCACCACCGGGCATGGCTGAGCGCTCCCCCGTGAGACGTGTGTCAATAAGAGTCGGTCAGGTGCACCTAAACACGATCGGCCGCCGCCCCGCTAGGGGGCGACGGCCGATCAAGCTATGACCTGCGGTTTTACCGATTTACCTGGTCGAAGGACCCACCTTGACGGTGATCGTCCGGCCGTTGCGCGGCTGCTGGACGATCGCGATCCGGGTGTTGGTGTCAGTTACCTTGACGCTCGCCCGCGGGTTGCTCTCGAACCAGTAGACGCCCTTGCGGTCGTCGAAGACCGGGTTGCCCCACTGCCCGCCGACGCGCCGCTCGACGCCCGCCTTGTGCAGGGTCATGCCGCCGGTGCGGTACCAGCTGAACGGCGAGTCGTAGGACTGGATGCGGTTGCGCATCAGCGTGCCGTCCGCCCACGTCAGCGGCTTCGGGTGCGCGTCGACCGGGAGGATGAGGCCCTCACCGGGGTGGACGGCGGTGTTGTTGTCGTTCTGGGAGGTGTCCCACTTCCAGATCATCAGGCCGGTCTGGTACGGGTAGTGCTCCACCCAGCTCGCCTTGTCGCCCGTGAAGCCGAAGTTGTACGGGCCGACCTTCAGGGTCGCGTCGTACGACGCGTACTGGCGGTTCTCGGCGATGTAGTACTGCGGGTAGTCGTCCGTGATGGCCTCGCCGATGCGCGAGAAGCCGTTGGACGTCCAGCCGGGGGCCTCCGTCTCGGCGTTGTCCGAGAAGAGCTCGGCGCCGTCGGCCGTCACCACGATGTTGTCGGCCGCGAAGCCCTTCTGGGCCACGCCGCCGTCCGTCTGGTAGCGGAAGCGGAGGTCGACCTTCTGGCCCGCGTACGCGTCGAGCGAGTACGCCAGCTTCTTGAAGGACTCCGAGACGCCGGTCAGCGCCGAGGCGCCGCTCGCGTCCTTCGGCAGGGCCTGGCCGTCCGCGGTGCCGTCGAGAGCGGTCCACTGCGTGCCGCCGTCCGTGGAGACCTCGGCGTACAGGTAGTCGTACTCGTCCTCGATGTCCCACCAGGCGTCGAGGGTCAGCTCGGCCTTGGCCTTGCCGGTCAGGTCGACGGACCGGGTGAGGGTGTTCTTCAGGTCGTCACCCATGTTGCTCCACCACTGGGTGGCGCCCTGGACCGGCTTGACGATCGGGGTGGTGACCCTCTTCTTCGGCAGCTCGACGACGAGCGCCTGCGGGTTCTTGGTGTTGTACGCCGCGACGCCCAGCTTGTGCCTGGACTTGGTGGCCGCCTTGGCCTTCTCGTAGTTGAGCCAGCCCAGCTGCAGCTTGTCCCAGGCGGTCATGTCGCCCGGCATGTCGCCGATGGAGTCCTTGCCGGTGCCCAGCCAGGAGCCGGACGACATCAGGGACCAGAAGCCCGTGGAGTTCTCGGCGCCCGCGCGGCCCGAGGTGTCGTACAGGTCCGGCAGGCCGAGGTCGTGGCCGTACTCGTGGGCGAAGACACCGAGGCCGCCGTTCTCCGGCTGCATCGTGTAGTCGCCGACCCAGATGCCGGTCTCGCCGATCTGGGTGCCGCCGGCCTTGTTCCCCTCGGGGCCCGTCTTGCCGGCGTTCGTGCCGTACGCGTACCAGCGGTGCGCCCACAGCGCGTCGCCGCCCTGCGCGCCGCCGCCGGCCGACTCGTCCTCGCCCGCGTGGACGATCTGGAAGTGGTCGATGTAGCCGTCGGCCTCGTTGAAGTCGCCGTCGCCGTCGAAGTCGTAGCGGTCCCACTGGTCGTACTGCGCCAGCTGGGCCTTGATCTCCTCGTTCGACTTGCCCTTGGCGGCCTGGTCTGCGGCCCAGGCGTTCACGCCGTCGCGGACGACGTCCCAGACGTTGGAGCAGTTGGAGTTGCCGCAGTAGTTGGAGCCGTAGCGGGCCTCGTTGTACTCCACCTTGACCCAGTCCGAGACGGCGCCGTCGACCGAGTACCGGCCGGACGAGGTGCGCTCGTAGTAGGTCTTGAGGGAGTGCTTCTGCTTGCCCTGGGCGTCCTTGCCGGTGCCGAAGTACAGATCCTGGAAGTGCTTCTGGTCGTAGTCCTCCTGCCAGGCCGTGGAGTTGTCCTTCGTACGGTCCGGCTTGGCTATCCGGTTGTGCAGCGGGCCGGGCGTGCCGCCGTACTTCGGCTTCGGCTCGTCCGTGTCGTCGTCCTTGCGGTCGACGAGCGTCTCGGTGTCGACCTTGTCGCCGAACTCCACGAGGATGGTGAAGATCTTGTCGGTCTTCTCCCGGCCGAGCTCGACGTACTTCTTGTCGTCGAGCTTGACGACCTGGGACCTGCCGCGCTTCTCCACCTTGGAGTCGCCGGCCAGGACCTGTTCGAGGGCGGCCTCGCGCTGCTTCGACTGCTTCTCGCTGAACGGGCCTTCGAGGTCGTGGTCGACCGCGGCGGCCTTCTCGTTCTCGTGGGCGTGGCCCTCCTCGACCGCGCCCGGCGCCGGGTCGTGGCGCTCGATGCCCGCATCCGGGCGGTTGTCGGCCTGTGCCGTGGTGAGGGCTCCGGCGGTGGCGGCGGTCGCGGCCAGGGCCACGAACACCGCGGACGCGCGGAACGCCCGTCGTCTGCTGGTCACTTGTATGTTTCCTCCCCTGCGCACCGCCAACGCGGATGGGGGGTCACGTGTTTATCCGCGTGCGGTGTCGCGCCACAAGTGGACGACATTCGACCGGACTTACGCGAGAAAAGACAGTCTTGACTTGCACAGGCCAAGTGCCTTATATGGAAACCCCGGTCCGCATACCGGACAGGGAGAACGGGCCGGTCACGGCTTCGACGCGGAACAGGGGATGCCCTGCCGCGGCGCCGAACGGCGCGGGCGTAGCGGGCCTCGTCGTACTCCACCAGGCCCCGGTCCGAGACCTCACCCTCGACCGAAGGGCGGCCCAGGAGACCTGCTCGCAGTTACGTCTCGAGCGACTCGGCGCCGGGGCCCTCGCCGAAGTACAGCCTCCCGTAGTGGGCGCGCGGTCGCAGTCGGGTCGCCAGTCCGCGGAGTTGTCCGGGGTCCGGTCCGGCCGGGGTATCTCGTCGTGCCGGGGCCCGGGTGTGCCGCCGTACTCGACGATTGGCGGCTTGGCGCCGTTCAGCCCGTCCGGGTCGTACCGGGTGGTGTCGTCGGCCCTGTCGCCGAACGCGACCAGGACCGTGAGGATACGGTCGGCGCGCTCGCGGCCCGGCTCGGCTGTGCGGCGGTCGCCGGCCCGGCCGTCGTCACGAGGCTCGACGGTACGGCGGTGGCGACGTCGATCTCACGTACGGTGCGGGACACTTGACGCCGCCTCCCCTGTGATCCACGCCCCTGTGCGCCCCCGATACATCGGCACGGTGGGTTAGGTCACGCTTACTGGCGGTTCCCCTCGGGCATCCACCGTCGTAGAGTCGTCAATCAGTGCGACCGCGTTGCGAGACTCCACCACGAGGACGGAAACCGCCATGCCGCGTCCGACCGCCGCACAGCTCGCCTACGGTTCGGCCACTGTCGTCTGCTCGACCGTCGCCCTCCTCCTGCTGTTCCCTACGACCACCGGCGCGGGGATCGCGCTCGTCGGCGCGGCCGCGCTGCTGCTCGGACTGAGCGTCACGCTCGCCGCGCCGCTCCGCGCCCGCGTCCGTGCCCGTGCCCGTGCCCGTGGGGCCGGTACCGGGGCGGGGGCGGCGACGCCCGACGCGGCCCCGGAACGGCAGCCCTCACTACGTCGTTGACACCACCACCGTCTTGGCCGCCTTGTCGTGGAAGCCCTGTTTGTAGGGCTTGTCCACGAGGATCATGATCAGCAGGAGCAGCGGCCACAGACAGGCGCAGCAGATCAGCGCGGGCAGCCACAGCACGAGCGCCCGGATCAGCGCGGGGTTCGTGGTCGGGACGCTGCCGTCGTTGAGCATCGCGACGCGCAGGCCCATCAGCCGCTTGCCGACGGTCTGTCCGTTCCGCTTCGACGTCATGAGCGTGTCGTAGGCGACGTACGCCACGATCGAGATGAGCTGGAACGCCCACTGGCCGCCGGTGTTGTCGCCCGTCCACACGTCGCCGAGGTCGTTGCCGTCGTCGGTCACCCGGGTGTAGATGCCGAACGGGATACCGAGGGCGGCGAGCGGGATGAAGATGATGAGCCAGTCGACGAGGCGCGCCAGGACGCGCTTGCCGGTGTCGCCGAGCGGCGGCATCCCTGCGAGCGGGTCGGTGCCGCCGTAGCCGTAGGGGCCACCGCCGTACGGCCCGTCCCCGGGTGGCCCGCCCCCGGGTGGCCCTCCGCCGTACGGCCCACCGTCGTACGGTCCGCCGCCGCCCGGCGGCCCTCCCTCGTACCCCCCGCCCCCGGGCGGGGGCGGGGGCGGTGGGGCGCTGTCGCCCTCCGGGGGTTCCGACGGCTGCTGCGGGCGCTTGCGGAACGGGTCGTCCTCGGGCGGCTGGCCGGACTTAGGCGGTTCGTTGCTCATGGGGGCAGTGCATCCCGCCCCGCCGACACCCGCATCCGGTCATGTGCCGTTCGGGGGAAGGCTTACCGCCTGGCCACGAACGTGCCCGCCGCCTTGTCGTGCCAGCACTGCCGCCACGGCCGGTCGACCAGACACCACAGCACGTTGACGACACCGATCGCCAGGAGGCCGAGCACCCCGTAGACCAGCCAGCGGCGCAGCGCCCCGCCGAACGACGGCGGCTCGTACGACTCGAGGTCCCGCACCTCCAGGCCGCACAGCTTCTTGCCGAGCGTGCCGCCCCACTTGGCGGTGGGCAGCGCCTCGTACAGCACACCGAGGACCAGGAGCAGCGCGAGCGCGATGCCGAACTGGACAGAGGTCGTGCTGTCCACCAGCCAGACGGTGACCGTCTCACCGGAGCGCTTGGCCTGCTCGATCTTGTCGAAGATGTGGTCGACGCCCTTCATGACGAACGGCGCGGCGGCCGCACCGGCGAGCGCGCCGAGGACCAGGGTGTCGACGACGCGGGCCGCGAGCCGCTTCCCGAGCCCGGCCGGGCGGGCGGCGGCCCGCTCCTGGGCGGCCCTCAGGAACGGGTCGCTGACCGGGGGCTTCCAGGGGACGACCGGCTGCTGCGCGGCTGCCGCGTCGGGGCCGGGGACCGGCGTGGGCATGGCCGGGGCGGGGGGCTGCGGCTGTGCGGGGCCCTGCGGCTGGGCGAGCTGATGGACCTGCTGCGCCCAGGACGTGGCGCCGCCGCCGGAGCCCGTCGCGAGGGGGGCGGAGGGATCGGCGGGGGTCGCGGGCGCCGGTGCCGGGGCGGGCGAGGCGGCGGCCTGCGGCGGGACCTGCCC
>NZ_VSRY01000172.1:0-80805 GCF_008271805.1 Streptomyces sp. TRM49041
CGCCGGTGAGGCGGCGGGCCATCAGGTCGGTCATGGCGAGGTGGATCATGGCTTCGGAGCGGGCGGGCAGGGTTTCGTAGTCGCGGGCCAAGCGGCGGTGGAGCATCAGCCACCCGTAGGTCCGCTCCACCGTCCAGCGCTTTGGCAGCGGGGTGAAACCCCTGGTCCTGGGGTTGCGTTGGACGATTTCCATGTCGATACCGAGGGCGGCCGCGTGCTCGACGAGGTGTCGGCGGTAGCCGCCGTCGACCCAGGTCTTGCGGACGGCGGGATGCTCTGCGGCGACTTGTTCGATGAGGATCCGGCCGGCGTCGGAGTCCTGCACGCTCGCCGCGGTGACCAGCACCGCCAGCAGCAGCCCGAGGGTGTCGGTGACGATGCTCCGCTTGCGTCCCACGATCTTCTTCGCCGCGTCCGTGCCCTGTCCGGCGGCCGGCACGCTGGCGGAGGTCTTCACGCTCTGCGCGTCGATGACACACGCCGAGGGCTGGGCGTTGAGGCCCTCCTTTTGGCGCACCAACTCCCGCAGCAATCCGTTGAGCTGGACGAACACACCGTCCTTCTGCCACTTGGCGAAGTAGCCGTAGACGGTTTCCCAGGGCGGGAAGTCGTGCGGCAGGTAGCGCCACTGCACTCCGGTGCGGTCCACGTACAGGATCGCGTTCATGATCTCGCGCAGCTCGTGCTCGGGCGGGCGCCCGATGTTCAGCGCACGTCGGCGCCGCTCGGTCCGCCAGGCGCTCAGCACCGGCTCGACCAGTTCCCAGCGGGCATCGGACAGATCACTCGGATACGCACGACGTTCGGCCATGACTCGGGCATACCGCCGCTCGGGGGCGTGCGCCCAGGCGTGCAGTGCGACCGGCAGGAGCACACTCTGCCGGCGTCTTGGGATGAGACAGGCGCAAGCCGCATTCCGCCTCAGCTGTCACCCCACCCAGCGTCTAAGGCCCACTCGCATCGATAGCCTCATCAACATCACACCAGTGCATCGCAGAAAACCGGGGATAACGGCGCATTGAAGATGAAAACGACCTCTGAGTGCGTGTTTCTAATCTGCAGGCAGATGACGGTTCGGCTAGCGTGGCGCCGGGCCGCTCTCTGCTGGATGGCTGCGTAGATGGGGACGTCCTGGTCCTGCTCTGCCCGTTAAGGACGCGGGGCCTTCTCGCCGTGCAGGGCTGTGTATTCGGTTGCGAGCCAAGGGCCGAGGTCATCGATGAGCGTCCCGAGCACCGCCGGATCAGACGAGGGTGAACGACCAACGGCCGCGGCGACACGCATCTGCTCGACGCGCTCGGGGTAGTAGCGGCCGAAGAGCTCGGCGGACTCATGGAGGTCGCTGGTCCAGCCGCCCCATTGGGGCATGATCAGAGTGAATCCTGTGCGGACGATGCGACGGCCGACGAAACGGCTGAGGACCCGGCGATCGGCATCCGTGGCGGCTTCGGCTGCCTTGGCACGCCAGCGTGGAAGCACACGGGCGAGGTCACCGTTGGTCTCCCGCGCGAGTAGGGCTGTGGGGTGGTAACGGGGCAGTTGTTCTGCGAGATCAGGACCCAGCAACGGGGTGCAGAGGCAGGCGATGAAGAATCCGCCGTCGTGACGTTCGACGTCGCTGAGCAGAAGCCGAGTGCTGGTCAGCAGGATCCCGACGCCGTCGATCTGCGGGAATGCACGGTCGAGTACGGCCTCGATCGCTTTGGCGTCGGCGCGGTCGGCTTCGGTGGGCTCGTCGTGGAGAGCGAGCTGGAGGTCGAGGTCGGAGACTCCAGGAGTGGCGGTGCCACGGGGGATGCTGCCGTAGAGGTAGGCACTGTGCAGGCGCGTTCTGCCGAATGTTGCGGTGATATGAGCGCGGGCGGCATCGACGACGGGGACGAACCCTGCCGGCACTCGGTCCAGTGCGCCTTCGCGTGCGATCGTTCCGTCGCGGTTCAGCCCTCGTTCATTCATGGGGCCACTGTGCCTTGTGCTGCTGCGTGCTGCCGAGCGGATTTTCGAGGGAGGAGCGGCGCTCTCAAGTGTCGGCCGATGCGGGTTTCCTTGGCCAGCTGGGGGTGGCGCCTTTTCACGCGAGACGGCGGGTCATGAGGGTGATGGCGGCCCAGGTGATCAGGGTCTCGGAGTGCTGGATGAGCCGTTCGTAGTCGCGGGCGTGTCGGCGGGCGTGCATCATCCACGCGAGTGACCTTTCGACGACCCAGCGGCGGGGAAGTATGACGAAGCCGGAGGTGTTCTTGGGGCGGCTGACCGGTTTGATGGTGAGGTTGTCGGTCCCGCTGCGCGAGATGGCGATCACAGGTACGGGAGCAGGCGTGAGCGCGGCGCGGTGCCGGTGCAGCGCCGCGAGATCATGCCGGTCGAACGGGGAGTGTGGCCGCGCTCCGGCTTCTTTCCTGGTCAGCGCCGCCCGCGACCGGAGCGGCCCGAAAGGGATCTTGAGCCTCGCCCAAAGCGGGTGGGGAGGCGGGAACCGCCGCCTCATCCAGTGGACCATCCGACTGTGGGCTCCGCATGTCGGTCGGGTCTGGCGGTTCCCTCGTGCCGAGGGCCGCCATGGGCCAGGAGCACCGCAGGCTCCTTAGCGCCGCTGATGGAAAATCCGCGACAGGGCCCCGGAGCGCCCCCATCCCCGTGGGCTGTGGAACTACCCCACCCCCGGGGCCGTGGCACTTGTCCTCGGCATCGTCGTCCTCGGGCCGGCTCTCCGCGGCGTCCTCGCCGCGGCCTCCGGCACAACCGGACGCCCGGCCGCAGGTGACCGGCCGGTCACCCGTCCCGGGTGATGCAGTCCGGCGCGCGCAGGGGCTCTCCTGTAGACGTACGGCACCCCGACCCCAGGAAAGGAGCCGGACATGGCTGAGCAAGAGACCGGGGCGGGCGGCGTCACCGCCCTCGCCGAAGCGAACGCTCCTGTGTTCGAGACGCTCGTGCAGATGACGCTCGACACGTACGAGCGGTCCGGGCTGGATGAGGAGACGTATCTGCTGGCACGCATCGCGGCTCTGGTGGCCATGGATGCCTCCGCCCCCTCGTACCTGCTCAACATCGGCACCGCCGCGGAAGTCGGCGTGCCGCTGGAGAAGATCCAGGGAACGCTCGTGGCGATCGCCCCCGTGGTGGGCAGCGCCCGGGTAGTGTCCGCCGCCCGCGCCATCGGTGAGGCCTTCGGGCTGGAACTTCCCACAGAAGAAGAGCAGTGACGCCCGGCCCTGCCGGGGCCGTGAGCCCCGGCAGGGCTCAGCAAGGGGCCGTCGGCCCTCCTGCGGCAAGCATGGGCAGGCGTGCACGGGAGCACATCGGGGCTGGAGGAGACGGACCGCTACATCCGCGAGACCGTCGGCACCACCGGCCCCGCCGCCGAGGCGGACCGACTCGCCAAGCTCTCAGAGATCCGGTCGCGCGGCGACATCTCCGACGAGGAGTTCCGCCGGGCCAAGGAGAAGGTCCTCCACTCGTAACCGCATGCAACGCAAGCCGCGTCCGGAGGGAGGAGCCCGGAGCTGCCACCCATGGGCCCGCGGAGCCGACGGTGCGTTCGCCGCTCTCTTCACTGACGGGTGATGAATGTAGGGCCCGATCGCGTACGGGCGGTCCTGAGCCGTTGGTCACGGCTGCTGCCGGCCTGGCCTCGCTTCCGGCCCTGGCTCCGGGGCGGGAGGAGGTGTGAGCCACGCCGTGGCGACGTACGAGACCACGACCGCGACGATCACCAGGGGCATGACGGTGAGCCCCTGCGTCCCGATCAGCAGCGTCGCGAGCAGGACGGAGACCAGCGGAAGTCCCAGCATCGCGGCGCTCATCGCTCCGATACCCATCGCGAACCCTCCGACCAGGCTCAGCCCCGGCAGGTGGGAGAACAGGATGCCGCCCGCCGCTCCCACGAACATCGCGGGAAAGATCGGGCCTCCCCTGAAACTGCTGAGCGACACGCAATAGGCCAGCCCCTTGCACAACACCAGCAGCAGCAAAGCTCCCACCGAATACGCGGCGCTGTGCGTGAGGAGTGGGCCCAGCGCCGTCTGCCCCGAATACAGCACGTCGGTCGCCGCTTTGCCGGTGCCCTCCGCGTAGCCGATCGCCAGCCCCGCCACGACCAGGCCCATGACCAACGTGGCCGGCACCCGTCGTCTCTCGACGTGTGTCTCGAGCCGGACGGCGAGCCATCGGATTCCCACACCCACGAACGCGGCCGACAGTCCGATGACCAGAGCCCAGCCGAATTCCGCCGCGGTCGGGTCCCTGACCTCGGGTACGTCGTGCAGTGCCAGCGAGTAGGTGCCGAGCCCGCTCCAGGATCCGAGTCCGACGAAGATGAGTGCGCCGATTCCCGCAGCCAGCAGGCCGGGCACCAGCACCAGTGCCAGCATCGGCCCGCCCAACCCCGAAGCTTCCATCAGGAGGAACGCTCCGAGCAGCGGTGATCCCAGCAGCGAGCTGATGGCCGCGAAACTGCCCGCCGCGCCAAGCACCGCGGTCACCTGCTCAGGGGGGTCCCGTCTGACCATCCGCACGGCGCCGGCGGCGAGCCCGCCGCCGAGGGCCAGGAGAGGGGCCTCGGGCCCGAGGACGGCAGCGAAACAGAGCGTCGCCAAGGCGGCGAGGAAGATGCCGGGCAGTTCGATGGGGGTGGGCGGGCCGGTGGTCTTGAACCCGGCTGTCGGTTCATGGCCGCCGTGGCCCGGCAGGTACCGAATCGTCAGTCCGGTAAGCAGTCCCCCTACGGCGAGCAGCGGCAACGGCCACCACAGTGGCGTTCCGTCGAACCCCAGCGATTTGGGCAGATCCGTGTAGATCAGTGGCTGAACCTCGCTGACCAGCGCGAGGAAGCCGAACGCCGCCGCGGACACCGGCACGCCGATGAGCGCGGCCAATGCCAGGAGCACCAGGTACGCGCGGCTCCGAAGGAGCGTCGGAGGGTCTGGGGGTGACGCGCCCTCGGGTCCCGTCCTGGCCTCCGGCATGAGCTTTGCCTCCTCGCGATGCGGACCTCGTCGTGGTCTCACCGGCTGCTCTCAGCGAACCTGAGACGTCCTGTCACTCCGCTCCCATGCGGGTAGTGGCGCGTGACCGGGGACAGACCTGCCAGGCGAGCACGCCGGCGAAAAGTACGGGGCTTACGGCCGGCACGATCGCTGTACCGATGTCGGGCCCCTTGTCCAGCGGCACCAGGTGGTAGACAACCGCCGACAGGACCACGGTCACCGAGGATCGGGCCGCCGAGAGCAGCAGTCGACGGCGAGGCACGCGGGAAGCGTTCAGCCTGCCGGGGTCTTCTCATGACGTCACCATGGGCGCATGTGGAGTCCGTCGTCGGTCGCGGTCGTGCTCCCGCAGGTTTCGGGCCCGGGGCGGGCTCGGGCTTCCCACCCGCAGAGCCACATTTCAATATGACGGCTGAAGGCTTCGGAAACCCTCTGGACACTGTCCAACGCGCCTCCCGCAACCCTTTTGGAGGGAACTTTCGCGGAACACGCATGAGCCACGGCTCCGAGTGGATCTGTGCCGGCTGTACGGCGGAGAGGTACAGCAACCCTCGCGCCGTCCCGGTCCAGCAGCGTCCGCGGACGACTTGCCGGTCGGCCTTGGGCGGCAAGCCGACCGCAACCCGTCAGAGCCTTCAGTAGCGACGAATTGCGCACCTGCGGCCCAGTGAGCGGACTTCTGCATTATGGGGTCGAGGAGAAGGATCAGTCCCCGGATGGGGAGCGGTTATTGAAGCGGCGTCCGCCTTCTCCATGTGGCCACACGGTTCGGTGCATGTACGTCTTTCCCGCCCACGGCACGGGACTCACCGTCCTATTCGGAAGCCGTCGGAGCCGACTGTGCGAGGAAGAGGTGTATGCGGACACGCACGGTGAGAGCGCTCCCGAGCGTGGTACGGATCCGGCCAGGGCGAGCGGGAGCGGTTGAGCCAACTTACCCGGAGCCGCGCAACGTTCCAGGTACGCGACGTGCCGGTGGGCGGCATCGGTGGCGGCCCGGCGGTGATGCGTCCAGGCGTCCATCCGGTGGCTTGAACCCACAGCTCAGGCGCGGCGATGGGGCCTTCGGCCAAGAAAACGGGCAAATGGTGTTGCCCGTTCGGGCATCCGACGGCATGGCCCGTCCTTCCTTCGAATTTCAAGGGAGTATGGCGGGTTATCAGGACGTCGGACTGACGGAATTTACCCTCTTCCCCGTGAACCATCCCGGCCATAGCCTTGACTGTGATCTTCGAGGAGACCGCGAATGGGGGTCGCGAATCGCTCCGCATGCGGGATTGCAGCACGGACCGGGGAAAGACGGCATAGCCGTGATACGGAGGGTTATGAGCCCCAAGGTAAGACCGTTACCGCAGGTGCGCGGCCGGGAACAGCAGCTGGCACAGATAAGGGCGAACCTTCACAGCGTGACAAGCGCCCGGCGGAGCAAGGTCCTTCTGGTGGAGGCGGCGCCCGGCGCGGGCAAGACCCGCCTCCTCCTGGAAGCCGTCGACATCGCGGACCGGGACGGGTTCGCGGTCTTCAACGGCGCCTCGGCCGGTACTGACGCGGCACCGCGATTCCACCACCCGAGTGCGTCCCACGCCATCGAGGCCGCGCGGGCATGGCTGCGCGATGACACGGAACAGACCCGCGCCGTCGTCGCGCTCGACGATCTGCATCTGGCGAACCCTCCCTCGCTGACAACGTTGTACGACCTCATCGTGGGCCTCAGCGGCCGCCGGGTCCTCTGGCTGCTCGCCTTCACCCCGGACGAGGACGCCGCGCCGTACGAGCCGGTGAAGAGCTGTCTCGGCAAGCTGCGCGGCAGGGTTCCGGTGGAACCGGTGCGGGAGCTGGGGCCGCTCTCGGGCGACGCGTTGACACAACTGGTCGCCGACCGCGCCGGAGCCGTCCCCGACCCGGCGCTCCTCGCCCTGGCGGAGAGCGTCGACAGCGCTCCACGTGCGGTGATCGAGCTGGTGAGCGGGCTGGTGGAGGACGGCGACATATGTGTGGTCGACGGGACCTCGCGGTTGCAGCCCGACTCGGTCGGCAGCGCACCTGTCGGAGCTCGGGTCTGCATGCCCGCGCCGGTACCGAAACGTTTCTCCGCACTGATCCAGAAGGATCTCCGGTCGCTCTCCGAGCCCACCATGAAGGCTCTCAGGCTGGCAGCGGTGCTCGGATCGCCGTTCGCACCGGAGGATCTTTCGGCCATGCTCGGCGAAGCACCCGTCGGCCTGCTGGCAGCGGTGGACGAAGCGGTCGGCCGGGGGCTCCTGGTCTGTGGTGAGCACGACCTCGCGTTCCGCAGCGAGCCGATCTGGCGTGTACTGCTCGACTCCGTACCGCCACCGGTGTGCGCACTGCTGCGTCGGCAGGCGGCGGAGATGCTGCTGTCGCGTCCCGACGGCATCGAACGCGCGGCTCTCCAACTGGTGCACATCGCCCAGCCCGGCAACATGGAGGAACTGCGCGTCGTCGCCGAAGGGTCCCAAAGGCTGCTGGCCTCCGATCCGGCGGCCGCGGCGTCGCTGGCGACCCGCTGTATGGAGCTGCTGGCGCCCGGGCACGCCGAGCGCGTGCGCCTTGCGAAGACCGCCGTCGAGGCGTTCACCAGGGCGGGCGACCTGCACCGGGCGATCACCCTGGCCAAGGACACGATCGACGAAACCGCCAGGCTCGCCGCCCCGTTGTCGGAGTCGCCGGCCGGCGACGTCGCCGCGCTGCGCGCATCGATGTCGGCCGCGCTGCTGCTGCTGGGCGACGCGGAGGCGGCGCGCAGGGCGGCAGGCGACGCGCTCGCGGCGCAGGAGGGCGGATCCCGGGGCGCCTCGCTGGGCTTCCAAGACGCCTCGCTGGGCTTCCAAGACGCCTCGCCGGGCTTCCAAGACGCCTCGCCGGGCTTCCAGGAAGCTTCCCAGGGCGCTTCCCAGCGCGGACTCCAGGACGGACTCCAGCGCGGGTTGCCGCACCACGAGGCCGTGATCACCCATCTCGCCGCCTCCTACCTGACCGGCGACAGCACGGCGGTCGAACGAGCGCGGAAGATCCTCAGCGCACCCGACCGGCACGCACGACCCGTGCGAGTCGGCGCGATGACCTTCCACGCGTTCGGCCAGTGGCGCGACGGCCAGGTGGACGATGCGGTGGAAGCCCTGCGCGAAGCGGTGGCGCTCGGCCGCGACGGGGGCGCGGAAGGGCAGTTCCTCGATCCACGCTGGTTCCTCGCCTTCGCGCTCACCAGGACCGACGAGTACGAGGAGGCCGCGGCGATCGTCCAGTGCTCCGCCCGGACGGCCGCCGCGGAGGCGGGGACTCCGGCCGCCGCCGTCCGGGCCGTGCTGCGAGCACCGCTGCATCTCGCCCAGGGACGCCTGGACGAGGCCGAGGAGGCGGCGAGGGCCGGTGTGGGAACGGACGGCCGCCCGTACCTGCCTATGCTCGCCCCGCAGGCGTGGCTGGTGCTGGCCATGGCCGCACTGCGCCGCGGGGCGCTCGCCCAGGCCGAGGACCATATGAAGACCCTGGAGAAGAACTTCCCCCAGCACCCCTCCAGTCCCTGGTGGGCCGCACGGCTCCTGCTGAACGCGCAGTTGGCCGAGGCGCAGGCGGACTCCCGGGCGGCGCTGGAGGTGCTGTCGGAGATCGGCGCGCATTCCGGTGCGCTCCGATTACTCGTTCTGGAGGATCCGGCCGCCGCGGCCTGGTGTGTCCGCGTCGCGCTCGCGGCGGAGATGCCGGATGTCGCCCGGACGGTGGTCGAAACGACGGAGTACCTCCGCGCGCGCAACCCGCGCGTTCCCGCGGTGTTCGCCGCGGCCATGCATGCCCGCGCCCTGGTCGAAGGAGACGCGGACGCCCTCGCCCAGGCAGGCCGGCTGCACCGGAACCCGTGGGCTCGGGCCGCGGCGGCCGAGGACCACGCCGGCCTCCTGCTCGCCGGCGGCGGACGCGGCGGCGAACGCGGGGGCGGCGAACGCGGGGGCGCAGACGACCACGAGACCGCGATCAGTGAGCTGGACCGTGCGATGAGCGCTTACGGCGCGCTCGGCGGTGAGCGGGATGCCGCACGCGTACGGGCCCGGCTGCGCCGGCTCGGCGTGCGGCGCCGGCACTGGACGCACGCGAAGCGCCCGGTCTCCGGCTGGGAGAGCCTCACCAAGACCGAACGGAAGGTGGCGGAACTGGTGGCCGACGGGCTCACCAACCAGCAGGCCGCGCGCCATCTGTTCATCTCCCCGCATACGGTCGGGTTCCACCTGCGGCAGATCTACCGCAAGCTCGACATCCGGTCCCGTACGGCTCTGATCCGGTTGAAGGCGTCGTAGCCCCGGCCGCTCCGGGTGAAGGCGCAGCCCCGGCCGCTCCGGTCGAAAGCGCGGCGCCGACCGCGCCTCGACGGGCTCCGGGTTCGCCACGGGAGTCCTCATGACCCGACCTGCACCCGGCTGTGGTCGCCGAGGACGAGACGGTGGGCCCTCAGGGTCCGGGGCGTGGACGTCACCTCGACCTCGCGTCCGATCAGCGAGCGCTCGACACGCCGCACCCCGGCGATGGACGCCCCGCGCAGCACGATGGAGTACTCGACCTCGCTGTCGACCACCTCGCAGTCGCTGTCGATGGAGGTGAACGGACCGATGTAGGAGTCACGGATGCGCGTACCCGCCGCGACGACCACCGGGCCGACGATCCGTGACCCGGTGACCGTCGCGCCCTTCTCGATCACCACCCGGCCGATCAGCTCGCTGGAGCGCACCTCACCGGAGCAGTCGGCCTCGACACCGTCCAGGACGAGGCGGTTGACCTCCAGCATGTCCGCGACGTTGCCGGTGTCCTTCCAGTACCCGGACACGACGGTCGAGTCCACGCGGCGACCCGAGTCGACCAGCTCCTGGATCGCGTCGGTGATCTCCAGTTCGCCCCGCCACGACGGCTTGAGCCGGGACACGGCGTCGTGCACGCGGGCGGTGAACATGTAGACGCCGACGAGCGCGAAGTCGCTCTTCGGGCGCTTCGGCTTCTCCTCCAGGCCGATGACCCGGCCGTGGGGGTCGAGTTCGACCACTCCGAACGCACGCGGGTCCGACACCCGGGTCAGCATGATCTGCGCGTCCGGGCGGTTCTCCCGGAAGCGCCCCACGAGCGCGCTGATGCCGCCGACGAGGAAGTTGTCGCCGAGGTACATCACGAAGTCGTCGTCGCCGAGGTAGTCCCGGGCGATGCGTACGGCGTGGGCCAGGCCCAGCGGTGCCTCCTGCGGGAGGTAGGTGACGTCCAGGCCGAAGCGTGAGCCGTCGCCGACCGCGGACTCGATCTCGGCGGCCGTGTCGCCGACGACGATGCCGACCTCACGGACGCCCGCCTCGGCGATCGACTCGAGGCCGTAGTACAGGACCGGCTTGTTGGCGACGGGCACGAGCTGCTTCGCCGAGGTGTGCGTGATCGGCCGCATCCGGGAGCCGGACCCGCCGGCGAGCACGAGCGCCTTCATCGACGCCCCTTCAGTCCAGCACCGCGGGCAGGACGCTCATCCGCCGAATCATCCACTCCGACTCCCACTCGACGGCGGTGCCGGTGCTCAGCCGCGCCTTCGGGAACCGGCGCAGGAACCCGCGCAACGCGATCTGTGCCTCCAGCCGGACCAGTGAGGCGCCGATGCAGTAGTGCGCGCCGAGTCCGAAGGAGAGGTGCCCGTGTCCCTGCCGTTCCGCGGCGAAGCTGTCCGCCCCCTCGTCCGGCTGCCGGTTCGCCGCCGCGATGTTGACCTGCACCGGGGCGCCCTTGGGGATCAGATAGCCGCCGATGTCGAGGTCCTCGGTGGGGAAGCGCCAGGTCGGGTGCGGAAACGGCGGGTGTACGCGGAGGGTCTCCTCGACCCACGCCTTGATGTCCTCGTCGGTCTGCGGCCGTTCGTCCGCCGGCCGCCGCAGAGCCTCGTAGAGCGAGGCGGAGATCAGGCTCCCGGTCGTCTCGTAGCCGGTGATGATCATCCCCACCGTCCAGACGACGACCTCGCCCTCGGTGACCGCGTCCGGCCCGTCGGCGGCGGCCAGAAGCCCCCTGATCACCCCGTCCCGCAGCGGAGCCGGGTCACGCACCCAGCCCTCGACCGCCCCGAACAGCGCGCCGACCGCCTCTTTGCGTGCCGGGTAGTCGGAGGAGTAGAGCATGACGTCGGTGATGCTGCGCAGCCGCCGCTCCGCCTCCAGGGGCAGACCGAGCATCTCGGAGATGAACGCCAGCGGCACCCGGTGGGTGTAGTCCGTGACCACGTTGACCTCGGGGGACTCCGCGGAACGGGACTGTTCCAGCTCGTCCAGGAAGCCGTCGACCTTGACGCTGACCCGCTCGCCCCACCTCTCGGTGTTGCGTGGGCTCAGCACCGGCTGGTGCACCCGCCGGATCCGTGCGTGGTTCTCGCCATCGCTCATGATCATGGCGCGGGCGTACTCCGGGGGCGGCTGCGAGCCCACCATCAGGCCCGGCTTGCGCATGAAGTCGGGGACCAGGGTGATGTCCTTGGCCAGCTTGGGGTGGGTGAGTGCGATCCGTACCAGCTCCGGGTCGCACACGACCCAGGCGTGCTTGCCGAGGTAGGGGATGCGTACGACCGGGGCCACCCGCGCGGCCGCAAGCAGCTCGGGCATGCAGTCGAAGGGGCCCGGGTCCGTCGGCATGGTCGTCTCGGGCGGTTCTGTCAGGCCGGCTTCCGTCGTGACATCGCCGGTTTCCGTCGTGACGTTCAACGTGTGACACCTCCGGTGGGAATCTGGCCCTGGGAATCGGCCATGGACTCGATGAGCTCGGCGGCCCGTCGCGGGGCGTCGCAGCTCTTGTACTCCCGGGACAGTGCGCGTGCCCGCCGCCGGTAGCGCTCGTCGTTCAGTACGGTGCTCACCGCGTCGCGCAGGCCGGCTTCGGACACGGCCCGCCGTCCGAGGACCACACCGGCCCCGGCCCACTTGATCCGCGCCGCCACGTCGGGCTTCTCCTCCGAGCCCGGCGCGACGACCAGGGGCACACCCTGGGCCAGGGCCGCGTTGACGCCGTTGTAGCCGCCGTTGGTCACCATCACGTCCACGTGCGGCAGCAGGTGGTGGTAGGGGACGAACCGTTCCAGCCGGACGTTGTCCGGCAGCGGCCGCAGCCGGTCGGCGTCCAGGTCGGTCCCGGTGGTGACCACGACGAGGACGTCCTGCCCGGCCAGTGCCCGGACGGCGGGGGCGAGCAGCCAGTCGACGTCGTTGGCGGTGGTGCCCTGGGTGATCAGCACCACCGGCCGGCTGCCGTGCAGTTCCTCCCACCAGCCGGGCGGGTCGAAGTTCTCCGGGGGAAGGCCGAGGAGCCCGCCCACGAAGTGGGTTCCCGGGAGCAGGTCGCTGCGGGGGAACTCGAAGGAGGACACGGTACCCATCAGGTAGAGGGCAGGGGGGCGCGCGATGTTCTCCATGGCGCCCGTCCTCAGCCGCGGCAGCCCCACCCGGGCCCGTGTCCGGTCGGCCTCCCTGCGCAGGTCCCGCATCACCACCTGGTCGCCGACGAAGGTGAGCAGCGCGTTGCGCACCCGTCCGAGCGGTGAGGAACTCGGCTGCAGCCCTCGTCCGAGCGGGGCGGTGTCCCTACTGCCGAGGATGTAGACGGAGTTGCTCAGCCAGGCCAGCGGGATGCCGGTGCGCTCGGCGGCGAAGCACGCGCCGTAACACATGTCGTCGGCGAGTACGCAGTCGGCCGGGAACCGTTCGAGTACCGCCAGCAGGTCGTCCATCTGGCGTGGTGCGGTCCGGTAGAAGATGTCCCGGACACCGATCTTGAAACTGGCGATCCCGGTCAGCCCCGCGTGGCCGGGGAACGCCTCCTCCCGGCTCTTGCCGCCGAAGTCGAGTTCGGCGCTCATGGGCTCGAAGTGCGCCCCGGCCTGCTCCACCTGCTTCTGAAAGGCGCGACCGGTGTACCAGCGCACCTCATGTCCGCGCCGGGCGAGTTCACGTGCGACCTCGAGCATGCTGACGACGTGTCCCGGTGCCGGTGTGGTAGCGATCAACACTCGCGTCAACGTCGCCTCCGTCGGGGTCGCGTGTCACCGTTCTCACCGGCCGGCCGGGCGCTTGCGGACCCGGCCGTCCGGCCACGCACGCCAGCATCGCCTCGCCCCGGGCCCTGGACGGCGGCGCGGGGAAAACCCCGCGCGTTCGCGCAGGATGGCGCCGTCGTGCCACCCCGGTCGCGCCGACGGATCGCTGATCGAACCATCCGTGCCGAGGGCCGCCGGGGGATACGGGCGCGCTGTCACCGCGCAAAGAATGGCCGACAGGCAATCCCCGGCATCGCCCTTCCGGGACGGGGAAAGGCGCTGGCGTTCATCCAGGACACACTCCCGGCCTTGGACATCGCGTACTGGAGGAAACCTGTGAAGGCACCCTTGCAGGAGATCGACGGGCCGGACGGCGCCATCGGTGGACCGAAGAAGGTCACCGTCATCGGCGCCGGCATCGCCGGTCTTGTGGCGGCATACGAATTGGAGCGCCTCGGACATCACGTCCAGGTCGTCGAGGGAAGCCGCGAGATAGGCGGCCGGATTCACACCCATCGCTTTCCTGGCGGCCCACCGGAAGGCGGCGGCCAGGCCGGGCCGTTCGCGGAGCTCGGCGCGATGCGGATCCCCGCCGGACACCGGCTGACCATGCACTACATCGCCGAACTGGGCCTGCAGAACCAGGTTCGCGAATTTCGGACGCTGTTCTCCGACGACGCCGCCTACCTGCCCAGTTCCTCGGGATATCTTCGGGTGCGCGACGCACACGAAACCCTTGTCGACGACTTCGCCGCCGGGCTGCCCGACCGGCGATACCGCAGTGACACGCTGCTGTTCGGCGCCTGGCTGGACGCCAGCATAAGAGCCATCGCCCCCCGCCAGTTCTACGACGGGCTGCACGACGAGATAGGCGTGGAACTGCTGAACCTCATCGATCACATCGATTTGACGCCCTACCGGTGCGGCAGCGCGAAGAACAGGATCGATCTGCACACCTTCTTCGCCGACCACCCCCAGGTGCGGTCGTTCTGCCCGCCGCGCCTCGAGCGCTTCCTCGACGATGTGCTGGACGAGACCAGCTCCACCATCGTGCGGCTGCGGGACGGGATGGACGCGCTCCCCCGACGGCTCGCCTCACGGATCCGGGGAGAGATCTCGACCGGCCAGGAGGTGGTGGGCATCGACGTCCGCGACGACGCGGTGGTCCTGCGGATCCGCCAGGGCGTCAGGACCGTCACCAGGACGTGCGACTACGTGGTGTGCACCATTCCTTTCACGGTGCTCAGGAAGATGCGGCTGACCGGCTTCGACAAGAACAAGCTGGACATCGTCCATCAGACGAAGTACTGGGCGGCGACGAAGATAGCCTTCCACTGCCGTGAGGCGTTCTGGGAGAAGGACGGCATCAGCGGGGGCGCCTCCTTCACCGGCGGGCACGTGCGGCAGACCTACTACCCGCCCACCGACGGCGACCCGGCACACGGCGCGGTGCTGCTCGCGAGCTACACCATCGGGCCGGACGCCGACGCGCTCAGCCGGCTCAGCGAGGCGGAGCGGAACGCCGTCGTCACCAGGGAACTGAGCGTGATGCACCCCGAGTTACGCCGGCCGGGCATGGTCCTGGGCGTGGCGGGCCGGGCCTGGGGCGCGCGCCGATGGTCCTCCGGAGCGGCCACGGTCCGCTGGGGCCAGGAAGCCGCGCTCCGCGAGGCGGAACGGCGGGAGGCGGCCCGGCCGCAGAAGGGGCTTTTCTTCGCCGGCGAGCACTGCTCGTCGAAGCCCGCGTGGATCGAGGGCGCCATCGAGTCGGCGATCGACGCCGCGCACGAGATCGAGTGGTACGAGCCGCGGGCCAGCCGTGTGTTCGCCGCCACCCGCCCGAGCCGCTCGGACGAGTCGGCGTGAGCGTCTTCGACCTGCCCCGGCTGCACTTCCGCGGAGCGGCGACGACACACCTGCCCACCGGCCCGCGCAGCGGTCTCGTCGATCTGGCGACGAACACGGCGCTCACCGAGGACGGCCTGCCCTTCCCTGCGCACCGCCCACCCGGCGAGTACCACGAGCATCTCGACCGCCTGGGACCGCGGTTCGACAGCACGGGCCGCCCGGCGTCCGACGGGCCCTTCAGCGCGGCCAAGGGCGAGGACTTCGCCGGCAACGGGCACTTCTCGATCGACGCGCGGATCGTCGGCGTCGAGGGCCGCGCGGGCGACATCGACACCGCCGATCCGGTGGTCGGGCGCGGTGTCGACATGTGGGGGCACTACAACGAGTACCTCGCCACCACGGTCAACCGGGCCCGTGTCTTCGACATCGATCCGTCCTCCGACTGGACCACGACGCTCATGGTCGGACAGTTCTGCTTCGGGCGCGACGGACGCTCCCACGACGTCGGGTACATGGCCACCGGCGCCGTCCGCGGCTTCCAGCCCCCGAGGTGGCACAACGCCGACCACGTCCGCGACGTGGGCGATCACTGGCTGGCGAAGCGGCTGCGCCGGTCCGTGGTCCACCAGTTCGTCGTGACCGAGGACGAGGAGCTGACCTGGCTCGACGAGGCGGCCCTCTCCCCGGCCGTGCGGCGACTGCGCGCCACGGTGGCCGCCGAGGAGGCCGGCGGCCTGGTGGTGCAGTTCGCGCTCAGCCACCTGTCCGTTCCGCACGCCCCCGACCGGCCGAGCCGGTGGCAGCTGCGCGGGACGATCGCCCCCTGGCGGCCGCACGAGCCACGCACATACCCGGCGGGCCGCCTGCTCGTCCCGGACCGCCGCGTGTCCGGCCGGGCTCCCGGCGGGCCGCACAACCTCTCCGTCGAGGTGACGGACGAACACGTCACCCTCAACATGATCACCGCGGTGCCCGCCGCCGGTCCCTCCGCGCTCGTCGACATCGGCGATCTCGAACTGCGTACGGCGGACACCGGCCGACTGGTGGCCCGGGTGCCCCGGCAGGCGTACCTCGGGGAGGAGTACGCCCTGGCCTGCGGCCTGGTGACGGTTCCCAGCGAGTTGCCGGCGCACGCCGCGGCCGAGGAGGCGCTGCACCTGGTGGGCACCGGCCCCGGCGGCCCGGTGGTGCACCTGCGCGAGAAGGAGATCAACGTCCAGGTCGACGACGCGTGCCTCTTCCTGGAGCACCCTCGGGGCCCGGACGACGCGGACCACGACGTCGAGGTGCTCGTACGGTCCTTCGTGCGGGGCCGTCCAGGAGCCGTCGGCGAGATCGGCGTACGGCAGTTCTTCAACCCCGGCGCCCTCCCGCGCGACCCGGCCGCCCGCTCCCCCGAGGCGCGGTCCTCCGACGTCGACATCGTCCGGCTGCGCGCGGGCCGGCGGGACGATACCGGCGCGTGGTCGAGCGCCTGTGCCCTGGACACGGACCACACGGGACGCGGGTGGTTCACCATGCGGGGCGCGGCAGCCGGCACCGCCCGTGTCCTGCTGTCCGCCGGCGCCGGTGACCTGCCGTGCGACATGGACCTCCCCGGCTCCGCGGCCCTCGGCTACGACCACGACGACGCGCTCGGATACTGGCCCGGCGCCGGCTACCTGTCGGTGCGGGTGCTTCCCGACGACTGGCGGCTGGCCGGGACCGGCCAGGACGAGGTGACCTTCGACCTGGTGTACAGGGAGGTCTTCGCGTACTACGAGCACCTGTACTCCTTCATGAAGGCGGAGGTCTTCAGCCTGGCGGACCGGTGCAAGGTGGAGACGTACGCGAAGCTGATCTGGCAGATGTGCGACCCGCGCAACAAGGCGAAGACCTACTACATGCCGCCGACGCGGGATCTGTCCGAGCCGAAGGCACAGCTCCTGCTGAAGTTCCTGCGGGCCCAGCAGGTGCCGGACGGGGTCCTTCTGACGGAGCCGGCCGCCGGCCGCAGGAGCAGGGGGATCGGCACCCGCGGCGAACTCGTCGGGGTGCTGCGCGACGCCGCCGCGATCGAGCTGGCCGTCATGCTCCAGTACCTCTACGCGGCCTACTCGGTGCCCACCCACGGCGCCGGTCTGGAGTACGTGCGGCGGGGCGTGTGGACGCCCGAGCAGCTCCGGCTCGCCTGCGGCGACGGCGGGGAGACCCTCGACGAGGGCATCCGCAGCATGCTGCTGAACATCGCCCGCGAGGAGATGATCCACTTCCTCCTCGTCAACAACATCCTCACCGCGGTGGGCGAGCCGTTCCACGTGCCCCGGATCGACTTCGGCACCGTCAACCAGGAGCTGTCGGTGCCGCTGGACTTCTCCCTGGAGCGGCTCGGACTCGGCAGCGTCGAGCGGTTCACGCTGATCGAGCGGCCGGACGACCTCGTCGGCGAGGTGCGGCGAGGCGACACGGCGGCGGCCGCCCCCGCGCCGTACGACGACCGGCACCCGTACGCCTCGCTGAGCGAGCTGTACGCGGACATCCGGGAGGGCCTGCAACGCGTCCCGGACCTCTTCATGGTGGAGAAGGGCAGAGGAGGCGGGGAGCACCACCTCTTCCTGCGGGAGTCCCTCAACCGGCAGCACCCCGACTACCAGCTCGAGGTCGACGACCTCTCCAGTGCCCTGTTCGCGATCGACGTCATCACCGAGCAGGGAGAGGGAGGGGTGCTCGGCCCGCGAACCGCCGAGCGGTCGCACTACGCCTCGTTCCTGCGGATCTCCGATCTGCTCTGCGGTGCACCGGCCACGGGGACGCGCCCGGGCGGCGAACGGTGGAACCCGGCCTATCCCGTCGTGCGCAACCCGACCCTCGGGCACGGAAACCCCGCCATGGAGACGGTCACCGACCCTGACGCCCGGTCGGTCATGGAGCTGTTCAACCGTTCCTACTTCATGACGCTGCAGCTCATGGCCCAGCACTTCGGTGAGCGCCCCGACGAGAGCCTGCGGCGGTCCGACCTGATGAACGCGGCGATCGACATGATGACCGGCCTGATGCGCCCGCTGGCCGAACTGCTGGTGACCCTGCCGTCGGGGCGCCGCGGCATGACCGCCGGGCCGTCGTTCGAGCTGACCGAGCAGCCCGCGCCCGTGTCCCGTCCGGACGTGGCGAGGCGCGGCATCTCGCTGCGCCTCGACCACCTCGCGGCGGCATGCGGCAAGCACCCCATGGTGCCCGCTCGCGTGGGGGAGATGAGCGCCTTCTGGGCCGACCACTTCCGGCTGCCGCGCGGCTAGGGCGCTTCCGGCGGCGCCCCCGGAACGGCGGCGCCGCACTGCCGAATCGAAGGAGACCGCATGCCATCCGCGACGCTGCCGCGGTTCGACCTCAAGGGCTGGGACAGGAAGGACATCGCCGACCCGTACCCGGTGTACCGGCGCTACCGGGAGACCGCGCCGGTCCATCGCGGCGCGTCGGGCGCGGGTACGGGCTCGGGCGCGGGAGCGGGTACGGGCGCGGGCGCGGGCGGGCCGGACACCTTCTACGTCTTCTCCTACGACGAGGTCGTCCGGGTGCTGTCGAGCCGGCGTTTCGGCCGGGACGCGCGCGTGGCGTCCGCCGACGCCGGCGCGGTGCCCGGCCCGATCCCCGCCGAGTACCAGGCCCTGCGGGCGATCGTCGAGAACTGGCTGGTGTTCATGGACCCGCCGCGCCACACCGAGCTGCGCTCCCTGCTCGGCACGGAGTTCTCGCCCTCGGTCGTCGCCGGGCTGCGGCCTCGCGTCACGCAGATCGCGCACGAGCTACTGGAGCGGTTCGTACGGCACCGGGAGGCGGACCTCGTCGAGGGCTTCGCGGCGCCGTTCCCGATCCTGGTCATCTCCGAACTGCTCGGCATTCCGAAAGAGCACCACGGATGGCTCCGCGCCAACGCGGTGGCTCTCCAGGAGGCCGGCACCACCCGGTCACGCAAGGGCACGGAGGGCTACGCGCGGGCCGAGGCGGCGTCCCTCGAATTCGCCCGCTACTTCCGGCAGGAGGTGCGTCGGCGGCGCGGGGAAGACCGCGGCGACCTTCTCACGCTCCTCGTCCGCGCCCGGGACGGTGGTGCACCGCTGAGCGTGGACGGGATCGTGGGCACCTGTGTCCACCTGGTCACCGCCGGACACGAGACCACCACCAACTTCCTTGCGAAGGCGGTGCTGGCGCTGCGGGCGCACCCGCGGGTCCTCGACGAGCTGCGCGGCACTCCCGAGCTGACGCCGGGGGCGGTCGAGGAGCTCCTGCGCTACGACCCGCCGGTGCAGGCGGTGACGCGGTGGGCGTACGAGGACACCCGCCTCGGTGGGCACGAGGTGCCGCGCGGCAGCCGGGTCGTCGCCCTGCTGGGCTCGGCGAACCGGGACCCCGCGCGCTTCCCGCGCCCCGACGTTCTGGACGTGCGCCGCCCCGCCGACCGGCAGCTGGGCTTCGGGCTCGGCATCCACTACTGCCTGGGCGCGACGCTGGCCCGCGCCGAGGCCGAGATCGGCCTCAGGACGCTGCTGGACGGCGTTCCCGGGCTGGGCCGCGGCGGTCATCGGGTCGACTACGCCGACGACATGGTCTTCCACGGGCCGACACGCCTGGTCCTCGGCATGTCCGACCGCCCGTGACCCGCGGCGACACGCCGGCACCGTACAAGAGGAAGGAACCCATGACGCAGCAGTCCGACACCACCTCCGAGACCACCCCCGACTCCGTCGGCCAGGCGTACGACGTGTTCGCCGACGCCGGCACCACGACGGCCCTGGGCGGCAACATCCACGTGGGCTACTGGGGCGACGACCACGGCGACCACGGCGACCACGACGTCCCGATCACCGAGGCCACCGACCACCTCACCGACCTCGTCGCCGACCGGCTCGCCCTCCGGCCGGATCAGCACCTTCTGGACGTGGGCTGCGGCAACGGCGTCCCGGCCCTGCGCATCGCGGGAGCGTCGCAGGGCGTACGCGTCACCGGCATCACCGTCAGCCACCAGCAGCTCGCCAAGGCGGCGAAGGAGGCGGCCGGCTCCGACGCCCGTGACCGGGTCTCCTTCCTGTTCGCGGACGCCATGGATCTCCCCTTCGAGGACGGTTCCTTCGACGGGGCCTGGGCGATCGAATCACTGCTGCACATGCCCGACCAGGCCGCCGCCCTGGCGGAGATGCACCGCGTCGTCCGCCCCGGCGGCCGTCTGGTCATCGCCGACCTGTGCCAACGGCAGCCGTTCACCGGTGACGACAGAGCCGTACTGGACGGCATGCTGAGCGTGTACGAGATCGCCGGGATCAACACGCCCGACGAGCACCGGGCACGCCTGGCCGAAGGAGGCTGGGAGCTGCTGGAGCTGATGGACATCGGCGAACAGGTCCGGGCCAGTTACGGGCACGCCTCGGCCGCCTTCCGGGAGATCGCCGCCTCCCTCGACGCCCCCGCGGCGGAGCAGATCACGGCGGCGGCCGACCTGATGGAGTCCTTCGGGAAGCACCCGCACACCGGCTACGTCCTGATCACCGCGCGGCGCTCCTGACTTCATATCCCCCAGCGGCTCGGGCGCGCATGGGTTGAACGGCGTTCCGCCCACCCGTTCGCGCCGGAGCAGCCGCGCATCCCCCCGCGTGAACGAGGGGGTTTTCGTCCGGTCCGTCTTTCCGCGGCCCACCCGGCGTGATGCTGAGGCGTGCGGCGGCGAACGCCCTGCGTCCACCAGCCCCCGCACCACACCTCATCTCCACCGTCTCCACCTGTCTCCACCTGTCTCCACCTGTCGACCCGAAAGGCCGTTGCCATGAAGGACTCCGCCCAGACCCTGCCCGTGCCGGGAGCCGTCGGCGAGCTGTACGACCGGCTGACGCTGAACGCGATGAACGACGGCACCTTCAACCCCAACGTTCACATCGGCTACTGGGACACACCGGACTCCGAGGCCACGATCGAGGAGGCGATGGACCGGCTCACCGATGTGTTCATCGAACGGATGGGGATCACCGACGCGTCCCATGTCCTCGACCTGGGCTGCGGGGTGGGCGGTCCCGGTCTGCGGGTCGTGGCGCACACCGGTGCGCGGGTCACCGGCATCAGCGTCAGCGAGGAGCAGATCAAGACCGCCAACCGGCTGGCGGCCGAGGCCGGGGTCGCCGACCGAGCCGTGTTCCAGCACGGCGACGCGATGAAGCTCCCCTTCGCGGACGGGTCGTTCGACGCCGTGATGGCCCTGGAGTCGATCTGCCACATGCCGGACCGGCAGCAGGTGCTCACCGAGGTGAGCCGGGTCCTCGTCCCCGGCGGCCGACTCGTCCTGACCGACGTGTTCGAGCGCGCCCCGCGCAAGGAGGTACGGCACCCGGGCATCGACAAGTTCTGCCGCGACCTCATGTCGACCACGGCGGACGTCGACGACTACGTCGCGCTGATCCACCGTTCCGGCCTGCGGCTGCGCGGCATCCTCGACATCACGGAGCAGACCACGCTGCGCCTCGGCGAGGAGCTGGGGAAGCTGTCGACCGTCGAGGACCGCCCCGCGGCCATGGACGAGGGCAACTTCCACTTCACCGACGACGCCTTCCAGCCGTCCGACCTGGCGGGCGTCGACGACTTCGGCTGCCTCCTGGTCATCGCGGAACGCCCGTGAGCCACTGAAGCGCCGGGTGGGTCGCCCGCGCGAGCCCCTGCGCGGGCGCCCCGCCCGTCGCCACCGTCACGAAGGAAGGTGAGGACGCTATGACGCACTCCGCTGATCGGACCGACGTGCTGATCGTGGGCGGCGGCCCGGTCGGGATGGCGGTGGCGCTGGACCTGACGTACCGCGGAATCGACTGCATGGTCGTCGACGCCGGTGACGGAAAGGTCCGGCATCCCAAGGTGAGCACGATCGGACCGCGCTCGATGGAGCTGTTCCGCCGCTGGGGTGTCGCGGAAGCCGTCCGCGGCGCGGGATGGCCGGCCGACCACCCCCTGGACATCGCCTGGGTCACCCGGGTCGGCGGCCACGAGGTCTACCGGTACCGCCGTGGGACGGCCGGGAACCGCCCGGCCTTCGCGCACACCCCCGAGCCCGACCAGATCTGCCCGGCGCACTGGCTGAACCCGGTGTTGACGCGGGCCGTGGGCGTCCACCCGGACGGTCCGCTACGGCTCCGTACCACCGTCGACCGCGTACGGCAGACCGACGACCACGTCGACGCCACCCTCACCGACCACACCACCGGTACGACCGGCACCGTCCGGGCCCGGTTCGTGGTCGCCTGCGACGGCGCCGCCTCCCCGGTCCGCCGGGCCTGCGGCATCGACGCGCCGGCCCGCCACCGTACGCAGGTCTTCCGCAACATCCTCTTCCGCGCCCCCGAGCTCAAGGAGCGGCTCGGCGACCGAGCCGCCCTCGTCTACTTCCTCATGCTGTCGTCCACGCTGCGCTTCCCCATGCGCTCGCTGAACGGCAGCGACCTGTACAACCTGGTCGTGGGCGTGGACGACCCCGCCGCCGACCGTGTCGACGCGCGGTCACTGATCGGCGACGCCCTCGCCCTCGACACCCCGGTGGAGCTGCTGAGCGACGGCGAGTGGCATCTCACCCACCGTGTGGCCGACCGGTACCGGGCCGGGCGCGTCTTCCTCGCGGGCGACGCCGCGCACACGCTGTCGCCCTCCGGTGGCTTCGGCCTCAACACCGGCATAGGCGACGCCGCCGACCTGGGCTGGAAACTCGCGGCCACGCTGAACGGCTGGGCCGGGCACCGGCTGCTCGACACATACGAGACCGAGCGCAGGCCGATCGCCGTGGAGAGTCTGCGGGAGGCCCACCTCAACCTGCAGCGCACCATGCGCAGGCAGGTACCGCCCGAGGTCCACCTGGACGGGCCCGAGGGCGAGCGGGCCCGTGCGGAGATGGCGGAGCGGCTGGAGCGCAGCGACGTACAGCGGGAGTTCGACGCCCCGCAGATCCACTTCGGGCTGCGCTACAGCTCCCCCGCCATCATCGAAGACCCCGAAGTGCCGGTGCGCCACGGCACGCCGGACGCCGACTGGCGCCCCGGCAGTGAGCCCGGCTACCGCGCCGCGCACGCGTGGTGGGACTCCACCACCTCCACGCTCGACCTGTTCGGGCACGGGTTCGTCCTGCTGCGCTTCGCCGCCGATCACGACGGACTCGCGGGAGTCGAGCGCGCTTTCGCCGACCGGGGCGTACCGCTCACCGTGCGGAACGGGGGCGACGACGGGGATGTCGCCCGGCTCTACGAACGGTCCTTCGTACTGGTCCGCCCGGACGGGTACGTGGCGTGGCGCGGCGACGAACTGCCGCGGGACCCGACGGCCTTCGTCGACACGGTCCGCGGTGACCGGACCGAGGCCGTGCGCGGTGACCGGTACGCGTACACGGCAACCGGCGGACAGCACACATGAGGACGGCACGGTGGGCATGCGGCAGTCATCCGAGAAGTGTCTGCGGGCGGCCGGACTCGTCGAGGTGACCCGGGCCCCCTGGAGGTGTCCGGCGCCGGCGTACGCAGACGCCGCGCTGCCGCGCGTGACGACCGGGGAACCCGTCAGCCTCTGGTGGTGGTGTGAGGCAGGATCGCGCCGGCCGCTCTCGTGTCCGCCGCGGTGTCGATGAGGTTCACCATCAGCGGCGTGCTGCCCGTCGGGCCCTTGGCCTGGGCCCGGAGGCGGTAGCGCTCGGTGCGGACCGCGTCGCGTGCCAGAGGCGTGCCGCCCTCGTACATGCTCGGGGGCATGTAGTCGTTGGCGATGCGGAGTTGTTCGGGGCGCCAGGTGCCCGTCGCGGGGTCCCAGCGCTCCAGGGTGAAGCCGTCCTGGGGCGGGCGGTCGGCCGCGGGATCGTCGTCGAACAGGATCTCCATCTGGAAGGCGAGGCGCAGCCGCGTGTACGCGTGGGTGTTGCCGTTGCGGAGCGTGACCGTGAACTCCTGGGGCGCGCCGCCCCGTACCAGGGTGATCTTCCCACCGGGCGTCGCCGTCGACATCGACAGACGGGTCGGGGCGGGCGGGGGCTTCGGCTTCGACGTCCGCGCCGGTTTCGGCGTCGGAGTGGCCGGGGTCGGTGTGGGTGACGTGGGCGCCGCGGTGCTCGGGGCCGGGCTCGTCGCCGGTGGCTCGGAGACAAGCGGCGACGACCGGGTCGCCGGGGCCGACGGCGACGATGACGATGACGCGAGCGTCGGTGTCGGCTTCCGGGCCGTCCCGTCGCCGTCCTCGCACGAAGTCAGCAGCGGCAGCAGCAGAGCCAGTGCCGCCGTCGCGGCCGGCAGCCTGCGGCGTCCGTCGGTCGTGCGCATCTTCTGTTCCCCCGTCGCGGTCCTTCCCGCGTGTGACGGTAGTAGGGGAAGGTCACGCCCCAGGGCGTAAGTGATAACGCTTCGCCTACGGGGCGCACGGTGTTCCCCGGGGGAACAGGGTGTACGGGGCCGCCAGGCGGTACACGCCTGCGGCCGGGGCGTCGAGTTCGGTCCACTCGTCGCCCTCCCCTGTCTCCTCCGACCTTCGGAGGCAGGGCTGCCCGCCGCCGGCGGTCCCGGCCGTCAGCCGCTCGCCCTTCTCGTCCACCAGGGACAGCCACGGTGAGTACGGCACCTTGATCAGTATCCGGCCCGGTTTCGCCACGCGCAGGGTCATGCCGTCCGCGCCCGCCCTGTCCACGGCGGCCGTCGGCCCCGCCAGCGAGGTCGCGTCCCGGACGGCGTACAGGCGCCAGTTGGCGTCGGACCACACCAGGTCCAGGTACGGCAGGCCCGCCTCGATGAGGGCCTTCTCCCGCTGGGCGCCCGTGTCGGGAGAGGCACCCGTCGAGAGGACGACGTAGCGGACGGCCCAGCGGTGCAGCCAGGCTCGGTAGGTGTCGGCGTTCAGGGTGTCGTCGTAGAAGAGCGGGTTGCGTTCGATGTCGGCCTGGCGGTTCCAGCCGCGCGCCAGGTTGACGTAGGGGGCCAGCGCGGAGGACTCGCGGTGGCTGCGGGCCGGCAGGACCTCCACCCGGGCCCGCTCCGCGCCCCTGCGCCGCAGTTCCTCGACCAGCGGCGCCGCCTCGTCCGTCCAGGACGCGTGCGGCGCGGTCAGCACCACGTCGTCGACGCTCTTGAAGCCGACCCACGCGTGGAACACCACCAGCGCGGCCAGCAGCCCGTACCGGACACGCCGCGCCGCGTAAGGCAGCGCCGCCAGCAGCACCACGCCTGCGAACAGCATCGGCAGCCGCGTCACGTTAGAGCCGATCTGGGAGTCGATGAGCCAGGTCAGGAGCGTGCCCACGGCGTAGAGCGCCGCCGCCGTACGGACCGTGCGCCATGCCCTCGGCACCAGCAGCAGCGTCAGCACGCCGAACACCAGCGGCAGCACCGCCGTTCCGAAGCCCATCGGCTGCGTACCCGAGAACGGGAACAGCAGCGCCGACACCGCCACCACGACCACCGGCGGCACACCCAGCGTGTACGAGGCGGCCCGCCGGCCGTTCAGAAACAGGGCCGCCGCCACGACGCCCAGGAACAGGCCCGCCACCGGGCTCGCCGCCGTCGCCACGCCGGACAGGAGCCCGGCCACCACGGCCCTCGCCCCGCGCCGCGCCCACCACCGGCGCGGCGGGCCCGGGCGCGGCCGGCAGAACACCGCCGCGACCGCGCCCAGCGCGAACATCAGGCCGAGCCCGAACGTCACCCGCCCCGACAGGGCGTTGCACAGCAGCGCGAACACCGCCGCCAGCGAGCAGGCGAGGGTGTTGCGGACCGCTCGCGTCCGCATCAGGATCAGCGCGGTGGCCGCCGCCGAGACCGTCCCGGCGACCATCATCGTCGTCCGTACGCCGAGCAGCGACATCACGTACGGCGACAGCACGCTGTACGAGACCGGGTGCATCCCGCCGTACCAGGCGAGGTTGTACGCCGAGTCCGGGTGCCGGGTCGCGAAGTCCGCCCACGCGTCCTGCGCGGCGAGGTCCCCGCCGCTGTTCGCGACGAACAGGAACCACGCCAGGTGGAGCACACCCGCCAGGGCCGTCGCCGCCACGACCGGGGTGGTGTACCAGCGCCCCGCCCGCGCGTCCGGCGGCTCCGCCTCGAAGGTGGTCACCGCGTCAAGCCCCCTCTCCGGTGCATGCGAAGGCGCCCCGGTGCTCCGGGGCGCCCTGGCCGCGTGTGCGTACTCCGTCAGCCGAGTCGGGTGAGCTTAGCGCCGAAGCCCGGCTCCTTGAGGTCCTGCTGGAGCGCCACGGGGACGCTGACCCGGCCCTCGCCGGTGCCGACCGCCAGCTCGCCGACGACTGTGCCGTCGGCCGCGGTGCGCGGCAGGCCCTTGTCGCCGTCGGTGAGCTGGAGCTCCACCTCGAGCCCGGCCCAGCCGACCGGCTTCAGGTCCTTCGTGGCGACGACCGGGGTACGGCCGCCGAGGCCGTCGTCGACGTACCCGACGATGTCGCCCTGCTTCACGACCGGCGCCGAAGTGACGCCGTCCTGCGCGGCCTTGATGAGGCCGTAGCTGTACGTGTTGATGGCCAGCGTGGCCTTGTCACTCAGCGACGCGCCGCTCTTGACGCCCATCACGATGCCGATGACGCGCCGCAGCTTGCCGTCGATCTTGGTGTACGCGGCCCACAGCAGATTGCCGCCGGCCGGGGTCGACGTACCGGTCTTGATGCCGGCGACGCCGCCCCTCAGCAGGATCGTGTTGCCGTTCTCCAGCTGGCGGCCGATCTGGGGCAGGTTGACGTTCGGCATGTTGACGATCTGGCGGAACGCGTCGAACCTCATCGCCGCCTTGGCCAGCTTCAGCTGGTCGAGAGGCGTGGAGACGGTCGTCTTCTCGAAGCCGCTGGGGTCCGTGTACGTGGTGTTCGTCATCCCGAGGTCCTTGGCGGCGTCGTTCATCTTCTTGACGAACGCCTCCTCGGAGCCGGCGTCCCAGCGGGCCAGCAGATGGGCCACGTTGTTCGCCGACGGGATCATCAGCAGCTGGAGCAGCTCACCCTGTGTGTACAGCTGCCCCTCCTTCACGGGCGCGACCGACCAGTCCGGGTTGTGGGACTGCTCCTCCGTCAACGCGTCGATCTCGATCTTCGGACCGGCGTCCTTGTCCTTGATCGGGTGGTCGCGGAGGAGGACGTACGCCGTCATCGTCTTGGCGACGCTCGCCGTCGGCGCGGGCTGCTGCGGCCCGTAGGTGCCGATCATGCCGACGCCCTCGACCTCGACCGCGCCCTGGCCCTCGGTGGGCCACGGCATCTCCAGCCGACCGCCCTCGAAGGTGTAGGTGGCGTCGGCGGAGAGGTTCAGGGTCGGGTCGGGCAGCGGCCGCAGCAGCTGCACGGTCGCAAAGATGATCACCAGGAGCAGGACCAGCGGCGTCCAGATCTTGACGCGGCGGACGAGCGTCCGTACCGGGGTCTCCGGCGGGGGCGGTGTGTTGGTCAGCTCCGCCAGCAGGTCCAGCGGCGGGAGGGGCGGCATGGGCTGCTGCTTCGTCCGCTCGGCCTCGGTGAGCGACGGCGCCGCGACGGTAGCGGTGGCGGTCGCCTCGGACTCGGCCGGGGACGCGGGCGCGGAGGCGGAGGCGGACGCGGAGGCCGGCGCCTTGGCGGAGGCGGGCGCGGAGGCGGACGCGGAGGCCGGCGCCTTGGCGGAGGCGGGCGCGGACGCCGCCGCCGACCCCGCTCCGGGCCCCTTCGTCTCGGCGGCCGTCGCGGACGCGTTGTCCGGGGCGGTCGTCGCTCGCGCGGGAGTGGCGCGGGTGCGAGCCGCGGGGCGTACGTCGTCGGAGCGCAGCGGTACGAACCTGCTCGCCCGCTCGGCGTCGGCGTCAC
Source organism: Streptomyces sp. TRM49041 (assembly GCF_008271805.1). Lineage (GTDB taxonomy): Bacteria > Actinomycetota > Actinomycetes > Streptomycetales > Streptomycetaceae > Streptomyces. The sequence goes on from NZ_VSRY01000172.1 coordinate 27,701, forward strand.
CGTCGGCGTCGGCGTCGGCACCGGTCGCCCACTTGGGCGCGGGCCTGGTCGGCGCCGACTTGTTCACCGGCGGCTCGGAGTCGGCGTCGGGCTCGGGCTCAGCCTTGGGCTTGGGCTTGGGCTCAGCGTCGGGCTTCGACTCAGGCTTGGGCTTGGGCTCAGGCTTGGGCTTGGGCTTGGGCTTGGGCTTGGGCTTGGGCTCAGCGTCCGGCTTCGGCTCAGCCTTGGGCTTCGGCTCAGCCTTGGGCTTCGGCTCAGGCTCGGGCTCAGGCTTCGGCTCGGGCTCGGGCTCCGGCTTGAGGGTCAGCGCCGTCGTCGGCTGGTCGACCCGAGGAACCGGCTGCGGGCGCCTCTCGAAGGCGTTGAAGACCGCGGTGGGCTGATCCACGGACGCGCCGGCCTTCGGCGTGGCTGGCGCCTTCTCCGAGTCGTCGTCGGCTTCCTCGACGTCCTCGGCTTCCTCGGCCTCCTCGACGTCCTCGGTCTCCTCGGTCTCCTCGCTTTCCGGCGCGTCAGAAGCTTCGTCGACTTCAGACGGATTTTCGTCCAATTCAGGAGCCTCTTCCGATTCGCCGGAATTAGCCCTCTTGTCAGATTCTTCCGTTTCTCCCGACTCCGCAGGCTCCTCCGCCTTCGGCGCCTTGAACACGGCCGTCGGCTGGTCCACCCCAGCCGCCCCGGTCACGGTCTCCGCATCACCGAAGACGGCGAGCCGCGGATCGCGCCCGCCCGCAGCAGTCTCCCCCGGAGACTTCCGCTGCTCCGACTTGTCGGGGGACTCGCCCGCCACCGTGCCTCCTCAACCAACGCACTGTCCGAACCATGTACCAGTGTCCTGTGTGAGCACTTGGCTCCCGTGCAAGACGAGAACGACATACCTACCGGTTCCCGCACGAAGCACCCAGGCGCTCTCGACAGATGAATGTGAGAGGGGTCACCCTGTCATTCATCCACGCGGGGAGGCATGGATGGGCAAGAGCCGCAGAACACTTCCGGAGGAGCTTCTGCTGCTCGCTCTGGACCCGGCCACGGGTACCACAGCGCAGCCGCAGTCGCTCGACCTCGGCCTCGCCGGAGCTCAGCTAGTGGAGCTGGCTCTGGCAGGACGGATAGCCCCTGACGGGGATCGTATCGCCGTGGTGATGCCACGGCCGACAGGAGATCCGACGCTGGACTCCGCACTGGAACTGCTGCGCAGGCGCGGCAGTCCGGTCCGGGCCGTCCACTGGATAGGCGGGCCCCGGCTGGGGCTGCGTCAGACGTATCTCTCGCATCTGGAGCGGTGCGGCATGGTCCATGCCGTCGAGAGCCAGATGTGCGGGGTACTGCCGACGACGCGCTATCAGGCGACGGAGACGGCCATCAGCCGGGAGATCAGGTCCCGGCTGGACAACGCGATCCGCACCGGCGTGCCGCCGGACCCGCGGACCGCCGCGCTGGCCGCGCTCGCGCACGCCGTCGGTCTCGGCAAACACCTGTACCCCGGGAACGAGGGGCGCTCGTCGCGCTCCCGGCTCCGGGATCTGATCAGGCACGACCCGATGGGCGGCCTCGTGGCGCACGCCGTGATGGACGTCCAGAACGGTGCGGCCGCGCAGCCGCGCCGTGCCGCCGCAACGGGAGGCGTCGGCCGCCAGGCCGCCGCGGTCCCGATGCGGGCGCCGTCGCGCCCCGGGTCCATGGCCCGCGTCGCCGCGCGCTGAACCTCCGCACGACCCCGTACGTCCCGCACCGCACCGGCGTCCCCACACGACGCGGTCCGGAAAGCCGCACGGGCGCGCGGGACGGCCTTCCGGCCGTCCCGCGCGTTCGCCGTTTGCTCACCCGTGTGGCAATTCTCCAGCGCGGCACGCCCTTTGGTGGCAGTCTGCTGAGCGGTAGATACGCAGAGCAACGCCAGCGACAGCAAGGCAGCCGGAGGTGCAAGTTCCCGTGGCGTCCAATGTCAATCCCACCGTCAGGCGACGCAGACTGGGCATGGAGCTCCGCCGACTGCGCGAGGCCAAAGGCATGACGGCGGAGGAGGTGGCCGAGCGGCTGCTGGTCTCGCAGTCGAAGATCAGCCGCCTCGAGAACGGCCGCCGGTCCATCAGCCAGCGCGACGTCCGTGACCTGTGCGGGGTGTACGAGGTCGAGGACCGGCGCATCGTCGACTCGCTCATGCAGATGGCCAAGGATTCGCGGCAGCAAGGGTGGTGGCACGCGTTCGGCGACATTCCGTACAGCGTCTACATCGGCCTGGAGACCGACGCCGCGTCGCTGCGTGTGTACGAGCCGCAGATCGTGCCCGGACTGCTCCAGACCAGGTCGTACGCGGAGGCGGTGATCACCGGGGCGCTGCCCGAGGCGCCGGCGTCGGACATCGAGAAACGCGTCAACGTCCGCACGCGCCGCCAGGACCGGATCAAGGACGCGGACCCGCCGCTGCGGCTCTGGGCCGTGATCGACGAGTCGGCGCTGCGCCGGGTCGTCGGCACCCGGCAGCTCATGGTCGAGCAGCTGGAGTCGCTGATCGAGCAGTCGCACCTGCCCCATGTGACCGTGCAGGTCCTGCCGTTCGACATGGGCGCCCACCCGGGCATCAGCGGTCACTACGCGATCCTGGAGTTCCCCGACGCCACCGACTCGTCCGTCGTCTACATCGAGGGCGTCACCAGTGACCTGTACCTGGAGAAGCCGAACGACGTGCAGCGGTACAGCGTGATGTACGAGCATCTGCGCGCCCAGGCGCTCGGCGTGGAGCAGACCCGGCAGTTCATCGCCCAGGTCGCCAAGGACCACGCCGAGAGTTGAATCCGCCCTGATGTCGGAGTCACGCGAGTCACGCGAGTCACCCGGGTATTTCCGGAATCGACCGATCCGTCGTTGAGGAAGCCGGCACGGTACACCCCGACCGGCTCCCAGCGGAAGACCGAGCCTGAATATGCCATCCGGTCGAGTGAATGACTGTCCCGCGCACGGAGGTTGGGCGAGTAGCGTCGATCACGCCAGCCTGAAGGGTTGGCGCGACTGCTACCACCCAGAACCAGCCAGAACCGGAGCGAAGAACATGGCCATTATTCAGGGCGCCACGGACACCTGGACGAAGTCCTCGTACTCCGGCGGAAACGGCGCGTGTGTCGAGGTCAAGTCCCCCGTCGTCGCGTCGATCGCGGTCCGGGACTCCAAAGCTCCCACGGGCCCGTCCCTCACGTTCGTGCCGGGCGCGTGGAACGCGTTCGTCCGCGAGGTGAGCACCGGCTCTTTCTGAGCCTCCGCCCTCCCCCTCCCCGCACCACGAATGAGCCCTCTCGACTGGTCCGCCGTCCCGGCCGAGGGGGCTCGGCCTTACCCCGCGAAGCCCCCTTGCCCGTTCCTTTTCCGGCCCTTTCTGTGAAGTTGGTCGACATACCGGTGGGTACCCGGCAGTGTGACCCCTGAACGGCGCCGCAGGTCCAGCCTCCCCGCTCCGGACCTCGGCGGCTCACCCGCTCCGCCCTGCCCGCCCCGCAGTCCTCCTCCAGTTCCGCCCCGGAGGCACCCGAGGCGGCCGCTCCTCAGACGCGCGGATAGCGGGCGAGCCAGCCCGGCGAGGCCGCCGACGGGCCGTGCAGCGCCGGGCCCTGGGTCATCTCCATGGCGAAGTCGTCGGCCAGCTCCAGCAGCGTGGGCCGCCCCTCCAGCTCGGCCAGCCAGGCCGGCGGCAGGGCGGTCTCGCCGTGCAGCGCCCCCAGCAGGGCACCCGTCAGCGCGCCCGTCACCTCCGACGGGCCGTCGTGGTTCACCGACAGCCGCAGCCCGTGCCGTACGTCCTCGCCGACCAGCGCGCAGTAGACGGCGATCGCCAGGGCGTCCTCCGCGGCCTCCCCGTCCGTGTCGCCCAGTGACGCGATCCGGTCCGGCGTCGGCGCCCCCTGCCGTACGGCGCCGAGGGCCCGGTTCAGGACCTCCGCGACCGGCTCGTACCCGGGCCGCGGCGCCAGCTGGGCGAGCGCGCCACGCACCGCCGACTCGATGTCCTGGCCCCGCGCCACGCCGTGCACCACGACCGCGTACGCACCGGCCGCCAGATACGCGCCGGGGTGCCCGTGCGTCTGCGTCGCGCACTCCACCGCCAGCTGGCACACGAGATGCGGCTCCCACCCGACGAGCAGCCCGAACGGGGCGGACCGGACGAGCGCGCCCGCGTCCCGGGCCGCCGGGTTCTTCGGCGCGTCGAGGGTGCCGAGTACGTCGTCGCCGAGACCGGTCAGGCAGGCGCGGGCCGGGTCGCGGCGGGCGTACAGCCACTCCTGCCGGGCGAGCCAGCCGTCGCCCTCGCGCCGCTCGTCGGGCCCCCAGTCCCGCTGGGTCGCGGCCCAGCGCAGATAGGCGCGGTGCAGATCGCTGGGCGGATGCCAGGCCCCGGTGTCCCGGCGAACCTGCGCGCGTATCAGTCCGTCGACGGTGAACAGGCTGAGCTGGGTGGCGTAGGTGACGGCGCCCCGCCGCCCGTACGCGGGGGCGAGGTCGGTGAGCCCGTCGGCGCCGTGGACCTTCCGGATGGCCTCCACGGGCAGGCCGGAGACGGCCGCGCCGAGGGCGTCGCCGATGGCCCCGCCGAGCAGGCAGCCCCGTACCCGGGCGCGGTAGTCCTGCTGTTCCGCCCGGCCCCAGACGGCTGCCGCTGTGGTACTCACCGAGAGGCCCCTCCCCACGACGTCTCCGGCGAGCACTGTAATCGAACGGGTGCCGGTCACACGGGCGCCCCGCGGTGTGCCGCGCGACGCCGGAACGGACCCGCCGGGAACTCGAAGGGAGACCGCTCCGACTACCTGTCCGGGGCCGTTCACGATCCCCGAATCGCAAGACGGAGTCAGGAGTGTTGATGCAACCTCGCGTGTGGTGCGGAACCGCCGCCGTCCTGGCGCTCGTCGCCGTCGGCTGCGGGGCAGGCGGCGAGAGCTCCGGGTCGCCGGCCGGCGCCGCGAAGGGGGCGGGGGGCGAAGCCGGGTTCCCCGTGGAGATGACGGACTGCGAGGGCGCCCCTACGACGTTCACGTCGGCCCCCCGGCGGATCGTCACCAGCAACGCCGCCGGTCTGGAACTGCTTCTGCGGCTCGGCGCCGGCGACAAGGTCATCGGCACCGGCTTCCCGCCCGGCGCGGGCGCCCTCCCCGACGGTCTCGACGCGCGGGCGCGGGAGGTGCCGGTGCTCAGCCGGACGGTCATCCCCAAGGAGAAGCTGCTCGGGTCCGGCGCCGACCTGTACGTCGACACGTTCGCGACGGTGAACCGCGGCGGCCACGGCATGGGCGACAAACCCACCGACAAGGAGTTCGAGGCGGCCGGCATCAAGCACGTCCACCTCAAGTCCACGGCCTGCGCCGGCAACGCGAAGGGCCCCGTGACCGACCTCGCCGCGGTCGTCGACGACATCAAGGCGCTGGGCGCCGTCACCGGCACGAGCGAGAAGGCCACCGAACTCGCCGACGCGATGAGCCGGAAGGTCTCCGCCGTCCAGAAGGCCGTCGGCGGCACTCCCGAGAAGGACCGGCCCACCTACTTCCTCTTCGACTACGACGCCGGCACCAAGCAGCCCGTCGCCGTCTGCAACCGGCAGATCGGCCACGCGGTGATCACCCTCGCGGGCGCCCGCAACGTCTTCGCCGGCTGCGACGACACGTTCAAACAGGTCGGCTGGGAGGACGTCGTCGCCGCGGACCCGGACTGGATCCAGCTGTCCGTACGGAACCGGGGCAGCGCCGCCGAGACCGAGAGGGCCTTCGACGAGGCCCGGAAGTGGCTGGAGAACAACGCCGCGACGAGCGGCCTGAAGGCCGTCAAGGACGGCAGGTTCCTGCGGATCGGCGCCGAGGTGACCACCATCGCGGGCGTAAGGAACGCCGACACCGTGCAGCGGATCGCCGCCACGCTGTACCCCGGCAAGGTGAAGGCCGACCGGTAATGCCGACAGCTCAGGCCGAGGCGGAGGCGACCGCCCCCGCCCACGGGAAACCGACGGCGCCCCGGACGACGACCGGCGTACGCCAGGTGCGGGCCGGGGTCCTCGCCGCCGTGCTGGGCGTGGCGCTGCTCGCCGCGCTGACGTTCGCCGTGTCATGGGGGTCGACGGACATCCCGCCCCGCGAGGTGTGGTCGGTGGTGCTGCGGCGGCTGTCCGGCGAGGCGCCCCGGCCCGGCACCTCCGACCTGATCGTCTGGCAGCTGCGGCTGCCGCGCGCCCTGCTGGCCGCCGTCGTCGGCGCGGGCCTGGGCGTGATCGGTACGGCCGTGCAGGCCCTCGTACGCAACCCGCTCGCCGACCCGTATCTGCTGGGCATCTCCAGCGGCGCCTCGCTCGGCGCGGTCTCCGCGCTCGTCCTGGGGCTGGGCGCGGGCGGTGCGCTGGGGCTCGGCACGTCCGGCGCGGCGTTCGCGGGGGCGCTGGCCACCTTCGCGCTGGTGTGGCTGATCGCCCGGCGCGGGGGCGGGTTCTCGCCGCTGCGGCTGGTGCTGGCCGGGGTCGGCATCGGGCAGTTCCTGACCGGGTTCACCAGCTACCTCGTCCTCCAGGCGGGGGACGAGCAGCAGACGCAGGGCGTGCTGTTCTGGCTCATGGGCAGCCTCGGCGGCGCGAGCTGGGACACGCTCGCCGTCCCCGCGCTGGCCGTGCCGTCGGCGCTGCTGCTGCTCCAGGCGCGGGCCCGGCCGCTGAACACCATGATGATGGGCGACGAGACGGCCGCGGGCCTCGGTGTGAGCCCTGCCCGGCTGCGCCGCGAACTGTTCGTCGTCACCAGCGTCCTGACCGGCATCCTCGTCGCCGTGTCCGGCGCCATCGCCTTCGTCGGGCTGATGGTCCCGCATGCCTGCCGTCTCCTCGTCGGCGCCGACCACCGCAGGCTGCTGCCGGTGACGGCGCTGTTCGGGGCGGTACTGCTGGTCGTCGTCGACATCGTGTGCCGTACGGCGCTCGACACCCAGGAGTTGCCGGTCGGCGTCGTCACCTCGCTGATCGGCGCGCCCGCGCTGCTGTATCTGCTCGACCGGCGGCTCGGGAGGAACGCGTGAACATCACCATCGAGGAGCTGAGCGTCGCCTACGCCGGGCGGGCCGTCGTCTCCGGGGTCCACCTCATCGCCGCGCACGGTGAGATCGCCGGACTCGTCGGCCCCAACGGCAGCGGCAAGTCGAGTGTGCTGCGCACCGTGTACCGGCATCTGCGGCCGGCCGCCGGGCGGGTCCTGGTGGACGGCCGCGACGTGTGGGACCTGGCGCCGGTGCGGGCCGCGCGGAGCGTGGCGGCGCTGCCGCAGGAGCGTGGCAGCGACTTCGAGCTGACGGTCGGCGAGATCGTCATGATGGGCCGCACCCCGTACAAGGGGCCCTTCTCCGGCGAGGACGACACCGACCGGGCCGTCGTGGCGGCGGCCCTGGAGCAGGTCGGCATGGCCGAGGCCCGGGGGCGGGCGTTCTCGGCGCTGTCCGGCGGCGAGCGACAGCGGGTCCTGCTGGCCCGGGCCCTGGCCCAGGACCCCGACGTGCTCGTCCTGGACGAGCCGACCAACCATCTGGACGTACTGCACCAGGTGGAGTTGCTCGCCCTGCTGCGGGACCAGCGGCGTACGACCCTGGTGTCGCTGCACGACCTGAACGCGGCGGCTTCGGTGTGCGACCGGCTCCATGTGCTGCACCAGGGGCGGGTGGTGGCGTCCGGGACCCCGCACGAGGTGCTGACGCCGGAGCTGCTCGCCGAGGTGTTCGGCGTGCGGGCCGCGGTGGTCGAACACCCCCTGACGGGCGATCCGTTGATCGCCTTCGACCACCGTTCCCCGGCCGGGGCAGCGGCCGGGACCGTGCCCGGAGCGGTACCCGTGAGGGTGCCCTAGCGGGCGAGCGGAGGGGGCCGCCCTTGGCAGAGGGCGGCCCCTGTGACCAGTGGAGAGGAGGAGGACGACGTGAACGGCAACGGTGACGTGGGCCTATGCGGAGCGGCCGGGTGCCTCGTCGGCCGCGCCCCGCACCGCCTCGCTCCGCGCACGCATCGTGGCCAGCACGTCGTCCCGGTCGTAGAAGACCCTGCGGCCGTTCTTCCGCCGCCTCCACCGATGGGTGTTGGCCAGCCAGTACACCGTCCCGGAGGCGATACGCCACCCGGTGGAGATGTCCTCGGCGGTGAGCCCGGCATCGCCCCGGCCTGCGCGCGGGGGCGACGGCGTCTCGTGCAGGGTGTGCCACAAGTCCGGCGACCAGGTGTGCCCGCGCTCGGCGGAGCACGTGATGGCGGCCCGGCCGGACGGCGTGCCGGAGCCGAGGTGCGCGACCAGCGTCCCGGGGCAGCCGGGCCGTACGCACGGACCGATCACCATGTGCCGGTCCGTACGCCCGGACAGCACCGACCAGGCCGCCTTCACCAGTTCGTCGGTCTCGGTCACGAGGTCCTCCGCCGCCTCGTGACCGGCGAGCCAGCCGGCGTGGTGGCCGAGGAAGGCCAGCAGCGCGACGGTGTTCCGGGTCGGCGCCTGCACCCGCCGCCCCTCGCGGACCACCGCGGCCCAGCTCGCCAGCACCCCCCGTATCTCGTCCCGGACCTCCACGGCACGGGTGTTGAGGGGGATACCGGGAGCACCGCGCTCCCGGACCCGCTCGACCACCGCGCGCGAGGGCCGGGACGAGGTGAGGGAGTGGGTCAGTTCGCTGTACAGCTCTCCAAGGGCCACCAGATTCTTGGTGATCCGCCGACGGGTCACCTGAGTGCTCGGACTATAGGCAGGAATTGAGGCACATGACATAGGACATCCTCTGCAAGCGGATGACGACAGCACCAATAAGCCTGCGGGTTCCGGCTACCAGGTCGATACCATTCTGTTCCCGCTCACCGGCACCCCGGCCAACCCTTGACAAAAGGCCACAGGCGCCAAGAGGATGGACTGCAGGTTGGTGTTTCGTGCCATTTTTCGGACAGCGCTCACGGGGGCTCACGCGTTCCTCCCGTAAATATCGCGTCAACACCGCCTGAGGCGTTGACGAATTGCGCTCGACGCATATCAACTCGCCCATCAGCCCAGGTCAGTGGCGCTGTTCAGCATGTGCGACACCGGGCGCTGAAGCCCGCCTCGAAGTCCTTTCGGCTCCCATGGGCATGATGCCCGCGTCGATTCCGGAGCCACTTCGACGCGCCCCCGTGACACCGCCCGATCTCCATGGCCGGAAACCACCTCCAGCGGCATGACATTTTCCGCCACACCCATGAATTGAGGCTGACATCATCACGCGCACGGAAACCACGGAAACCGGCCTCCGGACCGTGGACACAGTCCTTTTCGATCTCGATGGAACACTCGTCGACACGCTCGACGACATCGTCCGCTCGGTGAACACGGCACTGCGCGACCACGGCCTTCCCGCCCTTTCCCGCACGGAGGTCAGGGACCGGGTCGGCGAGGGCGGTACGGCGCTGATCGAGGCGTCGGTGCGCAAGTCGGGGCGCGCCGTCGGCCCCGCACTCGTGGCCCGCGCCCAGGAGTCCTACCTGACCGGCTACGCCGCGGCCCCGGCCGAGGAGTCCCGGCCGTACCCGGGCGCGGAGGTCCTGCTGTCCCGGCTCCGCGCGGCAGGCATCCGCACCGCGCTGTGCACCAACAAAGCGGGCGGCGTCACGGCCGAGCTGCTCAGGGCGCTGGGCCTCGACGGCTGGTTCGACGCCGTCGTGACCGGTGACGGGCCCGCCGGCCGCAAGCCCTCGCCCGAACCCCTGCGCCACGCCCTGAAGCTGGCCGGCGGCTCCGCCGGCCTCATGGTCGGCGACAGCAGACACGACCTCGCCGCCGCCCACGCGGCCGCAATGCCCGCCGCCTGGGTCGGCTTCGGTTACGGCCGGCCCGACGCCGACCGTGCCCCGGACCTGGAGCTGCCCCGCCTCGACGCGCTGGAGTCCGCGGCGCGCGCCGCCCACATCCGCCTCCACGGCACTACCGCGTCGGCATCGGCACCATGAATGCTTGACCCGACGGGACACCGCCCCCGGTGTCAGCGGGACGGTGTCGGCGCCGGGGCGGCGGGCGCCTCGGCGGGCGTGCGGGCGGCGGTGCGCCGCGTGGCCAGGAGCAGTACGCAGAGCCAGGCCGCCCCGGCGGAGATCATCAGCGCGTACCGGGGGCCCTGCGCGGAGCCCGCGAGCCCCCACGCGGCACCGGCGAGCGCGGGCCCCATGGCGAAGCCGAGGCTGCGGGAGAGCTGGACGAGGGAGCCGGCGATGCCCACGGCACGGGGCGGCGCGGCGGTCATCACGAGGGTCTGCGTCGGCCCGCCGTACAGGCCCATGCCGGCGCCCGCGAGGGCGAGCCGCCAGGCGACGTCGCCCTGTGTCCAGCCGTCGCCGCCGATCAGGGCGAGCAGGGTGAGGCCGAGCGCGGTGACGGTCGCGCCGACGACCGCGGTGGGCCGGGCCCCGTACCGGTCGGCGAGGCGCCCGCCCAGCGGGCCCATGAGGCCCATGGCGAGCGGGAAGGCGAGGACGGTCAGACCGGTCGCGGTCGCGGAGAGGCCGCTGTCGCTCTGGAGCCGCAGGGCGACCACGTAGTGCATGGCCGCGAAGCCCGCGGCCAGCGAGCACACGGCGCCGTACACCCCGAACACGCCCGAGGCGCGCACCACGTCGACGACGGGCCGGGCCGCGGGGCGGCGCGTCCACCACAGCACCGGGGGCAGCGCGGCGAGGCCGAGCAGCAGCCAGGCGGGGACCGTGGGGGCGAGGGTGAGGGCGAGGAGGAGCGCGGCGACGGCGCTGCCGACGAGCGCGGCGTCGGTGAGGGGCTGCCGGCCGGGGGCGGTGAGCCCGCCCTTCTTCGGCAGGACACGCAGCACGACGAAGAGCGCGGCCAGACAGACGGGAAGCTTCACGAGGAGGACCGCCCGCCATCCGAACGCGTCCAGCAGCAGACCGCCGACGGCCGGGCCGGTGACCGCGCCCAGCGGGCCGAGCGTGGCGGGGACGCTCATCGCGCGGCCGCGCAGCGACGGCGGCACCGCGCGCATCACCAGGACGGGCATGAGGACGAACAGGAGGGCGCCGAACGTGCCCTGGGCGATCCGGGCGACGGCCAGCCAGGCCATCCACGGAGCGAGCGCGGCGAGCAGCCCGCACGCCGCGAACCCGGATATCGCGAGCAGCAGCGCGGACCGCAGCCCCACCCCGCCCTTGCCGCCGCCGTCCAGCCAGCGGCCCGCCGGCAGCAGCAGCGACACGACGGCCAGCTGGTAGCCGAGGACCGCCCACTGCGCCATCGAAGCGGAGACGTCGAGATCGGTGGATATCGTCGCCAGGGCGATATTGACGACGTTCATATCGAGCATTGCCGTGAACGACAGCGCGCCCGCGATGGCGACCAGGATCCATGGGCTCCGGTCGCCCGTTAACGGGTTCTGGGGCTTCTCCGGCTTCTCCGTGCCCGGTACGCCATCCTGTTCGCGGTGCGGCATTGCTCGGTCCTTTCACGCCCGACGTGCGGCGGGCTACACCCCAATAGTCGCGGGCAGTCGGGGCGAGGTTCCCAGGCCCCGGAGGCGAACGGCCGGAATCGGACGGACGTCGCCGGTGGGCCTTCGGTGGTCTTCAGGTGTCCTCGGGTGTCTTCGACGGTCGTCGGTGTTCTTCGGGCCTCTTCAGGGGTCTTGCGGAAAAACGGCGGAGGCTTTCTCCAGGTAGTCGGCCCGCGGCCCGGGCGGGTTCCCGGACGGGAACGGGAGAATGCTCACGTACGGGATTCCCGCCGAGCCGGGGCGAATCGCCGGTTCTCCGTGCCAGCATGAGTGCCCGGGCCGCGGGAAATCACCACTCGCCCAGGCACGGCCCGTCCCTTGTCGGCCCGTCAGCCGCGTGTCCGGGCCATCCCCCGTACCGGGAGTCGTGGCTGGCGGGCGCTTCTGTGCAGGAGCGGAACATCATGAAAGATGCCCAGCGGCCGCTGGTGGGCCTGAGCGGCTTCGTGGCGCTGCTCGTGGCGCTGCTCGCCGTCTCGTACACCGTCGGGTCACTCGCCGGTCCCGTCGCGCCCGGTCTCCACCCCGGCCAGAGCCGGCCGCTCGACGGCACCGGCGGCGCGGGGGAAGGCAACGGCAGCGGCGAAGGCGGGATGGACATGGGCGGAATGGACATGGAAGGGATGAGCCGATGACCGCGCCCGGCCCCGTGGCCGCCGCCACGAGCACGGTCGGCACCTCGACCACGACCACCTCCACCGACCTCGTCATCGGCGGCATGACGTGCGCGGCCTGCGTGAACCGGGTCGAGAAGGGCCTCGCCAAGCTGGAGGGCGTGGCCGCCACGGTCAACCTCGCCACCGGTACGGCCCATGTCACACACCCGCCGACGTACACCGTCCCGGACCTGGTCGCCGCCGTCGAACGCTCCGGGTTCACCGCCGAGCTGCCGGCCCCGCCTCCGTCCGAGGAGGACTCGGAGGCCGCCAGGCGGGAGCGGCGCGACCAGGAGACCGCCGCGGAGGACGCCGCGCAGCGGCACCGGCTGCTGGTGACGGCCCTGCTGTCCGTGCCCGTACTGGTCCTCTCCATGGTTCCCGCCCTGCAGTTCGCCAACTGGCAGTGGCTGTGCTTCGCGCTGGCCGCGCCCGTCGCCTTCTGGAGCACCTGGCCCTGCCATGTGAAGGCGTTACGGGGGCTGCGGCACTCGGCGGCCACCATGGACACGCTCGTCTCGCTCGGGGTGATCGCGGCGTTCGCCTGGTCGACATACGCCCTGTTCCTGGGCGGCGCGGGACAGCCGGGCATGCGGATGCCGTTCAGCCTGCTGCCGTCCGCGTCCACGGGCGTCGCGCACGTCTACCTGGAAGCGGCCGTCGCCGTACCGCTGTTCGTGCTGACCGGGCGGTACCTGGAGGCGCGCGCCAAGCGCGGCACCGGCGCCGCGCTGCGCTCGCTGGCCGAACTGGCCGCCAAGGACGTCGCGGTGCGCTGCGAGAAGTCCGGCCGGGAGCGGCGCATCCCCGTGGAGCAGCTGCGTGTGGGGCAGGTCTTCGTCGTACGGCCCGGGGAGAAGGTCGCCACGGACGGCGTGGTCGTGGAGGGCGGTTCGGCCCTCGACCTGTCGCTGGTGACGGGCGAGAGCGAGCCCGTCGAGGTGGGGCCCGGCTCCCCGGCGGTCGGCGCGGCCGTGAACGCCGGGGGGCTGCTGCTGGTCCGGGCGACCGCGGTCGGCGAGGACACACAGCTGGCCCGTATCACGAAGCTGGTGACGGGAGCGCTGGCGGGCAAGGCCCGGGCGCAGCGCGTCGCCGACCAGGTCGCCGGTGTCTTCGTCCCGGTGGTGCTGGCGCTGGCCGTCACGGTGCTGGGCTTCTGGCTGGGCGCCGGCGCGGACCCGCAGGCGGCCGTGACGGTCGCGGTGGCCGTCCTGGTCGTCGCCTGCCCCTGCGCCCTGGGCCTCGCCACACCGACTGCTCTGCTGGCCGCGACCGGCCGGGGCGCCCAGCTCGGCATCCTCGTCAACGGCCCGCGCGCCCTGGAGGCCCTGCGCGGCGTCGACACCGTGGTCCTGGACAAGACGGGCACTCTGACGACGGGCAGGCTGCTCGTCACGGACGTCGCGGCGGTGGGCGAGGACGCGCCCGGCGTCGAGGGCGCCGCCGGCGGGACGGGCGCACGAGCCACCGTACAGACCGGCGACGCGAAGGCCGTCGCGCGGACCCGCGGCGACGACACGGCGCGGCGTGAGGTGCTGCGGCTCGCGGGGGCCGTGGAGCAGGGGTCCGACCATCCGCTGGGGAAGGCCGTGGCCGCATACGCGCGGCGGACGCTCGGGGACGACGCGCTGCCCCGCGTCGACGCGTTCGTGTCCACGACCGGGGTCGGCGTCACCGGCCTGGTCGACGGGCGGCGCGTCGAGGTGTGCGCCCCCGGGGACGACGTACTGCCGGAGGCGCTGGCCGCCGGGCTCGCGGCGGCGGAGGCGGCCGCGCACACCCCCGTGCTGGTCAAGGTGGACGGCACCCCGCGCGCGCTGATCGCCCTGGGCGACACCCTGCGGCCCGGGGCGTACCGGGCGGTGGAGCGGCTGCGGAGGCTCGGGCTGCGGCCCGTGCTGGCGACCGGCGACCGGGACGCCACCGCGCACGCCGTCGCCACGCAGCTGGGCATCCCGGAGGCGGACGTCCACGCCCGCTGCACACCCGAGGACAAGGCCGCGCTGGTGGCCGCCCTGAAGGCCGAGGGCCGCCGGGTCGCCGTGCTGGGCGACGGTGTGAACGACACGGTCGCCCTGGCCAACGCCGACCTGGGCATCGCGATGGGCAGCGGTACGGACGCGGCGATCGGCGCGGCGGACGTGACACTGGTCCGCGAGGACATCGAGGCCGTCGCCGACGCCGTACGGCTCGCCCGCCGCACCCTCGGCACGATCCGGACCAACCTGGTCTGGGCGTTCGGCTACAACGTGGTCACCATCCCGCTCGCGGCGACCGGCTGGCTCAACCCGATGGTCGCGGCCGCCGCCATGTCGGTCAGCTCGGTGCTCGTCGTCACCAACAGCCTGCGGCTGCGCGGCTGGCAACCGGCACGCCCGGCGTCGGCCACGCGCAGGACACCGCGGCGGACCACGGAACCGGCCTCGGAACCGGCCTCGGAACGGGCCTCGGAGCAGGCGACGGAGACGACCACGGAGGCCCCCGCATGACGCCGGTACGACGCCGGGCCGAGAAAGCCCTGCCCGCGCTCGCCGCCGTCGTGGCGAGCGCGGTCGCGCTGGGCGGTCTCACCGCCTGGACCACCGCGGGGGCCGCCGGGACACCGGCGGAGCTGAAGGTCACCCACGCGCGCGTGCTCCAGCCGTTCCCCGGCCGGGAGTCCACCGCGGTGGTCTTCTCCATCACCAACAGCGGCACCGCCGACGACCGGCTGACGTCCGTGACGTCCCCGGCCGTCACCGAGGCGATGATCTCGCGCGACGACGACGTGGGCGCCGGCGCGGCCCGCATGCGGATGGTCGCCTCGGCGACGGTCCCCGCGCGCGGGACGCTGGAGATGACCCCGTACGGCACGGACGTCATGGTGGAGCTGCGCGAGCCGGTCACGCTGGGCCAGCGCATCCCGTTCGTGCTGCGCTTCGAGGAGAGCGGCGACATCGAGGCGGAGGCGGTCGTCGTCCGGCACTCAGAGTGGTCCTACCGCTAGCCTCGCCGTTTCACTTGGGTACGGATGGCTTTGGGGCGGAAACGTGAAAGTGCCTTCGGTTCTATCGGTCCAGGCGGAGGGCACTTTCCACGTGCAGGGTATCGGTTTGCGTCCCAAGATCTGTGTCAGTGCCGATGGTTCGGGGGTAGTCGGGCATGCCGGGGCACGGTTGCTGGCGGATCTTGCCGATGCCACCGGGCTGACCGCCGCGTACTCCGCCGCTCTCAGACCGCTTCGGCCGCGCGGGACCGGGCATGATCCGGGACGGATCGCCACAGATCTCGCGGTGATGCTCGCCGACGGCGGCGAGGCCATCGCGGACCTCTCCGTGCTGCGGGACCAGGCCGAGGTGTTCGGCCCGGTCGCCTCCACGCCCACGGCCTGGCGGCTGCTCGCCGACACCGACGAGGCTGCACTCGCCTCACTGCGAGTGGCCCGCGCCTCAGCCCGGGAAGTCGCCTGGATGCAGGCCGCCCAGACCGGCGAGGGCATACCTGCTGTCCGGGTCGGCGGACGAGAGCTTTCCGGCCTGGTTCTGGACCTCGACGCCACACTGATTGCCTGCCGCTCGGAAGAGGAACAGGCAGCCCCGACCTATAAGAGTGGCTTCGGCTTCCATCCGCTGCTGTGTTTCCTCGCCGAACAACGGAGAGGCCGTGGCGGGGCGGCTGCGGCCCGGGAATGCCGGCGCCAACACCGCCGCCGACCACATCACGGTGCTCGACCAAGCGCTCGCGCAGATCCCTGATGCCCACCGATACGGCACCGACATCCTCATCCGCGCCGACAGCGCCGGATCCGCGAAAGCCTTCCTCGCCCACGTCCGCGACCTGCGGAAACAAGGAATCCGTACCACCGAGCCCGCGTGCGGTGAGGAGCGGGCCTCAAGTCGCCCGGGGGCGCGGGACGCCCCGGCGCGGGAGATGCCCATGGCCGACGGCCGGTCGTCGGCCCCGGCCCGTGGCGCGGAAGCGGAAACGGCCCGCCGGAGAATCCGACGGGCCGTCACGAAATATTCGAGGTGTTCCTCAGCCTCGCGCGCTTCGGCGGCGGATCAGTCACCGACTATGCGGTGATCCCTCCGGCGGCGCCTGAAGGATGCCGCGAGCGTGAACGACGACACGCTGACGAAGAGGACGGTGGCGCCGAGGACCACCTCGTAGATGTTGGCCAACTTGGAGATCGCGTAGGTGGCGACTGCGAGCACCACAAAGAGTCCCAAGCCCTTGAGGGAATTCACTGCTCTCCTTGATTCATTTCCACGCGGACACGCGGGTCACGTAGGACTTCACGATGGAAGAAAAAAGCCAATAGGTCCGTACGACGGTGAACACCAGCTCGGGAATCAGCAGGAGGGCGACGAGGACCGCCTTCCACCCAAGAGCCCGCACCTGGACCGCTGGATAGATGATCCAGAAAGCGAAGAGCGCCAGGAAGATCGGATACTCGGCGAATCCATGCTTCAACGACATGGCGATGTTCGGCAAGCCCCACCCGAAAATGTAGATGGCGGCGAGAACGCCCAGGATCATGATGGAGATGGAGTGCCAGGTGAACTTCGTCCAGCCACGGGCACGCAGGGTGTCCACGGTGCCGCGACTCCACCTCTCGCGTTGCTGAATCAGCTCGCGCAGCGTGGGCATGAGGTCGGTGTACGCGATGCAGAGATGATTCGCGGTGACCTTCCAGCCGGACTCCTTGAGCGCCAGCGTCGTCTCGTAGTCCTCGACCAGGTTGCGGTGGTCTTCCCAGAAGACCTCACCCCGCCAGTCGATCAGATTTTGCAGGGCCTCGGCCCGGTAGAAGGAACCGGCGCCCGCCATGGTGTGGACATCGCTGCGAAACCGGCGGTTGGCGGCCCGGCCGTACTCGATAATCTGCATGCCGAGGAGATAGCGCTGCCACGGGTTGCGCCACAGGTCGGTGCGGCCGAAACACGTGGCGCTTACACCGCCGAGCTCCGGATCGGACGCGATGACCTTGCAGGCTCGCTCGATGAACCTCGGGTGCAGCTCGGTGTCGGCGTCCATGACCAGGACGTGCCGCACCGCGCCGGACAGCCGCCCCCCGACGGCCTCCCTGAGCCAGCGCAGACCGTAGTTGAGAGCGCCCGCCTTCTTGTGCGGGTTGTTGGGGAAGTTCAGGACGACTGTCGGCGGCGTGGACTGGTCGTTCGCGAACTGGTGCGCGTATTCCTCGGTTCGGTCGGTCGAGTTGTTGACCACCACGATCACGAGGTCAGGGCGCCGGGTCTGATGAGACAGCGAGGCCAGCGACGTGAACACCCCGACTTCCTCGTTCCGTGCCGGAACCAGGACGACGGTTTCGTAGAGAGCGTCACCGCCCATCTCGTCGGGTGATACGCGGCCTCTGCGGTGCCGGCTGCCCGACGCGCGCGGCGCTTCAGGACGCGCACGACGCGCACGAGTGCCTGACAAATCCTTCTCCCCACCCCAAGTCAAGCTCACAGGCCCGATACCTCGTGGTGATCCTGTGAAATCCTTCCGAGAAGGTACCGTATGCGCGTCCGATCGCCTGACCGAACGGGCCGGACCTGCGACGATCGGCGATCGCACCGCTGAACGACACCTGAACTCCGCGGGCTTCGCACCTGACAAAACTCGGCAAGTCGGGCGCCGCAGAGCCCCCGCGCGTCCGAATAGTGACCAAGGACACACTGGACGACCCCCCAGGTCGCCCCGTTTCGAACCCGCGGCAAAGATGCACTGCCCCGGCCATAAGCGGTCAAATCGGGCGAATCGGCGATCATGTCGGCGGCTCCCGCTCTCACGCAGACCATAGTTACGATGGCCGCCGCCATATGACCCGTCGTAAAGTCCGATGCGAAGCCTGTGTGCCCCGGTACCGCCTTTGCGTCTCGCCAAGGAGCTTCCGTGAGCCGTCGCCGCAGCAATTCCCCTCGCCGCGCGTGGTCCGTGCTCAAACCATTGCTCCTCGTCGCCGTAATCGCCGCCGTGTCCTTCGCCGGCTTCAAGCTCTACCCCCAGTGGAGTTCCGGCGATTCCGAAGCCACGGAACTCACGGTCCGATACCGGACCGACGCGCCGGCGGCGACCACCGTCGCCAAGCCGTGGCTGGAAGTCGTCAACACGTCCGAGAAGACCGTGGCACTGAGCGACGTGACGGTTCGGTATTACTTCTCCGCCGACGAGTCCGCCCCCTACGGCTCCAACTGCGTCGAGACGCATGTCGACTGCTCGAACATCACGACCAAGATCGTCGAGTTGCCCGATCCGACCCTCACCGCCGGCCACTACCTCCAGGTCGGCTTCACGCAGGCCGCCGGCAGCCTGAAGCCCGGTGAGACGAGCAAGGGGATCGGGCTCCAGCTCTATCGTCTCGACCACAAGCGGCTCAACCAGGCGGACGACCACTCGTTCGACGCCAAGGTCACCCACTACGCGCCGTCGAAGCTGGTGACCGGGCACCTGCGTGGCGTGCTCGTCTGGGGCGAAGGGCCGAACGCCGGAACCTCCGCGGCGGGGCAGGACTCCATGCCCTACGCGTCGGCGCCGGCCATGACCGCGCCGCCGACGGGGATCCTGTTCGACAACTTCCGCTACAGCGGCCACGACGACCCCGCGCTCATCATCAACGGCTGGTCCGCGCGCACCGGCGCGGGCGGACCCGGGATCCGCGACACCTGGGCGCCCGAGAACATCAGCTTCCCGGCCGCGGAATCCGCCCAGGGCGGCCAGGCGATGCGGCTGCGGGTCACCACCGACGGAACCGAGCAGGGCACCAAGCAGGCGGAGATGCAGAGCAACAAGGCCCAATTCCTCACCGGAACCTGCGCCGCCCGGATCTACTTCAGCGACAAGCCCACCGACGGCAGCAACGGCGACCACATCAACGAGTCCTTCTTCACGATCTCGCACAAGGAGAACTCGCCGAAGTACAGCGAACTCGACTTCGAGTACATGCCGAACGGCGGCTGGGGCGCCCCGGGACCCCGGCTCGACACCACGACCTGGAAGAGCAGCAAGGACGGGGACAACGTCACCCGTGCGCTGAAGAAGAAGCCCCTCCAGGGCTGGCACACCCTGATGATCACCGCCATGGACGGCAAGGTCACCTACTCCCTTGACGGTCGCGAGCTGTTCACCAGCGGCAGCAAGTACTTCCCTCGCGAGCACATGGGCATCCACTTCAGCGCGTGGCTCGTCGACCTTCCCTTCACGGGGCCCCGCACCTGGGACATGAAGGTCAACTGGCTCTACTGCCAGGCCGATCAGGCCGTGCCCCTGGCGGATGTCCAGAAGGCCGTGGACGGCTTCTACGAGAGCGGTACGCGCCACGTCAACACCCTGCCCACGTCCTGATCCGGCCCGCCCACGGCGGAACACGACCGGGAAGGGATGAGCACGGCAGGGCAGGGACAGGACATGAGTGAGGGGCGGTGCGCTCGCGACGCGAACCGCCCCGGGGGGATGGGGAAGGGCCGGACTGTCCCGGCGGTCAGGCCGCCACGGCCACCTTCGCCTCGGCCTGGGCCGCCTCCGGCCCCTCCCCGGGTACGGCCTCGAGTGCCTGCTTGCACATGCCCTTGAGGAGGATGACGAGTGCGGTGCTCACCAGGGTGCCCGCCATGATGGCGACCAGGCGCGCA
Organism: Streptomyces sp. TRM49041; assembly: GCF_008271805.1. Lineage (GTDB taxonomy): Bacteria > Actinomycetota > Actinomycetes > Streptomycetales > Streptomycetaceae > Streptomyces. The sequence continues at coordinate 47,478 of NZ_VSRY01000172.1, forward strand.
TCGGCACCCACTTCGCCCGCGCCTACGTCATCCCCGTCACCTGACCCCGCGTTAGAGTGACCGCACTCGGCCCCGGCGCCGCCCTTCCCCCCGTGGGGCCGCCAGGCCGCCGCCCGCAAGAGCGCCGCCGCCCAGGCCCGCGCGAAGAAGGGCCTGCGCGAGATGATCCGCCGCGGACACCCGTCACCTTCCGCGGACTCGCCCAGACCGCCGACGTCTCGCTCGACTTCCTCTACCGGTGCACCGAGATCCGCCAGCGCGTCGAACAGCTTCGGGACCAACAGCCAAGCCCGCCACGACCGGACCCGCAACCGACCGACGACTCGCCCAGCAGCGTCGTGCGCACCCCCACCGCCCAGCTCGCCGAGCTCGAGCGACGGCACCGCGACGAGGTCCAGGCCCTGCGACAGGCCAGGGAAGCCGCCCAGAGCGAGAACCTCGAACTGCGACGCCGCCTCGGCCCGCGCCAGAACGCCCGCGCTGCCGTGAGCCAGGCCCCAGTGCGGAACAGCGGCAGTCCCGAGGAAATCGGGTCGACTCGCCGACCATGACTCACGTTGGCTTGGCGGCATGTCTGACTGCGTACCGATCGCCTCATGCTCCGCCGATGGCAAGACTCCGATCTCGAACCGTGGGCGGCGATGAACGCCGATCCCGAGGTTCTGGAGCACTTGGGCGACCTGCTTACGCGTGAGCAGAGCGATGCCTCGGTGGCGCGATTCCAGGCCGAATTCGACCAGCGGGGTTACGGATGGTGGGCGGTCGAAGTACTGGACACCGGCCAGTTCATCGGCTTCACCGGCCTGGACCAGGTAGATGACGGAATGCCGTTCACGGGGGTTGAGATCGGCTGGCGTCTCGCCCGCTCGGCCTGGGGCCACGGCTACGCCACCGAGGCCGCCCGGGCAAGCCTGGCCTACGGTTGCGAAACCCTGGAACTACGGGAAATCCTTGCGGTGACGACCGCCACCAACCTCCGTTCCCAGGCCGTGATGCGCCGAATCGGCATGACCCGGGACCCCGCCGACGACTTCGACGACCCCAGCGTGCCCGAGGGGCCGCTGCGTCGGAATGTTCTATACCGGATCCGCCCGTAGTCCGAGGGCTGACGCTCGCCTGCACGGCCCGCCAGGCAGACACGGATATCCGCATCGGCTTCAGGGCACGGCAGGGACTCATGTCCGACCCCACCCCCGATCTCTTACGGACGCGCCGCAACCGTTCTACCTCCACATACGGCACCGATTCACCCGTTTGCCCCGGATACGGTGTGGACGACCCGCAACAACGACGCCGCGGTCGCCCAGCTCCGCGCGGGGGGCCCCGAGATAAAGGATGAGGACGTGGGCCGGCCCTCGCCGCTCAACGGTGATTTCGATGCCGCGGGTGCGGACGAGGACCGCGGCAGGCAGCTCGGTGGCGAGCTGGAACAGGGCAGTCCAGCGGGCTTCCGCGAGCGGGATGCCGAGTTTGCGGACCTCTCGCCCATGGCCCAGCCGCTGATCGACCGGCCGGGCTGGCCGCCGGGGAAGGGCCAGGGTGACTCTGTCCGGCCGAGGGCGGCATGGCTGCGGTGGGCCGCGACCTGCTGTCGGGCCAGGTCAGCCACGTGTGCGGGAAGTAGCCGGCCCCGGGTCTCGTCCTGCGGAGCGGTGCAGGGCGTCTCCGGCGCGGGGGCGCTCCGGCGGAGGGCGGCCACGGGGACTTCGGAAGGACGGGGCGCCGTGCGCGCCGTAGCCTGAAGATCTGCGCACGACGGGCCGCCGGTACGCGCACCCGGGACGTGCCGGGCCGCACCGGGGCGGAGGAGCCCTCGGCGGACCGGCGACGCCTCTAGGCGGGAGAGCGGAGGACGGCATGTGCTCCAAGATCACCTATCGCACGGGTACGGGAACGTTCATTACGGGCCGGGGGATGGACTGGAACGATCCGACGGCGGAGACGGCGTTGTGGGCCCTCCCGGCCGGGATGCGACGCGACGGCACTGCCGGGCCTGACCCGATCGGCTGGACGTCGAGGTTCGGGTCGGTGGTGGCGTCGTTCTACGGCGGGGCGACGTGCGACGGTATGAACACGGCGGGGCTGGTGGTCAACGTCCTCTATCTGGCCGAGTCCGAGTACGGCGAGCCGGGTACGGACGGCAGACCGACGATCTCGATCGGAGCGTGGTCGCAGTACTACCTCGACAACTTCGCGACCGTCGCGGAGGCCGTGGACGCCACGCGCGGCGATCCGTTCGCCATCGTCGCTCCGGTGCTCCCGAACGGGCGGGCGGCCACGGCGCACCTGTCGCTGTCGGACGCCTCGGGCGACTGCGCGGTGATCGAGTACCTCGAAGGCCGTCCGGTCGTCCACCACGGCCCGCAGCACCGGGTGATGACGAACTCGCCGGTCTACGATCAGCAACTCGCCCTGAACACGTACTGGGACCTGATCGGGGGGAACAGCATGCTCCCCGGCACGATCAGTGCGGCGGACCGGTTCGTGCGGCTGAGCTACCACCTCAAGAGCTGCCCGGAGTACGAGGACCCGAGGCTGGCCGTGGCATCGGTCTTCTCCCAGATGCGGGCGATCGGCGTGCCCTTGGGGATGGAGGACCGCGACCATCCCAATATCTCGTCCACGTTGTGGCGCACAGTCGCCGATCACGACGCCCGCCGCTACTACTTCGAGTCGACGGTCGAGCCGTCGGTGGTCTGGGTGGACCTGGACCAGCTGGATCTGGGCACCGGTGCCGACGTGATGGCGCTCGACGTCGTCCGCGACGGACTCGCCGGGGAGGTCTCCGCCGCATTCCGGCCGCGGAAGCCGTTCGGCTTCATCTCCTGAGTTCCGGAGTGACCTCGCCCCCGGCCCGCTGCGCACGTGCCCGCGGGACCTTCGTGCAGCCCCCGCCGCACCCGGGCGGCACGCTGCCGACAACCACGCCGGGCGGCGGCGCGGCGGGCGGCGCGGCAGCCTGCTCCGCTGTTACGCCGCGGTGGGGCGGGCGTCGGTACCCGTCCCGGTCCCCGTGCCGCTGCCGTCGCCGACGGCCTCGAAGTGGCTCGGGCGGCCGTCCTGGTACACCTCGCGGCCCAGCTTCTCCGCGTCACGGCGGTGCATGAGCTCCCAGCTGCCGTCGGTGTGGTGGAGCAGGACGGAGTGCCACGGCGTGGTCCACGCGTCGGCGGCGCCGAGGAGGCGGATGCCGAACTTGATCTCGCCGCGGTTCTGCGGGTGGATGGAGAGCCGGACGTTGCGCGGATAGCTCTCGGCGATCAGCTCGCTCCACGCCCGGCTGCGGAGGATGACCTCGTAGGCGCGGCGGCGGCAGTCGCGCTGGAGCGCCGACCGGGAGCCCTCCCAGTTCGCGGTGTCCTCGACGAGGAACCGGGTGATGCCGCGGTACATACGCAGCGTCGAGTCGTCGACGCGCACCTCGGCCTTGAGCTCCTCGATGGACGGGCCGAGGTTCTCCGCGGCCTGCTTGCGCTTCTCGTCGTACGACAGGTCCGGCCCGTACACGTCGCGCAGGTCGAACGTGCCGAGGTGGTCGGTGAGGCCCTCGGCGCGGATCATCTCGCGCAGCTCGTCGCCGTACGCGTCGATGTGCTCGTCGGGTACGCCGATGACGTCACCGAAGATATGGCCGTCGGAGCAGATCAGAACCCTGGCGCCGGGGGCGTAGACCTTCTCGATCTCGGCGCAGAGGGAGTCGAGGAAGCGCATGGCGAGCCGCTCGCCGTGGTCCGGGAGGTGGCTGAAGACCTTGTCCGGGTTGGGCGACTTGCAGGGGAAGCCGGGCAGGCTGAAGATCACCTGCTCGTTGTTGCGGACGAAGTCGCCTATCTGCCTCAGTTGCTCCGGGAAGTGGTCGGTGGTGTCCAGGTGCGTGTCGGGCTCGACCGTGCGCCTGTGCGGCAGGAGTAACCCGAGGATCTCGTGGCTGATGCGCTCGGCCTCGGGCGTCAGCGCGGTGGTGGCGGCGGACGAGGTGGAGGAGGTGGTGGAGGAGTGGGACATGGACATGGTTGATCGGCTCGCTTCCGTGAGTCGTGTTGCCGTGAGATGTGGTCCTGTGGGCACCCCGGGAGGGCTCGCGGGCCCGGGCGGGTGCGGTGGGAGCGGCGGCGGCACGGGCCGCGCGGCTCAGTGCTGTACGGGGCAGCCGCCGCGCGGCGCGGCGGCGTCCGACGGGCCGTAGGCGACGGGCAGTTCGTTGACGCCGCGCGCCAGGACGGCGCCGATCCAGGCGAGGTCCTCGCCGGGCACGGCCAGGCGCAGCCCGGGCAGCCGGGTGAGGAGTGTGCGGAGAGCGATCTGCAGCTCGACGCGGGCCAGGGCGGCGCCCGGACAGAAGTGGATACCGTGCCCGAACGCCATATGCGGGTTCGGCGTTCGGTCGAAGTCGAGCGTGTCGGCGTCGGGGAACCGCTCGGGGTCTCGGTTGGCGGCGCAGAGCGACACGATCACCGAGTCGCCGGCGGGGATGCGGGTGCCGAAGAGGTCGGAGTCCTCGGCGAAGAACCGCCAGGTCGTCAGCTCGAAGGCGCTGTCGTAGCGGAGGAGTTCCTCGACGGCGCGGGCGAGCAGGCCCGGGTCGGCCTTGCCGCCACCGTCACCGCCGTCCCCGCCGTCCCCGCCGTCACCGCTGTCGTCCCCGTCCGCCTCCCCGTCCGCGCCTCCGTCCGCGCCTCCGTCCGCGCCTCCGTCCGCGCCGACAGCCTCCTGCAGGCGGCGCAGCTGGGCCGGGTGGCGAAGGAGGGCGATGAGGGCGGTGGTGATCTGGTTGGTCACCGGCTCCTGTCCGGCGACCAGCAGCTGGAAGACGATGGAGTCCTGCTCCTCCTTGCTGATCGCGCCTTCATCGCGGGCCCGGACGAGCTTGGTGAGGAGGTCGTCGCCGGGGTTGCGGCGCTTGTCGTCGGTGACCTCGGCTATGTAGTTCTGCAGGCCGCGCAGCCGCCCCTCGTAGACGGGTCGCTGCGGGTCGGAGGGGCCGACGGGCTGGACGACCTTCCCCCAGTCGCGGTCGAAGCGCGCCGCCAGGGCGTCCGGCAGGCCGATGACCTCGGCGAGTACGCGGAACGGAAAGTGCGCGGCGAAGGTGCTCACGACATCGACGACACCGCTCTCGTCCGCGCCGTCGGACGCGTCGCCGAGTGCCGCGTCCATCAGCTCGGTGGCGATCTCCTCGAACCGGAGGCGCTTCCGCTCGACGTTGCGGGGGGTGAATGCCTCGGTGACCAACTTCCGCATCACGGTGTGCTTCGGCGGGTCCTGGTGCAGCAGATGGACCTGGAGCTGGGAGTGCTGCGGCTCCGGCATGATGGCCGCGCGCTCGCGCCAGGCGCTGTTGCCGAGGTCGTGGTTCTTGCCCAGGCGGTCGTCGTTGAGGGCGCCGTGTGCCGCCTCGTACCCGGTGACCAGCCATGCGTTGACCCCGCTGGGGAAGTTGACCCGGTGGACTGGGCCGTCCTCGCGGAGTTCCCGGTACAGCGGATAGGGGTCGGTCTTGTACTCCTTGCCATAGAGAGGCAGCGGTTCGGAACGTGGCATGGCGTGGTGCTTCCTTCCAACTGGCGTAACTGGCGTAACTGGTGTGAGTGGTGCGAGTGCTCCGCACGCGGGCATGCCTAGGCGGCCCCAGGGCGTGCCCGGAGCGTCGAGAGCGAGGAGTCGGACTGCTTGATGCCTGGAGAGACAGGCCGGCCGGTGATAGCGCGGTGCGCGGGACGGGGCCCTTGCGAACGGGCCGTCAGTCGCGTTTCCGGAGAACCGGCCGCCTTGTGCGCGGGGTCACATTCGGACCGTCAACGCTTACAAGTCACCAACAGTGAACGAGTATTCTTGGCCACAGGTCGGCATGTCAAGTTCGATCTGTTCATCCATCAAGTTGTTCAATCTTGACCAGAATCCACCAATCAACTGGCCAAAATGGTTGCGTCGACCACCGTGTTCATCCCATAGAGTGAGTTTTTATGATGGCCTCACGGGGGAGCGCTGTCCGGTTCAGCATTCTGGGCACGTTGATGGTTTCGGTCGGAGAACAACAACTCCACCTGGGCGGACCGCGCGCCCGCGCGGTACTGGCCGCACTGCTGCTGGAGGCGAATCGGCCGGTGCCGATTTCCCATCTGGTGGAAGCCGTGTGGGAACGGGTTCCACCCGCGACGGCCGAACATCAGATTCGTAAGATCGTCGCGGATCTGCGTTCGCGTATTCCCGACGCACAGGAAATCCTGCTGACCGACGGGCCCGGCTACCGCATCGTCGTCGGCGCCGGGCAACTGGACCTGATCCGTTTCGACCAGGCCCTCGACGAGGCCCGCCGCTGCGCCACCGTCGACGGCGAAGTGGCCGCCCTGGAGACCGCCCTCGGCCTGTACCGGGGCCAGGTCCTCCCGGACAGCCGCAGTCCCGTGCTCACCGCCGCCGCTGCCGCCCTCGAGGACCGCTGTCTGGGCGCCCGCGAACGGCTCCTGGAACTCCGCCTGGAGCAGGGCCGCGCCCATGACGCCGTGAGCGAGCTGCTGCCGCTCGTCGCCGAGCACCCGTTACGGGAGTCCCTCAGCGCGCTGCTGATGGTCGCCCTGTACCGGGTGGGCCGACAGGCCGACGCGCTCCGCGTCTACCACGACCTGCGCCATCTGCTGGCCGAACAGCTCGGCATCGACCCGAGCGGCGCCGTCAACCACCGCTATCAGCAGATCCTCCGCAACGAACCCGGCCTCGACCGGCCCGCCGCCACCCGCCACGACCGGCCCGCCGCCGCGCAGCCCCCGCCGAGGCCGCCCCGCTCTCTCCCGCACGACCTGCCGGACTTCACCGGCCGCGAGGCCGAGCTCAGCCGGCTCCTGTCCCACGTCCCGGCCCACCCCGCGCACCCCGCGCACCCCGCCGACGCCCACCAGGCCGTACGGATCATCACGATCGACGGGATGGCCGGCATCGGCAAGACCACCCTCGCCGTACACGCCGCACACCGTGTCGCCGACCGGTACCCCGACGGGCAGGTCTTCCTCGACCTGCACGGATTCAGCCCGCACAGCGCCCCCGTCGAGCCGCACGACGCGCTCGGCACCCTGCTGCGGGCCGTCGGCGTGCCCGACGACCGCATCCCCGGCGACCCGCCCGACCGTGAGAGCTTATGGCGCGGTCTGACCGCCGACCGCCGCATGCTGCTGCTCTTCGACAACGCTGTCGCCTCGGACCAGGTAGGCCCGCTGATCCCCGCCGGACCGGGCTGCCTGGTCCTCGTCACGAGCCGCCCACGCCTCGCCCAGCTCGACGGCGCCACGCCGCTGCCCCTGCCCCTGCCCACGGCCACCGACGGCCTGGCGTTCCTCCGCAACGTCCTCGGCCACCGCCGCGTCGCCGCCGAAGAGGAGGCAGCCGCCGAACTCGTCGCCCTGTGCGGCCGCCTCCCGCTCGCGCTGCGCATCGTCGCGTCCCGGCTCACCAACCGCCCCCAGTGGACGCTCGCCTATCTCGCGGGCCGACTCCGCGACGACACGGCCCGCCTCGACGAACTGGTCGTCGAGCACCGCAGCGTCCGCGCCGCCCTCGACCTGTCGTACACGGCCGTCCCCCACCGCCACCAGGAACTGTTCCGGCTCCTCGGCGCCCACCCCGGTACGGACTTCGACGGACACACCGTCGCCGCGCTGGCCGGCGTCTCCCCGCAGACGGCGGAGGCGCTCCTGGAGGACCTGCTCGACGCGCGGCTGGTCGTGCAGCACACGCCCGGCCGCTACACCTTCCACAGCCTGGTCCGCGCACTGGCCCGCGAGGCCGCCGCCCACGGACCGCACACCGCCCGCGAGGCCGGGCACCGGCTGCTCGACTACTACCTGACGGTCGCCGACCAGGCCGCCGACCTGGTCAGACCCCGACGTGGACGGCTGCGGCCCGCCCCGCTCCGGCACACCCCGCGCGTCACACCGCCGCTGCGGGACGCGGCCGACGCGCTGGCCTGGTTCGAGACGGAACGCGCCAACCTGCTGGCGTCCCTCGCCCACGCCGAGGCCGCCGGGTTCGACTCGTACGTCGCCCGCCTGCCGTCGGCGTTCGCCCACTATCTGCACGCGCGCGGCCATATCGAGGACGAGCTCGGCGTACTCCGCAAGGCCGTGGCCGCCGCACGCCGCCTGGGCGACCCCGCCCTGGAGAGCGCGGCCCTCACCGACATGGCCGCGCCCTACGGACACCTGGGCCGCGTCGAGGAGGGCCTGGAGTGCGCGCAGGAGGCGCTGTCCCTCGCCGAGCGTGCCGGGGACAGAGTGGGCGCGGCGTTCTGCCTCGGCCGGATCGGCATGTTCCACAACGCCCTCGGCCGGCACGAGAACGCCATCGCCGCCCTCCACCGGGCCCTCGTCCTGCTCAGCCGGGCCGACGCCCACGCCGAGGAGAGTGCCGTCCTCACGTCCCTCGGCGAGGCCCAGTCGGCGCTCGGGCGGCACGCCGAAGCGCTCCAGACCAGCCGCCTGGTGATCCTCCACAGCAGGGAGACCGGCGACACCTACGGGGAGATCACCGGCCTGATGGGCGCGGCCACCGCCTACGCGGGCGCCGGGCAGCTCGACATGGCCCTCGACCGGCTGGCCGACGCGTCCGAACTGGCCCGGCGCACCGCGACCCCGGACGGCCAGGCGCCGATCCTCGCCCAGTACGCGGACATCTACCGCCGCCAGGGCCGCCACCGCGAGGCCCTGCACGCCGGCCACGCGGCCCTGCAGCTGCTGCGCCGGGTCCGCCGCCCCGCCCTGGCGGCCGCCGTCCACAACGTCATCGGCGCCGTCCACCGGGACCGCGGCGAGTACCAGCGCGCCGAGGGCCACCACCGGAAGGCCCACCGTCTCGCCCAACAGGCCGGGCTGCGCCGCGAACTGGCCCTCGCCCTCGACGGCATCGCCCACGCCCGCGCGCACAGCGAGGGCCCGCACGAGGCCAAGGAACACGAGCCCCGCCGCGCGGCCCCCGCACCCCCCGCCCCGGGCCCGGCGTCGTACCGCGCCCGCGCGTGCGCGACGGCCCACCCGACGGACTGACGCCCCGCTCCGGGACCGTCGGCCCGCCGTGATCACCGCAGCGGTGCCAGCACCTCACCGGTCGTGGCGTCCCGTACCGTGATCGCCTCCATCGGGCAGGTCTCCGCCGCGTCCCGCACCCCGTCGTCCGGCGGGACCACCTCGTCCACCGGGCGCGCCCGGCCGCCGTCCAGGCGCATCCGGCCGTGCGCGGTGCCGAGGCACAGACCGCTGCCGGCGCAGACGAGCCGGTCCACCTCGATCCGCCACTTCCCCCGGGCCTGTTCCGTCTCCTGCTGCTGGGACATCTCCTGTTTCCTCTCACCCTCACGGGACGACAGGGGGCTGTGCCGGGCGGGACGCGACGCGGGCGGCCGCGCGCAGCGACCGCTCCACGGACAGCGCGGCCTCATAGCCCGGCAGGATCCCCCTCCGCTCCGCCTCGGCCGTCGTCACCGCCCTCCGGTCACGCTCCGAAATGATCAGTTCCGAGTCGTCGGGTACGGGCAGGGCGAGATCCGGATCGAGTACCGAGACCGCCTCCTCGTTCTCCGCCGCGTGTTCCGCCGACAGCAGATCCGTGATGACGGTCTCCTCCAGGGCCACGCACGCGTGCCCCATACCGGCGGGCAGATAGACACCGCTCGGGTAATCCGCGTCCAGCACGATGGATTCCCACGCGCCGAACGTCGGCGATCCCACCCGTACGTCGACGGCGATGTACAGCGCTCGGCCCCGCGAGCAATGTGTGTACGTCGCCATGCCCGGCGGTGTGCGTGTGAAATGCACACCGCGTACCGTGCCCCGCCGCGAACGGCTGTGATCGGCCTGCCGCACGGGGAACAGCGGGCTGCCGGTGGCCGCTTCGAACGCCGCCTCCTGATAGGGCGAGGCGACATGTCCGCGCGCGTCGCAGAAGGTCCGCGGCACGAAGAGAAAGGCACCCGCGGTCCTCAACTCACGCACGTCCATGGCGGCTTCAGGACCCCGTCAGGTCTTCCAGTCGGGTGACGACGTCGTGCGGGGTCGGCATGGCGCCGATCTCCGCGCGCACCTCCGCCGCGGCCGCCCGGATCGACATGTCCGCCAGGACGGACTCCAGCAGCTCCGGGCCGATGTCGTCCGGCTGCGCGATGCGGCCCAGGCCCCGGTCGGCGATCGCCTGGGCGACGACCGGCCGGCCGAGGCCCTTGAAGGCGGGCATCACCTGCGGCAGTCCGTGCACCATCGCGCCCAGCGCCGTACCGGGACCGGCGTGGTGGACGACCGCCGAGCATCCCGCCAGCAGCGCGCTGTACGGGACCCAGTCGAAGGCCCGTACGTTCTCCGGGAGGGGCCCGAACGGCTCCAGGTCGACGCGCGGCAGGACGACCACGAACTCGGCGTCCGTCTTCGGCGCCGTCGCCAGGACCCGCTCCAGGATGACCGCGGCCTCCCCCGGCATCGGCCCGCTGCCGAGCGTGACGGCGATACGGGGCGCCTCGGGCCTGCTGTTGAGCAGCTCGTACAGCGGCCCGGGCAGCGGACCGCTGCCGTTGTACGGCACGTACCCCATCGACCACATGCCGGGCTCGGCCGGGACGACGCTCGGCGGGGTGATGTCGATGGTGGCCCGCGCCTCGGGCAGGGTGACGCCGTGCTGCTCGAAGAGGTCGGCGTGCAGCTCGCTCATCGTCTCGGCGGACGGGTTGACGAACCCGAAGCCGTGCTGGACGGCGGGCACACCCAGTTTGGCGGCCGCGACGATGCCGGGCGTCAGCAGCGGCGAGTGCACGACGACATCGGGCCGCCACTGCTCGGCCGTACGGATCATCGCGTCCACCATCTCCGGCTGGAGCCGCAGCGCCGCGGCGACGGCGCCGCCCACCGCCTCCGGGTACGGGACGCCGGACGCCTCCTGGAGCAGCTTCGCGGCGACCTCCGGGTGGTGCCGCGCCAGCTCGCCCACCATCTGGTCCAGCGACAGGCCGGGCGCGACGTCCACGGTGCGGGCACCCGCCTCGCCGAGGGCGAGACCCGGGCCGCAGGAGGCGACCAGGACCTCGTGGCCGGCCATCTGGAGGGCCCAGGAGAGCGGAACCATGGGATAGGTGTGTCCCGTACCCGGGGTGATCGTCATCAGTACACGCACTGGAGGTCTCCATTCGGGGAACGGCGGCGCGGAAGGAACGGAACAGCGGGAACAGCGGCAACAGCGGCAACGGTGGGAACGGCGGGCGTCAGCGGAGCAGCTCGACCGGGTGCTCCGGCCGCAGCCCGATGGCCATCGCCCGGGCCGGGCCGCCCTGGAGCGGCGGCAGTCGCTTCATCACCCGCAGCACGACGGGCGTGGTGGACTTGCCCTCGCCGCGGACCCAGGGTTCGAGGAACCTGGTCTGCAGGAACCGCTGGATGCGCTGCGTGGCTGCCGTCGGCGGCATACGGCGCTTCTGCAGCCGCATCAGGTGCTCGTTGCGGAGTGTGCCGTCCCGCAGCGGCTCGGCGAGGACGTTGGCGGCGGCGACGGCGTCCTGGAGGGCGAGGTTGATGCCGACGCCCATGATGGGCGACATGGTGTGCGCGGCGTCCCCGAGGCAGAGGAGGCCCGGCCGCCACCACTGCCGCAGCCGGTCGATCTGCACGTCGAGGACCTTGACGTCGTCCCACGTACGCAGGTCGTCCTCCAGCCGTCCGGCGAGGAACGGGGTGAGCGTGGCGAGGCTCTCCCGGAACCGGTCGAGGCCCTTGGCGCGCAGATCCTCGTATCCGCCCTTGCTGACGGCGACGGCGCCCTGCCAGTGGCCGAGCCGCTCGATACGGACGAAGAGCCGGCCGTCGGAGAGCCGCCCGACCATGCCGCCCGGGTCGCTGTCCTCCTTGGTCAGCCTGAACCAGAGGATGTCCATGCCCGAGCCGAAGACCTGGGGCCGCATGCCGGCGCTGTCGCGCACCACGGACCGCCGCCCGTCGGCTCCCACTGTCAGTTCGGCGCGGAGTTCGTGCTGTTCGCCGTCGGCGTCCTTGTAGCGGAGGCCGTTGACGCGTCCTCCGGCCGTGGTGACGCCGGTGACCTCGGCGTTCCGCACGAGTCTGAAGTTCGGGAACCGGCTCGCCTCCTCCAGGAGGAAGTGGAGGAAGTCCCACTGCGGCAGGAAGGTGATGTAGGGGAACCGGCCGGGCAGCCGGCGGAAGTCCGCCAGGGTGTGCGGCCCGTCGTCGGTGACGACCTGGAGGCAGTGGATGCGCTGGTGCGCCAGTTTCTGGAAGGTGTCCCCCAGGCCCAGTTCGACCATGAGCTGGTGGGTGGAGGCGTGCACCGTGTCGCCCCGGAAGTCCCGCAGGAAGTCGCCGTGCTTCTCCAGGACCACGGTGTCGACCCCGGCGCGGGCGAGCAGCATGCCGAGCATCAGCCCGGCCGGCCCCGCGCCGGCGATGGCGCATGTGGTGTGACCTGATGCCATTGTCTCCCTCAATCGGTTCTCAGGATTCGTCCGTCCGCGCGCAGGCGGAATTCACCATTCGACGAGCAGGGATTCCGGCGCCCGCGCGATGAGGCCCGGCTTCCACGGAACACTCTCCGGGGGACCGGCCAGCCGCAAGGTGGGGAATCTGGCCATGAGTCCCTCCAACGCCACCTTCAGTTCGGCGCGGGCGAGGCTCGCGCCGAGGCAGAAGTGCATTCCGTGGCCGAACCCGAGATGCGGATTGCGTTCCCGGTCGAAACGGATGGTTTCCGGGTCCTCGAAGACCCGTTCGTCGCGGTCGCCGGCGGCCCGCTGGAAGATGACGGTCTCGCCCTCGCGGATGCGTACGCCACCGATCAAGACATCCTCGGAGGCGCGCCTCGGGAAGCTGCCCACCGAGCGGAGCGGAATGATGCGCAGCATCTCCTCGATGGCGGGGTCCAGAAGCTTCGGGTCCTCGCACAGCCCCTCGTACAGATCGCGCTGGGCGAGCAGCAGGAAGCAGACGTTGGAGATCATGCTGAGCGAGGTCTCATGGCCGGCCATGAGGACGCCGATGCCGGTCCGTACGGCCTCCATCTCCTCCAACTGCCCGGCGTCGAGCGCCTCGATCAGCACGGATATGAGGTCGTCGGACAGGCTGTCGCGGCGCTTGGCGATCAGCCTGCGGAGGAAGTCCTCAAGTCCGTCCCGGGCCTCGTCGATCTCCTCCTCGGTGTGCGCGGAGGTGGCGACGAAGACGTCGGAGTACCTGCGGAACTCGGCGCGCTCCTCGTACGGGACACCGAACAGCTCCACGATCATGCGGACCGGGAGCGGCACGGCCAGCCGCCGCACCAGGTCGCCGGGCGGGCCGGCCTGCTCCATGGCGTCGAGCTCGCTGGTGACGAGGTCCCGCATACGGTCGGCGAGCTGCGAGACGATACGCGGCCGGAACGCGTGCGCGACGACCTTGCGGATCCTTCCGTGGTCCGGCGGGTCCATGCTGAGCAGGTTGCCGGGGCGCAGCGGCAGCGGCGTGACCCGCGCGGTGTCGGGGGCCGTCGCGGCGTGCGAGCTGAACCGGGGGTCGGCGAGGAACTGCTTGATCTCGTGGTAGCCGGTGATGAGCCATGCCTCGCCGCCGTACGGCATCGTCACCCGGGAGACCGGCTCGGTGCGGCACAGCTCCAGATAGCGGGGATGCAGGTCGAGCCGGACAACCGGGCCGAAGGGGTAGTTCGACGGCCCGGCGGTATCTGTGACGGTCATGGTTGCCACCTTCTGCGAGTCGTCCGTCGTACCGGGAAAGGGAGCACGAAACCCGTGCTGGGCCTTGCGGCGAATTCCCGGCGATCGACGGTGAGGAGAAGAGGAACGAAGCTTTGCGGGCCGGACTGATCAGTCTTCGCACGGCAGTGCGTCTGCGCACGCCGAACCGGCCTCTCGTAAGGGAATCCTCTCACGGGGCCCGTCGGTGGAGGCGGTGTTCGATGTCCTGATTCCGTCCCCCGAACAGACCGCGTAGAGCCTGTGAAAGCGGCAGGGGAATGGAGCCACGGCAAAGGAGCCCGGCAAAGGAGCCCGGCAAAGGAGCCCGGCAAAGGAGCCCGGCAAAGGAGCGCGGTAAAGGAGCGCGGTAAAGGAGCGCGGTAAAGGGGAGTGCCTCGGTGGCCGAAACGGCCGGAGGACGGGTCGCTCAGGCGCTGGTGTGGGAGCGCTGCTGCCGGGCCGTCCCGGCCTCCCGGTCCACCCGGTCGGCGAACCGGCTCCACATGTCCGCGCATTCGCGGGCCAGTCTGCTGACGCTGTCGGCGCAGTGCGGGGGGACCGTGGTGGCGAGCCGCGTCCACACGGAGCTGTCGACGTCGTGGACCGCGAAGCAGCGCAGCAGGAAGCGCCCGGACTGGGAGAGCCGTAGCGCCGGGTCCTTGCGCAGCCGCTCCAACAGCTCGGCCGATTCGCGGAGTGACGGGCCGCCGTCGGACCGGGACGGACGGCGCTGGGCGGGCACGCGGTGCTCCGCGGCGTGCTCGGAGCGGGCGGCGGCGGCGCCACGGCCCCGCGGTACGGGGTCCCGGCCGAGGAGGACGCGCTTCTTCACGTCGTGGGCGGTGCCGAGGGAGATCCCGGCGGCGCGGGCGATCTCGCGCAGGCTCGCGTCGGGGCGTTCCAGCAGCAGCTCGCCGGCCCGCTGCCGGCGGCCGGCGACGGCGGCCGTGCCCGCGGGGCGGCGCTTGCCGTCCAGCCCGACGCGGGTGTTCAAGTGGGCAACTTCGGCGGTTGAACGCCGTACGCGGGAGACCGTGCGTGGCGACAGGGCGGTGACGGACGCCACGTACCGGTCCGAGAGCGCGGGGTTCTCCCGCAGGATCCGGGCGGCCGCGGCGAGCCGGTCGCCATGGGTGAGCGGCTTGCCGTGCGAGATGTTGAGGCTGACGGCGACGGCGAAGAGGCTGTGCTCCGGTACGTCCAGGAGGTAGGCGCCGATGGTGCGGTCGCCGCGCGCGCGGGCGGCGGCGAGCCGGTGTGTTCCGTCGACGACCCGCCCGGTGGGGCGGTGCACGACGATGGGCGGCAACTCCTCGGCCAGCGCGACGAGCGTCTCCACATACTCCTGGTCGAGGCCGCCGGTGCGCGGAGAGTCCGCCGGCAGGAGCGCGTCCACCGGTACGTCCGCGCGGGCCGCCGCGCTCAGGGTTGGCGATAAAGGCCGTATGCCGTCGCCGTCACCGCTACTCATCGAATCCCCCGCGTTCCCCCGCCATGATCGATGGTGCTACGTCTGCACGTTAGCAACCGTCTCCAGGCCAAAGCAAGAAGTTCACGGAGCGTGGGGTGAGTCGACTCCGAATGGCTCAACTACCCTTGCTTCAGAGGAAGTTGGCGAAGACAGGCGGGGCCGCGAACCGGCCACCGAGGCCGGTTCGCAGCGGGGTTCACTTGCGGTTGTACAGACGTGTGGTGAGGGAGCCGAACACCACGACGAGAGCGGCCGACCAGCCGAGCGTCCAGGCGATGTCGACGCCCGGCCACCGGCCGTCCATGAGGCCCCGTACCGCCGAGGCGACATGCGTGATCGGGTTGTTGTGGACCAGCGGCCGCAGCCAGCCCGGCATGGTGGACGGGTCGACGAAGATGTCGCTGAGGAAGTTCAGCGGGAAGATCGCCGTCATCGAGGCGCCCATCACTGTCTTCTCGTCCCGGACCAGCAGACCGAACATGGTCCCGATCCACGAGAAGGAGAAGGCAAAGACGATGAGGAGTAGAATGCCGGCGATGACGCCGGGTACGCCTCCGTTCGGGCGGAAGCCGATGAGCAGCCCGGCCGTCAGCATCACCAGCGAGGCGATCGAGTAGCGAAGCACGTCGCCGAGGAGATAGCCGACCACCGTCGCGGGCCGCCAGATCGGCAGCGTACGGAACCGGTCGAAGACACCCTTGTCGATGTCGTTGTTGATGGCGATGCCCGTGTACATGGTGGTCATCACGACCGACATCACCATCACGCCGGGCAACAGGTACTGGATGTACTCGCGCGGCGAGCCGGCCAGCGCACCGCCGAAGAGGTGCGTGAACATCAGCACCATCATGACCGGGAGCACGGTCACGTCGAACAGCTGCTCAGGAACGTGCTTGATCTTCAGCATGGCCCGCCAGCCGAACGCGAGCGAGGCCGCGAGCGGGCCGGGCCGGGGCGGCCGCTCCTCGGTGACGAGCAGTTCGGCGAGGGACCCGGCGGAGACGGGCGCGAGTTCGTCCTCACGCGCGGTGGTGTCGCCGGACGTGGTGGCGCTCATGCCGCTGTCTCCTCCTTGACACCCGCGGACGCGGATTCCGCCCTGCGGTCGGTGAGAGCGAGGAAGACCTCGTCCAGGCTGGGCTGGCCGAGCGAGAAGTTGTCGACGGTGATGCCCCGGCGGGCCAGTTCGGCCAGTGCCCGCGATGCCCGCTCGGCGGCGCCCCGGTCGCCGGCGTCACCGCCGTCCCCGTCGGTGTTGCCGATCCGGGCGGTCAGCGCCAGCGGGTCGGGGTCCCGCTGCACCTCGGCGCCCAGGTGCAGGGCGAGGACGTGTTCGGCCTGCGCCCGCTGTGCGGCGTCGCGCAGCCGCAGGTGTACGGAGCCGGCGCCGACGGACGCCTTCAGCTCTCCCTTGGTGCCCTCGGCGATGACCCGGCCCTTGTCGATGACCGCGATCCGCGAGGCCAGCCGGTCGGCCTCGTCCAGGTACTGCGTGGTCAGCAGCACGGTGGTGCCCTGCTCGACGACGGCCCGCACGATGTCCCACACCTGGTTGCGGCTGCGCGGGTCCAGGCCCGTCGTCGGCTCGTCCAGGAACAGCAGGTCGGGGGTGTTCAGGATGGACGCGGCGATGTCGAGGCGGCGGCGCATTCCGCCCGAGTAGTTCTTGACCTGCCGGCCGGCGGCGTCGACCAGTGCGAACGCCTCCAGCATCTGCCCGGCGCGGTGCCGCGCCGCCCGCTTCGACAGGCCGGTGAGCCGGCCGAGCAGGACCAGGTTCTCCTGGCCGGTCAGGTCCTCGTCCAGCGAGGCGTACTGGCCGGTGAGGCTGACCAGGCGGCGGACGGTGTCGGCCTCCCGTACGACGTCGTGGCCGAAGATCCGGGCCTCGCCGCCGTCGGGGCGTAACAGGGTCGCGAGCATCTTCACGCTCGTGGTCTTGCCGGCGCCGTTCGGGCCGAGCACCCCGTACACGGTGCCCGGTTGAACGGTCAGGTCGACGCCGTCGACGGCGCGGTCGGCGCCGAAGGTCTTCACCAGACCCACGGCCTCGACGGCCGGCCCGGACGAAGGACGGGACGACGGACGGGACGACGGACGGGACTGCGGTGTGGCGCGTTCGGTCATGTGTCCGGTCACCCCCGCACCGGGTCCTCGGCGGGCGGCTTGACCGCCTCGGGACGCGCCCGGAGCCGCTGGAGTACGAGCATCCCGCCGATGCCCGGCACGAACGCGCGCCAGCGCGCACCCGCGGACGCTCCGCCGACCGTGAGGGAGAACGTCGCCACGATGGTGAGCAGATAGGCCGTGCCGTGCGTCGGACCGCCCAGCGAGGTGATCGGCCTGGCGTGGATGGTGAACAGGTTGACGAACAGGATGAGGATGGAGGCGGCCTCGACGGCGGCCGCGATCCGCAGCACCTTCAGGCTCATTCCGTCACACCCCCGTCGTGGAGCCGGGGCGGACGATCATCAGAACCACGACGACCGACCACAGCAGATTGAAGACCCCGGTGAGCATGCCCAGCCGGGACGCGGTCGCGTTCAGCCCCTCGACGGCGGCACCGCCGCCCTGCCGGGCCATCGTCAGCAGCCGTTCCTGGTTCGGCAGGATCGCCATCGCCAGCATGAACGCGGCGGCGGCGGTCAGGATCATCGAGACGATCAGCCAGGCGTCGCCGAGAACGCCCAGCTGGGCGCCGGTGGCGATGCCGAAGACCGGCACGACGAGACCGGCCACGGCGTAGATGCGGCAGACCCGGTGCAGGAACGACGCGATCCCGGCGGCACGCCCCCGCTCCTCCTCCTCGTCGGTCACCGCCTGCTTCGCGTAGCGCGGGAAGAGCGAGGCCGCCACTGCGATCGACCCGACCGCCAGGATGGCGGCGAGTACATGCACGGACAGCAGGAGCTTGGTCACGGTAGGTGCCTCCAAGCGGTACCGGAGCGAATCCTCAATAGATTGGCTACCAATAGATAGCACGCCTACACCAGGGTTGGGTAGAATTCCTGGTCATGAGGACAGACGCGGTGCGCGGCCACTTGGACGGACTCCTTCTGGCCGTGCTCGAACCGGGCCCCCTGCACGGATACGCGATCATCGCGGCCGTGCAGGAGCGCAGCGGGGGCGCGCTCGAACTGCGCACGGGCACCATCTATCCGGCACTCCAGCGCCTGGAGCGGCTCGGACTGCTCAAGAGCAACTGGGACTCGGTCGGCGAACGGCGGCGCCGCTGCTACGAACTGACCGAGACGGGCCGGCGCAGCCTCGCCCAGGAGCGCAACGCCTGGCAGGAGTTCACGACCGCGATCGGCTCGGTCCTGAATCCAGGGACCCCGTCGACGGGACTGGCCACATGAGTGCCGAGGCGGACATCGGCGCCGCCGCACGTACGGCGGCTGCGGCACATGCCGCAGGAGACCGCCCCGACGAGCCCATCGCCCCCGTCGACCCCATCGACCCCATCGACGCCTATGTCGCGGCGCTGTCCGACTCCCTCCAGGGCCCGGCCCGCGCCAAGTCCCGCATGGTCGAGGAGATACGGGACGGCCTCGACGACGCGGTGGCCGCCCACACCCGCGCCGGCGTGCCCTACGAGCGCGCCGCCGAGTTAGCCGTACGCGACTTCGGCGCACCCGACCGGCTCGCGCCCACCTTCCAGCACGAGCTGACCATCGCCCAGGCCCGGCACACCGCCCGCGCCGCCGCGTTCGCCGTGCCGCTCGCGGTCGCCTGCTGGCTGCTGATCTGGACCGCCAGCCACGACAGCGCCTGGCAACTGCCCCGTACGACCTCGCTGCTGACCGTGCATCTGGTCGGCGTCGCCGCCACCGCGTCCGTGCTCTCCGCCGCGACGCTGGCCGCGACCGGGCGCCTCGCCCGCTGGCTGCCCACCCCGCACCGGCTGCCACTCGCCGTGGCCTGGACCGGTACGGCGGCGAGCATCGCGATGGCGATCGCCGCGCTCGTGCTGGTCATCCTGTCCGTCGTCGTCACCAACTGGCCGCTGGCGGTGGCCGCCGGGGCGCTCGCCGCGGCGTCGCACGCCGTGGTGGCCGCGTCGGCCCGAATGTGCCGGCAGTGCGCACGTCTGCCGGTCACATAGGCACGTGCGGCACGACCACACGATCCGCCACCCGGCCCGGAGGGCGCGGCGCCCGCAGGCCACGCACCGGGCCGCCGCGCGTCCCCGCCGCGTCTTACGACCCGTCGTCCGAGGCACCGTCCTGTTGTCCCCGCCCAAGGGGTTCCGTGGCGGAGCTACCGGGTTCGGGGAGGGGCGGGGTGGGGGAAACGCGCCCGCCCGGACCGCCCACCGCCTACTCTCGAAGCCACGCGGATGACCGGCCCCAGTACTCCGAGGCGGGGTGACGTGCGTTGGTGACACCTGCGGGAGCTGGCCCCGCCCTGCGGATCGTCCGCGCCGTCGTCTTCGCCGCCGTGTGCGTGGTGACCGCCGCGCTGGGCCACTCCCTCGCGGCCGGGCGCCCCCTCCCCATGGACTACCTGGTCGGCGCCATGGCCCTCACCACCGGATCGGCCTGGTGGCTGACCGGCGTGGAGCGGGGCGCGCTCCAGATCACGGGTACGACCGTCGGCACCCAACTGGCCCTGCACAGCATCTTCTCGTTCGCGCCGGCAGCCCACCACGGCGGCGGCGCGGACCACCGGGCAGCCGCCGCCCCGCCGCCGAGCCTGTGCATGGGTGGCGCCACCGACCCCGTGGCGGAGGCGGTGTGGCAGGCGCACACCGCCGCGCCCGCCGTGGGCACGGCAGTCGGCGGGCCCGAGTCGCCCCTGGCGTTCGTGACGAAGCTCGTCGGCCACGGCTCCTGGTTCATGTTCTTCGCCCACGTCCTCGCCGCCGTCGTGTGCGGCCTGTGGATGTGGCGCGGCGAGACCGGGTTCTTCGCGATCGCCCGGTCGCTGCACTGCGCCCTGTTCGTGCCGCTGCGGCTCGCCCTGGCAGGGCTCCCCCGGGCACGGCTCCTTCCGCGCCCGCGCCGTACGGCCGTCGACGTACACCCGCGCGGACTGCGCGATCTGCTGCTGCGGCACGCCATGTCCAGGCGTGGACCGCCGCGAGGGTGCCCGGTCCCCTGCTGAACCGCCGCCGCCAGGCGGCGTGGCCTTCGGCGAGGGACCGGCGCGTACCACTTCCCACCCCTCACCCCTCGCACGTGCGCCGCCGCGCCGGTCGTCATTCCCGCGCGGCCGCGGCGCGCGCAGCACCGAAGGACGTTTCCATGCCCACCCACCTCAGTGGCGTACGCCATCGCACCGCCGTTCCCGACGACGCCCAGATCACCGACTGGGCCATTGCCGCCGCCCGCGGCGACGCCACCGCGACGGAGGACTTCATCGCGGCCACCCACATCCACGTCTGGCGGTTCATCACCCGCGCCTGCGGAGACGCCCACAGCGCGGACGACCTCACCCAGGAGACGTATCTGCGGGCCCTGCGCAGCCTCCCCCGGTTCGCGGCCCGCTGCCACGCCCGCACCTGGCTGCTTTCGATCGCCCGCCGGGTGGTCGTCGACCGCTACCGGTCGAACGCCGCCCGCCCCCGCCTCGCCGACACCGCCGACTGGCAGGCGGCGGCCGAGCGCACCCAGCAGACCGGACTGCCCGGGTTCGACGAGGGCGTGGCGCTGCTCGACCTGCTCGAGTCGCTCGACCGGCCGCGCCGTGAATCGTTCATCCTCACCCAGGTGAGGGGCCTCTCCTACGAGGAGGCCGCCTCCATCGCGGGCTGCCCGATCGGCACCGTACGGTCCCGGGTGAACCGGGCCCGGCAGAACCTGACGCATCTGCTGAAGTCGGCGGAGTCCGCCGCGTGAAGGAGGGGCGGCCGGGGCCTCCTCGGTCCCGGGCCGCCCCGCTCTGTTCTGTGCCTCAGTCCGACAGGACGGGCAGCAGCGCCGGCAGATGCCCGTCCGACGCCTCGGCCGCCGCGCGCCGCTCCTCCGGCACCTCCCCGTACAGGGTCGTACGCGGCCGGGCCGGACGTCCCGCCGCCTCCGCGATGGCGACGAGGTCCCGCACGGACTTGTAGGAGCCGTAGCCCGACCCGGCCATGCGGGAGATGGTCTCCTCCATGAGCGTGCCGCCCAGGTCGTTGGCCCCGGAGCGGAGCATCTCCGCCGCGCCCTCCGCGCCCAGCTTCACCCAGCTGGTCTGGATGTTGGGGATGTACGGGTGGAGGAGGAGCCGGGCCATGGCCGTGACAGCGCGGTTGTCCCGGACCGTCGGGCCCGGCCGGGCGATGCCCGCGAGGTAGACGGGCGCGTTGGTGTGGACGAAGGGCAGCGTCACGAACTCCGTGAAGCCGCCGGTCTCCTGCTGGACGCGGGCCAGGGTCCGCAGATGGCCGAGCCAGTGCCGGGGCTGGTCGACATGCCCGTACATCATCGTCGACGACGAGCGGATGCCCAGCTCGTGCGCGGTCGAGACGACCTCGATCCAGGTGGCGGCGGGCAGCTTGCCCTTCGTCAGCACCCACCGCACCTCGTCGTCGAGGATCTCCGCCGCCGTGCCCGGGATGGAGTCGAGCCCGGCCTCCTTGGCGGCGCCCAGCCAGTCACGGATCGACATCCCGGTGCGTGTGGCGCCGTTGACGACCTCCA
Organism: Streptomyces sp. TRM49041; assembly: GCF_008271805.1. Lineage (GTDB taxonomy): Bacteria > Actinomycetota > Actinomycetes > Streptomycetales > Streptomycetaceae > Streptomyces. The sequence goes on from NZ_VSRY01000172.1 coordinate 69,280, forward strand.
TGGGTGAGAAGGCGTGCACATGCATGCCCGGCACGCGCTCCTTCACCGCCCGTGCGATGTCGAAGTACGCCGTGCCCGGCAGGTCGGGGTGGATGCCGCCCTGCATGCACACCTCGACCGCGCCCACGTCCCACGCCTGCGCGGCCCGGTCGGCGACCTGGCCGAGGGAGAGGGTGTACGCGTCGGCGTCCGTGCGGCGCTGGGCGAAGGCGCAGAAACGGCAGCCGGTGTAGCAGACGTTGGTGAAGTTGATGTTGCGCGTGACGATGTAGGTGACATCGTCGCCGACGGCCGACCTCCGTACGTCGTCGGCGGTCCGGCACAGCGCGTCGAGGGCGGGCCCGTCGGCGTGCAGCAGCGCCAGCGCCTGTTCGTCGGTGAGCCGGGTCGGGTCGTCCGCGGCGACGGCGAGTGCCTGCCGTACGTCGGTGTCGATGCGCTGCGGTGCGAGCCCGGGCGCGGCCGCCTCGCGCAGCGCGTCCCAGTCGCCGTACACGGCGTCGAAGTCGTCGCGCCGGTCGTGGGTGCGGCCTTCGGTGTCGATGGTGCGGTGCAGGTCGGTGCGGCCGCGCGCGGTGAACGCCTCGTCGGGCTCCTGCCAGGGCAGCCCCTCCGGCAGGACGTCCGCCCGGGCGAGGCCGGTCTCCGGGTCGGCGAGCGCGGTGACGTGCGGCAGCAGCCGCGGGTCCAGCCAGGGCTCGCCGCGCAGCACGAACTCGGGGTACACGCAGAGCCGTTCGCGCAGCTCGAACCCGGCAGCGGCGGACCGCTCGGCGAGCAGCTCGATCCGCGGCCAGGGCCGCTCGGGATTGACGTGGTCGATGGTGACCGGCGACACACCGCCCCAGTCGTCGACACCGGCGCCGATGAGCCGCCCGTACTCGTCGTCGACGAGGTTCGGCGGGGCCTGGAGGCAGGCGGACGGGCCGAGGATGTGGCGGGCGACGGCGACCGTCGCCACCAGATCGTCGAGCTCGGCGTCGGGCATGCCCCGCATCGCCGTGCCGGGCTTGGCGCGGAAGTTCTGGATGATCAGCTCTTGGATGCCGTGGTAGGCGCGGGACACCCTGCGCAGCGCGAACAGCGACTCGGCGCGCTCCTCGTACGTCTCCCCGATCCCGATGAGCAGCCCGCTGGTGAAGGGCACGGAGGAGCGGCCGGCGTCCTCCAGGACCCGCAGCCGGACCGCCGGCTCCTTGTCGGGGGAGCCGTGGTGGGGCCCGCCGGGTTCGGACCAGAGCCGCTCGGCGGTGGTCTCCAGCATCATGCCCATGGAGGGCGCGACGGGCTTGAGCCGCTGAAAGTCGGTCCATGTCATGACGCCCGGGTTGAGGTGCGGCAGCAGCCCGGTCTCCTCCAGGATGCGGACGGAGACGGCCCGTACGTACGCGATCGTGTCGTCGTAGCCGTGCGCGTCGAGCCACTCCCGCGCCTCCGGCCAGCGGTCCTCGGGCTTGTCGCCGAGGGTGATGAGGGCTTCCTTGCAGCCGAGCGCGGCGCCCCGGCGGGCGATGTCGAGCACCTCGTCCGGAGACAGGAACATCCCGTGCCCGGCGCGGCGCAGCTTGCCGGGCACGGTCGCGAACGTGCAGTAGTGGCACTTGTCCCGGCACAGCCGGGTGAGCGGGACGAAGACGCTCTTCGAGTATGTGATGACACCGGGCCGCCCGGCCGCCTCCAGGCCCGCGTCACGCACCCGGGCAGCCGAAGCGGCCAGCTCGTCGAGGTCGGCGCCGCGCGCCTGGAGCAGGACGGCGGCCTCGGTGACGTCGAGGGCGACACCGTCCCGGGCGCGCTTGAGGGCGCGGCGCATGGCGTTCTCGGTGGGGCGGCGTCCGGCTCCGCTTCCGGTGGAGGTCATCACCCGAGGATACGAGCCCTGCTCAGAGGTACTGCGCGTAGTCGTCCAGAACCCGCAGCACCTCGGCCTCGTCGGCGGGCGGCAGTTGCAGGACGACCTCCTGGACGCCGAGGCTCGCGTAGTGGTCGAGCTTGCCGGGCGTTGGCCGCACCGCGTACGGCACGACGAGGAGGTCCCCGGGGTCCCGGCCGGCCCGCTCCCAGACCTCTCGGAGGGCGGGGATGTGCTCGGTGAGGCCGCTGCCCCCGATCGGCATCCAGCCGTGCCCGTAGCCGGCGATGTCCGAGAACAGGACCGGCCCGGCCGCCCCGCCGACGAGGACGCGCGGCGCGCCGCCCCGTACGGGCTTCGGGTGGGCGAGTGACGCCGAGACCGACCGGAACTCGCCCTCGTACGCGGTGGGTTCGGCCGCCCAGAGGGCCCGCATGAGCGCCATGTGGTCGCGGACCCGGGCGCGCCGGGTCGTCCAGACGACGCCGTGGTCGGCGGCCTCCTCCTTGTTCCAGCCGAACCCGACACCGAGGGTGAGGCGGCCGCCGGAGAGGTGGTCGAGGCTGGCGGCCTGCTTGGCCAGGTCGATGGGGTCGTGCTGGGCGACGAGCGTGATCCCGGTGCCGAGGCCCAGCCGCTCGGTCACGGCGGCGGCCTGCGCCAGCGCGACGAACGGGTCGAGGGTCCGCCCGTACTCACGGGGCAGTTCACCGCCCGCCGGGTAGCCGGTGGCTCTCTCGACGGGGATGTGGGTGTGCTCGGGCAGATACAGCCCGGCGAAGCCGCGCCCCTCCAGCTCGCGCGCGAGGCGGACGGGGGTGATGGTCTCGTCGGTGAGGAAGATCGTGGTCGCGATGCGCATGCGGGCGCGGTTCCTTCCGTACGTCGGAGGGCGTGCGTCCGGGGATCGTACGCCGGATGGACGCCGACCCGGTCGGCCTTCCGTCGGCGGCGCGGTGGGCAGGGGCGCGGAAGTCCGCTCCCTGGTCGAGGGGTTGGGGATTCCCACTTCGGCGACTGCGCGCTCGTGGCGGCACTCTGACGTGGGACTGCCCCGTCAGACCGCCTGCTGTGACGCCGCCGCCTCGGCGCCGAGGTCGGCCGGGGTCAGCCGGTGTGCGGGCTCGTCGGGGAGGGCGACGCGGCTCACGGTCTCCAGGTCGCCGCGTACGTGGAGGAGTTCGCCGGGGCGCAGGGGCTGCCAGCCGGGGTGGTCGTCCATGCGCTCGCTGGCGACCACCACCGCGGGCGCGGCCGCCAGGTCGGAGGAGTGGACCCGCATACGGCCCGCCGTGCCGCTGTGGTCGAGATGCCGCACCCCGTGGTGGCCGCCGGCGCCGCGGCGCAGCACGTACAGGCCGTGTGTGTCGGGGTAGCGCAGCGCCCACAGTTCGTCGCGGGTGATCAGGATCAGGTTCAGCGCGTACACGGGCAGGTTGGCGGCGACCCAGCGGGCGGCGCGGGTGATGCCCGCCCCGATGTCACCGTCGGCCGCCTCCGTCTCCCGGTCGATCAGCGCGAAGAACCGCTCCGAGTCCGTGTCGCCCGTGACCGTGGCCAGCAGCTCCGCGCCGAGCTCCGCGTCCAGCCGGGGCAGATCGCCGATGACCCCGTTGTGGGCGAACAGCCGCCCGCCGCGCCGGAAGGGGTGGGTGTTCCCGCCCGTCAGACCACCGGTCGACGCGTACCGGATGTGCGCGAGGAACGTCTCCGACTCCACGCTCCTCGCCTCCCGCGCGAACGCCCGGTCGTCGTACGCGGCGATCGGCGCCTTGTCGACGTGCGGGGTGCCGTCCGCGCCGAAGAACCCGAGTCCCGTGCCGTCGGGGTCGCGGTGGCTCTGCTCGGCGAGGCTGTCGGGCGCGTCCAGCAGCCAGAAGGTGGCGCGCGTACGGGAGGGGGCGGTGCTCATTCCGAAGAGACGGCACATCAGCGGACCTCCTCAGGGCGAGACCGGGGCCGGCGCCGCGGCGGCGGGGCGCCGGGTGTGCGGATCGCGGCTCTCCGCCCCGTGGGTGAACCCGCCCGCGTCGGCGGCCGTGCGGTGCGGCCGGTCCTGGCGGGAAAGCCGCGGGAGTACGCGCTGAAGGTCGTCCAGCAGCATATCGGCGAGGTCGTGGCTGAAGCCGTTGCGGACGACGACGCGCAGCACATGCAGGTCGTCGCGGTGCGGCGGAAAGGGGTACGCGGGCACCAGCCAGCCGCGCTCGCGGAGCGCCGCCGACACGTCGTACACCGTGAAGCCGTCCACACCGTCACGGATGCGGAACGCGAACACCGGCGCCTCGCCGCCGTCGGTGAGCAGCTCGAACGGGTCCAGCTCCGCGATCCGCCCCGACAGCCGTGTGGCGACGTCCCGGCACGTCTGCTGGACCCGCCGGAACCCGTCGAAACCGAGCCGTACGAAGGTGTAGTACTGGGCGACCACCTGCGCCCCGGGGCGGGAGAAGTTCAGGGCGAACGTCGGCATGTCGCCGCCGAGGTAGGAGACGTGGAAGACCAGATCGTCCGGCAGTGCCTCCGCGTCCCGCCACACCGCCCAGCCCACGCCCGGCATCACCAGCCCGTACTTGTGTCCCGACGTGTTGATCGAGGCGACGCGGGGCAGCCGGAAGTCCCACCGGAGGTCCGGGTCCAGGAACGGCGCGATCATGGCGCCCGATGCCCCGTCCACATGGACGGGCACGTCCAGCCCCGTACGCTCCTGCAGGGCATCCAGCGCCGCGGCGATCTCCGCGACCGGCTCGTAGCTGCCGTCGAACGTCGATCCCAGCACCGCGACGACCCCGATGGTGTTCTCGTCGCACAGCTCGACCGCCGCCTCCGGGCTCAGGTGGTACCGGTCGCCCTCCATGGGCACGTACCGCGGCTCGACCTCGAAGTAGTTGGCGAACTTCTCCCAGCACACCTGGACGTTGACACCCATGACGAGGTTCGGCCGCGACGCGTCCCGCCCCTCCGCCCGCCGCCGCCGCTGCCAGCGCCGCTTCAGCGCCAGTCCGGCGAGCATCGACGCCTCGCTGGAACCGGTCGTGGAACAGCCCACCGCCCGCTCCGGGTCCTCGGCGTGCCAGAGACCGGCCAGCATCCGCACGCACCGCGTCTCCAGCTCCGCGGTCTGCGGGTACTCATCCTTGTCGATCATGTTCTTGTCGGCGCATTCGCCCATCAGCCGGAGCGCCTGCGGCTCCGCCCACGTGCTCACGAACGTCGCGAGGTTCAGCCGCGCGTTGCCGTCCAGCATCAGCTCGTCGTGCACCAGCTGGTACGCCGTCTCCGGGGCCATCTCCGAGGGCGGCAGCGCATAGCGCGGGACCCGCACCGGCTCCCGGCTGAACAGCGGGTTCAGTTCCACGCCCCGGCTGGCGTGCCCGCCCTGGCGGGGCTCCTTGAAAGGCATCGTCCCGGCCCCTTTCGCTCGGCTGACCGGCCCGTACGACCTTTCCCGCCCGGTGCCGCCGCCATAGCCGCGGCGGCGCAAAACCCCCGGACGTACGCACGGGCCTCCCCCGCCCCCGACCCCGCCGCCGAGCCGCCCCGCCCCGCCCGGCCCGCCCCGGACAGCCGACGGGCCGCCGAAACTCGCTGCCTGCTCCGGATGTCCTCGGCGCAGGTGCGCCACGGAGTGGGCCTGCTGCTGCTACGCGGCCGGGACGGGCCGTCCGGTGCTCGCTGTGGTGCCCCCCGCGGCCGGGGCGGCTCCTGTGCTCCCCGTCGTACGTTCCGCGGCCGCGCCGGGTCCCGCGCTCGCCGCCGTACCCCGCGCGGCCGGGGCGCCCACGGTGGTCGCCGCACGCGACCGGGCGTGCGGCCGCACGAGGTGACCCGTCAGCCAGTCGGCCGTCCGCGGGAGCCAGTCCGGCCGGGCGTTGCCGAGGAGGTGGTCGCCGTGCGGGACCGTGAGGAGCTCGGCTCCCGGGGCGGCCTCGGCCAGCGACGCGCCGCTCTCCACACCCGGGATGTCGTCCGTGCCGCCCTCGACGACCAGCAGCGGGCCGGTCAGCGACGGGGCCGCGGCGCGGAGGTCGACCCGCCGGGCGAAGTCCCGGGCCGGGTCCGCGCCGCCGCAGCGCCGCGTCAGCGTGTCCGTCACGAACAACGGCAGCTCCTCCCAGGCCAGCCGGTACGGGCCGCTGACCGCGACGGCCGCGCGGACCCGCGGCTCATGGGCCGCCGACACGGCGGCGTAGTAGCCGCCGAGGCTCAGGCCGACCACGCCCGCGCGGGACGTGTCGACGCCGTCGTGGCCGCCCAGCGCGTCCAGGACACCGGCGACCACGCGGTGGTAGTCCGCCCGCGGCGGCAGGGCCGCCGCCATGACGCCCTGGCCCGGCCCGTCGATCGCGCACACGGCCACACCGCGCGCCAGCAGCGCCTCCGCCACGTCGTGGAACTCCTCCTTGGAGGAGTCGAGCCCCGGCACGACCAGGGCCACGGGTACGGGATCCGCCGTCCCGGCCGGCCGGCGCAGCCACCCCGCGAAGCAGTCCCCTTCGACGCGTACCGCCCCGGGGTCGAGGACATCGAGGGCGCGGCGCATCGCGGCGTCCGCTTCCGCCTCGGTCCGTGCGAGCAGCCCCCGGTCCGGGTGCGGGACGAGCGCGGCGAAGTGGAACCAGCGGGCGGCCGCGCGGAACGCGTCACCCGCGGAGACGGCACGCCCCTCGGCGCTGTACGCCTCGCCCGCGCGCATCCACTCCTCCGCGACCGCCCGGAACGCGGCGGGCCATTCGTACAGGGACGACAACCGCGCCGTGACGCGCTCGTAGGCGAACGGATCGAGTCCTGCGCCGAAGGCGCGGGAACGGTTGCCGGAGACGAAGGGCGCGAGGACGCCGGGCTGTTCGAGAAACACGGACATGAGCCCATCGGAACCCGTCCGCGGCCCGCACGTCCAACAACCTTTCCGGGCTGCCCGACAACCCCTGGTTGTCGCCTAAGGTGAGCCGCATGCGGCAGCGGCGGAACGACGCACAAGCCGACCGGGAGCCGGCTCCGGAGCCGGTCGGGGACCCGGACCTTGACCTGGACCCGGACCTGGACCTGGACCTGGACCTGGACCTGGACCTGGCTCAGGTCCGGGCCTTCACGGCCGTGGCCGACGCACGCCACTTCGGCCGCGCCGCCGGGCGACTGGGCATCAGCCAGCAGGCGCTGTCCAAACGCGTCACGCGCCTGGAGGCCCACGTCGGGGTCCGCCTCCTGGAGCGCGGCGACGGCCACGGGGTACGGCTCACGGAGGCGGGCGTCCGGTTTCTGACGCCGGCCCGCAGGGTCCTCGACGCGGGCGGGGAGGCCGTCGCGGCCGCGCGCGGCGGTACCGGCACGCCTCTCCGTATCGACGTCTGGGGCCACCTGTACGCCCCGCTGCGCACCCTTGCCCAGGTCGTCGCCGACACCCCGGCCCTGGACGTCGAACCGGCCACCGGCCGCGACCACGCGTCGGCCGCCCAGGCACTGCACCGCGGCGAGACGGACGCCGGCCTCGGCCGCGTCCCCACGGCAGCGACCACCGCCGGCCTCACCCACCAGGTGGTGCGCCTCGAACCCCTCGACGCCGTCATGAGCGCCGCGCACCCGCTCGCCGGCGCCCCCGCGCTGCGCCCGTCCGACCTGCGCGACAGCACCCTGCACCACCCGGCCGACCCGGCCCGCCTGGACTTCCTGAGCCGGTTCGCCGACCACTTCGGCATCACCCGCCGCACCGGCGGCCCCAACCTGGGCCTGGAGCCCTTCCTGGCCGCCGTACGCGACGATCCGTCGGCCGTCACCCTGTTCCCGGCGGACGCTGCCCCGGAGGCACGCGCGCGGGCGGGCGTGCGCTTCGTCCCCCTGCTGGAGCCGACGCCGCTCTACGCCTGGTCGCTCGTCTGGCACGGGCCGCCCGGCGCGGCCACCCCGCCGCCCCGCCTGCGCCCCCTCCTCGACGCCTTCACGCGCACGGCACGGTCACGCCGCTGGCTGGAGTACGACCCGGCACGCGACTGGCTCCCGTCACCGGGGCCGGAGGCGTCACCCGGTCGCTCCGGGGGCGTCGGCGCGCAGCGGCCGGAGGGACCTCTTACCCTCCGGTCGGCGACAAGTTCGGCGACCTGCCGTGGGGCAACGCCAACAACGGCCGCATCGGTGCGCCCGGCACGGTGACGACGTACCAGCCCGGCCAGAACGGCCTGCCCGCCGCGGGCGTGGCTTTCGGGCGCGTGATCGGCCGACGACGTACCGGGGCCGTCACGGACCCGTCCGGCGGCCCGGGAGGAAAGGTACCTCCCGGGCCATCCACTCACATCCAGGCCGTGTACGGCCGCGAGTCCCGCGCCGCGATCTTCCGGTTCATCAGCGGCGCCGTCGCGTTGCCCGTGCCTTCGTACCAGTACAGGACGCCGTTCCTGTCCCTGACCAGCAGCGCGCCCTTGCCGATCGGGGAGCCGTCGCCGGGGGCGATGATCGCGGTGTACGCGTTCCAGCCGGACGTGCCGACCTTGATGCGCGCCTCGTACGGCCGCGCCGCGTCGCCCGTGCCCTGGTACAGCCACAGCGCGCCGTACGTGTCACGGGCGAACAGGTCCGCGATGCCGTCGCCGGTGGAGTCGATGCCGCCGGTCATGGCGTTGTACACCTGCCACCCGGACCCGACCCTGGTACGGGCCGCGAACGGCGCCGACTCGACGCCCGTGCCCCGGTAGAACCACAGCACACCGGCCTTGTCCCGGGCGATCAGGTCGGCGTGGCCGTCACCGGTGACGTCGCCGGTGCCGCGCACGGAGTTGTAGATGCCCCAGCCGGTCCCGACGCGCTCACGCGGCTTGAAGACGGCGGAGCTCCACTTCTGGCCCGAGGCCGGGTAGTACCAGAGCACACCGGAGGGCTCGCGGGCGACGACGCCGCCGCCCCGGTTGTCCTTGCCGATCGGGGACAGCTTGGTCAGCGCGTCGAACACGCCCCAGCCCGAGCCGTGGTCCTGGCGCCACCACGGCAGCAGCGGCTCGACCTCCATCGGGAGCGTCTCGTGGGAGTAGAGCCGGCCGGAGCCCGTCGTGTCGCGGCCGAAGACGCGGTAGGACATCTCCACCGGGTCGTCGCTGAGCAGGTGGAAGACACTCATCGCCGTCGTCTTCGCGGTGCCGCCGTCCGGCTGGAAGGACGCCTTCGCCTCGATCCCCCATGCCTCCATGTCCGCTGCGGCGCCCACCGAGTACGTCACCGTGCTCTCGCCCGCGGGCAGGTCGCAGACCGCCAACTGCTCCCCGTTCGGGTACGTCTCCTCACGGCACACGGCGTCCGGGCCGCCGTCGAGCGGGCCCCGGTGGAGGCCGGACGCCTCGCTCGCGAGGTCCCACCAGCGGAAGCCCTGCGCCGGCTCCATGTGCAGCGCGAACCGCCCCTTCACCGGCGCGTTCACCTTCATGGTGTGCGTCACGGTGCCGCCGACGGGGACGTCGGGCGTCTCCAGCACGAAGGTCGCCGAATCGGCCGTCGCGGCGGGCGCGGCACCGGCGACCCCACCGCCCGCCAGCAACGCGGCCGCTGTTGCCGCGACGACGGTGAGCCGCCCGCCGCGGCCCCACCCCGACTGCCCCTGCCTATACATATGTCTCCCCTGCCCCACCCGACTGTCCGGACACAGAGGAGACCCACGAACCGATCTCGTGGTTGTACGGCCCTCAGACTCCGGTCGTCCCGTCGGCCAGCTCGCGGATGGCGTCGAGATGCCCGTTGTGGCGGGCGGTCTCCTCGATGAGGTGCATCAGGATCCAGCGCAGGCTGACATGCCGCCCGTCCCGGACGGGCCGCTTCGCCTCCGCGTCGAGCTCGTGCTCGGCCACCAGCCGCCGGTAGCGCTCGCTGTGCGCCCGGTACTCCTCCAGGACCTCCGCCAGCGGCATATCGACCGCGATCCGCATCTCCCGGTCCGGGTCCTCCTCCGTCCACGGGCCCTCGTCCTCCCGGCCGAGGAACACCACCTCGAACCACAAGTACTCCACCCAGCGGAGGTGGTTGATCAGCCCGGCCACCGTCATCAACGGCGACTCCGGCAAAGGCGCCTTCCGCGCCCCCTCCGCCGAGACGCCGTCACACTTCAGCAGCGCGGTGTCCCGTACGTAGTCGAGGAACGTGGTCAGGTGTGCGCGCTCGTCCCACGTCGTGGGCATGTCGGTGCGTGTCATGAGGACGGATGCTGGCGGACGGCACGCACGCGTGTCGACCGGTTAACGCCAGGTACCGGGATCTCGTGCCGGTACGGCCAACTCTTCCGGCTCCAGAGCAGAGCGGCTGCCGACGGTGTGCTGGCGGCCCTATCCGGGCCGCCACCACGATCCCGTCGGATCGCGGCGCCGTCGACAGCCACTCGGCCGCAGTATCCCGCCTTCCTCGCAGGCGCCGACCTCCGCTGACGCCCCATCACTCGTCAATCAGCGGATCAGTCAACTTCGCAGCTGGGTTTCATTCATCGCCATAAGGCCCCTGGCTGCCAGGGCTTCGGCGTAGTCGCGTGACGCCCGGTTCGTGGCGAACTGCCGGCTCAGCGGAGCTCCTTGAACGCGACAGGCACGGCTTCCAAAATCACGGAGTTCTCTACGCCCCGTGATCCAAGTGGAAGACCGTGCCTGCCGACGCATCATCTCTGATCCCGCCTACCCGCCGAAGCCCTGAGCCACCCATTCGGCCTGTTCACCGAGAGTTCAGTCGGGCCAAGATTTCCTTGCGTGTCTTTGACTCCCCAACAATGATGAGCAAGTCTGACGGGCGCTCCGGGATGCGGGTTACCGAAACGTTGCCGCGATCTTTTGGCATGTCCTCTACGGCGCCGGGTTGCTGTTTAATCACCATGGCGTTTTGGCTACAGGCCAACGACGCCCATGTGGACGACGTGCCAGAGGCGGAGGCTGAATTGTATGGCCCGGCCGGGTAGTCGACACTCCCCTCACCGCCAATCGGCCATTCCGAATTAAGGTGAATCTTGTCAGCCTTAAGACCGGCGGCAGGGATGATCAGGAGACCGCACGATGCGCCGCTCGTGTACGCCACAAGGCGAGATGGTCCGGTATGCACCTCGGCGAGGACCCTGGGCGGTCCTCCTCCAGGGAGATCAACCACATCTTTCAGTGGATCGCCGGCGACGCCAATCGCCTCTAACGTGCTAAGCGGAGAATACTTCGCTTCGGCGCTGAGGGCCGGGCGTTCAACGGTGGGACTTTCGCTGCACCCGACAAGTAAGAGTGCGAGGGTGGCCCCGCAAACCGGAGCCATAGTTTTGTATTTCACGGGGCCACACCTCATTATTACCGCAGCTCAATTACTGCTCAGGACAGCCACTGGTTGAAGCAGACGCCGATGGGCTTGTAAGCCCAGGCGCGCTTGTAGGTGGGGATCTTACCGCTGACCCCCTCGTAGACCCAGCCCTCGTACAGGTTGTAGAGAGGGTACGCCTGTACCGTACCGAACTTGCCCTTGGGTACCTCATAACGAGTCTGGTTACTCACGGCATAGCTCTTGGTTACATCCCACCCCATGCCGACCGAGATGAGCTTAGCGTCGATACCGATCTCCTTTTTACGGTTACGTCGACCTTCTTCTCGACCGTAAGAACAAGAGTGAGCTCTTCCGATCTTGCCCGGATCGGGTGGTGACGGGGTTCGTGACGCACGAAGCTCCTTGCCCGTTGCGATAGTGCC
>NZ_VSRY01000172.1:80855-91086 GCF_008271805.1 Streptomyces sp. TRM49041
ACGCTGGGTGGGGTGACAGCTGAGGCGGAATGCGGCTTGCGCCTGTCTCATCCCAAGACGCCGGCAGAGTGTGCTCCTGCCGGTCGCACTGCACGCCTGGGCGCACGCCCCCGAGCGGCGGTATGCCCGAGTCATGGCCGAACGTCGTGCGTATCCGAGTGATCTGTCCGATGCCCGCTGGGAACTGGTCGAGCCGGTGCTGAGCGCCTGGCGGACCGAGCGGCGCCGACGTGCGCTGAACATCGGGCGCCCGCCCGAGCACGAGCTGCGCGAGATCATGAACGCGATCCTGTACGTGGACCGCACCGGAGTGCAGTGGCGCTACCTGCCGCACGACTTCCCGCCCTGGGAAACCGTCTACGGCTACTTCGCCAAGTGGCAGAAGGACGGTGTGTTCGTCCAGCTCAACGGATTGCTGCGGGAGTTGGTGCGCCAAAAGGAGGGCCTCAACGCCCAGCCCTCGGCGTGTGTCATCGACGCGCAGAGCGTGAAGACCTCCGCCAGCGTGCCGGCCGCCGGACAGGGCACGGACGCGGCGAAGAAGATCGTGGGACGCAAGCGGAGCATCGTCACCGACACCCTCGGGCTGCTGCTGGCGGTGCTGGTCACCGCGGCGAGCGTGCAGGACTCCGACGCCGGCCGGATCCTCATCGAACAAGTCGCCGCAGAGCATCCCGCCGTCCGCAAGACCTGGGTCGACGGCGGCTACCGCCGACACCTCGTCGAGCACGCGGCCGCCCTCGGTATCGACATGGAAATCGTCCAACGCAACCCCAGGACCAGGGGTTTCACCCCGCTGCCAAAGCGCTGGACGGTGGAGCGGACCTACGGGTGGCTGATGCTCCACCGCCGCTTGGCCCGCGACTACGAAACCCTGCCCGCCCGCTCCGAAGCCATGATCCACCTCGCCATGACCGACCTGATGGCCCGCCGCCTCACCGGCGTCTTGGCGCGACCCCACAAAGCCACACCAACCGCAGATCCCGGGATGAAACAACGGGAGAAAACGACCTCTTAGACGGCCCCCCGGCCTGGCCACCGCACTCCACCGTGCGCGCAGCAAACAGCCTGATCGTCGACAGCGGCAACTTCTTCGAAGGCTCCTAGTACCCCGTAACGCACGGTGCCGTCGAACAGCGCCTCCTCCTGAGCTGTACGACGTGATCGCACCTGGGCAGCCACGGCTGAACGTACTACACCAGCGCACCCCTGCACCACCGGCCTGTCTGCGCCAACGTCCTCGACGACACGGGCTCCCACCTACATTCCTGGCTATGTCAGCATAGACAGCAGAGGGTGCGGTGTGGGCGTGAACTGGCTGTTGCGCTGGAATTTGCTTGTGACGCAGGGGCAGGATCTTCCCTGCCGCGCGAATGTCCCAGCGTGATCAGTAGATTTTTGATGGAGGTCTGCGTGCCGAGTGATATAGGTGAGTCGTGGCAGCGTGTTGTGTCCTGGCTGCGCGAGTATGCCCCGGTCAGTCACCGTGCTCTGGGGGATGCGGCGAGCGAGGAGGAGATCGCCGCTGTCGAGGAGAAGATAGGTGTTCGGTTCCCGGAGGATCTTCGTGCCTATCTGAAGGTCAACAACGGGACCGTCACCCGGCTCGATGGGTCGAACGGCCTGACGGGCTCCTGCCCGGAAGGCGAGTTCCTCGTCGGCGGATGGGCGCTGCTGCCTCTGTCGAGTATCGAGCGGCTGCATCATCAGATGATGCCTGGTCCGAGCGAGGATGAGGGCTATTGGAGGAAGGAGTGGATCCCTTTCGCCGCCGAGTCTTATGCGTGTGGTGAGATGTATGGCTTCTTCATCGACGCGGAGACAGGTTCGGTGGGGCAGTGGAGTGACGGCGACGTAGAGACCATGGATCTCTTCCCGGATCTGTCGGAATTCTTCGCATCGGTTCTTGAGGATCTGGAGCGAATCCTTGGTCCGGAGGAAACCAGTCAGCGGATCCAAGATGGCTGCGTCACCCTCCACTGAGGCACAAGAGGAAGGCCCCCACGGATGTTCCCGTGGGGGCCTTCCCTGTGTGGGGTTCTGTCAGGGGGTGAACCCGTCGATGTCGACCCAGTAGTCGTCGTCTTCCATCAGCCGCTGTTCACGGATGAATCCGCCGAAGGGCTGCATGGATTGGGTATTCTGCCACCTCGACATGCTGGACCGGCCGCAGGGCTCGTTCCAGACCGGGTCCGGGTAGTCAGGCCGCAGGTGAAGGCTCATGGTGCCGTCGGAGTTGCGCTTAAGGTAAGTCTGCACACACCCGCTGCCATTGGTACTGACTGGGTTCGGGCCAGTCTTGTTGCCCGCGCTCTGGAAAGAGTTGGCGAAGGAGAACTCGTCGCAGGTGATGGAGTCCGTCTTCGCGGTTCCCGCATCGGCGGTCCACAGGTCGCTGAAGAGCCCAGTGCCCTGGTAGGGGTCTCCGGGAACGTCGTATTCGATGAAGTTCGTGGAGCTTTTCGTGCAGATCTTCTCCCGGTTGACGGTCTTCTGGAGGCGGGTACTGCCGGGCACCTTCTTATTGCCGAGGTAGGTGAGCGGCTTGCCGCTGCTGCGCTGACCCCACTTGATGTTGGTCTTGCGCCACATCATGTCGATGTGTGCCGCGGCCCCGGGGAACTTCTTGGAGTTCATGACATACGTCGGCTTGTAGCCGGAGAACACACAGCCGGTACCCGCGTTGGAGACCTCGGAGTCGCAGCGGATGGCCAGCTTGGCGCTCTCGAATTCGGACGGATTCACGACCGAGGTGCTGTTGACCTTACCGCCGAGAGACAAGTACGGGGTGATCGTGTTCTTGGTGGTGCCGCTGGGCGTCCACTTGAACCGCGTAGTGACGGTCCGCAGGAGCCTGTCGCCCTTGGCGAAGGTCTTCGACCCGTTCCAGTCGACGCTGGTGACGTCGCAGTAACCGCGGCACTTGGCCGCGTAGTCGAAGGTGGCGGTGTTCACCGTACCGTCCATCGACTTCAGCCGGATCGTGGTGACCTGCGAGAACTCGGCACTCTTCGGGTCGAGGTAGTACGTGATGTAGAGGTCGAAAGCCGCGCTTCCGACCGGGACGGTGTTCGAGTACTCCGTCATCCCGTAGTCGCTGTGGATACAGGCGGTGGTGCGCTTGCGGCTGAGGGAGTGGTTGACCGTCGAGCATGACGCGGTGCTCGTGGCGGCCATCGCCATCGGCGCCGCCGTGGCAGTGTTTGCCGAGGAGCTGCCGGCCGCGGAGAAGAGGCCGTCGGTGATGTCCTCGTTCGGCTCGACCGGCGCCGGCTCCGGAGCGGTCGGGTCGGCCGTCATGCTGCCGGTGAGCTTCATGCCGTTGAAGGTTCCTGGCACGAAAGCGATGGCGTCGAAGGCGATGTCGGCGTCTCCGGAGCCGCCGTTGAAGTTGTCGAGACGCACTTCGGGGATCTGGTCGCCGAAGGTGTAGGCGCCGAGGCTGACCCACTTGTTGGACTGGTTCGACTTCTGGGAGATAGAGGTGGTCCGTTCCCCGGTCGGGGTCTGGATCCGGTAGACGGCGTTGGTGGTCTGCGCCCCGTGGTCGGGGATGTGCGCGAAGATCTTCGCCTGGCGGGTCGTGTTGGTCAGCGGAGCGTTCAGCTTCCAGATGCCGGTGACCTTCATACGGTTCGCGTTGGCCGGGTAGGACTCCGGCGAGCGGGTGTGCGTGAACCAGAAGTGGTTGCCGTAGCCCGCGCCGATCTGGTGCGTGTCGATCTTCCCCGGATACGTGGTGACAGTGGTCGGGTTGTCCGTACCGTCGTGGGTGAGATCCATCTGAGTGTCCCACGGCACGTAGCTGAGGCTGAACGTGCCGCTCGACTTCACCGCTCCGCAGCCGCGGCTGGTGTCGACTCCCGCGGGGATGGTGCCGTCGGGCAGGTCGTCGACCACCAGGGTGTGCGAGGGCAGGGACCCGATGGAGCAGTTCGGCGGGTACGAGCCGGCATCCGCCTGCTCGCCGTAGGACGTGGTGAAGCGGTGCACACCGTTTCCGCATTCGGCGAGCCGTTCACAGTCCTTCCACTGCTCCTTGGAGATCTCCTCGTGCCACCAGCAGTGCAGCCAGTGCGGGTTGGTGTCGCTGTCGCCCGAGTCGGCGGTGCAGGCGCCCATGCCCTGGTCGTTGGAGTCGTTGTCGCCGATCTTGGACGGGTCGCAGTAGTTCGACCCGTTGCAGAACAGGTCAACCGGCGGCTTGGCGTTGGATCGGTCCGCGTTGGTGGTCCACCACGCGGCGCGGTAGCCGGCCTGGAAGTCGCCGGGCGCGAACATCGCCGAGATCGGGCGCGCCGCCCAGCCGATCACCTTCTCCTGGTACGGCCAGTCCTGCGGGTGCGCGGCGTGGCTGTAGTCGTCCCCGGCGGGGTTGGTGGCGTTCTGCAGGAAGGGGACGCGGTTGGCCTTCCACAGCGGGTTGGCCGGGTTGTTGGTCCAGCCGACGCCCCAGTGGCCCTGGGAGTCCGCGGTGTTGTAGAAGCCGGAGTTGTACGCCCACAGGGCGAAGAACCAGTTCTCGATCCACTTGGGGTGGCCGCCGTTGATCTTCATTCCGGCGTTGTAGGTCTGGTTCCACTTCTCGGACAGGATCCGCACACCGGCGGCGATGTTCGCCGTGTAGTCGAGGGCGACGGCTTCCTGCGCGAGCGTCGACAGAGCGGTCTCGCCCGGCTTGGTCTTGCCCGCCAGGCGCATACCGTCGGTGGCCTGGGTGATGCCGTAACCGCAGTCGGCGTCCGCCCAGTTGATCCGCCAGGGGTCGAGCTGCTCGCCCGAGGCGGCGTAGTCGACACCGTAGTAGTTGCCGATCAGGGAGTTGGCGGTGACACCGGGCACGGCGAAGCGGGTGGCCTGCCACATGTTGGACTCCTGCGCGGTGATGCCGAGCATCACCTGCGCGGGAATGTGCCACCTGTCGGTGACGTCCGGGTCCTCGTTGTCGAGGGTGCCGTTGGGGTCACCGGCGAGCACGGTCGGCGGGAACAGCCCCTGGGGCTGGTAGCCGCCGGTGCCGGTGTTCTTCCAGTTCGGCGACCGGTAGAAGTTCAGCTCGCCGACGACGGCCTGGTCCACGGCCCATTCGACCTGGCGCGGAGTGGGCTGGAACGCCTGCTTCTTCACGTCGTTGCGGGCCACCGCGCAGTAGCGTTCCCCGGTGCCCTCGCTCGGGTTGTCGGCCTGCGCGGTGAGGGCCTGGGTACGGACGGTCTGCGTGGACAGGCCGTCTGCGCTCTTCTTGCCCATGTCCGGGCCGGAGTCGACCGGGCCGCCGGTGGGTAGAGCGGGGGACAGGGCGTGCCCCTGTGCCTCGTCGCCCACGCGGTGCGCGCCGGGGCGCAGGTCGAGAGTTACGGACTTGCCCGAGTCCAGCATGCGCAGGGCCGTACGGGCGGGGCGCGGCTTGGCGGCGTCCTCCGGGTTGACCAGGGTGGTCTTCCCATCGGACCAGGTGGTGGTCAGGGCCGCCTGGGCGTGGCTGGAGATCGCCGCGCCCTTGGGGAGCTTGCCGGGGTTGTGCACCCGCTTGGGCAGGGCCTTGGACGTGGCGTCACCGGTGACGAACACCTCGCCGCGTGCCGAGCGGGTCAGGTCCCAGGCGTGCAGCCCGCCGGAGGCGACGGTGACGGGCTCGGTCTTCTTGCCCTGCCTCACCTTCGTACGGTCCAAGTGCTTGGCCCAGGCGGCCGGCTTGTCGGACGCCTTCTTGTCCAACTCGCGGTCGATGAAGGTGATACCGCCGTCGGCGTCGGCGGTGATCTGGAACGGCACCGTGGTGGTGGACGCCAGGGTCTTCTCGGCCGTGCCGTTGATCCGTACCAGCTTGTTGCCGTGGGCGGCGACGATGCCCGCGTCGGTGGGGATCGCCGAGGTGATCTGGCCGGCGAGCGTGACCGGCTTCGACTTCTTGCCGGTGGCCGCGTCGACGGTGATCAGACGGGTCTGCTGCTTGTCGTCACCGTCATGGGTGAGCTGGGTGAACACCGCCTGATCGCCCTGGCCGCAGCCGGGCGAGAAGTAGGCGAGCGACGACTGGAACGGCAGCTTGGTGACCTCACCCGAGGTCAGGTCGACCACTGCGGTGAAGGCACCGCGCACCATCAGCTCGGGCTTGTTGGTGAACATCCGCGGCGCGTACGAGACGGCCGCGTACTTGCCGGACTCAGTGACGCAGTGGTTGCCGACCCAGGTGTCCGAGGCGAAACCTTCCTCGAACAGACTGGCCACCGTATGGAGTTGGTAGCCGTCCTTCTCCTTGCCCACAAGGAGGTGGAAGCCGGTGCCGTCACCGATCGTGGTGACCGCGGTGTCCGCGGATTTCTCGTAGCCCTTGCCGAGCAGGCCGGCGCGGTCCTTCGCGGGGATCGCGGAGGGCTCCAGGGAGAGCTTCTTCTGCTGCTGGGTGGTGTCGCTCCACCCCTGCGCTGCGCCCTTGGGCGGCTTTGGTTCCTCGGCCTGCGCGGGCAGGCTCAACGGTATCGCCAGCGCGGTGGTAACCGCAAGGGTGATCGGCACGCGCAGGCGGATACGTATCTGTCTCAACTGTGTTACCCCTTTGGTTACTTGACTGCCTTCGCGGCCGCAAGGACCTCGCCCATGCGCTTCTTGATGGCGGCAAGCTGGTCCTTGTTCTCCTCGATCAGCCGCTTCTGGACGGCTGACTCCTCCTTGAACCAGACCTCGATCAGACGGGTCTGCTCTTTGCAGTCGATGTCGTCCAGCGCGAGCTCGATCGCGTTCTTGGTGGTGCCGTCGCCGTCGGCGTAGCCCTGCTCCATCGCCCGGTACGGATCGGCGGCCTTGCGGCCCTTGTCCTTCATGCAGGCCGACCAGCTCTTGAGAGCCTTCTCGACCGGCTTCAGCGGCCGGGACTCGGAGAGGCTTGTCGAGGCGAGCCCGGAGACAAAGCCCGCATCCTCCTCGTTCACCTTGAGCCGCCGCTTCGACCAGCCGGCGCAGCCGCCCTCGTGCAGCTTCTTTCCGTTGTGCTCGGCGCGCGCGGGCTCCGGGACCCTGCCGAAATGGCCGTCGCTGTCCTTGGCACCCTTGGGCGGGGCGAACTCTGGCTTCTTTCGCCCGGTCAGGATCTCCACCTCGATGCCTGAAAGCCCCTCCTCGACGGGTTCGAGGCTCCGGGTCAGCTCCTTCGGCAGCCCGTACCCGTACTTCTGTGCCTGTGCGCGGTCGCTGAGGCCATAACGCCGCTCGATCGAGACGGCGTTGCTGTGGGGCGGCGGGTTCGCGCCGGGACGCGGCAGATCGACGGTCAGCCCGTACTCAGACATGCACCGCGTCTGCAGGGTGCGCAGCGCGGTGTCGACGGCGACCTGATCCGCGTAGGAGGGCAGGTAGGACTCAAGCGGCAGCTCCAGGCCCTTGACCAGTCCGGAAGTGGGCACCTCCGCAGGCCAGTTGGCTTGGTCGATCGGGGCCCTATCCTTCGCCGAGTCGGAGGCCGATCCGGACGAGGCGCAGGCACCGAGCGAGATTGCCGCGAGCATGACAGTGGCGGCGACGGTCGTTCGCCTGAGGACGTGCATGGGTTTTCCTTCTCTACGTGACGTGAGGTAGTCCACGTGCGTGGCGCATGCCGGCCGCGCTCCTTACGCTCAGCGGCGCAGCGCCTCTACCGGCGTGATGCGGAAAGCTCTCCAAGCCGGATACAGGCTGGCCAGCAGACCAGTCGCCAGGCCGATGGCGGGCGCGGTTGTCACCGTCATGGAATGGATGACGGGCGTCCAGTCCCGGGCGATCGCGACTCCAACAACAGTCAGCGTGCCAAGGGAGGTACCAACGAGGCCACCCAGGGCCCCCAAGGTCGCGGATTCCGTGAGGAACTGAGTGGTGATGTGCCGACCGCGTGCTCCCAGCGCACGCCGCAGCCCGATCTCACTCGTGCGTTCCAGCACTGCCATGAGTGTGGTATTGGCGATACCGACGGCTCCAATGAAGAGGCAGATCGCCGCAAGGAGGAGAAAGAGCTGGTCGAGGTCCCCCGTGACCTTGGACCACCGCTGTGACAGTGCGGGGTTCCGTATAGGGATTGGTGAGCAGGACAGGGAAGACGACCATGCCGTCCTCTTCCGCCCGCTGCGGCGCGTACACAGTCACACTGGCGTCGGATATGTCCGCGACGCGCGGGCCGAGCTGCTCCTTCTCCTCGAGCCCGACCGTGTCAGTGGTGATCCGCACGGAGGGGTTGGGTGTCGGCACTGGCGGGTTGTCCAACAGGAAGCCCTCACCCGTGCTGTCCCCAGCCGCGTCCCCCCGATGGCGGCGGCGCCGCCGATCAGAGCGGCCCCTACCTCGACACTGGCTGTCACACGTCCTGCACCGGGCATCAGCGAGCCGCAGCCACGGCCAGGGCCAGAGTGGTCCTGGCCGTGGTCAGCCGAGTACTTCGGTGCTGCTCCTGACAATGGTGACCTGGGGATTGTCCGGAGCCAGCTTGCCGGGGTCGGTGAATGTCAGCTCCGTCGGCCACGACGCGCCCGGATAGACACCTACCGTGCCTGTCTCCATGGAGCGCGTGGCATCGAAACCGCCCGCACCGGTCACCCGTACCTCAACGCGGTACACCATCCGCTTGGTGCCCGTGTTCGTGATGTTCACGGGCACTGTGATCTCGTCGCCGCTTCTCACAGGAGAGAAGACGGCCACGTCTCCTCGCTTCGCGACAGGGTCACCGAAGCCTTCGCTGCCCTGCGCCGGGCCAGGCGTGACCGGAACAGCGCCTGGTACCGCCTCTCGTCGGGCCCGCTCCTTACTCACTTCGTCCTGATCCTCCTGTGATGGCGACGCGGCCGGAGTAGGAGGAGTGGTTTCGGGGAGTGCTGCAGGCTGCTGTACCGAACGGTCTGCCTTAGCGTCTGACGGTGCACCGCAGCCGGTGGACAGAGCGCCGAGTGTAAGGGCCGAGACGAGCACGACGGCTGGTGTGCGGCCAGTTATGAACGAAAGCACGAATTGCTCCGAAGTCCTCAATTGCACCTAATGGTCCACGCGCGGTCGATGAGAGCCGTGCTGGAGGACTTGTAGTCCTTCATGATCCCATAGACCCGGGAGCACCATCCATCCTTCAGACGTACCGGCCCGGCGTATTGAGTGAAGTAGCCCTCGTCCACGCTGCACGGCTTGGAGAGACTGTTGGGGCACAGCTTGAGCTTCATGTACTTGCGTGTTGCGAGATTGTTGTCGAAGACCGCGCAGGTTTCGAACGGCTCGTAGTTTCGCTGATAGGTGTACAGCGTTCCCCACCGGCGTTCGTCCGGAAGCCGCTCAGCATACTGAAGGTAGTAGCCGGACCCACAGAGATTGGATGTGGTCTGCACCGCTTGGCTTGAGGACGCGGCTATCTCTCGAGTTTCTGTAGTAGCCGTGGGGGCGATGGGCACACCCTCGACCGAGGTTATGGAGGCAGCAGGATCCTTTGGGGGGTCGATCAGCGAGCCAGCCGCTGCAACGGTGGAGGGCTTGTCGGATTCCTGCCCTGCGGCAGGTGATGCGTAGCCAGCCGCCAGAAAGCCGATTGCGGCGATACCGACAGCAACACGGCCAGGGCGGGAGCGGGCCAGTCTTCCGATCACTATGTCCCCTCTGCGTAGTGATGGATCTACATCTGGGCACGCGCAATGGACGCTACGTCCGCGCATCTCCACAAAACCACGACGCGCAACACGTGTGAGCTATGTGGCCACCGGTAGGGCTGATTCCCACTCAACCTTGACCTGAACACAACGGGTCGGTCTGTGCGGCCCTCGACAACGGACACCGGGCCGGGCGTCATCTCGAACACTTGCCGCTCCAGGCGTGATGCGTGCTCGGACACGGCAGTTGTAAGTCGTGATCGTTGAGGTGTCCGTGCAGGTCAGCGGGGTGGCTGTGGGTGCGGGAACGGCCACCGTGATCATGAGCGTTTGTGACGACGTTCAATGAGCTCTTCCGATCTTGCCCGGATCGGGTGGTGACGGGGTTCGTGACGCACGAAGCTCCTTGCCCGTTGCGATAGTGCCAACCGTCGCCCGGAGCAAGGAGCTTCGTGGTCACCTATCGTGCCACCCTCGATGTACCTGATGCGCTGGTTTCCTGGCTGGAGGACCTGATCGGCACCCGAAGGTGTGAGACCGGCTCCCCATGGCGGAAGCTGACCTCGCACGCGCAGGCCGTGATGCTGCTGGTGTGGCTCGCCAAGGGCGAGACGTTTGCCCAGCTGGCCGCCCACTTCGGG
>NZ_VSRY01000172.1:91136-117763 GCF_008271805.1 Streptomyces sp. TRM49041
GCACCGAGGGCGAGCTGGTGTTCCTCGGCACGGCCCGGCCCGGCTCCACTCACGACCTGACCGCCGCACGCGCCGACGGCCCAAGCCTGATGCCACACCAGAGCGCCGCATCCCGCACCCCCGCTCCGGTGCCTCACACCGCTCCAACACCCCCCAGGACTTGATCGGGGAGACCGTCACTGCAGCCCTGGCCGCCCACAACGGCGATCAGCGCCAAGCCATCGCAGCACTCACCAGACGCGCAATCCCCGACGCCATGCGGCTGCTCGACGCGTGTCGAATCGGTGCCCGGTACGACATCGTCCGCCACCCCGCACTGCCCGAGACACTCCGCAAGCCGTCCCCGCACGCGCCTGACCGCCTCTGGGAGGCACGTCCCGACTGGCAGCGCCCGCAGGCACCAGACCAGACGGACCCGGTGGCGGCGCTCAACGTTAACGGTGCCTACCTAACCGCTTTGAAGACCCATCTTCCCCTCGGCCAGCTCCAGCCCACTGACCCTCACCCGCATGACCGGCGTCGTGCCGGCATCCATCTCATCACCCCCTCAGCCTGGGAACACGGCACCTACCTGCCCAACCCTCTCGGGCCGCGCCTTGAACCTGGACCTGTCTGGATTACCGAGTCCACTCTGCGGCTCCTGCTGCGCTTATCGAGCTCCAAGTACGCACTGTGTGACCCGCCGGTCATCCACGAGTCCTACACGTCCGGGTCCACCGAGAACCTGCTCGAGAAGTTCCGTACCACCCTGCGTGACGCACGGGCCCGCGCCCTCGACGAGGACGACGCGGTCACGCTGGAGTACGTGAAAGCCTTGTACTCCCAACTCGTCTCCACCATGGGGGAGACGACATCCAACAGGGATCTGCGCCGTCCCGACTGGATGCACATCATCCGCTCCCAAGCCTTCGCCAACCTATGGTCCAAGGCCTACAAGGCATATGCCGAAGGCCTGACCCTCGTGAAGGTATGCGGCACTGACGAACTGCACCTGCAAGGACAGTGGCGACAAGTCTTCCAAGAAGGCCGGGACCTCACTCGGGTCAAACTGAAGGACACCTACCAAGTCGCAGCGCTGTACCCCGAGGCCGAGCCGAAACAGCAAAAGAGGTGCAACGACCCGTATATCGAGAAGCGGCGCTACGAGTACGCGGGTGGGCGCTACGTGGGCTGTCGCAGCTGCGGGGGAGACCTGTGCACCTCGTGCCGGACCGCCCACCTTGCTCCGGCCGACGTTCCATACGAGTACAACGACGACAACCTGTGCCCGGCATGCCGATAGACGGCTCGGCGGTAACCGTCATGGGGCCGACCACCGACGCCGCGCACGAAGGGATGGTGTAGGGCGGCCCACCGCTATGGGCAGGGATCGAGCCCAGCCGACGTGCAGCGGGCCGCTGCCGCACCGGGCGGATAGGGTCGAAGATCCCCAGGATCGGGTGGCTCCAGGCTCCGAGCTCGTCGAGGACTGTGAGGCTGTCGCGGCCCGCTTCACCGCGTCGGACCTCCACCCGTACCGGCAGATCCTTGAGCGGCCCGAAGCGGGAGACGAGTTCCGCCACGAGGTGCTTGTGGCGCGCGCGGTCCTTCTCGATGAATATCAAATGCACCCGCCGGGGGCTGAGGCGCATGCGGTCGACCGCGTGATGACCGAGCAGGCGGTCCAGGATGAACACCGGTGAGCCGATCTCGCCGTCCTCGTAGCGGCCCGGGCCGGCGAACGCGTCCAGGAGCGTGACCCGGGGCCGGGAGTAGCCGGTGCTCTGGGAGGTCTGTAGCAGGATCGGCCACCAGGCGTCCAGGTACCGCTGGTACAACCGGTGCTTGGCCGCGGTCGCCGGCTCCAGCTTCCACAAGACGCCCATCCGTGCCCCCTGTTCAGGATCGCCACGGTCGGCGGGTGGCGCGTGCCAGTCGCATCCCCTGGTAACAGATGGTGTGCGCAACGACGTTCAGCGTAAAGACCGCGTATCAGCCGCCGGGGGAGCGGGCCCAGCCGACTGAAGAGCGTCGGCCACCGGATCGGCCCCCTCCGGGAGAATGGCCCGGTGAGTCTGCCGCGGAACCAGCCGACGGGTCGGCCGCCTCGTCCCCAGTCGCCTACCCCAGGTGATTCTTCGCTCCCATTTGCGCGGGTTCAATGACCTGACCGGCCGCCTCGTCCGCCTCCGTTATGGAGCCGACGGCAGGCAGGAGGCCTGGGCCTGATGGGCGGGCTCCGGTCTCGGATCTTTGACGGCCCCCTCAGGACTCCGCTAATCTTCATGCCTAATCAGATATCAGAGTTTGCATGCAGGAGGTGAGTGGGATGCTGCTGACGACCGGACAGGCAGCCCAGGAACTCGGCTGCGCCATCACCACCTTCCGCCGTCTCGTGCACGCCGGACTGCTGCCGGGCCTGTCCCGCCGTGGCGTGCGCGTCATGGTTCCGCTCAACGTGGTCCAGGCACTCGGTCAACGCCGACACGCCCCGCTGGACCGGCTGGATGCTCAAGAGGTCGCCGTCCTGCGAGTCGACGCGGCCAAGCAGGTACAGGAACCGGACCGGAACTGGATCGGCTTCGCGGCCTCCCTCGACGCCGACACTCTGCACCAGTCGCTGCACGGCTGGTGGCGCTGCGACCCGGCGAGCATCGCGGCCGGGGGAGTGCTCCCCGTTACGTTGTCCGGCTATGTGGTCGCTGTCCTGACCGGGCTCGACCAATGGGAGAGAGACGAGCGAGGACGGCATGGCTTCCCCCGTGCGAGGCTGGTCGGCTATGTCACCGACCTGGTCGAACCCGTCAAGCACCTGACCGCGACCGATCCCGTTGACAGGCAACTCGCCGACCTGCTGCTTGGCACCCGCCTGGTTTCGCATTCGGGCGGGACCATCGCCTACGTCTCCACCAACTCCGCCGACTGACCGCCCTCGAGGGATCGTGATGGACGCACAGACCTACACAGCCACGCTCGCCGACCTGCGAGCACTGCGGGACGAGATCAAGAAGGCGCGGGTGGCCCTGGCGAAGCTGGAGACGGCCCGGGACAAGAAGATCACCGCGCTGGCCGGGCACGCGAAGGCGAAAGCGGAGCGGATCGCTCCTGCCGCCGGTCTGAGCGTGGCCGACATCGTTCAGATCGCCCCCGAACTCGCCCCCGGCACCCTCGCTGAGCCGGCGCCTGCGGATGAACCCGCCGCCCCCGTCCCGCCGACTGTGCCCACCACGCCTGCGCCCACGCCGGAACCGGCTCCCGACCCTGCCCCTGGCGCTGCCGCTCCCGCGACCCCCCGGATCCACAGCCCGACGACCGCCCCGCCCACTGGTGCAGCGGGGCAGGCGACAGTGGCGGCCAGCCAGCAGGCTCGGGAGCTTCCGTCCATCCCCGCAGGGCCCGACGGCGACCGGTGGTTCGCCCACACGACCGGCCTGGCCTCCACGCATCCGAACTTCACTCAGCAAGCCCGCTCCACCGTCTTCCTCGACACTGACACCGGTGTCCTGGTCCACCGGGACCAGATCTTCCATCTCGACATGCCCGCCCCGACGGCGGCCGCCATTCTTGAGGCCGTCTTCCACACCCTGCCCGCCGGGGTGGAGAGGATCTTCATCACCGGGGGGACTCCCTGGCACTTCCAGGCTGACCGGTACCCGTTTCTCAAGGATGCCGTGGCCGCCTGGCTGAACGCACCCGTCCCCGGCTGGCGTACCGACACCGGCCGCGGCAAGGATCGGATGGCCGGACACTTCGTCCACCCCCGCAACCCCGTCGGCCGCTACCAGGCCCTGGGCGGCGACCATCACGTCGAAATCCGCTCTGCGGGGGAGTGGTTCGACACCGACGGCGCCACTCCCCACATCGTCCGCGACGCCTTCGTCCTCCTCTGGAAGGCCCTGCGCGCTCACTGGCCCGACGCTGTTCTCATGGGCTCGCCCTCCCAGACCGGCCGCGACCTGTGGACCCGCACCATCCCCACCCGCGGCCAGTACGCAGACGGCTACCCCGTCCTCTCCGAAGAGCTCCGCGGCCTGCTGCACGCCACCGCAGGCCAGGGCCGAACCGAACTGATCACCCCACCCCAGGTGCCTGAGCAGCTGCCTGCCCTGGTCGAGTACGACCGCACCTTCGCCTACGCCAAGCACACCTGGAAGTCAGCCGTCGGCACCCCGCAGCGGATCACCGCCGCCCGCTTCGCCTCCTGGAACGAGAAGGAACAGACCAAAGCCCTCTACGGCTGCGGCCACTGGCACATCCGCGTCACCGTCCCCCAGGGCTGGAACCACGTCGGCCTGCTGCCCGCCCCCGCACCCGGCGACCGCGCCTGGCACTACCCGGCCGTCCCCGGCACCACCTTCACCACCTGGGCAGGCGGCCCCGAGATCCACACAGCCCTCACCAACCCCCTGATGCCGTGGAGGATCGAAATCCTCGACGGCATCCTGTGGGAGGACGGCAAACCACTCGACGACTGGTCCAAGAAACTCAAAGAAGCCTGGGCCTCCCTCGCCGCCCAAGCCCAACTCCACGGCGACCCCGACCAGCGCACCGCCGCCCACCTCGCCTCCCGCGCCGTCCGCGCCCTCCTCCTCTACGGCATCGGCTCCTTCGCCCAACGCCCCCGCATCGTCACCGGCACCACCCCCCGCACCATGGAGCGCGACGTCCCCGCCGACGCCGAAATCATCGCCTTCACCGACGAGCAGATCACCTGGCAGCGCCCCACCGGCTTCAGCCGCGACCCCAACGCCCACCCCGAATGGGCCGCCGGCATCTGGTCCGCGGCCCGAGCCGCCCTCCTCACCCAGCGCCACCGCGACGACAACACCCACGTCGGTGCCCTGCACACCCCGCCCGGCACCGTCGTCGCCTTCCGCACCGACGCCCTCTACCTCACCCAGCCTCACGACTGGCCCTACCACGGCCAGCCCGGCGACTACCTCCTCAAAGGCCACCTCACCGGCCCCCTGAACGCGCCCAGGACCGAAGACGACCTCCTCGCCCTGCGCGACCTGGGCCGCACCGCACCGAGGAACCCCTGATGCCCCCACGCCGCCGCACCCTCAAGCCACAGCCAGGCGAAGCAGCCCGCCTCGCCGACCAACTCCAAGCAGCCGGCCTCACCAAGAAGGACATCGCCTGCATCATCAACCGCGACTCCTCCCTCGTCTCCCAGTTCTACACACGCGGCAAAGGCGCAGCCTTCGTCCCCGCCCTCACCACCGCCCTGGACGCCCTCACCACCGCCGGCATCACCGACCCCGCCGACCTCGCCGAACTCGCAGCACCCCACATCACCCGCCGCACCACCGCCGCCGGCACCAAAGCCAAAGTGCGCACCAAAGCCGTCCTCATCACCCCCACCGGCACCGGAACCGGACGCGCCGGAGCCCAGGCCATCGCCTCCGGCTCCGCCCGCCTACGCCCCCTCATCGCCGAAGCCGCACGCCAAAACCTGCGCCTGGCCTTCACCGTCCGCCTTGCCAAAAGCGGCTATGTGCACCCTTCCGGCAGTCGTACCGACTCACCCGGCATCCGCCGCGACGTCATCCAGCGCTCCGACCACACTGAAGAACGCTCCTACGGCTCCGCCACCACCGGCGGATTCGACTCCGTCGACATCGCCCGCCGCGTCGATGCCGCGGGCGGCGACGTCACCGCGGCCATCCACCAATGGCTCGTTGAAACCGGACGCATCCACCCCGATGCGCACATCACTCACCTTGAGGTCCGCACCTGGCGGCCGCGCTGACACGTTCTGCGTGGCTCGCTCCGCGACACACGCAGAGCCGGGCTCAGCGACCCTGGCCCCGAACTCTGTGATGGAGACGCCCACTTCGGGGGCACACGACTTCCTTCGAACATGGATGTGTTTTCCGCCAATCGCCTGCAACGTCGACTGCCACGGCTCCCAGGCATAGCGACTTCCGACCGCCTCTCTTGACATGCCGACAGCATGCCTGGCGAGGCAGAGAACACCAGGTATGTCCACCGCTCAGCGGTGTGCAGCAGCAGAAATCGAACGGCGGGCAGGCGAACGTCCAATTCGCGCTCTAGCCAGACCGCACGTGGTGATCGATCCGGCGGTTTTGTCGGTGCCCGCTGCTACACCAACTCTCAGAGGGAGCCGGCTGGACGGCTCCACGAGGGAGGGCAGGGACATGGCGGGCAAACCACGCGAGGGCTACTACCGGGTCCGCAGTCACTGGAGGCGGAAGCCGGGACCGAGCAGGAAGAAGATGAGCGGCTGGACGATCGCTGCGATCGTCGCGGGCATCTGGTTATGGGGCCAGTTCATCGGTTTCGGCGAGGCCGGCGAGTCACCCGCACCCGCGCCGAACCCTGCTGTCTCGTCCTCGGCGGAGCGCTGATGGCCAGGCGGCGGCTTCGGCCGCGTATGCCCCGCGGGGCGGGGGAGTGGGCTGCGGCCGCAGTCGTCGCTCTCGCCGCGGTGACCTTGGCGACGAAGACCGCTGTGGCGATCGCTGTGGCTGCTCAGCAGGCATGGCCGGTGCTGGTCGCCCTTGCCGCCGCTGGTCTTCTCTGTGCAGGCTGGCGGGCATGGCGCTCGGCACGCGCCGCGCGCATGCGAGCACAGAGCCTGGCGCGTCTGCGGATCACACTGATGCAGATCGACGCCATGGACGACCAGGACTTCGAGTTCGTGCTGCGTGACCTCCTCATCAGGGACGGCTGGAGCGCCCGACGCGTCGGCCGGCAGGGGGACCAGGCCGCCGACGCCATCGGACAGCACGGGCGGCGGGGCAGGATCGTCCTCCAGGCCAAGCACACGACGGTCGGCGCAAAGGTCGGCGTCCACGTCATGTATCAGGTGAAGGGAACCGCGGGCCCCGTCCACGGCGCCGACCACGCGGTCGTTGTCACCAACGGAACTTTCACCCGCGACGCCAGGGCATGGGGTGAGAAGCACCAGATCCACTGGATTGACCGCGACCGGCTCCGAACCTGGGCCGAACACGGCGCCCCGCTCCATGACCTGCTGCGGTTGCCCGACCGGCGTCCACGGCGAGCGCTCGCCCCGCGCACGATCCGCCCACGCTCAAGCATCACCTGAGCGTCGTCAGGTTTGCAGGTACCCACCCGCCAAGCCCGCGGCTCCCGGCAAGGGAGCAAAGAACGCTTGCTTCGGTACCGGCGAGGACGTCGGACATCAGGACGATTGCAGCGCCGGCGGGTGTGCGTGTGGGCACACGGACGGCCACTGCCGGCATCGTCGCCGGATGACCCGGCCGGGTCATCCGGCCTGTCTCTGCCTGCCGCTAGCACACGCGAAACCCGCAAGACGAAAGGGGGCGAGCGTCACTGACCCGAAAGGCCGCCCGCCCGCAGGCGGTCCACCGCGCGGGTCAGTTCCACAGGCGTGAGACCTCGAGCACGGGACAGGACTTCGCGCTCCGCCGGGCTCTGGGCAGCATGTGGAGACCGGCAAGCGGAGAGGGCCAGAGCCATCAAGGCGGCATTGGAGTCGTAGTCGTTGTCGGCGCCGTACTGCCGGGCGGTGCGCAGCGCCCAGTCTGCTGCCCGAACACGCTGACGCCGGGCGGGGTGCGGGCCGTGGTGGCTCAGGAGCTGTACCCACACGGGCCCTGCCGGTGCGGTGAGCCGCATGAGCCAGTGCGCGTCCTCGAGTTCGTCCCACGGGGTCGGCGTCGAGCCCAGTCGCATGCCGCGCAGCAGGCCGACCGGCAGGGCGAGCTGGCCGTCTGCGTCGGCGCGCAGCGCGCACTGCACGGCCAGTAGCCGTGCCGGCGCGCCGACGTCTTCGGGCAGGCATGCATGCAAGGAGGCCAGCGTGTCCCGGACCAGGGTCTGCTCCAGCAGCTCGAGGCCGCTCATGCCCTCCTGCCGGGGAGTCGGCCCTGCCGACCGCTGTGCAAGGAGGGCGGTGTCGGGGACCACGGCGGTCCGCGGGGTGGCCGAGGCGCAGGCAGCGCACGCATCAGCCAGTCGCCATACCCGGCCGCCTCGCTCCTGCGTAAGGACCAGGAGAACAGGGCCGGCGCATCCGCGATGCCGCGGATGCCACCGGCAGCCGCGCTCATGGCACTGGCAGGTACGCAGATGCGCGGGAAGCCTGTCGCGGCGCGCATGGCCCGCGAGATGAGCGAGGGCTGCCGGGCGCCCGGCCTGCGAGCCCGGGCGCTGGGCGCCGATCGCGCAGCGGTGGCAGTGCAGGGTGGGGCCGCCTGGATGGGGGCGCAGCTCCACCGTCCAGGTGCGGGGCACCAAGGGGTATGTGGTGCACGGCCTCATGATGTGCGCGGTCCTCCTGCTTCTGCGCCGGCGCTCAGCCGTGCGTGATGGTGCTGTGTCGCCGCGGGGGAGTAGCGGCGGCCGCACACCGTAGTGCAGACCTCTGCCCTCCGCCATGCGCGGCCACCTGCAGAAATAGGGCAGAGGTCTGCACTGACAGGGCAGGTGTCTGCACCTTCGGATGGTGGAGTGACGATCTTCCCGCCCGACCCGAACCTCACCGCGCTACGCCTGGAGCTGGCGCGCCTGAGGAGCGAACGCGGCTGGACCTACGACGAACTCGCCAGCCACAGCGGCCTGGCCAGACGCACCCTCATCGACATCGAGCAGGGCCACGCCGTCGGAACCCTCAAGAGCTGGCACGCCCTCGCCCACGCCCTCGACGTGTCCCTCGACCACCTCCTCGGCACCCTCTGCGAAGGCCACACCCCGCCCGCCGCCACCGACGGCTAGCCACCCCTGTTGAGACCACCCGAAAGGGACTCTCGAATAGGACACCCGCGCGACAACACGCCTGCATGTTCCCCCTGATTGGGCCATCGGCGTGAGAATCACGGCGCGCTCACCACATCCCCGGCGCGTCGCTGCCACCGTCGCGGCCATGCAGCCCCGCCACACCGCCGCGCCCGGCCGTCACTGGAACGGAAGCCCCACCACTCGCCTCCCACTGCGCCCCCTGCGGGTCGCCGCCGACAGTCCCAGCCGCCTGCTGTGTACCGCCCAGCCCGCCCCCTGCCGCACCTGCGGAAACCGCACCGACTGGTACGCCCGCTCCCACGGCCGCCCGATCGGCCTGCACCCCCACGAGCTGCCCACACCGGCCCTCCCAGCTGCCTGCCGCTGGCACGTCGCCTCCGGCGTCGCCTACCCCTCCCACGACGGCTCCGCCTGGTGCCGCATCCCCCACACCCTGCTCTGCCCCGCAGGCGAGGCGCCCGAGCCGCTGACAGCACCCCTGGCCGAGCTCCGCCGGCGCCTCGCCCTGCGCACCCGCCGCCTGCTCGACACGGGCGCCTTCACCCCCGCCACCACAGCCGGACCTTCCGTACCGGCCGCCGCATGCCGTCCAGACAGGCCCATCGTGCAGATCCTCTACGGCCGCTACCTCGCCGCCTGCCCGGTCGACGCCATCCAGTGCGTCGCCCAGACCCGAAGGCGCCACCGCTGCACCAGCCCCGTCCTCGACCCAGCCGACCCCAGCGGTATCTGGACACTGATGCCCGCCACCGCCTGCCACGGGCAACTCGCGCTCCCTGCTGGCGACATGGCCGTCTACGACCTCACCCACCTGCCCTACGACATTCAGATCCGCTGGCGCACCCAACGCTGCACCACCCACGCAGCCGCACCCGCAGCCGCCGACCTGGACCTCGCCGACTGGGAACCCTTCGACCCGCTCCTCCACCACGCCCACATCCACCACCGCCTCCCAGACAGGGCCCGGCGAACAGGCCACGCCCCCCTCCGGGGCTGCCCCGCACGTCGTTTTCGTGGCGAGGCGTGAGCCATGCCGCTGCACGCCATCGAGATCGCCCTGACCCGGCCGGCCACACCCGGCGAACTCCACCGCGCCACCCGGGCCATGGCACTGGCCCCGAACGCCGACCGCACACGGCTGATGACCCTCGCCTCGGCCAAGACACCCCACAAAGCGCTGCAACGCACCCGCAAGCGCCTGCAGGACCTGCTACCTCTCGACATCCTGACCACGCACTACCCCGACCCCACCGGCGGCATCATCCTCAACATCGCCCTGCCCGCTGAGAGCCACGCCCAGCTCGAGGAAGCAGCGCACCGCGCGGGACAGAGCCCAGAGAGGCACCTCGCGCAGGCCGTACTCCACTCCCTCGCCCGCGCCGAGCAGGACCAAGCCCGGCGGCTCGACGCCGCACTCGAGCAGCCTTACCTGGAGCACGCCTCGTCAGCTACTGGCGGCGGCCGCCCGCACCGCCGGCCACCCCACCACCGCACACGGAGCATCACCGTGCTGAGCCCCACCCCCGAACAGACCTCAGCCGCCGACGCCTTCAGAGCCGGCGACCACCTCGCGCTCCAGGCAGGAGCCGGCACCGGAAAGACCAGCACCCTCACCCTCCTCGCCGCATCCGCACCACACCGCCGCGGCCGCTACATCGCCTTCAACAAAGCCATCGCCCAGGACGCAGCCACCCGCTTCCCACCCACCGTCACCTGCAAAACCGCGCACGCTCTCGCCTACGCGGCCGTCGGACACCGCTACGCCCGCCGCCTCGGCGGCCCCCGCCGGGCCGGCTGGAAGACAGGACAAGCCCTCGGCATCACCAAGAACCTCCGCATCGCAGGCCGCGAGGTCACACACAAAGCCCTCTCACAGACCGTGCTGAAGACCGTGACCCGCTACTGCCACTCCGCCGACCGCACCATCACCCGCCACCACGTCCCACGCCTCCGCGGACTCGAGACCCCCGAGCAGCACACCCAACTCACCGAAACAGTGCTGCCCTTCGCCCGCAAAGCGTGGGCGGACCTCCAGCACCCCGAAGACGGAGTCGTCCGCTTCGACCACGACCACTACCTCAAAATCTGGGCCCTGAGCGATCCGCGGATCGAAGCCGACTACCTCCTCCTCGACGAAGCCCAGGACACCAACCCCGTCCTCGAACACGTCATCGCCGCACAGCGCGACCACACGCAAGTGGTCGTCGTCGGCGACTCCGCACAAGCCATCTACGGATGGCGCGGCGCCCGCGACATCATGACCGGCTTCAACGGCACCACCCTCACCCTCTCCCAGTCCTTCCGCTTCGGCCCCCACCTGGCCACCGAAGCCAACCGCTGGCTCACCATCGCAGGCGCCCCCATCCGCCTGACCGGCACCACCACCATCCCCACCGAACTCGCCCCAGCACCCCACCCCCAGGCCGTGCTGTGCCGCACCAACATCGGCGCCCTCACCGAAGTCCTCACCCACCTCACCGCCGGCCACCGAGTCGCCCTGACCGGGGGAGGAGACAGCCTCCGCAACCTCGCCCTCGCCGCCCGAGACCTCAAAGAAGGACGCCACACCGTCCACCCCGAACTCATCCTCTTCCCCACCTGGGGCGAACTCCAGGACTACGCCGAGACCGACCCCGCAGGCCGAGACCTCAAACCCTTCGTCGACCTCATCGACCAACACGGCACCGACACCCTCCTCGCCGCCGTCGACCAGCTCGTACCCGAAGACACAGCCCACGTCACCATCTCCACCGCCCACCGCGCCAAAGGCCGGGAATGGAACACGGTGAGAATCGCCGACGACTTCACCCCTCCCAAGGACACCGACCAGCGAGACCACACCGGCCGACCCGTCCCGCCACCCATCGACGAAGCAGAAGCACGCCTGGCCTACGTAGCCATCACCCGAGCCCGCACCTGCCTCGACCTCGGCGGCCTCTCCTGGATCAACAACCACCCCGCCGGGATCCCGTCATAGCGGCGTGCGTGCACGGATCACGTGGCAGCCGCAAGGCCCCAACTTCGTGGATAGCTGCAGGGGCATCCCTGCCGGTGCGGGGAGCAGCATGCCGACGGAATGCCACTCAGGACGATGCCTTGTCAGCTTCCTCTGGTGGGCACCCGCATGATTCGCGGTGCTGGAACGTCGGCTGGATCAGCACGCGGCGTGGCGGCAGGTCCGGGTGCGAGATCCGGGACAGCGCGAGTTCGAATGCCTGCTCGCCGATCATCAAGGTGGGCTGGGCGATGGCTGTCAGCCGTGGATGGAAGAGGTCCGACCACTCGAAGTCGTCGAAGGCGACCAGCGCGATGTCTTCGGGGACCCGAACGCCGATGGAGCGCAACCCTCGCATGGCCCCGATGGTCATCTGGTTGTTGGCCACGACGACTGCTGTGGGCGGCTGGGGGAGGCTCAGTAGTTTGGTAACCGCTTGTTGGGCCGGTGTGGCCTGTGAGCCTCCCGAAAGGAGATACTCCTCCCGTCTGGAGATGCCGTTGCGTTCCAGGCCTCGTTTGTAGCCGCGGACGCGTTCCTCCGTCGTGGCCAGCCCGGGGCGGCCGGAGATCATCGCGATACGGGTGTGGCCGATCTCTGCGAGGTGGTCGACGAGACGGGCCGTGGACTCGATGTTCTCGACACCGATCTGGTCGACTTCCTCCCTGACGAAGCGGTCGAGCACCGTTACGGGCACGCCGGCCTGCCGCGCATAGCCCAGCGTCCGCTCGGCATCGCCCGACGGGGCGAGAACGATCGCGCTGACCTTGCGTCTCAGCAGTTCGCCGACAGCGCGCAGCTCGGTGTCTGCGTCATCGTGTGTTTCGGCCAGGAGGAGTGAATAACCTTCCTTGGTCGCCCGTCGGTCCAGGCCGTGAACGACGTCGGCGAAGTAGGGATTGGAGATCGCGGACATGGCCAGCCCGATGGTGCCGAACTCTTCGCGCTGCTGCCGGACCATCTTCTCCGGGACGTAGCCGCAAGCGGCTACCGCGTCGTGTACGAGCCGGGCGGTGTCGGGAGCTACCGTCCGGGTCCTGTTCAGCACGTGCGAGACCGTCGAGACCGAAACGCCCGCCAGCTCCGCCACGTCGCTCATGGTGGCCGTCTGCCGTGGCCGTCTGCCTGCCATGCAAAGATGCTAGCAAATTTTGCGCAAATGAGTCGTTCGATCCGGGTGCTTGCCCCCTTTCTTCGGCGCCTCGCCGTCACGAGGGGCTTCCGGCAGTGGTACGCCCGGGGATCGACGCTTCGCCTCCTTCGATCCTTTCCGGCTGAAGGACTGCTGCACACAGTCGGCGTACAAAGCTTTGCGCAAATGCTTTACCGGGTGTTGCGGGCCGCTGTAGCGTCCCTTTTGAGCCGCCCGGTATGGGACAGCGAGGAGGTCGCCACCATGATCACGAAGAGCTTCAGTCCCGCTGACCGCCTGGCGGCGGCCTGTGACCCCCTGGCTGTGCAGCCCGGACACGCGTCCCCCGGCCAGGGGGCAGCAGGGGCACACGAAGCGGAGTCGGATCAACCCGTCAACGGCCGGCACCCCGCATGCAGCAGGCCATGCGGTGCTCGCTCCGCCACTGGCACTCATCACGCGCATTTCGGCTCGACGTCAGGAAATCGCATGCCTGTCATGACTGCCGCCCTGTTTTCGCGTACAGAGCACGGCAGCACGCCTGACACGAACGCGCTGGGCAACGCACCTTCCTCTTCCCTGCGCCAGATCCATGCGGAACTCCCCATGGACGCCGGCAGGCGCGACTCGGGTGCCGCCCGACGAGCTCACGCGGTGTGTTCCATGTCCGCGTCCGGCGAGGCCGTGTCAGCCCTGCGGGCTTTCGCGCAGGACACGGCGGAGCATTGGGGGATTCCCGAGGACGCCGTCTACACGCTCCGTGTGGCCGTCTCCGAACTGGTGACGAACGCAGTTCTGCACAGCGGCAGCGCCGACGTCGAACTGGCGATGCATCTCAGCGGGGCCACGGCAATCATCCGTGTCAAGGACAGCGGTACATGGACGCCGCCGGAGCCGTCGGCGAAAGACCGGCACGAAGAGGATGAGGTTCACGGGCGCGGGCTGCACATTGTTCGCGCGTACGCCACGAGGTGCACGGTCGAATCCTCGTCGAGGGGCACGGAAGTCCGCGCCGAGATCGATGTGTCGGCGTCCGCACCGCAGTTCTTCGAGTACGGCACAGGACTCGTGCCCAGCGGCACTCTCTGACGTGTGCCGCCAGCCGGCCGGCCTCGGTGTCCCCCGCCGGAGCGGACGCGTCCACGGACGGCGGGGCAGGGGCCGCCCGAAAGTTCGCTGACTCCGCGGAATATGCGGGCCGGCAGGGTCTGCAGGCCGTCCGGGAGTTTCGCGGCTGCCCCGGCTTCCTAATGCTGTTGTCAAGCGGCAGTGGTGACCGGTGGTGTCACTTCGTAGCACCGTCGGTCACGGATCAGGGCCCAGATGACGTTGACGCGTCGGCGGGCGAGGGCGAGCACGGCCTAGACGTGTTTCTTCCCCTCGGCGCGTTTGCGGTCCTAGAACTTCCGCGAGTTCGGGTCGTAGCGGATGCTGACCAGCGCCGAGGTGTAGAAGACCCGCTGGAGTCTTCGGTGATAGACGAGCGGCCGGTGGAGGTTGCCGCTGACGTTGCCCGAGTCGCGAGGTGCGGGGGCGACGCCGGCGAAGGCCGCCAGGGCGTCCGGGGAGTCGAACTCGTCCAGGCTGCCGCCGACGGCGGCGAGGAACTCGGCACCCAGCACGGTGCCGATGCCCGGGACGCTCAGGACGATGTCGGCGAGCTCGTGCTCGCGAAACCGGCCCTCGATGAGCTTGTCCATCTCGGAGATCTGCTCGTTGAGGGCCATCACCTCCTCGGCGAGGGTGTGGACCAGCTTGGCGATGGTCTTCTCGCCTGGAACGGCGGTGTGCTGGCGCTCGGCGGCCTCGACCGCCGCTTCGGCCAGGGCTCTCGCGCTGCGGACCTTGCGGTTGGCCAGCCACTTCGTCAGCCGCGCGGTGCCTGCGCGCCGGATTGCGGCCGGGGTCTGATAGCCCGTCAGGGGCCTGAGCGGGCCGGTGTTGGTCATGTCCAGGGCCCGTTCCAGGGCCGGGAACATGCTCAGCAGGGTGCCGCGGAGGCGGTTGACGGCGCGGGTGCGGTCCTCGACCAGGTCGGCTCGGCGTCCGGTCAGCAGCTTGAGTTCGATGGCGGCTTCGTCGCTGGGGCGGATGGGCCGCAGGTCGCGGCGCATCCTGGCCTGGTCGGCGATGACGTAGGCGTCGCGGGCGTCGGTCTTGCCCTCGCCGCGGTAGCCGTCGGAGGCCCGGTTCACCAGTCGGCCGGGCATGTAGAGGACCTCCTGGCCGTGGCCGACCAGCAGGGTCAGCAGCAGCGCGGGCTCGCCGCCGGTCATGTCGATGGCCCAGGTGACCTGACGGCCGTCGGCCAGGTCCAGGACGTCACCGATCAGTTTCAGCAGCTCGGGCTCGTCGTTGGCCACCCGCCGCGACAGCAGCGTCTTGCCGTCCTCGTCCAGGGCGAGGCCGTGATGGTGGCCCTTGCCGCTGTCGATCCCCGCCCATATCCGGCTCATCGCGCTCCTGACGTACGTGTTCGTTCTGTGCGTACCACGGACGACCTCGCCGGCATTGCTCTACACAGCGACTTGTTCGCACTTCCTAATCGGCGGCCGAGTCGTCGTGGGGTGCCGGGCGGCGAAGCCAGGGAAACCACGAGACGGCAGCCGCCTGATAGCCACACCCAGCACCCCTGGGCGACCCAACCCTACGAATGGCTCGATCAACCCGATCAAGAAGGTAGAGCCGTCTGAATCGCGGGCGAGCCGAGGGCGTGTTCACGGCGAGGGCTCCTCGTCGCGAGGTGAGACGGAAGGTGCTTGCGTATCGGTGCCTGGCCGAGGGGGACAGCCGCAGGACCGGCGGTGCATGAGTCGGGGCTCGAGCCGCTCGACGCGCGGCTTTGCGTCAGGATGCGCGAGGCGGTCGAGCAGCAGCTGCACGGCGCGCTCACCCAGGGTGTCGCAGGGTTGGGCGAACGCGGTCAGCGGCGGGTCGAACAGGTCCGCGCCGGGCAGGTCGTCGTAGGAGGCCAGCGCCATGTCGTCAGGGATGGACAGCCCGGCCTTCCTGAGCGCCTGCATGGCGCCGATCACCATGGCGTTGTTGCCGACGATCAGAGCGGTCGGTGGAGCGTCGGCGGCGAGCAGGCGCTCCAGCGCAGCATGGCCCCCGGGGATGTCGGAGTTTCCTTCGGCCACCAGTGAAGGGTGGTAGTCGAGCCCGTTGCGCGCCAGGCCCAGCCGGTAGCCGGCGAGGCGCTCCCGGCTGGTGCCCAGCCCGGCCCTTCCGCTGATCAATGCGATCCGGCTGTGGCCGAGAGTGGCGAAGTGTCCGACCAGGGAGACAGTGGCCTCCTCGTTCTCCGGGCCGATCTGGTCGAAACGGTCGTCGACGAGGCGGTCCACCAGCACAGTGGGCATCTCTGATGCCCTCAGGTGATCCAGTGTGCGTCCAGGGCTGACGGAGGCGGCCAGGATGATGCCGTCGACGCGCCGCTGGCGCAGGCTGCGGACCACCTCGAACTCGCGCTCGGGTTCGTCGTGCGAGTCGGCCAGGAGCACAGTGAGTCCGGCGCTGACCGCGGCCTGGTCGACGCCGGCGAGCACTCCCGCGAAGAAGGGGTTCGTGATCGCCGAGACGACGACGCCGATGGAACTGGTCCTCGACATGGCGAGGGCGCGGGCGAGCGTGTTGGGGGTGTAGCCGGTGCGGACGATCGCTTCCTCGACCTTCCGTCGCGTCTCCTCGCCCACCGGTCGCGTCCCGTTGACCACGTAGGACACCGTGGCGATGGACACGCCCGCGGCGCGCGCAACCTCTGTCATGGTCGTCACGGGATCCACCTTCGCTATTCGGGGACGGCCGTCTGCCCCCCGATGTTAACCGCTTAGATTCTTGTTCGCCCGCCTCTTGCTAAGCGCTTAACCGTCCCCTAGTGTGACCGCCACCCAGCTGATCTAAGCGCTTAACAAGCGTGCGTCACGAGCTGGTCCGCCGGCGCCGCCCTCTGGCCTCGCGCTGTTCCTTCTTCTCCCCGCAGTGCACGAACCCGACCTCACAGGAGCCGCGATGGAAACTGCCCATACACACAGTCGCGCGCCGAAAGCCG
The DNA here is from genome assembly GCF_008271805.1 of Streptomyces sp. TRM49041. Taxonomy (GTDB): domain Bacteria; phylum Actinomycetota; class Actinomycetes; order Streptomycetales; family Streptomycetaceae; genus Streptomyces. Next base: position 108,045 of record NZ_VSRY01000172.1, read on the forward strand.
CAGAACCGGACGTCGTGACCGGCGCCGTCGCAGCGGAACTCGTCGACGCGGCGAAGGTGTTCGGGTCGACCACGGTCCTTGACGGGGTGTCCCTGAGCCTGCGCCGCGGCGAGGTACTCGGCCTGCTCGGCGAGAACGGCGCAGGCAAAAGCACCTGCGTCAAGATCCTGGCCGGCGTGTACCGGCCGGATCGGGGCGTCGTGCGCGTGGGCGACCGCGACCTGACGTTCCACAGTCCCGCCGACGCCCGCCGTCACGGGATCGCCGTGGTGCACCAGCACCCTGGGCTGTTCGGCGATCTTTCGATCGCGGAGAACATCTACGCCGGCCGGTTGCCCCTCACCCGAGCGGGCGCCGTGGACTTCGCACTGATGCGGAGGGAGGCTGCCCGCTGGCTCTCGATGCTCGGCCTGGAACGGGACCCGAGCCTGCCGGTGTCGTCGCTGTCCACTTCTGAACAACAGATGGTGGAGATTGCTCGGGCGCTCGCGGGCGACGCCGACGTGCTGATTTTGGACGAACCGACGGCCGCTCTGTCCGCCGGAGAGGTGGCCACGCTGGAGAACGTCATCCGCCGCCTCCGGGAGCGCGGCGTGGCGATGATGTTCGTGGGCCACCGGATGGAAGAGATCTTCCGGATCTGCGACCGGCTGGCGATCCTGCGTGACGGTCGGCTCCTGCAGACCGTGCGGAGCGCTGACATCACCCAGCGGGACGCGGTCGCCCTGATGGTGGGCCGCGAACTCACGGACCTCTACCCCGAGCGCGATGTGATGTTGGGTGAGCCCGTCCTGCATGTCACCGGGCTCTCCCGGCAGGGGGACTTCGACGGGATCGACCTCTCCGTGCGGGCGGGTGAGATCGTCGGCCTGGCGGGCCTGGTGGGCAGTGGCCGCACGGAGCTGGCGCGGGTGCTGTTCGGTGTGCACAGGCAGGACGCCGGCGTCATCCACCTGGACGGCGAGCCGGTCGCACTGCGATCGGTCGCTGATGCTCTCTCGCGCGGGATCGCCTATGTGTCGGAGGACCGCCGCGGGCAGAGCGTGATCGAGGACTTCTCCGTACTGGAGAACGCCACGCTGCCCGTGATCGACAAGGCGTCCCGGTTCGGCCTGGTGCTCCGGCATGCGCAACTGGCGCTGGTGTCGGGCCCGTTGGCGAGGATGAAGCTGCGCTCCGCCGGCTTCGACCAGCCCGTCGGAGCTCTGTCGGGCGGCAATCAGCAGAAGATCGTGCTCGCGAAGTGGCTGGCCGTGCAGCCGCGCCTGCTGATCCTGGACGAGCCGACCCAGGGCATCGACATCGGCGCCAAGGCCGAGGTCCACCGGATCATCAACTCCCTAGCCGAGAAGGGGATGGCGATCATCCTCATCTCCTCCGACCTGCCCGAGCTGCTCGGGATGTCCGACCGGGTCCTGGTCATGCGGCACGGTTCGGTGGTCGCGGAGTTCGACCGGGAGCGGGCGACGCCCTATGCCGTGGGACTGGCCGCCACCGGAGTCGGTGAGAAGGGCGCGCCGGAGCCGGGGGAGTCCACCGTGGACCCGGCACAGCAGCGCAAGCGATCGGTGCTGGCCCGAATCCGTTCCCGCAGGGAAACGGGCCTGCTCATGGCGCTCCTCGCGCTGACGCTTCCCCTGAGCCTGCTGAACCCGCAGTTCCTGTCGCTGGGCAACCTGACCGACCTCGCGGTCAGTGCGTCGCTGCTGGGCACCGTGGCACTGGGCCAGCTGCTGGTCATGCTGACCCGCAACATCGACCTGTCGGTGTCGTCGGTCATCGGGCTGACGGCCTTCGCCTCGGCATTGCTGATCAAGGAGCATCCCGGCCTCCCGATCGTGGTGCCCGTGCTCCTGGCGTGTGCCGTCGGGCTTGCCTGCGGCGCGTTCAACGGGCTGATCGTGTCCTACGGACAAGTGCCCTCCATCGTGGCCACGCTCGGCACTCTCGCGCTGTTCCGGGGAATCGACGCGATGATGTCCGCGGGCAAGCAGGTTGCGGCGGGCGAGGTGCCGGCGGCATGGCTGGAGTGGACGGCGGCCAAGCCGCTCGGCGTGCCCATGCTGATCTGGGTCAGTCTGGTGCTCTTCGTCGCGGCCGGGTTCGCGCTGGGGCGCACCAGGCGTGGGCGCGAGCTGTACGCGTCGGGCTCGAATCCGGCGGGCGCCCGGCAGATCGGCATCCCGGTGGACCGGCACGTGCTGGGTGCGTTCGCCGTGTCGGGACTGCTGGCCGGCCTGGTCGGGGCGCTGTGGGCCTCGCACTACGGCACGGTGGACGGGCAGGCGGCCTACGGCCTGGAACTGACCGTGATCGCCTCGGTCGTGGTGGGCGGGGTCGCGCTGCGTGGCGGTTACGGAAGCGTGCAGCAGGTTGCTCTGGGCACGTTCGCGCTGCTGGTGATCGAGAACATCCTGACGCTGGTGCGGGTCGACTCGCGTTACCTGCAGGCGGTGTTCGGCGCCGTGATCCTCGTTGCCGTCTCGCTCGACGCGGTGCTCGCCCGCCGCCGCTCGCACCGGAGGGCTGCCTGATGTGGCACGCCCTGCGCGCCCGGATCACCAGCTGGGACTACATCCTCGCCGCTCTCGTGGTCGTTCTGCTCCTGACCGCCTCACTCCTCCTGCCCGGTTTCGCGGGCGGCTTCAACTTCGCGAACTCGGTCTCGCAGATGTCGGACAAGGCACTGCTCGTGCTGCCGCTCGCCCTGCTGATCATCGCCCGGGAGATCGACATCTCCGTGGCCAGCATCGCAGGCCTCAGCGGCGTCGTGCTGGGCATGGCCCTCCAGTCGGGCATCCCGCTGCCCCTCGCCATCACGCTGGCGATGCTGGCCGGAACGATGTGCGGAGCACTCAACGCCCTGCTGGTCACCGTCGTCGGGCTGCCCTCGCTCGTGGTCACCCTGGGCACGCTCGCGCTGTTCCGCGGCCTGTGCTACGTACTGCTCGGCGGGACACCGATCACCGACATCCCCCTGTCGCTCATCACCTTCGGCAACGACACTCTCCCGGGCACCTACCTGCCCTTTGACATCGTGCCGTTCCTGGTGCTGGCACCACTGTTCGCGCTCTTCCTGCACCGCACCGCAACGGGACGCCGTACGTACGCCATCGGTGGCGGACCGCAGATCGCCGTGTACTCCGGCGTTCGCGCGGACCGCATCCGGTTCGGCCTGTTCATCGTGTCGGGAATCGTCGCCGCGCTGGCGGGAGTCATCACTGTGGCCCGGACCAGCCAGGCCGCACCGGACGGGGCACTCGGCTTCGAGCTCGACGCGATCACGGTCGTGTTCCTCGGCGGCGTCAGCGTGCTGGGCGGAAAGGGCCGCATGCCCGGCGTCTGCTGGGCGCTCGTCCTCGTGGTCGGCCTGCGCAGCATGCTGCAGCTGGGCAACGTCAGCGGCTATGCCCAGGGCGCGGCAGTCGGGCTGCTGCTCATCCTCTCGCTGCTGATCACGAACACGACCCACCGGATCCATGCCGCTGTGACCCGCCGCCGGTTGCGGGCGACCGCGGTCCCGCAGTCGGCGAGCCCGTAGTCAACCTGCACGAACCGGCCCCATCCATCCCCCGAAGTACCTGTGCCACCCCTGGAACGGAGAACCGCAATGAAGTGTCGGAGATCGATCGCACTGGCTGTGACCTTGGCGCTGGGCGCCGCGGTGAGCGGCTGCGCCGGCGACGGCGGCGCCACACGGGCCGGAGCCGCGTGTGCCTCCGGGCCCGTGACGGTCGGCTACCTGCCTAAGCTGGGCACGGACCCGTACATGACGACGATCCGCGACGGGGCGAACGCCGCGGCCGAGGAGATAGGCGGGGACGTCCTCTACACCGCGCCCAGCGAGGCCACCGGCGCCGCCCAGATTCCGTTCGTCAACCAGCTGATCGCGAAGAAGGTCGGCGCCATCGTGATCTCCGGCAGCGACCTCAACGGCGCGGCAGCAGCGCTGAAGAAGGCGCAGCAGGCAGGGATCACGGTGATCTCCGTCGATTCCGACGTCGCCCCCGACGCGCGGTCACTGTTCATCAACCAGGCCAGGACCGCCGAGCTCGGAGCGAAGATGCTCGACAGCATGGCCGAACTCATGGGTGGCCAGGGCGAGTTCGCGGTGCTCTCGTCCACGGAGACGGCCGTCAACCAAAACGCATGGATCAAGGACATGAAGGCCAGGTTGGCCACCGATCCGAAGCTGAAGGAGATGAAGCTCGTCACGGTCGCCTACGGCCAGGAGAAGGCCGACGTCAACGCCCAGAAGGCGAAGTCGCTCGTGCAGGCCTACCCGGACCTGAAGGGCATCGTCGTCCCGGCCGGCATCGGACTGCCCGCCGCCGCGGAGGCGCTGTCCCAGACCGGTGATCTCGGCAGGGTGAAGCTGACCGGGCTGGCCCCCGCCTCGCTGATCAAGAAGTACGTCCGCAGCGGCGATGTCCAGGACATCTGGTGGAATGTGCACGACCTCGGCCACCTGTCGTACTACGCGGCCCAGGCACTCGCGCAGTGCAAGATCGAAGCCAAGCGCGGACAGAAGATATCCGCCGGTTCCCTCGGTACCTTCACGGTCGGCGACCAGGGCGAGGTCGTCCTGGGGCCGGCCACCGTCGTGACTCCGGAGAACATCGACGACTTCGCGTTCTGAGCGGCATCGGGCAGGACAGCTGTCCTCCACCTGTGCGCCACGGGGTGGGGGCAGCGCCGCGGCAGCCGCCGGGGAGGGATTCGCGGCGAGCCCGCCCCGGCGGCCCAGCGCTCGTGGGCGCGGTCGCCCTCCCCTTCCAAGGCGCCCCCGCTAGACGCCCCTGCCAGGGCTTTCCGAGTGGGTGAGGAGTGCGGCCACACCGGTACGCAAAGCTTTGCGCAATTGCTGTACGCAATTGCGGCAGAGAGGTATTGTCGCTTTTGCCTCGCCTCATATATGGCCAAAACAGGAGGTATTTCATGTCTTTGAACAGGGTGCAGGTCAGATCCACGGCGCTCGTCCTTGCAGCTTCTTGTCTGGCGATGACTGCCGCCTGTACGTCCGAGAAGAGCGGCAGCGGTTCCACCGCCGGCGACGAAGTCGCGATCGGGCTGGTGACCAAGACCAACACCAACCCCTACTTCGTCGAACTCCGCGAATCCGCCATGGCCGAGGCCGACAGGCGTGGCGTGAAGCTGATCGCCCTCGCGGGCAAGTTCGACGGCGACAACCAGGGCCAGGTCGACGCCATCAACAACCTCGTCGCCCAGAACGTCAAGGGCATCCTCATCACCCCCAGCAGCTCCAAGGGGGTGCTGGGAGCCATCGCCGCGGCGCGCGCCAAGGGCATTCTCGTGATCGCACTTGACACCGCTACGGACCCCGCCGATGCGGTCGACGCCACCTACGCCACGAACAACAAGGCCGCCGGCGTCACGCAAGGCACGTACGTCCGTGCCGCGCTCGACTCGCAGACCCCCAACGTGCTGCTCCTGGACGGCACCCCCGGATCCACCGTGGACGACCAGCGCCACAACGGATTCCTCGAGGGCTTCGGCCTCACCGAGAAGTCGCCGGAGATCAAGGGCACCGCGGTCACCAACGGCGACCAGACCAAGGCCCAGACGGCGATGGAGAACCTGCTTCAGCGCGACCCCGGTGTCAACGCCGTCTACACGATCAACGAGCCCGCCGCCGCCGGTGCCGCCAAGGCGCTGGCCGGAAAGCCGGCGGCCGAGCGTGTCGTCATCGGATCGATCGACGGTTCGTGCACCGGCGTACGCAACGTCAAGGACGGCAAGTTCGCCGCCACGGTCATGCAGTTCCCGAAGAAGATGGCACACATGGGAGTCGACGCCGTCGTCGAGTACGCCGAGAACGGCGCCAAGCCGTCCGGCTTCATCGACACCGGTTCCCAGCTCATCACCGACAAGCCCGTGCCCGGCGTGCCCAGCAAGGACACCGCCTGGGGCCTGCAAAACTGCTGGGGATAGCCATATGATCACCACCACTGTCGCACAGGAGCAGCAAGCGGTGCCGCGCAGTCGCGCGCTGCTCAAGTGGTTCGCCAACAGCACCACCGCGGGCCCTCTGGTCGCGCTTCTGGTCGCGATCGCCGTCTTCGCCCTGAGCACCGACACCTTCTTCACCGTTGACAACGGCTCTCTCATCGTCCAGCAGGTGCTCGTCACGGGCACCCTGGCCATCGGACAGACCCTGGTGATCCTCACGGCAGGCATCGACCTCGCCAACGCCGCCATCATGGTGCTGGGAACCCTGGTGATCGCCAAACTTGCTGCGGAAGGCGGGATGCCGGGCCTGGCCGCACTGGCGGTCGGCATCGTGCTGTGCACGGTCCTCGGAGGGATGTCCGGGACTCTCGTCACCTGGCTCAAACTGCCGCCGTTCATCGTCACTCTCGGCGTGCTCAGCGTGCTCACGGCCACCTCGCAGCTCTACGCGAGCGGACAGAGCTTTCCCGTCACGTCGTCGGTGCTCACCTGGCTCGGGGAGCGCAGCTACCTGTTCGGGCAGATCGAGGTCACCACCGGCATGGGAGTGATGATCCTGCTGACCGCCGGTGTGTGGTTCGCTCTCACCCAGACATCCTGGGGGCGCAACGTCTATGCGGTCGGTGACGACGAGGAATCCGCCCGCCTCAGCGGCGTCAACACCAAGCGCGTGATTCTGAGCGTGTACCTGCTCGCCGGCTTCGTCTACGCCATCGCCGCCTGGCAGGCGCTGGGACGCATCCCCAATGCCGACCCCAACGCCTTCCAACTGGGCAACCTGGAGAGCATCACGGCCGTCGTCATCGGCGGTACCAGCCTGTTCGGCGGACGAGGCGGCATCCCGGGCACCATCCTGGGCGCACTGGTGGTCACCGTTCTCGCCAACGGACTGACCCAAGCCGGCATCGACAGCCTGTACCAGCAGGTGGCCACCGGCATTCTCGTCATCGTCGCGGTCGCCGTGGACCGGCTGGTCAGAAGCCGCGCGACATGACTCGCAGTATGCATCACCCCCTCCGGGGCGATGAGAGGCCCGTCGCGCCGCGCGGCCGGCGGAACTCCGCCCTGGAGGGCAATGCCCCAAGCGGCACGAAAACCGTCGGACGGGCCGCGCCCCGCGAAGACGTGTGCGCCGACCGCGCACCGGACGCCGAGGCGCAAGCCGACGAGGCCCTCGCCGTGGCCGGTGACGCCGGCCGCAGCATGCCGGGGCTCCCCGAAGCCTTGTTCAGGGCTCTCGTGCCGGCTGCCGGCACCGCCGCACGGGACGGGCGGTGGCTCGCACTTCCCGACCCCGTCTGGTGTTCTATGACGGAGACCGTGGGCCTCATGACCGGTGCGCTCAGGCTCGGCACAAACGGCCGTATTGCACAAGCGAGACGGCCTGCGCCCGACCGCGTGTCCAGTTCCGCCTTCGTCCCTTGGGAGAACACATGACAGACGCCCTCGCCGCTTCGGGAAACCCCGGAGAGATCGAGCCGATCTATCACGATCCGCCGCTGCGATCCCTTGCCGAAAGCGCACTGCGCCTTTCGGTACCGCGCCGCGCCCTCCTCGGCATCGTCGGTGAGCCGGGGGCCGGCAAGTCCACGTTTGCCGAACAGCTTCTGACGGAAATCGAGGCGATCCGACCGGGTGTTGCCACGGCGGTTTCCATGGACGGATTCCACCTTGCCCAGCGAGTCATCGACAGAATGGGAATGTCGCGGGACAAGGGAGCCATCGAAACGTTCGACGCCTACGGATTCGTCGCCATGCTTCGCCGCGTCCGAGAAGAGACCGACCACACGGTGTGGTGGCCCGATTTCAGCCGGGAGATCGAGGACCCGGTCGCCCAGTCGCTGGAGGTGGCCCCTCATCATCAGGTGGTGATTGTCGACGGCAACTTCCTGCTGGCCGATGAACCGCCGTGGAACCAGGTACGCGATCTGCTCACGGAGACGTGGTTCCTCGACGCCGCTCCGGCGGAACGCCGGCAACGCCTGATGAATCGCTATGTCCGCTACGGCTTCAGCCCGAGCAGCGCGCAGATGAAGACCGACGGGGTCGATGAGCAGACCAGCGCGAGAATCCGGCGCACAGGGTACTCCGCCGACCGGATTCTGAGCGAGCGGCGTTCATGCAGCCCCACAACGCAGAGGGCGGGGGCGTGCAGGCACTGAGGCGGCGTCGCGCGCCCCGCCCCTCCGCCTCCCGGCGGCCGGAGGGGCGGGAATCGCTGTGTCCGGGCCGTGACGGCCGGGCGCGACGACCCGCCCGGCGCACGGGACTGCGGGTGCGCTCGAGGGCAGACGGGCGCGCCGGGTACGGCCCGGCCGTGAACCGGGTCAGCCTGACTCGGCGGAGCAGCCGCACGACTCGCGGTGCTGGAACGTCGGCTGGACCAGCACCCGCCGCGCTGCCAGACCAGGGTCCGCGATCCTCGACAGCGCGAGCTCGAAAGCCTGCTCACCGATCATCAGGGTGGGCTGGGCAATGGCTGTCAGACGCGGCTGGAACAGATCCGACCACTCGAAGTCGTCGAATGCGACCAGTGCAAGGTCGTCGGGAACCCGCATGCCGACGTCCCGCAGCCCCCGCATGGCGCCGATGGTCATCTGATTGTTGCCGACCACGACCGCAGTGGGCGGCCGGCTCCGGCTCAGCAGCTCGGCGATCGCGTGCTGAGCCGGGCCGGCCTGCGAGCCCCCCGAAACGAGGTACTCCTCCCGCCTGGGGATGTCGTGGCGTTCCAGGCCGAGTCGGTAGCCCTGGACGCGCTCTTCCGTGGTGGCAAGCCCGGGACGACCGGAGATCATCGCGATCCGGGTGTGGCCGGCCTCTGCCAGATGACCGACCAGCCGGGCCGTTGACTCGACGTTCTCGACACTGATCTGGTCGGCCTCATGCCTGACGAAGCGGTCGAGGACCGTCACGGGGACTCCGGCTCGCCGCGCGTAGTTCAACGTCCGCCCTGTGTTGCCTGAGGGGGCCAGGACTATGGCACTCACCTTGCGTCTCAGCAGCTCACTCACCGCGCGCAGTTCGCCGTCGGGGTCGTCGTGCGTCTCGGCCAGCAGGAGAGAGTAGCCCTCCTGCGACGCACGCCGGTCGAGACCGTGCACGACATCGGCGAAGTAGGGGTTGGAGATCGCCGACATCGCCAGGCCGATGGTGCCGAGGCCCTCCTGCTGATGCCGGGCGGCCTTCTCCGGCACATAACCGCAGGCGGCGACCGCGTCGCGCACCAGCCGGGCGGTGTCGGGAGCGACCGCCCGCGTCTTGTTCAGCACATGCGAGACCGTTGAGACCGAAACGCCCGCCAGCCGTGCCACATCGCTCATGGTGGCCGTCTGCCGCGGCCGTCTGCCTGCCATGGCGGCATGGTAGCAATGTTTTGCGCAAACAAAAGAAAGAGGGGTTGCCGCCGCGGGCCGGAGCCGGCGGCCGGGCCTCTGCGGCTCCCGGAACCGGCGCCGTGCGGGGCGCCCACGGACGTGGTGGCACATGCGATCGGGTTCTGCCGCCGGTACGCCGCTCGTGGTCAATGCGTTCCCTTCAGAAATCGACCGGCACTGAACGGGGCCGGACCGGACACGCGGCGTTTCGTATGCGGTTCGGCCCAGGCGGTTTCTCGCGGCCGAACGCCGCCGCGGCGCGCACACCGGCATTTCTCCGAGCGGGACACATGTGTCCCGTCTCAGCGAAGTTAGCCGGCGGTGTCGCGTTGACCTGCGAGGGCTGGATTGGGTGAGACGGCTGCCAGCAGC
>NZ_VSRY01000173.1:0-224378 GCF_008271805.1 Streptomyces sp. TRM49041
CCCCGAGCCGCGCGGCGGCCTCGGCGGCGGCGCCCGCGTCTCCGTCCCGGTCCGCCACACCGACCGCGCGGGCCAGCGCCCGCGGGTCGGGCGCCGCTCCGGACCGCACGTCCCAGAGCGCGGCCCTCGCGGAGAGCCCGTTCGGGGTCACGGCGGCATGCATCCAGTGCGTACCGGTCTGTACGTGTCCGGGCCGCACCCACTTCGCCACGCGCCGCCCGAACTCCCCGGCCATGAACCCGTCGGCGGTCCGTACGACGTACCCCTCCTGCCGCCCGGTGTCCACGCGCAGCCGCCGCAGAGCCCGCTCGTCGAACACCCCGCGCCACAGCACGCGCGGCGTGGGAATCCCGAGCCCCCGCAGGAGGCCCACGGTGTAGTCCCACCCCGGGCACCAGTGGAGTTCGTCCCACACGGAGAACCCGTAGAAGTAGCTCTCCAGCTCCTCGTACGGAAGCGAGTGCCGCGCGTACATGTTCTCGCCGCACACCCGCCACCCCTCCGGCAGGTGCGCCGCGATGCGCCCCTGCAAGCCCTTCACCCAGGCCCGCGAGGGGTGGTGCGCCGAGTCCAGCGACCGGGCGTGCAGCCCGTCGGAGTACAGGGTGGTGTTCTCCCCGTCGAGCTTCTCGGTGACCACGACCTCACGCCCGACGAAACCCGACAGGTCCGCGACCCGTACATCGTCCCGCGCGGCCCCCGGCGACCACGGCAGATGCGGCGTACGCGGATAGTGCGTGCGCATGGTGAACCAGCCCCCCGATGACAGTGCGATGCCGGGCCACTGTAGGAGCCGGGACCGCGCCGCTCGACCGATTAACGGCGTCACCACAGCACCACAGGGACGGGGGCCGACCCGCCCGAGGCGGATCGGCCCCCGCCGGGGCTACTACTCGCCGCCGAAGATCTCTTCGGCGGTGGTCACGGTGAGAGCGCGCGCCAGCCAGCGCTCCATGATCTCAGGGTCTTCACAGCCTGCGATGCGTTCGTGGGCCTCATCGGTGACCGCGATGCCTCGCTGTTCCAGGATGAGTAGAAGTGCCTTCGCCTCGCCCTGCACACGGCCTTGTTCGCGGCCCTCTTCCCGGATCTCTTCCGAGATGTACGACTTGTAGAAGGAAAGGTCCACGGCCACCAGGTTCCTCCAGATCTGCTGGGCCTGGCGGTTGCCCAGGCCCAGTGCGGTGAATTCGACGACAGGGTTGACGAGGTCTTCGGGCATGCCCCGCAGCGCGGTGGACAGTGCCTTCAGTATGGCACCGGCCTCCTGGCCGGACGCGTGCGTGATCGCGGACAGCACGGCGAGCGCCAGGTCCTTGCGTGCCTCGGCGGCATCGGTGATCACGGGCAGGTTGTGCGGTCCGGCGACCATGGGCTGCACGGTGACCGTGGGCCACCAGGCCGGGCCGATACGCACGGGCTGCGTCGCCCACTCGGCCGTGGCGCGATCCTGGCAGACGACCAGGAGCAAGGGCGGGAGCCCGTACTTGTTGTGCAGATACGTGGCGTAATACGCCCAGCTCGCGGGTTTGGCGGGGTCCTTTTTGCCCTGAGCCTCGACGGCGACGAGGAATCCGCAGTCGGCTTCGGTCTCGAAGTGCAGCAGGGTGTCGACGCGCCGCTCGACGGGCCGGGCCTCGGTGAGGTCGTTGGGCAAGGCCCTGACCGACGTGGGGCGGGGGATGTCGACGCCGAGTACCGCGGAGACGCTGGAGAAGAGTTCCGGGTACTCCTGGAAGATCCGGTGCATGGCTTCGTGAGGTGAGCTGACCATAGGGCTCCTTGTCAGGTGAGTGATGGTGTGGGGCGAGGGGCGTTACGGCAGTCGCCGCACGCCTCCGGTGTGGGCGCGTGGTCGCGGTTCTGGAGCGGCTCTCGCCGGGGCGGGTGGAGTCACCCGGCGGCCGGCAGCCGTCCGGTGAGCCAGCGGGCGCCCTCCGGGAACCAGGCCGCGAGCGTCTTGATGTCCACGCGGGCAGCGGTCGGCAGCGACTGGATGTGGAGGCGGCCCGATGGCCGGCAGCGACAACTCCCGGGTGCCGGGTATGTCTGCGGTATATGTCACGGAGAGCCTAGAGCGCCCAACCCGCCCCGACGCCAGCCCGATTGGCCAGGTTCACCCGACAAGGTGAGGCCGCGTGGAGGGAGGGAGGGGGGAGGGGCTGGGAGAGGCCCTCTCTCTCCGTCTGCTCCTTGGGGAGGGCCGCCGGGCCCACCGGAACACGGCCGCCCGTACTCCGGTGCGAGGTCGATCTCGGCCCACACGGTCTTGCGCGGAACCGGCCCCTCCGCCACGCCCCACCGATCGGCCAGCGCCTCGACGAGTACGAGCCCACGCCCGTGCTCACTGTCAGGTGGCGGCGAGTGCGGCGGCCGCGCCGGCGGTACCCGCTCGCACCGGGTGTCCGTCGCCTCGATGCGAAGGGTCCGGTCGCCGTCCGTGAGGTGCAGCTCCAGCAGGAAGTCCCGCCCGGACACGCGCCCGTGCAGAACGGCGTTGGCGGCGAGCTCGGCCACGAGCTGGAGCGCGGTGTCCGCGACGGGACGGGTCGGCTCCCGGTCGCGCAGCCACACGGCGGCAAGCTCGCGCGCGAGCCGTGCGCCTTGGCGAGAGGCGTGAATTCGCATGGTGAAGTCGCGTGCGGGCGCAAGGAATTGAGCGTATCTGTGGTCCATGTCACAGATCTTTGGCGAGGGGGCTCTGTGGCGGCCAGTGATTCGACGGATGCGTACAGTCACTGTCCGTGGCTTGTCCGTGGCTGTCCGGCCTGTCCGGAGGGGCGCATGGGCAAGAGGTGCCCAGGTGTGGTCGCGCGTTGGAGGTGGGGCGGATGACGGTGAATGACACGGAGGAGCCGGGCTGGGAGGTGGACCCCAGCGACGCGTCGGGTGCGGCCGTAGTCGCGGCGGTTGGGCGGCAGCTCAGGCTGCGCCGGGAGTCGCTGGGTCTGAAGGTGGCGGAGTTCGCGGAGTCCGTCGGGTACGGCGAGGACCTTGTGTACAAGGTGGAGGCGGGTAGGCGAATCCCTCGCCCCGAGTACTTGGACAGGGCGGACAGAGTCCTCAGGGCGGATGGCCTGATCACCGCGATGAAGAAGGACGTTGAGGAAGCGCGGTACCCGAAGAAGGTTCGGGATCTCGCTCGGATGGAGGCGCGAGCGGTCGAGATCGGCGTCTACGAGAGCAACAGTGTCAATGGCCTGTTGCAGACCCCGGAACATGCGCGGGCCCTGTTCGAGGCAAGGCTGCCCGCGTACTCGCAAGACGAGGTGGAGCGCATGGTCGCCGCCCGCATGGCCCGGCAATCGATCTTTGAGCGGTCACCCGTCCCGGCGCTGAGCTTCGTCCAGGAAGAGGCGACGATGCTGCGACCGGTCGGGGGCACAATGGTGTGGCGACAACAGCTCGAACGTCTGTTGGAGGTTGGGCGGTTGCGTAGCGTCTCGCTCCAGGTGATGCCGATGCGCAGTGGGCAGCACCCCGGACTGGACGGAAGGATCGAGGTGCTGAAGTTCAGCGATGGTACGGCCGTTGGGCGTGCCGATGGGGCGTTCAACGGGCGCCCGACCTCAGACCCGAAACGGCTTCGGATCCTTGAGCTGCGGTTCGGTGCCATCCGGGCGCAGGCACTCAGCCCTCGCGAATCGCTGGCCCTTATCGAGCAAGTGCTGGGAGAGACATGATCCGCAAGACCTCTGCCGGAAACTCCTTCGAACTGTCGTGGTTCAAGAGCAGCTACAGCAGCGGCACGGAGGGCGATTCGTGCGTCGAGGTCGCCGCAACCCCCGCCACCGTCCACATACGCGACTCCAAGAACACGGACGGCCCCCGCCTGGCCGTCGCCCCGCGTGCCTGGGCCCGCTTCGTCACGTACGCCCAGCGCCCCTGACCGGCTTCACAGCGGCAGCGCATGGGGCTGCCGAGACGGTAGGGAAACGCGAACACGCGAGGAGGCGGGCGCGAGCACGCCCTCGAACGTGGTGCGCTACGCCGCGTCCAGGGCGATCGCGTTCTTCGCCCGGTCCACCGACTCCTCCGGGGCCGGGCCGTCGGGGTTCTCCGTCGCCAGCGCCTGGTTCAGCTCGACGAACGGCCGCATCCGCTCCTCGTACGCGGCGAAGCCGGCGGCGTGGTCGCCGCCCGCCCGCGCCAGCTCACCCGCCAGGACGTACGCCCCCACCAGCGCCAGGCTCGTCCCCTGGCCCGACACGGGCGACGGGCAGTACCCCGCGTCGCCCAGCAGGACCACCCGGCCCCGCGACCAGCGGTCCATCCGCACCTGGGCCATCGCGTCGCAGAAGAAGTCCTCCGCGTCCCGCGCGTACGCCGCGAGCTTCCGGGACTCCGACCAGGCCATGCCTTCCGCGCGCTCCACGATCAGGTCCCGCAGCCACTCCGTGTCCCGGTGGTCGCCGTCCAGCGGCGCGGAGTCGAAACCGAGGGCCACGCGCAGCTCGGCGTTGCCGCGTACCGTCATCGCGGCGAAACCGCGGTCGGATTCCTTCAGCCACACCTGCCAGTCCTCCAGGCCCAGGAAGTTCTCGGCCGTGAAGACGGACAGGTAGATGCCCATGTGGTGGCTGAACCGCTCCTCGGGGCCGAAGGCCAGGCGCCGCACCCCCGAGTGCAGCCCGTCGGCGCCCACCACCAGGTCGAATACCCGGTCCGGCCCGTTCCGGAACGCGACCCGCACGCCGTCGGCCGTGTCCTCCAGTGCTTCGATCGCGTCGCCGTACACGTACTCCACGCCGTCCCGCGTGCTCCCGTGCAGCAGCCGCACCAGGTCGTCGCGCATCAGCTCGACGTCGTCGCCGTCCAGGCGGCCGCTGCTCCGCGCGTACTCCGTCGAGCGGTGCACCTCCGTGCCGTCGGGGGCCAGGACCGACATGCCCCGCATGTGCGTGCGGTGCTCCCGTACCGCCTCCAGCAGCCCCATCCGGTCCACGACGTCGAGCGCGGCGCCCCGGACGTCGATGGCCTGCCCGCCGCGCCGGGGCGCCGGAGCCCGTTCGACGACGGTCGGCGCGAACCCGTGGTGCCGCAGCCAGTACGCCAGCGCGGTTCCCGCGATGCCGCCTCCGGAAATCAGTACGTCCCGCATGCCCGTGCTCCCTCGTGTGACTGTGTCCGTACGGTGTACGCCGCTGAATGTACGGCGTACGCGACCGTCGCCAAGTGGGGCTTTGCTGGTTCTGTCATAGGGCAGTTGGGCCGGTGTCGGCGTCCTTGCTGGTAGGGTCTGTGCTAGTACAGGTCTTGCAGCCGGGAGAAAAAATGGCGGAACCGCCCTACCTCCGCATCGCCGCCGATCTCCGGCGCCGTATCGACGGCGGCGAACTCGCCCCCGGCGACCGCGTCCCCTCCACCCGCCGTCTCGCCGAGCGGTGGGGCGTCGCCCTCGCCACCGCCACCAAGGCGCTCACGACGCTCCGCCTGGAGGGGTACGTGGAGGCCAGGCCCCGCGCCGGAACGGTCGTCGCAGACCGCCGCACCCCGCCGGAGCCGGAGCCGGAACCGAAGCCGACGGCGGCCCGGCCGGCGGCCCCCGACGGCGAACTCACCCGCGAGCGCGTGGTGGCCGCCGCCATCGAGATCGCGGACACCGAGGGGCTGGCCGCCCTCTCCATGCGCGGCATCGCCGCCCGCCTGGGAGTGGCCGCCATGTCCCCGTACCGCCACATCGGCGGCAAGGAAGAGCTGATCGGCCTGATGGCCGACACCGCGTACGGCGAACTCGGCTACCTCGGCGCGCCCCCGCCCGGCGGCTGGCGGCCCCGCCTGGAGCTCGGCGCCCGCACCCTGTGGTGCCTCCACCGCCGCCACCCCTGGCTGGCCCACCTCGGCCCGGTCACCCGGCCACTGATGCTGCCGAACCTCCTCGCGCACGGCGACTGGCTCCTCGCGGCGCTGGAGGGCCACGGGCTCGACGCGACGACCCGCATGAACATCCAGGTGATGATCTACGTGCACGTCCAGGGCGTCGCCGCCAACCTGGAGCAGGAGGACCAGGCGAGCGCGGCGACGGGGCGGACCGGGGACGAGTACATGGACGACTCCGCCCCGGCCGTCCAGGCCCTGGCCGCGTCCGGCCGCTTCCCCGCCATCGGCCGCCTGCTGGCGGAGTTCACGGAGTCCGGCTACGACCTCGATCTCGACGCCGTCTTCGAACTGGGCCTCCAGGCCCTCCTCGACGGCCTGACCCCCCTCGTGGAGCACGGCAGATAGCGGTCCGGGGACGCACCACGTGACATGATCGGCTCATGGGATCCAACGTCTTCTTCGACATCGCCATCGACAACCAGCCGGCCGGCAGGATCGTCTTCAAGCTGTACGACGATGTCGTGCCCAAGACTGCTCGCAACTTCCGCGAGCTGGCGACGGGCGAGCACGGCTTCGGTTACGAGGGCTCCTCGTTCCACCGGGTGATCCCGGACTTCATGCTCCAGGGCGGTGACTTCACCAGGGGCAACGGCACGGGCGGCAAGAGCATCTACGGCGACCGCTTCGAGGACGAGAACTTCACGCTCAAGCACTCCAAGCCCGGCCTCCTGTCGATGGCGAACGCGGGCAAGAACACCAACGGCTCGCAGTTCTTCATCACCACCGTCGTCACCTCCTGGCTGGACGGCGCCCACGTCGTCTTCGGCGAGGTCGTCGAAGGCATGGACGTGGTGAGGGCCATCGAGAAGCTCGGCACGTCCGGCGGCGCGACCCGCAAGAAGGTCACCATCGCCAAGTCGGGCACGGTCTGAAGTCCCCGCACGCAAGGGCGCTGACCGCCCCCGCCCCGTGCCAGGCGATGAGGTCGCCGGAAGGCGACGGCCGGGCGCGGGGCCCGCGGGCGCCAGCCGCGCGTGGACGCCGGCGACAGCGCCCGCTCCCGTGCACACATCCACACGAGCACCACGCCGACGCCTACTCCCGGGGCCGGGACGTTCCGGGCCTCGGAGAACCCCTGCGGAAGCGGCAGCGGCTCCTGATGCGGGCGGTCCGCGAGCGGTGCGTACCTGTTGCCTGAGAGCGATCAGGGGCGAGACCGCCAGGACCTGACCACCGCCCCCGGGGCCCGGCGCGGCACCCGTGCCCGGCGCGGCCCCCGCCGGGGCCCCGGAGCGGCGGTCCGGCCCGCGGCCCGCGCCGCGACTCCGCGTGCCGGTTTGATCGACACAGCCCCCGGGGTATTCTCTTCGGCTCGATTGGCGGCGATGCCGCCCCGTATGGCAGACTGTCCGGGTTGCTCGGTTGAGTGCCGATGCTGCGCGCCTCCCGCCGGGAGGACCGGAAGCGAGTCCCACAGTACTCGTCGTCCCTGATCAGGGACGGACGTACGGGAATCTTCCGGGAAGTGTCAGCGGGGCGCCGACCAGGCACCCGGTGGGTGTCCTTCCCCCGGTCCGCGGTCCAAGGCCCGCACCCCCTCGGTTGGGAAATCCTTCGGGAGTCTTCCGTAGAGGGAATGCGACACGCCCGACCGCGTGGGTCGGAGAAGACATAAGAGCCCACCAGGTTCCAGAGCGTTACGAGAGACAGGACTACTGAGTAGCCATGGCGGGACAGAAGATCCGCATCCGGCTCAAGGCCTACGACCACGAGGTCATCGACTCCTCGGCGAAGAAGATCGTCGAGACGGTGACCCGCACTGGTGCGTCGGTCGCGGGCCCGGTGCCGCTGCCCACTGAGAAGAACGTGTACTGCGTCATCAAGTCGCCGCACAAGTACAAGGACTCGCGCGAGCACTTCGAGATGCGCACGCACAAGCGCCTCATCGACATCCTCGACCCCACGCCGAAGACGGTTGACTCGCTCATGCGTCTCGACCTGCCGGCCGGCGTCGACATCGAGATCAAGCTCTGAGGTGACGCGCGAGATGGCTAAGAACATTAAGGGCGTCCTGGGCGAGAAGCTCGGCATGACCCAGGTCTGGGACGAGAACAACCGGGTTGTCCCGGTGACCGTCGTCAAGGCCGGGCCCTGCGTCGTCACCCAGGTCCGCACCAACGACACTGACGGCTACGAGTCGGTCCAGATCGCCTTCGGCGAGATCGACCCGCGCAAGGTGAACAAGCCCCTCAAGGGCCACTTCGCCAAGGCCGACGTCACCCCGCGCCGCCACCTGGTGGAGCTCCGTACCGCTGACGCCAGCGAGTACACGCTCGGCCAGGAGATCACCGCTGCCGTGTTCGAGTCGGGCGTCAAGGTGGACGTCACCGGCAAGAGCAAGGGCAAGGGCTTCGCCGGTGTCATGAAGCGTCACAACTTCAAGGGCCTCGGCGCCGGTCACGGCACCCAGCGCAAGCACCGCTCCCCCGGCTCCATCGGTGGCTGCGCCACCCCGGGCCGTGTGTTCAAGGGCCTCCGCATGGCGGGCCGTATGGGCAACGAGCGGGTCACCACCCAGAACCTGACCGTCCACGCCGTTGACGCGGAGAAGGGTCTGCTGCTCATCAAGGGCGCGGTCCCCGGTCCGAACGGCGGCCTCGTCCTGGTCCGTACCGCGGCCAAGGGGGCCTGAGGTAACGATGAGCACCATTGACATCCTTTCGCCGGCAGGCGACAAGGCCGGGACCGTCGAGCTCCCCGCGGAGATCTTCGACGCGAAGACCAGCGTTCCGCTGATCCACCAGGTCGTCGTCGCACAGCTGGCCGCTGCCCGTCAGGGCACGCACAAGACCAAGACCCGTGGCGAGGTCCGTGGTGGCGGTAAGAAGCCTTACCGCCAGAAGGGCACCGGCCGCGCGCGCCAGGGTTCGACCCGTGCGCCGCAGTTCGCCGGCGGTGGCGTCGTCCACGGCCCCGTGCCGCGTGACTACTCGCAGCGGACCCCGAAGAAGATGAAGGCCGCCGCGCTGCGCGGTGCCCTCTCCGACCGGGCCCGCCACTCCCGTATCCACGTCATCAGCGACGTGGTCGAGGGTGCGGTGTCCACCAAGGCCGCCAAGACGCTGTTCGGCAAGATCTCGGAGCGCAAGAACCTGCTCCTGATCGCCGAGCGCTCCGACGAGGCCGCGTGGCTCTCCGCCCGCAACCTGCCCCAGGTGCACATCCTGGAGCCGGGCCAGCTGAACACGTACGACGTGCTCGTCTCCGACGACGTGGTCTTCACCAAGGCCGCCTTCGAGTCCTTCGTGTCTGGCCCCAAGGCCGCCGTTGAGACCGAAGGGAGCGACGCCTGATGACTGAGGCCGTCGTCACCAGCAAGACCTTCACGGACCCGCGCGACATTCTCGTGAAGCCGGTTGTCTCCGAGAAGAGCTACGCGCTGCTGGACGAGAACAAGTACACGTTCGTCGTCGACCCGCGCGCCAACAAGACCCAGATCAAGCAGGCTGTCGAGGCGGTCTTCTCGGTCAAGGTCACCGGGGTCAACACGATCAACCGCCAGGGCAAGCGCAAGCGCACCCGCACCGGTTACGGCAAGCGCGCCAACACGAAGCGCGCCATCGTGACCCTTGCCGAGGGCAACCGTATCGACATCTTCGGCGGTCCGACCGCCTAAGGGCGGTCTGGATCGTCCGAATATCGGACGAGGACTGAGAAATGGGTATCCGCAAGTACAAGCCGACGACTCCGGGCCGTCGTGGCTCCAGCGTCGCCGACTTTGTCGAGATCACGCGGTCCACGCCGGAGAAGTCGCTGGTCCGCCCTCTGCACAGCAAGGGCGGCCGTAACAACACCGGTCGTGTGACCGTCCGCCACCAGGGCGGTGGCCACAAGCGCGCCTACCGAGTGATCGACTTCCGTCGTCACGACAAGGACGGCGTGCCGGCGAAGGTCGCTCACATCGAGTACGACCCGAACCGCACCGCGCGCATCGCGCTCCTGCACTACGCGGACGGCGAGAAGCGCTACATCATCGCCCCCCGTGGCCTGAACCAGGGCGACAGGATCGAGAACGGTCCCGGCGCCGACATCAAGCCCGGCAACAACCTGGCCCTCCGCAACATCCCGGTCGGTACCACGATCCACGCGATCGAGCTCCGTCCCGGCGGTGGCGCCAAGTTCGCCCGCTCCGCGGGTGCCTCCGTGCAGCTGCTCGCGAAGGAGGGCTCGATGGCCCACCTCCGCATGCCGTCCGGTGAGATCCGCCTGGTCGACGTCCGCTGCCGCGCCACCATCGGTGAGGTCGGCAACGCCGAGCAGTCGAACATCAACTGGGGCAAGGCCGGCCGTAAGCGCTGGCTGGGCGTTCGCCCGACCGTCCGCGGTGTGGCGATGAACCCGGTTGACCACCCGCACGGTGGTGGTGAGGGCAAGACCTCCGGTGGTCGCCACCCGGTCTCCCCGTGGGGTCAGAAGGAGGGTCGTACTCGTTCTCCCAAGAAGGCGAGCAACAAGTACATCGTCCGCCGCCGCAAGACGAACAAGAAGCGCTAGGAGCGGGTTTAGATGCCGCGGAGTCTCAAGAAGGGGCCCTTCGTCGACGACCACCTGATCAAGAAGGTGGACGCCCAGAACGAAGCCGGCACCAAGAACGTCATCAAGACCTGGTCCCGTCGCTCGATGATCGTCCCGGCCATGCTCGGCCACACGATCGCGGTGCACAACGGCAAGACCCACATCCCGGTGTTTGTCACCGAGTCCATGGTCGGCCACAAGCTCGGCGAGTTCTCGCCGACGCGCACCTTCCGGGGTCACGTCAAGGACGACCGGAAGTCGAAGCGCCGCTAAGGCGGGGTGAATGACCATGACAGACACTGAAGGGACAACCATGGAAGCCAGGGCCCAGGCGCGGTACATCCGCGTCACGCCCATGAAGGCCCGCCGCGTGGTGGACCTCATCCGTGGCATGGACGCCACGGAGGCTCAGGCGGTCCTGCGTTTCGCCCCGCAGGCCGCGAGCGTGCCGGTCGGCAAGGTGCTGGACAGCGCCATCGCCAACGCCGCGCACAACTACGACCACACCGACGCCTCGTCGCTGTTCATCAGCGAGGCGTACGTGGACGAGGGCCCGACCCTGAAGCGGTTCCGGCCGCGCGCCCAGGGCCGTGCCTACCGGATCCGTAAGCGGACCAGCCACATCACCGTGGTCGTCAGCAGCAAGGAAGGAACCCGGTAATGGGCCAGAAGGTAAACCCGCACGGGTTCCGGCTCGGCATCACCACCGACTTCAAGTCGCGTTGGTACGCCGACAAGCTGTACAAGGACTACGTCAAGGAAGACGTCGCCATCCGTCGGATGATGACGTCCGGCATGGAGCGCGCCGGCATCTCGAAGGTTGAGATCGAGCGCACCCGTGACCGTGTCCGCGTGGACATCCACACCGCCCGCCCGGGCATCGTCATCGGCCGCCGTGGCGCCGAGGCCGACCGCATCCGCGGTGACCTCGAGAAGCTCACGGGCAAGCAGGTCCAGCTGAACATCCTCGAGGTCAAGAACCCCGAGGTCGACGCTCAGCTCGTGGCCCAGGCCGTTGCCGAGCAGCTGTCCTCCCGCGTCTCCTTCCGCCGCGCCATGCGTAAGAGCATGCAGTCGGCCATGAAGGCGGGCGCCAAGGGCATCAAGATCCAGTGTGGTGGCCGTCTCGGCGGCGCCGAGATGTCCCGCTCGGAGTTCTACCGCGAGGGCCGTGTGCCGCTGCACACGCTCCGCGCGAACGTCGAGTACGGCTTCTTCGAGGCCAAGACCACCTTCGGCCGCATCGGCGTGAAGGTCTGGATCTACAAGGGCGACGTCAAGAACATCGCCGAGGTTCGCGCCGAGAACGCCGCCGCCCGTGCCGGCAACCGCCCGGCCCGTGGCGGTTCCGACCGCCCGGCCCGCGGTGGCCGTGGCGAGCGTGGCGGTCGCGGCCGCAAGCCGCAGCAGCAGAGCGCCGCCGCCGAGGCCCCCAAGGCCGAGGCCGCTGCCGCTGCTCCGGCTGAGAGCACCGGAACGGAGGCCTGACCGAAATGCTGATCCCCCGTAGGGTCAAGCACCGCAAGCAGCACCACCCGAAGCGCAGCGGTATGTCCAAGGGTGGTACGCAGGTTGCGTTCGGCGAGTACGGCATCCAGGCCCTCACCCCGGCGTACGTGACCAACCGCCAGATCGAGGCGGCTCGTATCGCGATGACCCGCCACATCAAGCGTGGCGGCAAGGTCTGGATCAACATCTACCCGGACCGCCCGCTGACCAAGAAGCCCGCCGAGACCCGCATGGGTTCCGGTAAGGGTTCCCCGGAGTGGTGGGTCGCGAACGTCAAGCCCGGTCGGGTGATGTTCGAGCTGTCCTACCCGAACGAGAAGATTGCGCGTGAGGCGCTTACCCGCGCTGCTCACAAGCTTCCGATGAAGTGCCGGATCGTTCGGCGCGAGGCAGGTGAGGCGTGATGTCGGCCGGTACCAAGGCGTCCGAGCTGCGCGAGCTGAGCAACGAGGAGCTTGTCGGCAAGCTCCGCGAGGCCAAGGAAGAGCTGTTCAACCTCCGCTTCCAGGCGGCGACCGGTCAGCTCGAGAACCACGGCCGGCTGAAGGCCGTCCGTAAGGACATCGCCCGGATCTACACCCTGATGCGTGAGCGCGAGCTGGGCATCGAGACGGTGGAGAGCGCCTGATGAGCGAGAGCAACGTGACTGAAGAGAAGACCGCTCGCGGTTTCCGCAAGACCCGTGAGGGTCTGGTCGTCAGCGACAAGATGGACAAGACCGTCGTCGTCGCCGTCGAGGACCGCGTCAAGCACGCGCTGTACGGCAAGGTCATCCGCCGTACGAACAAGCTCAAGGCGCACGACGAGCAGAACGCCGCGGGTGTCGGCGACCGTGTCCTCCTCATGGAGACCCGGCCGCTGTCCGCGACGAAGCGCTGGCGCGTCGTCGAGATCCTCGAGAAGGCCAAGTAATCACTTGAAGGGGTAACCCTTCAGGTTCGTTCCGCCAGGCTCGGCGCCCCGTGGGTTCGCCCACGGGCGCCGGGAACCGGCAGACATTCAGGAGATAGACGTGATCCAGCAGGAGTCGCGACTGCGTGTCGCCGACAACACTGGTGCGAAGGAGATCCTTTGCATCCGTGTGCTCGGTGGCTCCGGTCGCCGCTACGCGGGCATCGGTGACGTCATCGTCGCCACCGTCAAGGACGCGATCCCCGGTGGCAACGTGAAGAAGGGTGACGTCGTCAAGGCGGTCATCGTTCGCACCGTCAAGGAGCGCCGCCGCCAGGACGGCTCGTACATCCGCTTCGACGAGAACGCCGCTGTCATTCTCAAGAACGACGGCGACCCTCGCGGCACCCGTATCTTCGGCCCCGTGGGCCGTGAGCTGCGCGAGAAGAAGTTCATGAAGATCATCTCGCTCGCGCCGGAGGTGCTGTAAGCATGAAGATCAAGAAGGGCGACCTGGTCCAGGTCATCACCGGCAAGGACAAGGGCAAGCAGGGCAAGGTCATCGCGGCCTACCCCCGCGAGGACCGTGTCCTGGTCGAGGGTGTCAACCGGGTCAAGAAGCACACCAAGGCGAACCAGCCGGGCCGCGCCTCGCAGGCCGGCGGCATCGTCACGGTCGAGGCCCCCATCCACGTGAGCAACGTTCAGCTCGTCGTGGAGAAGGACGGCAACAAGGTCGTGACCCGCGTCGGTTACCGCTTCGACGAAGAGGGCAACAAGATCCGCGTTGCCAAGCGGACGGGTGAGGACATCTGATGGCTACCACCACCACTCCGCGTCTGAAGACGAAGTACCGCGAGGAGATCGCGGGCAAGCTGCGTGAGGAGTTCTCGTACGAGAACGTCATGCAGGTCCCGGGCCTCGTCAAGATCGTGGTCAACATGGGTGTGGGCGACGCCGCCCGCGACTCCAAGCTGATCGAGGGTGCCATCAAGGACCTCGCCACGATCACCGGTCAGAAGCCGGCCGTCACCAAGGCCCGCAAGTCCATCGCGCAGTTCAAGCTGCGTGAGGGTCAGCCGATCGGTGCCCACGTCACGCTCCGTGGCGACCGCATGTGGGAGTTCCTGGACCGCACCCTGTCGCTCGCGCTCCCGCGCATCCGCGACTTCCGTGGTCTGTCCCCCAAGCAGTTCGACGGCCGTGGCAACTACACCTTCGGTCTCACGGAGCAGGTCATGTTCCACGAGATCGACCAGGACAAGATCGACCGCGTCCGGGGTATGGACATCACCGTGGTCACCACGGCGACCAACGACGCTGAGGGCCGCGCGCTCCTCCGTCACCTCGGCTTCCCGTTCAAGGAGGCGTGAGCCGTGGCGAAGAAGGCTCTCATTGCCAAGGCCGCCCGCAAGCCCAAGTTCGGCGTGCGTGGTTACACGCGCTGCCAGCGCTGCGGTCGTCCCCACTCCGTCTACCGCAAGTTCGGCCTGTGCCGCGTGTGCCTCCGTGAGATGGCTCACCGTGGCGAGCTGCCGGGCGTGACCAAGAGCTCCTGGTAACCAGCCCTGTCGGGTTGATACCGGGCTCTCGGTAAGCATCTGGTCGGCAGGGGCCCTTCTCCGCATGACGTAGTCTTGTGGGGTTGGGCGCCTGCCGCCCGTACGACTTACTACGCCGTAGGTCCCCGCGCCGCACCCGTCCCGCCCATGAGTGGGGAGAGGGATGGCGCATACAGGAAACCCCGGCGAGAGAGGCCGAAGGCCAATTCATGACCATGACTGATCCGATCGCAGACATGCTTACGCGTCTGCGGAACGCGAACTCGGCGTACCACGACACCGTGACGATGCCGCACAGCAAGATCAAGTCTCACATCGCGGAGATCCTCAAGCAGGAGGGCTTCATCACGGGCTGGAAGGTCGAGGACGCCGAGGTCGGCAAGAACCTCGTCCTCGAGCTCAAGTTCGGCCCGAACCGTGAGCGCTCCATCGCGGGCATCAAGCGGATCTCGAAGCCCGGCCTCCGGGTCTACGCGAAGTCCACCAACCTGCCGAAGGTCCTCGGCGGTCTCGGCGTGGCGATCATCTCCACGTCGCACGGCCTCCTGACCGGCCAGCAGGCGCAGAAGAAGGGCGTGGGTGGGGAAGTCCTCGCCTACGTCTGGTAGTCGGGAACGGAGGAAAAGCCAATGTCGCGTATCGGCAAGCTCCCCATCACGGTTCCCGCCGGCGTGGACGTCACCATCGATGGCCGTACGGTCCAGGTGAAGGGCCCCAAGGGCACCCTGAGCCACACCGTCGCCGCACCGATCGAGATCGCGAAGGGCGAGGAGGGCGTTCTCAACGTCACCCGTCCGAACGATGAGCGTCAGAACAAGGCCCTTCACGGCCTGTCCCGCACGCTGGTGGCCAACATGATCACCGGTGTGACCCAGGGGTACACGAAGGCGCTCGAGATCAGCGGTGTCGGTTACCGCGTCGCCGCCAAGGGCTCCAACCTGGAGTTCCAGCTCGGCTACAGCCACCCGATCCTGGTGGAGGCCCCCGAGGGCATCTCCTTCAAGGTCGAGTCGCCGACCAAGTTCTCGGTCGAGGGCATCGACAAGCAGAAGGTCGGCGAGGTCGCCGCGAACATCCGCAAGCTGCGCAAGCCCGACCCGTACAAGGCCAAGGGCGTGAAGTACGCGGGCGAGGTCATCCGCCGCAAGGTCGGAAAGGCTGGTAAGTAAGCCATGGCATACGGCGTGAAGATTGCCAAGGGCAAGGCCTACAAGGGCGCTGCTCTCAAGCGTCGCCACATCCGCATCCGCAAGAAGGTCTCGGGTACGCCGGAGCGTCCGCGCCTCGTCGTCACCCGGTCCAACCGTGGGATCACCGCTCAGGTCATCGACGACATCGCGGGGCACACCCTCGCGTCGGCGTCGACCCTGGACGCGTCCATCCGCGGCGGCGAGGGCGACAAGTCGTCGAAGGCCAAGCAGGTCGGCCAGCTCGTGGCCGAGCGTGCCAAGGCCGCCGGCGTCGAGGCTGTCGTGTTCGACCGTGGCGGTAACCAGTACGCCGGGCGCATCGCCGCCCTGGCGGACGCCGCCCGCGAAGCCGGCCTGAAGTTCTGAGCCGGTTCCGTAGCTCAGCGGAAAACGAAGAGAGGTAATTCCAATGGCTGGACCCCAGCGCCGCGGAAGCGGTGCCGGTGGCGGCGAGCGGCGGGACCGGAAGGGCCGTGACGGCGGCGCTGCTGCCGCCGAGAAGACCGCGTACGTTGAGCGCGTTGTCGCGATCAACCGCGTCGCCAAGGTTGTGAAGGGTGGTCGTCGCTTCAGCTTCACCGCGCTGGTCGTGGTGGGCGACGGTGACGGCACCGTGGGTGTCGGTTACGGCAAGGCCAAGGAGGTGCCGGCCGCCATCGCCAAGGGTGTGGAGGAGGCCAAGAAGCACTTCTTCAAGGTCCCCCGTATCCAGGGCACCATCCCGCACCCCATCCAGGGTGAGAAGGCCGCGGGCGTCGTCCTGCTCAAGCCGGCTTCCCCCGGTACCGGTGTTATCGCCGGTGGCCCGGTGCGTGCCGTGCTCGAGTGCGCGGGCGTCCACGACATCCTGTCGAAGTCGCTCGGCTCCGACAACGCGATCAACATCGTGCACGCCACCGTGGAGGCCCTGAAGGGCCTGCAGCGTCCCGAGGAGATCGCGGCCCGCCGCGGTCTGCCGCTCGAGGACGTCGCCCCCGCGGCCCTGCTGCGGGCGCGTGCGGGAGCGGGTGCGTAATGGCTCGCCTCAAGATCACGCAGACGAAGTCGTACATCGGCAGCAAGCAGAACCACCGTGACACGCTGCGTTCGCTCGGCCTGAAGAGGGTCAACGACGTGGTCGTCAAGGAGGACCGCCCCGAGTTCCGCGGCATGGTGCACACCGTCCGCCACCTCGTGACGGTCGAGGAGGTCGACTGATCATGGCGGAGCAGAACCCGCTCAAGATCCACAACCTCCGTCCCGCCCCCGGCGCCAAGACCGCCAAGACCCGTGTCGGTCGTGGTGAGGCGTCGAAGGGTAAGACGGCCGGTCGTGGTACCAAGGGCACGAAGGCCCGTTACCAGGTTCCGGAGCGCTTCGAGGGTGGCCAGATGCCCCTCCACATGCGTCTCCCGAAGCTGAAGGGCTTCAAGAACCCGTTCAAGACCGAGTACCAGGTCGTGAACCTGGACAAGCTCGCTGCTCTCTACCCCGAGGGCGGCGAGGTGACGGTCGCCGACCTGGTCGCCAAGGGCGCGGTTCGCAAGAACCAGCTCGTCAAGGTGCTGGGTCAGGGCGAGGTCTCCGTGGCGCTGCAGGTGACGGTGGACGCCGTCTCCGGCTCCGCCAAGGAGAAGATCACCGCCGCGGGCGGTTCGGTCACCGAGCTCGTCTGAGCGTCGCGCTGACACCAACGGCCTGGGTGGCCGCCCTTCGGGGCGCCGCCCAGGCCGTCGCGCTTTTCCCCGCACGGCGCCGCGGGAGCCCTTGTGCGCGCCCCTGAAGCGCACCGTCCTGGTGGGCGTCCCTCCGGACGGCCCGCGGTGACCCGCGACGGATCCCCGGCGGCGTACTCACCGTGGTCAGAGGGGTGCTCCACGTCATGACCGTCCCGCTTAGGGGTGAACGTCGGAGCCGGGGTGTAGGGGGCGATCCGCAGGGCGCCCCGGCCCGGGGGCGATGGGAGATGTTTCCCGTGTGCCGCAAGGCCGGGTAGGGTAGCGCCATTAATCTTCGGGCGGCCTGTGCCAGCACAGTGCCGCCTTGCCAAGTAACCGATGATTCTTCAAACCCGTCGCCTCTGACGCGCTAGCTCGGGGGTCGCAGGAGGCACCGTGCTCACCGCGTTCGCCCGGGCGTTCAAGACGCCCGACCTGCGTAAGAAGCTGCTCTTCACGCTCGGCATCATCGTGCTCTACCGGCTCGGTGCGCACATCCCCGTTCCCGGTGTGGACTACGAGAACGTCCAGCAATGTGTCAAGCAGGCTCAGCAGGGCAACAACAACCTGCTCGGACTGATGGACATGTTCAGCGGCGGTGCCCTGCTGCAGATCACCATCTTCGCGCTCGGCATCATGCCGTACATCACGGCGAGCATCATCCTTCAGCTGCTGACCGTGGTCATCCCGCGGCTCGAGGCCCTGAAGAAGGAGGGCCAGTCCGGTCAGGCCAAGATCACGCAGTACACGCGTTATCTGACCGTCGCCCTGGCCATCCTGCAGGGCACCGGCCTGGTGGCCACCGCGAAGAGCGGTGCGCTCTTCAGCGGCTGCAGCGTCGCGAGCCAGATCGTCCCCAACCAGTCGATCTTCACGATCATCGTCATGGTCATCACCATGACCGCCGGCACGGCCCTCGTCATGTGGCTCGGTGAGCTCATCACCGACCGCGGCGTCGGCAACGGCATGTCGATCCTGATGTTCATCTCGATCGCCGCCGGCTTCCCCGGCTCCCTCTGGGCCATCAAGGAGAGCGGCAAGCTCGCCAAGGGCTGGATCGAGTTCGGCACGGTCATCCTGATCGGCTTCGTGATGGTCGCCCTCGTGGTCTTCGTCGAGCAGGCCCAGCGCCGTATCCCGGTGCAGTACGCGAAGCGGATGATCGGCCGCCGGTCGTACGGCGGCACCTCGACGTACATCCCTCTCAAGGTGAACCAGGCGGGTGTGATTCCCGTCATCTTCGCCTCGTCGCTGCTCTACATCCCGATCCTGATCGTCCAGTTCGCGGGAAGTGGCGCCACGGGGTGGTCTGCCTGGGTTCAGCAGCATTTGGTGGACGGCAAGCCCATCCACACGGTGGTCTACTTCTTCCTCATCGTGTTCTTCGCCTTCTTCTATGTGGCCATTTCCTTCAACCCCGAGGAAGTCGCCGACAACATGAAGAAGTATGGTGGCTTCATCCCGGGTATCCGGGCTGGTCGACCTACTGCTGAGTACTTGAGCTACGTGCTCAACCGGATCACCTGGCCGGGCTCGCTGTACCTGGGTCTGATCGCTCTTGTGCCGACAATGGCGTTGGCAGGCTTCGGCGGCGCGAACGCCAACTTCCCGTTCGGCGGGACGAGCATCCTCATCATCGTGGGTGTGGGGCTGGAGACCGTGAAGCAGATCGAGAGCCAGCTCCAGCAGCGCAATTACGAAGGGTTCCTCCGCTGATGCGAATCGTCCTCGTCGGACCGCCCGGTGCCGGCAAGGGAACGCAGGCTGCGTACCTTGCCAAGAATCTCTCGATTCCGCACATCTCCACGGGCGACCTGTTCCGGGCAAACATCAGTCAGGGCACGGACCTCGGCAAGCAGGCCAAGGCATACATG
This sequence comes from Streptomyces sp. TRM49041, assembly GCF_008271805.1. Lineage (GTDB taxonomy): Bacteria > Actinomycetota > Actinomycetes > Streptomycetales > Streptomycetaceae > Streptomyces. The sequence goes on from NZ_VSRY01000173.1 coordinate 19,119, forward strand.
GACGCCGGCAACCTGGTCCCCGACGAGGTCACCATCGGTATGGCGAAGGACCGCATGGAGCAGCCGGACGCCGAGAACGGCTTCCTGCTCGACGGCTTCCCGCGGAACGTGGCGCAGGCCGAGGCACTCGACTCGATGCTCGAGGCCGAGGGCATGAAGCTCGACGCGGTCCTCGACCTCGAGGTCCCCGAGGACGAGGTCGTGCGACGTATCGCCGGCCGCCGCATCTGCCGCAACGACAGCGCGCACGTCTTCCACGTCACGTACTCGCCGGCGAAGCAGGACGACATCTGCGACCACTGCGGTGGCGAGCTGTACCAGCGCGCGGACGACTCCGAGGAGACCGTCCGGACGCGGCTGGAGGTCTACCACACGCAGACCGAGCCGATCATCGACCACTACCGGGCCCAGGGCCTGGTCGTCACGATCTCCGCGCTCGGCAAGGTCAACGACGTGACCGACCGGGCCATGGCGGCCCTCCGTGGCGAGCAGGCCACGTCGGGCGCGGCGTAGGTCCCACGTAGGCAACCAGTCACGTTCCGCGCTTCGGCCGCGGTGCCCCTCCCGGGGCGCCGCGGCCGAAGCCGTTGGTACGACACGCCCGTATGGTGGTACCGAGAACTGTCTAAGAAAGGCGTTTGCCGTCATGGTGCAGATCAAGACCCCGGAGCAGATCGCGAAAATGCGCGAGGCGGGGCTGGTCGTCGCCGCCATCCACGAGGCGACGCGCGAGGTGGCCGTCCCCGGCGCCACCACCAAGGACCTGGACGAGGCGGCGCGCAAGGTCCTCGCCGACCACGGCGCGAAGTCGAACTTCCTGGGGTACGGGGGCTTCCCGGCGACGATCTGTACGTCGGTGAACGATGTCGTGGTCCACGGCATCCCGAGCGAGGACGTCGTCCTCAAGGACGGCGACATCATCTCCATCGACGCGGGCGCCATCGTCGACGGCTGGCACGGTGACGCGGCGTACACAGCGTTCGTGGGCTCCGGGCACGCGCCCGAGCTGGTGGAGCTGTCGCGGGTCACCGAGGACTCGATGTGGGCCGGCATCGCCGCGATGAAGAACGGCAACCGGCTGCTGGACATCTCGCGCGCCATCGAGACGTACATCCGCCGCCAGCCGAAGCCGGGCGGCGGCAAGTACGGGATCGTCGAGGACTACGGCGGCCACGGCATCGGCACCGAGATGCACATGGACCCGCACCTGCTGAACTACGTCTCGCGCAAGCGCGGCAAGGGGCCGAAGCTGGTGCCCGGCTTCTGTCTGGCGATCGAGCCGATGGTCTCGCTGGGGACGCCGAAGACCGAGGTCCTGGAGGACGACTGGACCGTCATCACCATCGACGGCACCTGGTCCTCCCACTGGGAGCACTCGGTCGCCCTGACGGAGGAGGGCCCCCTGGTCCTCACGTCCCCGGACGGCGGCAAGGCCAGGCTCGCGGAGCTCGGCGTCACCGCGGCCCCCGACCCCCTGGCCTGAAGCCGCCCTCCAGGACCGCGAGGCCGGCGGCTTAGGGATCTTCGCGGATGGGCAGGCTTCGCTGATTCGTCTTTTCCAGGGGCCTCGCGTAGACTGATGCGTCGGCTCTCGTGTACCTGTGTGCTCGCACACGGCAGCGGGAGTCGATCAAGGTAGCCGATTCGAAGGGCGAAGCGTGGCCAAGAAGCAAGGTGCCATCGAGATTGAGGGCACCGTGATCGAGTCCCTGCCGAACGCCATGTTCAAGGTGGAGCTCCAGAACGGTCACAAGGTCCTCGCGCACATCAGCGGCAAGATGCGGATGCACTACATCCGCATCCTTCCGGATGACCGGGTCGTCGTGGAGCTGTCTCCGTACGACCTGACGCGTGGCCGGATCGTCTACCGCTACAAGTAGATCTTGTCCGCCCCCTCCTACGGGGTGCTGGCACTGACCCGGAGAACCTCACATCCCATGAAGGTCAAGCCGAGCGTCAAGAAGATCTGCGACAAGTGCAAGGTGATCCGCCGTCACGGCCGGGTCATGGTCATCTGCGACAACCTGCGCCACAAGCAGCGCCAGGGCTGACGCACGCCGACCTGCACCTCGCAGTTCCCGCGCGACGCAAGTAAATACGTACATACGCAGTGCCCGCCGGGCCATACCGGCTGGCGGTACCTCCGGCGGGGGCCGGGGACCTGGACGTACCACCTCTCTTGATCAAGAGGGGTCGGCGGCCGGGACCGGCACTGCGGAAGACCCCCGAGCACACAGGAGCCATTGAATGGCACGCGTTTCCGGTGTCGACATCCCGCGCGACAAGCGCGTGGAGGTCGCACTCACCTACGTCTTCGGTATCGGCCGCACCCTGGCGAAGGAGACCCTCGCCACCACCGGTGTGAACCCGAACACCCGCGTTCGTGACCTGTCCGAGGAGGACCTGGTCAAGATCCGCGAGTACGTGGACAACAACATCAAGACCGAGGGTGACCTCCGCCGCGAGATCCAGGCCGACATCCGCCGCAAGGTCGAGATCGGCTGCTACCAGGGTCTTCGTCACCGCCGCGGTCTTCCGGTCCACGGCCAGCGCACCAGCACGAACGCTCGTACCCGCAAGGGCCCGCGTCGCGCCATCGCCGGTAAGAAGAAGCCGGGCAAGAAGTAGTCCGCAGCGGACGACTGTCCACGGTCTTCGCTGTAGGACCGACCACCTCCCGTAGGAGTTAGAGACATGCCCCCCAAGGGACGTCAGGGCGCTGCCAAGAAGGTGCGCCGCAAGGAAAAGAAGAACGTCGCTCACGGCCACGCGCACATCAAGAGCACGTTCAACAACACGATCGTGTCCATCACGGACCCGACCGGCAACGTGATCTCCTGGGCCTCCGCCGGCCACGTCGGTTTCAAGGGCTCCCGTAAGTCGACTCCGTTCGCCGCGCAGATGGCCGCCGAGTCGGCCGCCCGCCGCGCGCAGGAGCACGGCATGCGCAAGGTCGACGTCTTCGTCAAGGGCCCGGGCTCCGGTCGTGAGACCGCGATCCGCTCCCTGCAGGCGACCGGCCTCGAGGTCGGCTCGATCCAGGACGTGACGCCGACCCCGCACAACGGCTGCCGCCCGCCGAAGCGCCGCCGCGTCTGACTCGGTAGCGGTCTCCGCGTGAGCGGAGGTGACCCGCGCCGCCGCGTCTGACGCAGCGCGCTCGTAGCAGCTTGTGAGGTTCGGGCGGTACGTCTCTTTCTGGGCGTGCCGCCCGTACCCTTGCAGTACAGAGGACGTCAAATAGCGGGCGTCCACGACTGAAGGAAAACACCATGCTGATCGCTCAGCGCCCCTCGCTGACCGAAGAGGTTGTCGACGAGTACCGCTCGCGGTTCGTCATCGAGCCGCTGGAGCCGGGCTTCGGCTACACGCTCGGCAACAGCCTCCGCCGTACGCTCCTCTCCTCGATCCCGGGTGCGGCCGTCACGTCCATCCGCATCGACGGTGTCCTGCACGAGTTCACCACCGTGCCGGGCGTCAAGGAGGACGTCACCGACCTCATCCTCAACATCAAGCAGCTGGTGGTGTCCAGCGAGCACGACGAGCCCGTCGTGATGTACCTGCGTAAGCAGGGCCCGGGCCTCGTCACCGCCGCGGACATCGCCCCGCCGGCCGGTGTAGAGGTCCACAACCCCGACCTGGTCCTCGCCACGCTCAACGGCAAGGGCAAGCTGGAGATGGAGCTGACCGTCGAGCGCGGTCGCGGCTATGTCTCCGCGGTGCAGAACAAGCAGGTCGGCCAGGAGATCGGCCGCATCCCGGTCGACTCCATCTACTCGCCGGTCCTCAAGGTCACCTACAAGGTCGAGGCGACCCGAGTCGAGCAGCGCACCGACTTCGACAAGCTGATCGTCGACGTCGAGACCAAGCAGGCCATGCGCCCGCGCGACGCCATGGCGTCCGCCGGCAAGACCCTGGTCGAGCTGTTCGGTCTGGCCCGTGAGCTCAACATCGACGCCGAGGGCATCGACATGGGCCCGTCCCCGACGGACGCCGCCCTCGCCGCCGATCTGGCGCTGCCGATCGAGGAGCTCGAGCTCACCGTCCGGTCGTACAACTGCCTCAAGCGTGAGGGCATCCACTCCGTGGGTGAGCTCGTCGCCCGCTCCGAGGCCGATCTGCTCGACATCCGCAACTTCGGTGCGAAGTCGATCGACGAGGTCAAGGCGAAGCTGGCCGGCATGGGCCTGGCCCTCAAGGACAGCCCGCCCGGATTCGACCCGACCGCCGCCGCCGACGCCTTCGGCGCCGACGACGACGCGGACGCGGGCTTCGTCGAGACCGAGCAGTACTGAGCCCGTACGGCTCATGCGATAACTGCCTGTAGGCGTCCGCCTGCGGGGTCCTGACACCGGTACCTGACACGGCCGGTGCAGATCACAAGGAGAAACACCATGCCGAAGCCCGCCAAGGGTGCCCGTCTGGGCGGCAGCGCCGCGCACGAGAAGCTGCTCCTCGCGAACCTCGCGAAGGCGCTCTTCGAGCACGGCCGCATCACCACGACCGAGGCCAAGGCCCGCCGCCTGCGTCCGGTCGCCGAGCGCCTGATCACCAAGGCGAAGAAGGGCGACATCCACAACCGTCGCCTGGTGCTGCAGACGATCACGGACAAGGGCATCGTCCACACGCTCTTCACCGAGATCGCCCCGCGCTACGCCGAGCGCCCGGGTGGCTACACCCGTATCACCAAGATCGGTAACCGCCGTGGCGACAACGCCCCGATGGCGGTCATCGAGCTGGTCGAGGGTGAGATCGCCAAGAAGGCGACCGTCGCCGAGGCCGAGGCCGCGACCAAGCGCGCGGTGAAGGAGTCCGAGGAGGCCAAGGCGGAGACCCCCGCCGAGGAGGCCGCCGAGGCTCCGGCCGAGGAGAACAAGGAGGCGTGAGCCTCCACTCCCCGCGCGAGCGGGGTTGACCGCCGAGCCCCACGGCAAGGCTGACGGACGGGCCCGCACCCCTTGGGAGCGGGCCCGTTCCGCATGTGCAGAGGTTTGAGAGGATCGTTCGCGTGAGCGATGAGGTGGAGCCCGGCTTCGTACGGGTGCGGCTGGATCTGTCCTACGACGGCAAGGACTTCCACGGCTGGGCCAAGCAGGCCGGCGGGCAGCGCACCGTGCAGGGCGAGATCGAGGACGCGCTGCGTACCGTCACGCGGTCCTCGCGGACGTACGAGCTGACCGTCGCGGGGCGCACCGACGCCGGGGTGCACGCCCGTGGCCAGGTCGCCCATGTCGACCTGCCCGAGGCGGTCTGGGCCGAGCACCGGGAGAAGCTGCTGCGGCGGCTGGCCGGGCGGCTGGCGCACGACGTGCGGGTATGGCGGGTCGAGGAGGCGCCGCGCGGCTTCAACGCGCGCTTCTCCGCGATCTGGCGCCGCTACGCCTACCGCGTCACCGACCGGCCCGGCGGTGTCGACCCGCTGTTGCGCGGGCACATCCTGTGGCACGACTGGGCGCTGGACTTGGACGCCATGAACGCCGCTGCCGAGCGGCTCGTCGGCGAGCACGACTTCGCGGCCTACTGCAAGAAGCGTGACGGGGCCACCACCATCCGGACGCTGCAGGAGCTGCGGTGGGAGCGGCTGCCCGGCGGGGTGCTGGAAGCGAGGGTGCGGGCCGACGCCTTCTGCCACAACATGGTCCGCTCGCTGGTCGGCGCCCTGCTGTTCGTCGGCGACGGGCACCGGCCGGTGGACTGGCCCGCGAAGGTGCTGGCCGCGGGTGTGCGGGACTCGGCCGTCCATGTCGTACGGCCCCACGGGCTCACCCTGGAGGAGGTCGGCTACCCGCCCGCCGAGCTGCTGGCCGCCCGTAACCGGGAGGCCCGCAACCGGCGGTCACTGACTCCCGGCGGGAGCGGTGGCTGCTGCTGACGCCTGGGTGCGGCCGCGGGCGTAGATCTGGTTGAAGGTGAAGGAGCCCACGTCGTCGCTGGTCTTGAAGACCGCGGTGTCGGACTTCGTCACCTTCTTGCCGTTGGCGAAGCCGGCCTGGGTGAAGTAGGCGTACCGGCCCAGCGCGTTCGAGCGGCGGAGGCAGACGGTGGAGCGGCAGAAGTCGCCGACGCCGTCGCCGGCCAGCGGGGCGATGCCGCCGCGTGCCTCGTCCTTCGCCTTGAGGGCCTTGGACTGGTCGGCGAAGAGCGCCACGCCGACCGTGACGGCGACGCCGTCCCTCTCGTACGTGGCGCGGATCACCCGGGTGCAGCCGTGCTTCCGCAGGATCGCGCCCAGGCCGTCCTTGCCGACGGACGCGCAGTCCGTCGTGGAGCCGGTGGCGCCCTTCTGGTAGACCCGGTCGCCGACGGTGAGCTTCTTCCCGGGGAAGAGGGTGTCCGCGCTGAGCGGGGCCTGGTCCTTCCGGTCGGTGGAGATGAAGTCCATCGGGTTCGGCGGGGGCGGTGGCGCGACCGAGGAGAAGGACGGCTGGGCGCCGGTCGCGCCGGTCGGCAGTTCGGCGCCGCCGGGGACGGTGGCGGAGCCGGCGGTGGTGGCGCCGGCCTTGTCGCCGGTGCCGCCGCTGTTGGTGGAGACCACGGCGACGGCCACGACGGTCGCGATCGCCGCGGTGGCGAGGACGCCGCCACCGGCGAGCAGCCAGCGCTTACGGCGCTGTCGTGCCTCGGACGCCTCGGCCAGGGCGCTCCAGTCGGGGGTGCCGCCGGGGCCGTGATCGGCGGGGGCGCCGAAGGGGGAGGGGGACTGCCGGCCGTACGGCGGCTGTCCTTGCTCCTGCCCGTACGGCCCGCCCTGCGGCTGCTGTCCGTACTGCTGCCCGCCCTGCTGCCCGCCCTGCCCGTACGGGTCGTGGCCGGAGCTGCCGTTCGGCTGGTGTGGCTCCTGCGGCCACTGCGGTCCCCCAAAGCTCATGCCGCGCATCCTAAACCGGTTGGGTGAGGGCCGGGCGAGCGGCCAGAATGCGGGCCATGGGACATGTGGAGGCCGCGCACATCGAGTACTTCCTGCCGGACGGGCGGGCGCTGCTCGGTGATGTGTCGTTCCGGGTGGGCGAGGGGGCCGTGGTGGCCCTCGTCGGGCCGAACGGCGCGGGCAAGACGACGCTGCTGCGGCTGGTCGCGGGCGAGCTGCAGCCGCACGGCGGGACCGTGACGGTGAGCGGCGGGCTGGGTGTGATGCCGCAGTTCGTGGGGTCCGTGCGGGACGAGCGGACGGTGCGGGACCTGCTGGTGTCGGTGGCGCAGCCCCGGATCCGGGATGCGGCCCGGGCGGTCGACGAGGCCGAGTATCTGATCATGACGGTGGACGACGAGGCCGCGCAGATGCGGTACGCCCAGGCGCTGAGCGACTGGGCGGAGGCGCGCGGGTACGAGGCCGAGACGCTCTGGGACATGTGTACGACGGCCGCGCTGGGCATTCCGTACGAGCGGGCCCAGTTCCGCGAGGTGCGCACGCTCAGCGGCGGCGAGCAGAAGCGGCTGGTGCTGGAGGCGCTGCTGCGTGGCCCGGACGAGGTGCTGCTGCTGGACGAGCCGGACAACTATCTCGACGTGCCGGGCAAGCGGTGGCTGGAGGAGCGGCTCGCCGAGACTCGTAAGACCGTGCTGTTCGTCTCCCACGACCGGGAGCTGCTCGCGCGGGCCGCGCAGAAGATCGTCGCGGTGGAGCCGGGCCCGGCCGGGTCGGACGTGTGGGTGCACGGTGGCGGCTTCGGGACGTTCCACGAGGCGCGGCGTGAGCGTTTCGCGCGGTTCGAGGAGCTGAAGCGGCGCTGGGAGGAGAAGCACGCCCAGCTGAAGAAGCTGGTGGTCAATCTGCGGCAGGCCGCGTCCGTCAGCCACGAGATGGCGTCCCGGTACGCGGCGGCGCAGACACGGCTGCGGAAGTTCGAGGAGGCCGGGCCGCCGCCGGAGCCGCCGCGTGAGCAGGACATCCGGATGCGGCTGCGCGGCGGCCGTACCGGGGTGCGGGCGGTGACCTGCGAGGGGCTTGAGCTGACGGGTCTGATGAACCCCTTCGACCTGGAGGTCTTCTACGGGGAGCGGGTCGCCGTGCTCGGCTCGAACGGCTCCGGCAAGTCGCACTTCCTGCGGCTCCTGGCGGGTGACGCGTCCGTGGCGTACTCGGGCGCCTGGAAGCTGGGCGCCCGGGTCGTGCCGGGTCACTTCGCGCAGACCCATTCCCACCCCGATCTACAGGGCCGCACGCTCGTCGACATCCTGTGGACCGAGCACGCCAAGGACCGCGGCGGGGCGATGTCCGTGCTGCGCCGCTACGAACTGGAGGGCCAGGGCGACCAGCCGTTCGGGCGGCTGTCGGGCGGCCAGCAGGCCCGCTTCCAGATCCTGCTGCTGGAGCTGTCGGGCGCCACGGCGCTCCTGTTGGACGAGCCGACGGACAACCTGGACCTGGAGTCGGCGGAGGCCCTGCAGGCGGGGCTTGAGGCGTACGAGGGGACGGTCCTGGCCGTGACGCACGACCGGTGGTTCGCGCGCGCCTTCGACCGCTGTCTGGTGTTCGGCGCGGACGGTGTCGTGCGGGAGACCCCGGAGCCCGTCTGGGACGAACGCAGGGTGGAACGGAAGCGGTAGGCGCACGGCGGGCGGAGTCGCCGTTTTGACCCGGGTGGGGGACGGCGCGTATTCTTCTGGTTCGTTATGCGTACTGGCTTGCTCGATCTCACGTGAGAGGCCGTTACGCCGGTCCACCGGGCCGATGACCAGCGACCTGCACTCGGTATGCGTCACCGACGTGTGGTCTTGGCTGTCGTGATCGTCCGTGGTGGCCTTGACAGGACCCACTCACTGAAGAAGCGAAGGCTACGACCGTGCGTACGTACAGCCCCAAGCCCGGCGATGTCACCCGCCAGTGGCACGTCATCGACGCCCAGGACGTTGTCCTGGGTCGCCTGGCCACCACCGCCGCCACCCTCCTCCGGGGCAAGCACAAGCCGATCTACGCGCCGCACGTCGACGCTGGTGACTTCGTCATCATCATCAACGCCGACAAGGTGCACCTGTCGGGCAACAAGCGGACCCAGAAGATGGCGTACCGCCACTCCGGCTACCCGGGTGGTCTGCGCTCCGTCCGTTACGACGAGCTGCTCGAGAAGAACCCGGAGAAGGCCGTCGAGAAGGCCGTCAAGGGCATGCTCCCCAAGAACTCCCTCGGCCGTCAGATGCTCTCGAAGCTGAAGGTCTACGCGGGCGAGAACCACCCGCACGCTGCCCAGCAGCCGGTCCCGTTCGAGATCACCCAGGTCGCGCAGTAAGTCCGGCCACCCCCTAAGACGAAAAGAATCTGAGGAGCATCGTGGCCGAGACCACTGTTGAGAACCCCGTCGAGGGCGTCGAGGGCGAGGAGACCTACGCGGAGGTCACCACCTTCGAGTCCGAGGTCCCCGTCGAGGGCGAGTACACCTCCGAGTCGCTCGCGTCCCGCTTCGGCGAGCCGCAGCCCGCGGCCGGCCTGGGCCGCCGCAAGAACGCCATCGCCCGCGTCCGGATCGTTCCGGGCACCGGCAAGTGGAAGATCAACGGTCGCACCCTCGAGGACTACTTCCCGAACAAGGTGCACCAGCAGGAAGTCAACGAGCCCTTCAAGGTGCTCGAGCTCGAGGGCCGTTACGACGTCATCGCCCGTATCTCGGGTGGCGGCGTCTCCGGCCAGGCCGGCGCCCTGCGCCTCGGCGTGGCCCGCGCCCTGAACGAGGCGGACGTGGACAACAACCGCGGCGCGCTGAAGAAGGCCGGCTTCCTGAGCCGCGACGACCGTGCGGTCGAGCGCAAGAAGGCCGGTCTGAAGAAGGCCCGCAAGGCGCCGCAGTACAGCAAGCGCTAATCTGCGTCTGCTCGGACTGCTCGTACGTACGCCCCGGCGGCACTCACGTGCTGCCGGGGCGTACGTTTCTCCTTGTTGGCTCGGTAAGTGGTAAGTCTTTCGGAGGACAGCTGTGGGACGACTCTTCGGCACGGACGGCGTGCGCGGTGTCGCCAACGCGGACCTGACGGCGGAGCTGGCGCTCGGCCTGTCGGTGGCGGCGGCGCATGTGCTCGCCGAGGCGGGGACCTTCGAGGGCCACCGGCCGACCGCGGTGGTCGGACGTGACCCGCGTGCGTCGGGAGAGTTCCTGGAGGCCGCCGTCGTGGCGGGCCTCGCGAGTGCCGGCGTCGACGTGCTCCGCGTGGGCGTCCTTCCCACCCCGGCCGTCGCCCATCTGACCGGCTCCCTCGGCGCCGACCTCGGTGTGATGCTGTCCGCCTCGCACAACGCCATGCCGGACAACGGCATCAAGTTCTTCGCGCGCGGCGGCCACAAGCTGGCCGACGAGCTGGAGGACCGTATCGAGGCGGTGTACGAGCAGCACCGCACCGGCGAGCCCTGGGACCGGCCGACCGGCGCCGGTGTGGGCCGCGTCAAGGACTACGGGCAGGGCGCCGACGACTACGTCGCCCACCTGCTGTCCGTCCTTCCGAACCGCCTCGACGGCCTCAAGATCGTCCTGGACGAGGCGCACGGTGCCGCGTCCCGTGTCTCGCCCGCCGCGTTCACGCGGGCCGGCGCGGAGGTCGTCACCATCGGTGCGGCCCCGGACGGCCTCAACATCAACGACGGCTGCGGCTCCACCCACCTCGGCATGCTGAAGGCCGCCGTCGTCGAGCACGGCGCCGACCTGGGCATCGCCCACGACGGCGACGCCGACCGCTGCCTGGCCGTGGACCACACCGGCACGGAGGTCGACGGCGACCAGATCCTCGCGGTCCTGGCCCTCGCCATGCGCGAGGCGGGCACGCTGCGCGGCGACACCGTTGTCGCGACGGTCATGTCCAACCTGGGCTTCAAGCTCGCCATGGAGCGCGAGGGCCTGCGGATCGTCCAGACCGCGGTCGGCGACCGGTATGTGCTGGAGGAGCTGAAGGAGCACGGCTACGCCCTGGGCGGTGAGCAGTCCGGGCACGTGATCGTCCTGGACCACGCCACCACCGGCGACGGCACCCTGACCGGCCTGCTGCTGGCGGCGCGCGTCGCGGCGACCGGGCGGCGGCTGGCCGACCTGGCCGGTGTCATGGAGCGCCTGCCGCAGGTCCTCATCAACGTCAAGGACGTCGACAAGAGCCGCGTGAAGACCTCCCCCGAGCTGGGCACCGCCGTCGCGGAGGCCGAGCGCACGCTGGGCACGACCGGCCGCGTCCTGCTGCGCCCGTCGGGCACGGAGCCGCTCGTACGCGTGATGGTGGAGGCCGCGGACATCGAGCAGGCGCGGGCGGTGGCGGGTCAGCTGGCGGACGCGGTGAAGGCGACGCTGGGCTGAGGTCCGCCGCAGAACGTGAAGGCGCCCCGCCGGTGCGGAACCGGCGGGGCGCCTCCTCACATCCGGGCCGGAGTCAGAGCTTCCGCAGGGACAGCCGCTGCACCTTGTGGTCGGGCCCCTTGCGTACGACGAGGTGGGCGCGGCCGCGGGTGGGGGCGACGTTCTCCAGGAGGTTCACCTTGTTGATGGTGCGCCACATGGTGCGGGCGTAGTCGAGCGCCTCATCCTCGCTGACCTGTGTGTACTTGCGGAAGTACGAGGACGGGTTCTGGAACGCGGTCGCGCGCAGCTTGCGGAAACGGTTCAGGTACCAGCGCTCGATGTCCTCGGGCCGGGCGTCCACGTACACCGAGAAGTCGAAGTAGTCCGCGAGCCCGACGCGGGTGCGCCCGTCCTTGCCCGGCAGAGCGGGCTGGAGGACGTTCAGCCCCTCGACGATCAGGACGTCCGGGCGGCGGACGGTAAGGCGCTGACCGGGCACGATGTCATAGATGAGGTGCGAGTAGACGGGCGCGGTGACCTCGTCCTTGCCGGCCTTGATGTCCGCGACGAACCGGGTGAGCGCCCGCCGGTCGTACGACTCGGGGAACCCCTTCCGGGACATCAGCCCGCGCGACTTGAGTTCCTTCATCGGCAGCAGGAACCCGTCGGTCGTCACCAGCTCGACGCGCGGGTGCTCGGGCCAGCGGGCGAGCAGCGCCTGGAGGAGCCGGGCGACGGTCGACTTGCCGACGGCGACGGACCCGGCGACGCCTATGACGAACGGGGTGCCGCGCTGGGCGCCCTTCTCGCCCAGAAACGTGTTGAGCGCGCCGCGGAGGTCGGCGGACGCGCCCACATAGAGGTTGAGGAGCCGGGAGAGCGGCAGGTAGATGTCACGGACCTCGTCGAGGTCGATGACGTCGCCGAGGCCGCGCAGCCGCTCCACCTCGTCGGCGCTGAGTGGCAGTGGCGTCTTGTCGCGCAGGGCGCTCCACTCGTCGCGGGTGAGATCGACGTAGGGCGTCGACTCGGCCCGCCGGGGCGGGGCGACGGCGTTGCCGGGCGGCGGTGTGCTGCTTCGTGGCGGCGAAGTGATCACCCCGCCATTGTCGGCCGTACGGGGCCTCCGTGGGGCGTGGGCTCGGTCACGTGGGTCGTTCTGACCGCGCTCTCGTTTCTCACCTGATGCGGTCCCGGCCGTAACCGGCCCCGCCTCGCCCGGCCCCACGCCGCCATGAAGGCGCGAAGCGGACCTCGGCGATCTCGGCGTCGGAGATCCAGCATTCCTCGCAGCCTGGTGGCCACGACGACCGGAGCGCAGATCGCGGTCTTGACGGGTCCTCGTGAGCGCTCCCGGGGGCCACCTGCGTACAGCTACTCATGCGTCGCGTCATGCTGGCGCCTACCGTCACGTGCATGTTCAAGAGTTCTGCTAGAGCCCGGGTCCCCGGGCGGTCATTCCTGTATGCCGTAACAGGGCTCGTGATGGTGGCGCTGCTCGTCGCTGTCGCGGTGGCGGGAAACGTCGTGTGGAACGGGACGCCATATCCTTCGGCCGACCCCGACGCGGTCGCGCAACGGCTCAAAGCTCGGTCCGACGAGGTGAACGGCGGCTTCGCGTTGTCCGGGAAGTACGCCGCGGGCTCGGGCAGGGTCGATACCGGCCCCTGCTACTACCGAGGGCTGAGGGGCGTCGCCCATGTTGACGAGGCACGAAGCGACGTGCGCAGTTTCGCTCTCGACTGGAGCGTGCCCGGCGTCCCGGAAGCCACCGCCCGAGACGCGCAGCGGCGCGTGCGTCAGCGGCTGACGCAGAAGGGGTGGAAACTCACCCACGAAGGCGACCGCGCAGGCGCGACCTTTCGCGAACTGGGCTTTCGATTCGAAGACCCGGAAGGGGGCGACCAGGTCGACGTGCGATGGAACGACTCGACCACGACTCTGTCTGTGAGCGTCTACGCCCCTTGTGGGCGGGTTCCCGAGAGGTTCGTGGAGCACGACTGGCCTGAAGCGGACTGGCACCCGGAAGCGCGGGAGCATGCCGCGAACTTCGCCGCCTCTATGGAGGCCAGGACAGCCCTATAACCTGGCGCGGACCTGTCGCTCCTGAGGACGAAAGCCGTGCCTGTGAGACCAACCGTCATACGCCGTTCCCCCACGGCCGCTTGCGCCGTGACACTTGCCCTCATGACGGGTGCCTGCGGTGGTGGCGGTCAGGAGGGCACCCGAGAGGCGGCCCCGGCCGCGTCCGCTGCCGTAGCCGTCTCCCCGGAAGCGGCTCCTTCGCATGGGGAGGCCGTCGCGGCCGAACTGGAGAAGCTCGCGCTGGCCCAGGGAGACGTGAAGGGGCACACCGTCGAGAAGGTCGACACATGGCATGAGGTGACTGTCGAAAGCGTCGCAGTCGACAAAGCGGCCTGTGAGGCGTTCGGGGACGCTATCGCCGGGGCCGCGGTCGGACGTCCCGCAGCGACCGCTCAGCGGATGGTCGAGGCCGAGCTCACAAAGGCGCTGACGGACGAGGAACTCCTCGAGCTGCCGGACGACCAGATCGGTCAAGCCATGGTGTCCGCGATATCCGGCACGTACACCGTCGTGACGATCGCCTCCTACGACGGCAAGGGAGCCGAGGAGGCGCTCAGCACGCTCCGTTCCGCCGCCAAGGCCTGCGTCGGCGGAGGTTTCACCATGACGTCGGGTGTGCTGCGGGGCGGGACGCACTGGCACGTCGAGGACGTAAAGGAGGTGGCGGTTCCGGGCAAGCGGGACGGACTTGCCTGGGAGGTGATGACCCAGTCGGAGCCGGGCGCCATGGAGAACCCGTTCAAGGCCGTTGTCATTCGTACGGGGCGTCTGCTCGCGGTGTTCTCCTCGCGCAACAACTTCGCAGGCGACCAGAGCGACTTCGCCGCGCCCACCGCCGTGATCGACGCCCAGCTGGCAAAGCTGCCGATCACGTGAGCGTCACGGTCGGGTACCGGCATGAGCTGCGGTGATCGTTCTGTCGGTGGGTGGGCTTACCGTGTGCACATCATTCACACAGAAAGTTGTGCCATGCGAGCCACCTTCATCCGCCGTTCCGCCGTCGCCGCGTCCGCGGTGTCCCTTGCTCTGCTTGTCACAGCTTGCGGTGGTGAGAAGGCGGGTGGCGAGGACAAGGGCGCCAAGGACAAGGCGACCACGGAGTCCGCCGCGCCCGCCGCCAAGGTCCTGACCGCCGCCGAGCTGGAGAAGGCGGTGCTGGCCCAGGGTGATGTCGCGGGGCACAAGGTGGAGCCGGCCAAGGCCGCGGACATCGGCAAGGCCGAGGACGTCACCGTCGACAAGGCGGAGTGCCTGCCGCTGGCCCACGCCGCCTCCGCAGTGGCGCTCGGCAAGCCCGCGGCGACCGTGACCCGCAAGGTGATGGAGGAGCCGAAGGCGGACAAGGAGAAGCCCTCCTTCGAGGGCATGACGGAGAAGGAGATCGAGGACGCCATCGCGTCGTCGATGGCCATCACCGTCACGACGGACCAGCTCTCCTCGTACGACGGCAAGGGTGCCGAGGACGGCCTCGCCTCCCTGCGGGCCGCCGGCACCGCCTGTGCCGGTGGCTTCACCGTGACCCAGGACGGCGAGAAGACCAAGATCCTCAAGGTCGAGGAGGCCAAGGTCTCCGGTGGCGAGGAGGCCGGTGCCTGGGTTCTCACGGCCGACATGGAGGACGGCGAGAAGATGGCGGTCAAGGTGGTGGCCCTCCGTCAGGGATCCACGCTCGCCACGTTCATGGCCATGAACATCGGTGCCGCCATGACCGGCAAGGACTTCCCCCTGCCCACCGCCGTCATCGACGCCCAGGTCGGCAAGCTCGCCAAGCTGGGCTGAGCCGGGGGAGCCCGTCGGGGTCGTAGGCTGCCCGCATGTGCGGAATCGTGGGATACGTCGGCGGGCAGTCGGCGCTTGATGTCGTCATCGCGGGTCTGAAGCGGCTCGAGTACCGGGGCTACGACTCCGCCGGGGTCGCCGTGCTCGCCGACGGTGGGCTCGCGGCGGCCAAGAAGGCGGGCAAGCTCGTCAACCTGGAGAAGGAACTGGTCAGTCGGCCGCTGCCGAGCGGGTCCACCGGGATCGGCCACACCCGGTGGGCCACGCACGGCGCGCCGACCGACGCCAACGCGCACCCGCACCTCGACAACGCGGGGCGGGTCGCGGTCGTGCACAACGGGATCATCGAGAACTTCGCGTCCCTGCGGGCCGAGCTGGCCGAGCGCGGGCACGACCTCGTCTCCGAGACCGACACCGAGGTCGTCGCCCACCTCCTCGCCGAGGCCCACTCCTCCACCGCCGACCTGGCCGAAGCCATGCGCCAGGTCAGCCGGCTGCTCGAAGGGGCCTTCACCCTCGTGGCCGTACACGCCGACGAGCCCGATGTCGTCGTCGGGGCCCGGCGGAACTCGCCGCTCGTCGTGGGAGTGGGGGAGGGGGAGTCGTTTCTCGCCTCCGATGTCGCCGCTTTCATCGAGCACACCCGCTCCGCCATCGAGCTCGGCCAGGACCAGGTCGTCGAGCTCCGGCGGGACGGGACCGTCACCGTCACCGACTTCGACGGCGCGCCCGCCGACGTGCGGACCTACCACGTCGACTGGGACGCCTCCGCCGCCGAGAAGGCCGGCTACGACTACTTCATGCTCAAGGAGATCGCCGAGCAGCCCAAGGCGGTCACCGACACGCTCCTCGGGCGCGTCGACGCGGAAGGGTCCCTGACGCTCGACGAGGTGCGGATTCCCGACGCCGTGCTCCGCGAGGCCACCAAGGTCGTCATCGTCGCGTGCGGCACCGCCTTCCACTCGGGGCTCATCGCCAAGTACGCCATCGAGCACTGGACCCGGATTCCCTGCGAGGTGGAGCTGGCCAGTGAGTTCCGGTACCGGGACCCGATTCTCGACCAGCGGACGCTCGTCATCGCCATCTCCCAGTCCGGGGAGACCATGGACACCCTGATGGCGGTGCGCCACGCCCGCGAGCAGGGCGCCCGCGTGCTGGCCGTCTGCAATACGAACGGGGCGTCCATTCCACGGGAGTGCGACGCCGTGCTGTACACGCACGCCGGACCCGAGGTCGCCGTCGCGTCCACCAAGGCGTTCCTCACGCAGCTCGTGGCCTGCTACCTCGTGGCGCTCTACCTCGGGCAGGTGCGCGGCACCAAGTGGGGCGACGAGATCCGGGCCGTCGTCCGGGACCTCTCGCGGATCGCCGAGGACGTGGAGCGCGTCCTGGAGACCATGGAGCCCGTACGGGAGCTGGCGCGGTCGCTCGCCGACCACGACACCGTGCTGTTCCTGGGGCGGCACGTGGGCTACCCCGTCGCGCTCGAAGGCGCGCTGAAGCTCAAGGAACTCGCGTACATGCACGCCGAGGGGTTCGCCGCCGGGGAGCTCAAGCACGGGCCCATCGCCCTCATCGAGAAGGATCTGCCCGTCGTCGTCGTGGTGCCCTCGCCGCGGGGGCGGTCCGTGCTCCACGGGAAGATCGTCTCCAATATCCAGGAGATCCGGGCCCGGGGGGCCAGGACCATCGTCATCGCGGAGGAGGGGGACGAGGCCGTCGTGCCCTACGCCGATCACCTCATCCGGATCCCGGCCACGCCGACGCTCCTTCAGCCGCTCGTCTCCACCGTCCCCTTGCAGGTCTTCGCCTGCGAGCTCGCCACCGCCCGCGGCAACGAGGTCGACCAGCCGCGCAACCTCGCGAAGTCGGTCACCGTCGAATGATCATCGGGGTGGGGATCGACGTCGCCGCGATCGACCGGTTCGCGGAGGCCATGGAGCGTACGCCACAGATGGCGGAACGGCTCTTTCTGGAGCGGGAGTTGCTGCTGCCCAGCGGCGAGCGGCGCGGTATCGCCTCACTCGCCGCACGGTTCGCCGCCAAGGAGGCCATCGCCAAGGCGCTCGGCGCGCCGCCGGGGCTGCACTGGACGGACGCCGAGGTGTACGTGGAGGACAGCGGCCGGCCCCGGCTGCGGGTGCGGGGCACGGTCGCGGCGCGCGCCGCCGAGCTGGGCGTACGGTCCTGGCATGTGTCGCTCAGTCACGACGCGGGGGTGGCGTCGGCCGTGGTGATCGCCGAGGGTTGAGCGGAGGAGGCTGAACGGATGCGTACTGCCTATCGCGTCGAGAGCGTACGGGCGGCGGAGGCCGCGCTGATGGCCCGGCTTCCCGAGGGTGCCCTGATGCAGCGGGCCGCCGCCGGGCTCGCCGGGGCATGCACGCGGCTGCTCGGGCGGGTCTACGGCGCCCGCGTCGTGCTGCTCGTCGGCAGCGGGGCCAACGGTGGTGACGCCCTGTACGCCGGGGCCCGGCTCGCCCGGCGCGGCGCCGGGGTCGCCGCCGTGCTGCTCGGCGCGCACACCCACGAAGCCGGGCTCGCCGTGCTGACCGGGGCCGGCGGGTCCGTGGCCGACGACCCGTTCGCCGTACTCGCCCGCGCCGACCTCGTCCTGGACGGGATCACCGGCATCGGAGGCCGCGGCGGGCTCCGCCCCGACGCCGTGCCGGTCGTCCGTGCCGCGCGCGGCTCCGACGCGGTCGTGGTCGCCGTGGACCTGCCGAGCGGCGTCGACGCCGACACGGGCGCGGTCGACGGGGAGGCGGTACGGGCCGACGCGACGGTGACGTTCGGGGCGTACAAGGCGGGGCTGCTCGTGGACCCGGCGCGGGAGTACGCGGGCGCCGTACGGCTCGTCGACATCGGGCTCGCGGAGCACCTGCCGTCCGTGCCCGAGCTGGAGGCCCTCCAGCACGCCGACGTGGCGCGGCTCCTGCCCGTACCGGCCGCCGAGAGCGACAAGTACCGGCGCGGCGTCGTCGGGCTCGTCGCCGGGTCGGCGCGCTACCCGGGCGCCGCCGTGCTGGCCGTCGCGGGCGCGCTGCGCGGCGGGGCGGGGGCCGTACGGTACGTGGGCCCCGCCGCCGAGGCCGTGCTTTCCCGGTACCCGGAGACCCTGGTCCACGCGGGGCCGCCCCGGAAGGCGGGGCGCGTCCAGGCGTGGGTGATCGGACCCGGGCTCGGCGACACGCCCGGCGTGGACGACGTCATGGAGTCCGACGTGCCGGTGCTCGTCGACGCCGACGGGCTGCGCCTCCTCGACCCTGCGGCCGTACGGGCCCGGTCCGCCCCGACGGTCCTCACCCCGCACGCGGGTGAGGCGGCGGCGCTCCTCGGCGTCGCCCGCGAGGACGTCGAGGCGCGGCGGCTCGACGCGGCACGGGAGCTGGCGGCGCGCTACGGGGCGACGGTGCTGCTCAAGGGGTCCACGACCCTGGTGGCCGCCCCGGAGCCGGCCGTTCCGGTGCGGGTGAACGCGACCGGAACCCCCTGGCTGGCCACCGCCGGGAGCGGCGACGTCCTGTCGGGCCTCGCCGGCTCGCTGCTGGCGGCCCGTCTCGCCCCGCGCGACGCCGCGTCGGCCGCGGCGTACCTGCACGGGCTGGCCGCCCGGCGCGCGGCGCGCGGGGCGCCCGTCGCGGCGCACGACGTGGCGGAAGCACTGCCGGGGGCGTGGCGGGATGTCGTCGGCTGAGGGGCGTGCGGGGAGGAACCGGCGCGGGCCCGCCCGGGGATCGAGGGGCCGGTGGGGGGCCGGGCCGGGTCCGGGGCCCGGGGGCGAGGGGGCCGCGGCGCTGGTCCGTGGACATGGTGGAGAGATTTGCAGGGGTGGGAGAGACAGTGGGGCACAACGCGCACGTGGCCGCGCTCACGCGGCTGATGCCGCCGGTCCACGGGGCCGACGAACAGGTCGACTGGGCGGCCGCCGAGGCCCGGTGGGGCGTCCGGTTCCCCGCCGACTACCGGGACTTCATGGCCCGGTACGGCGGCGGCTCCGTCAACGGCGAGGCCGTGGTCCTGCTGCCGCTGCCGCAGCAGGGCGTCCGGTGGCAGCCGGGCGACCTCGCCGAGGAGACCGCCAATGTGCGCCTCGCCTGGCGGGCGGAGGGCGGCCGGGACGCGCTGGACGCCGACCCCGGCGACCTCCTGGCCTGGGGCGTCACGGCCGGGCCCGACATCCTGTGCTGGCTCACCACGGACCCGGACCCGGACCGGTGGCCGGTCGTGGTGTGCGGGCGGCACACATCACCGACGTTCACCGTCCACCCGTACGGGATGGCCGAGTTCCTGCACCGGCTCCTCGCCGACGAGTTCGACGACCCGCCGGTCAGCCTCGTCTTCTGGGACGGCACCCCGGCCCGGTTCGTCCACTGGCGCGAGGAACAGCTCCGCTTCCTGGCCGGCCTCGACCCGGAAACCGGCGAACCCGACCCGTACGCACACCCACAGCCCCATCCGGCGGCCGGCGGTGATCCCGGGAGGGCGACCTGACGGGCGGCGATACCGAGGGGTCGCGGCCGGCCGTTGTTGTGGCCGACCATTGTTGTGGGCGGGTGTTCCGCAGGGTGTTCCGCAGGGTGTTCCGCAGGGCGGAACGGGTGGGTGTACCGACCGGCCGCGCGCCCCGTCCGGTGCCCGGCTGTCCGTTCGTGATCCGAGCGACATGACGGCGCCGCCTGCCCCGTGGGCGTACCTGAGACACTGGGCGCGATGAGTGAGACACCGCAGCAGCCTCGCGCCGCCCGCGAGCCCGAGGCACCCGAGACCCGCGCCCGCGCCGAGATCGACCTCGGTGCGCTTCGCGCCAACGTCCGCGCGCTGCGCGCCCGGGTCGCGCCCCGCGGCGCCCAGGTCATGGGCGTCGTGAAGGCCGACGCGTACGGGCACGGCGCAGTGCCGTGTGCCCGCGCCGCGCTCGCCGCGGGTGCCACATGGCTCGGTACGGCCACGCCGTACGAGGCGCTCGCGCTCCGGGCCGCCGGGATCGACGCGCCGGTCCTGTGCTGGCTGTGGACGCCCGGCGGGCCCTTCCGCGCCGCCGTCGAAGCGGATGTCGACATCGCGGTGAGCGGGCTGTGGGCGCTCGGCGAGGTCACCGATGCCGCCCGGGCAGCCGGCCGCCCCGCCCGCGTCCAGCTCAAGGCCGACACCGGGCTCGGCCGCAACGGCTGCCTGCCCGGCGACTGGCCGCGCCTCGTCGGCGAGGCCCTCAAGGCGCAGGCCGAAGGGCTGCTGCGGGTCACCGGCCTCTGGTCCCACTTCGCGTGCGCCGACGAGCCCGGCCACCCCTCCATCGCCGCCCAGCTGGACCGCTTCCACGACATGCTGGAGTACGCGGAGAAGGCCGGCGCCGAGCCGGAGGTGCGGCACATGGCCAACTCGCCCGCCACGCTCACCCTCCCCGACGCGTACTTCGACCTCGTCCGGGCGGGCGTGGCGATGTACGGCATCTCGCCCAGCCCCGAGGTCGGCGCACCGGCTGATTTCGGACTGCGTCCCGTGATGCGGCTGAGCGCCAGTGTGGCGTCCGTGAAGCAGGCGCCGCCCGGCCTCGGCATCAGCTACGGCCACCACTACGTCACCGACCGCGAGACGAACCTCGCCCTCGTCCCGCTCGGCTACGCCGACGGCGTCCCCCGCCACGCCTCGGGCAGTGGGCCCGTCCTGCTGGGCGGCGCGCTACGGACCGTGGCCGGCCGGGTCGCGATGGACCAGATCGTCCTGGACCTCGGCGCGGACGTCGTCGAGCCCGGCGCCCGCGCGGTGCTGTTCGGCCCGGGCGACGACGGCGAGCCCACTGCCGAGGACTGGGCGCGGGCGGCCGGAACCATCGCCTACGAGATCGTCACCCGCGTCGGCGCCCGGGTGCCGCGCGTCTACCTCCGCGAACGGGAGTAGTGGGGGAGACGTGAGCGAGACCGGTACGGGGGCGGCCGTCGGCGGGGCGGTCGTGGAGGCGGTGGGTGAGGCGGTCGAGGGGGCCGGCGTCGCCTGGCGGCGGCGCGCGGGCTTCGCCGGGGCCGCGATCGGGGTCGTCGCCGCGGGTGCTGCCGCCGGGGTGGCCCTGGAGCGGCTCACCGTCGGGCGCGGCGTCCGCAGGAAGGCCCGGCTGGCCCTGGACGCGGCCGGGCCCTACGGGGAACTGCGCGGCACCCCCGGCACGGCGTACGCCGACGACGGCACCGCGCTCCGGTACGAGGTCGACGAGCCCGACGAACCGGAGGGCGGCGCCCGCAGGTGGCGCGGCTTCGGCAGGCGTACGGCCCCGGCGCCGGTCACCGTCGTCTTCAGCCACGGCTACTGCCTCAGCCAGGACTCCTGGCACTTCCAGCGCGCCGCTCTCCGCGGCCTCGTCCGCACCGTGCACTGGGACCAGCGCAGCCACGGCCGCTCCGCGCGCGGCGCCGCCCAGTCCGGGCCCGACGGCGCGCCGGTCTCCATCGACCAGCTCGGCCGCGACCTGAAGGCGGTCGTCGACGCGGCCGCGCCCGAGGGACCCCTGGTGCTGGTGGGGCACTCGATGGGCGGTATGACGATCATGGCGCTGGCCGACCACTACCCGGAGCTGATCCGGGACCGGGTCCTCGGCGTCGCCTTCGTCGGTACGTCGTCGGGTCGCCTCGCCGAGGTCAGCTACGGCCTCCCGGCGGCCGGCGTCAACGCCGTACGGCGGGTCCTGCCCGGCGTGCTGCGTGCCCTCGGCACGCGTGCCGAGCTCGTGGAGCGGGGGCGGCGGGCGACCGCCGACCTGTTCGCGGGCCTCATCAAGCGGTACAGCTTCGGGACACGGGACGTGGACCCGGTCGTCGCCCGGTTCGCGGAGCGGATGATCGAGGCCACGCCGATCGACGTGGTCGCCGAGTTCTATCCGGCGTTCACCGACCACGACAAGGCGGAGGCCCTCGCGGTCCTCGCCGACGCGGCCGTCCAGGTACTGGCTCTGGCGGGCGAGCAGGACATGGTCACGCCCAGCTCCCACACCGAGGCCATCGCCGCGCTGCTGCCGGACGCCCGGCTGGTCGTCGTACCGGACGGCGGGCACCTGGTGATGCTGGAGCATCCGGAGGACGTCACCGGGCACCTCGTGGACCTGCTGGTGCGGGTCGGCGCGCTCACGCAGGGTGAGGCGGGGCCAGGGGCGCACAGCGGTTAGGTTGGCAGTCATGGAAGCAGCGCACACCGAAGCAGCGGACGCACGAGCGGAGCAGGCAGGAGCTCCGGACACGGGAGCCGCGGCGCACGCCGGGGCCGCTCACGCGGATGCCGGGGCCGCGGACACCGGGGCCGCTCACGCGGATGCCGGGCCTAGCCGGCCCGCCGCCACCGCCCGGCTCACCGTCCATTCGCCCGACGAGATGCGTGAGTTCGGCCGTGCCCTGGCCGGACTGCTGCGCCCGGGCGACCTCGTGATGCTCACCGGAGAGCTGGGCGCCGGCAAGACGACCCTGACGCGGGGTCTCGGCGACGGCCTCGGCGTGCGCGGCGCGGTCACCTCACCCACCTTCGTGATCGCCCGCGTCCACCCGTCGCTGGTCGGCGGCCCGGCCCTCGTCCATGTCGACGCGTACCGGCTCGGCGGCGGCCTCGACGAGATGGAGGACCTCGACCTGGACGTCTCGCTGCCGGACTCCGTGGTCGTCGTGGAGTGGGGCGAGGGCAAGGTCGAGGAACTCACCGAGGACCGGCTGCACGTGGTGATCGACCGGGTCGTCGGTGCCACGGACGACGACCGGCGCGTGGTCACGCTGACCGGCCTGGGCACCCGCTGGGAAGGCGTGGACCTGGCGCAGCGCTGACGCGCCCCGGGCTCCGCGCCCTGTCACCCGTACGTTCCGACAAGACGTCGGTAAATTGTTGCGCCGTACCTCCGAGGCATGGTCACATGGGTACAGTCGCTGGTTAGGTCTACCTAACTACGTCTCGTCCCGCCAGCGGAGCCAGGAGGCAACCATGCCGCAGCAGCAGCCGTCGGACGTGTCCATGCGTGACCTGCTGGCGTCCTGTGCGGCCGCGAACGCCGTGTCCACGCCGCCGCGCCCGGCCGCCGTCGGCACAGCCGACCGCACCGAGGGCGACGACCCCACCGAGGGCGGCGACGGCGGCGACGAGGCCGCCCACACCCACGCGCGACGCGAGGGCGAGCGGCACGAAGCGCCCCGGGCCGCGTAACCGCGACCGCCGCGCCACAGGGCGCGCAGAGCCTGCCGGTCCCCGGGAGGCGTTACGGGATGCCCCGGTCCCCGGGAGGCGTTACGGGATGACGACGACCGTCGAGTTGATCGTCGCGAACGCCCACAGCGCGTCGCCGTCCGCGCGCGCCATCCGCACCCCGCCCGTCCTGCGCGTCGGGTCCGGGCTGGCCATCGAGCCGTCCACCGCCGCGCTGAAGCCGACCGTGACCCCGTCCACCGAGGTGAACCGCACCACGTGCTCGACCTGCACCCCGTCCGAGCCGCGGACGGCCCCCGACCGGGAGGTCACGGCGTAGGTGCCGGGTGCCGGGTCGACGGTGCTCGGCATGACCGTGAACGTCCGCGTGACCTTGTTCTTCTCGTCGACCAGCCAGACACGCCGGTCGGCCAGCGCGTACACGACGCGCTCGCCCGAGCCCGACCGCGGCGGCAGCGCCGACGGGTCGGCCTTCGGCTTCCCGGCCGCGCCCGGCGCGGAGGAGGGGGACGAGGCGGACGGCGATGTCGAGGTCGACGCCTTGGTGCCGGAACGGAGGTCGGCGGGGGCGTTGGCCGACGCCTGATAGGCGAGGAAGCCGACCACCAGGAGTGCCGCCGCGGTGAGCCCGGCCACGAATCCCGAGCTGCTCCTTGCCACGCTGACCCACCTCTCGTACGACCTGTCCGTGTGACGGTAGCAGCAGCGCGGGGCCCGGTACGGGGGCGCCGTGCCACGTCGCCGGGAGCCGTAGGCTGTTCGCGTGCTGTTGCTCGCCATGGATACCGCCACCCCCGCCGTCACCGTCGCCCTCCACGACGGGCGGTCAGTAGTCGCGCAGTCGAGTCAGGTCGACGCGCGCCGGCACGGGGAACTGCTGCTGCCCGCCGTCCACCGCGTCCTGGGCGAGGCCGGGCTGAAGCCCGACGCCGTCACGGGCGTCGTCGTCGGCGTCGGCCCGGGCCCGTACACCGGACTCCGGGTCGGCCTGGTCACGGCGGCCACCTTCGCGTCGGCCCTCGGCGTCCCCGTCCACGGGCTGTGCACCCTCGACGGGCTCGCGTACGCCTCCGGCCTGGACGAACCGTTCGTCGTGGCGACGGACGCGCGCCGCAAGGAGGTCTACTGGGCGCGCTACGACGACCGGCGCACCCGAGTGACCGAGCCGTCCGTCGACCGGCCCGCCGACATCGCGGACCAGGTGGCGGGCCTCCCCGCGGTCGGCGCCGGGGCGCGGCTGTACGGCGACGTGTTCCCGGACGCCCGTGACCCCGAGCACCAGTCGGCGGCCGCCCTCGCCACGCTGGCCGCCGAGCGGCTTGCCGCCGGGGAGCGGCTGCTGGAGCCGCGTCCGCTGTATCTGCGCAGGCCCGACGCCCAGGTGCCGAAGAACTACAAGGTGGTCACGCCCAAGTGACCGGGCCCGTGCTGCGCGAGATGCGCTGGTGGGACATCGCTCCGGTGCTGCACCTCGAGCGGGAGCTGTTCCCCGAGGACGCCTGGTCGGAGGGCATGTTCTGGTCCGAGCTCGCCCACGCGCGCGGGCCGGAGGCCACCCGCCGGTACGTCGTGGCGGAGGAGCCCGGGGACGGCGCGGTCGACGGGACGGGCGCGGGTGACGGGCGGATCGCCGGGTACGCGGGACTCGCCGCGGCGGGCGGGCTCGGCGACGTCCAGACCATCGCGGTCGCCCGCGAGCACTGGGGCACAGGCCTCGGCGCCCGCCTGCTGACCGAGCTCCTTCAGTACGCCACCGCCTTCGAGTGCGAGGAGGTGCTGCTGGAGGTGCGCGTGGACAACACCCGTGCCCAGAAGCTGTACGAGCGCTTCGGCTTCGCGCCGATCGGGTTCCGGCGGGGCTACTACCAGCCGGGGAACGTCGACGCGCTGGTGATGCGCCTGAACATGCACGACACCACCGACACCACCGACACCGCGCGGACCACGTCCGACACCACGATCGGCACCACCGACACCACCACCGACACCACGACCGAGACCACTGAGAGCGCTGAGAGCCATGGCTGACGAACCCCTCGTCCTCGGCATCGAGACCTCCTGCGACGAGACCGGCGTCGGCATCGTCCGGGGCACCACCCTGCTCGCGAACGCCGTCGCGTCGAGCGTGGACGCGCACGCCCGGTTCGGCGGCGTCGTCCCCGAGATCGCCTCCCGCGCGCACCTGGAGGCCATGGTCCCCACCATCGAGCGCGCCCTGAAGGACGCGGGCGTCTCCGCGCGCGACCTCGACGGCATCGCGGTCACTGCGGGCCCGGGCCTCGCGGGCGCGCTGCTGGTCGGCGTCTCGGCGGCGAAGGCGTACGCGTACGCGCTGGGCAAGCCGCTGTACGGGGTGAACCACCTGGCCTCGCACATCTGCGTCGACCAGCTGGAGCACGGCCCGCTGCCCGAGCCGACGATGGCGTTGCTGGTGAGCGGCGGCCACTCGTCCCTCCTGCTCGCCCCCGACATCACGGCGGACGTCCGCCCCATGGGTGCGACGATCGACGACGCGGCGGGCGAGGCGTTCGACAAGATCGCACGCGTGCTGAACCTGGGATTCCCGGGCGGCCCGGTCATCGACCGGCTGGCCAAGGAGGGCGACCCGGCGGCCATCGCCTTCCCGCGCGGACTCACGGGCTCGCGTGACCCGGCGTACGACTTCTCCTTCTCCGGTCTGAAGACGGCCGTGGCCCGCTGGGTCGAGGCCAAGCGGAACGCGGGCGAGGACGTTCCCGTACGGGATGTGGCGGCGTCCTTCCAGGAGGCCGTCGTCGACGTCCTCACCCGCAAGGCCGTACGGGCCTGCCAGGACCAGGGCGTCGACCATCTGATGATCGGCGGCGGCGTGGCGGCCAACTCCCGGCTGCGGGCGCTGGCGGAGGAGCGCTGCGAGCGCGTGGGCATCCGGCTCCGTGTCCCCCGCCCCGGGCTGTGCACCGACAACGGCGCGATGGTCGCGGCGCTCGGCGCCGAGATGGTCGCCCGGAACCGTCCGGTCTCCGACCTTGAGCTCTCCGCCGACTCGTCCCTCCCGGTCACGGACCCGCACGTGCCGGGGAACAGCGACCACGACCACACTCACGACCACACCCACACCCACGACCACCTGCACGAGATCAGCAAGGAGAACCTGTACTCGTGACGGTGACGCTCATGTGGGAGGCCAGGGCCGTACCCGGCAGGGGCAGCGAGCTTCTGGAGTGGGCCCGGGGCCAGGCTCTCCCCGCCGAACCCCTCCGCCGCGAAACGTTCTCCGCTCCGGGGGACCGGGTGCTGGTCCTGACGTGGTGGGAGGCCGCGGGCTCCGCCGACGGGCCCTCCGACGGGCCCGCCGAGCCGCCCGAGCTTCCCGAACCCCCCGCCGAGTTGCTCACCCGCCCGGTCCACCGCTGGCGTTTCACCTCGCACGGCCTGGGCTGAGGGGCCCGGGCTCCCCGCCGCGGTGGCGGTCGCCCGGGAGGAGTGCACGCGCGAGCAGGGGTTCACCGTGCGGAGCGTCGGATCACTCGCGGCGCGGCGGGCCGCCCCGCGGAAAATGATTCCGAAGTCCCTCGGCCGGGGTGTCGATCCCGGCGGTCGCCGTTCGACGTAGGGGTGAGAGGCGGGGAACAGCCCCGCCACCGCACGCGAGGAGACGGCCGTGCCGCGTTTTCTGACCCTGATCCGCGTCATCGAGACCGACGGGCCCGCCGACGGCCCGAGCCCCGAGCTGGAGCAGCGCATGGGCGCCCTTCTGGAGGAGATCACCAAGGCGGGCGTCATGCTCGACACCGCCGGCCTCGCCCCGACCTCCGAGGGCACCCGCGTCACCTGGTCCGACGGGAAGATCAGCTACACCGACGGGCCCTTCACGGAGACGAAGGAGGTCATCGGCGGCTACTCGCTCATCCAGGCCAAGGACAAGGCCGAGGCCGTGGAGTGGGCCAAGCGCTTCCTGGAGCTCCACGAGGAGTACTGGACCATCACCGCCGAGGTCCGGCAGCTCGTCGAGGGCTGATATCCACAGGCCGGTATCCACAGCCCTTGGCGGGGTGGCGCCCGCGGTGCTCTGATGGGGAACCGTGAACGCACCGCACGCCGTGGAGACGGTGTTCAGGATCGAGTCCGGGCGGATCATCGCCGCCGTCGCCCGGATCGTCCGGGACGTCGGCCTCGCGGAGGAGCTGGCGCAGGACGCTCTGGTCGCCGCGCTGGAGCAGTGGCCGGAGTCGGGCGTCCCGGACAGGCCGGGGGCCTGGCTCATGGCCACTGCCAGGCGCCGCGCCATCGACCTGGTACGCCGCCGTGAGACGTACGCCCGGAAGCTCGCCGAACTGGGCCGTGCGGTACCCGACTCGGTGGGGCCGCCACCCGAGCCCGCCGACCCGGAGGACATCGACGACGACCTGCTGCGGCTGGTCTTCACCGCCTGCCACCCGGTGCTGTCCGCCGACGCCCGCATCGCGCTCACCCTGCGGCTGCTCGGCGGGCTGACCACCGCGGAGATCGCCCGCGCCTTCCTCGTCCCGGAGCCGACGATCGCCCAGCGCGTCGTCCGCGCCAAGCGCGCCCTCGCCAAGGCGGGCGTGCCCTTCGAAGTGCCGTACGGCGCCGACCGCGCGGCCCGACTCGACTCCGTGCTGGAGGTCATCTACCTCATATTCAACGAGGGTTACGCGGCGACGGCCGGCGACGACTGGCTGCGGCCCGGGCTGTGCGAGGACGCCCTGCGGCTCGTCCGCGTCCTGTCCGGGCTCATGCCCAAGGAGGCCGAAGTGCACGGCCTCGCCGCCCTCCTGGAGCTCCAGGCGTCCAGGACGGCCGCCCGTACGGGGCCCGAGGGGGCGCCGGTGCTGCTCGCGGACCAGAACCGGGCCCGCTGGAGCCGGCTGCTGATCCGGCGTGGTTTCGCCGCCCTGGAGCGCGCGGCCGGCTGCCCGGGCGGGCCGCGGGGGCCGTATGCGCTCCAGGCCGCCATCGCGGCGTGCCACGCCAGGGCCGCGACGTACGAGGAGACGGACTGGGCGGCCATCGCCGTGCTGTACGGGCGGCTCGCCCGGGTGGCGCCGTCGCCGGTCGTCGAGCTGAACCGGGCGGTCGCCGTGTCCCGGGCGGAGGGTCCGGAGGCGGGCCTCGCCCTGGTCGACGCCTTGGCCGCCGAACCGGCTCTGAAGAGTTACCACTTGCTTCCCAGCGTCCGCGGCGACCTGCTGCTCCGCCTGGGCCGGGACACCGAGGCCCGAGCGGAGTTCGAACGGGCGGCCCGCCTGACCCGCAACGAACGGGAGCGCGCCCTGCTGCTCGAACGGGCGGGGAGGACGGCGGAGTTCACGGGCGGACCACCCGCGGAAGCCCCCGGCAGCGGTACCCCCTGAGGCGGTCCCCGGCAGCCGTGGCCCCCTGAGCAGCCGGCTCCTGCGGCTCGCACTAGTCTCAGGGGCGTGTCGTCCCCGCGTACTTCCGTGCCGCCGCCCCCGCCGCCCCCGCCGCCTCCGCACCTGAGGGCCTGGCCCGACCGTGACGCGTTGCTCGCCGACCGGGACCGGGCGATGGGGGAGCTGGGCAGGCGGCTGCTGGGCGGGGGACGGCTGGGGCTGTTCCTGGTGTGGCTGCTGGTCCTGGAGGTCGGCTGGGGACTGGTGGGGGCCGGGCTCGTCATGTTCGACGAGGCGCTGGACCCCTTCTCGGTGGGCTTCGCCCTGCTGAGCGCGGCCGCCGGTGTCGGCGCGCTCGTCCCCGCCGCGTTCTTCCAGGTGCGTGGCCTGCGCCGGGACCGTGCGGTGCGGTGGCTGTTCGTCCAGTGGGCGACGCTGGACGCGGCCCCCGCGCGCGATGCCCGGCACCGGGCGCCGGGGCTCACCCTGGCGTGGCTGCTGGTGTCGTTCGCGCTGTGCGCGGCGGGCCTGTGGCTCTGCCTCGCGGTGCCCGCGTCGGCCCGCCGGGGGACCGACACGTACGCGGAGGTCGCGTACGGGATGGGGGCCGGGCTTCTGCTGTGGGTCACCGGGCTCGTGGGCACGGTGCGGGCCGTGGCCCACCACCGGCTGGCGGTAAGGCTGTTCAGCCCTGTTCGGGCAGCCCCGCGGGCCGGCCGACCAGCATCGTCGGAGCACCCGCCACACGCGTGAGGATGACCGTCGCCGCGTTCGGGCCCTTCGGCTTCACCTTGCGGCGCAGCTCCTCCGGCTCCACCGCCGAGCCGCGCTTCTTCACCGTCAGGGTGCCCACCTCGCGCTCGCGCAGCAGCGCCTTCAGCTTCTTCAGGTTGAAGGGCAGCACGTCGGTGATCTCGTACGCCGTCGCGTAGGGCGTCGGGCGCAGCTCGTCGGCCGTGACGTAGGCGATCGTCTCGTCCACGAGTCCGCCGTCCAGCTCCCGGGCGACCTCCGCCACCAGATGGGCCCGGATGACGGCGCCGTCCGGCTCGTACAGGTAGCGGCCGACCTTCCGGACCGGCGGGGCGGGCGGCGGCGCGGGCGTGGCGAGGGACGCGCCGGAGGGCAACAGCGTCGCCCGTACGGCCCCCGGGGCGGTACCGAACCAGAGCACCGCCTCCTTCACGTCCCCGCCGTCCGAGATCCACTCGGCCTCGGCCTCCGGCGGGACGATCTCGTGCGGGATGCCCGGGGCGATCTTCAGGGCGGCGTGCGGGGCGCCCCGGGCGGCGTCGACGGCCCAGGACAGCGGCGGTGAATACGCCTCGGGGTCGAAGATCCGGCCCCGGCCCCCGCGCCTGGCCGGGTCGACGAACACGGCGTCGTACGGGGACGTGTCGACCTCCGTGACGTCCGCTTGGCGGACCTCGATCAGGTCGGACAGCCCCAGCTCCTCCGCGTTGGCGCGGGCGGCCGCCACCGCGAGCGGGTCGCGGTCGACGGCGAGGACGGAGACGCCCGCGCGGGCGAGGGCGATGGCGTCGCCGCCGATGCCGCAGCACAGGTCCGCGACGCTCCGCACGCCCAGCCGTGCGAAGCCCGCCGCCCGGTGCTCGGCCACCGTCCTGCGGGTGGACTGCTCGACCCCGTTCGGCGTGAAGTACATGCGGTACGCGTCGTCCGCGCCGAACTTCGCCACCGCCCGCTGGCGCAGCCTCGCCTGCCCGAGCGCCGCCGACACCAGCTCGGCCGGGTGACTCCGGCGCAGCCGGGAGGCGACGGCCAGCTCCTGGGCGGGTTCGTAGTGGCGCAGGTCGGCGAGCAGGGCCCGGCCCTCGTCGGTGAGCAGCGCGGAGAAGACGGCGAGATCGGTCACCCGTCCCATTGTGGTCCAGGCGGGGGATGGTGCCGGTGCGACGGGGGTGTCGGCGTTGCGTCGGGGCCCGGCGCTGACAGGATGCGGCGCCATGCAGCTAGTACGACAAAAGTATCAATCACCGGCGAAGCGGACGCGGCCGAGGCTCACCGCGGCGCTGCTCGTCGTGGCCCTCGGCACGGCCTGCGCGGCGGAAGGCGCGGGCCCCGCCGGTATCGGCGACGCCTGGCCCGTGGCCGGCGGGCAGGGCGGGCAGGGGCAACAGGGGCAACAGGGGCAACAGGCCCAGCCGCGTACGGCGTCGGGCGCGCTGGACGCGTATGTCGAGCGGTTCCGGCGGGCGCAGGCGGCCCGCGTCGCCGCCGCGAAGAAGTGGGGCCTGAAGCAGACTCCGCTCCTCCCGCCGGCACCCCCCGACAAGAAGCCGGAGATCACCTTCCGCAAGGGCTTCGAGGTGGGCGACCCGACGCTCCCGCCGGTCTTCACCACCGTCCCGACCGAGGACCGGGTCGTGTTCCTCACCATCGACGACGGCGCCGAGAAGGATCCGGAGCTGCTGCGGATGATGTCCGAGCTGGGCATCCCGTACAGCGCCTTCCTCAGCGACTATCTCGTCAAGGAGGACTACGGCTACTTCAGACGGATGCGGGACCAGGGCGTCGCGCTGCACAATCACACGCTCAAGCACCGCTACATGCGCGCCCTTCCGTACGCGGTGCAGAGGCGTGAGATCTGCGGCCAGCAGGACACCATGGAGAAGCAGTTCGGGAAGCGGCCCAGGCTGTTCCGTCCGCCGTACGGCGCCTACAACGCCGACACGCTGCGCGCCGCGCGGTCCTGTGGCGTCGAGGCCGTGCCGCTCTGGGCTGCGGAGGCGTTCCCGGACCGTATGGAGTGGCGCGAGTGGGACCGCGACCTGCACCCCGGTGACATCGTGCTGACGCACTTCCGGGGCCCCGGTGACTGGAAGGGCACCATGGCCGACATGGTCCGCCGCGCCATGGACACCATCACGGCCAAGGGCTACGCGGTGGCGCGGCTGGAGGACTACGTCTGACCGGCGGGCAGGGGGCCTGTCGTCTCGGGCATGGGGGGCTTCGTGCGGAACCGGGATGGTGTTCGTCGACGTTTCCGTACCGAGATCGAATCGACATCGGTCGCACTCCCGTGCGAACCGATGCGGCGGGTGGCGCGGCGCGCGGTGGCGAATTGGCACTCCGCTTGACCGAGTGCTAATCGCGGTCATAGTCTCAGCTCTGGCACTCCCCACCGGAGAGTGCCAACACAGCGACGGGCAGGTCCGGCACCCGCGACGACGGATCCACCTGGTCGCCACCTCAGACAGTTGACCCCGTGAGATCTCCGAAGGGGGAGGTCGGATCGTGACGACCACCAGCTCCAAGGTTGCCATCAAGCCGCTCGAGGACCGCATTGTGGTCCAGCCGCTCGACGCCGAGCAGACCACGGCCTCTGGCCTGGTCATTCCGGACACCGCGAAGGAGAAGCCCCAGGAGGGCGTCGTCCTGGCCGTGGGCCCGGGCCGCTTCGAGAACGGCGAGCGCCTGCCGCTCGACGTCAAGACCGGCGACATCGTGCTGTACAGCAAGTACGGCGGCACCGAGGTGAAGTACAGCGGCGAGGAGTACCTCGTCCTCTCGGCCCGCGACGTGCTCGCGATCGTCGAGAAGTAATTCACGCTTCACGTGCCTTGAGCTGCGCCCCTGGCCCCCGCTGCTGTGCTGCCGCACGTGCGCCGGGCGGCGAGGGGCGCCGTTCTTTCTCCACCGAGTACCGAGAGGGCTGAATCGCTCCCATGGCGAAGATCCTGAAGTTCGACGAGGACGCCCGTCGCGCCCTTGAGCGCGGCGTCAACAAGCTTGCCGACACCGTCAAGGTGACGATCGGCCCCAGGGGTCGCAACGTCGTCATCGACAAGAAGTTCGGCGCCCCCACCATCACCAACGACGGTGTCACCATCGCCCGCGAGGTCGAGGTCGAGGACCCGTACGAGAACCTCGGCGCCCAGCTGGTGAAGGAGGTGGCGACCAAGACCAACGACATCGCGGGTGACGGCACCACCACCGCCACCGTCCTGGCCCAGGCGCTCGTCCGCGAGGGGCTGCGCAACGTCGCCGCCGGCGCCTCCCCGGCCGCCCTGAAGAAGGGCATCGACGCCGCCGTCAAGGCCGTCTCCGACGAGCTCCTCGCCACGGCCCGCCCGATCGAGGAGAAGTCCGACATCGCCGCCGTCGCCGCGCTGTCCGCCCAGGACCAGCAGGTCGGCGAGCTCATCGCCGAGGCGATGGACAAGGTCGGCAAGGACGGTGTCATCACCGTCGAGGAGTCCAACACCTTCGGTCTGGAGCTGGACTTCACCGAGGGCATGGCCTTCGACAAGGGCTACCTGTCCCCGTACATGGTCACCGACCAGGAGCGTATGGAGGCCGTCCTCGACGACCCGTACATCCTGATCCACCAGGGCAAGATCGGCGCCATCGCCGACCTGCTGCCGCTCCTGGAGAAGATCATCCAGACCGGTGGCTCCAAGCCGCTGCTGATCGTGGCCGAGGACGTCGAGGGCGAGGCCCTGTCGACCCTCGTCGTCAACAAGATCCGCGGCACGTTCAACGCCGTCGCGGTCAAGGCCCCCGGCTTCGGCGACCGCCGCAAGGCGATGCTCGGCGACATGGCCGCCCTCACCGGCGCCACCGTCGTCGCCGAGGAGGTCGGCCTCAAGCTCGACCAGGTCGGCCTCGAGGTGCTGGGCACCGCCCGCCGCGTGACCGTCACCAAGGACGACACCACCCTCGTCGACGGCGGCGGCAAGTCCGAGGACGTCGCGGGCCGCATCGCCCAGATCAAGGGCGAGATCGAGACCACCGACTCCGACTGGGACCGCGAGAAGCTCCAGGAGCGCCTCGCGAAGCTGGCCGGCGGCGTGTGCGTCATCAAGGTCGGCGCCGCCACCGAGGTGGAGCTGAAGGAGAAGAAGCACCGTCTGGAGGACGCCATCTCCGCGACCCGCGCCGCGGTCGAGGAGGGCATCGTCTCCGGTGGTGGCTCCGCGCTGGTCCACGCCGTCAAGGTGCTGGAAGGCGGCCTCGGCAAGGAGGGCGACGAGGCCACCGGTGTCGCCGTCGTCCGCCGCGCCGCCGTCGAGCCGCTGCGCTGGATCGCCGAGAACGCCGGCCTGGAGGGCTACGTCATCACCTCCAAGGTGGCCGAGCTCGACAAGGGCCAGGGCTTCAACGCCGCCACCGGCGAGTACGGCGACCTGGTCAAGGCCGGTGTCATCGACCCGGTGAAGGTCACCCGCTCCGCCCTGGAGAACGCGGCGTCCATCGCCTCCCTCCTCCTCACCACCGAGACCCTCGTGGTCGAGAAGAAGGAAGAGGAGCCGGCGGAGGCGGGCCACGGCCACGGTCACGGCCACGCCCACTGACGCGTAGCTCCGGCTCACGCCGATACGCCGACGAGGCCCGGTACCCCCGAGGGGGCACCGGGCCTCGCCCGTTCCTGTCCGCCCGTCCCCGAAGGGCCCGGACCGCGTCAAGCGCCCTACTTCGGGCCGAACTTGCGCCCCGCCCGCGAGCTGACCCCGCCCAGCAGCCCGCGCGGCGCCAGCTTCACCACACCCATCAGCGCCTTGTACCGGGGGTCCGGCACCGACAGCGTCCGCCCCCGCGCCAGGTCCGACAGCGCCTCCGCGGCGACCTTGTCGGCGTCCAGCCACATCCACCTCGGGATGTTGTCCGTGCCCATCCCGGCCCGCTCGTGGAACTCCGTCCGTACGAAGCCGGGGCACAGCGCCATCATGCGCACCCCGCTCCCCGCGAGGTCCCGCGCCGCGCCCTGCGTGAACTGCACGACCCACGCCTTCGACGCCCCGTACGTGCCACGCGGTACGAAAGCGGCGACGGACGCGACGTTCACCACGCCGCCCCGCCGCCGCTCCCGCATCGCCGAGGTCGCCGCGGACGTCAGCCGCAGCACCGCCTCGCAGTGCACCTTCAGCATCTTCAGCTCGTCGGCCATCTTCACGTCCAAAAAACGGCCCTTGTTGCCGAACCCCGCGTTGTTGATCAGCAGGTCCACCGGCCGCTTCGTGTCGGAGAGCCGCGCCTCCACGGCCGCGATGCCCGCGTCCTCCGCCAGGTCCGCGGACAGCACCTCCGCCTCGACGCCGTGCCGGTCGTGCAGCTCGGTCGCCTGCTCCCGGAGCCGTTCCACATCGCGGGCCACCAGGACCACATCGTGGCCGTCGGCCGCCAGCCGCCGCGCGAACGCGGCCCCGATACCCGCGGTCGCGCCCGTAATAAGTGCACTCGTCATACGCGGCACGTTAGTGCCCCGGGTGTGTGCGCGGGGAGGCGCCCAGCCGCTACCCCAAGGGCCCGGCATCCGCCCGCGACCGCCGCGCCACGTACTCGCGTGCGGCGTCCCGGAGTTCGGGATGCGGGGCGTTCCCCGCCGCGAGGATCCGCGGCAGCAGCTCACGCTCCGTGGTCTTCGCGCGGAACGCCATCGCGACGGTCACATCGTGGTCGGGCCGGTGGACGATCTCCACCGAATCGCCCGCCCGGATCTCACCCGGCTCGATCACCCGCAGATACGCCCCCGGGGCGCCACGCTCCGTGAACCGCCTCATCCACCGTCGCTCACCCAGCCAATCCGCGAACGTACGGCAGGGAATGCGCGGGGACGTCACCTCCAGCACCAGCGACGGACCGATCCGCCACCGCTCGCCGAGCAGCGCCCCGTCCACGTCGAGACCGGAGGTGGTGAGGTTCTCCCCGAACGCGCCGTTGGCGATCGGGCGCCCCAGCTCCCGCTCCCACCGGTCCAGTTCCTCGCGCGCGAAGGCGTACACGGCCTGGTCCGTTCCGCCGTGGTGGCGCAGATGGCGGACCGCGTCACCGGCGAGGCCGCCGCCGCCCACACCCTTGGGGCCGGGGTCCGTCACCCGCACGGGCCCCTCCACCGGGCGCTTGTCGATCCCCGTCGTACCGTCCGGGGAGGTCGTGTAGTCCACGCTCTTCGGACGCCCCACGTTCACCGTCAGCACCCGCACAGCCGTCATCGCACTCATACGGGCACGCTAACCCCATGGGCCTCAAAGCCTCCACGCGGTATTTCGTGTCCGTCTAAAGAGTCCCTTATATTCGCCTTGTGATCGAAGCCCGTCATCTCCGCGTCCTGCGCGCCGTGGCCGCCGCCGGCTCCTTCTCCGCCGCGGCCCGGGAACTCGGCTGCACCCAGCCGGCCGTCAGCCAGCAGATGAAGGCCCTGGAGTCGTCCACCGGTACGCCGCTGCTCATCCGTACGGGCCGCGAGATGCGCCTGACGCAGGCGGGCGAGGCCCTGGTCCGGCACGCGGCCGGCATCCTCGCCGGGCTGACCGCGGCCGAGGAGGAGATCGCCGCCATCGCGGGCCTGCGGGCCGGCCGCGTCCGGCTCGTCTCGTTCCCCAGCGGCAGCTCCACCCTCGTCCCCACCGCCCTCGCCGCCCTCCGCGCGGCCCACCCCGGCACCCGCGTCTCGCTCGTCGAGGCCGAGCCGCCGCGCTCGGTCGAGATGCTCCGCGAGGGCGACTGCGACGTGGCACTGGCGTTCCGGTACGCCGGCGGTGCCGCCGAGTGGGACGACCTGGTCGTACGCCCGCTGCTCACCGACCGGCTCGTCGGTCTCGTCCCGGAGGGGCACCGGCTGGCCGGCGCGGACCCGGTCGCGATCGGGGAACTGGCGGACGAGCCCTGGATCGCGGGCTGCCCGCGGTGCCGCCGCCAGTTGGTGGATGTGTGCGAGGGCGCCGGCTTCACCCCCCGTATCGACTTCGCGACGGACGACTACCCGGCGGTCGTGGGGCTCGTGAGCGCCGGCCTCGGCGTGGCCGTCCTGCCCGAGCTGGCCATCGAGTCCGTACGGCCACGGGGCGCCCGTACGGTCGTGGTGGAGCCGCCGGTGGAGCGGGAGATCGTCGCCCTCACCCTCCCGGATCTCGCCCAGGTACCGGCCGTCGCCGCCACCCTGGACCGGCTGGCGGACGCGGCCACGCGCGCGTAGCGGCGTGTGACAGTCGGAACACAACGCTCACCCGGACATGTGTGGGGCGGCCCCTGGACACTCTGGACACGCGCCGGGCAGCCCGCCGGACGCACGCCACTGTCGCGCGGAGGCGCCGCCGCCGCGCTGAAACGTTCCTTCAAATATGTAGGGCTGCCCGGCCGTCAGCCCCTTCCCGCCGGTGCCGCCGACGTGGTGATCAGCCGGGCGCGCGCGCGTCCCATCAGTTCCTCGCGCTCGTCCTCGGTGAGGCCGCCCCATACGCCGTAGGGCTCCCGCACGGCCAGTGCGTGGGCCGCGCACTCCGCGCGGACCGGGCACCGCATGCAGACCTCCTTCGCCGAGTTCTCACGCGCGCTCCGTGCCGCGCCGCGCTCCCCCTCGGGGTGGAAGAAGAGCGAACTGTCGACCCCTCGGCAGGCCGCGAGCAGCTGCCAGTCCCACAGGTCGGCGTT
This sequence comes from Streptomyces sp. TRM49041, assembly GCF_008271805.1. GTDB lineage: Bacteria > Actinomycetota > Actinomycetes > Streptomycetales > Streptomycetaceae > Streptomyces. The sequence goes on from NZ_VSRY01000173.1 coordinate 56,155, forward strand.
GGGTCCGGGAAGGCGGGAGAAATCTGCCATGGCGCATGTCCCCTTGAAACCGGTACTGAGCTTGCTGAGCGGACTACTTGTCGCAGTAGATGTAAATATGACTCATTGCGAATCTAGCTACAGACACCAGCAAAGGGAAGGAAAAGCCGCTAAATGGGGCATAGCTCTGAGTGAAGCGGCGGTGACCTGCGGCGCTCTGCTCCGTATGCACTCCCTCACGTAGAGTGTTGGAGGAGATGCCCGTACCCGTAACTCTTTCGAGTGACCGTCGTTGAGAGTGCGGAGGCGGTTGAAGGAAGAAGCGCTCGGGCGCATGTCCGAGAGCGTCAACCGCACAGGTGACGATTCGTAACCAGCCTGGAGGCCCAAGGTGACGCGCATCAGCTGCGGAGGACGGTCATGACATCCGTCCTCGTCTGCGACGACTCCCCGCTTGCCCGAGAAGCGCTCCGCCGCGCCGTCGCGACCGTGCCCGGCGTCGAGCGCGTGACGACGGCGGCCAACGGCGAGGAAGTCCTCCGCCGCTGGGGCGCCGATCGCTCGGACCTGATTCTGATGGACGTACGTATGCCCGGTCTGGGCGGCGTGGAGACCGTCCGCCGACTGCTCTCCGCGGACCCCGGCGCCCGCATCATCATGCTGACCGTCGCGGAGGATCTCGACGGGGTGGCTCTCGCCGTCGCCGCCGGCGCCCGCGGCTATCTGCACAAGGACGCCTCGCGCGCCGAGCTGCGGGCCACGGTCACCCAGGCCCTCGCCGACCCCACGTGGCGGCTCGCCCCGCGCCGGCTGCGCTCCGCCGAGATGGGCGCCGCGCCCACCCTCACGGCCCGCGAGATCCAGGTGCTCGAAGGTATGAGCCACGGCCGTTCGAACGCCGAGATCGGACGCGAGCTGTTCCTCTCCGAGGACACGGTCAAGACCCACGCCCGGCGGCTGTTCAAGAAGCTCGGCGCCTCGGACCGGGCCCACGCGGTCGCGCTCGGATTCCGCTGGGGCCTGGTGCGCTAGGGAGTGACCGTTCTGACCCCGTCCGCCGCGCGGCGGACGGGGCGGCGCAGGCCCGATGTCTGTTTCCTGCGCGATGCCGCATCCTTGAGGGGTGGAGTTCCTCGGGGACGAGTCGATCGAGCGGGAGGGGAGGGCGCAGGAGATGACTTCCGGCGCACCTGCTCATAACGCTTCGGTGCACAAGGCTGGACGCGGTGCCACGGAGCGATCGCCGTCAAGGCACCATGGACCGATGCGCGACGACCAGACGCCGGGTCCCCCTACGCCCCAAGCCGGGCCGGGGTCGATCGGCGCACTCGTGCACCGCGCGGTGGAGGGCGATCAGCAGGCCACGCACGACCTTCTCGCCCATGTCCACCCGCTGGCGCTGCGCTACTGCCGTACGCGGCTGAGCCGACTGCCCGGCGACGCGCGTCACTTCGTCGAGGACCTCGCGCAGGAGGTCTGCGTCGCCGTCCTCATGGCCCTGCCCCGCTACAAGGACACCGGCAGGCCGTTCGAGGCGTTCGTCTTCGCCATCGCCGGACACAAGGTCGCCGACCTGCAGCGGGCCGCGATGCGCCACCCCGGCTCCACCGCCGTGCCCTCCGACGAGATGCCGGAGCGCCCCGACGACTCGCTGGGACCGGAGGAGCGCGCCCTGCTCAGCGACGACGCCAAGTGGGCCAGGCGGCTCCTCGCCAACCTGCCCGAGAACCAACGCGAGCTGCTGGTGCTGCGCGTCGCCGTCGGCCTGACTGCCGAGGAGACCGGCCAGATGCTCGGTATGTCCCCCGGGGCCGTCCGGGTCGCCCAGCACCGCGCGCTCAGCCGGCTGCGGGCTCTGGCGGGGCAGTAGACGCGCGAGGGCGGTAGCACACCGGACCTCCCGGCCGGTGCGGTCCACGTATGGCGGATGTCATACGTGTGAACCTCCAAAGCTCGCGGGTGATCTTGCTCGTGGAATGAGACACGCTCGCAGGCCGTTAGCATGGACATCCGCACCGATCAAGGCCATTGGGGAAGGTGTCATGACTGCAAACGTCGACGGAGTGCCCGAGAAGTTCGCGACACTCGGGCTGACCTACGACGACGTGCTGCTGCTGCCGGGCGCGTCCGAGATGGCGCCCGACCAGATCGACACCTCCTCGCGGCTGTCCCGGAACGTGCGGGTCAACATCCCGCTGCTCTCGGCCGCGATGGACAAGGTCACCGAGGCCCGGATGGCCATCGCCATGGCCCGGCAGGGCGGCGTCGGCGTCCTCCACCGGAACCTCTCCATCGCCGACCAGGCCAACCAGGTCGACCTGGTCAAGCGCTCCGAGTCCGGCATGGTCACGGACCCGATCACGGTCCACCCCGACGCGACGCTCGGCGAGGCCGACGCGATCTGCGCCAAGTTCCGTATCAGCGGCGTACCGGTCACCGACCCGGCCGGCAAGCTCCTCGGCATCGTCACCAACCGCGACATGGCCTTCGAGACCGACCGCGGCCGCCAGGTGCGCGAGGTCATGACCCCGATGCCGCTGGTCACCGGCAAGGTCGGCATCTCCGGCGTCGACGCCATGGAGCTGCTCCGCCGCCACAAGATCGAGAAGCTGCCGCTCGTCGACGACGACGGCGTCCTCAAGGGCCTCATCACCGTCAAGGACTTCGTCAAGGCGGAGAAGTACCCGAACGCCGCCAAGGACAAGGAGGGCCGCCTCCTCGTCGGCGCCGCCGTCGGTGTCGCCGGCGACGCGTACGAGCGGGCCCAGGCCCTGATCGAGGTGGGCGTCGACTTCATCGTCGTCGACACCGCGCACGGACACTCCAAGCTGGTCGGCGACATGGTCGCCAAGATCAAATCCAATGCGAGCGTGGACGTCATCGGCGGCAACGTCGCGACCCGCGACGGCGCCCAGGCGCTCGTCGACGCGGGTGTCGACGCCATCAAGGTCGGTGTCGGCCCCGGCTCCATCTGCACGACGCGCGTCGTCGCCGGCATCGGCGTCCCGCAGGTCACCGCCATCTACGAGGCGTCGCTCGCCGCCAAGGAGGCCGGTGTCCCGGTCATCGGCGACGGCGGCCTGCAGTACTCCGGCGACATCGCCAAGGCCCTGGTCGCGGGCGCCGACACGGTGATGCTCGGCTCGCTCCTCGCGGGCTGCGAGGAGTCGCCGGGCGAGCTGATGTTCATCAACGGCAAGCAGTTCAAGTCGTACCGCGGTATGGGCTCGCTGGGCGCCATGCAGTCCCGCGGCGAGCAGCGCTCCTTCTCCAAGGACCGGTACTTCCAGGAGGGCGTCGCCTCCGACGAGAAACTGGTCCCCGAGGGCATCGAGGGCCAGGTGCCCTACCGCGGCCCGCTCTCGGCGGTCGTCCACCAGCTGGTCGGCGGCCTGCGTCAGTCGATGTTCTACGTCGGCGGCCGCACCGTCCCCGAGCTGCAGGAGCGCGGCCGGTTCGTCCGCATCACGTCGGCGGGCCTGAAGGAGAGCCACCCGCACGACATCCAGATGACGGTCGAGGCGCCGAACTACAGCAGGGACTAGCGCGCCCGCGGTGATCCACGCGCGCGGAGGGGCGGCCCGGAATTGCCCGGGCCGCCCCTCCGCGCGCGTGTCGGTGATACTGGTAGGCGCAGACGTAGAGGGAAAGGCCACACATCGTGACTGAGATCGAGATCGGGCGCGGCAAGCGCGGCCGCAGGGCGTACGCGTTCGACGACATCGCCGTCGTACCGAGCCGGCGCACCCGGGACCCGAAGGAGGTCTCGATCGCGTGGCAGATCGACGCCTACCGCTTCGAGCTGCCCTTCCTGGCCGCCCCCATGGACTCCGTGGTGTCGCCCCGGACCGCCATCCGCATCGGGCAGCTCGGCGGCCTGGGCGTGCTGAACCTCGAGGGCCTGTGGACCCGCCACGAGGACCCGCAGCCGCTCCTCGACGAGATCACCGAGCTGGACGAGGCCGCCGCGACCCGCCGCCTGCAGGAGATCTACGCCGCGCCGATCAAGGAGGAGCTGATCGGACAGCGCCTCAAGGAGGTCCGCGACTCCGGTGTCGTCACCGCCGCCGCGCTCTCGCCGCAGCGCACGGCCCAGTTCTCCAAGGCCGTCGTGGACGCGGGCGTCGACATCTTCGTCATCCGCGGTACGACCGTGTCGGCGGAGCACGTCTCCGGCGCGGCCGAGCCGCTGAACCTGAAGCAGTTCATCTACGAGCTCGACGTTCCCGTCATCGTCGGCGGCTGCGCCACGTACACGGCCGCCCTGCACCTGATGCGCACGGGCGCGGCGGGCGTCCTCGTCGGCTTCGGCGGCGGCGCGGCGCACACCACCCGGAACGTGCTGGGCATCCAGGTCCCGATGGCGACCGCCGTCGCCGATGTCGCGGCCGCGCGCCGTGACTACATGGACGAGTCCGGCGGCCGGTATGTGCACGTCATCGCCGACGGCGGTGTCGGCTGGTCCGGCGACCTGCCGAAGGCCGTCGCCTGCGGCGCCGACGCGGTCATGATGGGCTCGCCGCTGGCCCGCGCCACGGACGCGCCCGGCAAGGGCCACCACTGGGGCATGGAGGCCGTCCACGAGGACGTGCCGCGCGGCAAGCTGGTCGACCTGGGCGTGGCCGGTACGACGGAGGAGATCCTGACCGGTCCCTCGCACTCGCCGGACGGGTCGATGAACTTCTTCGGAGCGCTGCGCCGGGCGATGGCGACGACGGGCTACAGCGAGCTGAAGGAGTTCCAGCGCGTCGAGGTGACGGTCGCGGACTCGCAGCACAGCCGCTGACGACACGGGAAGGGGTCCGCACCGGGTGGTGCGGACCCCTTCCTCGTACGCGCGTGGCGCCGTGCCGCGAGTTACGCAGAGCCCTTCTTGGCGCCCGCGAAGGCGGTGACGGCGCCGATGGCGAGGAAGACGTACGTCATGCCGTCGGCCGCGGTCTTCCACAGGTCCGCCAGCTCGGCGAAGTTCTCGAAGAAGATCTCGGCGAACGACGCCTCGCCGAGCTTGCTGAACACGACGGCGATCGCGACCAGCTGGCCGAGGTAGACGGCACCCGCCGAGAAGGCCGCGGCGCCGACCGCCAGGACGGGGTTGCGGCCGCCGACCTTGCCGGCCACGAAGCCGACGAGGAGGCCGACGCCCACCGCCGCGTAGCCGATCTCGCGCTCGATGGCGCCGCCGATGCCGCCGTACGCGCCGGCGGCGATCAGGGCCGCGCCGAACGCGGCGAGCAGTCCGAGCGCGATGTTGTTCCGCGTCGGCGCGGGCGCCGGGGCCTGCGGGTACGGATGCGGCTGCGCACCCGGGTCGGCGCCGGGGCCGCCGGCGAACGGGTTGCCGGACTGCGGCGGCGGAACGGACTGGCTCATGCTGGGAATCCCCCCTGGAGCGGCTTACGCGCCGTGCACTCTGACGTGTGCACGGCCGTGCGAATCAGTGGCGGACTGTAGCAGGCCGGTCCGACAGCGAGTAGCCGAATTCGCGGGCCGTGACCAGGGTGGAAGCAAGATGAAATCCGGTCAGAGACGGTGCGCCGCGCCCACCGGGGTGGCTCCGCGTGTGTCCAGGAGGAGTTGGGCCTTCACGGCCAGGCCCTGGAGGTCGTATGTGCGGTGGTGCTGGAGGAGGATCGTCAGGTCGGCGCCCGCGGCCGCCTCGTAGAGGGAGTCCGCGCGCGGGACGGGCAGGTCGCGGACGCGCCACACCGGTACGTAGGGGTCGTGGTAGCTGACCGCCGCGCCCATGTCCATCAGCCGCTGTGCGATCTCGGGGGCGGGGGAGCCCGCCCGGTCCGCGAGGTCCGGGCTGTAGGTGATGCCGAGGAGCAGGACGCGCGCGCCTCGTACGGATTTGCCGTGCTCGTTGAGGAGGGTGGCGCAGCGCTGGGTCACGTACTGCGGCATGCGTTCGTTGATCTGGTTCGCCACTTCGACCAGGCGCAGGGGGCGGTGTGGGCCGATCGTGTCCACGGGAGTGCCGTGGCCGCCGACGCCGGGGCCGGGGCGGAACGTCTGGAAGCCGAAGGGCTTGGTCTCGGCGCACCGGATGACGTCCCACAGGTCGACGCCCAGCTCGTGGCAGAGCACGGCCATCTCGTTGACGAGGGCGATGTTGACGTGCCGGAAGTTGGTCTCCAGGAGCTTCACCGTCTCGGCTTCGCGGGGTCCACGCGCGCGTACCACCTTGTCGGTGAGGCGGCCGTAGAAGGTGGCGGCGGACTCGGTGCAGGCGGGGGTGAGGCCGCCGATGACCTTGGGAGTGTGGGCGTAGCCGTGGGCGGCGCGGTTGCCGGGGTCGAGACGGCCGGGGGAGTAGGCGAGGTGGAAGTCCCGTCCGGCGCGGAGCCCGGAGCCCTGTTCGAGGAGGGGGCGGAGGAAGTCCTCGGTGGTGCCGGGGTGGACGGGGGACTCGAGCAGCACGGTGGTGTGCGGGCGCAGCCGGGCGGCGAGCGCGCGGGCGGAGTCGGCCACGGCGGTGAGGTCGGGGGTGCGGGAGGCGCCGGGCGGGGTGGGGGCGCAGATGACGGCCGTGCGGACGCGGCCCAGCTCGGCGGTGTCGGTGGTGGGGCGGAAGCCGGACGACAGCATCCGGCGGATCTCGGACGGGGTGAGGGAGCCGTCGACCGGTGGGCGGCCGGCGGCGAGTTCCGCGACGGGGCGCGGGTCCGTGTCGTAGCCGACGGTGTCGACACCGGCGGCGGTCGCGGCCTGGGCGAGGGGCAGTCCGAGGTGGCCGAGGCCGATGACGGCGAGGTCTGCGGGCATGGGCGTGAGCCGTCCTTCCCAGTAGCCGGAGGGGACGAGACGCGCAAGTCCTGTGGACAGAACGAGCGGAGGCAATGTCAGACTAGGCGTAAATATGACCGTTATGCGGCATTGCGTGGGTGTGGTCGCCCGAGTGTTGTCCACAGGTGGCGCGGGGCCGGTGGCCGATGTCGGGGAGCGGGGACAGAATCGAGTCTGTGAGCCCGGGCACCTGGGGGACGACGGCGACGGGAGTCAGCGGTGAGGACAGCGACACTGGGGCCCGCGGAGCGTGCCGCCGCGCTGGCGGCCATGGCCGAGCGCGAGCTCGACATGCTGGTCGTGGGCGGTGGGGTGGTCGGCGCCGGCACCGCGCTCGACGCGGCCACCCGTGGCCTCGCCACCGGACTGGTGGAGGCCCGCGACTGGGCGTCGGGTACGTCCAGCCGGTCCAGCAAACTCATCCACGGCGGCCTGCGCTATCTGGAGATGCTGGACTTCGCACTCGTCAGGGAAGCGCTCAAGGAGCGCGGACTGCTGCTGGAACGGCTCGCACCGCACCTCGTCAAACCGGTGCCCTTCCTCTACCCGTTGCAGCACAAGGGCTGGGAGCGCCTCTACGCCGGCTCGGGCGTCGCCCTGTACGACGCGATGTCCCTCTCCTCCGGCCACGGCCGCGGCCTCCCCGTCCACCGCCACCTGTCCCGGCGGCGCGCCCTGCGCGTGGCCCCCGCCCTGCGCAAGGACGCCCTCGTCGGCGCCCTCCAGTACTACGACGCGCGGATGGACGACGCCCGCTATGTCGCCACCCTCGTCCGCACGGCCGCGAGCTACGGCGCACACGCGGCCAGCCGGTCCCGCGTCATCGGCTTCCTCCGCGAGGGCGAACGGGTCGTCGGCGCGCGCGTGCAGGACGTGGAGGGCGGCGGCGAGTACGAGGTCCGCACCAAACAGATCGTCAATGCCACCGGTGTGTGGACCGACGACACCCAGGCGCTGATCGCCGAGCGCGGCCAGTTCCACGTCCGCGCCTCCAAAGGCATCCATCTGGTGGTGCCGAAGGACCGCATCCACTCGACGACGGGCCTGATCCTCCGTACGGAGAAGAGCGTCCTGTTCGTCATCCCCTGGGGCCGCCACTGGATCATCGGTACGACCGACACCGACTGGGACCTCGACAAGGCCCACCCCGCCGCGTCCAGCGCCGACATCGACTACCTCCTCGACCATGTGAACAGCGTCCTCGCCGTCCCCCTCACCAGGGACGACGTCCAGGGTGTCTACGCGGGCCTGCGCCCCCTGCTGGCCGGCGAGTCGGACGCCACCAGCAAGCTCTCCCGCGAACACACCGTCGCCCACCCCGTACCCGGGCTCGTCGTCGTGGCGGGCGGCAAGTACACGACGTACCGCGTCATGGCCAAGGACGCGGTCGACGAGGCGGTCCACGGCCTCGACACCCGCGTAGCCCCCTGCGTCACCGAGGACGTCCCCCTCCTGGGTGCCGAGGGCTACCGCGCCCTGTGGAACGCCCGGGCTCGCATCGCCGCGCGAACGGGCCTCCATGTCGTCCGCGTCGAACACCTGCTGAACCGCTACGGCGCCCTGACCGAGGAACTCCTCGACCTCATCGCCGAAGACCCCACCCTCGGCGACCCCGTCACCGGCGCCGACGAGTACCTCCGCGCGGAGCTCCTCTACGCCGCCTCCCACGAGGGCGCCCGGCACCTCGACGACGTTCTCACCCGCCGCACCCGCATCTCCATCGAGACCTTCGACCGGGGCACCCGATGCGCCCGCGAGTGCGCGGAACTGATGGCGCGTGTGCTCGGCTGGGACGAGGACCAGATCGCCAGGGAGGTGGAGCACTACGAGAAGCGGGTGCAGGCCGAGCGCGAGTCCCAGCGCCAGCCCGACGACCTGACCGCCGACGCGGCCCGCCTGGGCGCACCGGACATCGTGCCGCTGTGACCGCGGGCGTCGGTGCGCTGGGAGTCACGGGGGCGGGCAGAACTCCGCTTCGAGCAGGGAGGGCTCCAGAGAGGAGCCGCCGGGGGTGGCGGCCAGGGTGTCCGTGTCGGTGCGGAAGGTGATGACGTGTCGCCCGTCGGGGGTCGCGGCGGTCCTGACATAACTGCCCGGGACGCGGCCGTTGTGCCCCCAGACGGTGACACCGCAGGACAGTTCGGCCGGGTAGAGGCCCATGCCGTAGATGCCGTGCGTGGGTGTCGTGTCCAGCAGGGCGCGGAGCTGGTGCGAGGGGAGGAGGCGGCCGCCGAGGAGGGCGGCGTAGAAGCGGTTGAGGTCGTCGAGGGTGCTGATCAGCTCCCCGGCCGCGCCCGCGACACGCGGGTCCAGGACGGTGACGTCCCGGCCGGCGGAGTCGTAGGCGGGGCTGTAGGGGGCGGGGAGCGTTGTGCGCGCGCCGGGGAACGATGTGCCGGTGAGGCTCAGGGGGGTGATGATGCGGCGGTGCGCCTCGGAGGCGTACGAACGGCCGGTGACGCGTTGGACGATCTGGCCCAGAAGTACGTAGTTGGTGTTGGAGTACGCGTACGAACCCGGAGCCGCCGGTGCGCGGGTGGCCAGGGCGGTGCGGACGGCGTCCTCCGGTCGGATGGGCGCGGACGACGGGACGTGGTCCGGCAGGCCGCTGGTGTGGGTGAGGAGGTGACGCAGGGTGACGCGCTGTCCCAGCGGGGGCGGGAGCAGGTCGGGTACGTGCGCCGACACGGGGGCGTCCAGGGCCAGTCGGCCCTCGGCGGCCAGTTGGAGGACGACCGTCGCGATGAACGTCTTCGTGATGCTGCCCGCGCGGAAGTGGTACGGGCGGCCGATGCCCGGGCCGGTTGTCTCGAAGCGCACCCCTGAGGAGTCTTCAGCGAGCAACGCGGCGGTGGGGGCCTTGCCCGCCGTCACCAGTCGGCTCAGTGTCGGGGAGGGGGCGGCGGCAGGGTTATTTGCAGTCAGTCCGCATATGGCCAGAACCAATGGCACCACCAGTCTCGTCCTCAACAGCGGCATGGCGCGGCACCCTCCCTCACCGTCATCCTTGCGGACGCCGGACCCGGGAGAACCACCGGTCCCGGGGTGAGGGACAATGAAGGCTCTTCCAAGGCGGGTTACCGCATCGCGCGGACGCGGCAGGCGCGGGCGAGGAACAGGATCGCAGAGGGGACGCATGTCGGGAGCGGAGCAGTCGCGGGACGCGGCGCGAGAACCTCAGCGGGACGCCGACGGCGAGAGCACGACCTCGAAGGGTGCGACGGTGAAGGAAGACAAGGCCCAGGAGGGCGCGACCTCCAAGGAGGACGCGGCCTCCAAGGCGGCCGCCACCTCCAAGGCGGCCGCGGCTTCGAAGGAGGCTCCGGCTTCCAAGTCGGCCGCCGCTTCGAAGGGTGCCGGCGCCGACGCGGAGACCGGGGCGCCGAAAGGCCGGGCGGCCGGGAACGGCGCGCAGGTGACCAATGAAGGGCGGCTGCTGGCCGGGCGCTACCGGCTCGGTGGCGTTCTCGGGCGGGGCGGCATGGGCACCGTCTGGCGAGCCGTCGACGAGACCCTCGGCCGTACCGTCGCCGTCAAGGAGCTGCGCTTCCCCAACAGCATCGACGAGGACGAGAAGCGACGCCTCATCACCCGGACCCTCCGCGAGGCCAAGGCCATCGCCCGGATCCGCAACAACAGCGCCGTGACCGTGTACGACGTGGTCGACGAGGACGACCGCCCGTGGATCGTCATGGAGCTCGTGGAGGGCAAGTCCCTGGCCGAGGTGGTCCGCGAGGACGGCACCCTCACGCCCCGGCGCGCCGCCGAGGTGGGGCTGGCCATCCTCGACGTCCTGCGGTCCGCCCACCGCCAGGGCATTCTCCACCGCGACGTGAAGCCGTCCAACGTCCTCATCTCCGACGACGGCCGCGTCGTCCTCACCGACTTCGGCATCGCGCAGGTCGAGGGCGACCCGTCCATCACCTCCACCGGCATGCTCGTCGGCGCGCCCTCCTACATCTCGCCCGAGCGCGCCCGCGGCCACCGGCCCGGCCCGGCCGCCGACATGTGGTCGCTCGGCGGGCTGCTGTACGCGTCCGTCGAGGGTCACCCGCCGTACGACAAGGGCTCCGCCATCGCGACGCTCACCGCCGTGATGACCGAGCAGCTCGATCCGCCCAAGAACGCGGGGCCGCTGGAGAAGGTCATCTACGGGCTGCTCGCCAAGGACCCGGCGCAGCGCCTCGACGACGCCGGGGCGCGAGCGCTCCTCAACGACGTCATCCGCGCGACCGACACCGCCGCCGTGCCGGCCGAACCCGAGCCGTCGCCGGAGGCCACCCGGGTCGTACCGCTGCCGCCCACGCCGTCCCCGGCCACCAGGCGCACCCCGACGGCGTCGGCCTCCTCCGCCGCGTCCGCCCCCGCGGCCCCGGCCACCGAGGCCACCGCGGACCGCCTGCGCGGCGCCCTCCGCTCCGTACGGAACGCGGCCGCGGCGGCCACCGCCACCAAGCCGGGCACGGCCAGGGCGAACCAGCCGGGACGCTCCGGTCCGCCCGTCCCCGCTCGGGCGCCGCTCACCGATGTGGTGCCTCGGCGCACGCTCGTCATCATCGCGGTCGTGGCCGTGCTCGCCGTTCTCGCCACCGTGCTCGCCTTCGCCCTCAACGGCGACGACGACCCGGGCGCCCAGGGCAAGGGCGGCAGCCAGGGAGACACGGCGGCGTCGGCCGGTGCCACCGCGGGCAGCGGCAGCGGCTCCGGCGACGGCGCCACCGCCGGTGACACCGACGGCGGCGACGCCGACACCGACGGCGATCAGGGCAAGGAGCAGGAACAGCAGCAGGACGGCGGCCAGTCCGGGAACACCGGAGCCACCGGCGACCAGGGCGGCGCCAAGCCCTCCGGGTCGCCCGGCACCGGCCCGGCCCTCCCCGCCGGGTACAAGATGATCACCAACGACCGCTTCCGCTTCTCCATGGCCATGCCGGCGAACTTCCGCATGACCGACATAGCGGGCCGTGGCTCCGGCGGGATCTTCAGTGCCGCCGGCGGCTTCCCGCGCATCCAGGTCGACTACACCGACAGCCCCGGCAGCGACGCCGCCGCCGCATGGAACGCCGCCATGGGCGCTGTGGCCGCCAGCAGCAACGGCTACGAGCACCACGGCATCAAGCCGGTCTCGTACAACGGCTATCCGACGGTCGCCGATTGGCAGTTCGAGCGCAATCAGGGCGGAGAACGGGTATGGGTGCTCAACAGGGGGTTCAAGGTCGACGCCACTCACGGCTACGCGATCATGATCTCGTGCAAGTCCAGTGAGTGGAACGGGCCGGAGTGCACCGCGCTCCGGAGCACCGCGTTCGCGACGTTCCGCCCCACGGACTGACCGGGGGCACGTATCGTGAGAGCGCGCCGACCGTACAAGGCTGAATCAAGCGGGTAACCGCACAAGAAGCGATCGGAATTGACGGCTCTGTACAGCTCGCACGACGCGTGCGACTCGTGCGAACGGCGGAGCCGGGGGGACAGCGCGCTGCTGGGGAGGCGTCGTGGACGACTACGCGGGAAGGGTGCTGGCCGACCGCTATCGCCTGCCGCTGCTGCCCTCCGACGCGGATGACGGCGCGGGCGACGTCGACTCGGGCGATGTCCACGCGGGCACCGGGCTCGTCGAGACACGCGCCTTCGACACGTACAGCGGCCAGGAGGTCATGGTCCGGCAGCTGCCCCTGCCCGAGACCGTGGAGGCCGAGGTCGTCGAAGCGGACGACCCGTACCACCGCCCGTACGGGCGGACGGCCCAGCGGACCGCCCGGCGCGCCGACGTCCGCGCGACAGCCGACCCGGCCGTCCGGCGCGCCGTCGAGGCCGTGCAGGCCGTCGCTCAGATACCCGACCACCCGCGACTCGACCAGGTCTTCGACGTCTTCACCGAGGCCGGCTCGCTCTGGATCGTCACCGAACTGATCGCCGCCAGGCCCCTCGCCGCCCTGGTCCGCGACAAGCCGCTGAGCGCCTATCGCGCGGCCGAGATCGCCTCCGACGTCCTCACCGCGCTGCGCGCCCTGCACGCCCACGGCTGGACCCACCGGAACATCACCGTCCGCACCGTGCTCGTCTGCGACGACGGGCGCGTCGTCCTCACCGGACTCGCCGCGGGCGCCGCCGAGGACGCCCTCTGCGGCTACGCCCCGGTACCGCTCCCCGACGACATGGACCAGCTGCCTCACGGGGACATGGAGGACGACGGCCAGGGGGGCCCGTACGAGGACGAGGCCGGTGAGCTGGACGAGGACGAGGACGAAGACGAGGCCGAGTACGGGGACGGCGAGGGGTACCAGGACGGCGCCGGAGAGGCGTACGGCCCCGCCCTCGACCCCGCCTACGGCGACCCGTACGTCGCCGACCACGGCGACGACACGTACGACGTCGTCCACCACACCACCCCCGCACCCCTCCCGCCCGGCCCCCCGGCCCTGCCCAGCGGGTACGAACCCCAGTGGGTCGCCCAGGTCGCGGACCGCATCGCCGACGACGATGACGACGACGCCCACGAGCCCGGCCGCGACGCCGCCCATGACGCGGACCGGGCGGACCGGGGCGACCGCCACAGGGACGGCGGCGGCCCCCCGCGCGCCCTCCTCGCCGGTACGTGGCGGGACGGCCCCGTCCCGGCGGGCGGCGGCAGCTCCCCGTACGGGGACGTCGCACCGCACGGCGGCCCCCGCGCCGCCCTGCACGCCGACGCCCAGCGCCGCACTCACCAGCAGGAGTCCCGCCCCCGCCGGGCCGGGCTCGCGGCCTCCGCGCCCGGGGACCGAGAGCCGGCCCATGCCACCACCCCGGCCTCCGGGCCCGCCGTCCACCGCGGCCCCACCACGCCCCTCGCCGCCGAGCGCGCCCGCCAGGCCAGGATCGCCGTCGTCGGCCCGGTCACCGAGCGGTGGGCGCCCGAGCAGGCCGGCCCCGTGCACGGCACCTGGCAGCTCGCGCCGCCCATCGGGCCCGCCACGGACCTGTGGGCGCTGGGCGCACTGCTCTTCCGCGTCCTCCAGGGCCACGCCCCGTACCCCGAGGACAGCGCCGCCGAGTTGGTCCAGATGGTGTGCGCCGAGCCGCCCGCCTACGCCGAGGACTGCGGCGCGCTGCGCCCCGTCGTCGAGTCGCTGCTGCGCCAGGACCCCACCGAGCGGCCGGAGTTCGAGGAGCTGCGCGGCTGGCTGCGCTCGCTGATCCGCTCGGCGCCCGAGCCCGACGCCGGTACCGCCGTCGTGCCCATGCCGTCGGCCGATGCCGCCCGCCTGCCGATCGTCCGCCGTCGTGGCGACCTGGTCCGCCGGCGTCGTACGAGCGCGCCCGCCGCGGCCGCCCCGGCCCGCCACCGCCACAAGAAGACCAAGGAGCGGCGGCCGAGAGGAGGCCCCCGCGCCCTGGGCCGTACGCTGCTGCTGCTCATATTCCTGGCGCTCGCCGCCGCCGTCGCGTACGCCGTGCTGTTCATGCCCAAGGCGGAGTCGCAGGACCGGTCGGAGAGCCCCACGGGCACGGCCCGGCCGACGCCGACCGGCCCGCATCAGCAGCCCTCGGCCGGCTCCCCGGCCGACCCCGGACCGACACCCCGGCAGAGCCCGTCCCCGGGCAGCCAGGCGCCGTCCACCAACGCCGTCACGCCCACCGCGCCCGCGCTCGCCGACGGGTACGTCGTCCGTGACGACCCCGAGGGCTTCCGTATCGGCGTCGACCGCACCTGGCGCCGCAGTCCCATCAACGACATCGGCCAAGTCCGTTACTCGGACGGCGACTACACGCTGATCGTCGTCCCCGGCCGGGACACCGTCCGCGCGGCCGGCGCGGACCCGCTGGAGTACCAGCGGAACAAGGAGCGCGAGCTCCAGCCGTGGCGCGACTCGTCCTGGGCGTCCGCGACCGGGCTGCGCCGGGTCGACATAGGCCGACAGGCCATGGCGGAGGGCCAGTTCACCTGGCAGGACGGCAACGGCCGCCAGGTGTACGTCCGTAACCTGGCGATCGTCATCGACGACCGCTACCACGTCGTCCAGGCCATCGGCCCGGAGTCCGGCCGCGACAAGGTCAAGGAGATCTACGAACAGGCCACCAAGGCGTACAGGGCGACCCGTTGAGGCCGCGCTGATATCACTCTCAGTGGCGAAATCACGCCAATCAGAAGGGTGCGCATCACGGTGAGGTCTCCGTGGCGGCCCCGAGGTTCCGCCTCCCGCACACCCTCCGTAACCTTGCTCCGAATCAGCGGGCGTGGCCGAGCGGAGACACGTGGAACACAGTCAGGACATGGGCGCGGGGGCGGTGCTCGCAGGCCGCTACCGGCTCGGTGAGTCCATCGGCCGCGGTGGCATGGGCAAGGTGTGGCGCGCCCATGACGAGGTGCTCAACCGTACCGTCGCCGTCAAGGAACTGACGGCGGGACAGTACGCCTCCGAGGCCGACCGCAAGGTCCTGCACGCGCGTACGCAGAAGGAGGCGCGGGCCGCCGCGCGCATCTCCCACCCGGCGGTCGTCACCGTTCACGACGTGCTGGAGTACGACCAACGGCCGTGGATCGTGATGCAGTACGTGGACGGCCCGTCGCTCGCCGACGCCGCGAAGGCCGCGGCCGACGGGCGAGTCGAACCGCGCGAGGCGGCCAGGATCGGCCTGCATGTGCTGGGCGCGCTGCGCGCCGCGCACGCCGCCGGGGTGCTGCACCGGGACGTCAAGCCCGGCAACGTACTGCTGGCCCGTGACGGGCGGGTGCTGCTCACCGACTTCGGTATCGCCGCCATCGAGGGCGACTCCACGATCACCCGCACCGGCGAACTCGTCGGCTCCATCGACTACCTGGCGCCGGAGCGCGTCCGCGGCGGCGACCCCGGTCCGGCCTCCGACCTGTGGGCGCTGGGGGCCACGCTGTACATGGCGGTCGAGGGCAGGTCGCCGTTCCGCCGCGCGTCGCCGATCAGCACCATGCAGGCCGTGGTCACCGAGGAGCCGGAGGACGCGGAGCACGCGGGCCCCCTGGCCCCGGTGATCACCGCGCTCCTCCGCAAGGACCCCGCCGAGCGGCCGGACGCGCCCGAGACCGAACGCATGCTGATCGAGGCGATGGAAGGCCGCACGCCGTCCGCCGCCCAGGCGTACATACCGACCATGTCCGTGTCACCGCAGGACCTCCGGGACGCGGCGGGCCCCGGGGTCCCGGAAGCCACGGGACCCCACGGAGCCGCCGGAGCCGCCGGAGCCGCCGGAGTCGCCGGAGCCGCGGGGGGCGCGGGGGTCGCGGCGGCCCCGGGCGGGTCCGGGCGCACGCACCCCGGGTTCCGCCAGGTCGCGGGTACGACGGTCCCGGCGCGGCGCGGCACGGCCGGGACGCCGGGTGACACGCCCGTCCGCCCCGGCCCGCAGTCCTCCCCCCGGTACCCGCCCGCGCCCGCCGGCGCCCCGCGCGGACGGGCACGTTGGCGCCGGGCCGTCCTCGTGGTTCTCCTGGCGGCCGTCGTCGGCGCCGGCGCGGGCTTCGCCGTGATGCGGTATGCGGACACCGGCCGCGGTGGCCAGAACACGATCACCGGTCAGAACACCGCCGACCACCTCGACGCCACGGCCACGCCGAGCCCAGGGGCGGGCCCGGGCGGCGTGCCCGAGGGCTGGGAACGGGTCGAGGACCCGGCGGGCTTCTCCCTGCTCGTACCGGGTGGCTGGAAGCGGCAGATGGACGGTGACCAGATCGACTACACCCCGGACAATGGCCGCCATCGCATTCGCATCAGCATCGACGAATCACCCGACTTCGAGAATCCGTACATGCACATGCTGGACGTCGAAAAGCGGTTGAAGGACAGGTTGCCCGAGTATCAGCGGAAGCAGCTGCACCCGAATACCTTCCGTGATCAGCTGGAATCCTGTCTCTGGGAGTTCACCTGGCTCGAGAAGAAGACACACCCCGGAAGGCGGCACGCGATAGATCAGGTGTACTACACGGACGACGGAACCGAGTACGCGCTGTACATGTCGTCTCCCGAGGAAGACTGGGCCACCACGCGGGAGCAGTTCGACATCGTGCTGCGTCACTGGCGACCCGCCGAGGGGTGACCTCCTCGGCGTGAGCGGAGGAGATGCCGTGTCGGTCGGAGGGTGGAGACCGGAGGAGCAGGGGGAACAGCCGCAGCCGCCGCAGGGACAAGCGCGTGAACAGCGGCGGATCGTCGGCCGCTACCGGCTGGAGGCCCGGCTCGGCCGGGGCGGCATGGGAACCGTCTGGCGGGCGTACGACGAGCTGCTCGGCCGTCAGGTCGCCGTCAAGGAACTCCACGTCGACGTCGGGGACGTCGGGGGCGCCGGGGGCGTCGGTGGCGCCGGTGGAGTCAGGGGGGACGGCGACGCGGCCGTCGACTCGACGCTGCGCGAGGCCCGCGCGGTGGCCCGTGTGCACCACCCGCACATCGTCTGCGTCCACGACGTGGTGGAGGAGTACGGCGTGCCGTACATCGTCATGGAGCTGGTCGAGGGCGTGTCGCTCGCCGAGCGGATCGCCGTGCGCGGGCCGGTCGAAGCGCGCGAGGCGGCCCGTATCGGCCTGGCGCTGCTGTCCGCGCTGCGCGCCGCGCACGCGATCGGGGTGCTGCACAGGGATCTCAAACCGGCCAACGTCCTGCTGGAGGAGGCGACCGGGCGGGTCGTCCTCACGGACTTCGGGATCGCCCAGCTGGCCGGGGCGACGACCCTGACGGAGGCGGGGATGTTCGTCGGCTCGCCCGAGTACACCGCGCCGGAGCGCATGCAGGGCATCCAGGCGGGGCCGGCGTCGGACCTGTGGTCGCTGGGGGTGCTGCTGTGCGCGGCGATGACCGGGCGGTCGCCGTTCCACCGCGACTCGTTGGGCGGGGTGCTGCACGCGGTGGTGGAGGCCGAGATCAGGCCGCCGGCGGCCGCCGGGCCGCTGCTGCCCGTCGTACGGGGGCTGCTGCAGCGCGATCCGGTGCGCAGGATCGATGCCGGGGAGGCGGAGCGGCTGCTGAGCGCGTACGCGGTGGTCCCGGAGAAGCCGACGGCGCCCCCGCCGGTGGTGCCGTCGGACGCCCCGGCCGCCCACGACCGGCCCGACGACGGGCAGGGCGACGGCCAGGGCGACGCGCGGCAGGACGCACGGCCGCACGCGGCGTCGCCGGTCCGGGGGACGAGTGCCGGCGACATGGTGAGGGCTCTGCCGAACAGGTCATCACCCGATGTGCCGGATTCAAGCGATGGATCCGGCGCCTCGGGCCGTGCCGCCCCCGCACCCGCCACCCCGGCGTCGGCCGCCGCCGAACCGCAGGGCACCGAATTCCAGGGCAACGAATACCAGGACGCGGAACCCCAGGACGCGGAACCCCAGGACGCCGTACCTCGCGACGCCGTGCCCGCCGACGCGTCGACCGCCGAAGTGCCGCCCGAAGTGCCGCCCGCCGACGCGCCGCGCGCGGGTGCGCTGCCCGCAGGTGCGCTCCCCATGGCCGACGCGCCGTCGACCGATGCCTTCCCGCCCCCCGTCACCCCCCACCGGCGCCCCCGTGCGCGACGGCCGGCCACGGTCCTCCTCGTCACCGCCCTCATCACCGCCCTCTTCGTCGTCGCGATCGCGCTCGGCGTCGCTCTCTTCCTGACAACGCGCTGATCAGGGCTTATTTGCCAGTGAACACTGGCGCGATGTGTGCGCTCGGTGAAAAGCTGTTACCGACGGGTACCCAAAGTCTCCGCTCCCGCATACCCTCGCCCCCATGACGGACACGCAGGCCCCCGCCAACGCTCCCGCATCCTCGTCCACGTCGGCCACATCGCCGTCTGCCGCCGCGCCCCACGGCACGAACCCGGTAGCCCCCGCCCCCGAGGGCGTCCGCACCGCCGCCGACGTGGTCACGCCCGAGGTGGTCGCCCAGCTCACCCGGGGTGTCGTCGGCTCCGGCCGGACCGCCAACCACACCCCGTTCACCGGGGAACGACTGGCGGAACTGCCCGAGTCGACGCCTGGGGACGTCGCCGAGGCGTTCGCCCGGGCCCGCGCCGCCCAGGCGGCCTGGGCCGCCACGCCCGTCCGTCGGCGCGCCGCCGTCCTGCTCCGCTTCCACGACCTGATCCTGGAGCGGCAGTCGGAGGTCCTCGACCTCATCCAGCTGGAGACCGGCAAGGCGCGGCTGCACGCCCACGAGGAGATACAGGCCGTCGCGATAGCCGCCCGCCACTACGGCCTGCGCGCCTCCGCGTATCTGAAGCCGAAGCGGCGCACCGGCGCCGTACCGACCCTGACCAAGGTGACCGAACTGCGCCAGCCGCGCGGCGTCGTCGGCCAGATCGCGCCATGGAACTACCCGCTGGAGCTGTCCGTCGGCGACGCGCTGCCCGCGCTGGTCTCCGGTAACGCCCTGGTCATGAAGCCCGACACCGAGACGGCCCTCACCGCCCTCTGGGCCCGCGACCTGCTGATCGAGGCGGGACTCCCGGCGGAGGTCTTCCAGGTGGTCCTCGGCGAGGGCCCGGTCGTCGGCCCCGAGGTCGTCAAGCACGCCGACTACGTGTCGTTCACCGGCTCCACGCGGACCGGCCGCCAGGTCGCCCAGGGCGCGGCGGCCCGGCTCGTCGGCGTCTCCCTCGAACTGGGCGGCAAGAACGCCATGCTGGTCCTCCACGACGCGGACGTGGAGAAGGCCGCCGCGGGCGCCGTACGCGCCTGCTTCTCCTCCGCGGGCCAGCTGTGCATCTCCATCGAGCGGCTCTACGTCCACGAGTCGGTCGCCGACGCGTTCCTGGAGCGGTTCGCCGCCCGCACGAAGGCGATGCGCCTCGGCACCTCCCTCGCGTACGGCGCCGACATGGGCTCCCTCGTAGGTGAGCGGCAGCTGGAGAACGTCACCCGGCACGTCGACGAGGCCGTCGCCAAGGGCGCCAGGGTCCTCGCGGGCGGCGTCGCCCGGCCCGACATCGGCCCGCTCTTCTACGAGCCGACGATCCTCGACGGGGTCCAGGAGCCCATGGCGGTCTGCGCGGAGGAGACCTTCGGCCCGGTGGTCTCGGTCTACCGCTTCACGGACGAGGACGAGGCCGTCGAGCGCGCCAACGCCACCGCGTACGGCCTGAACGCGAGCGTCTGGACGAAGGACGGCCGCCGCGGCCACGCCGTCGCCACCCGGCTGCGCGCCGGAACCGTCAACATCAACGAGGGGTACGGGGCCGCGTACGGCAGCGTCCAGGCGCCGATGGGCGGCATGAAGGACTCGGGCCTCGGCCGCCGCCACGGCTCGGAGGGCATCCTCAAGTACACGGAGGCCCAGACCGTCGCCCACCAGCGCCTCATGCCGCTCGCCCCGTCCTTCGGCATGGACGACGCGACATACGCGGCGTTCATGAGCCGCAGCCTGAAGGCGATGAAGACGCTGCGCCTGCGCTGACGACGGGCGACGGCGCCCGATTCACCCCCGATCCGGTCCGAGGAGAGCCATGCCCCAGGTCCCCCCTGCCCAAAAACACCGACCAGCCGCCGCGTACGACTACGACGTCATAGTGATCGGCTCCGGCTTCGGCGGCTCGGTCTCGGCCCTCCGCCTCACCGAGAAGGGCTACCGCGTGGGCGTCCTGGAGGCGGGCCGCCGCTTCACCCGGGACACCCTCCCCAAGAACTCCTGGGACCTGCGCAACTACCTGTGGGCCCCGGCACTCGGCCTGTACGGCCTCCAGCGTGTCCATCTGCTGGGCAACGTCATGGTCCTGGCCGGCGCGGGCGTGGGCGGCGGCTCGCTGAACTACGCGAACACCCTCTACGTACCTCCGCCCGCCTTCTTCCAGGACAAGCAGTGGGCGTCCATCACCGACTGGCAGGACGAACTCGCCCCGCACTACGACCAGGCCAAGCGCATGCTGGGCGTACGCCTCAACCCGACGATGACCCCCTCGGACGTCCACCTCAAGGCGACCGCCGAGACCATGGGCGTCGGCGACACCTTCCACCTGGCACCCGTCGGTGTCTTCTTCGGCGACGGCAAGGACGCGGACGGTACGACGAAGGCGCCTCCCGGCGACCAGGTCCCGGACCCGTACTTCGGCGGCTCGGGCCCGGCACGGCGCGCCTGCACCGAGTGCGGCGCGTGCATGACGGGCTGCCGGCACGGCGCCAAGAACACCCTGACGGAGAACTACCTGTACCTGGCCGAGAAGGCGGGCGCGGTGATCCACCCGATGACGACGGTCACGGAGATCAGGGAAGCCGGCGCCGGGGACGGCTACGAAGTCGTGGTGGTCCCCACCGGCCACCGCCGGAAGGCGCCCCGGCGCGCCCTCCGCGCGCGCTATGTCGTCGTCGCGGCGGGCACGTACGGCACACAGACCCTCCTCCACCGGATGAAGGACCAGGGCCTGCTGCCCCGCATCTCCAAACGCCTGGGCGAACTGACCCGCACCAACTCCGAGGCGCTGGTCGGCTCGCAGACGACGGACCGCCGCTACCGCAAGCGGCACGGCGTACCGAAGGCCGACTTCACCCACGGCGTGGCGATCACCTCGTCCATCCACCCGGACGAGAACACCCATATCGAGCCTGTCCGTTACGGCAAGGGCTCCAACGCCATGGGCTCGCTGTCGATCCTTCAGGTCCCGTACGCGAAGAACCGGGTGGCCGCCTGGCTGGCCAACGTCGCCCGCCACCCCGTCCTGGCCGTACGCTCCCTCTCCAACCGCCGCTGGTCGGAGCGGACGATCATCGGTCTGGTCATGCAGTCGCTGGACAACTCACTGACGACCTACCGCAAGCGGGGCGGCTTGGGAAAGGGCCTGCTCACCGCCACCCAGGGCCACGGCACCCCGAACCCCAAGCAGATCCCCGAGGCGACCCGCGCGGCCACCCTCATGGCCAGGGAGATCAACGGCTTCGCGGGATCGAACGTCGGCGAACTGATGGGCACCCCGCTCACGGCCCACTTCCTGGGTGGCTGCGTGATCGGCGCCACGGCCGGCGAGGGGGTCATCGACCCGTACCACCGCCTGTACGGCCACCCGGGCATCTCCGTCGTGGACGGCGCCGCCGTCTCCGCGAACCTCGGCGTGAACCCGTCCCTCACCATCACCGCCCAGGCGGAACGCGCCATGTCCCTCTGGCCCAACAAGGACGAACCGGACCCGCGCCCCCGGCAGGGCGAGCCGTACACCCGGCTGACCCCGGTCGCGCCCAAGTCCCCGACGGTCCCGGCGGAGGCGTTCGCGGCCCTGAAGCTCCCGTTCCTGGGAATGCCGGAGGTCCCCCCGAAGCCCTGAGCCCGCGCCACGGCCCCGGAGAACAGCAGAGAGGCGCTGCGCCCCCCTCCGAGCGCAGCGCCTCTCTTGTCCTTAAGCGCGTCCGTTACGCGGTGGCACCGGCGTTACGGCGCTTCAGCGCGAAGACGACACCGGCACCGGCGACGATGGCGATACCACCGGCGACACCGATGGTCGGCAGCATCGAGCTGGAGCCCGTCTCGGCGAGCGTGCCGGTGACGGGGATCTCGGACAGCTCGCCGGTCGGAGCCGGCTTGTTGCCCTTCTTGCCCGGCTTGCCCGTGGCGTCGTCGACCTCGCCCGGGTCGGTGTCGGCGGCGAGGATGTCGAACTCGTAGAGGGTCTCGTCGCCGTACTCGCAGAGGCCGTCCGCGGTGATGCTGACGCCGGAGGCGAAGGCGAAGCCGTAACCGGCCGGGGCCTTGGCGTCCACCTTCAGGCGCATGTTCGCCTCTGCGTACTGGTTCGCCTTCAGCGCCTTGGAGGTGCCGAAGTAGCCGTCCTCGTCGCTGACGGTCCGCCAGGCGTCCTGGATGTACGCCTGTACGGTGACGTACTTGGTCATCTCCTCCAGGTCCTCGTCGTCGACGGCCGCCGTGTACAGGTAGGCGTCGACACCCTCCACGTCGTGGCCGGTCTTGTTCTCGACGCGGAACGTGAACTTCTGCCAGCCGGAGCCGGCGACGACCTTCGAGGGCAGGCCGCGGAGCTCGGTGTGCACGCCCTCGTTGTCCGCGAAGTCCTCGCACTCCGAGGCCGGCTCGGACGCCGACGCCGACGGCGAGGGGGCGCTCGTGCTGGTGGAGGGCGACGGCGCGGCGGTGTCGTCGTTCGACGGGCTCGGGTCGGTGGTGGACGTCTTGTCGTCCGACGGAGCCGGGTCGGTGGACGTGGTCTCGTCGTCCGAGGGCGCCGGGTCGGCGGAGGTGGTCTCGTCGTCCGACGGAGTCGGGTCCGCGGACTTCGTGTCCTCGTCGGACGTGGACGCCGTGGTGCTCTCCGTCGTCGACGGCGTGTCGTCCGTCGCGTACGCGGCCGGGGCCACCATCAGGAAGGCGGCAGGCGTGATGACGGCGGTCGCGGCGGCGACGGCCATGGCGCGGCGAAGCTTCAAGTCAAGACCTCATGGTCTGGGCGTACCACTGGGTGCGGTACGGAATCTGATGGGCCTCCAGCCCGTGGTGTGTCACAGGCGTGGCCGTTGGTTTCGCATAGATGACCTGTGACTCCTGGGATTGGTTGCACGGCAACTCACAGGTTCTTTATGTGGCCTGCGTCACGGTGCGACCTTCGGCCCGCAGAACCCGAACCGGTCTCCGACCCGCCCCCGGCCCCGCCGCGCCCCACGCGGCACAAGGGCCCCGCGCCGCCGTCGGTCGATACGGCGGTGCGGGGCCCTTGGGTGTCGGCGCCGGCGTCAGGGCTCGTCGGGGCCGAGGGCGGCGCTCGGGGTGGGGAGGAAGCGCCGCGTGGGGAGGGGAAGCTGTTGAATGAGGGAGGCGGGGACACGGGGACGGTCCTGTGCGGTCGGTTCCGGGCGTCCCCGGAACCGACCGCTCTTCGGGTGACCGGGCTGCTGTCCCCTGCCGTCCGGTCACGCACGCTGAAGCGAGGTCCCACGGCGCACACACGGTGCGCCACACGCTCCAGCGGAGCCACGCGTGGTTTCTTCGGGCCCGCCCCTGGCTGGCGCGGACAACGGGACCAACGAGGGGGTGTGGCCCAGGTCACGCGCCGTACGGGTGAGAGACGGGACCGAACTCAGATGCGGCCCCGGCACAGCTCCAGGACCGTCATCGCGAGCGATGTTCCGGGCTTGCCCAGGGCGTCCCTGTAGTGGGCCAGCACCTCCATCTCGCGCGCGAGGTTCACGCGCCGGCCGCCCGAGGCGATGCGGGCGTCCTGGATGACGGCCGAGACGGCCATCCGTTCCTGAATGAGGCCGATGATCCGGTCGTCGAGCGCGTCGATGCGCTCACGCGCGCCGCTGATCACCCGCGCCGCGTCGTCCGTACGGGCGCCGGTCTTCTCGGTGGGGGTGGCGGGCGTGGGGGTCCTGGTCGCGGTCATGCCGTGGGCTCCTCGGTTCGGGCGGAGCCCCGGGCGGCGGCACGGCCCGGTGACGACGACAGGCGCCCCGGGCCTTGTCGGCCCGGGGCGCCTGTGGAAGTCGCTTGTCAGCAGTTGCTCAAGC
Source organism: Streptomyces sp. TRM49041 (assembly GCF_008271805.1). Classification (GTDB taxonomy): domain Bacteria; phylum Actinomycetota; class Actinomycetes; order Streptomycetales; family Streptomycetaceae; genus Streptomyces. Next base: position 80,354 of record NZ_VSRY01000173.1, read on the forward strand.
AGCACGACCATGGCAGCCGGACCGGCCGGTGCCATAGGTAAAGACGAAGGTCATGTGCTTGTGCATGGTGGTCAGTATGGCGGCAGACGCCGCCGTACAGCCAGCCGCCCCCGCCTCCGGTTCGGATGGTGAGACGAAACCCCGGTTGCCCGCGCCGGTAGAATCGACAAATACCGACCCCCTCCCACCGCCGGAAGGCCGCCGTAGTGTCATCAGCGACCCCCGCTGCCGCCTCGCCCGACGCCGTACTCGTCGTCGACTTCGGCGCGCAGTACGCCCAGCTCATCGCCCGCCGCGTCCGTGAGGCCCGGGTCTACAGCGAGATCGTCCCGTCCACCATGCCGGTGGCCGAGATGCTGGCCAAGAACCCGAAGGCGATCATCCTCTCCGGCGGCCCGTCGTCCGTCTACGAGGAGGGCGCGCCGGCCATCGACCGTGCGATCTTCGAGGCCGGCGTCCCCGTCTTCGGTATGTGCTACGGCTTCCAGCTGATGGCCACGACCCTCGGCGGCACCGTCGACAACACCGGCGCCCGCGAGTACGGCCGCACGGCGCTGCACGTCAGCAAGTCCGGGTCGACGCTCTTCGAGGGCACGCCGGACGAGCAGTCCGTGTGGATGTCGCACGGCGACGCCTGCTCCGCCGCGCCCGAGGGCTTCGCCGTCACCGCGTCCACGGACGTCGTGCCGGTCGCCGCCTTCGAGAACGACGAGAAGAAGCTGTACGGCGTGCAGTACCACCCCGAGGTGCTGCACTCCACGCACGGCCAGCAGATCCTGGAGCACTTCCTCTACCGCGGCGCCGGCATCGAGCCGTCCTGGACGACCGGCAATGTGATCGAGGAGCAGGTCGCCGCCATCCGGGAGCAGGTCGGTACCAGCCGAGCCATCTGCGGGCTCTCCGGCGGTGTCGACTCCGCCGTGGCCGCCGCGCTCGTCCAGCGGGCCATCGGCGACCAGCTGACCTGCGTGTACGTCGACCACGGCCTGATGCGGAAGAACGAGACCGAGCAGGTCGAGAAGGACTTCGTCGCCGCGACCGGCGTCCAGCTGAAGGTCGTCGACGCGCAGGAACGGTTCCTGAACGCGCTCGCCGGGGTCAGCGACCCCGAGGAGAAGCGGAAGATCATCGGCCGCGAGTTCATCCGCGTCTTCGAACAGGCCCAGGCCGAGATCATCGCCGAGGCCCCGGGCGACCAGCCCGTCGAGTTCCTCGTCCAGGGGACCCTCTACCCCGACGTCGTCGAGTCCGGCGGCGGCACCGGCACCGCCAACATCAAGTCCCACCACAATGTGGGCGGGCTCCCCGAGGACCTCGAGTTCCAGCTCGTCGAGCCGCTGCGGCAGCTCTTCAAGGACGAGGTGCGGATGGTCGGGCAGGAGCTCGGGCTGCCCGAGGAGATCGTTCAGCGGCAGCCGTTCCCGGGTCCCGGCCTCGGTATCCGAATCGTCGGCGAGGTCACCAAGGAGCGACTGGACCTGCTCCGCGAGGCCGACGCCATCGCGCGCGAGGAGCTGACCGCGGCCGGTCTCGACCGCGAGATCTGGCAGTGCCCGGTCGTGCTGCTCGCCGACGTACGGTCCGTGGGCGTGCAGGGCGACGGGCGGACGTACGGGCACCCCATCGTGCTGCGCCCGGTCTCGTCCGAGGACGCCATGACCGCGGACTGGACCCGCATGCCGTACGAGGTGCTCGCCCGCATCTCGACGCGCATCACCAACGAGGTCAAGGACGTCAACCGCGTCGTTCTCGACGTCACCAGCAAGCCCCCGGGCACCATTGAGTGGGAGTAGGCCCGGGAGGTGCCCCTCTCAGCCACCGCGGAGGTGATCCGCCGCCAGGCACTCGGGTGGGAGTGACCTCCACCCCCGCCTCCCTCCGTACGCAGCCGTCGTCCACCTCTGTGGGCGGCGGCTTCGTCGTGGCCGGTTGAACCGACGCGGGCGTGTGTACGTACTCCATGGACGGGCCGCGGGCGGCAAGCGACGCGGATGAGCGAGGGCGAGGGCCATGGCGCACACGGTGCACGGCGACCACACGACGGAGCGGCGGAACGGATGGCGGGAGAGAGCCTCCCGGTACGCGCTGCTGCCGCTGCGGGTGTTCCTCGGGGTCACCTTCATCTACGCGGGGCTCGACAAGCTCACCGACGACCGGTTCATGTCGGCGTCCGGGCCCGGTTCGGTCGGTGAGCTGATGCGGGCGGTCCGGGACAGCTCGGCCGTGCCATGGCTGGTGGACCTGGCACTGCGCAACCCGGAGGCGTTCGGGTACGCCATCGGGATCGGCGAGGTGGCCGTGGGGCTCGGCACCCTCGTCGGGCTGCTGGCGCGGGTCGCGGCGGCGGGCGGGGCGTTCATCTCGCTCAGCCTGTGGCTGACCGTCAGCTGGCAGAGCGACCCGTACTACTACGGCAACGACCTCCCGTACCTGTTTTGCTGGGTGCCTCTCGTGCTGGCAGGAGCGCCCTACTGGTCGATGGACGCCCTGATCAGGCAGCGACGTTACGGGCGGGCCTAGGGCGGGGCCCTGGCGGTGCGTCAGGGCTGGTGTTCGTCCGGCAGGTGCCGGTACAGGGTCGCTCGGGACACTCCCAGAGCCTTGGCTATGGCGGTGACACTCTCGCCGTTGGCTCTCCTTGCCGTGGCTGCGGCGACGAGATCATCGGTGATGACCGTGGGCCGTCCCCCCGTGCGCCCCAGTGCTTTGGCCGCCTCCAAGCCGGCCTTGGTCCTGTCTCTGATGAGAGAGCGCTCGAACTCCGCCATGGCGGCGATGATCTGGAAGAAGAGACGACCGTCGGCGGAGGTGGTGTCGACGGCGCTCAGAGCCCCTGTCAGCACCTTGAGGCCGATGCCGCGTTCTCTCAGGCCGTCGACGATGCTCACAAGGTCGATGAGGGACCTTCCAAGCCTGTCGAGCTTCCAGACGACGAGGGTGTCTCCCACTCGGAGGTAGTCGAGTACCGCCGCCAGTTCGGGGCGGTCCGTGTTCTTGCCGGATGCCTTGTCCTCGAAGGTCCGGGAGCACCCTGCGCTACTCAGTGCGTCCCTCTGGAGCTGTGCTTCCTGGTCATCGCTGGAGACGCGCGCATAGCCGATGAGGTGCCCGCTGTCGGTGTTCGTCGCCATGGAGCGAGGGTCTCATAACTCGTCTCACAACATCGAGGGTTTCGGCAAGGTTCTGAGACGGGTTTTGAACGCCCTGGGAGTGCTCTGCGGGCTTCCCGCCTCCCGTCTCGCAAACCAAGGTTTCTGAGACGCCTCTGATGCGCCCTGGGTGGCCTGGGGGTAACGCATGCGGGAGTTCCCTCATGGGACCGCAGGGGTCCGTTCATTCGACGCTGTACGGGTTTCACGCTTTGAGCTGCTGGGTGCAGCGTGGACACTCGCACGGTGGCCACGTGCTCAACATAAGGGGTTCAAGGTTGTCGGCGGCGGATACCGCCCGCTCGGGCTCCCATGTCTTCCCCGAGTCACGAGAGAGGCGCATGGTCATCAACGGGTGATCGGCCAAGGGCTCGGGTGTGCTTCCTTGGCTCATGAGCCGTGCGCCTGGGTATGGTGCCGGCGCAGCTCAACATTCGCATCGGATACGGCGCTGTAGTCGCCCCTCGAACGTGAATTCTCCCGCTGTACGCAGATGCTGAGGCATCCGTGGCACCCGGACACAGCTTTCGGCTCCGGTGGCAGCTCTGTGAGGCGGTACCCCTGTGGCCTCTGCGTGATCGCCATCAATCCTCCCCGGCTTGGCAACTCATCCATGGTGAGTCGGGCCGGGGCTGGCATCCAGTTTTATTGGCGTTGTCGGGTAAAGGACATGGACCACTCGGTCAAGAGCTCTCGGCATTCGTCTCCGAAGACGGCGTAGGACTCGTACCGGTCAAAGTCATCCCGGTACGCACTTACGTCCCTGTGGTCTCGCAGGATCAATGCCCCTGTGTGGGTTTCCACTTGCACTAGTCGGCGGTCGTAGACGGTGAAGACGCTCAGCGGCGTCTCGACGACCGGGCCAACCATTCTGAGAGGGATAACCCCTAGTCGTACGTTTGGAATTCGTGAGACAGATGCTAGCCGGTCGAGCTGCATAGCCATGGCGATGGGTGAGGCTAGTGGCCATCGCACGGCCTGTTCCGTCAGCAGGAATGTGAAGAACTTCGCCGAGTCCATGAGGATCTGTTGGCGCTCTAGCTTCTTGGCGACCGTCTTGGACATGTCACCTGAGTTCCGTGCAAGACTCGCCCGGACGTAATCGGGTGTGGCCAGTAGGCCCGTGATCATCGTTGGCAGGAAAAACCGAAACTCTGTGGATACTGCTTCAAGCCTGGCTAGCTCATTCTGTTTCTTGTCCAGTCCTCTGCGGCTAGAGGACCAGTGGTCTTGCCATTCCGTGTTGGCTGTTCTCGCCAGCGACAGGATCTCGGCAGAGATTGGATTGTCCGCCCCGAGGGCTTCCAGGATCAATTCAACGTCGACCAGTGACGGTGTGAGTTTGCCGCTCTCAATGTTACTGACCTTGGTCTGAGACATGTTGCAGCGGCGAGCGAGCCAGGTTTGCGTCTTCCCGGCTCGCTTGCGCTGGCCTCTCAGGGCTTCGGCTAGATCTGACCTGGACTGACCTAGCCTTTCGGGCTCAAACGTCAACGCCCTTCACGTACTCCTCAAAGGGAACTGACTCGGCTACCGCGATTCGCTGGTATTCGACGAACCGGGCCGCGTCCCCTTCATAGACTTCACGGTTGATCTGTCGCCCGTCCGGGTGGTAGTTCATGAGCACCACGTCAGTGTGGTCGAACAGCCAGAAATCTTGTACGCCTGCCAGCGGGTTGACCCGCTCGGTCACGTCAAGAATCCGAATCTGCTCACCAGCCAATGCGTGGGGTGCGTAGTACTGGGAGAATTCGAATCGCAGGTAGTCCGAGAGTGGCCGCGTCACGACGTGCACGCGCCCTTGGGAGCGGCCTTCTGCGACTTGCCGGCGTAGCCGGTCGGTGTATTCGTTTGAGACGGAGCGGGGGTCGATGCGGGTTCCTTCTCTGAAGGCCGTGAACTCTTCTCTCTCCTGCGGCATGAGGTACTGCGGCAGGGTCTCAAGCCTCCATGCTTCCCGCTGGAAGCCTTCGAATCGGGCTGCCCACTCCTTACCAGCCAAGAACACGCACAGCCTCCCTCAGCACGCTCTCAGGGATCTCCACAAGCCCTTCTCCCTCGGGCGGAGTGAACGCCTGGGACAGGTCGCCCTGGACGATGAACGAGCCGCTGTCGGTGCGGTACACGTTCGGGCAGTCATCCTTGCCGCAGGTGCCGTTTCCGTTGCCGGTCAGCCGGGTCAGTTCCTCACGCACGATGCCGAAACCCCCTGTGTCTGGCCTCGGTTGAGGCTCTTGAAGATGACGGTACGGGGGTGGCGCACAGTCGTCTATGCGGTAGCGCCAATATTCGTGTTGTCGGGTAACGATCTTGCGTTGACTTGCTCTGGGGCTGGTCCCCGGGTCTCATGCGTGTCGACGACGCTCGTTGGTCAACCGTGAGGACTGATGCTGTGTGATCTGCCTCTCACTCTCTTGATGAGCTGTCCCGGAATCTCCCAGTGGACAGGTACAAATAATTATGTGGGGGGTTTTATATACCCCCCACAATTTTTCAGTTCTACTGTCAGTGGATGGTGAACGGCTGGGACAGGTTCCCCAGGTCGGCCTCTGCGCCGAAGTCCAGGGTGTTCGAAACCCCCTTGATGTGGGGATGCAGTCGAATAGAGATTCCTGCTTTGAGCAGGTGGCGTGTCCTTTCCGTGTCGTTGCCTTCGTTCCTCTCCCACATGTGACGGAAGGTCTCCCCGGTGTCCCGGTATTCGTACCTGTCAGGCTTGTCTCCCTCAGCGTCCAGAGAGTCGTACTCCTCGTAGAGAGCTGCGATCTCTTCCTCGGTGGACTTCTTGGCGAAGCCGGCAGAGTTCCTGCCGCCGGGGCGGGTGGTTCGCTGGAGTTCCGTTACGTACTCCTTGATCTCTTTGAGTCTTTCGGAGTTGTTGGAACCCTTGACATAGTGACGCTCATGCATGGGGAAGTCTCCGATGACTCCCAGGATCATGCTCTCTACGACCTCCCTTACCTTCTCTGCCCGGAAGGCGTAGCCCTTGCCACAGGACTCCCGGTTGGCCGCCTTATTGCAGCGGTATACAGGCTTACCCTGTTGCCGCTCCGGGTTGAAGAGGTAGAGATTCCGGCCGCAACCGCCGCACAGGACGACGCCACGGTAGGCCGTCGTGTTCTTGGTCGACCTGCGAGCAGCGCCAGGGCGGCCGTTCATTTCTTCTTGGAGCTTTTTCCACTCTTCGTCCGTGAGGATGGGGTCTGCCATCCGAATCTTTCCCTCGGAAGTCCGGACCGGTTGGGAAACTCCGTACTGCTTTCCAGGGATCTTCACTTCCTCGCACTTCCAGCCGAGGATGGTTTCCGATCTCAGAATGGTCGTGACGGTACGGCTCCGCCATACCGGTGGGGAGTCGCCGTTGTTCTTCCGGCGATTCGACATCCTCTCGGCCCCGGGAGACGGGGTTCCTCTGGAATTGAAGTCATCGCAGATGTTCGAGTAGGGTTCTCCGCCCTCGACCACCCGCTTATACATTTCCCGGATGACTTCCTTCTGGTTCTCTCGAACCCGGAGCCTCATCGCTCCGTCAGTGTCGCGGAAAGTTTCGTAACCGTAGGGCGGGCTTCCCTTCGCCCATACGTTCTTCGTCTTGGCGTAGCTCTGGAACGACTTGACTCGCATCGAGATGTTCTGCGCCTCGGTCTCGGCAATGGCTGCGAACAAGTCGATGATGACGTGTCGGAAGGGGCCGACCATGTCGAGCACAGGTTCCTTGACCGACACCAAGGACTTACCGCCATGTGCGGTCGCCCATTTGATCATGTCTTGCATGTGGACGACTTTGCGGACGAACCTGTCCATCTTCCAGAACAGCAGGAGATCGAATTCAGGGGCCCGGTTGTTGAGCCATTCTCCGAGCTCCGGCCGCTCGAAGGGATGGGACTTGGTGGCGGAGATGTGGGCGTCTCTGGCGACGCCCACCACCTGCCAGCCGAGGTGTTGCCTCTCTGCCACGTACGTCATGCAGTCCTGGAGCTGCCGTTCGATTGAGGTGGAGGCGTCCGTCTCGTTGCTGGACCTCGCCTATCTGATGGCGTGGCTGCCCCTCGTACTGGCCGGGGCGCCGATGCTCTCCGCAGACGCGTTCCTCGCGGAGCGCCGCCGCCGGAACCGGTAGGCGACCCACGCGGCGACCGCGGCCGGCCAGAGGCCGCCGAAGAGCACCGGGAACACCAGGTACCAGGGGGTCTGCCAGGCGCCCGCCGCGTCGCCCGCGTACAGAGCGGCGACGGCCAGGCCCGTGGCGCCCGCGATCAGCCGGCCGGGCCGGAACTCATGACGCAGCACGGGTCACCTCCACCACTCCGATCGCGACCTCCAGGTCCAGTGCCAGCGTGCCGCCCGGGGTGACACCGGCGGGGGTCGGGAGGGTCCGGGTCACGTCCTGGCCCGGGCCGGGACGCTGCGGGGTGGCGGGCAGCAGCACCTCACCGACTCCCACCTCGGCGTGCACGGTCACCGTCGCGTCCCGGGGGACGACGACCTTCAGGCGGCCGAGACCGAGTTCGGCGGAGGCGCGTGCCGTGCCGCCGGCCGGGACGGCCAGCGCCGACAGGTCCAGGGTGGAGTCGCCGTTGCCCAGGTCGTAGTGGGGCCGGACCTCCGTGACGGAGGCGGGCCGCACCACGGTGTGGGCCCATTCCGTACCGATCTGCCGGGGGACGGCCGACGCGGCCGCCAGCAGCAGCGCCGTCACGACCGTCATGAAGATCGTGCCGAAGCCGGTGCGGCCCAGGAACGAACTGACGACCAGGCCGAGACCGAACACGGCGAGGGCGCACGCGAGTCCCACCTGGAGGCTCGTACCGAGCGGCTGGCCGCCCCAGGCGGCCGATGTGCCGATGGCACCGGCCACCGTCGCGAGAAGCAGGACGAGACCGCCGATGGAGCGCGGCCGGGGCGGGGCCGCCGGTCCGGACGGGGGTATCCGCGCGCCCGCGCCCCACGGCAGGTGCGGGGGCGGCAGCAGCAGTTCGTCCGGGGCGGTGTCGGCCGGGCCCCAGAGGTAGCCGACCGGGACGGGGCCGGTCGAGCCGTCCTTGACGATCGGGTCGCGCCACCACGACGGGGCGTCCGGCGGGGGTGGCGCCTTGGTCTCCGGCGGTGCCTCGGCGGAGACGGCGTGCCCGGCGGCCGCCGTGGCGGTCTCCTGGCCGACGGTGAGCCGCCGCCGCTGGGACCAGACGGCCGCGCCGCTGACCGCGCAGGCCAGCAGGATGGCGAAGCCGATGGTCTCGCCGTTCGCGCCCAGCATCGACAGGAACAGGCCGCAGCCGACCAGCGCCATCAGGACGGCGATGAGCGAGGCGCCCTGGACGCGGCCGGACAGCAGCCGCCGTCCCTCGTTCTCGTCCTCACCGTCCGCCGTGATCAGCAGCCAGGCGAAGCCGTAGAAGATCAGGCCGATGCCGCCGGCCACGGCGAGCACCCCGGTCGCGACCCGGAAGACCACCGGGTCGAGGTCGAAGTGCCGCCCGAGGCCCCCGCACACCCCGGCCACCACCTTCTGCCGCGGGGTACGGCGCAGCGGCGGGTGGGGCGGCGGGGCCTCGGGCGCCTCCGACGGGGCGGGCGTCGCGCTTGTCATACGACCATGGTGACCGGCCGCGGCCCCGGAAGGCACCCGCGCCGACCCTGGCCGGTCCCTGATATTCCGCCACCCCTGCCCCTGGGGCGGCCACGTCCGGTCGCCCCGGCGGGACTGCGCGGCCCCGGCGGGACTGTGCGGCCCCGGCGTGCCCCGACGGGCCTTGGCGGCCCGGGCGGCCGTGCCGCGACAGTCCGACTACGCCGTTCTCAGGGTCCGCGTCAGGGCCGACCCTGATGTCCTGCCACGGCGGGCGTGTGACGATCGGTGCATGCCAGTCGCCGCCCGCATGCCCGAGACGACCGACGAGCCGCCCGTGCGCAAGCTCTACCGCAGCGCCGACGGGCGGATGCTCGGCGGTGTGGCGCGCGGTCTCGCCGGGCACCTCGGGCTGCCGGTGATCTGGGTGCGGCTGACGTTCCTGGGACTCTTCCTGGCCGACGCGCCGCTCGGCATCCTCCTCTACGCCGCGTTCTGGATCGCCGTACCGCTCGGTGTCGGCGGCCGGTCCACCGAGCCGCGCACGGTCTTCGAGACCACCCCGGACGGGCGCCGCAAGCTGCGGAAGCCCGACAAGGGGCAGGTCGTGGCGCTGATAGCGCTGCTGATCGGCACGGCCGTGTTCGTCGGCACGGTCGACCTGGGCGGGAACGCCAACCGGTATGTGTGGCCGACCCTCCTCGTCGGCGTGGGTGTGGTCCTGGTGTGGCGTCAGGTGGACAACGCGCGGCGCGCCCGGTGGAGCGAGTCCGGTCGCCGCAAGCAGCTGTTCCAGCTGGCGCGCGGCCTGGCCGGGGTCGCCCTGGTCGGCATGGGGCTCACCGTCTTCATGGTGGTGCGCGGCTCGGTCGCCCAGCTCGGTACGGCGCTGACCGCCGCGATTGCGGTGCTCGCCGGGATGGCGCTGCTCGCGGGGCCGTGGCTGGTACGGATGTCGCAGGACCTCTCCGAGGAGCGGACCATGCGCATCCGCGCGCAGGAGCGGGCCGAAGTCGCCGCGCACGTCCACGACTCGGTGCTGCACACGCTCACGCTGATACAGCGGAACGCGGAGGACGCCGCCGAGGTCCGCCGTCTCGCCCGCGCCCAGGAGCGGGAGCTGCGGAACTGGCTGTACCGGCCCGAGGGCACCGGCAAGGACGAGGCCGAGGCACCCGAGACGCTCGCCGAGGCCGTCAAGAAGGCCGCCGCCGAGGTCGAGGACAAGCACGGCGTGCCGCTGGAGGTGGTGGTGGTCGGCGACTGCCCGCTCGACGAGAAGCTCGCCGCGCAGATGCAGGCCGCGCGCGAGGCGATGGTCAACGCCGCCAAGTACGGTGGCGGGGGCGGCGCCGTGCAGGTGTACGCGGAGGTCGAGGGCCGTACGGTGTTCGTCTCCGTTCGGGACCGGGGCCCGGGCTTCGACCTGGATTCCGTACCCGCCGACCGCATGGGCGTACGAGAATCGATCATCGGCCGGATGCAGCGCAACGGTGGCACCGCGCGCGTGCGGTCGGTGCCGGGCGACGGCACCGAGGTCGAGCTGGAGATGGACAGGGCGGAGGAGGCGGACGCATGACGACGACCGAGCAGACGGCCGGGGGGACGGCGGAGCGCCGGGTGCGGGTGGTGCTCGTCGACGACCACCGGATGTTCCGCACCGGCGTACAGGCCGAGATCGGGCGGACGGACGAGACGGGCGTGGAGGTCGTCGGGGAGGCCGCCGACGTCGACCAGGCCGTCACCGTCATCACGGCGACCCGCCCCGAGGTGGTCCTCCTCGACGTGCATCTGCCGGGCGGCGGCGGGGTCGAGGTGCTGCGCCGCTGCGCGCCGCTCATGACGGCGGCCGAGAACCCGGTCCGGTTTCTGGCGCTCTCCGTGTCGGACGCCGCCGAGGACGTCATCGGGGTCATCCGGGGCGGCGCGCGCGGCTATGTCACCAAGACCATCACCGGCGCCGACCTGATCGACTCGATCTTCCGGGTGCAGGAGGGCGACGCGGTGTTCTCGCCGCGCCTGGCCGGGTTCGTGCTGGACGCGTTCGCCTCGACGGACGCGCCGCCGGTCGACGAGGACCTGGACCGGCTCACGCAGCGCGAGCGGGAGGTGCTGCGGCTGATCGCGCGGGGCTACGCGTACAAGGAGATCGCCAAGCAGCTGTTCATCTCGGTGAAGACGGTCGAGTCGCATGTCTCGGCGGTCCTGCGGAAGCTCCAGCTGTCCAACCGGCACGAGCTGACGCGCTGGGCGACGGCCCGCCGGCTGGTCTGAGCGGCCGGGCCGCCCGAGGGCGGACGTACGGCAGTTTGCGGGGTGATCGGCGCATACGGGCGGCAACCTGTGGGGCTGCCGGGCCCTCCTCCTTGCCGTGATGAGCCTGACGGGTACTCCCTTCTTCGTGACCGCGATCGTGCTCGCGGCGCTCGCGGTCGTCCTGCCGTTCCTGCTGTGGAGCCGGGTGCGCGGCCCGCTCCTCGTCCGGGGTCTGGCACGGCTGGCCATGGTCGGCTTCGCGCAGATCACCGCGATGCTCGTGGTCTTCGTGGCCGTGAACAACGCCCACGGCCTCTTCACCGACTGGGACGACGTGCTCGGCCGCCAGGACCATGTCGAGGCGGCGCTCGACCTCGGCCCGGACGGGCTGGGCGGCCGCAGGGTCGCCGACCTGCCGAGGACCGAGCAGTCGTTCCGGCCGGTCGACCCGTCCCTCGACGGCCGCATCCGGACGACGCTGCTCAAGGGCCAGGTCTCCGGCGTGACCGCCGAGGTCTACGTGTGGTTGCCGCCGCAGTACGACGACCCCGCCTACCGCGACGTGAGGTTCCCGGTCGTCGAGCTGTTCTCCGGCTTCCCCGGCACCCCGTCGTCCTGGTTCGCCGGCCTCCGTGTGACCGAACAACTGGAGCCGCTCATGCGGGACGGCAAGGTGGCGCCCTTCATCCTGGTGTCGCCCCGCACCCGGCTCCTCGGCGACCAGGACGCGGGCTGCGCCAACGTGCCCGGCGTGGTCAACGCCGAGTCGTGGGTGAGCGTCGACGTACGGAAGATGGTCACCGACAACTTCCGCGCCGTGGAAACGGCCGACGGCTGGGCGGCGGCCGGCTTCTCGGCCGGCGGCCACTGCGCGGCGAAGGTCGCGCTGGCGCACCCCGACCGGTACCGGTACGCGGTCAGCATGTCCGGCTACCACGACCCGGCCGCCGAGCCCGCCTCGATCACCGGCAAGGACCGCGAGCTGCGCCAGGCCAACAACCCGCTGAACATCCTGCGCGACGCGCCGGCCCCGCCCCGGCTGGCCATGCTGTACACCGGCGACGGCGACGACGGCTACCGGCAGGGCCTCGACCTGCGCGCCGCCGCCGAGCACCCGACCCGTGTCGAGGTACGCCGCGTCCTGGGCGGCCACCGCACGTCGACGTGGGCCAACGAGGTGCCGGCGGTGTTCACCTGGCTGACGAGCCGACTGGAGGGCGCGGGTGCGGCGGCGGGTGCGGCGGCGGGCACCTCGGCGTCGCACCGTTAGGGGTCAGCCGACGCGGGTCGCGCCCGCCCAGGGCATCTCGTCGATCGGGGCGATGCGTACCGTCGAGCCGGTGCGCGGCGCGTGGATCATCTTGCCGTCGCCGATGTAGATCCCGACGTGGCTGAGGCCGGAGTAGAAGAAGATCAGGTCTCCGGGGGCCAGCTGGGAGCGGGCGACCCGCTGACCGGCGTTGATCTGCGAGTACGTCGTGCGGGGCAGCGACACTCCGGCGGCCTTCCACGCGGCCTGCGTCAGCCCCGAGCAGTCGTAGGACGAGGGTCCGGTCGCGCCCCACCGGTACGGACGGCCGATCGCCCCGTACGCGTACGCCACCGCCCGCGCCGCGCGCGTGGTGGGGGCCGGGACGGCGGTCGGCGACGCCGGGGAGGCACGGTCGGCCTCGACCGTGCGGTCGGCGCGGTCCTGGGACGAAGCGCGGTCGGCGCCGCCGTGGGAGTGCGGCCCCTCCTGGTACGCGGCGCGCTCGGCGGCGGTGAGCCGGGCGAGGAGCTTCTCGGCGGCGGCGAGCCGGGTCTGGACGGCGGTCTTCTGCCGGTTCAGCTCCGCCTGCCGGGTCTTGAGCTCGCGTACGTGCCCGCCGGCCTCCTTCCGCAGCTGGTCGATCTCGACCATCTGGCCGCGCAGGGCGGCGACCGTGTCGGCCTGCCGGGCGCCGATCCGCTCGGCGAGGGCCGCCCCTCGCAGATACGCCTCGGGGTCCGAGGACAGGGCGAGCTGGAAGGCCGGGTCGAGGCCGCCGGTCCGGTACTGGGCGGCGGCGGTCGCGCCCAGCGCGTTGCGGGTGGTGTTGAGCCGCTCGGTGCGCCGGGCGGCCTCATCGCGGAGGGCGTCGAGCCGGGTCCGCGCGATGTCGGCCTTCTCCTTGGCGCCGTTGTACTTCTCGGTGGCCACCTCCGCCTCGTGGTGGAGCCGGTCGACCTTGGCCTTGACCTGGGCCGGCGTGAGGCGGGGCTCGGCGTACCCGGTGCCCTCGAAGGCGGTGGCGGTCGCGGCCCCGGCGAGCGCGAGGGTGGCTGCCGTGCGGCCGGCCTGTCCGCCCAGCGGGCTCTGCCTGGGCTTACGGTGCGCTGCCACGAGGGCGGTCACATCCTTCGCTGCTTGAGGGGGCGGGAGTTGGGCTGGCGGGGCGGCCGGCTGGTGGGGAACCGGCCACCTGGGGGAGGACGCTAGGCCCGGCTTTCGAGGCGGAGCGGCACGGTGACCGCTATTGGCCGCAGCTGAACGTTCCGACATGAATTCGAGTCTCTTTGTGACGCTCGAAACCCCGCCTTCCGCATCAGCCGTGACCGTTGTGACGAAAGAGGCCGACCTGGCTGACGGGCGGTGGTATGGCCGGGGCTAGGCTCCGCCCCATGAACGTCCTCATCAACGTCTTCGTCGCGCTGCACATCATCGGTATCGCCGCTCTCCTCGGCGGCTTCCTGACCCAGCTGAAGGCGATGGGCGCGGGCACGGCCCGTATGGTTCCGGCCATGTTGCACGGCGCGCTGACCATGCTCGTGACCGGCATGGTCCTGGTGGGCCTGAACCAGGCCGAGGGCGCGACCGTCGACAACATCAAGATCGGCGTCAAGCTCGCGCTGCTGGTCGTGATCCTCGGCCTGGTCTATGTGAAGCGGGACGACGAGAGGGCCGGCAAGGGCCCCTTCGCCGCGGTCGGCGGCCTGACGGCGGCCAACGTCTTCATCGCCACCCTCTGGACCTGACGCGCCCCGGCGGGGGCGGCGTCAGGGCGTCAGTGGCGTCAGTGGCCGGCCGGGGGCCGGTCGGGGCCCGTCAGGCGGGACGGACCGAGCCGTAGATCGGCATGTAGTAGATCGACTCCTCGCGGACCGTCGTCCCGGGCTTCGGGGCGTGGATCATCTTCCCGTCGCCGATGTAGATCCCTACGTGGCTGATGTCGTCGTAGAAGAACACCAGGTCGCCCGGGAGCAGGTCCTCCGTCGCGACCCGCTGGCCGACCTTCACCTGCTCCCATGTCGTGCGCGGCAGATCCACTCCGGCGGCCTTCCACGCGGCCTGCGTCAGCCCCGAGCAGTCGTACGACGACGGGCCGGTCGCGCCCCAGACGTACGGTTTGCCGATCTGCGCCCGGGCGAAGGCCAGGACCTTGTCCGCCTTGGCGGCGTAGTCGGAGCCGGTCGTACCGGAGGGTGAGGGGTCGGTCGGCTGCTGCTCCTGTGCCTGCTCCTGGGCCTCCTGCTCCTGCGCGGCCTGCTCCTGCTGGGCCCTGCGCTCGGCCTCCTGCCGCGCCCGCTGCTCCTCCAGTCGGCGGGCCTCCGCCTCCGCCGCGGCCTTCTCCGCCGCCAGGCGGCGGGCCTCCGCCTCCCGGCGCCGCTCCAGCTCCGCCAGGCGCTCCCGCTCCTCGGCCGTCAGCCGGTCCAGCAGTGCACGGGCCTCGCCCAGCTTGCGCTGCACGGTCTGCTTGGCGGCGCGCAGGGCGGTCTGCGAGGTGTTGAGCGCCTCCAACTGCTTCGTCGCCTCGACGCGCTGCTTCGCCGCCGCGGCCTGCTGCGTCTGGTAGTCGGTGACCGCCTGCCGCTGCCGGTCGGTGAGCCGGTCCATGAGCTGGGCGTTGTCGGCGTACGACTGCGGGCTGTCCGAGAACAGCAGTGCCGCCGTCGGGCCGAGCCCCCCTGACCGGTACTGCGCCGCCGCGTACCCGCCGAGCGCTCTGCGGGACTCGTTGAGGGCCTGGGTGCGCTGCGCGGCCTCGTCGAGCATCCCGTCGACCTTGCGCCGCTGCTGTTCGGCGCCCTCCTTGGCCTGGTTGTACTGCTGCGTGGCCGTCCCGGCCTGCCGGTACAGGTCGTCGACCTTGCGCTGTACCTCCTCGACCGTCGGTCCGCCGCCGGGCTTCGGCTCGGTGACGGGCGCGGCACCGGCGCTCTGGGGGGACAGCAGCGTGACGGAGGCGAGGGCCGCCGTCGTGAAGCCGACGGCGGGGGAGTGGGCACGGGGGGTCGTGCGGCTGCGCGGCTTGCGATGCGACGCCAAGGGTCGGCATCTCCTTCCGTGGACCGCCTACCGGGTTAGCTGTCGGGTTCGGGCGCGTGTACGGAAGGTGCCCTACGGCCTCGCCGCAGGCGGCGGCGTGGGCCGATTCACCCCGGTGGTGCTGGGTGGGTCCCCGGTTCCGGACATTCGCGCGCAAACCGTGGGCGGGCAGGCGCGGGCAGGCCGGATTCGGCGGGGGCAGCCCGATCGGCGTGGTTCGCCGAAAGGGGGACGGGCCGCTTGGGCGAGCACGCTAGCCAAACTGTGGTCGCCCTGTGAAGGACGGTGTTCGATATGCCCGATACGTTTCTGTGACCTTCTCATGCGGTCGCCAGAGCATCGCCCTCCGTAAGGGTCCGGTTCCTGCCCGGGGTGTCGGTGGGGCCGCCTAGACTCGGTAGGCGATGAGCAGCCTCTTTGACGACAGCTTCCTGGCGGATCTCCGCAGCCACCCCGCGGACGAGCCCCCGCCGCCCGAGGACTCCGAGGACCACGCCCCGGCCGCGGAGGAGGTCCCGCACGACCTCTTCGAGGGCAGGTTCGACGTGCCCCCCGCCCGGGACGCCTACTACCGGGACGGCGCCCCCCGACCCGTAGTGGCCCCGGAGGCCCTGCTGGACGGGCTGAACGAACAGCAGCGCGCCGCCGTCGTCCACACCGGTACGCCCCTGCTCATCGTGGCCGGCGCGGGCTCCGGCAAAACCCGCGTCCTCACGCACCGCATCGCACACCTGCTCGGCACCCGGCACGTCCACCCGGGGCAGATACTGGCCATCACGTTCACGAACAAGGCCGCGGGCGAGATGAAGGAGCGCGTCGAGCAGCTCGTCGGTCCGCGCGCCAACGCCATGTGGGTCATGACGTTCCACAGCGCCTGCGTCCGCATCCTGCGCCGCGAGTCCAAGCGGCTCGGCTTCACGTCGTCGTTCTCGATCTACGACGCCGCCGACTCCAAGCGGCTCATGGCGCTGGTCTGCCGCGACCTGGACCTCGACCCGAAGCGGTACCCGCCCAAGTCGTTCAGCGCCAAGATCTCCAACCTCAAGAACGAGCTGATCGACGAGGAGACCTTCGCCGACCAGGCCGCCGACGGGTTCGAGAAGACGCTCGCAGAGGCGTACCGCATGTACCAGGCGCGGCTCCGCGAGGCCAACGCCCTGGACTTCGACGACATCATCATGACGACGGTCCACCTGCTCCAGGCGTTTCCCGATGTCGCGGAGCACTACCGCCGCCGCTTCCGCCACGTCCTCGTAGACGAGTACCAGGACACCAACCACGCCCAGTACACCCTCGTACGGGAGCTGGTCGGGCAGCCGGGCGGCGAGGGCGATCCGGAACCGGCCGAGCTGTGCGTCGTCGGTGACGCCGACCAGTCGATCTACGCGTTCCGCGGTGCGACCATCCGCAACATCCTCCAGTTCGAGGAGGACTACCCGGACGCGACGACGATCCTGCTGGAGCAGAACTACCGCTCCACGCAGACGATCCTGTCCGCCGCCAACGCCGTGATCGAGCGCAACGAGAGCCGCCGCCCCAAGAACCTGTGGACCAACGCCGGGACCGGCGCCCGGATCACCGGATACGTCGCGGACACCGAGCACGACGAGGCGCAGTTCGTCGCCGACGAGATCGACCGGCTCACGGACGCGGGCGACGCCAAGGCGGGCGACGTCGCCGTCTTCTACCGCACCAACGCCCAGTCCCGTGTCTTCGAAGAGATCTTCATCCGCGTCGGCCTGCCCTACAAGGTCGTCGGCGGCGTCCGCTTCTACGAGCGCAAGGAGGTCCGGGACGTCCTCGCCTATCTGCGCGTCCTGGCCAACCCCGAGGATTCCGTACCGCTGCGCCGGATCCTCAATGTGCCGAAGCGCGGCATCGGCGAGCGCGCCGAGGCCATGATCGAGGCCCTCGCGCTCCGCGAGAAGATCACCTTCCCGCAGGCGCTGAAGCGGGTCGACGAGGCGTACGGCATGGCGGCCCGCTCGGCGAACGCCGTGAAGCGGTTCAACACGCTGATGGAGGAGCTGCGCACGGTCGCCGAGTCCGGCGCCGGCCCGGCCGTCGTCCTGGAGGCCGTCCTGGAGCGCACCGGCTACCTGGCCGAGCTCCAGGCGTCGACCGACCCGCAGGACGAGACCCGCATCGAGAATCTGCAGGAGCTCGCCGCCGTCGCCCTCGAGTTCGAGCAGGAGCGCGGAGAGGCCGGCGGAACGGAAGGGGCGGCCGCGGGCACTCTCGCCGAGTTCCTGGAGCAGGTGGCCCTCGTCGCCGACTCGGACCAGATCCCGGACGAGGACCAGGACGGCGACGGCGTCATCACCCTCATGACCCTGCACACCGCCAAGGGCCTGGAGTTCCCCGTGGTGTTCCTGACGGGCCTGGAGGACGGCGTCTTCCCGCACATGCGGGCCCTCGGCCAGGTCAAGGAGCTGGAGGAGGAGCGGCGCCTCGCGTACGTCGGCATCACGCGCGCGCGTGAACGGCTCTACCTGACACGGTCGTCGATGCGCAGCGCCTGGGGCCAGCCCTCCTACAACCCGCCGTCGCGGTTCCTGGAGGAGATCCCGGAGCAGCATGTGCAGTGGAAGCGCACGGGCAGGACGGCCGCCGCCCCGGCGGGCCCGTCGAGCCCGGCGTCGGGCGTCGCGGCCCAGCTGTCCGCGTCCCGGTCCCGGTCCGGCCCGTCGGGCTTCGCCACCCGGCGTACGGCCGACAAGCCGGTGATCGCGCTGACGGTGGGCGACCGGGTCACGCACGACCAGTTCGGCCTGGGCACGGTCATGGCGGTGACGGGCTCGGGTGGCGACGCGCAGGCGACGATCGACTTCGGCGACGACAAGCCGAAGCGGCTGCTGCTGCGGTACGCGCCGGTGGAGAAGCTGTAGTCATGTACGCACCGGGGGCGCCGACCGGTTCGTGAGCCGGTCGGTCGGTGGGCGGCCGGTGCGTATGCCTTCGGGCTTCCGTACGTTGGGCTTTGGTCGGCCTGGTCGGCCTGGTCGGCCTGGTCGGCTGGTCAGCCGGTCGGGCTGAGGCCGTGGCTGCGGAGCCACTGCTCCGGGTCGATCGCGGCACCGCCGCCCGGCCGTACCTCGAAGTGCAGGTGCGGACCGGTCGAGTTGCCGGAGTTGCCCGAGTATGCGATGACGTCGCCCGCCTTGACCGGGCCCGAGCGGATCTTGGCGCTGCTGAGATGGCAGTACCAGGTCTCGGTGCCGTCCTTGGCGGTCACGATGACCATGTTTCCGTACGCGCTGTTCCACTGTGTGCGTACGGTGCCGTCCGTCGCCGCCATCACGGGCGTGCCGTACTGGACGGGGAAGTCGATCCCGGAGTGCAGGGACATCCAGTTGATGCCCGCCTGGCCGTAACGGGCGCTGAGCCGACGGAGTTCCACGGGGAGCGCGAACTTGGGGCGCAGGGCCTCGCGGCGCTTCGCCTCCTCCTCGCGCTTCTTCCGCTCCGCCTCCTGGCGGGCCTTGAGGTCGATGCGTTCCTGGGTGCGGCTCGCGCGGTCGCTGAAGTCGAGGGCGTCGGCGTCGAGCGCGGCGAGTTGCGTGTCGAGGGCGCTGTTCGCGACGGCCGGTTTCACCGAGGACGGGTCGGCGGCGGTAACCGTCTTGTCGTCGTCGTTCTTCTCCGTGCCGGCGATTCCGCTGACGGACGCGGCGGCGATGCCGGCGACGCCCATCACACACGCGGACGGCACGGCGACGGTCAGCAGCGCGGAACGTTTGGCCGGGGTTCGCCGTCGGCCACGGCTTCCGCCTGAGCGGCGGACGGGCCGGGGGGTGGCGACGGGGGTCGCGGGGACGGGCTCGGCGAGAGCCTCGGTGGAGGGCCCGCCGTCGTGCTCGTGTTCCTGCTCGAATTCGTGCTCGTGCTCGTGCGCGTGCTCGTATTCGTGCTCCGGGCCCGACTCGGGCTGGTTCAGCTCCTCGTCAGCGCCGGAGTAGTCGTACTGCTCGGGGACGAACGCTTCGGCGGGGACGGCCTCTTCGGAGGAGACCGCTTCACCTTCGGTGGCGTAGTTCCAGGCGGTCGCGTCGTAGGAGCCGGTCTCGAAGGACTCCGCGCCCGTCGCGTACCACTGTCCGGTGGTGTCGTACGCCGAGGCGTCGGTCCACTGCTGGTTGTCCTGGGGCTGGTTCCAGGCGGAGGCGTCCCATTGGCCCGACTGATCCGCCTGGGCTCCCTGCCCCGACTGGTCGGCGTAGGTGGCGTATCCGGTGGTGTCGGCCCACTGCGTGGTGTCGTACTGGCCGCTGTGTCCGGTGTCGTAGCCGCCGGAGATGTTCCCGTAGAGGGGATCGGCCGTCGGGTAGGCGCCGGTGTCATAGGTCCCGGTGCTGTAAGTCCCGGTTTCGTACGACCCTGTTGCGTAGTACGTGCCGGTGTTCACCTGGTGGTGGCCGGTCTCGTGGGAACCGGCTTCGTAACTGCCGCCCTGGTAAGCGAAATCGCTGGTCTGGAAGCTGCCTGTGGCATACGCGTCGTCTCCGACGTGGCCGGCGTGGGGGTGCTGGTCGTTCACCAACTTCTCTCTCGCCTCGGCAGCAGGACCAGTTCTGGGATCTGCCCCGGAAGGGGGACCCAGAGGGGAAGCAGTGGGCGCGACTGTACCCGGCGGTATGCGCAACCGACAATCTTCCGAGGGTTTTACGCTCCGTGAAAACGGGCATTCGGCCGCCTTTCGGCGGAGCGCACACCGAGCCTTGGCGGTACGTTCGAAATATGTTCGAGATGTGGCGGCGGCTCACGCCACGGACGCGGCCCCTGTGGTTCCGGACGCGGTCGCGTCGGCGTCCAGTTCCTCGAGGACGCGGGCGGACACCGCCGGGTGGACGGGGAGCGCGAGATGTCCGATACCGATGACCTGGATATTCCGCGTGATCAGGTCCGGGTGGTCGAGACGGGCCGCCTCCGCCGGGGTCATCCAGAGGTCGAGGTCGCTCCAGAAGCTGACGAAGCGGGTGCGGCAGCCGGGCGACGGCGCGGCCAGCTCCCGCAGCACGCCGGAGCCCGGCCGCATCTGCCGGATCAGCGGGTGGACGTCGGCGAGCGGGACGGCCGACGTGCCCGTGTGCGGCGTGCCGAGCGTGATCACCGTACGGACGCGCCGGTCGCCGCTGAGCCGCTGGACGTAGTAGCGGGCGACCAGGCCGCCGAGGCTGTGGCCCACGAGGTCCACCTCCTGGCGGCCGGTGCGGGCGCAGACGTCCTCGACATGGCGCGCGAGTCGCCGGGCGGCGGCGCGCAGGTCGCAGGTGAGTGGCGAGTGGTTGAGTGCCTCCACGTGCCGGGTGCCGTCCCGGGCGAGTGCGCGGCGCAGCAGGACGAAGACGGAGCGGTTGTCGGAGAGCCCGTGCAGCAGGAGCACGGGCGGCCGGGCGCCTCGGGGTGCGGTCGCGGGCGCGGTGGCGGCACGCTCACGGGTGATGCCCGCGGGATAGAGCAGCAGGTGCCCGGCGAGGACGGCGGTCTCGAGGACGGCCGCCTTCAAGACGTCGGTGTGGATGGCGGTCGCTCGGATGAGGGGTGATATGCCCCGGGGCAGCTGTGTCTGCATGGTCGACCTCCCGGACGAGAGGCATACGGAGGGGGCTCCGTCCCCCCGTATGCCCTCAGGCGGCGCCGCGTCCGAGGGGTGGGGATACGCCGTACCGCCATGCCGCGCGGCTGGAGCGGCACGGAGGTACGACGTCCTCGTCGCGACTCCCGTTTGCGTTCGTCCCTGCGGTGACCATGATGCGACTGATGCGGGTACGACGCTTGGCGAACATGTCCCACGTGTGATTTCCCCCTCGGTATTGACCGCGAAACGGCCCGTTGCGGGATGCTGGCGATAACGTTCGTTCACCTCCCCGGCATACAGGTACGGGGGACGCATGTGGAGGCAGTGATGGGTGTGACCGGTCCGATCCGCGTGGTGGTGGCCAAGCCGGGTCTCGACGGCCACGATCGCGGTGCGAAGGTGATCGCGCGAGCGCTGCGCGACGCCGGTATGGAGGTCATCTACACCGGTCTGCACCAGACGCCGGAGCAGATCGTGGACACCGCGATCCAGGAGGACGCCGACGCGATCGGTCTGTCGATCCTGTCCGGTGCGCACAACACGCTGTTCGCTCGGGTACTGGAGCTGCTCACGGAGCGCGACGCGGAGGACATCAAGGTCTTCGGCGGCGGGATCATTCCGGAGGCGGACATCCCGCCGCTGAAGGAGAAGGGCGTGGCGGAGATCTTCACGCCCGGCGCGACGACCGCATCCATCGTCGACTGGGTCAACAGCAACGTCCGCCAGCCGGCCGAAGCCTGAACGACACGGCGGGGAGCCCCGGCCAGGGGAGCTCCCGCCAGGAGAGCGCCCCGCCAGGCAGTCCGGCTCAGCCGGGTGCGGGCGCCAGTTCGGTGTGCATCGTCGCGCGGAAGCGCAAGGTCGCCACAAGGCGCTGAAACGCTTCCGACCAGTAGTCGCCCGCGCCGGGGGACGCGTCCGCCGGCTCTTCGGACGCCGCGGTGAGGACCTGGAGGCGGTCCGCCTCCGACGGGTCGAGGCACCGCTCGGCGAGGCCCATCACGCCGCTGAAGCTCCATGGGTAGCTCCCCGCGTCACGGGCTATGTCCAGCGCGTCGACGACCGCCCGCCCCAGCGCCCCGGACCAGGGCACCGTGCAGACGCCGAGCAGCTGGAACGCCTCCGACAGCCCGTGCGCGGCGATGAACGCGGCCACCCACGCCGCCCGCTCCGCATCCGGCAGGGTGGACAGCAGCGCGGCCGACGACGCCGCGCCGGGCCCGGCCGCCGGGGGCGCCGACGCAGGGCCGAGCAGGGCCCGCGACCATGCCGGGTCCCGCTGCCGCACCGCGGCCCGGCACCAGGCGGCGTGCAGCTCGTCGCGCCAGTCGTCGGCCACCGGCAGGGCGACGGTCTCCTCGGGCGTGCGCCCGCCGAGCCGGTCCCGCCACAGGGCGAGCGGCGCGGCCTCCACCAGCTGGCCGAGCCACCAGGACCGCTTCCCGCGCCCCGAGGGCGGCTGCGGCACGACACCGTCGCGCTGCATCTCCGCGTCGCACTCGTGCGGCGCCTCCACCGTGATCGTCGCCCGCTGCCCGGTGTGGTCGAGGCCCACGCACGACGAGGCACGCGCGGCCATACGCCCCGCGAACGCCGAATCCGGCAGCGCGGACAGCAGCTCCGCCGCCGTGGACCGCACATTGCGGCTCCGGTCGGACAGCGCCCGCTCCAGGAACTCCTCGTCCGCCCCGGAGAGCCCCGCCCGCAGCGAATCCAGGAACATCAGCCGGTCCTCGGCCCGCTCGGTCGCCCACGTCGACGCCAGCAGCTCCAGCGCCGCGCCGGGATCATGCGCCCGTACGGCGCTGAGGAGCGCGACGCGCTCGGCGAACAGCCCCTCCTCCCACAGGCACCGCACCCCCTCCGCGTCCTCGGGCGCGGGCAGCGCGGTGCCGCCGGAGGCTCCGCGCAGCGCGAACTTCCACTCCGGGTTGAGCCGGGCCAGCCACAGCGCGCGCGGCCCGGCGAACGCCAGCGCCTGCGGACGCAGGTCGGTGCGGGCGCGGGCCGCGTCGAGCAGCGCGGGCAGGGCGGGCGCGGGCGCCCGGTAGCCGTGCGTGTTGGCGGCGGCCAGCCACTGCGGCAGCAGCTCGGTGAGGTCCGGCGCGGCGCCCCGCCGGCCACCGCCCTGCGACGGCCGGTCGGCGAGCAACTGCCCGAGCCGCCGCGCGGCCGCCTCGGGCAGCGGCGGACGGCTGTCGCGCGGCGCCCGCTCCGGCAGCGGCTCGGCGACCGCCGGAAGCAGCCCCGCCCGACGCCGCACGGTGTGGACCGCGGCCGCGCCGAGCAACGCGACCGCCGGGTCCGCGGCGGGGCTCCGCGGCCGGCGGTCCATGCCGGGCGTGGACGCGTCCGTAGGCGCGCTTGGGGGGCCTGTGCCGGGGCCGGTGGCGGGGCCTGTGGCGGTCGCCGCCCGGAGGTCGGTGCCGAGCGGTGACGCGGCGGCCGGCGCGTCCGTGGCGGTGGCGGTCGGCGGTCGGCGGTCCCTGCCCAGCAGTGCGACCGCCGGAGTCGCGGCGGGGCTCGGCGGGCGGCGGTCGGTGCCGAGTAGCGCCGAGGTGACGAGGTCGTCCCACGTGGTGGTGGTCATGTCTCCTCTTCTCAAGCTTCTCCGGTTCTCCAGCGGTCAGGTGAGCGGAACCGTGCCGGGCGCCTCCGGCGACCAGGCGGCCAGTGGGGTGAAGCCGCGGTGTCCGCACTCGCCGAACACCGTGACCGGTCCACCGCCGGACACCGCGGCCAGCCGCCACAGCCCCGGTCGGCCCAGGGCGGACGCGGTGACCGGCAGCGCGGCCGCCCCGTCGGGGTCGGCCAGCTGCCAGCCCGCCACCGCCGGGACCGGCACGACGTCACGCAGCGTCACCGGCCAGGACTCCAGCCACGGGTCGTCCCGCAGCGCCAGCCCGTACGCCGCCAGCGCGTCGCCGACCGTCCCGCCCGGCGGGGGCGCGTCCGCCGGTACCGGCGCGGCGAACCGCTCGCCCAGCTCCGCCCGCAGCTGCCCCGCCCCCGGGTGCGGGACGATCTCCGCGTCGATGACCAGGCCCACGGCCAGTGCCAGCTCCGGCGCGCGGCCCCCCGCCCCGAAGGACAACAGCAGCGCCGTACGCCCGGTCTCCCGCCCGTAGAGCCATATGCGGCGCGTCGTCAGCTTGCCGTCGGACGTGTCGTACTGGGCGAGGACCAGCCACCGGTCACGGACGGCGGGGCCCTCGGCCGACGCCGGGAGGCCCACCCGCGTCCGTACGGTCGCGGCCAGCGGCCCGGGGAGCCGGTCGATGCCCAGCCACGCCCGGTCGAGGAGATGCGTCAGCGCGCTCTCCTCCAGCAGCCGCACCGGCCAGCCGGGCCCCGAGCCCGGTATCGCGCCCAGCTCCCTGACCCGGCCGGCCAGGCCGGGCGCCTGCGCGTCGACCATGCGGCGCGCGGTCTCCTCCCACAGCCCGTACCCCGCCTGGTCCGCGGATGCCAGCCCGCCGCGCAGCAGATCGGCGAGCCGCTGCTCCAGCTCCTCGGCGCCCGCTGTGACCCGGGCCGAGCGGTTGGCCGCCCTGCGCCGCGCCGCCTCCGTGTCGGCCGGCTTCCCCCCGTTCTCCGCCTTTCGCGCGGCTTGCGCGCCACGGCCCTCCAGCCACTGCGCGGCCCAGTCCGGCGCCTCCGCCCCCGCCGGCACCGCGTCCGTGTCGGCCGCCCACAGCAGCAGCAGTCCCAGCGCGTGCTTGCACGGGAACTTCCGGCTCGGGCAACTGCACTTGTACGCCGGGCCCGAGATGTCGACGACCGTCCGGTACGGCTTGCTGCCGCTGCCCTTGCACATGCCCCAGACGGCGCCCGCGCCGCCGCACCCCGTCCCGGACCACGGCCCGGCCGCGCCCAGCTTGCTTCCCGCGCTTCGCGAGGCGGCGTCAGGAGCCAGAGCCAGCACCTGATCCGCCGTCCAGCGCACCCCCTGCTCATTCATGGCACCGACCGTAGGACGCCCCACTGACAATCGGCTCTGACCTGCGACTTCCCTGTGGAGGAACGGAGTTGACCCTCTCCGTTCCGTACGGTTGTGTGCCCATGACAGATCTGGGTCTCCGGGGGAGCACACATGAACCGCACAAGCCGTTCCGTCGTCGCGGCGCTGGCCGCGGCCGGTCTCGCGCTCGGTCTCGGTGCCTGCTCGCAGGCGGCCGACGACGCGGCCGAGCGGGTGGACAGCGCGCTGAACAAGACGTACGAGGTCACGTACGAGGTCACCGGCGCCGACATCGAGTCGATCAGCTACAACGGCGGCGGGGGCGACGCGATGGACCCGAAGCTGGAGACCGTCGAGAAGCCCGTCCTGCCCTGGCGGAAGACCGTGACGCTGCGCGGCATCGAGGCGCCGCTCGTCACCCCCGTCGCGCTCGGGCACGACGGCGCCGAGGCGACCTGCAAGATCACCCACAAGGGCGAGGTGATCAAGGAGGCGTCGGGCAGGGGCGCGGCCGCCACCCTCAGCTGCGTGGCCGTCTCCCCGGTCGCCGGCTGACCGCCGGCGGCGCGCCGCAGCGACCGGGCGTCAATTCCTGCCGCGCCGCCTCGATTTCCGCGCCGGCCTGCGGAGACGGGTGATTGTCAGTGGCGTGGTGCACGGTGGGTCCCACACCCGGTCGAACGAATCGAACGATCTGGAGGGGGATTCCATGACCGTGCCCGAAACCACCGAGGACCGCCGTACCGAGAGCGGCGCGGAAGCTCTGCGGCCGCATGCCGAGGACGCGTTCGCCCATGAACTGAAGGCGCTCGCCGCGGCCGACGACCGGCCCCGGCCCGCCCGCTGGCGGCTGTCGCCGTGGGCCGTCGCCACCTACCTGCTCGGCGGCACGC
The DNA here is from genome assembly GCF_008271805.1 of Streptomyces sp. TRM49041. Taxonomy (GTDB): domain Bacteria; phylum Actinomycetota; class Actinomycetes; order Streptomycetales; family Streptomycetaceae; genus Streptomyces. The sequence continues at coordinate 106,048 of NZ_VSRY01000173.1, forward strand.
TCCCCGACGGCACGGTGATCACACCGAAGTACGTAGGCCCGCGCAGGATCGTCGAGGTCGCCGTCACCACGCTCGCCACCGACCGCGCCCTGCTCCTCCTCGGTGTCCCCGGCACCGCCAAGACATGGGTGTCCGAACACCTCGCGGCCGCCGTCAGCGGGGACTCGACGCTCCTCGTCCAGGGCACCGCGGGCACACCCGAGGAGGCCATCCGGTACGGGTGGAACTACGCGCGGCTGCTCGCCCACGGCCCCAGCCGCGACGCCCTGGTGCCCAGCCCGGTCATGCGCGCCATGGCCGACGGCATGACCGCCCGCGTCGAGGAGCTCACCCGCATCCCCGCGGACGTGCAGGACACGCTCATCACCATCCTGTCCGAGAAGACCCTGCCCATCCCGGAGCTCGGCCAGGAGGTCCAGGCCGTGCGCGGCTTCAACCTCATCGCCACGGCCAACGACCGCGACCGCGGCGTCAACGATCTGTCGAGCGCGCTGCGCCGCCGCTTCAACACGGTCGTGCTGCCGCTGCCCGAGACGCCCGAGGCCGAGGTCGACATCGTCTCGCGCCGCGTCGACCAGATCGGCCGCTCCCTCGATCTGCCCGCCGCGCCCGAGGGCGTCGACGAGATCCGCCGTGTCGTCACCGTCTTCCGTGAACTCCGCGACGGCGTCACCGCCGACGGCCGCACCAAGCTCAAGTCCCCGTCGGGCACGCTCTCCACGGCCGAGGCCATCTCCGTCGTCACCAACGGTCTCGCCCTCGCCGCCCACTTCGGGGACGGCGTGCTGCGCCCCGGCGACGTCGCCGCCGGCATCCTGGGCGCCGTCGTCCGCGACCCGGCCGCCGACCGCGTCATCTGGCAGGAGTACCTGGAGACCGTCGTCCGCGAGCGGGACGGCTGGAAGGACTTCTACCGCGCATGCCGGGAGGTGTCGGCGTGACGGGTCCGCTGCTCCTCGGGGTACGCCACCACGGGCCGGGCTCGGCGCGCGCGGTACGTGCGGCCCTCGACGCGGCCCGGCCCGAGGCCGTGCTGATCGAGGGCCCGCCCGAGGCGGACGCACTGCTGCCGCTCGCCGCCGACGAGCGCATGAGCCCGCCGGTCGCCCTGCTGGCGCACGCGGTCGACGACCCGGGACGGGCCGCGTTCTGGCCGCTCGCCGCCTTCTCACCCGAGTGGGTCGCCATCCGCTGGGCGCTCGACCACGGGGCGGCCGTCGGCTTCGTCGACCTGCCCGCCGCCCACTCCCTGGCCATGATGGGCGACCCCACGTGGGCGGACGACGAGGACGACGACACCGCCGAGGACAGTGGTGAACCGGCCTCCGACCAGCGGCGGCACGGGAGGCTGCGCGTCGACCCCCTCGCCCTGCTCGCCGAGACCGCCGGTTATGACGACCCGGAGCGCTGGTGGGAGGACGTGATCGAGCACCGCGCCCACACCGGCGACCCGCTCGCCCCGTTCACGGCGGTCGGGGAGGCCATGACCGCGCTGCGTGAGACGTACGGGCACTGCGGGAGCGCCCGCGACCCCGCCCGCGAGGCCCATATGCGGCTCCGGCTGCGCGCCGCCCGCAAGGAGCACGGCGACGACGGCGTGGCCGTCGTGTGCGGCGCCTGGCACGTCCCCGCACTCCGCGAGAAGACCACCGTCACCGCCGACCGGGCCCTCCTCAAGGGCCTCCCCAAGGTCAGGACGGAGATGACATGGGTCCCGTGGACGCACCGCAGGCTCGCCCGCCGCTCCGGCTACGGCGCCGGCGTCGACTCGCCCGGCTGGTACGGGCACCTGTTCGCCGCGCCCGACCGGCCCGTCGAACGCTGGATGACGAAGGTCGCCGGACTGCTGCGGGACGAGGACCACCCGGTGTCCTCCGCCCATGTCATCGAGGCCGTACGGCTCGCCGGGACGCTCGCCACGATGCGCGGGCGGCCGCTCGCCGGGCTCACCGAGACGACCGACGCCGTACGGGCCGTGATGTGCGAGGGCTCCGACGTGCCGCTCACCCTCGTCCGCGACCGGCTGATCGTCGGCGACGTCCTGGGCGAGGTCCCCGACGGCGCGCCCGCCGTGCCGCTCCAGCGCGACCTGACCCGCCTCCAGCGCACCCTGCGCCTAAAAGCCGAGGCGGACGAGCGGGAGCTCGACCTCGACCTGCGCAAGGACACCGACGCCGCCCGCAGCCGCCTGCTGCACCGGCTGCGCCTCCTCGGCGTCGACTGGGGCGCGCCCGCTCGGGGCCGTACCGGCAGCACCGGCACGTTCCGGGAGAGCTGGCGGCTGAGCTGGCAGCCCGAGCTGTACGTGCGGGTCGCCGAGGCCGGCGTCTGGGGCACCACGGTCCTGTCCGCCGCCACCGCCAGGGCGGAGGCCGAGGCCGCCGGCGCCACCGCTCTGAACGAGGTCACCGCGCTCGCCGAGCGGTGCCTGCTGGCCGAACTGCCCGACGCGCTGCCCCTGGTGATGAAGGCCCTCGCCGACCGCGCCGCGCTCGACGCGGACGTCGGGCGCCTGGCCGAGGCCCTGCCCGCCCTCGCCCGCTCCCTCCGCTACGGAGACGTCCGGGCCACGGACACCGCGGCGCTCGCCGAGGTCGCCACCGGCCTCGCCCTGCGGATCTGTGTCGGCCTGCCACCCGCCTGCGCGGGGCTCGACACGGACGGCGCCGCCGAGATGCGCGGCCACATGGACGCCGTGCACACCGCGATACGGCTTCTCCCGGAGGCGCGGGACGTCACCGCCCAGTGGGCCGCGGTGCTGGAGAAGCTCGCCGCCCGCGACACCTTGCCCGGCGTCATACGCGGCCGGGCCGCCCGGCTCCTCCTCGACGACGGGCGCCTCCCGGAGGACGAGGCAGCCCGGCTGATGGGCCTGGCACTCTCACCCGGCACGGCGCCCGCCGAAGCCGCAGCCTGGATCGAGGGGTTCGTCGGCGGCTCCGGCGGCCGGGGCCGGGACCGCTCCGGCGGCATGCTCCTCGTCCACGACGAGCGGCTGCTCGGGCTGGTCGACGCCTGGCTGACGGAGGTGCCCGCCGAGGCGTTCACGGACGTACTGCCGCTGCTGCGCCGCACCTTCTCCGCGTACGAGCCGGGGGTGCGCCGGACGCTGGGCGAGCTCGTGCGGCGCGGCCCGGCGGCCGGCGGCGGCACGGCGCCCACCGAGGCCGGCCTGCCCGGCTTCGGTGCCGGCCTCGACGAGGCCCGCGCGGACGGCGTTCTGCCGCTGCTCCGCCTGCTGCTGGGAGAACAGCAGCCCGACGACAACGACCTTGTGGGGGTGGGCCGATGACCGGCGACGAGGAGCGGCTGCGGCGCTGGCGCATGGTGCTCGGCGGGGGCGCCGCCGACGGGACCGGCTGCACGCTCGCCGGCACGGACGCCGCCATGGACGGCACCCTCACCGCCCTGTACGGCCAGGAAGACGGCGGCGCCCGGCGCGGCGGCCGGGACCGTTCGGCCGGGCTCGGCGGGTCGGCGCCGTCCGTAGCACGCTGGCTCGGCGACATCCGCACGTACTTCCCGAGCTCCGTCGTCCAGGTCATGCAGCGCGACGCCATCGACCGGCTCGGCCTGTCGGCGCTGCTGATGGAGCCGGAGATGCTGGAGGCCGTCGAGGCGGACGTCCACCTCGTCGGCACGCTGCTCTCCCTCCACAAGGCCATGCCGGAGACGACCAAGGAGACCGCCCGGGCCGTCGTGCGCAAGGTCGTCGAGGACCTGGAGAAGCGGCTCGCCACGCGCACCCGCGCCACGCTCACCGGCGCCCTCGACCGCAGCACCCGCATCAGCAGGCCGCGCCATCGGGACATCGACTGGGACCGCACGATCCGCGCGAACCTCAAGAACTACCTGCCCGAATACCACACGGTCGTACCGGAGCGGCTCATCGGCTACGGTCGCGCCTCCCAGGCCGTCAAGAAGGAGGTGGTGCTCTGCATCGACCAGTCCGGCTCCATGGCGGCGTCCGTGGTGTACGCGTCCGTGTTCGGCGCGGTGCTGGCGTCGATGCGGTCCATCGCGACCCGCCTCGTCGTCTTCGACACGGCCATCGTCGATCTGACGGACCAGCTGGACGACCCCGTGGACGTGCTGTTCGGCACACAGTTGGGGGGCGGCACGGACATCAACCGGGCGCTGGCGTACTGCCAGTCGCAGATCACCCGGCCTGCCGACACCGTGGTGGTGCTGATCAGCGACCTCTACGAGGGCGGCATACGGAACGAGATGCTGAAGCGGGTGGCGGCGATGAAGGCGGCGGGGGTGCAGTTCGTGGCGCTGCTGGCGCTGTCCGACGAGGGGGCGCCGGCGTACGACCGGGAGCACGCGGCCGCGCTGGCGGCACTGGGGGCGCCGGCCTTCGCGTGTACGCCCGACCTGTTCCCGGAGGTCATGGCAGCGGCCCTCGAGAAGCGGCCCATACCGGTGCCTGAGGCGGTGTGAGGAGGGCTCACGCCGCCGAGGGGACCTTGTCCATACCGGACATGGCGGGCTATCAGGAACAGGGGACTTGCGTGAACGGGGGAGGATCGTGCAAGCATCAGCGCGACGTTACGCGGACGTAGCAGTTCCGCGTTCCCCGCACACGGGTGCCGTCCAGGAGGGTTCCGAACGCCGTGACCGCCGCAGCAGCTGTTGCGCCAGTCGCCGCTCCGCGCGGGTTGCGCCGAGCGGCCGCCAGGCGTGGCCCGGCGGTCGTGCTGTTCCTCGGCGGGCTGCTGGCGCTGGGCGTTCTCTTCGCGGGTGACGCCCAGGCGGCCGAGTCGGCGCCGGTGCGTGACGCCGTGGCCGTCCAGGACGCCGACGTGTCCCGGGACGGCACCGACGCGCTCCGGGACGACGCCGACGCGGTCCGCGAGGCCGTGGACACGCCGGCCGGGCCGGGAGCCGTGACGAGGGACGCGGGCGAAGCCGTACGGGACGTCACCACCGCGGTCTCCGAAGCGGTCACCGGCCTCGCCGAGCCGGCCGCCCCGGCGCTCGCCCTGCCTCTGCCGTCCGAGGCCGGGGCACCGTCCCCCACGGCCCCATCCGACGCGGCCGCGCGGTCGCAGGACACCGCGCCCCGGCCCGCCGAGGCCGACCCGCAGGGCGCCGCCCGGGCAGTCACCTCCGGCGACATCGCCACCGGCGCACCCGCCACAGCCGGCGCGCCCCACACCACCACCCCCGCAGCCGCGGCAGCCGACTCCCGCGCGGCCCACACCGCGCGTTTCTCCGGCGCCACGCCCGACGGCCCGGCGGCGCCCGGCCGTCTGCCCTGCGGCGGTGCGGCCCTCCAGGCGGCGGGCGACAGCGGCTCGCCGCGCGGCGTCGGCGACCAGCACGCGGTGGCCGACCGCACCACCGCGCCCGGCGGCCCCGTACACGGCGCCGCCCTTCCGGCGACGGCCGCGCCGCTCCACGACCGGCCTCACGACGTCCTCGAATTCCCCGGCTAGGGCAGTCCTTCCCCCCGCTCCAGGACCTGCCGCGCGGGGGCGGGACAGGTCTGCCCGCCGACACCACACGCCTGAGTTCGAAGGACCGACATACCCATGAACAAGAACATCCGCCGCTCCATAGCCGTAGCCGCCACGGCCACCGGTATGTGGGCGCTGGGCACCGCCGCCGCCAGTGCGGACGAGCTGCCCGTCTCCGTCCCCCTGTCCACCCCCGACCAGGTGGTCGGGACCGGTGACGAGGTCGTCCTCGACGTCTCCGTCGACCTGACCCCCGGCTCACCGGCCGCCGACGCCGACATCCAGGGCGTCACCGTGTACACCCCGGGCATCCCGGCCGTCCAGGCGCCCGACGTCCCGGCCGTGCAGGCCCCCGGCGTCCAGGCGCCCGCCCTCCAGACTCCGGACGCCCAGCTGCCGGATGCCCAGCTGCCGGACGCTCAGCTGCCGGGCGCCCCGACCCTCGGCGCCCCGACCGTCGACGCCCCGGGCGTCCCGACCGTCGGTGTGCCGAGTGTCCCGACCGTCGAGACACCGACCGTCCCGGATGCCGAGACGCAGATCGACTACCTGTTCGGCCCGCTCGCGGCCTTCGCCGCCGAGCTGGAGCAGCGGACGCCCACCGCCGACGACGTGTACGCGTACTCGGAGCCCGTCGTCGACGGCCTGGCCGCCGACGTCCTGCCGCCCGTGGCGGCCCGTGCCGTCGACGCGCTGACGCCGTTCGCCGGCCAGACCGTCCAGGACACGGCCCACCTCGCGGGCGACACGGTGACCGGCGTCGCGACCGGCGTGCAGCCGCTGGCGACCGGTGTCGTGTCGGAGGTCCAGCCGTTCGCCGGGGGTGTCGCGGGCTCCGTCCAGCCGCTCGCCGACACCGTCGTCGGCGCCGTCCACCCGCTCGCCGAGTCCGTCGCCGACCAGGTCGAGCCGGTCGCCACGGGCGTCACCACCAGCACCACCGGCTTCGCGGACGGCGTCGCCACCTACGCCGCGCCCTTCGCCCACGACATGACCGCCGACACGATGAGCGACGCCCAGCCGCTCACCGGCAACGCCGTCGCGGGCGCCCAGCAGGCCGTGACGGCCATCACCCCGGACTACCTCACCTACGGCGTCTGATCTGCCACGAAATCCGTAGCGACGGGCGGCCTCACAGTCAGGGGGGCCGCCCGTTCGAGGTTCTTGTCTGTGACAGGTATCACCGCTCGGGTGTGATCTGCGATTTAGGGACCCCGGTCCCACGGCGATAACCTGCCGGACGGACATGCCGCGTCCACGGACACCGTGTACGCCTCCCTTGTGACAGCGCAGTCACGTTGCCCTCGGCCCGCATGACGGGCGCGCGGCACGCCCACGCAGACAACGAACCGCGATCACCAGAAAAGGGACGGACGCGCGTGGACCTGTTCGAGTACCAGGCGAGGGACCTCTTCGCCAAGCACGGTGTACCGGTGCTGGCCGGTGAAGTCATCGACACGCCTGAGGCGGCGCGCGAGGCGACCGAGCGTCTGGGCGGCCGTTCGGTCGTCAAGGCGCAGGTCAAGGTCGGCGGCCGCGGCAAGGCCGGCGGCGTCAAGCTGGCCTCCGACCCGCAGGACGCGGTCGAGAAGGCCCAGCAGATCCTCGGCATGGACATCAAGGGCCACACGGTCCACAAGGTGATGATCGCCGAGACCGCTCCGGAGATCCTCGAGGAGTACTACGTCTCGTACCTCCTCGACCGTACGAACCGCACCTTCCTGGCCATGGCGTCGGTCGAGGGCGGCATGGACATCGAGGAGGTCGCGGCCACCAAGCCCGAGGCCCTCGCGAAGGTCCCGGTCAACGCCAACGAGGGCGTCACGATCGAGAAGGCCCGTGAGATCGTCGCCCAGGCGAAGTTCCCGGCCGAGGTCGCGGAGCAGGTCGCCGAGGTCATGGTGACCCTGTGGAAGACCTTCGTCGCGGAGGACGCCCTCCTGGTCGAGGTCAACCCGCTCGCCAAGGTCGCCTCCGGTGACGTCCTGGCCCTCGACGGCAAGGTGTCCCTGGACGCCAACGCGGACTTCCGCCAGCCGGGCCACGAGGAGCTCGAGGACAAGGCCGCAGCCAACCCGCTCGAGGCTGCCGCCAAGGCCAAGGGCCTCAACTACGTCAAGCTCGACGGCGAGGTCGGCATCATCGGCAACGGCGCGGGTCTGGTCATGTCGACCCTCGACGTCGTCGCGTACGCCGGTGAGGCGCACGGCGGTGTGAAGCCCGCCAACTTCCTCGACATCGGCGGTGGCGCCTCCGCCGAGGTCATGGCGAACGGCCTTGAGATCATCCTCGGCGACTCGGACGTCAAGTCCGTCTTCGTCAACGTGTTCGGTGGAATCACCGCGTGCGACGAGGTCGCCAACGGCATCGTCCAGGCCCTGGAGCTGCTCGCCTCGCGGGGCGAGAATGTCACCAAGCCGCTGGTCGTGCGCCTCGACGGCAACAACGCGGAGCTGGGTCGCAAGATCCTGTCCGACGCCAACCACCCGCTCGTACAGCGTGTGGACACCATGGACGGCGCGGCCGACAAGGCCGCCGAGCTCGCGGCTGCGAAGTAAAAGGGACGAGGTCACAGACACACCATGGCTATCTTCCTCACCAAGGACAGCAAGGTCATCGTCCAGGGCATGACCGGCGCCACGGGCATGAAGCACACCAAGCTCATGCTCGGTGACGGCACCAACATCGTCGGTGGCGTGAACCCGCGCAAGGCGGGCACGTCCGTCGACTTCGACGGCACCGAGGTACCGGTCTTCGGCTCGGTCGCCGAGGCGATGGAGAAGACGGGCGCCGACGTGTCCGTCCTCTTCGTGCCGCCGGCCTTCGCGAAGGCGGCGGTCGTCGAGGCCATCGACGCCGAGATCCCGCTGGCCGTCGTCATCACCGAGGGCATCGCGGTGCACGACTCCGCCGCGTTCTGGGCGTACGCGAAGGCCAAGGGCAACAAGACCCGCATCATCGGCCCGAACTGCCCCGGCCTGATCACGCCGGGTCAGTCCAACGCCGGCATCATCCCGGGCGACATCACGAAGCCGGGCCGCATCGGCCTGGTCTCGAAGTCCGGCACGCTGACGTACCAGATGATGTACGAGCTGCGCGACATCGGCTTCTCGTCGGCCGTCGGCATCGGTGGCGACCCGGTCATCGGCACCACGCACATCGACGCGCTCGCGGCCTTCGAGGCCGACCCCGAGACCGAGCTGATCGTCATGATCGGTGAGATCGGTGGTGACGCGGAGGAGCGTGCGGCCGACTTCGTCAAGGCCAACGTCACCAAGCCGGTCGTCGGCTACGTCGCGGGCTTCACCGCGCCGGAGGGCAAGACCATGGGCCACGCCGGCGCCATCGTCTCCGGCTCGTCCGGTACGGCGCAGGCGAAGAAGGAGGCCCTTGAGGCCGCCGGTGTCAAGGTCGGCAAGACGCCGACCGAGACGGCCAAGCTGGCCCGCGAGATCCTCGAGGCCCGCACCGCCTGACCTCAGGCTCCCACCGCACGGATGGGCCCGCCCCCGGAACCCCGGGCGCGGGCCCGTCCGCGTTCCCGGCACCAGCGCCTGCGTGGCCGGGCAGGCCGTCCCGTCGCGCCCCCGAGGGCGAGCGGACCCGCGGCGGCGGATGGGTCAGTGGGCGTCCGGGGTCAGGCGGGGTGGGCCGGTCACGGGTTCGGCCGTGAGGCGGGCCCGGAGTCTCTTCGCCTCGGGGGTGAGTTTCTGGGGGCCGCTCAGGACCGGGACGTCGGCGACGGCCTCGCCGGGGGCCAGCGGGGGCTCGTAGCTGGTCGGCGCCGTGGCCAGGCTGAAGGCGATCGCGGCGACGATGAGGGCGCTCAGGGCGATGCTCCCGCGCGTCCACAGCCGGACGCGCCGCTCACCACCGGCCCGGACGGTGCGGGGCGTCGCCGGCTCGGTCGCGGCGCCCTCAGTCAGCAGTTCCCGGAGCCGCTCCCGCAGGGGCTCGGGCTCAGCCAGCTCGGGCACCCGCTCGGCCAGCGCCGCGCGCGCGTGGAGCAGCCGGTGTCCGGCCGCGGGCGTACTCGCCTCCGTCTCGGCCGCCACCTCCGGCAGGCCCATGCCGAGTCCGTCGAAGAGCAGCAGCGTCCGCCGGTACGGGGCCGGCAGCTCCAGCAGCGCCTCCCGCAGCGCCCGCGTCGGACCCTCGGGACCGGACGGCGGGTCCGGGTGCCGGTGGGCGGGCCGCAGCCGGTGCCACGGGGACAGCGCGTACTCGTACGTCGCCGCCCGCACCCATCCCGCCGGGTCCCGGTCGACCGCGACCTCCGGCCACCGGTCCCAGGCCAGGTGGAAGGCGTGCTCGACGGCCTCCCGCGCCAGTCGGCGCCGCCCGCTGAGGGCGTACGCCTGCTGTACGAGTGCGGGCGCCGCGTACACGTACAGCGCGTCGAACGCCTCGGTGGGTGTGGCCAAGGCGGTGTGGAGGGCGCCCTCCGGTACGGCGCCTTCCCGTACGGCCCCCTCCGGCGGTCCGGTGGCCGTGGCCCGCGCCTCGCTCATCGTGCCCTGCGTCATGGCAAGCCTCCGCGAACACACCGCGTAGCGGACAAGTACATAACCGTATATTGAGCGACACAGCGGGTATCCGCCTGTTACGCGACTGCAGTGCGTGTCATTGGCAGCATGCTTCCGTGACCGCTTCCGCACCCGGGACCTCCCCCGCGACAGCCTCCGGGACCTCCCCCGAGACGTCCCCCGAGACGTCCCCCGAGACCGACCACCGGGCCGCCGCCGCCGTCGTGTACGGCGGCAGCCCCTCGGCCGCCGTGGCCGTGGCGTTCGTACGCGGTCTGACCGCGGCCGGGCTGGGCCTCGGCACTCTCGCGGTCCTCGTGATCCTGGCGTGGATCAGCTCCCCCTACCCGGACAGCGGCCCGGGCGGCGCCCTGCGCGTCGCTGCGGGCCTGTGGCTGCTGGCGCACGGCGCGGAGCTGGTGCGCCCCGACACGCTGTCGGGCACTCCCGCGCCCGTGGGCCTCGTGCCCCTGCTCCTGGCCGCGCTGCCCGTCTGGCTGACCTACCGCACCTCCCGCGACGTCCTGGAGCCCGGCGGCACCCGTCCGAGGGTCTCTGTGCGCGGGGCGATGTGCGCGGTGACGGCAGGGTGCCTGGTGGTCGCCGCGGGCGCCGTCGTGTACGCGACGGACGGGCCGCTCGCGGCCGATCCGGTGAGCGCGGCGCTGCATGTGCCGCCCGTCGTGCTGCTGGCGGCGGCGGCCGGGGCGTGGAGCGCGCACGGGTGGCCCCTGGGCCCGTTGCCGGCGTGGCTGCCGGGACGGCTGCGGCGCGCCCCGGCACGTTCGCGGACGCTCGTGGCCGCGCGGGCGGCGGGCGGCGCGCTGGTGGTGCTGCTGGCGGGCGGCGCGCTGCTGGTGGCGGGTGCGCTGGTGTGGCATTCGGGCGCCGCCCGCGACTCGCTGCTCGGCCTGTCGGGCGACTGGGCGGGCCGGGGCGCCGTACTGGTGCTGGCGCTGGCGCTGCTGCCGAACGCGGCGGTGTGGGGCGCGGCATACGGCCTCGGCGCCGGCTTCGCCCTCGGCACGGGTGCTGCGGTGACCCCGCTCGGGGTGACAGGGACCCCCGCGGTACCGGACTTCCCGCTCCTCGCGGCCCTCCCGGCCGACCCCCGGGGCGGCTGGCCGACCTGGTCGACGGTCGCGCTCCCGGTGGTGGCCGCCCTGGTGGTGGCGTGGCGCACGGCGGGGGAGGCGGCACCCCCGCCGGCCCGCCGTGAGGAGGCGTGGACGGCCCGCGAGACGGCGCTCACCGCCCTGCTGGCGGCCCTGCTGTACGCGTCGTCGGCGGCGGCCCTGGCGGCGGCCGCGGGCGGCCCGCTCGGCGCGGGGCGGCTGGCCCGGTTCGGCCCGCTGTGGTGGCAGGTGGGCGCGGCGGCCCTGATGTGGACGGCGCTGCTGGCCGTACCGACGGCCCTCGGGGTGCGCGCCTGGCGGCTGCGCGGCCGGTCCGCCCCGGAGACCCCGGACGACGCACCGGCCGGGCGCCCCCGTGGCCTACGCGCCTGGCTGCTCCGGCACCGGGACGACGGACCGGGCCCGGCGCCGGCGGCCCCTGACGCCCTGGAGGGCGCCGGGCGGGCGGAGCCGTGCGCGCCGCCCGGTGACGGGGAGCCGGGTGACGGGGAGCCGGGCGACGCACCCGTGCGCGCTCGCGGTCTGCGTGCCCGGCTCCGGTGGCGCCGGGGCGTGGTGCCCGCACCGGCGCCCGGGGTGCCGTACGACGCGGAGGCGCCGGGCCACGACGACGACGCCGACCCGGAGTCCGAGCCCTACGGTTTCCTGCCGGCCGACTGGGAGGAGCCGTCCGCCCGGGAGGCGAGGTGGGCGGCGCTCAGGGAGGTGTCGGGCGGCCTGATGGCGGACGTCCCGCCGCCGGAAGAGGAGCACGGGCGAGAAGAACCCCCGGCTCTCTCTCCCGCGGAACCACCGTCCTCCGGCAGCCAGCAGGACACCGGCAGCCAGCAGGACACCGGCGGCCACCAGGACACCGGCGGCCCGTCGGCCCCGAGCGGCCCTCCGCCCCCCGCGAGCCCTCCGACCCCCGCGAGCCCTCCGCCCCCCGCGAGCCCTCCGGCCCCGCCGAACGGCCCGTCCCCTACTCCTTGACCCCGATCCAGTCCTCCAGCGGGTCCGGCAGCAGTTCGTTGCAGGACAGCTGACCGTCCTTCGTCAGGGCGTCGTCCACGCAGGTGTAGAAGTCGCGGTAAACCAGCTGGACCGTGAACGTCGCCGCGACGATCAACAGCGCCAGCGACGCCGTGATCAGGCCGCTCACGGCCGCCGTCCGCTGGGACTTGGCCGCCGCGCCGGCGGCGTTCGACGGGGCCGGGTCCTCCGCGGCGGCGGCCCGCCCAGCGGCGCCGCCGCCGGCGCGCAGCGAGCTGATGCCCCAGTACAGGGCGAGCGCGCCCAGCAGCAGTGCCAGCTCCGGGAAGTCGAAGACCGCGAAGAAGAAGCCCCACATGCCCGCGAGCAGCGCGTACCGGGCGCGGCGCTGCGTCGGGTCCGTCGGGTCCCAGCGCAGCTGCGGGCCCTCCTGCTTGCCGGGCCGGGGCGGCTCGCCCTGCTGCGTGCCGTTGCCGCCGGAGCCACCGCCGCCGAAGCCGTCGGAGGACCGCCCCGGCTGGCGCGGGCTCCAGCGGCTGCCCCACGAGGGCCGGTCCTCGCGGCCGCCCTCGCCGTTCCCGTCGTCGCCTCCCGAACCGCCACCGCCGTCGTTGTCGTCGTCCGGGCGTCGCGGCTGCCAGGGCTGGTCCGGCCGGCCCTCCGGCGGGGGCGCGAACGGATTGCTGTCGTCGGTGGACCGGCGGTCCCGCGGCAGGAGGTGGATGGCCGTGCGGCGGCCTCGGTCCGGCATGTGGTGAACGTCTTCCCCTGTTGTCGTGTCCGTCCGTCGTCCGTCTCGTCGAGGACGGCTCTGCCCCAGACGCTACCGCCCGGCCACGCCCCCGTCCCGTGGGGGAGGGGCGGTGTGCCGGTATCGTTGCTGACGGTCGGCTCGTTCGTAGAGTTCCCCGTATCCGGGACCACGACGCGTTTGTACGACCATACAAAGCCGTACCGGCCCCCGCGCCACCCGCACCGCCGTCACCACCACGCGAAAAGAGTCCCCGTGGCTGCCGCCGCCCCCGCCCGCCTCGTCGTCCTGGTCTCCGGGTCCGGGACGAACCTGCAAGCGCTGCTCGACGCCATCGCGGCCGACCCGCACGGGTACGGCGCCGACGTCCGGATCGTCGCCGTGGGCGCCGACCGGACCGGCATCGCCGGCCTGGAACGCGCCGAGCGCGCCGGGGTGCCCACGTTCGTGCGGCGGGTGAAGGACTACGCGACGCGTGACGAGTGGGACCGCGCGCTGGCCGAGGCCACGGCCGCGTACGAGCCCGACCTCGTCGTCTCGGCGGGCTTCATGAAGATCGTCGGGAAGGAGTTCCTGGCGCGCTTCGGCGGGCGGACCGTGAACACGCACCCGGCCCTGCTGCCCAGTTTTCCCGGTGCCCACGGAGTGCGGGACGCGCTCGCGTACGGCGCGAAGGTCACCGGATGCACCGTCCACTTCGTCGACGACGGCGTCGACACCGGCCCGATCATCGCCCAGGGCGTGGTCGAGGTGCGGGACACGGACGACGAAGCCGCTCTCCATGAGCGCATCAAGGAAGTCGAGCGCACGCTGCTCGTCGATGTCGTGGGGCGTCTGGCCCGGCACGGCTACCGCATTGAGGGACGAAAGGTTCATGTCGGTGAATAAGCCCATCCGTCGCGCGTTGATCAGTGTCTACGACAAGACGGGGCTGGAGGAGCTGGCCCGCGGGCTGCACGAGGCGGGCGTCGAGCTGGTCTCCACGGGCTCCACGGCCGCGAAGATCGCCGCCACCGGTGTCCCGGTCACCAAGGTCGAGGAGCTGACCGGCTTCCCCGAGTGCCTGGACGGCCGGGTCAAGACACTGCACCCGCGCGTGCACGCCGGAATCCTCGCCGACCTGCGCCTGGAGGCGCACCGCGAGCAGCTCGCCGAGCTGGGCGTGGAGCCCTTCGATCTGGTCGTCGTGAACCTGTACCCCTTCGAGGCGACCGTCGCGTCCGGCGCGGGCCCGGACGAGTGCGTCGAGCAGATCGACATCGGTGGCCCGTCGATGGTCCGCGCCGCCGCGAAGAACCACCCGTCCGTCGCCGTGGTGACGTCCCCGGCCCGGTACGGCGACGTCCTCGCCGCCGTACGGGCGGGCGGCTTCGATCTGGCCGCCCGCAAGCGCCTGGCCGCCGAGGCGTTCCAGCACACCGCCGCGTACGACGTGGCCGTGGCCTCCTGGTTCGCGTCCTCCTACGCCCCCGCCGACGAGTCGCGCTTCCCGGACTTCATGGGCGCCACGTACGCCCGTAAGAACGTCCTGCGGTACGGCGAGAACCCGCACCAGGACGCCGCGCTGTACGTCGACGGGCGGGGCGGCCTGGCCGAGGCGGAGCAGCTGCACGGCAAGGAGATGTCCTTCAACAACTTCACGGACACCGAGGCCGCGCGCCGCGCCGCGTACGACCACACCGAGCCGTGCGTCGCGATCATCAAGCACGCCAACCCGTGCGGCATCGCGGTCGGCGCGGACGTCGCCGAGGCGCACCGCAAGGCGCATGCCTGCGACCCGCTGTCGGCGTTCGGCGGTGTGATCGCCGTGAACCGCCCGGTGTCCGTCGCGATGGCCGAGCAGGTCGCGGAGATCTTCACCGAGGTCATCGTCGCCCCCGGCTACGAGGACGGCGCGGTCGAGGTCCTGGCCCGCAAGAAGAACATCCGCGTGCTGCGCTGCCTCGACGCCCCGTCCTCGGCCGTCGAGCTGAAGCCCATCGACGGCGGCGCGCTGCTCCAGGTCACCGACCGCCTCCAGGCCGACGGCGACGACCCGGCCACCTGGACGCTCGCGACGGGCGAGGCCCTGTCGGAGACCGAGCTGGCCGAGCTGGCCTTCGCCTGGAAGGCGTGCCGCGCGGTCAAATCGAACGCGATCCTGCTCGCCAAGGACGGCGCCAGCGTCGGCGTCGGCATGGGCCAGGTCAACCGCGTCGACTCCGCGAAGCTCGCGGTCGAGCGGGCCGGGGAGGAGCGGGCGCGCGGCGCGTACGCCGCCTCCGACGCGTTCTTCCCGTTCCCGGACGGCCTGGAGATCCTCACCGCGGCCGGTGTGAAGGCAGTGGTCCAGCCGGGTGGCTCGGTCCGTGACGAGCTGGTCGTGGAGGCGGCGAAGAAGGCGGGCGTGACGATGTACTTCACCGGTACGCGCCACTTCTTCCACTGATCGCGGGCGCATGCCCCGGTGACGCACTGATGCCCTGAGGGGGCCGCCGGCCGACGCCGGCGGCCCCCTCACGCGGTCGAAGGCCACGCGCACACCCCCCGGGTGGGCCGGCCGGGGCGGCGAACGCCCCGGCCCGGCCGCGCACGGTCCCTGTCCGGCGGAGTGTCAGCACTTCACCGTCTTGTTGTACGCGGCGAGCCCGCCTGCCCTGTGCCAGTACTTCTTGCCGGGCTTGATCGCGACGCACGGGCTGTCCTTGCCCAGCTTCATCCTGACCTTGACCTTGACTGTGCCCTTGCAGGTGTTGCGCACGAGGACCTGCACGTCGGAGGGCTGGTAGAACGCCCTCGACTTGACGCAGCTCGCGACCCCCTTCCCGGGGGCCGCCTGGGCCGCCGGCGCCGCGAGCCCGAGGAATCCGACACCGAGGGCCGCCGTCGTCGAGACAACGCCCATCAGGGACTTGCGCATGGTGCTCCTTCTGCCTGGTGGTTGATCGGTTCGCGGCCGGGGTTCCGCCGCGACATCATTCGGTCACAGGGCGGCCCGGCCGCGCACCGGGCCGCGACCGATCTGGACCGATCACGCTTCTGACCTGCGGAATGGGACGACGGGACGAGATCGGGCGGGTCGCCTGGGTAGGCTGGGACGGGGCTCCGGGCCGACCATCCGGAGCGGTGCGACGTGCGCGGGGGGACACATGACGCCGTGGAAGCCACTGCCCGCCCGACTGGACCCGCACGAGCGGAGACTCATCGGCCGGCTCCGGGCGCTCAAGGACCACAGCGGCCTGGGGCTGGCGGCGCTCGCGTCGCGTACGAGCTTCAGCAAGTCGTCCTGGGAGCGCTATCTGAACGGTAAACAGCTCCCGCCGCCCGAGGCGGTACGGGAACTGGCCGGACTGTGCCGCGCCGACCCGGACCCGCTCCTGGCGCTCCAACTCCTGGCGGCCGAAGCCCGGAACGGCGGCGGTATCGACGCCGAAGCGGGCCAGGACGCGGGCCCGGACGCGGCGGATACAGGTGCGGATACGGAGGCTGAGGCTGAGGGGGATCAGGCGGGCGCCGCCGCGCCCCCGCCGTCCCGTCGACGGATGCCGTCGGGCCGGAGCCTCTACGCCATGTGCGCAGGGGCGCTGTCGCTCCTGGCCGTCCTCGCCGTCGGGGTTCGGCTGTCCGCCGACACGGCGCGGCCGAAGGGCGGGGTAGCCCCGTCCCCGTATGTCTTCGTGCCCGGGCGCACCTACGACTGCGACGTCCGCCGCGAGGAAGGCCGCCTCCACGCCGGGCACAGCGACACCAGGGACGCCGTGCTCCAGCAGATCACCACCAGCTGGGACGTGGTGGAGGCCCAGTGCCTGCTGGAGCGCCACGGCTACCCGGTCGGCGGTGTGGACGGCGCGTTCGGCCAGGCGACGGAGAAGGCCGTGAAGCGGCTCCAGGACGATGCCGGGCTCGTCGTGGACGGCATCGTCGGCGAGCACACCTGGGAGGTCCTGCGCCGGTGAGCGGGACCCTGCCGCCCGAGCGCCGGCTCCTGGCCCGCGAACTGCGCGCGCTGAAGGAGCGTTCGGGGCTGAGTATCGCCGCGCTGGCCGCCCGTACGACGGCCAGCAAGTCGTCGTGGCAGCGCTATCTGAGCGGCGCGCTGCCCCCGCCGCGGGAACTCGTCCGCGAGCTGTGCGTACTGGCGGGGGAGCCGCCCGGCCGCCTCGTCGCCCTGTGGGACATGGCCGACGCCGCCCGTCGGCACGCGCCCGCCGAACCGCCGCCGCCCCGGCCCCAGGAGCCCGCACCGCCCGCGCCCCGCGACCACCGCCGCACGACCGCCGTCGTGGCCGTCGGCGCCCTGGCGGCGGTGGCGGCCGTCGTCCTGGGTATACGCCTCGCCGACCCGTCCGGCCCCTCTTCGGCCCCCGTGGCGACCGGCTGCACCGGAGCCGCCTGCGAGGGCCTGCACTCCCAGCCGCAGGCCTGCGGCACCTCCGCCGCCGGACCGCGCACCATCGTGGAACACCACGCTCCGGGCGGCCGCATGGTCTCCATCCGCCACAGCGACGCGTGCGACGCCACATGGGCGCGGATGTGGTTCGGCCACGTGGGCGACCGCCTGGAGATCAGCGCACCCGACGGCCGCACACAGCGGATCGAAATCAAGGACAAGTACGACGCCGAGGGCTACCTCTCCACCCCCATGCTGGGCGGTGGACCGGCCGGAACACGTGCGTGCCTCGTCCTGGCGGAGACCCGCGCACGCCACTGCGTCGACACCGGCTCGGGCGCGGAGTTGCGCCCGAGCGGGGACGGGGTTACCTCAGGGAGCCGATGAAGGCGCTCCATGCCTCGCCGGTGACGACGAGGGCGGGGCGGTGGGGGTTCTTGCTGTCGCGCACCGGCACGAGACCGGTGAAGCCGTCAGCGACCTCGACGCAGTCCCCGCCTTGTGTGTTGCTGTAGCTGGACTTGCGCCAAGCGGCGGCGTTGAGCTCGGCTCGGGAGACGTGGGTCACGGTAGCTCTCCTCCATCACGGTTCGGATCAGACGGGCCGACGCCTCGGGCGACAGCGCCTGAGCCAGCAAATGGTCGAATGCTAGGTCGTATTCGGAGACGCGCCCAGCGTGTTCGACCAGCTCTCCCGAGTGTGAGTTCTCCAGGTACGCCACGCCCGGTCGGTCCAGGAACGACAGCACGGTGAGCGAGCCGCCCAGGACCGGGTGCGCGCCCCGGTCGTAGGGGAGCACCTGAAGCGTAACTTTGGCCAACGCTTCTGACACAGACAGCAGATGGCCAAGCTGCTCCCGCATCACGGCCGGTCCGCCGATCGACCGCCGCAGTACCGCCTCGTCGAGGACGACCCACAGCACTGGGGCGTCTTCTCGGTACAGCAACTTCTGGCGAGCGAGTCGTGCCGTCAGCATGTCTTCAAGTTGGTCCCCCACGGTGGGGACGGCGACGGTCAGCAACTCCCTTACGTACGCCGGGGTCTGGAGCATGCCCGGGACCGTATGGGACACATACTTCTGGATCTTGTGCGAGTCCGCTTCCAAGCGCACGTACTTCCTGGCCCAGTCGGGAATCGGCGTCCGTACGACATGCATCCACAGGTCCACCAGCTCCCCGTCCGCGCCAAGCAGGCGGTCCAGCTTCTCCACGACCTGCTGCGTCGGGGTTTCCGTGCCCAGTTCGAACCTGGCGATCATGCTGTGTGCGATCGGGATCTTCTGGCCCAGCTTCTTCTGCGTCAGGCCCGCGTTCACACGGAGCTTTCGCAGCTTCGCGCCGAAGAGCGCCGAAAGGGACCGCGTGGGATCGAGTTCTTTGGGTGCGGGCATAAGTGTTCCCCGGTTTTCGCTCGCCGCGTCGAAAGTCGCTACCCCTGGTGAACGTATCGCTACGCGCCGATGCTGGGAGGTGGAACCACGAACCGGGCCCGGAAAGGGGCAATGCGCATGGGAATCGCTGAACGCATGGCGTCGGCCGAGCGGATCAGGGAGGCGGAACAGGCGTGCGACGAGCTGCGTGCCGCGCTGACCGAGGTGGGGGTCACCCTCCCGTCGCTGGGGTTGGACTGCGTATCGCTCGCGGCGGACCCGCCGTACCCGCTGGTCGAGTTGGGGCGCTGCGCGCCGGGGACCGCCCGGCAGCTGGCGGAGGCGCTGTCGGCCGGGGTCCGTGCCGAGGGCCGCTGAGCGGAAACGGCGAAGGCCGTGACCACCCCGCGGGTACCGCATGGGGGTCACGGCCTTCTTCCGGCCGCGTGCAGCGCACAGGGCTCAGTGGCGCGGGCGCGAGAACCAGGCCGCGCCGTCGGACTTGCCGACGAAGACGGCGACCAGGATGGCCAGCACCGTGTGGGCCAGGCCGACGAGGACGAACGGGTAGACACCCAGGACGGCGGTGATGATGCCGAACACCAGCGCGGTGATACGGATGCCGTTGCCGCCGCTGCCGAACTTGGCGCCGAGGACGACGGCGAACACGCCCCACGCGAGGATGAGCAGGGTGACGAACCAGATCACGCCGACTGACATGTCGGCGAACTGCTGGAACTGGATGTCGTCCTTCAGCGTCGGGTCGTCCTTGGCGGCGGCGACGCCGAGGGCGATCATCGCGCCGATGATGACGCCGATGACCTGGAGGCCGCCGATGACGAAGAGCATCACGCGCGCCGCCTTGACGCCGCCCGGCATCTCGAGCGGGGCGCCCGGGTAGCCGCCGCCGGGGCCGTAGGGCTGGACCGGCGGGGCCTGCGGGTAGCCGTAGCCGGGCTGGGCGGGCTGCTGCGGCTGCTGGCCGTAGGGGTTGTTCGGGTCGCCGAAACTCATGGCGTATTCCTCCGTGGGTTGTGCTTGTGCGGGGACGCGCGGCCCGCGCGGAGGAACTGTTTGCACATGTACGCGCCGCATTGTCCCCCCGGCACTGCCCGCGGCATTGCAGCGGTCATCGTGGTATTAAGATCACCTTTTTGTCCAGTCGGAATGTGAGACTGTTGTGCACATGCAACCTCGCCACCCGTGCTGGCGGACCGGAATTGGAAGAGGACGGGGGTCATCCGCGAGGATGGGCACATGAGCGCCCAGATTCTCGACGGCAAGGCCACCGCCGCAGCGATCAAGTCCGATCTGACCGCCCGGGTGGCGGACCTCAAGGCCAGGGGCATCACGCCGGGGCTCGGAACGGTGCTGGTCGGCGATGACGTCGGCAGCCAGAAATACGTGGCGGGGAAGCACCGTGACTGCGCCCAGGTTGGTATCGCGTCGATCCAGCGGGAGTTGCCGGGAACGGCGACGCAGGAGGAGATCGAGGCGGTCGTCCGCGAGCTGAACGAGGACCCGGCCTGTACCGGGTACATCGTGCAGCTGCCGCTCCCCAAGGGCGTCGACACGAACCGGGTCCTGGAGCTGATGGACCCGGCCAAGGACGCGGACGGGCTGCACCCGATGAACCTGGGTCGGCTGGTGCTGAACGAGCCCGCGCCGCTGCCCTGCACGCCGGCGGGCATCGTGACGCTGCTGCGGCGGCACGGTGTGGAGATCGCCGGGGCACATGTGGTGGTCGTCGGGCGCGGCGTCACCATCGGGCGGCCGATGCCGCTGCTGCTGACGCGGCGCTCCGAGAACGCCACCGTCACGCAGTGCCACACGGGTACGCGGGACCTGGCCGCGCAGCTGCGGCAGGCCGACATCGTGGTGGCCGCCGCGGGCGTACCGCACCTGATCAAGCCGGAGGACATCAAGCCGGGCGCCGCCGTTCTGGACGTCGGCGTGAGCCGCGACGAGAGCGGCAAGATCCTGGGCGATGTGCACCCGGGTGTACGGGAGGTGGCCGGCTGGGTCGCCCCGAACCCGGGCGGCGTGGGCCCGATGACCCGCGCCCAGCTGCTCGTCAACGTCGTCGAGGCGGCCGAGCGCGCCGCGGCCGACACCGCGAACTGAGCCGGAGAGGGCCACCCCATGGGCGTACGGGCGAACGACGGAACCCCCCGCACAGCGGACTCCGACAGCCCCGAGACGGCGAGTGACGCGGCGGAGACCGACGACGCGGAGAGCGGCGCGGGCGGGGGTGGCGCGGCAGGCACCGGCACCGGCGATTCCGCTGCGGACCACGCCGGCGCCGGCGGGTCCGGCGCCGCGAGCGGGGCCGGCCGGGACGGCGCCGGGAACGACGCCGGGAACGACGCCGGGAACGACGCCGGGAACGACGCCGGGAACGACGCCGGGAACGACGCCGGGAACGGTGACGGCGCGCGGTCCGGTGCCGTGGACGCGGCGGCCGAGGCCGTGGTCCGGGCCGTCGCCGTGGACGGCCGCCAGGACAGGGAGCAGGAGCCGGGGCCGGACGAGTCGGAGGCGCCCGGGGAGGAGTCGGCGGTGGCGCCGGAACAGGCCGCGGACCAGGCCCCCGAGCCCGACCCGGATGCCGATCCCGGCCCTGCCTCCGTGGCGACGCGACAGCGGGCGACCGCGGTCACACAGGGCACCGCCCGACCCGAAGGCGGCGGCAGGGCCGCGCCCGGCGACGCGCCCGCGCCCGCCCGGCAGTGGCCGCTGCTCAGCGTGCTCGGACTCACCGCGCTCGGGCTTCTCGTCATCGGGACCGACCTGTTCCGGCACGCGCCCCGCGTCGGCGCACTCCTGATCGGCGCCGCGCTGCTGACGGGCGCCGGGCTGCGGCGCACCCTGCCGTCGGTCGGGATGCTGGCCGTACGTTCCCGGTTCACCGACATGATCACGTATGGCGTGCTCGGCGGGGGCATAGTGCTGTTCGCCCTCATGACCCAGCCGAATCCATGGCTGGAGATCCCGTTCCTGAAGGAAGCCGTCCGCTTCACCGTGCGGTAGCGGCTGCGGCTGCGGCTGCGGTGGCGGTGGCGGCTGCGGCGCACGGAGCGGGGGCGCCCTCCTCCCCTGCGGGAGGGCGGCCCGCCCTCCCGTGCCGTCGGTCGGTTGCAGCTCTCGCATCCGTACGCGGCGAGCGATGGCGCCCATCCCCTCCCCCGGGACAGGACGGGCGCCGTCCCGCACGAACAGCGTCATGGACGCGCCAATTTCGATCAAGAGATGTCCTGTCCCTGTGGCACGGAGGTGACTATTCCGGAACTCTGTGGGCACTGGGCCACGACTGCGAAACGGGCCGCCGGAACTGCCATCCTGGCTTCGCGCATCTCAAGTTGCGGGAGCAGGCACCACGGGGGGACGAGGGGGAACGATGCCGCGTTGGAAGGCGTTACCGGAGGAGCTCGATCCGCAGGTCCGGGAGTTCGCGGGCCAGTTGCGCAGGCTGGTGGACCGCAGCGGGCTGAGCATCGCCGCGGTCGCGGACCGTACGGGCTACAGCAAGACGTCGTGGGAGCGTTGTCTGAACGGGCGGCTGCCGGCGCCCAAGGGGGCGATCCTGGCGCTGGCCGAGGTGACCGGGACGAACCCGGTCCATCTGACCACCATGTGGGAGCTGGCCGAGCGGGCCTGGAGCCGCGCCGAGACGCGCCAGGGCCGGACCGCGGAGGCCATCCGCATCTCCCAGGCTCGCGCGGACCTGAGCGACCCGGGCGCCGCCGCCGGTACGGACCCTGCCCCGGCCGGTCACCCGATCCCCCACCATCCGCCACCCGCCGCCGCCCCGGCCCGTACCCCCGCCCGCGTCCCGGGCCCTACCCCGGGTCAGACCCGGCGCACGGTCGTCACATTCCTCGCCGGCGCCGTGGGCGCCCTCCTCCTCGTCGCCGCGGCCGTCCTCCTCACCGACCTTGGCGGCGACCGAGGCGACCGCGCCGCCACCTCCGGTAGCGGCACCACCCCCGCCATCACCCCCACCACCACCCCCGCCACCACACCCCCGACGTCCCCCAGCCCGAGCGCCCCGCCGCAACTCCCCGCGGGCGTCGAGTGCTTCGGCGCCGACTGCGCCGGCCGGGACCCGGAGACCATGGGCTGCGGCGGCCGGTACGCCACGACGGTCACCTCCGCGACGGTCGCCCCCGCCAGGGTCGAGGTCCGCTACAGCAAGACCTGCGGCGCCGCCTGGGCCCGTATCACCCGAGCCCACCTCGGAGACACGGTCACGGTCACGGTCGACGGCACCACCCGTGACGCCACGGTCCGCACCGACGACGACGCGTACACCCCGATGGTCCCCGTCACCTCCGGCGCCGAAGCCACCGCCTGCGCCACCCTGAAGAGCGGCAAGAAGGGCTGCACGGCCGCCCCGTGACCGCGCGGTGTCCTCCGTTCGGGTGAGCTGTGACACAAGGGGCAGGGGGTTGAAGGAGGGTCGGGTCGGATAGCCTGACCGCTGGATATCTCCATGTCGAGAGAGTCGCGCGGCGACCCCGGGCATCCTCGGCGCCGGAGACGTCCCGCACCAGGGGCAGGGACCCCCACCGCCAGCTGTCTTACGGAGATCGCACATGACCCGCACTCCCGTGAATGTCACCGTGACCGGCGCGGCCGGCCAGATCGGTTACGCGCTGCTCTTCCGCATCGCCTCCGGTCACCTGCTCGGCGCGGACGTGCCGGTCAAGCTCCGTCTCCTGGAGATCCCGCAGGGGCTGAAGGCCGCAGAGGGTACGGCCATGGAGCTCGACGACTGCGCCTTCCCGCTGCTGCGCGGCATCGAGATCACCGACGACCCGAACGTCGCCTTCGACGGCGCCAACGTCGCCCTCCTCGTCGGCGCCCGCCCGCGCACCAAGGGCATGGAGCGCGGCGACCTGCTGGAGGCCAACGGCGGCATCTTCAAGCCGCAGGGCAAGGCCATCAACGACCACGCCGCGGACGACATCAAGGTCCTGGTCGTCGGCAACCCGGCCAACACCAACGCCCTCATCGCCCAGGCCGCCGCCCCGGACGTACCGGCCGAGCGCTTCACCGCGATGACCCGCCTCGACCACAACCGCGCGATCTCGCAGCTGGCCGCCAAGACCGGTGCCGCCGTCTCCGACATCAAGCGGCTGACGATCTGGGGCAACCACTCCGCGACGCAGTACCCGGACATCTTCCACGCCACCATCGCCGGCAAGAGCGCCGCCGAGGTCGTCAACGACGAGAAGTGGCTGGCCGACGAGTTCATCCCGACCGTCGCCAAGCGCGGCGCCGCGATCATCGAGGCCCGTGGCGCCTCGTCCGCCGCCTCCGCCGCGAACGCCGCGATCGACCACGTCCACACGTGGGTGAACGGCACCGCCGAAGGCGACTGGACCTCCATGGGCATCCCGTCCGACGGCTCGTACGGCGTGGCGGAGGGCCTCATCTCCTCCTTCCCCGTCACCTGCAAGGACGGCAAGTACGAGATCGTCCAGGGCCTGGACATCAACGAGTTCTCCCGCGCCCGCATCGACGCCTCGGTGCAGGAGCTGACGGAGGAGCGCGACGCCGTCCGCGGCCTCGGCCTCATCTGAGACCCGTCGTTCACCGCCCCCGGTCGGCCTCGTGCCGCCGGGGGCGCGGTGTTTCCGGCGGCCCGGCCACGCCGCCCCCGCCCCCGCCCCCGCCCCCGCCCCCGCCAACCACGGCGTACCAGCACAGCACCGCCACCGCCAGGACGAGCGCCGCCCGCGGCAGCGCGATCGCACCCGGCAGTCGCAGCAGGCGCCCGGGCCCCGCTCGCCGAAGAGCCGGTTCAGCAGCCGCAGCAGGTCCTCCCGTCCGGGCCGCCGCCCCTCGACCGGCGTGTGTGCGGCCAAGCACATCATCCATATGGATTGTTGCGCGAGCGCTATCGAATGTAGTACTTCTTATACATGAGCGAGCAGGTGCACAACAGGCTGGCCGTGGTGCGAGCCGAACGGAAGGTGTCGAGACAGGCACTCGCCGAAGCGGTCGGCGTCCACTACCAGACCATCGGCTACATCGAGCGCGGGCAGTACAACCCCAGCCTCGACCTGGCGCTGAAGCTGGCCGCCTTCTTCCGGCTCCCCGTGGAGGCGCTGTTCTCCCTGGAGCCTTTCCAGCCGCTCACGAACGAGATCTACGGGGACCACGGGAGGACCAACTCATGAACACCGCTACACGCTACGACCGGCACATGTACGCGCTCATGAACCGGCGCGACACCGCGCCGTTCTACGCGACGGCCGCGCGCAGGCGCGCCCTCGTCGGCGTGCACGTCGTACTCACCGCCTCCACGGTGGCCTCCTGGCTCGGTGTGGTCGTCGGCGGCGCCTTCTGGGCGATTTTCGCGATGCTCGGCCTGCTGCTGCCCTGGATGATCGCCAACGGTGGCATCAACGCGGCCACCCGCGGCCTGCTCGAACTGCGCGGCCGGATGCTCGACGAGCGGCAGCTCGCCGAGCGCGACCGGGTCCGCGCTCTCGCGCACCGCATCACCACCTGGCTGCTCGGCCTCGGTACGGCCGCGTTCGGCGCCGTGCTGTGGGCGACCGACATTCAGCTGGGCGGTCACCTCGTCTTCACCGTGCTCGTGACGGCCCTCGTCGTGCACTGGCTGATGCCGCTGTGGGTGTCGGGACTGCGCGTACAGGACGACATCCAGGGGGGTGTCGAGGACACGGTGGATGTCATGTAAGTGACCCGTGCCACTTTTGCGCATGCTTTCCACCACCCAGGGCAGGTGCCCGGGTCGCCGGTTACGGCCGGACTTGACCGCACCGGGTACGGAAGGCAACACGCGAAGTGTCGGAACAGGAAAAAAAGAGCATTTACGTGGCTGGGGAGTGGCGCACTGCTACTTCGGGAGCCACCCGGGACATCCTCGACCCGGCCGACGCCACGACCTTCGCGGTCGTGGCCGAAGGCGGGGCCGAGGACACCGACGCCGCGATCGCCGCCGCACGCGAGGCATTCGACAACGGCCGGGGCCAGTGGCCCACGACACCGGTCGCCGAACGGGCGGCGCTGCTGCGACGGGTCGCCGACCTGCTCCAGCGGGACCGCGAGACCATCGGGCTCCTGGAGAGCCGCGACGCCGGCAAGACCCTGGAAGAAGGCCGCGTCGACGTCGACTGCGTCAGCGACGCCTTCCGCTACTTCGCCGACCTCGTCATGAACGAGAGCGGCGGCCGCGTCGTCGACGCCGGTTCACCCGACATCCACAGCGTGGTCGTCCAGGAGCCGGTCGGTGTGTGCGCCCTCATCACCCCCTGGAACTACCCGCTGCTCCAGGCCAGCTGGAAGATCGCCCCGGCGCTCGCCGCCGGCAACACCTTCGTCATCAAGCCGAGCGAGATCACGCCGCTGTCGACGGTCGCCCTGATGCGTCTGCTCGCCGAGGCCGGACTCCCGGCCGGCGTCGCCAACCTGGTCACCGGCCCGGGCGACCCTGTCGGCGCCCGCATGGCCGAACACCCCGACGTCGACCTGGTCTCCTTCACCGGCGGCCTGGTCAGCGGCACGAAGGTGATGCGCGCCGCAGCCGACAGCGTCAAGAAGGTCGCGCTCGAACTCGGCGGCAAGAACCCCAACGTCGTCTTCGCCGACGCCTGCACCACCGCCGACGGCTTCGACACCGCCGTCGACCAGGCCCTCAACGCCGCCTTCATCCACAGCGGCCAGGTCTGCTCGGCCGGCTCCCGGCTCATCGTCGAGGAGTCCCTGCGGGAACGGTTCGTCACCGAACTCGCCCGCCGCGCCGAGAAGATCCGCATCGGCCGGGGCACCGACCCCGACGTCGAGTGCGGCCCGCTGGTCTCCGCACAGCAGCTGGCCCGCACCGAGGACTACGTCGCCTCCGCCCTCGCCGAGGGCGCCGTCCTGCGCGCCGGCGGGGAGCGCCCCACGGACCCGGAGCTCGCCGACGGCTGGTTCTACCGCCCGACCGTCCTCGACCGCTGCCACCGCGGCATGCGGATCGTCCGTGAGGAGGTCTTCGGCCCCGTCCTCACCGTCGAGACGTTCCGTACGGAGGACGAGGCCATCGCTCTCGCCAACGACACCGAGTACGGACTCGCCGGAGCCGTCTGGTCCGCCGACGCCGGCCGCGCCCGCCGCGTCGCCGCCCGGCTCCGCCACGGCACCGTCTGGATCAACGACTTCCACCCCTACCTCCCGCAGGCGGAGTGGGGCGGCTTCGGCAAGAGCGGCATCGGCCGCGAACTGGGCCCGGCCGGCCTCGCCGAGTACCGCGAGAGCAAGCACGTCTACCAGAACCTCACCCCGCGCCCCGTGCGCTGGTTCAAGGGCTGACTTCGACCGCACATCGACCGGACAGCGACCGGACAGCGACCGAACAGGGACGCAGGAACACACACATGAGCACCAACACTCCTCATAGCACCGAGTACGACTACGTCATCGTCGGCGGCGGCACCGCCGGTTCCGTCATCGCGCACCGCCTCACCGCCGACCCCGACGTCACCGTCGCGGTCGTCGAGGGCGGCCCCGACGACCGCGACCGCCCCGACGTCCTCACCCTGCGCCGCTGGCTCGGGCTGCTCGGCGGCGATCTCGACTACGACTACCCGACCGTCGAGCAGCCGCGCGGCAACTCCCACATCAGGCACAGCCGCGCCCGCGTCCTCGGCGGCTGCTCCTCCCACAACACGCTCATCTCGTTCAAGCCGCTCCCCGTCGACTGGGACGAGTGGGCCGAGGCCGGCGCGGACGGCTGGGGCGCCGCCGCCATGGACCCGTACTACGACCGGCTCCTCAACAACATCGTCCCCGTCGACGAGAACGACCGGAACGCCATCGCCCGCGACTTCGTCGACGCCGCGCAGAACGCGCTCGGCGTCCCGCGCGTCGAGGGCTTCAACAAGAAGCCCTTCCACGAGGGCGTCGGGTTCTTCGACCTGGCCTACCACCCGGAGAACAACAAGCGGTCCTCCGCGTCCGTCGCGTATCTCCACCCGGTGATGGACGAGCGGCCCAACCTGCACATCCTGCTGGAGACCTGGGCGTACCGGCTGGAACTCGACGGCAACCGGGCGCGCGGCGTCCACGTCCGCGGCAAGGACGGCACCGAGACGCTGCTGACGGCCCGCCGCGAGGTGGTCCTCTGCGCGGGCGCCGTCGACACGCCCCGGCTCCTCATGCACTCCGGCATCGGCCCGAAGCGGGACCTGGAGGCGCTCGGCATCCCCGTCACCCACGACCTGCCGGGTGTCGGCGAGAACCTGCTCGACCACCCCGAGTCGGTCATCGTCTGGGAGACCGACGGGCCCATCCCGGACAACTCGGCGATGGACAGCGACGCCGGGCTCTTCGTCCGCCGCGATCCGGACGAGCCGGGCCCGGACCTGATGTTCCACTTCTACCAGATCCCGTTCACCGACAACCCGGAGCGGCTGGGCTACGAGAAGCCCGCCCACGGTGTGTCGATGACGCCGAACATACCCAAGCCGCGCAGCCGCGGCCGCCTCTACCTGACCAGCGCGGACCCCGAGGTGAAGCCCGCCCTCGACTTCCGCTACTTCACGGACGAGGACGACTACGACGCCCGCACCCTCGTCGACGGCATCCGCATCGCCCGCGAGATCGCCAAGACCCAGCCGCTGGCGGGCTGGCTCAAGCGCGAGGTCTGCCCCGGCCCCGAGGTGACCGGTGACGCCGAGCTCAGCGAGTACGCCCGCAAGGTCGCGCACACCGTCTACCACCCGGCCGGCACCTGCAAGATGGGCGCCGCCGACGACGAACAGGCGGTCGTCACCCCGGACTTGAGGGTGCGCGGCCTGGAGGGCATACGCGTCGCCGACGCGTCCGTCTTCCCGACGATGACCACCGTCAACCCGATGGTGGCGGTCCTCATGGTCGGCGAGAAGGCCGCCGAACTGCTGGATGGTGAGACCCGATGAACGCTGTCGAGAACCAGAACACCCCCGTGTTCGGCGTCCGCGACCTCTGGAAGGTCTTCGGCCCGAAGGCCGACCGCATCCCCGGCGACCCCGAGCTCGCCGGACTCTCGCAGGCCGAACTGCGCGCCCGTACGGGCTGCACCGCCGCCGTCCGCGACGTCTCCTTCGACGTCCGCAAGGGCGAGGTCTTCGTCGTCATGGGCCTGTCGGGCTCCGGCAAGTCCACCCTGGTGCGCTGCCTCACCCGGCTCATCGAGCCCACCTCCGGCACGCTGGAGATCGACGGCGAGGACGTGCTCGCCATGGACAAGAACCGGCTGCGCGACCTGCGCCGGCACCGCGCCGCCATGGTCTTCCAGCACTTCGGCCTGCTGCCGCACCGCTCCGTGCTCGACAATGTCGCGTACGGCCTGGAGATCCAGGGCATGGCCAAGGCCGAGCGGCGCGCCAAGGCCGCCGAGTTCGTCGCCAAGGTCGGCCTGGAGGGCCTTGAGCACCGCAGGCCCGGCCAGCTCTCCGGCGGACAGCAGCAGCGCGTCGGCCTGGCCCGCGCGCTCGCCGTCGACCCCGAGGTCCTCCTCTTCGACGAGCCGTTCAGCGCCCTCGACCCGCTGATCCGCCGCGATATGCAGGAGGAGGTCGTCCGGCTCCACCAGGAGGAGGGCCGCACGATGGTCTTCATCACCCACGACCTGAGCGAGGCGCTCCGCGTCGGCGACCGCATCGCGCTGATGCGCGACGGCGAGATCGTGCAGCTCGGCACCCCCGAGGAGATCGTCGGCGCGCCCGCCGACGACTACGTACGGGACTTCGTCCGCGACGTGCCGCGCGAGCAGGTCATGACGGTGCGCACCGCCATGCGAGCCGGCGACTGCGGCGGCCCCGACCACCCCGGCGCCCTCGACCCGGACACGGTCGTCGTCAACGCCATCGACACCGTCGCCCGCAGCGGCAAGGCCGCCTGCGTCGTCGAGAACGGCGAGTGCCTGGGCGTCGTCGACCACCGCAGTCTGCTGTCGGTCGTCGCAGGGGTCCCCCTGGGGAAGGCGGCGGCATGACCGCGACCACCCCCACCCCCGCCCAGAAGAGACCGGAACCGGGACCGGAATCAGAGGAGGCCGCGGTGCTGAAGGACACGGACAACGCGTCCGCCGCGTCCGCCGTGACGCCGGTCGCACCGGCCCAGGACGCCGGGGACGCCAAGGAACCCGCCCCCGCCGGGTGGCGCTCGCTGCTGCCCGCCCACCCGCTGGTGCGCCGCCTGCTGCCGCTGGGCGTCGCCGCGGCCGTCCTCGTGCCGCTCGCCGCCGTGCTGTGGGGCAGCGGAACCTGGCCGTCCGCGCTGACCGTCAACGTCCAGGAGCCCCTGGACGACGTCTACAGCTGGGTCGTCAACAACCGGGACAGCAACCCGGTCTTCCTCTACTTCCTGCTGCACGTGAGCAACTGGTCCGACGGCTCGGTCGCCTGGATGACCGGCCTGCTGGAGAGCGTCGGCTGGCTCCCGGTGACCGTGGCCGCCGTGCTGCTGTCCTGGCGGGTCGGCGGACTGCGCGACAGGCGCGGGCTGAAGCTCGCCGGTGTCACCCTCGCCGCCTTCGCGGTGAGCGGGATGCTCGGCATGTGGCAGGCCACCATGGAGACCCTCGCCCTCATGGCGGTCGCGGTCTCCGTCGCGGCGGTCATCGGCGCGCTGCTGGGACTCGGCGCGGGCCTGTCGGACCGCTTCGAGCGGATCCTGCGGCCGCTCCTGGACACCATGCAGATCATGCCGGCGTTCGCCTATCTGCTGCCGCTGGTGCTGCTGTTCGACATCGGTGTGCCGTCCGCGCTGATCGCCACGATCATCTACGCGGCCCCGCCGATGGCCCGGCTGACCTCGCTCGGTCTGCGCGGCGCGGACCCGTCCGTGATGGAGGCCGCCCAGTCGATGGGCACGAGCCCGGTGCAGCGACTGCTGACCGCCCGGCTGCCGCTGGCCCGCAAGGAGATCCTGCTCGGCCTCAACCAGACGATCATGATGGCGCTGTCCATGGTCACCATCGCCTCGGTCATCGGCGCCGGCGGCCTCGGCGAGGAGGTGTTCCGCGCGCTGTCCACCGTCGACGTCGGCGGGGCGCTCGCCGCGGGCATTCCGATCGTGCTGCTGGCCGTCTGGCTGGACCGCGTGACGTCCGCAGCGGGCGAGCGGCTCGGCGAGGGCGTGGACCCGGTCGGCTCTCCCTGGCTGCACGGCTGGCGCGCCTGGACCGTCACGACCGTCTCGGGCGTGGCGCTGAGCGTGACCGGGTGGCGGCTGCTGATCGCCGAGTGGCCCGAGGCATGGGAGGTGGACATCGCCCCGCCCGTCAACGGCGCCGTGGACTGGTTCACCGGACACCTGGCCGAGGGCGTACCCGTCGTGGGCGGCACCCGCGCCTGGGCGGACGGCTTCACCCTGTGGGTGCTCAACCCGCTCCGGGAGGGCCTGACCACCATGCCGTGGTGGCTGCTGGTCCTGCTGGTCGCCGCGTGCGCGCTGCTCGCGGGCGGCTGGGGTGCGATGACCACCGCTGCCCTGGCGATGGCCGGCGTCGGCGTCATCGCCGTGTCGGACGGCTCCCTGTGGGGCCACTCCCTGGACACGCTGTCCCAGGCGATCGCGGGCGTCGTCGTCACGCTCGCCCTCGGGTTCGCGATCGGAGTGGCGGCGGCCCGGGTGCCGTTGCTGGAACGCATGCTGCGGCCCGTCCTGGACACCATGCAGACCCTGCCGCAGTTCATCTACCTGATCCCGGTGGTGGCCCTGTTCAACGTGGGCCGGGCCGCGGCCGTCGCCGCGGCCGTGCTGTACGCGCTGCCCGCCGTCGTCCGGATCACCGTGCAGGGCCTGCGCCAGGTCGACGCGTCGACGCTGGAGGCGGCTCGCTCCATGGGCGCGTCCACCTTCCAGCAGATCCGCCAGGTGCAGCTGCCGCTGGCCCGTCCCGCGCTGATGCTCGCCCTCAACCAGGGCGTGGTGCTCGTGCTCGCCATGGTCATCGTCGGCGGCTTCGTCGGCTCGGGCGCGCTCGGCTACGACGTCGTCTACGGCCTCCAGAAGAGCCAGCTCGGCATCGGCCTGAGCGCCGGTGTCGCGATCGTGCTGCTGGGTCTGGTCCTGGACCGCGCCACACAGCGCGCCGGCAAGCAGACCGGCACCCACTAGACCGTCCGTCCACCCCCTGTCCCCCCGTCCCCCCCGTCCCCCCGTCCCCCCGTCCCGGCTCCCCCGCCCGGGGCTCCTCGCAGGAACCCCCGCCTGCCCGTCCGAAATGAGAGACACCCTCATATGAACACCACCAGAAAGAACCTCGTCCGCACCGCCACCGCCGCCGCCGTCGTACTCGGCATCACCGGCCTGACCGCCTGCGGCGCCGCCAAGACCGACTCCTCGTCGGGCAGCAGCGGCGGCTCCGGCAACGTCACCATCGCGGTGCCCTCCTGGGTCGGCGCCGAGGCCAACGCGGCCGTCGCCAAGCACATCCTGGAGACCGAGCTCGACACCAAGGTCAAGCTCACCCAGCTCGACGAGTCCGTCGCCATCGACGGCCTCAACAGCGGCAAGGTCGACGCGGTCCTGGAGGACTGGGGCGGCGCCCCGGACAAGATCAAGCTGTACGTCGACGACAAGAAGTCCGTCGTCGCCGGCGGCGACCTCGGCGTGGTCGGCCACATCGGCTGGTTCGTGCCGAAGTACCTGGTGGACAAGCACCCGGACATCACGGACTGGAAGAACCTCAACAAGTACAGCGACCTCTTCAAGACCGCGGAGAGCGGCGAGAAGGGCCAGCTGCTGGAGGGCTCGCCGTCGTACACCACCAACGACGACGCGATCATCAACAACCTGAAGCTGGACTACAAGACGGTCTACGCCGGTTCCGAGGCCGCCCAGATCACCCAGATCAAGGAGAACTACAAGGCCCAGAAGCCGTTCATCACCTACTGGTGGACGCCGCAGTGGCTGAACGCGCAGGTCGACCTGGTCGAGGTGAAGCTGCCCGAGTACAAGGAGGGCTGCGACGCCGACGCGAAGAAGGTCGCCTGCGGTTACGCCCAGACCTCGCTGCAGAAGTACTTCAACGCCGACTTCGCCAAGGACGGCGGGGACGCGGCCCAGTTCCTGAAGAACTTCAAGTGGACCGCCGAACAGCAGAACGAGGTCGCCGCGATGATCGCCGACCAGAAGCTGTCCCCGGAGGCCGCGGCCGAGAAGTGGGTCAAGGCCAACGAGGCCACCTGGAAGACCTGGCTCCCGAAGAAGTAGCCCGGCGAGCGCACGGCGGGTGGGCCCGGCAACGGGCCCACCCGCCGTCGTATGCTCCGGACGCCGTTGCCGCACGTGGCGATCAGCCGCCGGTCCCACGAAACCGCAAACCTCCTCGCACCCCTCGTCGACCCTGAGCGGCCGGGCCGTTCAGACACCGACGGCCGCGCGGGCGTGTGTCTCCCGTCCCAAAGGCGGCTTTTTCTGAGCCAGTCACGCAGGGAAATCGAACAGTGTGGCGGTCGAGGTGTGCGCGGATCAGGAAGTCACTAATTCCCCCGCAATCTCCAGAGGCCTCGCGATACGCTGACGTGCACTCAGGAGGGGGTAATGCAAGATGAATTCCGGCTCAAACGACCCGCAGAGCGTGACCCGACCTGTGATCACCGGGAAGGAACTCGCCCGCACAGCCCTTGAGCAAGTCGCTCCACAGGAGCTGCGGCACTTTGAAGCCTCCTATTCCTCCTATGAGCGTGATCCCCGGGCATTCCGCAAGGTCGGGCCGCGGTCCGGCTTCGGAGAGATCGACGGGACGACGATGACCGTCGTGATCGTCGCCGCCGCACAGTTCGCCCTTGGTGTCGCGGGCGCGGCTGTCGAGGGTGCGTTGAGCGACCGTCTCTCCGAGCGGTTCCGCGATTCCCGCGGATGGTGGCGCCGCCGTCGCGAGCTTCCCGTACCGGCCGAGCCCGCGCCCGAGACGCTCCGCGCCGTCCGCGAAACGGTGCTCGAAGAGCTGGCGAGGATGAAGATCGGTGAAGGCGAGGGCGTCCGCGAGACAGCCGCGAACGCGATCGTCGGTGCACTGGTGGTGAAGACCTCGCCGCCCGAAGCCTGAGCGGGGTCCTCCCATGCGAGACCTGCTGTCCGTCCGCTCGCCCCGGCTGATCGGTGTAGGCGCGGTGGCAGCCCTCTGCTACATGCTCTGCATGTTCGTGGGATACCTGGTGTGGGTCGGAGTGGACGCGATCATCGAACCGGAGGGCCCGCAGAGTCGCTGTGACGCCCAGGCGACCGCGGCCGTCCCCGTCGTCGAGGGCCCGGCCGATGCCGGGCGCTGGCTGCGGATCACCACCGAATGCGCCGCGCCCTTCGACCGGATCGACGGACTGGAGATGCTTTTCGGCTTCACGGGCTGGGTGGCCGCCTGCATGCTCTACGACTGGCGGGCGCGGAGCAACCACCACAGGGACCCCAGCCCGCTCGACGAGCAGTACCCTGCCGAGGCAGCGGCTATCCGGAGCATCGGTGAGCGCATCGCCATCGGTGAGAAGCCCGGGCGGCGCGGCGCGGTCGAAGTCCGGTACACCCTCGAGGTGGGTCCTGCCGAGATCTCCGGCCGGGCCAGCGCCCCGGTGCTCCGGGTCGGTATGAGTCTCCTGGACGTGTTCCGGCAGGACCGTGCCGTCTTCGATGGCGTCATCGCCCATGAGTACGGCCATCTGGCGCGAGAGGAGCTGCGGACTCAGTACCTCGCCCAAGCGCTGTACCGAGGCACCCTCGCGCTCGTCGCCTTGTGGGCACTGCCCATCCTGATTCTGCTGGGTGTCCGCGATACGGCCTTCTCGCGCTACGTTCTCGAGTTCGTCTGGCGGGGCAGCGTGGCGACTCTGGTGGCGGTCTTCGGCTACTGGAGCTTTGTCCGGTCATGCGAGATCCGGGCCGATCTGCGCGCCGCTGCTTCGCTGGGAAGCCTGGAGCCCGTCGAGAAGTCCGTCAGGTGGCTCCAGGAAACCCAGCGCAACCGCAATGCGAAGAAGTTCGGCCCGTCGCGGATCAGCGCTGTGGCTCGTCGGCCTTGGAACCGTCACCCCTTCGCTGTCAAGCGACTGCAGGCACTGCGCGCGCCGGAACGGGCCCTGCGGTTCGGTGGTTACGGGGCGTTCCTGCTCGGGTTCGCCGCAGCGGTAGCCATTCCCGCTCTGCAACTGCATCTGGGCCTGCTTGCGGCCGGCACCTGGGTCGCACGGAACAGCACGGCGGTGGCAGCCGCGATCGTCGGATATCCCGTCGGATCTGCCCTGCTACGAGGCATCCGGACCAACGTCTTCCTCCGGAACCGGGGAGGCGACGCACGGCTGGCGTCCTCGTCCTGGACGGCGTCGGTGGGCTTCGGCCTCTGTCTCGCCCTCGGACTGTTCACCGGCGCCGTTCTCTGCTGGACGACGGTCGCGACCGGCGCCGCGCTGGTCGAGTCCGCCGTCAGCGCCCTCGCCACGCTGATCGTCGCCGTGGCTCTGTGCTTGTGGTACCGGGCGGGTGCGGAACTGGTGTTCCGTCGCTGGCCCGAACTGGTGCGGAGATTCGCCAGGGACGAGCTGGCGCCGGCGGCGGCGGCGCAGTTTCGCGTGGGGCGGCGGTCGGGCGCCGTGCTCGCCGCTATGGGCTTCGTGTTCCTCTACGCGCTCAGCGGCGCGATCCGCGTGACGCGGTATCCATCATCCGTCGCACCGCCAGGCATGCCGCTCGCGGACAGGGCCCGGTATCCCGACGAGGCCGAGGTGCTGTCCACGGTGATCTACCAGTCGGGAGGCGTCTGGCCGCGCGTCGTGGCCGTGGTCGCCTTGGCTCTCGCACTGCTGTTGCCGTGGCTGCGCGGCGCGATCCCGGACCGCCTGCCGGTCTCCGACCCCGTGTCGGCGACAGGCATGGAAGCGGCGGAAGACTGCGTAGGGCTTGGGCACGACGCTTTGCGGGTCCTCAACAGCGCGGTGGTCGCCGCCCGTGGGAGAGCAGTGGGGACCTTGGACGTGCTGTCCGCCGTGTTCCGCGTCGCCGAAGGCGACTGGACAGCGTTCGCCGTCGCTTGCGGGATCGGGCCACCGGATCCTCCCCGCGCGGTCCGGGAGCCGGAGTCCGAACACACGCTGAACGGAGATCCCGTCCAGGCCGGTCTCCGCATCACCGAACACCTCAAAGCTGCCTTGTTGCAGGCCGCGCGCTTGACGCGGGAAAGGGAGGAAGGGCACGTGT
The DNA here is from genome assembly GCF_008271805.1 of Streptomyces sp. TRM49041. Classification (GTDB taxonomy): domain Bacteria; phylum Actinomycetota; class Actinomycetes; order Streptomycetales; family Streptomycetaceae; genus Streptomyces. Next base: position 141,827 of record NZ_VSRY01000173.1, read on the forward strand.
CGTCGGTCCACATCGTGCTGGCCATCCTGGACGACGAAACGAGCGAGGCCGCTGCCTGGCTGGCCACGCAGGGCGACGGCGCCTCTCAGTGGCGTCGGCACATTGCGGAGCGTGTGCTGGGGGAGGCACCTCAAGAGGAGAACTGAAGGCCCGCCGGACGAGCCTGTGGCCGGGCCCGGCCACCACGGCAGCCACGGGACTGAGGCGAACGAGGCGCTGTAGGCGCCCGACGTCGGGTCGGTGTACGGGGACGGGCAGAAGGCCCCTGTCGGCCGCTTCTCCCGGTGGCGACAGGGGCCTTCTGCGTTCGTTCCCGGCCGGTGCCGAGCCGAACGGGCGGTGCGGCGGGTTCAGCCCCCGATGCCCGGGACCAGGCCCAGGGCCGGGGCCACCGGGGCCACCGCCTGACGGAGCTGGCCGAGCTCCTGGACGCCGCTCAGGCCGCCGAACTGCTCGGTGATCCTGGGGACCTGGTGGCGGTACTCGGGGGAGACGTTGCTCGCCGACAGGTCGTCGACCTGGCTGAGGAGGGACGGGCCGCCGGGGCCGACCGGGAGGCCGCCGGGGACGACGCCCGCGTGCGCGGTCGGGGCGGAGAGGGCGGCGGCCCCGGCCGTGACGGCGAGGGCTGCGAGGACACGCTTGGTCTTGGTCATAACCGGACCAACGCCCCCATCCCGGTCCGGGACACGGGCCGGTGGCTTCCCGCGGTCAACCTTCCGGCGGTACGGCGCGTCCCCGTCCTGAGGGGTCACCCCCTGGATGTGACACAAGGAGAAGCGCCGATGTCCGCGAAACCCCAGTCCCGACTGTCCGTACAGACCTTCTTCCCGCTGATCGCCGCGGCCTACCTGTCGTACATCTCCATCACCGGAGACGACCGGTCGACGTGGCTGCGGTGGGTGTACGGGGCCGTGTCCGTCGTCCTCGTCGTCGGAGTCGCCGCCACGGTGGTGAACCAGAAGAGGGCCGTCTCGCGCGGCCGGGACGACGAGGCCCAGCCGCTGGAGGGCCGTCGCGATCTCCCGTAGCGCCGCCATGGTGCGGCGGTGCGGGCCCGGGCCGAACGTGATGCGGGTGGCGCCCAGGCGGCCGAGTTCCGGGATCGTCGGGCCGCCGTCGGGCAGCGGGTGGGCGTTCAGCGGCGCCCTGATCTCCGCCGTCAGGAGCGGGAGGTGCTCCGGCGGGGCGAGGATCGGGTACACGCAGTCCGCGCCCGCCTCCAGGTACAGACGGGCCCGGCGGATCGTCTCCTCCGGGTCCTGGACGCCGCGGACATATGTGTCCACCCGGGCGTTCAGGAACAGACGGCCGCCCGCCTCCGCCCGTACCTCCGCCAGCCGGGCAGCCTGGGCCTCCGCGGGGAGCAGCGCGCCCGCCTCGCTGTCCTCCAGGTTCACTCCCACCGCGCCCGTGTCCAGGACCCGTGCCACCAGCTCCTTCGGCGGCAGGCCGTAGCCGGACTCGATGTCCGCCGACACGGGGACGTCCACCGCTCGGGCGATACGGGTGATCGCGGCGAACATCTCGTCGGGCGGCGTCTCCCCGTCCTCGTACCCCAGCGACGCCGCCACCCCCGCGGACGGCGTCGCCAGGGCCGGGAAGCCCGCCTCCACGAACACCCGCGCGCTCGCCGCGTCCCACGGGCCCGGGAGGACCAGGGGGTCGTCCGGGGCCCGGCCCCGGTGCAGGGCGCGGAACACGCTCACCGCGTCGCCGCTCACTTGTGGCCCTTGAACTGGCCGGGCGTGTAGTGGCCGGGGACCGAGCGGCTCGTCACGGCGATACGGTTCCATGCGTTGATCACCACGATGGACCCCATCAGGTGCGACAGCTCCTTCTCGTCGAAGAGCTCCGCCGCCCGCTCGTACACCTCGTCCGGGACGAAGCCCTCCGTCAGCAGCGTGACCGCCTCGGTCAGTTCCAGCGCCGCCAGTTCCCTCTCCGTGTAGAAGTGCCGCGACTCCCGCCACGCGCTCAGCTGTACGATCCGCTCGACCGTCTCACCCGCCGCCAGCGCGTCCTTGGTGTGCATGTCGAGGCAGAACGCGCAGTGGTTCAGCTGGGAGGCGCGGATCTTCACCAGCTCGCCGACGACCGGGTCGATGCCGCCCAGCGCCGCCGCGTCCAGCCGGACCATCGCCTTGTAGACCTCCGGCGCGTGCTCCGGGATCACGATGCGGGCCGGCTCCTCGGGAGCGTACGGCGCGGCGGTCGTCGCGGTCGTGGTGTTCTTGTTCGTGTCTGTCGTCATGTCCTAGAAGCTACGCGGCAGTTGGTCCGGCTGTATGGTCCAGTCGTATGACGGATTCCTGGGCCACTTCCGGCGTCGACCTGCACCTGGAGATACGCGGACCCGGTGGCCTGCGCGCCGGCCTCATGGACGCCCTGCGGGAGGCGGTCAGGACCGGGCGGCTCACGCCGGGCACGCGGTTGCCGTCCTCGCGGACGCTCGCCGCCGACCTGGGCGTCGCCCGGAACACCGTCGCCGACGCGTACGCCGAGCTGGTCGCCGAGGGGTGGCTCACCGCCCGGCAGGGCTCCGGGACCCGCGTCGCCCGCCGCGCCACGCCCCGCACCCCGGCCGTGGCGCACGCCACCTCCGGCCCCCTGCCCTGGCAGCGGACGGCACCCGCGGGCCGCGACGCCCGCCGCGTCAGGCCCCTGCACACGCTGCACCCCGGCACCCCCGACCTCGGCTCCTTCCCCCGCGCCGACTGGCTCAAGGCCGCCCGCCGCGCCCTCACCGCCGCCCCGCACGAGGCGTTCGGCTACGGCGACCCGCGCGGCCGCCCCGAACTGCGCACCGTCCTCGCCGACTATCTGGCCCGGGCCCGCGGCGTGCACGCCGACCCCGACCGCATCGTGATCTGCTCCGGCTTCGCCCACGGCCTGATGCTGCTCGGCCCGGTCCTGCACGCCCGCCGGGTCCGGGACATCGCCGTCGAGTCGTACGGACTGGACCACCACTGGCGCCTCCTCCACGACGCCGGCCTCCGCACCCCGCCGCTGCCCCTGGACGGGCACGGCACCCGCACCGAGGAACTCGCCCGCGGCACCGGCCGGCCCGGCGCCGTCCTCCTCACGCCCGCCCACCAGTTCCCGCTCGGCGGCACCCTCCACCGCGAGCGCCGCGCCGCCGCCGTCGACTGGGCGCGGGCCACCGGCGGGCTCGTCCTGGAGGACGACTACGACGGCGAGTTCCGCTACGACCGCAAGGCCGTGGGCGCCCTCCAGGGCCTCGACCCCGAACACGTCGTCTACCTCGGCACCGCCAGCAAGTCCCTGGCGCCCGGGCTGCGCCTGGCCTGGATGGTGCTGCCCCGGCACCTCGTGCCGGACGTGCTCGCCGCGAAGGGCGACATCGACTGGGTGTCCAGCTCCCTGGACCAGCTGACGCTCGCCGAGTTCATCACCTCCGGTGCCTACGACCGGCACGTCCGTACGATGCGGCTGCGCTACCGGCGGCGCCGCGACCAGCTCGTGGCCGCCGTCGCCGAACGCGCGCCGGGCGTCCGCGTCAGCGGCATCGCCGCCGGGCTGCACGCCGTCCTCGAGCTGCCGACCGGCACCGAACGGTCCGCGCTGCGCGCCGCCGCGATGCAGGACCTCGCCCTCCAGGGCCTCGACAGCTTCCGCCACCCGGACGTGCCGCGCGGCGCCGGTGGCACGGTCGCGGACGGCCTGGTCGTCGGGTACGCCACACCCACCGACAGCGCGTGGAAGGGCGCTCTGGACGCCCTGTGCCGGGCGCTGCCGTAAGACGGCGGTACGGCCCGCCCGGCACAGCGTGGGCCTGCCGCAGCACGGCAGCGATGCCGCCGCGGTGCTGCCGGACCCCGCCGTAGCACTCATGTGCGACCGGCCTCTAGTCTGTGCGGCGTTCCACGCGTCAACGGGGGAGAAGTCCATGCGCAGACTGAGGTCGAGTCACGTCGTGCTGGGAGGGATGGGGGCGCTCGCGCTGACCCTCACCTCCTGCGGCAGCTCGGAGCCGGACAAGCGGTGCGTCGACCGGATCAGCCGCGAACTGCTGCCCGACTACAAGTGCAGCAGCAGCAGCGGCAGCAGCGGCAGTGGTAGCGGCGGCAGCGGAGGCGGCTCGTACTACTACGGCGGGTCCGCCCGCGACGGCAGGGCCGAGGGCGGCAGCTTCAACAAGTCGTCGGTGCAGCGCGGCGGCTTCGGCTGCTCGGGCACCGGCGGCGGCTAGGACGCCCGGTGAAGCGCCACACCATAGAACCCCGCCCCCACTGGCAGCGCACCGTCGAGGAGCAGGGCTGCGTCTATCCGCTCACCCGCTACCCGGACGGCTCGTTGCGGCCGTACTGGGACGAGAGCGCGTACTACTCCTTCACCCTCCCCGAGGTGGAGGCGCTGGAGGAGGTCGTCGAGGAGCTGCACGGCATGTGCCTGGCGGCCGCCGCGCACATCGTCGACAACGACCGGTTCGCGGAACTCGGCATCACCGACCCGCGGCTGGCCGCCCTGGTCGCCGAGTCGTGGCGCCGCCGCGCCGAACTGCCCTCCGTCTACGCCCGGTTCGACCTGCGGTACGACGGCGACGGCCCGGCGAAGATGCTGGAGTACAACGCGGACACGCCCACCTCCCTGGTGGAGGCGGCCAGCCCGCAGTGGTTCTGGATGGAGGACCGCTTCCCCGGCGCCGACCAGTGGAACTCGCTGCACGAGCGGCTGGTCGACGCCTGGAAGCGGCAGGCGCGCCTGCTGCCGCCGGGACCGCTGCACTTCGTGCACTCGGAGGGCGACGAGATCGGTGAGGACCTGATGACGGTCGCGTATCTGCGCGAGACCGCCGAACAGGCCGGGATCACCACCGAGGCGCTCTCCGTCGAACAGATCGGCTGGGACCGGCTGTCGGGCCGGTTCGTCGACGACCGGCTGCGCTTCGTCCGGAGCTGCTTCAAGCTCTACCCGTGGGAGTGGCTGGTCACCGACGAGTTCGGCCCGCACGTCCTGGACACCCTCGACAACGGCGGCGGCACGGGCACGACCTGCTGGATCGAACCGGCCTGGAAGATGCTCCTGTCCAACAAGGCGCTCCTGGCGATCCTGTGGGAGCTGTACCCGGGCCACCCGAACCTGCTGGCCGCTTACCTGGACGGCCCCCGCGAACTCGCCGACGAGGGCGGCTATGTCGCCAAGCCGCTCCTGGGCCGCGAGGGAGCCGGGGTCACCCTCCACGAGCCGGGCGCCGCACCCGTCGTACGGGACGAGCCCTGCTGCTACCAGGAGCTCGCGCCGCTGCCCGACTTCGACGGCAACCGCGTCGTACTGGGCGCCTGGGTCGTGGAGAACGAGTCGGCGGGCCTCGGCATCCGCGAGTCGTCGGGGCCGGTCACGGACGAGTACGCCCGCTTCCTGCCGCACGTGATCCTCTAGTACGGAAGTACGGAGCGGGCGCCAGGGTCTGCCGTGGCGTGCCGGGGCGCGCGGGCCGCGCGCCCCGGTCGACCGGGCTCAGCCCGCGAGGACGTCCCGCAGCTGCTCCAGCCCCCAGTCCAGGTCCTCCTTGCTGATCACCAGCGGCGGGGCGATCCGGATGGTGGAGCCGTGTGTGTCCTTCACCAGCACCCTGCGGTCCATCAGCCGCTCGGAGATCTGCCGGCCCGTGCCCTTGGCCGGGTCGATGTCCACGCCCGCCCACAGGCCGCGCCCGCGCACCTGCCGCACCGCGCCGCCGCCGGCCAGGAGCCCCAACTCGCTGTGGAGGTGGTCGCCCAGCTCGGCGGCCCGCTGCTGGTACTCGCCGGTGCGGAGCATGGCCAGCACCTCCAGCGCCACCGCGCAGGCCAGCGGGTTGCCGCCGAACGTCGAGCCGTGCTCGCCCGGCCGGTGCACCCCGAGGACCGCCTCGCTGGACACGACCGCCGACACCGGGACGACACCGCCGCCCAGCGCCTTGCCCAGCACGTACATGTCCGGCACGACGTTCTCGTGCTCGCACGCGAACGTCTTCCCGGTCCGCCCGAGACCCGACTGGATCTCGTCAGCGATGAACAGCACGTCCCGCTCCCGGGTCAGCCGCCGCACGCCCGCCAGATAGCCGGGCGGCGGTACGAGGACGCCCGCCTCGCCCTGGATCGGCTCCAGCAGCACGGCCACCGTGTTGTCGGTCATCGCGTCCGCGAGCGCCGTCAGATCCCCGTAGGGGACGATCTCGAAGCCCGGCGTGTAGGGGCCGTAGTCGGCGCGCGCCTCCGGGTCCGTCGAGAAGCTGACGATCGTCGTCGTACGGCCGTGGAAGTTGTCCGCCGCCACGATGATCTTCGCGGTGCCGTCCGGGACGCCCTTGACCCGGTAGCCCCACTTGCGGGCGGTCTTCACGGCGGTCTCCACCGCCTCCGCCCCGGTGTTCATCGGCAGCACCATCTCCATGCCGCAGAACTCCGCGAGCTGCTCGCAGAAGTCCGCGAACCGGTCGTGGTGGAAGGCGCGCGACGTCAGCGTCACCCGCTCCAGCTGCGCCTTGGCGGCCTCGATGAGACGGCGGTTGCCGTGCCCGAAGTTCAGCGCCGAATAACCGGCGAGCATGTCGAGGTAGCGGCGCCCCTCGACATCGGTCATCCACGCGCCCTCCGCGGTCGCCACGACGACGGGCAGCGGATGGTAGTTGTGCGCGCTGTGCGCCTCGGCGGCAGCGATCGCGTCCTGCGTTCTCGACACGGGATCTCCGTTCATCTTCGTACGGCCGGTCGTCTCTATCGTCGCTCGGGATACGGACAGGGAAACCTGGTCCGGAAAGCGACGGATAGGGTGGACGGTACGCGCGGCGACTGGCGTACGGGGAAACGACCCCGGGGGAGCCGTGCGCGGCAGACAGCAAGGGGCGCCGCCCGCCTGGGCACCCCGAGGACGACACACGCGCTGCCCACCCCGGAGGACGCCATGACCGGACCCGTCACGCCCGCCACCACACACCCCGCGCTCGCCGCCGCCGACCCGGAGCTCGCCCGGCTCGTCGGAGCCGAGGAGCGGCTCCAGGCGGAGACCCTGCGCCTCATCCCCAGCGAGAACTACGTCTCGTCGGCCGTCCTGGAGGCGTCCGGCACGGTCCTGCAGAACAAGTACAGCGAGGGCTACGCCGGCCGCCGTTACTACGAGGGCCAGCAGGTCGTCGACCAGGTCGAGCGGCTCGCCGTGGCCCGGGCCAAGGGCGTCTTCGGCGTCGACCACGCCAACGTCCAGCCCTACTCCGGCTCGCCCGCGAACCTCGCCGTCTACCTGGCGTTCGCCCAGCCCGGCGACACCGTGATGGGCATGGCCCTGCCCATGGGCGGCCACCTCACGCACGGCTGGGGCGTCTCCGCGACCGGCACGTGGTTCCGGGGCGTGCAGTACGGCGTACGTCACGACACGGGCCTGATCGACTTCGACGAGGTCCGGGACCTCGCCCTCAAGGAGCGCCCGAAGGTGATCTTCTGCGGCGGCACGGCCCTGCCCCGCACGATCGACTTCCCCGCGTTCGCGGAGATCGCCCGGGAGGCGGGCGCCGTGCTGGTCGCCGACATCGCCCACATCGCCGGGCTGATCGCGGGCGGCGCCCACCCGTCGCCCGTCCCGCACGCCGACGTGGTCTCCACGACCACGCACAAGACGCTGCGCGGCCCGCGCGGCGCGATGCTGATGTGCCGCGAGGAGCACGCCAAGGCCGTCGACAAGGCGGTCTTCCCCGGCCTCCAGGGCGGCCCCCACAACCAGACCACGGCCGCGATCGCGGTGGCCCTCCACGAGGCGTCCCAGCCGGCCTTCCGCGACTACGCCCACCAGGTCGTCGCCAATGCCAAGGCCCTCGCCGACGCGCTGCTGGCCCGCGGCTTCGACCTGGTCTCGGGCGGCACCGACAACCACCTGATCCTCATGGACCTCACCGGCAAGGACGTGCCGGGCAAGGTCGCGGCGAAGGCCCTCGACCGGGCGGGGATCGTCGTGAACTACAACACCGTCCCGTACGACCCGAGGAAGCCCTTCGACCCCTCCGGCATCCGCATCGGCACGCCGTCCCTCACGTCCCGGGGGCTCGGTACGGAGCACATGGCGGCGGTCGCGGAGTGGATCGACCGGGGTGTGGCGGCGGCCCGGAAGGGCGACGAGGAGGCCCTGGCGGCGATCCGCGCGGAGGTCGCGGACCTGATGGCCCAATACCCGGCGCCGGGCATCCCGGCGTAGGGGCGGCCCGCGGCGGCCTTCTTCCCCACCCCACCCCACCCCTTCCCGAATCGGGAGCTCCGCCCCCGAACCCCCGCTCCTCGAACGCCGGAGCGGCTGGACCTCAGCCTGGAGCCCCGGTCCCGGGAAGGGGCGGGGGCGGGGGAGGAACCGCCGCGCACGAGTCCGCTTCCGCACCTGAGACAATGAGGGACATGGCCTCTGCTGATCGTCCTCGTGTGCTCTCCGGAATCCAGCCCACCGCAGGCTCCTTCCACCTCGGCAACTACCTCGGCGCGGTCCGCCAGTGGGTCGCGCTGCAGGAGACACACGACGCCTTCTACATGGTCGTCGACCTGCACGCGATCACGGTTCCGCAGGATCCCGCCGAGCTGCGTGCCAACACCCGCCTCGCCGTCGCGCAGCTGCTCGCCGCCGGGCTCGACCCGGAGCGGTGCACCCTCTTCGTCCAGAGTCATGTCCCGGAGCACGCCCAGCTGGCCTGGGTCATGAACTGCCTCACGGGCTTCGGCGAGGCGTCCCGCATGACGCAGTTCAAGGACAAGTCCGCCAAGCAGGGCGCCGACCGCGCCACGGTCGGTCTGTTCACGTACCCGATCCTCCAGGTCGCGGACATCCTGCTCTACCAGGCCAACGAGGTCCCGGTCGGCGAGGACCAGCGCCAGCACATCGAGCTGACCCGGGACCTCGCGGAGCGGTTCAACGGCCGCTTCGGCGAAACGTTCACGGTCCCGGCGCCGTACATCCTCAAGGAGACGGCGAAGATCTTCGACCTGCAGGACCCGACGGCGAAGATGTCCAAGTCGGCGTCCACGCCGAAGGGCCTCATCAACCTCCTCGACGAGCCGAAGGCGACCGCGAAGAAGGTCAAGAGCGCGGTCACCGACACCGACACCGTGATCCGCTTCGACCCGGAGGAGAAGCCGGGCGTCAGCAATCTGCTCACGATCATGTCGACGCTCACCGGAACGTCCGTCGACGACCTGGTCAAGGGCTACGAGGGCAAGATGTACGGCGCGCTCAAGACGGACCTCGCGGACATCGTCGTGGAGTTCGTCACGCCGTTCCGCACCCGCACGCAGGAATACCTGGACGACCCGGAGACGCTGGACTCGATCCTGGCCAAGGGCGCCGAGAAGGCCCGTGCCGTCGCGGCGGAGACCCTGGCGCAGACCTACGACAAGGTGGGTTTCCTGCCCGCCAAGCACTGAGTCCAAACGACTCTGGCCATGGGACAGGTCGAGGCGCCACACTGGCGACCGGATCGTATGACCGAAGGATGAGGAGAACGACGTGGGGACCGTAACGCTCGGCGTTTCGATCGCGGTCCCGGAGCCCTACGGCAGCCTGCTCCAGGAGCGGCGCGCGGGCTTCGGCGACGCCGCGGCCCACGGCATCCCCACGCACGTCACGCTCCTCCCGCCCACCGAGGTGGAGGCCGGGCTGCTGCCGGAGGTCCGGGCACATCTGGCCCGGGTCGCGGCGGCGGGGCGGGCGTTCCCGATGCGGCTGAGCGGCACGGGCACCTTCCGGCCGCTCTCCCCGGTCGTCTTCGTCCAGGTCGTGGAGGGCGGCTCGGCCTGCTCGTGGCTCCAGCAGCGCATCCGTGACACCTCGGGTCCGCTGGTGCGGGAACTCCAGTTCCCGTACCACCCGCATGTGACCGTCGCCCACGGGATCGCCGAGGAGGCGATGGACCGGGCGTTCGAGGAGCTCGCCTCCTTCGAGGCGGAGTGGACGGTGTGCTCCTTCGCCCTCTACGAGCAGGGCGCGGACGCCGTGTGGCGGAAGCTGCACACCTACGAGTTCGGCGGCTGCGGCCCCGCGGGGAAGGTGCCTCCGCAGGGCTCACCGGTCGACGAGCAGGCGCCCACCACGCACGGCCCCTGCTCCTGACCCGGCGGAAGGACCCGGCCGACCGGATGAGGGGCGCGCCGCGGGACTCCGTGCGCCCGTCCGGTGGTAGGCGTACGCAATGGACTGGCTGACCAAGCTCCCCGTCATCGGCCCCTGGGCCGCCCGGCTCATGCGCACCCACGGCTGGCGCGCGTACGAGACCCTCGACCGTGCCCGCTGGTCCCGGCTGGCCGCCGCCATCACGTTCATCAGCTTCCTGGCGGTCTTCCCGCTGCTCACCGTGGCCGCCGTCATCGGCGCCGCGCTGCTCAGCGACGCGCGGCTGCGCTCCGTCGAGGACAGGATCAGCGAGCAGGTGCCGGGCATCTCCGACCAGCTCGACGTCGGCTCCCTCGTCGACCACGCGGGTACTGTCGGCCTGGTCGCCGGGGCGCTGCTCCTCCTCATGGGCATCGGCTGGGTCGGCTCCATGCGCGAGTGCCTGCGCGCCGTGTGGGGCCTCGAAGCGGAGGAGGGCAACCCGGTCGTCCGCAAGGGCAAGGACGCGCTCGTCCTGCTCGGCCTGGGCGCGACCGCGTTGGTGTCGCTCGCCGCCTCCGGGCTGGGCTCCACCGCCGTCGGCTGGACCGCCGACCTGCTCGGCCTCTCGGACGGCCGCCTCGGCGAGATCCTGCTGCAGGGCGGGGCGCTCGTGATCGCCGTGCCGGCCGACTTCCTGATCCTGCTGTACCTGCTCACCCTGCTGCCCGGCGTGGAGCCGCCGCGCCGCGACCTGATGGTCGCCGCCCTGATCGGCGCCGTCGGCTTCGAGCTGCTGAAGCTGCTGCTGGGCGGCTATATGAAGGGCGTGGCGGCGAAGTCGATGTACGGGGCGTTCGGCGTGCCCGTGGCGCTGCTGCTGTGGATCAACCTCAGCGCCAGGCTGCTGCTGTTCTGCGCGGCGTGGACGGTCACGGGGAAGCGGCGTCGTGAGGCTACTGCGCCGGCCCCTTCCGGACCGGCCACCGCCGATTGATCAGGAACACCGCGCCCGCCAGCACCACCAGCACTCCGCCGACGACCGCGAGGGCGATCCCGGCCCCGCTCGACCCGGGCCCGGACTGCCCGGCGGACGTCGCCTCGGCGGCACCGCCCCGCTCGGCGGGCCCGACGCCGGCGTCCGTACCGGTCTTCGCGGACTTCGGCGGCACCAGCTGACCGACCGGCTTGGCCTTCCCGGCCGCGGCGAAGCCCCAGTCGAGGAGCCGCGCGGCCTCCTTGTAGACGGCGAACCGCTCATCCGACGACGGGTTCATGACGGTGACGAGCAGCACCCGCCCGTTCCGCTCGGCGACCCCGGTGAAGGTGGAGCCGGCATGGGTCGTCGTACCGTTCTTCACCCCGGCGATGCCCTTGTACGGCTCTATGCCGAAGTCCCCGGTCAGCAGCCGGTTGGTGTTCTGGATCTCGAACGTCTCCCGCTTCTTGCCGGGCTTCTGCTCGCCGGGGAACTGCGTCCGCACGGTCGAGCAGTATGCGCGGAAGTCCTTGTTCTGCATCCCGCTGCGTGCGATGAGGGTCAGGTCGTACGCGGACGAGACCTGCCCCGGCGCGTCGTAGCCGTCCGGGGAGACGACCTCCGTGTCCAGTGCCTGGAGCTCGTCGGCGCGCTCGTTCATCTCCTTGACGGTCTTGTCTATGCCGCCGTTCATCTCGGCGAGCGCGTGCACGGCGTCGTTGCCGGACCGCAGGAACACACCCAGCCACAGGTCGTGGACGGTGTAGATCTGCTTCTCCTTTATCCCGACGAGGCTGGACCCCTCGCCGAGCTTGCCCAGCTCACCGGCCGACACGAGGTGCTTCTGCGTCTTGGGGAACTTCGGCAGCAGGGTGTCCGCGAAGAGCATCTTGATGGTGGAGGCGGGGGCGAGCCGCCAGTGCGCGTTGTGCGCCGCGAGGACGTCGCCGCTCTCCGCGTCCGCGACGATCCAGGACCGGCCGGTGAGCTCCTTCGGCAGTACGGGCGCCCCTGCCGCCAGCTGGACCTGTGTCCCCGGCTTGCCGAGCCGCTCCCCGCCCACCGTGGACATGGAGGCGGGCGGCTTCGGCTGCGGGGTGGGCGACGCCGCGACCGCGGGTCCGGCGGCGACGAGGGGCAGCAGCGCGGCGGTGACCACGGCGGTGGCCTTCTTGAGAGCAAGCACGTTCGAGAACGTACAACCACCCGCCGAGGGTCCCGACACCGGTGCACCCGATACTGGTTCCATGAAACTCAGCCGCCCGATCTCCTGGTTCCTGCTCGCGTTCGGGGTGTGGAGCTGGTTCATCTGGATCACTTTCGTCAAGAACCTGGTGAACGACGCGAGCGGCCTTGCCTTCGACGACGCGGGGAATCCCACCGGGTACTTCTGGGTTCATCTTCTGCTCGCCATCACGTCCTTTCTCCTGGGGACGGCCATTGGCGTGATCGGGTTGCGCGGAATGCGCGCCCTGAGTCGCGAACACGACAACAAGTAGGGAGCGGCCGTGCTGGTGGTTCTGCTGGTCATCGCCCTCGTACTCGTCCTGCTGGGCGTCGTGCACTGGTACGTGTGGCGCCGCCTGGTCCGCGACGTCACCCGCCCGGGCGGCTGGGCCCGCCGGGCGGGCACCGTGGCGGCGATCGTGCTGCCGCTCCTCTCGGTGGCCGCCCTGACGTCGGGCCGGGCGGGGGCGCCCTTCTGGCTCCAGCAGACAGTCGCCTGGCCGGGCTTCCTCTGGCTGGCGGTCCTTCTGTACCTGGTCCTGGCACTCCTGGTGGGTGAGGCGGTACGCCCGCTGCTGCGCCGTTTCGTCGAGCGCGGGCGCGTCGCGGATGCACCGGCGCCGTCCGCCGGGACCGGTGCCGATTCGCTGCGGGCGGTCGTTCCGCGGGGCGATGGGGGTCCCCCCGCGAGCGGAGCCGAGAGCTTGGATGGGGGTCCCCCCTGGTCGAGCGGAGCCGAGAGCTTGGGGGAAGGCGGGCACCCGGCAGGCGGTCCTCTCCAGCACACCGCCGGCGCACCAGGCGGTGCGACATCTACCGCGACGGCGACCCCGGCGGAGCCCGAGGCACCGGCGGAGCCCGTTCCCTCGGGCGGCGGCATGTCCCGCCGCCTGTTCGTGTCCCGCGTCGTCGGCGGCACCGCCGTCGCGGCCGCGGCAGCCACTGTCGGCCACGGCACGTACGGCGTCCTCCGCGGCCCGCGGGTCAAGCGAGTGACCGTCCCCCTGGCCAGGCTCCCCCGCACCGCCCACGGCTACCGCATAGCCGTGGTGAGCGACATCCACCTCGGCCCCACCCTCGGCCGCGCCCACTGCCAGCGCATCGTCGACAGCATCAACTCCACGCAGCCGGACCTCGTCGCGGTCGTCGGCGACCTGGTCGACGGCACCGTCGAGAACCTCGGCCCGGCGGCCGAGCCGCTGGCCCGGCTCCGCGCCCGGCACGGCAGCTTCTTCGTCACGGGCAACCACGAGTACTTCTCGGGCGCCGAGGAGTGGGTCGACGAGGTCCGCGACCTCGGCCTGCGCCCGCTCCGCAACGAGCGGGTCGAACTGGCGGGATTCGACCTGGCCGGTGTCAACGACGTGGCCGGGGCGAACTACGACGACGGCCCCGACTTCACCCGCGCCCTCGGCGACCGGGACCGGACGCGCACCGCCGTGCTCCTGGCCCACCAGCCGGTGCTGATCCACGACGCCGTGCGCCACGGTGTGGACCTCCAGCTGTCCGGCCACACCCACGGCGGCCAGATGTGGCCCGGAAACTTCCTCGCGGGGCTGGCCAACCCGACCGTAGCGGGCCTCGAAAGCCACGGCGACACCCAGCTGTACGTGACGCGCGGTGCGGGCGCCTGGGGTCCGCCGGTGCGGGTCGGTGCACCGTCCGATATCACGGTCGTAGAACTGGCGTCCGGGAACGCCTGAACAACTGCACAGCCTGTGATTGAGTTTGCGCCATCGCACAGGGGAGGGCGTGAAAGGAATCACGGCTATGCGATCGATCCGTGTCCGGATCATCATAATTTGCGTTGCTTTGGTGGCAGTCGGGATAGGGGCCTGGCAGCTACTCCCAACCGAAAAGGGGAACACAGGGCCAATTTCGGTCGGCACGACCGACGAAGTCACATCTCTGGACCCGGCCGGGGCGTACGACGCCGGCTCCTGGGCCATCTACAGCAACGTCTACCAGTCGTTGCTCACCTTCAAGCCGGGCTCCACGACCCCGGTTCCGGACGCCGCCAGCTCCTGCGCGTTCACCGGCACCTCGCTGACGTCGTACGTATGCACCCTGCGCGAGGGCCTGACGTTCTCCAACGGACGGGAGGTCACGGCGGAGGACGTGAAGTTCTCGTTCGACCGGATGCTCGGCATCGGCGCGGACGTGGGCCCCGCGGCCCTCTTCCCGACGCTGAAGAGCGTCACGGCGAAGGACCGCAGGGTCGTCTTCGAACTCGGCGCCGGGGACGCCACATTCCCGCTGAAGCTCGCCACCGGAGCGGGCGCGATCGTCGACCGCACGCGGTATCCGAAGGACGGGCTCCGCGAGGACGACAAAGTCGACGGCTCCGGGCCATACGTGCTGACGGAGTATCAGCCGGGCGTCAGCGCACGCCTGGAGCCCAACCCCCGCTACCAGGGCGCCATCAGCAGGACCGGTGCGACCGTCGTCGTCCGGTACTTCGCCGAGAGCGAGCAGCTCGCCGCCGCCTGGCGCGGCGGGAAGGTCCATGTCACCCATCGCGCGCTGCCCCCGCAGTTGCTCTCCACGCTCGACCCGAGCAAGGAGGGCATCCAGATGACGGAGGCGAACAGCGCGGAGACCCGCAGCATGGTCTTCAACGTCCGTAAGGGCTCGCCGATGGCCGAGAAGGCCGTACGGCGGGCGGTGGCGACGCTGGTCGACCGGGCGCAGCTGGTAACCGGGCCGTACCACTCCACGGTGGACCCCCTGTACTCGCTGATCCCACGCGGTTTCATCGGGCACAGCACGCCCTTCTTCGACACCTTCCCCGAGGGCGAGGACGCCGTCGAACGGGCGGAGAAGCTGCTGCGGGACGCGGACGTCGAGACGCCGGTGAGCTTCACATACGCGCACCGCTCGGGGGAGACCTGGGGGGCCGAGGCCGCCGAGCTGCGCCGTCAGCTGGAGGCGTCCGGACTGTTCCGGATGAAGATCGTCTCCGCGGATTGGAAGGACTTCCAGAAGGGTTACTCGAACGGCGACTACGACGCGTACGGGCTGGGCTGGCTGCCGGACTTCCCGGACTCGGACAGCTTCACACAGCCGCTGGTCGGCCGGGACAACGCGCTGCAGAACGCGTACGCCAGCACCCGCATCGACCGGCTCATCGCCGCCACGCAGCAGTACGGCGACCGGGCCCGGGCGGTGGGCGACTTCAAGGAGATCCAGTCGCAGGTCGCGAAGGACGTGCCGCTCGTCCCGCTGTGGCAGAAGAAGGACTACGTGCTCAGCACGGGCGACATCGCCGGCTCGCAGTACCTGTCCGACGGCACCGGCATCTGGCGCCTCTGGCAGCTGAGCTGGATCTAGGAGGCACCCTTGCCGGGCGTCCGGGCCGCGTGCCCCACTACAGCGTCCTTCTCCAGCGCGTCCTTGGCGCCCGGCATGAACTCCACGATGACGTCATGGGCCTGCCGTGCGAGCGGCCGCAGCACCCGGAACCGGGACAGCGCGATGGCCCGGGCGGCGAGCGGCGCGGTCCGCTCGACGAGCCGGCGGCTGCGCTCGGCGCCCTCGCTCCGGTCGTACACCCAGTACAGCACCAGGCCCATGTGCATCAGCCACATCATGTGCGGCAGCAGCTCGGTCAGTTCGGGCGCGGTCTTGGTGTCCGAGCCGTGCAGCACCCGCTCGTGGATGGAGATGACCGCCCGGCGGGCCTCGACCGAGTCCGGTGAGAACGGGCTGAGCGGGCTCTCCGGGTCGGCGGCGTTCTTGAAGAACTGGGCCGCGAACCGGTGGTACGGAGCCGCGACGTCCAGCCAGGCCAGCATGGAGTCACGGATCCGTACCTCCAGATCCCTGTCGCCCACCAGAACGGGCTGGACCGCCGCCTCGTGCTCGGCGGCGATCCGGTCGTAGAAGCCCTGGACCAGGTGTTCCTTGGAGGAGAAGTAGTAGTAGGCGTTCCCGACGGAGACGCCCGCCTCCTGGGCGATGGCCCGCATCGTCGTCTTGTCGTAGCCGCGCTCCTGGAACAGCCGGAGCGCGGTCTCCAGGATGAGGGTGCGGGTCTGCTCGCTCTTCGGGAGCTTCTCGGCCTTCTGGTCCTTCACAGCATCCGAGCCTAACGGGAGTTGTCCGGAAGCCCGCACCGGCCGGTCTCGCAGGCGGAGTCCGCCGTCGACGCCCGCCACTTGGCGGCGGCCAGGACGGTCATCCGCGCGACCGGGCGACCGGCCGGGCTCGCCAGCCAGTGGGCCTTGGGCCGGTACTCGGCCAGGGCCCACAGGCAGACGATCCAGGCTTCGGTCGAGCGGTAGACCTGGCCGCCGTCGCCGACGACCGTGATCTCCTCCAGCGTCGCCCCGTGGTCCAGGCCCGGGAAGCGGCGCCGCGCCTCCTCGGACGCGGTCGGTACGAGGTCCAGCGGGACGAGCTGGGCCTGCCGGAGCAGCCAGTGGCGCAGGTGCACGCAGAGCGGGCACTGGGCGTCGTACAGGACGGTCAGCCGCTTCACGGGCTTCACGGACTTCGCGGGTTTCACGGGCCCCACCGGCGCGGCCGCGCGGTCACGCCCGGGCGGCGGGCGGCGCGGTCCACCCCTGCGGAGGGACCGGGGGCTGCTGCTCACGGTCCATGGTGCCGCGCCGGCGGATCTTGTTCAGGACGTAGACATTGCCGAGGTGCATCACGCCGAGGACCAGCAGCACGACGCCGAGCTTCACCGACAGGCCCTCGAAGAGGTACCGGATGGTGTCGACGGTCGCGTCCTGCCGGAGGTAGAGGGCGACGAACCCGAAGTTGACGAGGTAGAAGCCGACCACGAGGAGGTGGTTCACGGCTTCGGCGAGCTTGTCGTTGCCCTTGAGGACATCGGCGAGGAAGATCCGCCCGTTGCGGCTGAGCGTACGGGCCACCCAGACGGTGAGGGCCACGCTGATCAGCAGGTAGGCGATGTAGGCGACAACAGTGAGGTCCATGCCCCACCCTCCCTTGAACACGTTCAAAAGTAGTGTTGCTCTGACTCTAGACCTCCTTTTGAACATGTTCAAGTCGCTGGTCGTCACGGGAATCCGCAGCCGGGAAACACGAACGGCCCGCACCCCTCGGGGTGCGGGCCGTTCGGCGGAACAGCTCAGTAGCGACGCGTGATCAGTGCGCGCTTGACCTCCGCGATGGCCTTCGTGACCTCGATACCGCGCGGGCAGGCGTCCGTGCAGTTGAACGTGGTGCGGCAGCGCCACACGCCGTCCTTGTCGTTGAGGATCTCGAGACGCTGCTCGGCGGCCTCGTCACGGCTGTCGAAGATGAAGCGGTGGGCGTTCACGATCGCGGCCGGACCGAAGTACTGGCCGTCGTTCCAGAACACCGGGCAGGACGACGTGCACGCCGCGCACAGGATGCACTTCGTCGTGTCGTCGAACCGCTCGCGGTCCTCGGCGGTCTGCAGCCGCTCACGCGTCGGCTCGTTGCCCGACGTGACCAGGAACGGCATCACGTCGCGGTACGCCTGGAAGAACGGCTCCATGTCGACGACGAGGTCCTTGAGGACCGTCATGCCCTTTATGGGCTCGACCGTGATCGGCTTCTCCGGGTTGATGTCCTTGATCAGCGTCTTGCAGGCGAGCCTGTTCTTGCCGTTGATCCGCATCGCGTCGGAGCCGCAGATGCCGTGCGCGCAGGAGCGCCGGAAGGTCAGCGAGCCGTCCAGGTCCCACTTGATCTTGTGGAGACCGTCGAGGACACGCTCCTTCGGGTCGATCTCGACCGTGAAGTCCTGCCACTGGGCCTCGTCCGCCACCTCGGGGTTGAAGCGGCGGATCCGGAACGTGACCGTGATGTAGGGGGAGGCGGCGGCGGTGTCCGCCGTCTTCTCCAGGGTCGGGGTAGCCATCAGTACTTACGCTCCATCGGCTGGTAGCGGGTCTGGACGACCGGCTTGTAGTCGAGGCGGACGGACTCGGTGCCGTCGTCGCCGACCTCGCGGTACGCCATGGTGTGGCGCATGAAGTTGACGTCGTCGCGGTTCGGGTAGTCCTCGCGGTAGTGACCGCCGCGGGACTCCTTGCGGGCCAGCGCGGACACGGCCATGACCTCGGCCAGGTCGAGCAGGTTGCCCAGCTCGATGGCCTCCAGCAGGTCGGTGTTGAACCGCTTGCCCTTGTCCTGGATGGCGACGTTCTTGTAGCGCTCGCGCAGCTCGGCGATCTTCTCGACCGCCGTCTTGATCGTCTGCTCGGTGCGGAACACCATGACGTTGGCGTCCATGGTCTCCTGGAGCTCACGGCGGAGCTCCGCGACCCGCTCGTTGCCCGTGGAGCTGCGCAGCCGCTCGACCTGCTCCGCGACGAGGGACGCGGGGTCCTCCGGGAGCTCGACGTAGTCGCTCTTCGCCGAGTACTCGGCGGCGGCGATACCGGCCCGCTTGCCGAAGACGTTGATGTCGAGCAGCGAGTTGGTGCCCAGCCGGTTGGCGCCGTGCACCGACACACAGGCGACCTCGCCGGCGGCGTACAGGCCGGGGACGACGGTGGTGTTGTCCGCCAGGACCTCACCCTCGACGTTCGTCGGGATACCGCCCATCGCGTAGTGCGCGGTCGGCTGGATCGGGATCGGGTCCGTGTACGGCTCGATGCCCAGGTATGTACGGGCGAACTCGGTGATGTCCGGGAGCTTGGCGTCCAGCTGCTCCGGCGGCAGGTGCGTCAGGTCGAGGAAGACGTGGTCGCCCTCGGGACCGCAGCCGCGGCCCTCCCGGATCTCCGTGTAGATGGAGCGCGAGACGACGTCACGCGAGGCGAGGTCCTTCATGACGGGTGCGTACTTCTCCATGAAGCGCTCGCCGTCCTTGTTGCGGAGGATGCCGCCCTCACCACGGGCGCCCTCCGTCAGCAGGATGCCCATGCGCCAGATGCCCGTCGGGTGGAACTGGAAGAACTCCATGTCCTCCAGCGGCAGACCGCGCCGGTAGCAGGCGGCCTGGCCGTCACCGGTCAGGGTGTGCGCGTTCGACGTCACCTTGAAGAACTTGCCGGTGCCGCCGGACGCGTAGATCACGGCCTTCGCCTGGAAGACGTGGATCTCGCCGGTGGCCAGCTCGTAGGCGACCACGCCGGCCGACTTCCGGACGCCGTCGACCTCGGTGATCAGCTGGTCGAGGACATAGAACTCGTTGAAGAACTCCACACCCTCCTTGACGCAGTTCTGGTACAGCGTCTGGAGGATCATGTGGCCGGTGCGGTCCGCGGCGTAGCAGGACCGGCGGACCGGGGCCTCGCCGTGGTTGCGGCTGTGACCGCCGAAGCGGCGCTGGTCGATGGTGCCGTTCGGGGTCCTGTTGAACGGCAGGCCCATCTTCTCCAGGTCGAGGACGGCGTCGATGGCCTCCTTCGCCAGGATCTCGGCGGCGTCCTGGTCGACCAGGTAGTCACCGCCCTTGACCGTGTCGAAGGTGTGCCACTCCCAGTTGTCCTCCTCCACGTTGGCCAGCGCGGCGGCCATGCCGCCCTGCGCGGCGCCCGTGTGGGAGCGGGTGGGGTAGAGCTTCGTCAGCACGGCGGTGCGGCTGCGCTTCGTCGCCTCGATGGCGGCGCGCATGCCCGCGCCACCGGCGCCGACGATGACGGTGTCGTACTTGTGGATCTTCATGGCGTGGATACCTCAGCCCGTGCCTAGCGGATGTTCGGGTCGAAGGTGAAGATCACCAGCGTGCCCAGAAGGATGGTGAACACCGTCGCGGTGTACAGCAGGCCCTTGAGCCACAGGCGCGTGTTCGGGCGCTCGGCGTAGTCGTTGATGACGGTACGCAGGCCGTTGGCGCCGTGCAGCATGGCGAGCCACAGCATCAGCAGGTCCCAGACCTGCCAGAACGGGGACGCCCAGCGGCCGGCCACGAAGGCGAAGCCGATCTTGGAGACGCCGCCGTCCAGCACGAGCTGGATCAGCAGGTGGCCGATGACGAGGACGACGAGGACGACGCCGGACAGGCGCATGAAGAGCCATGCGGCCAGCTCGAAGTTGCCCCGGGCCGACCGGGGGGTCTTCTTGGTCCGCTTGCGCGGCGGCTCGATCAGCGGCGCCGGGTTGTCGGCGTCGTACAGGCCCACGCCCTCGACGGGGCCCACGGCGGAGGTGGTGTCAGCAGACATGTCTGGCGTCAGCTCCCGAACAGTTCACGTGCGGCGTGGCCGAGGACGGGGTAGATGGCGCCCGCCATCAGCACGATCCACAGGCCCATCACGGTCCAGAGCATCTGCTTCTGGTAGCGGGGGCCCTTGGACCAGAAGTCCACGGCGATGACGCGGAGGCCGTTGAGCGCGTGGAAGAGGATGGCGGCCACGAGGCCGTACTCCAGCAGCGCGACGATCGGCGTCTTGTACGTCGCCACGACGTCGTCATAGGCCTCGGGCGAGACGCGGACGAGAGCGGTGTCCAGTACATGTACGAACAGGAAGAAGAAGATGAGGACGCCGGTGACTCGATGAGCCACCCACGACCACATCCCTTCCCGGCCGCGGTACAGCGTTCCAGCCGGCACGGAAAAACCCTCCGGGAGCGGGGATTGGGGTTGGCCGCCAGTCTTCTGCGAAATAAGAGGTGCTCTGTCGGTCAGACCCGGCCGGGTACGGTCCACCGGCCCCGGTCATGGTAGCGACGACTTGTCGGTTCCCCTGCGTGGGGTCCATAGGTGTGATCAAACCGGCAATCAAACAGCCACGGACGGCCTATCGAATCCCCCTGAATCACTCTCATCGGTCATAAGTCGGGCGAGTCGCGCCCGGGTGAGCCGGCGGAGCTCGTCGGCGGCGACGGCCCGCTCCTCCTCCGGTTCGTTGCCCAGTCGTGACCGGATACCGCCGAGGATCTGGTCGAGGTGCTCGTCGGGCCGGTGGGCCGAGAGGCAGACGACGAAGGCGTGCCCGAAGCGCTCCTCGTACACGTCGTGGGCGGCGCGCAGCGCGGTGTGGGCGGATGTGGGCGTGCCGGGCGGCAGCACGGGCGCGGCCTCGTCGGCGAGCGCCTCGTCGAGGTCGGCGCCGGACAGGTCGTACCCGGCCTCGTCGGCTGCGGCCAGCAGGGCGTCGAGCGTCGGGTACGGGCGGTGGGCGGCGACGCGCCGAGCCCAGCGGCGGCTGCCGCAGCAGGCCAGCAGAGAGGCTTCCGTCGTGTCGTCCGGGGCGACGTTGAAGAGCGCCAGAGGGTCGGGGGCGTCCGGCTCCCGGGCCGTCGGCGGGCGGTCGCGGTGCTGGGCCGGTATGGCCGCGGTGGCGCCGAAGGTCTGCGGAGTGCCGGAGGCGGATTCGCGGGACAGCGTGGGCTCCTCGTACAGAACAGCGGGCGGCGGTATGGGGAAGTCGCGCGAAAGATGTGAGGGAAGGGACACAACATTACCCAGGGTGAGCAACTGTGTTCCGGAGGCTTTCCGTATTTCACCCGGACGGCAGAGTTTCGGCACAGTGGATGGACGCACTCGGCGCGTCGGACCGGGGCGCGTGTGCTTGAGGAGGCGGGTGCGTGAACGGACACATACGTACGTCGGTGCCGGCGGCGCTGGTACTGGCACTCGCCGTGGGCCTCACCGGATGCGGTGGCGGGGGCGGAGCGCCGACCGGGACCGTCACCCCGACGCCCCCGACGACGGCCGCGCCGACCTCACCGGCCGACGCCTTCGCACCGCCCTCCAGTCCGTCCCCGAGCCCCAGCCCCACCCGGACGTACCCCCTCTCGACCGCGCCCCGCACCATCCCCGCGGTACGCGAGCACACGCCCGCGCGGGGCCCCGGGTGG
The DNA here is from genome assembly GCF_008271805.1 of Streptomyces sp. TRM49041. GTDB lineage: Bacteria > Actinomycetota > Actinomycetes > Streptomycetales > Streptomycetaceae > Streptomyces. The sequence continues at coordinate 163,848 of NZ_VSRY01000173.1, forward strand.
CGGCCCGGGCCCGGCAGCGGGGTGGTGGTCGCGCGGGGCAGCAGCGTCCTGGACGACGAGGCACGGCTGCTCGCGCGGGAGCTGAAGATCGCGTACCGGGGCGAGTCCCCGGTGCGCGCGGGTGACATCGAGCTGGCGCTCGACGGCGGTGGTGCGGGCGCCGGCCCCGAGTCGTACACGCTCACCGCCCGCGACGGCCGTGTCCGGATCGCCGGGCCCGACGAGGCCGGCGTCTTCTACGGCACCCGGACGGTCAAGCAGGCCGTGCGCTCGGGCGGGGCGGTGCCCGAGGGCGTCGTCCGGGACCGCCCGGACCGCCCGCAGCGCGGACTGATGGTCGACATCGCCCGTAAGCACTTCACCGCCGCCTGGCTGGAAGCCCGCGTCCGCGAGATGGCCGACCTGAAGCTGAACCAGCTCGGCCTGCACTTCTCCGACGACCAGGCGTTCCGTATCCAGTCGACGAGCCACCCGGAGGTGGTGTCACCGCAGCACCTGACGAAGGCCGAGGTGCGCCGGATCGTCGCCCTCGCCGCCTCGCTGCACATCACGGTCGTCCCCGAGATCGACTCGCCCGGTCACCTGGGCGCGGTCCTGGCCGCCCACCCGTCGCTGCGCCTGCGGAACGCGAGCGGCACGGTGGCGCGCGGCGCGATCGACATCGCCAAGCCGGAGTCGGCGCGCATCGTCGACGACCTGCTGCGTGAGTACGCCGCCCTGTTCCCCGGCCGTTACTTCCACGTCGGCGCCGACGAGTACCGCGCACTGATGGCCCGGAACCCCGAGGCGTCCTATCCGGCCCTCGCGGCGGAGGCTCGCCGCGAGTTCGGGGCGGGCGCGCGGGTCCAGGACCTGGCGACGGCGTGGCTGAACGACCGGGCGGCGGTGGTACGGGCGGCCGGCAAGCAGCCGAAGGCGTGGAACGACGGCTTCTTCCGGGGCGGTGTGGTGACCGCGGACAAGGGCATCGAGGTCGAGTACTGGACGGGTCGGGAGATCGGGGCGCGGCAGCCGATCGAGTATCTGGAGGAGGGCCGGAAGGTGGTGAACGTCAACGACCGGTACCTCTATTACGTACTGGGCGAGCCCAACCAGTTCACGTACCCGACGGGCCAGGAGATCTACACGACGTGGACGCCGCTGGTGCTGCGGGGTTCTCAGGCGGTTCCGGCGCGCTACTCCGGCCAGATCCTGGGCGGCCGGTTCGCCGTGTGGTGCGACCTGGCCGACGCGCAGACACAGGACCAGGTGGCGGCGGGCATCCGGCTGCCGCTGCGGGCGCTGGCGCAGAAGGTCTGGGACCCGCGCGAACCGTCGCTCACCTGGCGCGACTTCTCGACCCTGGCCAAGCGCCTGTGAGAACGCCGGGGAGAACGCGCCGCGGGCCCGCCCGGGGGTAGTGCGGGCCCGCGGCGCGAGATGTGGGCAGAATGTAACAGATGCATGGGGGACATGTGTACGAATCCGTGGATGTAGCGACGTAGCGAGATTTCACGCCACCCCGCGTGACGATTTCACGCCAAGCGGCGCAGTAAGGGGAAGTACCGCGTCCGCGACGGGAGACGTCATGAGTCCGAGCACGAGCACGACCCCGAGCCTGGTGGAACTGATCGCGCAGGCCGACGAGCGGGGGCTGGCCGCCTCGGCGCTCGCCTGCCTCGACCGCTGCCTTCCGCTCCTCGACCCGGAGGCCACCGACCAGTTGCGCCCCCTGTGGCTGGGCGTGGCCCGCGGAGGCGCCGACTGGCAGGACCGGCTGGCCGAGTCACGGGCCGCGGTCGAGTCCGCGTCGCCCGAACCCGCGGACGCCGAGGAGGGCGCGCTCGTACGGAAGATGCTGGGCGCGGCGCCCGCGGAGTGGTCGGCGGCCCCGCTCCGGGAGTGGGCCGACACCTGCTCGCTCGCCGCCCTGGAGCTCCACCACCGGCTGGGCGCCGCGTCGTCCCCGGACCTCGCCGAGGTCGTCGGCCGCTGCCGCTCGGGCGACCCCGACGGCCTCGGCCCCCTGGCCGGCGGCGAACTCCGCCGCCAGATGAGCGTCCTGGAGATACTCGCGGACGGCGCCGCCTGCGGCCTTCGCCGCGCCCTCGACCTCTCCGCCGAGGGCCGCCGCGTCCTCCAGGCCGTCATCTCCCGCCGCGCCCGCACGGCGTAGCCGGGCCTGCCGCTCGGCCGCCGCGCGGTTCAGAGCAGCAGCACGGCGGCGCCCCACAGCACCGAGAAGACCACGATCAGCGGCCCGACCGGCATGCCCTGCTGCCTCGGCGCCGCCTTCTCCCGCGGCCGCAGTTCGGGCCGGTGGAGCAGTGCGCGCGCCTCGTCGGCGGCCCGCACGCAGTACGCCTCCCCATGACCGAGCCGCCGCTCCAGCCACGCCCAGCCGGTGGGGGAGAGGCGCAGCTCCGAGGCCCTCGCGTCCGGCGAATCCTGCGAATCCTGCGAATCCTGTGAGTCCGTCGAGTCCGTCGAGTGCTGCGACCGTCCGACGACGATGTCGCTCGCACTGCACCGGACGTCCGTGACCTGGTCCCACGGGACGTGCCGCACCCGCCACGGCCCGGCGACCCAGAGGCCGTCGCGGTCGGCGGTGAGGCGCCAGTTGAGCGCGGTCGACGCGGACGTCACCAGCAGGTACAGGCCGATCGGGGCGAGCAGCGACGACCAGGACATGTCCCCGTCGAGCACAGCCCAGACGCCGCTGCCCTGCACGACGAGCAGGAACACCCCGAGGGCCCGCGAGACCCCGTGCGCGGCCCACACCCTGGGCGCGAGGGAGGGCGCCATGGAGGCGGCGACCTGGTCGACGGGCCGCCGCCGGCGCTGCTGTTCGACGGGCCGGGGCGTGTGCGGCTGCCGGGCGGTGCCGGTGAGCCCCGGCACGGCGGCCTTCACCGCGGTGACGCTGCACTCCACGGTCACCTCGCCGCTGTCCTCGTCCTCGCGGGCGACGAAGGCGAGTTCGGTGCCGACGTAGGGGAGCCCGTACAGGACGGCCTCGCGGAGTGGGGGCGGCGGGTCCTCGCGCTTGAGGATGGCGCCGACCTTACGGAGCTCCTCGACGATCTCCTCGTCGACATACGCGTCGTCCTCGTCGTGGGCGTCGTCCTCATGGCCCCGCTTGTCCTCCTCCTCGAAGGCGAAGAGGGAGTGGAAGTGGAGCAGGGGCCGCTCGCCGGTGAGGTCGTCGGCGGCGTACACCCAGGTCTTGCCGTCGTCGTGGCCCTCGCGCACGAGCACCCGCAGAACGGGCAGCGGTCCCCGGCGCAGCCGCCGGCACCGCGTACGCCCGTCCGCGCCGTTGGCCAGGAACGCCAGCCCGACGACGAGTCCGGACGCCACGAGGAGCTCCCACCCGAAGACGTCGTACGGCTCCGCCGGCAGCCGCACCCAGTCGCCGTCGACCAGCAGGTCGACGGTGCTGTCCACCGGGAAGTCCTCGGGGAACGCGGTCTCGACCTCGTAGCCGCGCTCGCCGACCGTCACGGTGAGCCGGTACTCCTCGTCGTCCACCTTGGTGACCGTCCCGGACACGGGAGTCAGCCCGGCGGCCCGCTCCTCGTACGCGTCGGCGATCTGCTGCGCCTGCCAGTACCCGAAGGCGGCGACGGCCAGCAGTGGCGCGGCCAGCACGAAGGACGCGCGCCCCCGCTGGAACGTCAGGGCAGCCGCCGGCACCTGGTGTGCGACGGGCCCCGCGGCGGCCCGCGCCAGCGCCCGCTGCCGCCCGGCGACGGCCAGCCGGTGAACCATCCCGGCGGCGGCGAACGCGGCCGCCACGATGAACCCGAGCCAGGACGGCTCCTCCAGGGCGACGGCGAACCCGCCGTCCAGGAGGTGCCCGGCGACCACCAGCCCGAGCCCGGCCAGCGCGAGCCGCGGCTGTCGCGCCACCCAGTACAGGGTCAGCAGCAGCACCACGGCGAACCCGAGCCCGAGCCAGTCGGTCCCGCACGGCTCCGCCGAGGTGCAGGGTGCCGTCGGACTCGCCGCCACGTACCAGAAACCCGTCGCGACCAGAGCCAGGACGGCCCACAGCGGATGCGCCCACGCGGCGGGCACGGCCGCCAGCCAGCGCCGGGCGTCGGAGGACCGCCAGTCGGCGGTGCCGGGCGGTATGTGCTCGGCGGGCAGCGGTACGGGAGGAGTGCTCACCCGCGCATTATCGCCACGCCATGGAGGGCACGGTCCGGCAGGAGCCGTACGTCGACCCCGAGTTCGGCCCCGGGCCCCACCCGGGCACCACCCGGGGCCCCATCCGGGCACCGGCCCGGCAGCGGTCAGAGGTAGTCGCCCCAGCCGCCCTGCATCATCGTCTGGAACGCCCACTTCCCGTTCCTCTTGATCAGGATGTCGGCGTAGCGGAGCCGCCGGGTGTGGCCCTCGGCCGTCATGGTCGAGTCGGTGAGGACGACGGCCATGGCGGGTGACAGGAAGACCGGTGTCCGTGTGGACTCGAACCTGATGTCCTCGGCGCCGTCTCCCATGACCTGCGTCATCGTCGCCACGAACTGCTCACGGTCCCACTGTGCCGACCGGCCGTCGCCCGCCGAGTCGTCGCTCACGAGGTTCAGCGGGAACACGGCCATGTCGGCCATCCGCTCCACATCGCGCTTCGCGCTCAGCGCGTCGTACTCCGCGAACCAGGCGTCCAGGCCGGCGCGGTCCTCGGCGGTGGGGGTGTATCCGGTATCGGGCAGGAAGGTCACTCAGTCTCCTCAGTGGTCAAGTTTGACTACGGGAACATATACCGTGCGAGTGCACTCCTCAAACTTGATTAGTCCAGCCTCGCGGCAGCTCTGTGACACTTCGACACCTCCGCACGCAGTGTGAGCAGGGGCACGATCCGGACGCGCGGTGCGGAGAGGTCGGTGTGGGGGGACACGATGCGGAGCTCGGCGCAGCCGTTCGGCGCGCCCAGCTCGGGGACGAGGCCGCGTTCGCGCGGGTGTACCGGCTGGTCCAGCCGGGGCTGCTCGGATATGTGCGCGGGCTCGTCGGGGACGACGCCGAGGACGTGGCCTCCGACGCGTGGCTGGAGATCGCCCGGGACCTCGGGCGGTTCCGGGGCGACGGCAACGGCTTCCGCGGCTGGGTGGCGGCCATCGCCCGCCATCGGGCGCTGGACCATCTGCGCAGGCAGCGGCGCCGGCCCCGTACCTCGACGCTGGAGCAGGACGTACTGGAACTGCCGGACGGGCAGGACACGGCCGTCGCCGCGCTGGAGTCCCTCTCGACCGAACAGGCGCTCGCCCTGATCCGTGGCCTCCCGCGCGACCAGGCGGAGGCGGTGCTGCTGCGCGTCGTGGTGGGCCTGGACGGCCCGGCGGCGGCGCGCGTGCTCGGCAAACAGCCGGGCGCGGTACGGACCGCCGCGTACCGGGGGCTGAGGAGACTCGCCGGGCGACTCGAAGAGGGCGGAGCGACAGGACGAGCCCGGTGAGAGCGCGCGGAGGACGGCCGGACGGCGCCGGGGCGGACAGGATGGTCCACCTCGAAGCTGCGGGACATTTCCATTGCGACGGTTTCTGTCGAAGTAGACTTAGACGCATTACGTCGCAGTCGATGTGTGGGAGGCCGAGTGAAGAAGAGCCTGCCGGCCAAGCCGGACGACGTGGTCGACCGGGACCGGGAGTGGGATCTGCTCACGGAGTTCCTCACTGACCCGGATCCGGCGATGCGGCTCGGCCTCGTGTCGGGGCGGCGTCGGCATGGGAAGTCATACCTTCTACAGGCCCTGTCCGAGCAGGTCGGCGGCCTGTACGTCACAGCGGTCCGGGAGGAGGGGCGGCTGCCCGCGATCCAGCGGTTCAGTGACGCTGTCGCCGCCCACGCCGGCCTGCGGCCAGGGAGTCTGCGTCTGACCGACTGGCATGACGTCCTGTCCAATGCCCTTGACGTGACCGCCCGTTCGTCGCATCCGCTCCTGGTGATCGACGAGTTGCCGTACTTGCTCCAGCACTCACCTGAAATCCCGGGGCTGCTGCAACAGCTCTACGACGAACGCCAGCGGGGTGCCCGGCCCGGTGCCGGGCCGGGGCCACGGCTGATCCTGTGCGGCTCCGCGATGAGCGTCATGCACGAACTGCTCTCGGGGACCAAACCGCTGCGGGGACGTGCCGTGGTCGATCTACGGCTGAGTGCCTTCGACTACCGTCACAGCCGGGCCTTCTGGCAGATCGCCGACCCGCTGACCGCGCTGAAGGTGCACGCGGTCCTGGGCGGGGCGCCCGGCTACCGGCCGGTGGCTGCCCGGCCGCATCCGGACGACGGCTTCGATACCTGGCTTACCCGGACGCTGCTCGACCCGGGGCGGGCCGTGTACTCGCGTACCGAGACCGAGTACCTGCTGCGCGAGGACCCGAGGATCACACAGCACACGCTGTACTACGACATCCTCACCGCGATCGCGCAAGGCGCCACCACCCCGAGCAAGATCGGTGCCGCCCTGGAGCGCCCGCGCAACGCCGTCGCTCACCCGCTCGGAGTGCTGGAATCCACCGGCTACATCCGGCGGGAACAGGACATCCTCCGCTCCAGGCACCCCGTCATCACGCTCGCCGACCCCGTTATCCGCTTCAACCAGCTCATCACCCTCCCGCAGGCCGCCGCAGTGGAGCAGGGTTTCGCCGAGCAGGTGTGGCAGCAGGCTGCACCGACCTTCAACTCCAAAATCCTCGGGCCGCACTTCGAGGACCTGGCCCGCGACTTCACCCGTCGCTACGCCCACACCCTGTTGCCCGGTGGACTGCCCGGCCCGGTCGGTACCACCGAGGTCGCAGACCAGGCCGCCCGGACGAAGCACGAGGTCGATGTCATCGCTCTGGCCGCCGGCGAGCGCCCGCAGGCTCCCCGCGCGAGGATCGCGCTGCTGGGCGAGGCCAAGGCGACCGCCGCCCGCCGTGGGACCGGTGACCTGGAGCGTCTGGAACGTATCCGTGGCCTGCTCGCAGACCAGGGGTACGACACCGCTGCCACCACTCTGGCCCTGTACTCTCTGCACGGCTTCTACCCCGACCTGGTCGACCTGGCCAACCGCCGTGACGACCTCCTCCTGGTCGATCTGCCCACCCTCTACGGCAGCTGACACCAAGAGCGACTGGACATTCCCGAGCGGTTCCGTATCCACGACTGGCGGCACAGCAAAGGTCACGAGTTCGCGTGAGGCTCCGGGCGCGTTGGTCGCACGGTTTGCCACGGGGGCAGGCGACGTGTCGTATAACCCCAGGCCGGAGGTGGAGACGCCGGAAGGACGACCGGGGCCGCCACCCCCCACAGGAGAGGCCCCGGTCGCCGTCCGCGGGTCCGTAGGACGGCCCCGTACTCCTAACAGCGCCGCAGGTGCGTTTTCTGTCACACCACCCCGAGCACCCATGCTGTTGCGTGTTGTACAAACATGGACGAGATACGGCAGGACCACGTAGCGTGCTCCTGCGCTGGGCGGAGCGGTCTGGGTTTGCCGACCGCGATGACGAACGGGTTGTGGGAGTGCTGGGGGACGACGCGGAGCTGACCGCCGCAGTGCTCGCGGCACAGGACGGGAACGAGGACGCCTTCCGTACTGTGTACCGCGCCGTGCACCCGCGGCTGCTGGGATACATACGCACGCTGGTGGGCGACGCGGACGCGGAGGACGTGGCGTCCGAGTCGTGGCTGCAGATCGCCCGGGACCTGGACAGGTTCAGCGGAGACGCGGACCGCTTCCGCGGCTGGGCGGCGCGGATCGCCCGGAACCGGGCCCTGGACCATCTGCGCATGCGCGGCCGACGCCCCGCCCAGGGCGGTGACGAGACCGAACTGACCGACAAGCCGGCCGACTCCGACACCGCGGGCGAGGCCATGGAAGCCCTCGCCACCGGCCGCACCATGAACCTGATCGCCCAGCTCCCGCAGGACCAGGCGGAAGCCGTCATCCTGCGCGTCGTCGTCGGCCTGGACGCCAAGAGCGCCGCCGAGGCGCTCGGCAAGCGGCCCGGCGCGGTCCGTACCGCCGCTCACCGAGGGCTCAAGCGGCTCGCCGAACTGCTGGGCGCGGCCGACCAGATGGCCGCCGACCGGACGGGCGGCGCGTTGAGCGCCGTACCACCACAGCCGGGACCCCGAATCGGGTCCGGCGCGCGACACGCCGTCGCGCGCCGTGCTGTGACGCATTTGCGCTCGCGGACGCAGAAGGACATGTGATGGCCGACGAGCGGAATGAGTGGCTCGACCACGAAGCGGCGGAGCGACTGCTGCGTGGTGAGCCGGTCGACGCCGACGACGACTACACACGGTTGCGGGCCGAGCGCCTCGCGGAGGCGCTGGAGAGCGTACGCGCGGCCAACGGGCCGCTCAGCGCGGGACCGTCGGGTGAACTGCCCGGCGAGGAGGCGGCGCTGACGGCGTTCCGTGCCGCCCGCTCCGAGCGCGCGGCGCGGCCGCAGGTGGCCCGTGCCGGCTCGGACCTCGGTTCCGTACGGATCGGTGCCGCGCTGCGTCCGCCGCGCTGGGCCCGGCCCGCGCGCTGGGTACGCCCGGCCCGCTGGGGCCTGGCCGCCTCGGTCGCCGGGCTCGCGGTGGGCGGCGTGGCCGTCGCCGCCGGTACCGGCGTGCTGCCCGCGTTCGGCGGCGACAACGGCCCCGCGCCCGTCGCCTCCGCCGCCGTCCCGTCGGAGCTGAACGCCCCCGAGAGCCCGGCCGTCACGCCGCGCGGGTCGCACGGCCCGTCTGCACCCACGCACCCGGGCATGCATCCGTCCGGTTCGCCGGTGCCGTCGACCGGCGCGGACGGTGCCGTGACCAGCGGTTCCGACGGCTCGTATGACAACGATGGCGCTTCGGGCGGCCGTACCGACGGCGGCGCCTGGGGCCGCGACGCCACGCAGGCCCCGGACGGCACCTGGCCGGACCGGACCACGCAGGCGTGCCGCGACTTCCGCGACGGCCGCCTCGACAGCGCGCGCAGGCAGCGGCTGGAGGTGGCGGCGAAGGCCGACGGCGGCGTCCAGCGGTTCTGCGACCAGGTCCTGGCCGGGGGAGGCCGGCAGTCCGGCGGCGGCTCCTCCGCCGGTACGGGCGCGGACACCGGAACCGGCACGGGCAGTACCGGCGGCGGTGACCGCGACCGGGACAGCGGCGACGCGGACAGCGACCGCGACACCGGCCGCGGTGGCGGCGACAGGAACGGCGGCGGGACCGGCGGCACGGGTGACCGTAAGCCCGGTGATGGTGACAAGGCGTCGGGCGCCGATGCCTCGGGCAGTACGGCCGGTACGGACGGTACGGGCGGTACGGTCGGCTCCGCCTCCGCCACGTCCTGGACCGCGCCCGTCACGTCCGCATCCGGCCTCGCCGTCTGAGCCTCCCGCGTCATCCGACGCTCGGGCACGCTCCGGCAGCTCCGGCAGCTCCAGCCGTTCCTCCCGCCCCTCCAGCCCCGTTCGTCTCTCTGACCTGCGCTTTCACCCCTTCGCGCGGCAGGTGTGACACTTTTCGAGCCGGTGACGCAGTAATGAGTGAGCCGACTGGTCATCGGCGGCGCAGAGAGCCGGGGTTCCCCCCGTACCTACGGCTCAGCGCACATGGCGCGGGCGGGACACGTTCCCCCGGTCCCGCCCGCGCCCTCTCTCCTCACCCGAGTGCCGTCGTCACCAGTGGACGACGACCTTGTCCCCCACGCGCACCTGGTCGAAGACCTTCGCCAGCCGGCCCTTGTCCCGGACGTTCACGCAGCCGTGCGAGGCCCCGTTGTAGCCGCGGGCCGCGAAGTCCGCCGAGTAGTGCACCGCCTGGCCGCGGCTGAAGAACATCGAGTACGGCATCTCGGTGTCGTAGAGCGTCGACGTCCACTCCCGCTCCTTGCGGTCCACCTTGAAGGTGCCCTCACGGGTCGGCGTGTTCTCCGAGCCGAAGCGGACGTCCATCGCCGAGATCACCTTGCCGTCGACCATCCAGGCGAGGGTCCGGCTCTCCTTGCTGATGCAGAGCACCCGGCCCGTCATACAGCGTGGGTCCGGCGCGTCCAGTTCGTTGGTCGTCTGGGGCCTCAGCTCGTTCGCGGTCGGCTTCCGCGTCATCGCGACCAGCCTCTGCCAGGTCGCCTCGTCGACCGAGCCCGTCACCGGCAGCTCCCGCTTCTTCTGGAAGCCCGAGACCGCGTCGGCGGTGATGGAGCCGTAGAAGCCGGTGGGGCTGCGGTGGAAGTAGCCGATCTGGCGCAGCCGCGCCTGGAGCTCCCGCACCTGCTCGCTCTCCGCGCCCTTCGCCATCAGCGCCTTCCCGGCCGCCGGCGCCGAGGCGGACGGCTTGCCGTCGTCGCCGCTCGGCGCGGCGGACGAGGACGGAGAGGAAGGCGAGGGCGCCGAAGGCGAGGACACCGATGGTGAAGGCGACGCCGAAGACGGCATTGAGGCCGCGGAAGGTATGGACGAAGGTACGGGGGAAAGGCTGGACGGGGCAGTGGAAGGCGAACCCGCGGGACCGGCCGCCCCCACGGCCTGGGCGGTGCAGCCCGTGGCCAGGGCGACCGCTGCCGCTGCCAGCAGTCCTCTGCGTATGAAGGTCGTGCTGCGGTTCACGTCGGCCCCCCCGGAGTTCGGATCGTCTGTACGTAGGGATACTTCCCGCCCCGCACTGGTTGCGTGCCCCCGGGGTGGTTGTGACGATGCTGTGACGCAGCTCCGGGGAAGGCTGTGAGCAAGGTCCCAGCGTGCGGCCCTCCACCCGCCGCACGCCCGCCGCTACAGTCCGTCGCGAGGATCGATACCTGCTAGTAGGTCTATCGGGAAGGCACAGCACATGGCGCGCGAGTCGGAGTCGGGACTGCCCATCGAGCCGGTGTACGGGCCGGACGCCCTGTCCGGCTGGGACCCCGGCGAGAGGCTGGGCGAGCCCGGCTCGTATCCCTTCACCCGAGGCGTCTACCCGACGATGTACACGGGCCGTCCGTGGACCATGCGGCAGTACGCCGGCTTCGGCACCGCCGTGGAGTCCAACGCCCGCTACAAGCAGCTGATCGCCAACGGCACCATGGGCCTCTCGGTCGCCTTCGACCTTCCCACGCAGATGGGCCACGACTCCGACGCGCCCATCGCGCACGGCGAGGTGGGCAAGGTCGGCGTGGCGATCGACTCGATCGACGACATGCGGGTGCTGTTCGGCGGGATCCCGCTGGACAAGGTGTCCACGTCGATGACGATCAACGCGCCCGCGTCCCTCCTGCTGCTCCTCTACCAACTCGTCGCCGAGGAGCAGGGCGTCAGCGCCGACAAGCTGACCGGCACGATCCAGAACGACGTGCTGAAGGAGTACATCGCCCGCGGCACGTACATCTTCCCGCCGAAGCCGTCCCTCCGGCTGATCGCGGACATCTTCAAGTACTGCAAGGCCGAGATCCCGAAGTGGAACACGATCTCCATCTCCGGCTACCACATGGCGGAGGCGGGCGCGTCACCCGCGCAGGAGATCGCGTTCACGCTCGCGGACGGCATCGAGTACGTCCGCACCGCGGTCGCGGCCGGCATGGACGTGGACGACTTCGCGCCCCGCCTGTCCTTCTTCTTCGTCTCCCGCACGACGATCCTGGAGGAGGTCGCGAAGTTCCGGGCGGCCCGTCGCATCTGGGCGCGGGTGATGCGCGACGAGTTCGGCGCGAAGAACCCGAAGTCGTGGATGCTGCGCTTCCACACCCAGACGGCCGGCGTCCAGCTCACCGCCCAGCAGCCGGAGGTCAACCTGGTCCGCGTCGCCGTCCAGGGTCTGGCGGCGGTGCTCGGCGGCACGCAGTCGCTGCACACCAACTCCTTCGACGAGGCCATCGCGCTCCCCACGGACAAGAGCGCCCGCCTGGCTCTCCGAACGCAGCAGGTCCTCGCGTACGAGACGGACGTGACGGCCACGGTGGACCCGTTCGCGGGCTCGTACGTCATCGAGAAGATGACCGACGAGGTCGAGGCGGCCGCCCTGGAGCTGATGACGAAGGTCGAGGACCTCGGCGGCGCCGTCAACGCCATCGAGCACGGCTTCCAGAAGAACGAGATCGAGCGCAGCGCGTACCGGATCGCCCAGGAGACGGACTCCGGCGAGCGCGTCGTCGTGGGCGTCAACCGCTTCCAGCTCGACGAGGAGGAGCCGTACGAGCCGCTCCGCGTCGACCCGGCCATCGAGGCCCAGCAGGCAGAACGCCTCGCCAAGCTCCGCGCCGAGCGCGACCAGGCGGTGGTCGACGCGGCCCTGGCCGAGCTGAAGAAGGCAGCGGAGGGCACGGACAACGTCCTGTACCCCATGAAGGACGCACTCAAGGCCCGCGCCACGGTCGGCGAGGTCTGCGACGCCCTGCGGGAGGTCTGGGGGACGTACGTCCCGACGGACGCGTTCTGAGGGGCCGCTTGACCCTGACACCGTGTGAGGCCGTGTCGTAGGAGTCGTCATGTTCACCATCGGAGACTTCGCCCGGCACGGCCGCGTGTCCGTCCGCATGCTGCGTCACTACGACGCCGTCGGGCTGCTGCGCCCCGCCCACGTCGACCCGCACAGCGGTTACCGGTTCTACGAGGCCGGGCAACTGGCCCGGCTGAACCGGGTCATCGCGCTCAAGGACCTCGGTTTCACGCTCGAGCAGGTACGGGTGATCGTGGACGACGAGGTCGGCGCCGACGAGCTGCGCGGAATGCTGCGGCTGCGGCGGGCCGAGCTGCGGGCCGCGGTGGCCGAGGCGACGGCCAGGCTGGGGCAGGTCGCGGCGAGGCTCCGGGCCATCGAGAGCGAGGGACACATGTCCACGCAGGACGTCGTCGTCAAGAGCGTTCCCGCCGTACGGCTCGCCGAGCTGAGCGGCATCGCCAGGAGTTACGGGCCCGCCGATATCGGGCCCGTCATCACGCCCCTCTACGAGGAGCTGTGCGCCCGGCTGTCCGCGGCCGGGGTCACCGGCTTCGGCCCGGGCATCGCGTACTACGAGGACGCCCCGGCCGGCGACGGCTCGATCGTCGTCCACGCCGGGATGGCCGTCCCGGCCGACGCGACCGCCCAGGACGTCGACTTCGTCGACCTGCCCGCCGTAGAGCACGCGGCCACCGTGATCCACCGCGGCCCGATGGACGACGTCCTCCCGACCGCGCAGACCCTGGCCGCCTGGATCGACGCCCACGGCTACCGGTCCACCGGGTACGCGCGCGAGCTCTACCTGGAGTGCCCGGACGACCGGACGAAGTGGGTGACCGAGCTCCAGGAGCCGGTGGCCGGCACGCCGTAGAGTTCCTTCGGCTCCGCCGGTAGCCCTCGCGGGCTCGCCCTGGCCCCGGTCACCGCGCCCGGGCCGCCGCCTGGCGCCCGGGCGGCACGTCAGCGAGATCTGCGCCCCCTGCCGGTCGAGGCGCGACCGTCACCGGCCTGGAGGTCGTCCGCCCGGAGCTGCCGCTGGAGCTGCCGCTGGAGCTGATCGCCCGGCCGCGGCCCGACCGGCCGTACGGTGCTCAGCCTCCCCTCCACCGTCGCGCTGACGCTCCCGCCCGCGCCGACAGGCACGGGCGGGAGCGTCAGCGCGCGCGAGAGCGCACCGCCCCGGGCACGTGGGTTTCCGGCGGCGGTGACGGAGACGGCACGGTCGGCACACGGGCTGTCGCTTACCAGAGCGTAAACGAGTGTTAACTCGCGCGTGGCCGCCGTCGTCGTAAGATCGACACAAGCCCCAAATCGCGTGAGCTTACCCACTTCGGCCCCGACTCAAGCCAGCTCAGCATGGTTTCTTTACCCTATCGGGCTGAAGTTTTGTAGATCACACGTCAGTTGAGGGGCAAAGACGCCTACCCTTTGATGGGTGAACAAGTTGATGTCCCGCGACCCCGAAGCCGACGTTCCCGGCGAAACGCCCCTCCTCGGTACGCTGCCGGAGTCCCTCCGTACCGAGCTGATCGCCTTCCGCCGGGATTTGCACATGCACCCCGAGCTCGGCAACCAGGAGTTTCGCACCACCGCCGCGATCAAGGCCCGGCTCGAGGCCGCCGGTCTCCGCCCCCGGCTCCTGCCCGGCGGCACCGGCCTCACCTGCGACATCGGCACATGGGACGGCCACCGCCCCATGCTCGCGATCCGCGCGGACATCGACGCCCTGCCGATCCCGGACACCAAGGTCGACTGCGCCTACCGCTCCACCGTCCCGGACCGCGCCCACGCCTGCGGCCACGACGTCCACACCACCACGGTCCTCGGCGCCGCCCTGGTCCTGGCCGACCTCCACCGCCAGGGCCTGCTGCCCCGCCCCGTCCGGCTGCTGTTCCAGCCCGCGGAGGAGGTTCTGCCGGGCGGCGCCGTCGACGCGGTCGAGGCGGGCGTCCTGAACGGCGTAGGCAAGATCATCGCGGTCCACTGCGACCCGCGCGTCGACGCCGGCCGCATCGGGCTGCGCGTCGGCCCCATCACCTCGGCCTGCGACCGCCTGGAGGTCACCCTCGACGGCCCCGGCGGCCACACGGCGCGTCCGCACCTGACGACGGACATGGTCACGGCGGCCGCCCGGGTGGCCACGGACGTCCCGGCCCTCCTCGCCCGCCGTATCGACGCCCGGGCCGGCCTGGTCCTCACCTGGGGACGCATCGAGGCCGGCCACGCCCCGAACGTCATCCCGCAGCACGCCGAGCTCGGCGGCACCGTCCGCTGCCTCGACCTGGAGGCGTGGCGCGACGCCCCGGACCAGGTGTACGCGGCGATCGACGAGGTCGCGACCCTGCACGGCGCCAAGTCCCAGATCAACTATGTGCGCGGCGTCCCGCCGGTCGTGAACGACGCGGTCGTCGCCGAGCTCCTCCGCGAGGCCATGACGCGGCGCTGCGGCCCGTACGCCATCGAGGACACCGAGCAGTCCCTCGGCGGCGAGGACTTCTCCTGGTACCTGGAGCACGTGCCCGGCGCCATGGCCCGCCTCGGCGTCCGCCGCCCCGGCGATCCGGCCCGCCACGACCTGCACCGCGGCGACTTCGACGTGGACGAGGCCGCCATCAAGGTGGGCGTCGAACTCTTCACCGCCACCGCCCTCATCGACGCGGGCACCCCGTAACCGTCCCCGCCGACGCACGACGCCCCAGGAGCCACCGGCCCGGGGCGTCGCTGTGCGCGTCACCGCAGATGAGCCGACGGCGGCAGTTGCTGCGGTGGCCGATTACTGATCCGGTTCCCGGCGCGCCGCCACCTCCCCGCCGGTTTCCAGGCGCGCGTCGGTCCAGTCGAAGACTCGCTGCTCGAACACAGCACGGCCCAGCGGCTCGCAGTGCAGGTCGGCGCCCTCGGCCTCGGTGAACCGCACCAGTTCCTTGGGGCCGGGCAGGGCCTCGTACAGCTGCCGTGACTGCCCCGGCCAGAAGCTCTCCCCTTCGGGATCCGTGATCAGCAGCGGGGTGGTGATCCGTTCCACGACCGGGTCGAGGGTGTACTTCCCGATCTCGGTGAACAAGTCGAAGGGGGACTCGATCCCGTACGGCTTCGACCGCCACGCCCACACCGCGGCGTGCTCCGGCTCCTTGACCGCTTCCCGCATGAAAGCGTCGAACGTCTCACGCTCCCCTGATTCCCAGAGCGCGCGCATCTCGGCGGGCATGTGCTGCCACCACGAGGTCGAGACGTCCATGATGCCCGGATCGGCCACCGCGACGGCGATCCGGTGCTCGAAGGCGAGTGCCCTGGGCACCCAGTAGCCGGCCTGGCTGATGCCGATCAGTGCGATCCGCGTCCCGTCCACGTCCTCGCGGCCGAGGAGGAAGTCCACGACGGGCGTGATGACCTTCTCCCAGTCGTGGCGGAACGGGACGCCGTGCTGGAAGAGCGTCGACTGCTGGCCGGGTCCGTCGAACAGCAGGGCCCGGTAACCGCGGGCCACCGCACCCGCGCCGATCAGCGCCCAGACCGCGGTGAGCGGGCCGTCGCTGCCGTTGTTCACGATCACTGTGGGCAGGGGTCCGCCGGCGTCTGGCGGGCTGAACAGGTATCCGGGAAGCGAGCCGCCCTCGTACGGGATGGCGACCGGTTCGGCGGGCGGATCGCATGCGGCGGCGAAGTGTTCGAAGCAGTCCCGGTGCTCCCGGAAGACCAGACCCGACCGCCCGGGGTCCGCGGTGCCGTCGATGCTGATGAGCGCTGTGGCGAGGTAGGCGGCCGCCCGCAGGAACGCCTCCCGCGCGCTTACCTGCCGCCCCTGCCCGTAGGACCGGTCGGCCTGGTCACGTACCCGGCGGCCCAGCTCGGTCCAGGTCGTGAACCAGCTTTCCGCGTCGCCGTCCACGATGCGTTCTGCGGCCGCCAGCACCTCGCCGGGGTCCGCGGCCTGGCGGTATGCCGACCCGAGCGCGAGCAGCGTCTCGTAGTTGAACTGCTCATGCTCGAAGAACCGGTACTTCACGGCGGCTCCAGACACAATCCCGGCCGGCGTCCACCCCACCTCGTAGTCCAGCGTAGGAGGCCGTAAGGGAGGGTGCAGCTCGGGCAACGCGGCACACCTGTGCGTGCCGCCGTCCTCGTTGGCCCCGACGTCGGCCCCTGTGAGTGGCCTCCGACGAACGATCCCCTCCCGCTGGGGCGCCACGCGGCGCCGACCCGCCGCCGTGACAGGGCCCGTTCGGTGGGGTGATCCCGCGCACAGCGCCCGTCCCCACGTGGCTCAAAATGCATACCCTCAGCCGGTCCGTGGGTACCGTTGAGCCACCCGGCGCACCCCCCGGCGTGCCGGGTCGCCGCAGGCCAGGGAACGGGTCAGAGTGGTGCACCTGCTACCAGTCGCGGGCGACAGGCACGCGACGGCCGTGCGGCCTGTTCGCGACGAATCGATAACGGCTTCCGTACGGGGCTTTATCTGACATCTACGCGCGTTACGATCGCGGCGAAACCAGCGCCGGAAGAGGCGCTTCGGTCAGGTCGAAGGAGCCCCCCTTGCGCCGGATCACCAGGATCGCCACCGCGGGCATCGCGTCCGCGGCGCTCGCGCTCAGCGTCACCGCCTGTGGCGGCGACAACAAGTCGGACGCCGGTTCCGACTCGAACGAGGACAAGGCCGCCATCGCGTACGACATCGGTGGCCGCGGCGACCAGTCGTTCAACGATGCCGCCTTCGCCGGCCTTGACAAGGCCGTCAAGGACTTCGGCATCAAGGGTACGGAGGCCGAGCCCAGCGAGGGTGAGGGTGACCCGGACAAGGTCCAGCGCCTCACCTCCCTCGCCCGCGCCGGCAACAACCCGGTCATCGGTGTCGGCTTCGCGTACGCCCCCGCCATCGCCGAGGTCGCGCCGAAGTTCCCGGACACCACGTTCGGTCTGATCGACGACACGTCGAAGACCGGCAAGAACATCGCCAACCTGGTCTTCAACGAGGAGCAGGGCTCCTACCTGGCCGGCGTCGCCGCCGCCAAGGTGACCAAGTCCAACACCGTCGGCTTCATCGGCGGCGTCGAGACCCCCCTCATCAAGAAGTTCGAGGCGGGCTTCGTCCAGGGCGTCAAGGACACCAACAAGAACGTCAACGTCAAGGTCCAGTACCTGACGCAGCCGCCGGACTTCGGTGGCTTCTCCAAGCCCGACCTGGGCAAGGCCGCCGCTCAGGGCCAGATCGACGCGGGCGCCGACGTGATCTACGCCGCCGCCGGTCTCGCCGGCTCCGGCTCGATCGAGGCCGCCGCCAAGGCCGACAAGTGGGCCATCGGCGTCGACTCGGACCAGTACAACCAGGCCGGACTCGCCGCGTACAAGGACTCCATTCTCACCTCGGTGACGAAGAACGTGTCCGGCGCCGTCTACAACCTGATCAAGTCGGTCCAGGACGGCAAGCCGCAGAGCGGTGAGGTCCGCTACGGCCTGCAGGACGACGGCGTGGGCCTGGCCCTCTCCAACCCGGCCTTCACGGAGATGACCGATGTCATCGCCGCGGTCGACCAGGCCAAGGCCGACATCATCGCCGGCAAGATCGACGTCAAGACCGCCCCGTAACGCAGCCACGGGCCAGGCCCCGCGGGGTCCGGGCGGACGGTTACCCACCGCCGCCCGGACCCCCGGTCAGGTCCTGGCCATGGCTTTCTGGCATTCGGGATCGCTACGCGCGTAGAACCCTCTCCGGCGCGATAACTTCGGCCCCACCGAGCCTCACCGTGCCCAGCGTGCCCGCCCGTCCTCTGCTTCTCCGCTCCTTTCTCGCCAAGGAGAGTGCGTTATCAACGCGTCCAGCCCCCCCGCCGTAGAACTGCGCGGGATCACCAAGCGCTTCCCCGGCGTCGTGGCCAACCACGACATCCACCTGACCGTCCAGAAGGGCACCGTCCACGCCCTCATCGGTGAGAACGGTGCCGGCAAGTCGACCCTGATGAAGATCCTCTACGGCATGCAGAAGCCGGACGAGGGCACCATCACCGTCGACGGCGACGAGGTCTCGTTCCACAGCCCGGCCGACGCCATCGCGGTCGGCATCGGCATGGTCCACCAGCACTTCATGCTCGCCGACAACCTCACCGTCCTGGAGAACGTGGTCCTCGGCAGCGAGAAGCTGTACGGCATCGGCTCCCGCGCCCGCGACAAGATCAAGGAGATCTCCGACGCGTACGGGCTGAACATCCGCCCGGACGTGCTCGTCGAGCACCTCGGTGTCGCCGACCGCCAGCGTGTGGAGATCCTCAAGGTCCTCTACCGCGGCGCCCGCACCCTCATCCTCGACGAGCCGACCGCGGTGCTCGTCCCGCAGGAGGTCGACGCGCTCTTCGACAACCTCCGCGAGCTCAAGGCCGAGGGCCTCACCGTCATCTTCATCTCCCACAAGCTGGGCGAGGTGCTCTCCGTCGCCGACGAGATCACCGTCATCCGGCGCGGTACGACGGTGGGCACCGCCGACCCGAGGACGACCACGACCAAGCAGCTCGCCGAGCTGATGGTGGGCGCCGAGCTGCCCTCGCCCGAGACCCGCGAGTCGACGGTCACGGACGTCCCGATGCTGGAGGTCGAGAACCTCCGGCTGACCGCCGTCGACCCCGACGGCGTCGTCCGCGAGGTGCTGGGCGGCATCGGCTTCACCATCCACAAGGGCGAGGTCATGGGCATCGCCGGTGTGGAGGGCAACGGCCAGACGGAGCTGATCGACGCCCTGATCGGCATGCGCGACCCGGACGGCGGCGTCATCACCCTCGACGGCGCCGACATCTCCCACGCCCCCACGCGCAAGCGCCGCGAGAGCGGCATCGGCTACATCCCCGAGGACCGCCACCGCCACGGCTTGCTCCTGGAGTCCCCGCTCTGGGAGAACCGCATCCTCGGCCATGTCACCGAGCCCCCGAACAGCAGGCGCGGCCTCCTCGACCCCAAGGCCGCCCGCCAGGACACCGAGCGCATCGTCCGCGAGTACGACGTCCGCACCCCCGGCATCGAGGTCACCGCTGCCTCTCTCTCCGGCGGCAACCAGCAGAAGCTGATCGTCGGCCGTGAGATGAGCCACCAGCCCAAGCTGCTCATCGCCGCCCACCCCACCCGTGGTGTGGACGTCGGCGCGCAGGCGCAGATCTGGGACCAGATCCGGGAGGCCCGGCGCGAGGGCCTCGCGGTGCTGCTGATCTCCGCCGACCTGGACGAGCTGATCGGGCTCTCCGACACCCTGCGGGTCATGTACCGCGGCCGCCTGGTCGCGGACGCCGACCCGGCGACGATCACCCCCGAGGAGCTGGGCTCGGCCATGACCGGTGCCGCCGCCGGCCACCTTGAGCACCACGAGAACGCGGACGGTGAGGACCGATGAAGAAGTTCGACAAGGAGAAGGTGCTGCTCGGCCTGGCGGGCCCCGCGCTCGCCCTGGCCGTGGCCTTCGTCCTCACCTCGATCGTGCTGCTCGCGTCGGGCCGTGACCCGATCAGGCCGTACGCCCTGATGATGGAGACCGTCGAGTTCCCCGACGTCCAGGTCCTGATCATCAACCAGACCGGCACCTACTATCTGGCAGCCCTGGCCGTCGCCGTCGGCTTCCGGATGAACCTGTTCAACATCGGCGTCGACGGCCAGTACCGCCTCGCCGCGATGCTCGCCGCCGTCGTCGGCGCCTCCGTCGAGCTGCCCGGGCCGCTGCACATCCTGCTGATCGTGATCGTGGCCGTACTCGTCGGTGGCTTCTGGGCCGGTATCGCGGGCTTCCTCAAGACCACCCGGGGTGTCAGCGAGGTCGTCTCCACGATCATGCTGAACGCCATCGCGACCAGCCTGATCGCCTGGATGATCCTGCCCGCCAATCTCGGTGTGCAGCTGCCGGGCTCCAACGACCTCACCACCGGCGAGATCGCCGAGTCGGCCTGGATGACCGGCCTGTCGGTCGAGGGCGGCAACATCTACGGCTTCACCTTCGTCGCCTTCGCCCTCGGTGTCGTCTACTGGTTCGTCCTCAACCGCACCCGCTTCGGCTTCGATCTGCGCGCCACCGGCGCCAGCGCCTCCGCCGCCCAGGCGAGCGGTGTGGACGCCAAGCGGATGACCCTCACGGCCATGCTGATCTCCGGCGGTGTCGCCGGTCTGACCAGTCTGCCGCTGCTGCTCGGCCAGACCCACACATACAGCTTCAGCTTCCCCGCGGGCGTGGGCTTCACCGGCATCACCATCGCGCTGCTCGGCCGCAACAGCCCGGTCGGCATCTTCTTCGCCGCACTGCTGATCTCGTTCCTGGAGAAGGCGTCCGGCTCGGTGATCGCGCAGGACTTCGAGAAGGAGATCGCCACGATCATGCAGGGCCTCATCGTGATCTCGGTGGTCGTCTCGTACGAGGTCGTCCGGCAGTACGGCCTCCGACGGCAGCAGCAGAAGGTGGGCGAGGAGCTCGCCGCCCAGGCCCGCAAGAACAAGGAGAACGTGGCGGCATGAGCGACATCGAGTCCACGAGCACGGTGACCGCCGCGGCGACGACCGCCCCGGCGAAGGGCGGTGGCCACCGCAAGCTGACCCTGCCCGTCATCCTGCTGATCATCGCGGCCGGACTGGCCCTGTTCTCGCTGGTCCGGATGATCAGCGGTGCCGACGACCTGACCTCCACCGGCCAGGTGTCCGGCGCGCTCCAGCTCGCCGTGCCCATCGGTCTCGCCGGTCTCGGCGGCCTGTGGGCCGAGCGGGCCGGCGTCATCAACATCGGCCTCGAAGGCATGATGATCCTCGGCACCTGGTTCGGTGCCTGGGCGGGCTACCAGTGGGGCCCCTGGACCGGTGTCGCGATCGGCATCGTCGGCGGCGTGCTCGGCGGCCTGCTGCACGCGGTCATGACCGTCACGTTCAACGTCAACCACATCGTCTCCGGTGTGGCCCTGAACATCCTGGCCGTCGGCGCCACCCAGTACCTGTCGAACTTCACCTTCGCCGAGGCCCCGGGCGGCTCCTCCAAGCAGTCCCCGCGCATCGAACCCATCTACCGCATCACCGTCCCGGGCCTGTCGGACTGGCTCGCCGACCTCCAGGCCAAGGGCTGGTTCTTCATCTCGGACCTGGCCGGCGTACTCGGCGGTCTGGTCACCAACCTGTCGCTGCTCACGGTCGTCGCGCTGCTGCTGGTCCCCGCCACCTGGTGGATCCTGTGGCGCACCGGCTTCGGCCTGCGGCTGCGCTCCTGCGGTGAGAACCCGGTCGCCGCCGAGTCCCTCGGCGTCAACGTCTACAAGTACAAGTACATCGCGGTCCTCGTCTCCGGCGGCCTCGCCGGCCTCGGCGGCGCGTTCCTCGCGATCGTGTCCACCGGCATCTACCAGGAGGGCCAGACCGGCGGCCGCGGCTACATCGGCCTCGCCGCGATGATCTTCGGTAACTGGATGCCGGGCGGCATGGCGCTGGGCGCCGGGCTCTTCGGCTTCACCGACAGCCTCAAGCTGCGCGGCGGCGCCGAGAACGTGCACGCGATGCTGCTTCTGCTGGCGATCCTGCTGGTGCTGGCGCTGGTCTGGATGCTGTACAAGAAGAAGTACACGGCCGCAGTGGTCTCCGCGGTCTTCGCCGCGGTGCTCTTCGTCTGGTACTTCGCCACCGAGGCCCTGCCCAGCCAGTTCGTCGACGCCGCGCCGTATGTCACCACCCTGCTGGTCCTCGCCCTGTCCGCGCAGCGACTACGGATGCCCAAGGCGAACGGCATGCTGTACAGGAAGGGCCAAGGAAAGTGACGCCGGCCCAGGAGCAGGCCCCGCCGTTCGACTGGGAGGCCCTGCACGCCGCCGCCCGGGACGCCATGTCCCGCGCGTACGCGCCGTACTCGGGTTTCCCGGTCGGGGCCGCGGCCCTGGTGGACGACGGCCGCACGGTCACCGGCTGCAATGTGGAGAACGCCTCGTACGGAATCGGACTGTGCGCCGAGTGCGGTCTGGTCTCCCAGCTCCAGGTCACGGGCGGCGGCAGGCTCACGCACTTCGTGTGTGTGGACGGCCGCGGCGAGACGCTCGTGCCCTGCGGGCGGTGCCGGCAGTTGCTGTTCGAGTTCGGCGGCGGCGAGCTGCTGGTGGACACCCCTCAGGGCGTCCGCACGCTGGACGAGATGCTGCCGCAGGCGTTCGGCCCGAAGCACCTCTCCTAGACAGGCGCGGCCCTTCCTCGTCCCCCGGAGGAAGGGCCGCGCCGCCGCTTACCATCTCTATGCGCGTAGACGTCTGCCCGCCCGCCCCCGGTGCACCCCCGCTGCACCCCGCTGGAAGGAACACTGAGCCCATGGACGCGATTTCCGTCATCCGCACGAAGCGGGACCGGGGTGAGCTGACCCCCGAGCAGATCGACTGGGTCATCGACGCGTATACGCGCGGCGAGGTCGCCGACGAGCAGATGTCCGCCCTGGCGATGGCGATCCTGCTGAACGGCATGAACCGGGCCGAGATCGCCCGCTGGACCGCCGCGATGATCGCCTCGGGTGAGCGCATGGACTTCTCCTCGCTCTCCCGCCCGACCGCCGACAAGCACTCCACCGGCGGCGTCGGCGACAAGATCACGCTGCCGCTCGCCCCGCTGGTCGCCGCGTGCGGCGCCGCCGTGCCTCAGCTGAGCGGCCGCGGCCTGGGCCACACCGGCGGCACGCTCGACAAGCTGGAGTCCATCCCCGGCTGGCGGGCGCTGCTCTCCAACGAGGAGATGCTGCATGTCCTCGACACCACCGGCGCCGTCATCTGCGCGGCGGGCGACGGCCTGGCTCCGGCCGACAAGAAGCTGTACGCGCTGCGCGATGTCACCGGCACGGTCGAGGCGATCCCGCTGATCGCCTCCTCGATCATGTCGAAGAAGATCGCCGAGGGCACCGGCTCGCTCGTCCTGGACGTGAAGGTCGGCTCCGGCGCCTTCATGAAGAACATCGACGACGCCCGCGAGCTGGCCTCCACCATGGTGGGTCTGGGCACCGACCACGGCGTGAAGACGGTCGCCCTGCTCACCGACATGTCCACCCCGCTGGGCCTCACGGCCGGCAACGCCCTGGAGGTCCGCGAGTCCGTCGAGGTCCTCGCGGGCGGCGGCCCGGCCGATGTCGTTGAGCTGACCGTCGCCCTGGCCCGCGAGATG
The DNA here is from genome assembly GCF_008271805.1 of Streptomyces sp. TRM49041. Classification (GTDB taxonomy): domain Bacteria; phylum Actinomycetota; class Actinomycetes; order Streptomycetales; family Streptomycetaceae; genus Streptomyces. The sequence goes on from NZ_VSRY01000173.1 coordinate 187,332, forward strand.
CTCGACGCGGCGGGCGTCAAGGACGCCGATCCGGCGAAGGCCCTCGCCGACGGCTCCGCCATGGACGTCTGGCGCCGCATGATCGCCGCACAGGGCGGCGACCCGGACGCCACCCTTCCGGTCGCCCGCGAGCAGCACGTGGTGACGGCCCCGGAGTCGGGCGTCCTGACCCGTCTCGACGCGTACGGCGTCGGTGTCGCCGCCTGGCGCCTCGGTGCGGGCCGGGCGCGCAAGGAGGACCCGGTGCAGGCCGGCGCGGGCATCGAACTGCACGCCAAGCCGGGCGACACGGTCACGGCCGGCCAGCCGCTGCTGACCCTCCACACGGACACCCCGGAGAAGTTCGACTACGCGCTGAAGTCCCTGGACGGCTCCTGGGACATCGCTCCGGCGGGCAGCACCGACTTCACGCCCGCGCCGATCGTCCTGGACCGCATCGCGTAACCGGACAGGCGGCGGCACCAGCAGCGGCACCGGCAGGACCCCCGTCCCGCCCCGGCGATGAGTTCCGGGCGTGGCGGGGGTCCTGAGTCATGTGGATGACACGGATCCGATCGTTCTGCGCATCGTCGGGCTGATCGAGCCCGCCGATGTGCCCCGCCTGTGCGCCGAGCTGACCGCCCTGATCGCGGACGCCGGCGGCGGCGGGCCCGGTATCGGCGTGCCCGGCGGCAGGCCGACGGTCGTCGACGTCGGCGGGCTTGTACGCCCCGGCCTGGCCGCCGTCGACGGCCTCGCCCGGCTGCACCTCACCGCGCGGCGCCTCGGCCACCCGCTGACCGTCCGGAACGCGGCACCCGGCCTGCGGAGTCTCCTCACCCTGGTCGGGCTGGCGGACCAGCTGCTCAGACCTCCAGACGGTCCGGGAGGTCGAACAGCGGGAACCAGCGCTTCACGTCCAGGAACGACGTGATCCCGGAGACCTTGCCGTCCACTATCTCGATGACCATGAGCGCCCACGGGCTGAACCCGCCCTCCGGGTCCGGGTGGTAGTGGGCGAACGCCGGCGTGCCGTTCGCGACCGTCGCGACCAGACGGGAGCCCCGGCACACCTCGCCGACGCCCAGCATCCAGCCCACTATGTCGTCGTGGCCGCGCAGCCACAGGTCGTAGGGCGGCATCGACAGCGTCGCGTCCTCGTGCAGCAGCGCGGTCAGCGCCGCCATGTCGTACGCCTCGAAGGCCGCCACGTACCGGTCGAGGAGGCCGCGCTGCTCCGCGTCCAGCGGGTCCGCCGCGTCCGTACGCGCCGGGTCGGAGGCGGCCAGCGTCGCGCGGGCCCGCTGCAGGGCGCTGTTCACCGACGCCACCGAGGTGTTCAGCAGCTCCGCCACCTCGCTCGCCTTCCAGGCCAGCACCTCGCGCAGGATCAGTACCGCCCGCTGTTTCGCCGGCAGGTGCTGGAGCGCCGCCACGAAGGCCAGCCGCACCGACTCCCGGGACAGCGCCGCCTCCGCCGGGTCGGCGGCCTGCGGCAGCACCCGCCCGTCGGGCACCGGCTCCAGCCAGGTGACCTCCGGGCGGGCGTTGAGCTGCGCCTGGGCGACCGGCGTCGACGCCGTCAGGTCCATGGGGCGGGCCCGCTTGTTGCCCGCGGTCAGCGCGTCCAGGCACACGTTCGTCGCGATCCGGTACAGCCACGACCGGAGAGACGAGCGGCCCTCGAACTTCTCGATGCCGCGCCAGGCGCGCACCATCGTGTCCTGCACGGCGTCCTCCGCCTCGAAGGCCGAGCCGAGCATCCGGTAGCAGTAACCGGTCAGCTCCGTCCGGTACTCCTCGAGCCGGGCTTCCAGATCTTCCGGTGCCGCCACATTCCCCATCGCGTCCACCCTCGTCGCGCTGCGCCTGCCGTCCCCGTGGAAGCTACCGGAGGGGACTGACAACGCGGGCCGGGTTCCGGGTCACGTCCCCGGCTTGCGCCCGTGGACGTGCACGTCGTCGCCGTTCCTCAGCAGCTTCCAGTATGCCTTCGCGTCGGTGGGGCGCATGTTCACACAGCCCCCGGAACCAGGCGGGTCGTACATGGACTTGGTGGTCGCGTGGAACGCCTGCCCGCCGTCGAAGAACTGCGAGTAGGGCATCCACACCTTGTAGATCGTCGACCAGTGCTTGATGTTCCGGTGGTAGATCTTCTTCGCTCCCGTACGGGTCTCCGCGCCGTCCCGGCCCGTGCGCACCGGCACCGGCCCGTAGACCAGCTTCGACCCGTCCTGGATCCAGCTGAGCTGTCTCGTCAGATCCACACACGCGACACGGCCCTTGTCGACCGGGCACCTGCCCGCCTTGTTCGGCGTCTTCCCGGCGGCCCGCTGCCGCAGGATCGTGTTCATCGTGCGCCATGTGATCGGCCCGGCGTACCCGGCCGTCGGTGTGATGCCGTGCGCCCCCTGGAAGCTCCGGATCGCCTCGCAGTCGGCCGTCGACTGCCTGCCGTCCACCGGCCTGCCCAGGAACCTCTCCGCCTGCTTCTGGTACGGGCCGGTCCGCGCCGTGCAGGCCGTGGCCGCCTGCGCGGGCACCGCGCCCACGGTGAGCGTCAGCGGTACGACCAGCCCCGCCACGCCGAGCGCGACCCCGCCGCGCCGCCGCCATGCCTCGCCCCTGGCCCCCATACGCCACTCCCCCTCGCGTCCGGTGCGGTTGTCGTACCCGTAGGACGCTCGGGGGAGTCGTATGGCCACAGCCGAAAATCAGCGCGAACCGCCGGCGGCCGCGACCAGGACCCGCCGCCCCTCCCGTACGCGCCTCTCCTGCACCCGCCGCTCCGCCACGCGCGCGCTGTGCGTGCCGTACAGGGTGATCGAGACGACGCCGAGGACGGCGACCAGGCCCAGCAGAACCGTGCCCGACCAGCCGCCCGCGTGGTAGGCGACGGCGCCGAGCGTGCCGCCCACGCTGCTGCCCAGGTAGTACACCGACTGGTACAGCGCCGACGCCTGCGCCCGGCCGGTCCTGGCGGTCCGGCTCACGGACGACGAGGCGACGGCGTGGCCCGCGAAGAACCCGGCGGTGATGAGCACGAGCCCGGAGAGGACGGCGGCCAGGGACGTGGAGAGCGACAGCAGCAGCCCCGCCGCCGTCGTCGTCACGGCGAGATACAGCGCCCCGCGCCGCCCCATGCGGGCGACGAGCTTCCCGGCCGCGGCGGACGAGGCCGTACCCACCAGGTAGACGAGGAAGATCGACCCGACGACGCCCTGCGGCAGCGAGAACGGCGCTTCCACCAGCCGGTAGCCGATCACCGTGTACACCGCGCCGAACACCGTCATGAACAGCGCGCCGATCGCGTACAGCCGCAGCAGCAGCGGGTCCGACAGATGGGTCCGCACGGTCCGCGCCAGCTCCCGCGGGTCCAGCGACCCGGGAGTGAAGTGCCGCGCCTTCGGCAGCAGCAGCCGGTATGCCACGGCACACGCCACCGCCATCAGCCCGACGGCGGCGAGCCCGGCCCGCCAGCCCCACAGCTGCGAGGCCCAGCCGGTCACGATCCGCCCGCTCATGCCACCGATGCTGTTGCCCGCGACGAACAGTCCGATCGCCGCGATCAGCGCCTTCGGCCGCACCTCCTCCGCCAGGTACGCCATCGCCGACGCCGGCACCCCGGCCAGCGCCGCACCCTGCACGGCACGCAGCACGACCAGCCACTCCAGGCTGGGCGCGAACGGCACCAGCAGTCCCAGGACGACGGCCACGGCGAGGGAGCAGGTCATCAGGGCCCGCCGCCCGAAGCGCTCCGACAGCGCGCTGAGGGGCAGTACGCACAGCGCGAGCGCGCCGGTGGCCGCGGAGACGGTCCAGCTGGCGGCCGACGCGGTCACCGCGAAGTCGGCGGAGACGGCCGGGAGCAGGGCCTGGGTCGAGTAGAGGAGTGCGAAGGCGGCGACCCCGGCGGCGAAGAGGGCGAAGCTCATCCGGCGGTAGCCGGGACGTCCGGGGGCAAGGCGCGTGTCGGCGTCCACGGGTGTCGTGGACGCCTTGGTACTGGCGGGAGACATGTCTTGACCGTACGGACCGGAAAGTTCATGCGTCCAATGCACGGAACGGCTTTAATCGATCCCATGGTGCATGAGTACAGGTCACAGCCGTGGCTGTCACTGAACAGTAACGAAGACGAGATGGGCCTACTGCTCGCCCCACGCCTGGCGTACTTCGCGGCGGTGGCCCGGCACGAGCATGTGACGAGGGCCGCCCTGGAGACCGGTGTGCCGCAGTCGACCCTGTCGAGGGCGATGGCGCGCCTGGAGGAGGACCTGGGGGTGACGCTCTTCGCGAGAAAGGGCCGCACACTCTCCCTGACCCCCGCGGGACGGACGTTCCTGATCTCGGTGGAACGGGCCCTGGGCGAGGTCGAACGAGCGGCGGAGGCGGTACGGGCGGACGTCGACCCCACCGCCGGGCGGGTCGCGTTCGGCTTCCTCCACACCATGGGCTCGGAGACCGTACCGGGGCTGTTGCGGGCGTTCCGCGTGGACCACCCGAAGGTCCGCTTCACACTGGTCCAGAACTACGGCGAGGCCATGATCGAGCGGCTTCGCGCGGGCGAACTCGACCTGTGCCTGACGTCCCCGGTCCCCGACGCCCCCGACCTGGTGGCCCGCCGTCTGGACGAGCAGCGCCTGCGTCTCGTCGTCCCGGACGACCACCGGCTGGCCGCCCGCAGACGCATCCGCCTCGCGGAGGCGGCGGAGGAGGCGTTCGTGACCCTGGAACCGGGCTACGGCCTGCGCCGTATCACCGACGACCTGTGCGCCGAGGCGGGCTTCCGCCCCCGCATCGCCTTCGAGGGCGAGGAGGCGGAGACCCTCCGCGGCCTGGTCGCCGCGGGCCTGGGCGTCGCCCTCCTCCCCCCGCCGGCGGTGCCCCGCCCGGGCGTGGTGGAACTGACGGTCACGGCCCCCCGAGCGGCCCGCGAGATCGGCGTGGCCTGGCCGGCCGGCCGGCCGGACACACCCCCGGTGGCGGCCTTCAAGAAGTTCCTCCTGTCCCGCCGGGGCAAACTCCTCAGCGAGATGGAGCACTGACCCCGCTCACGCGGCTCACGGCCGCAGCGACCGCCCGAAGCCCGCCGCCAACGGCATCCGCAGCCCCAGCGGCGGCGGCGCCGCGAACGCGTCCGTCACCGGCCGCGAGCACGGCCGCCCGAAGACCGACCCCAGTACGAAATCCGCCGCCAGCGCGAGCACTTCGCCGTGGTGCTGGCGCAACGCGTGCCCGTCCGAGTGCACTTCGAACCGGCATGTCGACCGGTTCGCCTTCTTCGCCCGCACCGCCAGCCGGTACGACAGCTCCGGATGCGCGGCCACGTCCGTCGTGCCGTGCACGATCATGACCTGGCGCCCCGCCAGTTGCTTCACCGGCTCCGGCTCGGCCGCCATGTCGTCCTCCGGCAGCCAGGGCGCCAGCGCCAGTACGGACACCACCGCCGGGTGCCCCGCGGCCCGCAGCGCCGCCCGCGCGCCCATGCCGTGACCGGCCAGGCAGACCGGTACGTCGCCGTGCCGGCGTACCACCTCGGCGACCGCCCAATGCGCGTCCGCCGCGAGCCGGGCGTCGGGGCCGTTCCAGCCGCGCCCCCGGTACCGCACCACATGCGCGGCCAGCCCGTCACGCTGCCCCGCCCGTACGAGCCCGCGGGCCAGCGGCAGCAGCGCGGCGCGGGCCAACGGCGAGGCGCGGCGCGCCGACTCGGGTGCGCCGTCCGGCAGGAGCAGCACCACACCGCCGACCGCCGCGACGGCTCCGGAACCCCCGACGGCCCGCCCCAGGCGAGGCTCCCGGGCGCTGCCCGGACCTACGAGTGCGTGGTGTGCCATGGCAGAACAGTCTCAGAAGCGGAGGTGTACGCCACCCGTACGCATGGTCACTGTTGCGTATCGGGCGGGCACCCTCACACCGCCTCCACGACGACGCCCACGAGGCTCCATGTCGCCGTTACACCGCCCCCGGCACACCGCTCCCGGCACACGCCCCCGGCCGACTTGCGTCGCCACCGCGCTCTCTACGCGCGTAGGGGCTAGAGTTCGAAAATGACGAGCCAGAGCCTCATTCTTCCCACCGCGGACCAGATCCGCCGCGCCCCGAAGGTCCTGCTCCACGACCACCTCGACGGCGGCCTGCGCCCCGGTACGGTCATCGACCTCGCCCGGCAGCAGGGGTACGAAGCCCTTCCCGAGACCGAGCCGGACAAGCTCGCCCTGTGGTTCCGCGAAGCCGCCGACTCCGGGTCCCTGGAGCGCTACCTGGAGACCTTCGCGCACACCTGCGCCGTCATGCAGACCCGCGAGGCCCTCTTCCGCGTCGCCGCCGAGTGCGCCGAGGACCTCGCCGAGGACGGTGTCGTGTACGCGGAGGTGCGCTACGCCCCCGAGCAGCACCTGGAAGGCGGCCTCACCCTCGAAGAGGTCGTCGCGGCCGTCAACGAAGGCTTCCGCGAGGGCGAGCGGCGCGCCCGCGCGAGCGGTCACCGTATCCGTGTCGGCGCCCTGCTCACCGCGATGCGGCACGCCGCCCGCGCCCTGGAGATCGCCGAACTCGCCAACGCCCACCGCGACGTCGGCGTCGTCGGCTTCGACATCGCGGGCGCCGAGGCCGGCTTCCCGCCCACCCGGCACCTCGACGCCTTCGAGTACCTGAAGCGGGAGAACAACCACTTCACCATCCACGCCGGCGAGGCGTTCGGGCTGCCGTCCATCTGGCAGGCCCTCCAGTGGTGCGGCGCCGACCGCCTCGGCCACGGCGTCCGTATCATCGACGACATCCAGGTGGCCGACGACGGCACCGTCACCCTCGGCCGTCTCGCCGCGTACGTACGCGACAAGCGCATCCCGCTGGAGATGTGTCCGACGTCCAACCTCCAGACCGGCGCCGCGTCGTCCTACGCCGAGCACCCCATCGGGCTGCTCCGCCGCCTCCACTTCCGGACCACCGTGAACACCGACAACCGGCTGATGTCCGGCACCAGCATGAGCCGCGAATTCGAGCTGCTGACCGAGGCTTTCAGTTACACACTCGACGACATGCAGTGGTTCACGGTCAATGCGATGAAATCAGCATTCATTCCTTTCGATGAACGGCTGGCCATGATCAATGACGTGATCAAGCCCGGATATGCCGAGCTGAAGTCCGAATGGCTGTTCAGGCAGACTTCTGTGACCAGTGATTCCTCCTCGGAGTCGCGCTGATTTCACGGCATGCGCAGCGTGCCGGGAGCGGCCGGGCATTCCAAGGCCCGGCCGTTTTCGGTGTTTGCGGCACGCATCGCCCGCTGGCTAAGTTGCAGAGCCGCTCATCCTCCCGAGTTCCCCCCAAGGACGAATTTCGATGAAGCAGTCCGCTGCCAAGACCATCGGTGTCGCCGCGCTCGGTGCCGCTTTCGCAGCCTCCGCCGCCGGCAACGCCGCCGCGCTGACCGCCTTGCCCTCCGGCGCCGCGCTGGAGACCCCCACCAAGACCCTGCCGGTCGAGCAGGTCACCTCCCAGCTCCCGGGCGGCCTCGGTGAGGCCGCCACCCTCACCCAGGGCGCCCTGGAGACCGTCGGCAGCGCCGCCCCCGAGGTCCCGGTCGACACCCCGGTCGCCCCGGTCGTGGGGCTCCTCGGCGGCCTCCCGGTCGGCGGCGGCCTCCCGGTCACCGGCCTCGGCTGAACCGCACGCCGGGGCGCGCAGTACGCCGGTGGGCGCGCACCACAAGGTGCGCGCCCACCGCCGTACCGTTTCTTCAGCCGTCCGGTTCTCCGTGGCGCCTACCAGGCCGCGTTCGAGGACTTCTCCTCCGGCAGCAGCACCCACAGCGCCAGGTACAGCAGGAACTGCGGGCCCGGCAGCAGGCAGGACACCAGGAAGATCACGCGCATCGTCGTCGCCGAGGTGCCGAAGCGCCGTGCCAGCGCCGCGCACACTCCGCCGATCATGCGTCCGTCACGGGGGCGGGCAAGTGCGGCCATGGTGGGCTCCTTCGTGAGCTGCGTCGCGGAAGCCCCCGTCGGGCCTCCGATATATCCATACTCACCCGGGCGACCGGACAAAGCGTCGGACTACGGGGCGATCCCGACCCTGGGAATCCTCGGGGTCGCCCCCTGAGGAGCGTCATCCCGCCGCAGGGCCCCGCCCCGCCGCCGCTGCCTCCCCGGGGCGGACCAGCGGCCCGCCCCGGCACCGGGGCCGGGACCGCCTGTGCCCCGCCCGGCCCCGTACAGCCTGCGCCGCAGCCGCGACCGCCAGGCCGGCACCACCGCGAGATGCGCCAACGCCACACCGGCCGTGTTCAGCAGCACCGCGTCCACGTCGACGACCCGCCCCGGCACCGCCGTCTGCAACAGCTCGATCCCCAGCGACACCAGCGCCCCGGCCGACGCGGTACGGACCAGCGACGCCCACGGCGACACATCGAGCCGCGCGTCCGCCAGCGGCAGCAGCACACCCAGCGGCGCCAGCAGCACCAGCGCCTCACCGATCCGCCGCGCCGCCTCGTACGGGCCCAGTGCCAGATCGGCCTTGATCCCCGCCAGCGGCTCGAGATTGGCCGCCGTCACCCACATCGCGTCCAGTGGCCGCAGCGTCAGCCACCCCACGAGCACCAGATGGACGAAGAGAAGGACAAGCCCCGCCACGCGGTAGCGGATGGCGGCACTGCCGCCCGAACCTTGACGCTGCACGCCCCCCAAGACGTGGAGAACGGCAGGATCGGTTCCGCCTGGGACACGCCGGACTCAGCCGAATCAGGGCGCTCGTGTCGGCACGGGCGACTCGGGCCGCTCCTTCACGCTCCGGTCGCACACATAGCGCCGTACCGGATAGTCCCCGGGACCGCCCAGTACCACCGTGCCCCGCACGGACGTCGTGTCCGACTCCGCGTAGGTGCACACGAGCTGCGCCAGCGCCTCGGGCGGCAGGTCCTCGGGCTGCCGGCTCAGCCGCAGCGCCCCCGGCGGATCGCCCGCGCGGCCCGCCGACACGGTCAGCGGCCGCTGCAGGTACGTCGTGAACCCGGCCTGCCGCTCGATCTGCGAAGGCCGCTCCCGGGCCGCGTCGGCCAGTGCCTGCGCGGTCGCCACGCGCGAGGCGTCGCCGCTGACGCCGTCCGGCAGCAGGACCGTACGGTCGACCGCCTCCAGCGCCGACGCGCACACCAGGTACACCCGCACCGGCACGCCGTCGGCGGGCTCGTCCGGAGCCTCCGTGTCCGACAGGCTGCACGGCACCCGGGACGGCGCCCCGCCCGCGTCGACCGGCACCGACGTGGTACGTATCCCGCACCCGACGGTCACGGCGGCGAGCACGGCGACGACACCGGCCAGTGCGGCCCCACGCCCTCGTGGCCGACGCCCCTGCCGCCCGCGACCCGTGCCGCGGCCGGCCACCGACTCCGGCGATGCCCCGGCTCCGTCCGCCGGGCGCCGCCGCGCCTCAGGCACCCGCATGCCGACCGTCACTCCTGTCCCTCGTGCCCTGGGCCGCCGTCCCCGCGGCCGTTCCGTCCACCGGCGCCTTCTCCGCCTTCTCCGCCCTTCTCGCCGTCCGCGGAGCCACCGTCCCCGGTCTCGACGCCGGAGCCGTCCCGGGGGAGGCGGAGGGTGAACACCGCGCCGTCCCCGTCGGGCGAGTTGACCGCCGTGATGTCGCCGCCGTGGATCATCGCGTTCTCCATGGCGATCGAGAGGCCGAGACCGCTGCCCTCCGACCGCGGCCGCGACGCGCTCGCCTTGTAGAACCGGTCGAAGACATGCGGCAGCACCTCCTCCGGGATGCCGGGACCGTGGTCCCGCACCCGGACGAGCAGATCGTCGCCCGACGTCCGCACCGACACCCGCACCGGCGAACCGCCGTGCTTGAGCGCGTTGCCGATCAGGTTCGCGAGAATGACGTCCAGCCGACGCGGGTCGAGGCGCGCCATCATGCCCCGCTCGGCGTCCAGCTCCACCGCGTCCAGCCACGCGCGGGCGTCGATGCACGCCGTCACCTGGTCGGCGACATCGACGTCGTCCAGGACCAGCTTCGCCGTGCCCGCGTCGAAGCGCGTGACCTCCATCAGGTTGTCGACGAGCGTGTTCAGCCGCCGTGTCTCACTGATCACCAGCGACACCGCGGGCGCGACCATCGGGTCCAGGCTGTCCTGCTCCTCCTCCAGGACCTCCGTCACCGCCGTCAGCGCCGTCATCGGCGTCCGCAGCTCGTGTGACATGTCCGCCACGAACCGGCGGCTGGACTCCTCCCGCGCGCTCATGTCCGCGACCTTCTTCTGCAGACTCTCCGCTGCGCTGTTGAACGTTCGTGCCAGCTCGGCCAGTTCGTCCGTGCCCGACACCCGCAGCCGGGTGTCCAGCCGGCCCTCGCCCAGCCGCCGCGCCGCCTCGCCCAGCCGGTGTACCGGCTTCAGCACCGTCGTCGCCGCGACCTGCGCCAGCAGCGCCGACCCCAGCAGGGCGAGGAGCGTCGCCACGGCCAGCGACCAGCCCAGCGAGTTCAGGTCCTGCCGCTCCGGGTCCAGCGACTTCAGCATGTAACCCGTCGGCCCGCCGCCTATGATCCGCGTGCCGCCCACCAGGTACGGCGTCCCGCGCAGCGTCGTCCGCAGCCAGAACACGTGGTACGGGTACTCGTTGCCGGACGTGAGCTCCTGCTCCTCGTCCACGGCGGCCCGCAGCGAGGCCGGTACGTCGTTGAGCGTGAACCGGTCCGGGTCCGAGACGCCCACGACCGGCTTGCCCGCGTCGCGCTCGCCCAGCAGCACCACGCTGTACTCGCCGCCGCCCCCGGACATCTGCTCGGCCGTCCGCCGCAGCTCCTCCTCCGTCGTCCGCAGCGGCAGCGCGGCCGCCCGGTTCTGCATCTCCTGCCGGAAGTCGCCCAGCGCCGCGTCCTGCGTACGCGTCAGCACGGCCTCACGGTTGAGCCAGTACGCGATCCCCGACGCCGACACGGCGGCGGTCAGCGCCACCAGGCCGAACACGACGATCAGACGCACCCGCAGACTCGTCCACCGCTTGCCCGCACTCAGCGCCCGCCGGGCGCCCTTCGCGGCACCGCTCAATGTGCTGTCCCGTCCTTCACGAATCCTCAAGAGGGGGTGTCGAGCCGGTAACCGACACCGCGCACCGTACGGATCAGGGTCGGCGACGAGGGCACGTCCTCCACCTTCGCCCGCAGTCGCTGCACACACGCGTCCACCAGACGCGAGTCGCCCAGGTAGTCGTGCTCCCACACCAGCCGCAGCAGCTGCTGACGCGACAGCGCCTGCCCCGGCCGGCGGCTCAGCTCCAGGAGCAGCCGCAGCTCTGTCGGCGTCAGCTGCAGCTCCTCGCCGTTCTTCGTCACCGTCATCGCCGACCGGTCGATGACCAGCGCGCCGAACGCCGCCGAGTCCGTGGTCTCACGCTCCCCGCGCCGCAGCACGGCACGGATACGGGCGTCCAGGACCCGGCCCTGGACCGGTTTGACGACATAGTCGTCCGCACCGGACTCCAGACCCACGACCACGTCGATGTCGTCGCTGCGCGCGGTCAGCAGGATGATCGGCAGCTGGTCGGTGCGCCGGATCCGCCGGCACACCTCGAAGCCGTCGATCCCGGGCAGCATCACATCCAGGACGATCAGGTCAGGCCGCTGTTCCCGCAGCAGTTTCAGGCCGTCTTCACCCGTCGCCGCGGTGGCCACACGGTGGCCCTGGCGGGACAGGGAGAGTTCGAGGGCCGTGCGGATGGCGTCGTCGTCCTCGATCAGCAACAGGAAAGGCACGACGTCATTCTGTCCCATAGGGCGATACGAGTTCGACACTTGGAGCGCTCCCACGACTCGTCCGGTACCGGAACGGTATGTCACTGGCCCCTGTGACACGCCTGTGACAGTCGGCGGACACCCTCATGAAGTCCCCTGGGCAAGCTTTTTCGCAACGGACAAGCCGACTCCACGACGACAGGGGGGCGTGATGAACGCAGTGCAGCACAGCACCACCTCGAACGCAGTTGTCACGCGTCTCCACGATGTCGCGAGGAGCAACGAGAAGTCCGGCGCCGTGAACGGGCGGGGGTGCGTTCGCGGCGCCGGGCGTCAGCACAAGGCGTCCTGCGTGGTCGCCGTGTCTGACGGGGGACGGTCGTACGGGGAGGTCAAGGGGGAGCGGAAGGCCCTGACGAAGCAGGCGAGCGCGGAAGCCGCGTTCACCGCCTACGTCCAGGAGCGCCGCGCCTCCCTGTACGCCACCGCCTACCACCTCACCGGCGACCGCTACGAGGCCGAGGACCTGCTGCAGAGCGCGCTGTTCTCGACGTACCGCGCCTGGGACCGCATCAGCGACAAGGCGGCGGTCGGCGGCTACCTGCGCCGCACGATGACCAACCTGCACATCAGCGCCTGGCGGCGCCGCAAGCTCAACGAGTACCCGACGGAGGAACTGCCGGAGACGGTCGGCGACTCCGACGCGATGCGCGGCACGGAACTGCGCGCGGTGCTCTGGCAGGCGCTCGCCCGGCTGCCCGAACTGCAGCGCACCATGCTGGTTCTGCGCTACTACGAGGGCCGTACGGATCCGGAGATCGCGGAGATCCTGGACATCAGCGTCGGCACGGTGAAGTCGAGCATCTGGCGGTCGCTCCGCCGGCTGCGCGAGGACGAGGTCCTCAGCTTCGGCCGTGACCAGGAGGAGTCCTTCGGCCAGCTCGTGGCCTGAAGGACTGGGGGAACGGTCCCGGTCTCGGGGGAGTCCGGTGGCCCGCACGGGGGTGCGAGGGGAAACGGGGAACGGGGAAACGGGGGACCGGGAAAAGGGGGAAACGGGGGAACACCGGGGGAAACCTGCGCCGGACAAGCTGGGGGGCTTGTCCGGCGCACGCATGTCCTACGCCGGTTCCGGCGCCTTCGACGCGCGGTGGCGCCGGCCCGCCGACGCGGCGGCCAGGCGGTCCAGCGCCTCGTTCCTGGCGCACGGGTGGGCGCCCAGCGCCGTCTGCCGGGCCACGATCGAGCGCTCGGCGCGCATCAGCCGCCAGCCGCGGCGCAGCAGGAACGGCACCGATTTGCGGCCCTCGCGCAGATCCCGAAGCAGCCGACGGCGGAAGGTGGTGGACGGGCGGCCGCGCAGGCACAGGGCGTCGGCGAGCACGCCGAGCTCCTGGCAGCGGGCGACGATGTCCGCCGCGAAGATGCCCTCCGCGACGAACAGCGGGGTGCGCGCCATGTCGAGGGCCTCGTGGGAGACGCGGGAGCTGGTGGCGATGTCGTACACCGGGACCGTCGTACGGCCCGTGGCGCACAGCTCCACGATCGCGGCGACCGCCGCGTCCGCGTCCCAGGACCCGGGGGAGTCCCAGTCGATGTCCGTGCTGCCCGGTACGAGCGGCAGCGTCGGGTCGTCGGCCTCCTTGTAGAAGTCGTCGAGCCGCAGCACGGGAAGACCGGCGCGGGCGGCGAGGGACGACTTGCCGGAGCCTGAGGGGCCCGCGAGCAGGACGACGCGGGTCGGGAGGGGTTGGGAACTCACGGGACACCAGTGTGAACCATTGGGCCGGTCGGGGGACCCCGCGGGGGACCCGTTGGTATCCAGCATCACACGTCAATTACGGTGTGCGTCCGACTGATTACCCTCCAGGCAGGATTTCCCATGAACCCCTTGCTGAAGGCCGGACTGACTGTTTCGGCGATGGGCGCGGCCCTCGGAGCCGCCGGGGGCACGGCCCAGGCGGCGGAACTGCACCAGGTCGACCCCGCGGCGGCCGTGCAGGCGCTGACGGACTCGGTCCCGTACTCGGCGGCACCGGTGAAGCATCTGAAGATCAACCCGCTCGCGGAGACCGGTGTGGACCCGCTGAGCAACGGCGTCGGCGCGCAGGTGTCGGACTTCCGGCCGGTCGACACGAGGTCCGCCACCGGCTCCCTCACCAGCGCGCCGAACCTGGCGGTCGCCGGACCGCTGCTGGGCGGTCTGCTGCCGGGCTGAGCCGTATGCGGGCGGCGAGGTCCGCCGGCCTGGGCCGTGTCCGGCGGATCATGCGCGGCCCAGGCATGATCCGCCGGACACTCCCTGACGCACGAGGCGGCCCCGCCTCCCCCGGACGGAGGGGATGCGGGGCCGCGGTGTGGGGGGTGGACCGGGTGGGCCCGTGCGGCTCAGTACGCCGAGCCCGAGGCGCCCAGGGAGCCCGTCGGGTGCCAGACCGTCTTGGTCTCCAGGAACGCCGTCAGGCGGCCCGTGCCGGGGTCGGCGGTCCAGTCGGCGGCGCCGTCCACAGCCTGTGGACGCAGCACGCGCTTGAGGTTGTCGGCGGCGGCGATCTCCAGATCGCGGGCCAGCTCGGGGCCCGCGCCCGTGAGGTCGACGGCGTTGACGTCCTGGTGCGCGGCGAGCGGCGTGGCGATCTCGGCGGTCCGGCCCGACAGGATGTTCACGACGCCGCCGGGCACGTCCGACGTGGCCAGCACCTCTGCCAGCGACAGGGCGGGCAGCGGGGCCTTCTCACTGGCCACGACGACCGCCGTGTTGCCCGTGGCGATCACCGGTGCGAGTACCGACACCAGGCCCAGCAGCGACGAGTCCTGCGGGGCGAGGACGGCGACGACGCCCGTCGGCTCCGGCGTGGACAGGTTGAAGTACGGGCCGGCGACCGGGTTGGCGCCGCCGACGACCTGGCTGACCTTGTCCGTCCAGCCCGCGTACCAGACCCAGCGGTCGACGGCCGCCTCGACCACGTCGGCCGCCTTCGACTTGGACAGGCCCTCGGCGGCGGCCACCTCGCGGACGAACTGTCCCTTGCGGCCCTCCATCATCTCCGCGACGCGGTACAGGATCTGACCGCGCAGATACGCGGTCGTTCCGGACCAGCCGCCGAACGCCTTGCGGGCCGCGACGACCGCGTCACGCGCGTCCTTGCGGGAGGATAGGGGCGCGTTGGCCAGCCACTTGTCCTTGTGGTCCTGCACTTCGTACACCCGGCCGCTCTCGCTGCGGGGGAACTTGCCCCCGACGTACAGCTTGTAGGTCTTGAAGACGCTCAGACGGTTGCTCTCAGACATCGAGGTACGCCTCCAGGCCGTGACGGCCGCCCTCGCGGCCGTAGCCCGACTCCTTGTAGCCGCCGAACGGCGAGGTCGGGTCGAACTTGTTGAACGTGTTGGCCCAGACGACCCCGGCGCGGAGCTTGTTCGCCACCGCGAGGATGCGGGAGCCCTTCTCCGTCCAGATGCCCGCCGACAGGCCGTACTGGCTGTTGTTGGCCTTGGCGACGGCCTCGTCCGGCGTGCGGAAGCTCAGCACCGACAGGACCGGGCCGAAGACCTCGTCGCGGGCGATCGTGTGCGCCTGCGTGACGCCCGTGAACAGGGTCGGCGCGAACCAGTAGCCCGACGACGGCAGCTCGCAGGCCGGGGACCAGCGCTCGGCGCCCTCCGCCTCACCGGTCTCCGCGAGGGCCTTGATGCGGGCCAGCTGCTCGGCCGAGTTGATGGCGCCGATGTCCGTGTTCTTGTCCAGCGGGTCGCCGAGGCGGAGGGTCGACAGGCGGCGCTTCAGCGAGTCCAGGAACTCGTCCTGGACCGACTCCTGGACGAGCAGGCGGGAGCCGGCGCAGCAGACCTGGCCCTGGTTGAAGAAGATGCCGTTGACGATGCCCTCGACGGCCTGGTCGATCGGGGCGTCGTCGAAGACGATGTTGGCGCCCTTGCCGCCCAGCTCCAGGGTGACCTTCTTGTCCGTACCCGCGACCTGGCGCGCGATGGCCTTGCCGACTGCGGTGGAGCCGGTGAAGGCGACCTTGTCGATGCCCGGGTGCTCCACGAGGGCGGCGCCCGTGTCCCCGTAGCCGGGGACGATGTTGACGACGCCCTTGGGGAGACCGGCCTGGCGGCAGATGTCCGCGAAGAACAGCGCCGAGAGCGGCGTCGTCTCGGCGGGCTTCAGGACGACGGTGTTGCCGGTGGCGAGCGCGGGGGCGATCTTCCACGCGAGCATGAGGAGCGGGAAGTTCCAGGGGATGACCTGGCCGGCCACGCCCAGCGGCTTCGGGCTGGGGCCGAAGCCGGCGTGACCGAGCTTGTCCGCCCAGCCCGCGTAGTAGAAGAAGTGCCCGGCGACGAGCGGGAGGTCCGTGTCGCGGGTCTCCTTGATCGGCTTGCCGTTGTCCAGGGTCTCCAGCACGGCCAGCTCGCGGGAGCGCTCCTGGATGATCCGCGCGATCCGGAAGAGGTACTTGGCGCGCTCGGAGCCGGGCAGCGCCGACCACTTCTCGAACGCCTTGCGGGCGGCCTTCACTGCCCGGTCCACGTCCTCGGCGCCGGCCTGGGCGACCTCGGAGAGAACCTCCTCGGAGGACGGCGAGACGGTCTTGAAGACCTTGCCGTCGGCGGCGTCGGTGAACTCCCCGTCGATGAACAGGCCGTACGACGGCGCGATGTCGACGACCGAGCGCGACTCGGGAGCGGGTGCGTACTCGAATACAGATGCCATGTCGATCAGTCCACCGTCACGTAGTCGGGACCGGAGTAACGTCCGGTGGCCAGCTTCTGACGCTGCATCAGCAGGTCGTTCAGCAGGCTCGACGCGCCGAACCGGAACCAGTGGTTGTCCAGCCAGTCCTCGCCGACGGTCTCGTTGACCAGGACGAGGAACTTGATCGCGTCCTTGGTCGTACGGATGCCGCCCGCGGGCTTCACACCCACCTGGACACCCGTCTGGGCGCGGAAGTCGCGCACGGCCTCCAGCATCAGGAGCGTGTTGGCGGGGGTGGCGTTGACCGCGACCTTGCCGGTCGAGGTCTTGATGAAGTCCGCGCCCGCGATCATGCCGAGCCAGGAGGCGCGGCGGATGTTGTCGTACGTGGAGAGCTCGCCGGTCTCGAAGATGACCTTCAGCCGGGCCTGGCCGCAGGCTTCCTTCACGGCCCGGATCTCGTCGTGCACCTTCAGGTAGTTCCCGGCGAGGAACGCGCCGCGGTCGATCACCATGTCGACCTCGTCCGCCCCGGCGGCGACGGCGTCACGGGTGTCCGCGAGCTTGACCTCCAGGGCGGCGCGGCCGGCCGGGAAGGCGGTCGCGACGGAGGCGACCTTCACGTCCGTACCGGCCAGGGCGGCCTTGGCGGTCGCCACCATGTCGGGGTACACGCAGACCGCGGCGGTGTGCGGCGTGGTGCGGTCGATCGGGTCGGGGCGGACGGCCTTGGCGGCGAGCGCCCGGACCTTGCCCGGGGTATCCGCGCCTTCGAGCGTCGTCAGGTCGATCATCGAGATGGCCAGGTCGATGGCGTACGCCTTGGCCGTCGTCTTGATCGAACGGGTACCGAGGGACGCGGCGCGCGCTTCGAGACCGACGGGATCCACACCGGGCAGCCCGTGGAGGAAGCGGCGCAGTGTGCTGTCGGACGCGGTCACGTCAGCGAATGCGGTGGCATTGGTGGGCATGGTCACAAGGGGAGCATATCTACGCGCGTAGCGGCCTGTACAGCCCCGGGGCGGCGGGGCTCGCAAAAGTGACGGGGAACGCACAGGTGAGCGGTGGGGTGTGAGGCGGGTCACGTCCGCCGCGGGCCCGCCGGGCCGTCGTGGGCGGGGGCGCCTTCGGTCGGTGGGTGGGGTCGGGGCCGCGGCGGGTCACCTCCTCGGGGTCGGCGGCCTCGGGTACGGGAGAAGCGGCCCGGGTATCGCCGCCAACCCCTGCGGGGGCAACCCGCCACAGTCCCTCCCTGCCGCCGGAGATCTGACTTCCGGCCGCCGGACTGAACGTGACGAGCCGGGCCCACTGGTACAGAGTGCGTCCGCACTTCAATGGCAGCGTGATCACCGGACGGGAGGCCGGGCATCGGCGCCTCCTGCCGGCTGGTGTATTGATCACGAGCGTTGTTGACAGTCGTGGGTCTTGATCACGGCGAAGACCTCCGGTGTGGTGGAGCTGTCTAGGACTGCACCGCACGGAGGTCTTCGTGTCCCACCGTAATGCCCGGCTGACCGTCTTCGGGAGACGGCTGCTGGTTGAACGTGTCCGCTCAGGCCGTCCGGTCGCGCATGCCAGGCCAGGCGGTGCAGGCCGTGACGGACCAGGATGCGGTGCACGGTCGAGGCGGGCAGGCCCAGGACGGGCCCGATCCGGGCGGGGCCGAGTTTGCGGGCCCGCCGCAGGTCGCAGACCCGGGCCTCCAGGGCGGCCGGGGTGCGGTGCGGCGTCGTACGGGGCCGGCTGGAGCGGTCGTGCAGCCCGGCCTCGCCTTCCGTCCGCCACCGGCGGGGATGTAGCGGCGGGTGCGAGTCGTCGACGTCCGGCGGCCAGCCGCTGCTGCCGCCCCTGCGGCGGTCGACCGGCTCACGGCGGGGATCGCCGGGTACGTGGCCCGATGCGGGAACTGATGGTGCAGTGGAGGGGGCTATTCACAGTCAGACACCAAACGGCAGCGCCACCGGGTATGCCGATGTGGCCCGGCCGTCGGGGGTCGAGGTCCGTTCCGGCTGCGGAGGCATCGGTACGAGGAGGGCGTCGATGCCCTTCTCCGAGGTGGGCCGCGCTGGTCCTGTCAGGGGATGGGCCGCCGCTTCTGCGGATGGGCCGGCAGGAGGGCATTGAGGGCGCGCTGGAACGCTTTCTCGACCAGACCGTCTGTGACGGTTACCTCCTTCCTCTGGAAGTCATGAGTAGGTGGGCGAGCGCCCGGCCGACTTCTGCCTCCTGCGGACGGTCGGACTGTCGTGGCGCAGACGGTGGAAATGAGAAAGGCCCGAGCGATGCAATCTCGGGCCTTCCGCATGCTTCCTTCAGCTTGCTAGGTAATCGCGCTACCTGGACCAGGCTGCGTCATCCTTGTGTCACCATTCCATTTCCTTCCATGCCACGCACTCCGGGCGGCAGCCTCCCGAAGAGATGAATTCCTTCACGGCCTGGCGGACAAGGCCAATAGGGATTTCAGACTCTTCCGGGAACTCTGTCAAGTGGCCCATGATGTGATATACCGGCTCCTCTCGACTGCCGGGAGCTCCGGCTGTGGCGTAGTTCCCAGAAACGTCCATAAACGTAATAGCCCCCACCTGGAATGCGGCATCAACCCCGATCAGAAGTTCGTGATCGAAATCGCCCGACGGCAGCTTCTCGCGTTCGAGGGAGTGAACTTGCGCCATAGTGTGAAAAGCGGGGCCAGTGAGGAGTGCGTCGATCATTGCGTCGACATCTTTGGCTGTAGCGATTACCTTAGGATCGAGAGTGTGCTCTCGGCGGAATCGCGCTTCGGCGCGAGTGTTCACGATTGAGCCCTTCCGTAGACGTTCATCTGCCACACGCCGTTCTCTTTCCAGCGCACTCTTAGTATTCCCACATCTTCCAGTAGTGCGTCTAGAACTTGGTCGCAGCCCAACTTTACCTCACATGGGCCTGTGGGGAAATTGATCACCAGGTCGGCTTCTTTGATCCCGTCTCGCGCCATTATGGCGGCGAACTTTTGCTCCACATCGCTTGCGCGCGAGGAGGTAGCGTTGCCCAGCTTGCCTTTTCGGCGCAAAGTCTGGTTAACCCAATTGATTAGGCTCGCGTTCAATTTTTTATTGCCACTCACCAAATCCGGGTATGACCTACCGTCGTTCGTGACAGCCCGCCCACTCGTTGGGCCACCCTCGACATACTTCTGTAGGTTCTCCCACTCGTGATCTCGATCAAAACTGCAGTTGTGGACGAGTATGGGTGTTTTATCGGCAACGACGTAGTAAGTATGGAGGTCGTTGACGGTCAGGTCATAAGCGTCCTGTCGCGCCTTCCAATGATTTACTTTTGCGACGGGTACAGTTTCACCGCTTGGCTTTCGGAGTGAATCATTTGGCGTAAGGTCCGCAGCGTTGATCCAGCTCCTTTTCGTTTCTGACCAGAATGGATGGTGGTCGGTAGCTGTGACCAGTCCACCGCCATGTGCCCCTGAGAGCTCGATGTCGGTGAAATTCCGGTCATCGGGGGTACGGATCGTTGCATCGACCCTACGAGGTCCTGAGATCCCACTTTCGGGGTCGGATGCAAGTACCGAATCTCCTACCCTGATTTCCTCGATGGGGCGGGTTGAGTAGTCTCCGAGTAGTACATGCGTTCCGGCTGGAAAGCTATGCCTCGACGGGCAGGGTGGCAGATGCTTTGCCCTATTCGGTTTTGATGCGTCTGCGATGCCGTCGATGCTGTTGAGTTTCTCGAGGAGCTTTAGTTTTCCGACCGGAAGGAGGCTGGCAAACGCCATGGCGCAGTCGCTGGCGGCAGGATCTTCAATGCATTTCTGAACGTCGGCGCCACCGCTGAAGGCCCAGACGTAGGGCCAGACGGTCTCGAAGTCCTGGCGTATGCGTTCGTTTCTAGCGTCTACTACATCGCAATCCTCGTGTGTGTAGGTACGTGGGACGAGGACGACGCACTGACTATTCGAACGCTTCCGCTTCTTGCTCTCTTCCTGCTGACGCTTTTTTTCTTCCGCTGCCACCCTCTTGAGTTCTTCGGTGATCTCCTTCTCAAGCTCAACCTTGACTTCCTGCCAGGCGGAAGTGGCCATTTTCTCGGCGTCTGCCGCGTTCTTTCCGGCGGTTAGCGCGGAGAGTCGGGCGTCATCAGCGTAGTCACCGGCCAAGGCGGCTGCATAGCGCGCGTACTGCGCCGACGCTTCGGCCTGGGCGGCGGAGCTTTCGGCTGCGGCGGCGTCGCGGTCGGCTGCCGCCGCGGCGTTGCGGGCGGTCAGGGCGGACTGCTTCGCCTGGGCCGCGCTCGCTTCTGCGGCGTCGGCAGCCTGGTCGGCTTCTGCGGCGTAGCCTGCCGCGGCGTGTGCGGATTTCTGGGCCTCCGCGGCAGCCTTGTCCGCTTCAGCTGATGCGTTGTTCGCCCGCGCTGCGGCTTCGGCGGCGCGCCAGCGGTTCTTGTTGGCCTCCGCGGCGACCAGAGAAGCCTCGGCGATCAGCCGTCGGATCTGGGCGGCGTGCTGCTGCGCGAGCTTGTCTTTCCGGTCCGCGGTGTGACGGCCGACCGCCATGAACTCGTGCAGTCGGTCGGCGGAGCCAGCGAGCGCGATCTTCGCTGCTGCCTGAAGCTCCGGACCCGAAGTGGTGGCACTGATCAGTTGGGAAGCACCGACCGATTCGTCGGCCAGGCGTGCGGAGTACTGCGTGATGTTGAGGAAGATCGCCAGGGCTTTGCCGCTGCCGTCTGCCAGCGCGGCACGGGACGCCTCCTTGACGCCTGTTCCGCCCTTGCTGTTGATGACCGAGACGGCGACAGCCATGTCGGCAGTGCCGGCGGTGTACTGGCCGTCGGTGTAGAAGGCCCCGATCTGCTCGGGAGTGCCCTTGAGCGCTTCGGTGGCAGCCTGCCGGACCGAGGGGTATGGGCTCAGGTGGGCGAGTTCGACGACGCGTTCGCGTGTCTCCCGCTGCTTGGCCTGCTGCCATCCGGTGCGAAGGTAGTCGAGTACCTCCTCGTCGGTGCCGGCCAGCGCGCGCCCGGCGGCGTCCTGGCTGATCGGGCCGCGGGTCTTCAGCGCCTCCATCGCCAGTTGCCGGCCCTGGGCCGCCAGCTTCCGCACGTCTGCGTCCGGCTTGTTCGCCTCAAGGGCCAGGGCGGCGGCGGTGGCGTCCAGCGACCGACTCTCCGCCTCTCGCTTCGCGGCATCGGAGACGGCGTTGTACAGGACCGCTTGGTGGGTGCGGGCTCGTTCGACCCCCGCGTCCGTTCGTGTGGCCAGGCCATTGGCCTCGGTCTCACGGGCAAGCTCATACGTCTTCTTCGCCGTTGCCACGGCCGCAGATGCGGTCTCCGCTGCGATCCTCGCCGCTTCGGCGTGCTTGGTGGCCTGCTGGGCGTGGTTGGCAGCCTGGCCCGCGTGTTCGGCCGCCTCCTGCGCCGCTGCGGCGGCGTTGCGTGCGTGGGTGGCGGCGGACTTGGCGGCGGTACGTGCGTCGTACGCGGCCGCGGCCGCGCGGTCGGCGAGCGCCGCGGCCCTGTTGGCCGCGTTGTTCGCTGCTGTCGCATGTCGTCGGGCTTCCGCTGCGGCAGCCCTGGCGTCGCCTGCGTGACCACCGGCTGCGGCGGCGTGCCCGCCTGCGGCCTCGGCGGCATCAGCGGCCGCATCGGCGTTCGCGCCTGCGCTGAGCGCGGCGCGGGCCGCGACAGCAGCCGCGGTCGAAGCCTTTCCGGCCTGTTCCGCCGCAGCTATGGAGCCTTCTGCCAGGGTTGCGGCCATCAGGGCGGTCGCTGCGGCCGTCTTCGCCTGGGCCGACTTGGTCGCGTCCTTGCCGGCCGCGATGGCGGCGTTGTAGGCGTCGTTGGCCGCGTTGGCGGCAGCGGCAGCGGCGCTGGCCGTCTGCGCTGCGGCGAGCGCGGCAGTGCGGGCCGCGCGGTTGGCCGCGTTCGCCGATCCGATCGCCTGCTGGGCCGCCGCAGCCGCCGCCCGAGCCGCGTCTGCCGCCTGCCGGGCCTTCACGGAAGCCGTCTTCGCGTCGTTTTTGGCCGCCGCTGTCTCGCGAGCAGCCCTCTCAGCAGCCTCCTTGGCCAACGCGGCGGCCGTCACCGCGCGGGCCGAGGCCTCCTCGGCTGCCTTCGTGGCGGTCGCGGCCTGCTTTCCGGCCAGCTTGGCCTGCTCGGCCAGCTGTGCGACCGTCGCATGCTCCTGGTCGCGGTTGCGGGCCACGAACTGCCCCACGGCGAGGAACTCGGAGACGTCTTCCGGTGTCCCGCGAAGTGCCAGCTTGGCTGCCGCCTTCACATTCGGGCCCCCCGAGGCGAACAGCTGGGACACCGCGACCTGGTCGTCCGCTTGCTGAGCTACGAACTGTCCCTCTTCGAGGAAGGTCTTGCGATCGTCGGGCCCGCCTTTCAGCGCTGCGACGCCTGCTTCCTTGACGCCTGCTCCCGCCGTGCTGATGATCCGGGAGATTTCCACCTGGCGGTCCTCGTCCAGTGGCGCCTGCCACCCGGAGACGAGAAACGAGTCAAGCTCTGCGGGGGTCCCTCGCAATGCGGTCTTCGCGGCCTCACGGACAGCCGGTCCGCCCACCGCGACCAAGCGGCTCGCAGCGACGCTGTCGTCAGCGAACTGGATCCGGTCGACACCCTCGATGAAATCGCGGATGTCCTGCTCCGAGCCCAGAAGAGCCTGCTCCGCCGCCTGCTTGACGCCTGCGCCACCCCTCTCCCAGTTTTCGACCACCGCCATCCGCGTCCAGTAATCGACCACCATCTCCGGCTCCGCAGCGCTTGCCGGAGCCGCGGCGAGCAAGCCCGCCGTCAATGCCGTCGGAAGCACGAACGCCGAAGTGGCTTGGCGTAGCGTCAGAGATTTGTGACGTCTGTGGTGCAGGCGTTTCAGCCAAAGTGGCAAATGCAGCGGCACGTGACCGGTCTCTCGGTGTAGGAGCGAGGCCAAGCCGGAGCCACAGGCGAACATCTGATGCCGAAAAAGCCCTAACGCGAACCTGGCCCTGCTCGTGTCGATATGGGTCTGGTCTGCGACCCATCATGATCGCAAATCCTCACATATGCTTTACTTCGTGTGCTCATCGGGCCTGATGTGTGTCCGATTTAGACCAAATCAAGGGGGAATCTGTGGCTTCACGCCGTGCCTGTTTGGCGCTTCTGTCTGGCTTCGCTGTCGTGGCGGCCGTGGTCGCTGTGTCCGAGACGGAGCGTGCTGCCGACGCGCCGATCGCAACCGCCCTTGTTAACGGGGTTGCTGACAGTCAGTTGCCTCCCCTGGCGTTGGAGGACCTTTCCTACCCGGGGGCGGCCCTCATCCAGCAGCAGAAGAAGATCCTGCTGAAGAAGGGCGATGGGAACATCGTCATGGTCCCTTGCGAGGGGACGACCGACATTCTGATCAAGAACCGGGTGTCCCCGACGGTGGAGTTCTGTTTCGATGTCAGGGTCAAGCCGGGCTATCTGACCCTTGAACTGCCCGACTCGTTCGGAATCATGACCGATGCGTATCCCGTAACGGCGACCATCTCGGCAAATGGCGAGCAGAAGGTGATCAACGCCGCCGTCAATGACTATGTGCCCTTCGGTGAGGGAGTCGGCGGTCCGCGATCGGTTCTCGTCGAACTGCGCGTAATGAGCTGACTCGTAAGCAATTGCTACAGATGATATCGCTCCCTTTTGAAGGAAAGTAGTCATGTATAAGTCTCGTGCGGGCGGCTCTGCTTGGCTGGGTGTTCCGATCGTGGCTGCGGTGGCCATGCCGATGGCGTGGCTGAGCGCCCCCGTCCACGCGATCACCGGCCCTGCCGGTGTCGACGCCCGCTTCTCCTTCACAGCGAAGCTGGAGATCGGTGACGGTGACAACAAGCGGATCTGCTCCGGCGTCCTGGTCGACACTCGATGGGTTCTGACCGCTGCCTCCTGCTTCACCGGAGGGACCGCCGAGCTCAAGGCGGGCAAGCCGGCAACGAAGAGTGTCGCCACGGTCGGCCGCGTGGATCTGTCCACCACCGGGGGGCACGTCAGCGAGATCGTCGAACTGGTTCCTCGGGCCGGTCGGGACCTGGTCATGGCTCGTCTGGCAACGCCTGCGACCAATGTGACCACGGTGCCCGTCGCCACCACCCCCGCCACCATCGGTGACGCGCTGACAGCGACCGGGTACGGCAGGACCAAGACGACGTGGGTGCCCAACCAGCTTCACACCGCCGACTTCACTGTGGACACAGCTGCCGCGACCGCCATCGGTATCAGCGGCAAGACCTCCGGTGACAGCATCTGCAAGGGCGACGCCGGCGGGCCGCTCTTGAGTCAGAGGGACGGCAAGCTGGAGCTTGTCGGTGTCAATGCCCGTTCGTGGCAGGGCGGGTGCCTCGGTGAGACCGAGACCCGCACCGACGCGCTGTCGACACGGGTCGACGACATCAGTGCGTGGATCCAGCAGCTTCGGCTGGTGCCCATGGTGCAGCAGGTCACCCGGGTCACGACCGTGGCCGACTTCAACGGTGACGGTCGCCAGGACGTCGCCGCGGTGTTGAGTGACGGCTCCCTCCACGCGTTCTACGGGCGTACTGACGGCGGTCTGCAGTACGGCCGCGAACTGTGGCACGACAAGGGGTGGGGGAAGGTCACCAAGGTCGTGGGTGGTGACTTCAACGGCGACGGGAAGGCTGACATCGCCGCCATCTCGCCCACGGGTGCCCTCCTCCTGTACCCGGGGACGGGTCACGACGGCAAGCTCGGTGCCGCGCGCGCGATGTGGAAGGACAACACCTGGGACAGTAAGCGCCCCTTGGCGCGGTACAAGGTGGACGGGACGGGCCGGGACGGCATCGTCCTGCAGGCTGACGACGGGTCCCTGCTCGGCTACCCCAGTGGTGGCGATGGGGTGCTGACTGGTGAGCGGCGAACGCTGTGGCCAGACAAGACCTGGAACAAGCGACTCATCGCCGCCGGGGATCTGAACGGTGACACCTTCGACGATGTCGTCGCCGTGGCGGCGGACGGGAAGCTTCACTGGTACCCGGGCAACGCCCAGCGCACCCTGGGGGGCGCTCGGTCCCTGTGGCACGACACCAGCTGGTCGGGCATGGGGACGGTTCTCGCCGGTGACGTCAACGGTGACGGTAAGGGTGACCTCCTCGGCCGCGTCACTTCCGGGGGGCTGTACTGGTACGCGGGTGATGGAGCCGGTGCCATCGCGCCCGGCCGCCTGATGTGGCCCAGCTCGGCCTCGGCGAACTGACGCACGCCCGCAGTCGGGGGCACGGCATCCGCCGTGCCCCCGACTGCGTTCACCGGAGTGCCGACACGGTAGTGCAGGTCAGGTGTCCGGTCGGCGCCTGCCCTGTGCCGACTCGGGGCGGCGGGCCCGGCCGAGCCGGGCTCTGGCGGCGAACATCCAGGCGTGCGCCCGCGCGCCTTCGGTCGGTGGGTGCGGTCCGGGCCGCGGCGGGTCACCTCCTCGGGGTCGGCGGCCTCGGGTACGGGAGAAGTGGCCCGGGTATCGCCGCCAACCCCTGCCGGGGCAACCCGCCACGGCCCCTCCGTCGCCGTCCGGCGGGTGGCCTCAGTCGGTCGGGCCGGGGTGGTCCCGCTCCGGTGCGAGGTCCAGTTCCGCCCATACCGTCTTGCGGGGGGTCGGGCCTTCCGTGACTCCCCAGCGGGCGGCCAGTGCCTTGACGATCAGCAGTCCGCGTCCGCTCTCGCTGTCGGTCGGGGGTGTCTGCGGGGTGGGCAGCCGGTCGGGGCGGGTGTCGGTCGCCTCGATGCGCAGGACGCTGTCGGCGGAGGTGAGGCGGAGGGTGAGGAGGAAGAACCGTCCCGGTACCCGGCCGTGGACGGCGGCGTTCGCGGCGAGTTCGGCGACCACCTGGAGGGCGTCGCCTGTCACGGCCCGCGTGGCGGTACCCCCGCTCAGCCAGAGAGCGGCGAGTTCCCGGGCCAGGCGTGCGCCCGTCCGGGAGGGGTGCAGGCGCACGCTCAAGACCTCCTGGCGGGCAAGTGGTTGAGGGGTTCTGTGGTTCATGTCACAGATCCTGGGGGTGGCTACGCTGTGGCTGTCAGTGATGTCCCGCGTGCGTACAGTCACTGTCGGGGCTGGTCCGTACGTGTCCGGCCTGTCCGGAAGCAGCGCAGGGCTGCGGTGGTGTCGGAGGTGGGGCGTTGGCGGCTGAGGCCGATGGGGTGCGGCAGCTCGTGGGGGACGCGGACGAGTCGGGGTGGGACGTCGACCCGGACGACGAGTCGGGGGCGGCGGTCGTCGCGACGGTGGGGCGGCAGCTCAAGCTGCACCGGGAGGCCGCCGGGCTGAAGGCGGTCGAGTTCGGCGAGCTGCTCGGGTATGGGGAGGACCTCGTCTACAAGGTGGAGGCCGGCAAGCGGATTCCCCGGCCCGAGTACCTGGACAGGGCGGACAAGGTGCTGAACGCGCGGGGGCTGATCGCCGCGATGAGCAAGGACGTGGAGGAGGTCAGGTACCCCAGGAAGGTTCGGGACCTGGCGAGGATGGAGGCGCGGGCCGTCGAGATGGGGTTGTACGGCAATCACAACATTCATGGCTTGTTGCAGACCGAGGAACACATGCGGGCGCTGTTCGACGTGTGGCTCCCCGCCTACTCGGATGAGGAGATGGAGCGCATCGTGGCCGGGCGACTGGCCCGACATGCGGTCTTCGACAGGTCGCCAGCGCCGACTCTCAGTTTCGTCCAAGAAGAGGTGACGCTCCGGCGCCCTGTCGGGGGCAGAATGGTATGGCGTCGGCAGCTCGAACGGCTGCTTGAACTAGGTCAGTTGCGGAACGTGTCGATCCAGGTGATCCCGACTGATCGCGAGGAGCACGTCGGCACGGGCGGGCTGATCGAGGTACTCAAGTTTCCTGACGGCACCGCCGTGGGGCGTTCCGAGGGTGCGTTCGGTGGGCGGCCCGTCTCCGATCCGAAGCACGTCAGGATCCTCGAACTGCGGTATGGCATGATCCGGGCGCAGGCCCTCACGCCCCGAGAGTCGCGGGCCCTGATCGAGCAGATGCTGGGAGAGACATGATCAGCAACTCCACCCACGACAGCCCCGGCCTGGAGTGGTTCAAGAGCAGCCACAGCAGCAGTGGCGACGGCAACGACTGCATCGAGGTGGCGATGTCCCCCGTCGCCGTCCACGTGCGCGATTCCAAGAACGTCGACGGTGCCCGCCTCGCGGTCAGCCCAGAGGCGTTCACCGCCTTCGTCGGCTACGCGTCGCGGGGCTGACGGCCTCCGTGCGGGACGGCGGAGGGGCCTCGTCGGCTTGTCCACGCCGGGGTCCACTTCGCACGCGGTGGCGTTGCCGGTCGACCTCAGAGGTTCGCGGTCTGGCCGATCGAGAAGGTGGTGCCGGGAGCGGTGTGAGGCAGAATCGGCCCCATGACAAGCCCTGAGCAGCCCGGTACTTCTGGGACACCGTCGGAGCCCGCCTACCCCGACCGCGTCTACCGGTCGGTCCTGGCCATGCTGGGCGGTCTGCTGCTGCTCGGTGTCGGCCTCTGGATGGGCGTCGACGCCATGATCCGCGGCGACGGCCGCACGCCGTGGGTGGCCGCCGCGTCCCTGCTGCTGGGTGTGCCGCTGGTCGTCGCCTTCACCTTCCGGCCCGCCGTGTACGCCAACGACGACCGGATGCGGGTCCGGAACCCGTTCCGCACGGTCGTCGTGCCCTGGGGGGCGGTGGACGCGCTGCGCGCCACGTACTCCACCGAGGTCGTCACCCACGACGGCGCCAAGTACCAGCTGTGGGCGGTCCCGGTGTCGATGCGCCAGCGCAAGCTGGCCGTGCGCAGCGGCGGCAAGGTCCTCGTGGGCGCCGAGAGCACCCTCCACGAGCTCCGCACCCTCGCCGAGCAGAACGCCGTCCGCCCGACGGCCAAGGGAGACCCGGAGTGCCGCTGGGCCTACGAAGTCCTGGCGCCCGCGGCCGCGGGCCTGGTGGCCCTGGTCCTCCTCCTGGCCCTCGCCTGAGCCCCGCCACACCCTGTTCTGATCCGTCCGCCGGGAGGCCGAGCACGGTGAAGGGCCGCCCCGGACAAGTCCAGGACGGCCCGTCGACCGGAGTGGGTCAGATGCCGGCCGAAGCAGCCAGGTCGCGCTTGATGCCGGACAGGACCTGCGTGGCGCGCTCGCGGGCGCCCGTCAGCTCCGTCGCGTCCGCGACCGGGACGATGACCTCCAGGTAGCACTTCAGCTTGGGTTCCGTGCCGCTCGGGCGGACGATGACGCGGGCCTTGTAGTCGCCCTCCAGGTAGTAGCGGAGGCCGTCCGTGGGGGGCAGGGAGCCGGTGCCGTGCGTCAGGTCCTCGGCGGACACGACCGGCAGGCCCGCCAGCCGGGCCGGGGGGACCTCCCGCAGGCGGCGCATCGCGTCCGCGATGACCGTCAGGTCCTCGACGCGGACCGACAGCTGGTCCGTGGCGTGCAGGCCGTGGGCCACCGCCAGGTCGTCCAGGAGGTCGGTGAGCGTGCGGCCCCGGGACTTCAGTTCCGAGGCCAGTTCGGCGACCAGCAGCGCCGCCGTGATGCCGTCCTTGTCGCGGACTCCCTCCGGGTCGACGCAGTAGCCGAGTGCCTCCTCGTAGCCGTAGCGCAGGCCGTCCACCCGGGCGATCCACTTGAAGCCCGTCAGGGTTTCCGTGTGCGGCACGCCCGCCGCCGCCGCGATGCGGCCGAGGAGCGAGGACGAGACGATCGACTCCGCGAAGACGCCCTTCGCGCCCTTGTGCACCAGGTGCTCCGCCAGCAGCGCGCCCACCTCGTCGCCGCGCAGCATGCGCCAGCCGCCCTCCGCCGCCGCGTCCGGCACCGCCACCGCGCAGCGGTCCGCGTCCGGGTCGTTGGCGATGACGATGTCGGGCTGGACCTCGCGGGCCTTCGCGAACGCCAGGTCCATGGCGCCCGGCTCCTCCGGGTTCGGGAACGCGACCGTCGGGAAGGCCGGGTCCGGCTCCGCCTGTTCGGCCACCAGGACCGGGGCCGGGAAGCCCGCGCGGGCGAACGCCGCCAGGACCACGTCCTTCCCCACGCCGTGCATCGCCGTGTACACGACCCGCGCCGTACGGGGCGTGCCCGGCGTCAGGACCTTGTCCGTGCGGGACAGATAGGACTCCAGGACCTCGTCGCCCAGCGTCTCCCAGCCTCCCCCGCTCCCGGCTTCGCCCGAGCCCGGGGACCCCCACTCCGCGCGAGGTACGTCCGCCAGGGACCGTACGGCGGCGATCCGGGCCGCGATCTCCGTGTCCGCCGGCGGCACGATCTGCGAGCCGTCGCCCAGATACACCTTGTAGCCGTTGTCGCGCGGCGGGTTGTGGCTCGCGGTCACCTCGACGCCCGCGACCGCGCCCAGGTGCCTTATGGCGTACGCCAGGACCGGCGTCGGCAGCGGGTACGGGAGGAGCGCCGCGCGCAGGCCCGCGCCGACCATCACCGCGGCCGTGTCGCGGGCGAAGTCGGCCGACTTGTAGCGGGCGTCGTAGCCGATCACCACGAGGCCCGCGCCGGTCTTCCCCGCGGGCGCCTCCTCGGCCTTCAGATACGCGGCGAGACCGGCCGCGGCGCGGATGACCACCGAGCGGTTCATCCGCATGGGCCCGGCGCCCAGCTCGCCGCGCAGCCCGGCCGTGCCGAACTGCAGCGTGCCGCCGAAGCGGGCGGCGAGCTCGTCGAGGTCCCGGGCCGCGAGGAGCCCGGCGAGCTCGTCGCGGGTCTCCGGGTCGGGGTCCTCGGCCAGCCACGCCTCCGCCTGCGCGATGAGGTCCTGCTCGTCCTGCCGCAGGTTCTGCTGCACGGGGTCTGCCTCCCTGGTGATGTCGTACGCGTCGCGTCTACGGGGTGTGGGGTGTGATACCCGGTGCCCGGTGGGCGCCGACACCCCTCCGTCCGGCCGGGACGGTGTCACACGCCGTCTGCCCCGGCCTTCGGGTGCCGGCTCAGATCCGCTCCAGCACGCGGGTGAGGAGCTGGCCCATCCGCGCCGCCGAGTCACGGCCGGCCTGGAGGACCTCCTCGTGGTTGAGAGGCTCACCCGAAAGGCCCGCGGCCAGGTTGGTGACGAGGGAGATGCCCAGGACCTCGGCGCCGGCCTCGCGGGCCGCGATGGCTTCGAGGACGGTCGACATGCCGACCAGGTCGCCGCCGAGCACCCGGACCATGTTGATCTCGGCCGGGGTCTCGTAGTGCGGGCCGGGGAACTGGACGTACACGCCCTCCTCGAGGGACGGGTCCACCTCCTTGCACATCGCGCGCAGCCGCGGCGAGTACAGGTCCGTCAGGTCGACGAAGTTCGCGCCCTCGATCGGCGACGCCGCGGTGAGGTTGAGGTGGTCGCTGATGAGGACCGGCTGGCCGGGGCGCATGCCCTCGCGCAGGCCGCCGCAGCCGTTGGTCAGGACGACGGTCTTGCAGCCGGCCGCGACGGCGGTGCGCACACCGTGGGCGACGGCGGCGACGCCGCGGCCCTCGTAGAAGTGCGTACGGCCGAGGAAGACCAGGGCGCGCTTGTCGCCGATGCGGTACGAGCGGATCTTGCCGCCGTGCCCCTCGACGGCCGGCGGCGGGAAGCCGGGCAGCTCGGTGACCGGGTACTCGGCCTCGGGGGCGCCGAGCGCGTCGGCGGCCGGGGCCCAGCCGGAGCCCATCACGAGGGCGACGTCGTGGTTCTCGGCGCCCGTCAGCTCGCGCAGGCGCGCGGCGGCGGCTCCCGCGGCGGCGTGGGGGTCGTCCTGGCGGTGGTCCGGGGTAACAGATGCGTTCACGCGGATGAGGGTAACCCGTCTGGGCCTACGCGCGTAGATGACAGGCCCTACGGTGTTCGTATCGTTGTCTTGTCGCTTCCGACGAACTGAGCGGTTCCGCGTCAGCAGGGGCGTTTGCGCAGTTCCATCACATAGTCGTGCGGTGCGCCCGCGGACTCCGCGGCGTCCGCGATCTCGCCCAGGTAGCGGGCGGAGGGCAGGCCGCCCTCGTAGCCGTTCAGGACGTACACCCAGGCGGGCTCCTCGCCGTCCAGGGTGTGCACGCGGACCCGCATACGCCGGTAGATGTCGAGCCCGACGCCCTCCCAGCGGTCCATCGAGTCCTCGTCCATCGGGGCGATGTCGTACAGCGCGACGAAGACCTGGGAGCGCGGGGCCTCGACGATGGTGGGGAGCGCCCCCTCCCAGCCCATCTGCTCGCCGCCGAAGGTCAGCCGCCAGCCGTTCAGCCAGCCCGTGCCGCGCAGCGGGGAGTGCGGGGCGCGGCGCGTCATCAGCCGCGCGTCGAGGTTGCCGGCGTACGCGGCGTAGAGCGACATGGGATCGAGGGTACGGGAGGTGCGGGGGTGGGCGCTGGTCCCGCCCGGCGGCCGGGGGACGCACGGCTCACGCGGAAGGACCACCGGCTCGCGCGGAAGGACGTCCGGTCGGCGCGGAAGCACGCCCGGCTCGGGCCGAAGGAGGCCCCGGGGCTGAGTCGCGTCGCGCGGTGCGGGACAATGAAGGACGTACTCCCATCCAACGAGGACAACTCCCGACCCCCGGGCCCGCACAGTCCGCGGGGTTGCCGTGACGAGAGCGCGAGGCGTAACCCCAGTGACCCGGATCGTGATCATCGGTGGCGGACCCGGCGGATACGAGGCGGCCCTGGTGGGCGCCCAGCTCGGCGCGGAGGTGACCGTCGTCGACTGCGACGGCCTCGGCGGAGCGTCCGTCCTGACGGACTGCGTACCTTCCAAGACCCTCATCGCGACGGCCGAGGTCATGACGACCTTCGACTCCTCCTACGAGGAGCTGGGCATCATCGTCGCCGACGACACCCCGCACGTCGAGCAGGCCGCCCGCGTCGTGGGCGTCGACCTCGGCAAGGTCAACCGCCGGGTGAAGCGCCTCGCCCTCGCCCAGTCGCACGACATCACCGCGGCCGTCACCCGGGCCGGCGCCCGGGTGATGCGCGGCCGGGGCCGCCTCGACGGCCGCCAGGCCCTGGACGGCTCGCGCCGCGTGATCGTCACCGCGGCCGACGGTACGGAGGAGACGCTCACCGCCGACGCCGTGCTCGTCTCGACCGGTGGCCACCCGCGCGAGATCCCGGACGCCCGGCCCGACGGCGAGCGCATCCTCAACTGGACGCAGGTGTACGACCTGGACGAGCTGCCCGAGGAGCTCATCGTGGTCGGCTCCGGCGTGACCGGCGCCGAGTTCGCCGGCGCTTACCAGGCGCTCGGCTCGCGCGTCACTCTCGTGTCCTCCCGCGACCGGGTGCTCCCGGGTGAGGACCCGGACGCGGCGGCCGTCCTGGAGGACGTCTTCCGGCGCCGCGGCATGAACGTCATGGCCCGCTCCCGCGCCCAGTCCGCCAAGCGTGTCGGCGACCGGGTGGAGGTCACGCTCGCGGACGGCCGCGTCATCTCCGGTACGCACTGCCTGATGGCCGTGGGCGCCGTCCCCAACACGGCGGGAATGGGCCTGGAGGAGGCGGGCGTACGGCTCAAGGAGTCCGGCCACATCTGGACCGACAAGGTGTCCCGTACGTCCGCGCCCGGCGTGTACGCGGCCGGCGACGTGACCGGTGTGTTCGCGCTCGCCTCGGTCGCCGCCATGCAGGGCCGTATCGCCATGTACCACTTCCTCGGCGAGACGGTCGCGCCGCTGAACCTGAAGACGGTCTCCTCGAACGTCTTCACCGACCCCGAGATCGCCACGGTCGGTTACACCCAGGCCGACGTGGACTCGGGCAAGATCGACGCCAGGGCCGTGAAGCTGCCGCTGCTGCGCAATCCGCGCGCGAAGATGCAGGGCATCCGGGACGGCTTCGTCAAGCTCTTCTGCCGGCCCGGCACCGGCATCGTGGTCGGCGGATGTGTCGTCGCGCCGCGTGCGAGCGAGCTGATTCATCCGATCTCGATCGCGGTCGACAACAATCTGACGGTCGAGCAGATCGCGAACGCGTTCACCGTGTACCCGTCGCTTTCGGGGTCGATCGCCGAAGTGGCACGGCAGTTGCACACCCGGAAGACGACCGCGGAGTCGTGAGCCGCCCGCTCCTGATGGCGTAAGGCCGCCAATCCGGTCAAACGGTCACCGTCGTCCAGGGGACAACCCCTGGCAACCCCGGCAAGACGCGACATCGAGCGGTCGGAGACCGTTCAAGGACGGGGCCGCCCATACCACTTGGCGGCCCCGTCTGTTCGCAACTTCTCGGATTCGGCGCATACGGCTGCAAACTATCGGTCGCTGGGGTTACTGTCAGTTTCGTGTTCGCTGCAGAACGTCGCCAGTTGATCCTAGAAATGGTGCGGGCCAATGGGGCGGTATCGCTCCGGGAGCTCGCCCGCGTCGTCCAGACCTCCGAAGTGACCGTACGGCGGGACGTGCGGGCACTTGAGGCCGAAGGACTCCTCGACCGCCGGCACGGCGGTGCGGTACTGCCGGGCGGATTCACGCGAGAGTCCGGCTTCCCGCAGAAATCCCATCTCGCGACCGCGGAGAAGACGGCCATCGCCGATGTCGCCGCGGGTCTCGTCGAAGAGGGCGAGGCCATCGTCGTCGGCGCGGGTACGACGACGCAGGAGCTGGCCCGCCGGCTCGCGCGCGTCCCCGGGCTGACCGTGGTGACCAACTCCCTGCTGGTCGCCCAGGCGCTGGCGCACGCCAACCGCGTGGAGGTCGTCATGACCGGCGGGACGCTGCGCGGCTCCAACTACGCGCTGGTGGGGAGCGGCGCCGAACAGTCCCTGCACGGGCTGAGAGTCTCGCGGGCGTTCCTGTCCGGGGCGGGGCTGACCGCCGAGCGCGGGCTGTCCACGTCCAACATGCTCTCCGCCAGCGTGGACAGAGCGCTGGTCCAGGCGGCCGCCGAGGTCGTCGTCCTGGCCGACCACACGAAGCTCGGTACGGACACGATGTTCCAGACCGTCCCGACGGACGTGATCACCCGCCTGGTGACGGACGAGCCGCCCCCGCACGACGACCGGGCCGCCATGGAGCTCCAGGCCCTCGCCGACCAGGGCGTCCAGATCACCGTCGCCGGCTCGGGCCCCGGTACCGCGAGCGCCGAAGGCCCCTCGCCGGGCCGCCGGCACCGCCGCGACGTCCCCCTTCCGGGCCAGCGCGGCAACCGCCACCCGGGCCCTCAGCTCCGTAGCGCCTCGGCGGCCCCGCTGGCCGCCGACGCCGCCCCGCAGGAACGCCAGGCCCGGGTCGCGGACCTGCGCAGGCGGTAGCGGGCGCCGGACGGCCCGACCGGACCATCGGCACACGAGGGCGCGGGGTGCGGACGCGGGCCGTGACGGGTCAGGGCTTCAGGCCCCGCAGGGTCAGGGTCAGGAGGCGGTCGGCCAAGGCCGGGTCCGCCGAGTCCTGTTCGGCGGCCAGCGCGATGGCGTTGGTCAGCTGCATCAGGTCGCCGATCGACACGTCGCGCCGGACCACCCCCGCCTCCTGCGCGCGGGTCAGCAGGCGCTCGCCCGCCGCACGCAGCGGCACGCTGCACTGGGACAGGGCCGAACTCGGGTCGTACGACGCCGACATGAGCGCCCGCGCCAGGCCGCGGTACTCGCCCGCGTGCGTGACGATCGCGCGGAGCCACTCCACCAGCGCCGTACACGGCTCGTCCGCGTGCGCCAGCTCGCGCGACCGGTCGAGGAGGGCCGCCACGGCGTCCTGGAACACCGCGTTCATCAAGGCGTGGCGGTTCGGGAAGTGCCGGTACAGCGTGCCGATGCCCACGCCCGCGCGCCGCGCTATGTCCTCCAGCGCCGCGTCCGTCCCGTGCTCGGCGAAGGCCGCGCGCGCCACCCGCAGCAGCCGCTCGTGGTTACGGCGGGCATCCGCGCGCATCGGCCTGGTCGTCGTCATCGCGCTAGGTCCTCCCTCGTACCTCCAGGATGCCATCGTGCACACGTCCGAGGGGCCCGCCGGTGCGTACCGGCGGGCCCCTCAGCACATCTGGCGGGCGAGCGGGGAGACGTCAGTCCTTGATCTCACAGATCGCGGCACCCGACGTGACCGAAGCGCCCACCTCCGCCGTCAGGCCCTTGACCGTGCCCGCGCGGTGCGCGTTCAGCGGCTGCTCCATCTTCATGGCCTCCAGAACGACGATCAGGTCGCCCTCGTTGACCTCCTGGCCCTCCTCCACCGCCACCTTCACGATGGTGCCCTGCATCGGGGAGGCCAGGGTGTCGCCGGACGCGCCGGACGCGGACTTCTTCGCCGCGCGGCGCTTCGGCTTGGCGCCCGCCGCCAGGCCCGTACGGGCCAGGCTCATGCCGAGCGACGACGGCAGGGACACCTCCAGGCGCTTGCCGCCCACCTCGACGACGACCGTCTCGCGGCCCGGCTCCTCGTCCGCATCCGCCTCGGCCGGCGCGGCGAACGGCTCGATCTCGTTGACGAACTCCGTCTCGATCCAGCGCGTGTGGACCTTGAACGGCCCCTCCGCAGGCGCGAACGCCGGGTCCGCGACAACCGCCCGGTGGAACGGAATGGCCGTGGCCATGCCCTCGACCTGGAACTCCGCGAGGGCGCGCCGCGCCCGCTCCAGCGCCTGCTGACGGGTCGCGCCCGTCACGATCAGCTTGGCGAGCAGCGAGTCCCACGCCGGGCCGATGACGCTGCCGGACTCCACACCCGCGTCCAGCCGGACACCCGGCCCGGACGGCGCGGCGAACGTCGTGACGGTGCCGGGGGCGGGCAGGAAGCCCCGGCCCGGGTCCTCACCGTTGATGCGGAACTCGAAGGAGTGGCCGCGCACCGCCGGGTCGCTGTAGCCGAGCTTCTCGCCGTCGGCGATCCGGAACATCTCCCGTACGAGGTCGATTCCGGTGACCTCTTCGGTGACCGGGTGCTCGACCTGGAGACGGGTGTTGACCTCCAGGAAGGAGATCGTGCCGTCCGCGCCGACCAGGAACTCGACCGTGCCGGCGCCGACGTAGCCGGCCTCCTTCAGGATGGCCTTCGACGCGCGGTACAGCTCCGCGTTCTGCTCGTCGGTCAGGAACGGCGCCGGGGCCTCCTCGACCAGCTTCTGGTGGCGGCGCTGCAGCGAGCAGTCACGCGTCGACACGACGACGACGTTGCCGTGCTGGTCGGCCAGGCACTGCGTCTCGACGTGGCGCGGCTTGTCCAGGTAGCGCTCGACGAAGCACTCGCCGCGGCCGAACGCCGCGACGGCCTCACGGACCGCCGAGTCGTACAGCTCCGGCACCTCTTCGAGCGTCCGGGCCACCTTCAGGCCGCGGCCGCCACCGCCGAACGCCGCCTTGATGGCGATCGGCAGGCCGTTCTCCTCGGCGAAGGCCACGACCTCGGCCGCCCCGGACACGGGGTCGGGCGTGCCGGCCACCAGCGGCGCGCCCGCGCGCTGGGCGATGTGGCGGGCCGCCACCTTGTCGCCGAGGTCGCGGATCGCCTGCGGCGGCGGGCCGATCCAGATCAGGCCCGCGTCGAGCACGGCCTGGGCGAACTCCGCGTTCTCGGACAGAAAGCCGTAACCCGGGTGGATCGCGTCCGCCCCGGAGTCCTTGGCAGCCTGCAGCACCTTGGCCATGTCCAGATAGCTGGCGGCCGGGGTGTCACCGCCCAGAGCGAACGCCTCGTCGGCCGCACGGACGTGCAGGGCGTCCCGGTCCGGATCGGCGTAGACGGCTAC
>NZ_VSRY01000173.1:224428-328764 GCF_008271805.1 Streptomyces sp. TRM49041
GCCGCGCGGCGGCGCGGCGGCGCGCGGCGGCACCCGCGGTGACCGGCCGGCCCTCCGCCGCGTGGCGCCAGGGCTCGGTCCAGAACGCCGAACCGGGGGCGAGCTCCTGCCATGCGGACGCGTCGACCTCGGCCCGCTGGATCACATCGCCCTGCACCGTGGCGCGTACGGTCAGCCCGGCGGGCCAGTCGGTAAGCAGCGGCCCGAGGGAGAGGTGCAGCCGGTCGAGGGTGAGCCCGTCCCGGTCGTCCCCCGTCCCGGCCATCGGCCGCCCGGCGGGAGCTTCCGTCTCACCGCCGTCGCCGTGGTGGTCGTGGGGCCCGCCGTGCCCGTGCCCGTCGTGCCCTCCGCGCTCGCCGTGCCCGTGGTCCCCATGTCCTTCGCGGCCTTCATGGCCGCCGTGCCCCGTCCGACGGTCCTCGTCATCGGTCTCGTGCCCGCCCGCGTGCTCGGGGTCGTCGTCCTGCCCAACGGCCCGCGCCGCCGCCCGCTGCCCCGACAGGTCGGCGAGCCGTTCGCGGGCCGCAGCGAGGGCCGGACGTACCTGCTCCGGTGTGCCGGCGCGTACGACGGCCCGGGGCGCCGGGGTGTCCCTTACGAGCCGGTCGACCGGCTCGCGCAGCGCCCGCACCTCGGGCCCGGCGACGAGCACGACATCGGCGTCGGCAGGGGTCAGGGCCACCGGCAGGCCACGTACCCGAAGATCCCGCTCGGCCGCGAGCCGCACCTCCGTCCCGCCGGGCATCTCGACCAGCAGGACATGCGGACGGGCGGCCGCGGCACGCAGGAGCACGGCGGTCAGGTCCATCGCAGGGCGCCCTCCCGCCAGGCGTAGACCACACCCGCCACCAGCACGGCCAGGAAGACGAACATCTCGACGACCGCGCTCGTACCCATGGCGGAGATGACCCGCGTCCACGGATACATGAAGACCATTTCCATGTCGAAGGCGAGGAACAGCATCGTCACCGGATACCAGCGGACATGGAAACGGCTCACCGCGTGCTCCGCCGGTTCGAGTCCGGAGCCGAAGGGCTGGGCGGCGAGCGGCTCGTGGACCACCCGTACCCTGGCGGCGAGTCCGTGAAGGAGGCCGACACCGAGGAGCGCGACGCCGAGCAGGGCGAGCGCCGCGGTGAAGCCGTCCACCACCTGGCCCCCCTTCTTCGGCTGCCCGCGCCCATCGTGGTCCACCCGGGCTGTGTCCCCCGTGGACGCCGGGCCGGTGCGTCATCCGGACGGCGGACGCCTCGATGCCGCTCCGTCGTCCCGGCCGCCATGTCGTGACGGTCGGGGCGGAGCGCATGACGCGGATGCGGGTCGGCGAGCCGAGCTCCAGGAGGGTGGTGAAGTGGCCGACGCGGTCCAGGGCCCCAGGCGCCGATGTGCGTGCGCGGGACGCCGAGCCGGTCCGCGCGGGTGTCGCCGACGAGGCAGCGCATCACGGCGCCGACGACGGGGTCGAGGAACGTGCCGGGGAACGACCTCCTCGTAGCGGTCGAAGAGCCGACGGGGCGGGGCCCAGGATCGCTGGCCCGGTGCGAGGGCCGTCGGGTATGCCCGCACGCAGCGCTACATGCGCGGTGGGGGCGCCGCGCCACCGCGACTTCCAACTGGTCGGCCACCGGTGCGAGATGCGAGTCGGCGGCGACGAGCCGCTCGGCCTCCGCACCGACGAAACCTTCCGGTACGTCGTGGACACGCGCAGTCGTGCGTCGCACGCTTCCCTCGTACCCACCCGGTCCACGGACGAGGGTGACCGAAGACGATCTGGCGGGCCGGGCGAACTCCGCCGTCAACCGCGGAACTTGCGGCGCACCCGGGGGCCTGCCAGGGCACGAAAGTGGGGGCGCCCCATGGTGGCCGCCCCCTAGGGTTTCCTACGTCGGGAGGCACGCGCCGTCGGTCGTGTCCAGAAGTGAGGCACTGAGGTCGGCCGCCGACAGTGCGGCGCGGTTGTCGTCGGGATGTTCCACGGCGCTCGAAGTGCTGCTGAGCGCCATCACCATGGCCGCTGCGCCGGCGATCGGCAGCACGGCGTACGTCGCCCTGCGGCCGCGGCCGACGGGGCGGCGTTGTGTTTGATCTATGAACATGGGCCTTGAATATCAGGTTTTCGGCCACCCGGATCGGTTACTCCGATAACTGATCGACTTCGGTTATCCGGACCCTGATCCGCCCCGCCGCCCCCGCGTCCAACGCCTCCAACAGCGTACACGCGTGCTGCCACAACTCCCGTGCCTCCGCCCGGCGGCCCGTCGCCACGTAGACCTCGGCCAGGCAGTCCTCCGCGCGGGCCTCCTCCTCCGGGGAGTGGATGCGCCGGGCCGCGGCGACGGCCGTGGTGAGGTGCAGTACGGCCTCGCGTGTGTTGCCGCGAGCGAACTCCGCGCCGCCCAGCAGGCGTTGCGCCCGGACCTCCTCCAGGGCCGCGCCGATGCCGCGGGACAGGGCCAGGGCCTGCTGGAAACAGGCCACGGCCCGTTCCGTCTCGGCCATCGCCTGGTGCGCCATCCCCAGGCCGGCCGACGTGATCGCCTCGCTCTTGCGGTCGCCCAGCTCCTGAAACACCGGCAGGGCCCGCCGGTACATCGTGATGGCCTTGCGCGGGTTCCCGGAGCCTGCGAGGACCTCCGCCAGGTTGATCTGCAGGGTCGCCCGGTCCAGGCGGCTGCCCGTCCGTTCCGCGATCCGCAGCCCGCTCTCCAGGGTCCGGCGGGCCAGCACGGGATTTCCCATGTGCATATGGAGGTTCCCGAGGTTGTTGAGCGTCTTGGCCAGCAGCCGCTCGTCCTGGGCGTCCCGGAAACCCCGGATCGCATGGCGGAAATGCCGCAGCGCCTCGTCGTGCAGCCCGAGATACATCAGGGAGATCGCGATGTGGTTCTGGCAGCGGGCCTGCCGCCAGCCGTCCCCGGACGGCGCGCACAGGTCCAGCGCTCTCCGGTGGAAGCCC
Source organism: Streptomyces sp. TRM49041 (assembly GCF_008271805.1). GTDB lineage: Bacteria > Actinomycetota > Actinomycetes > Streptomycetales > Streptomycetaceae > Streptomyces. The sequence continues at coordinate 227,385 of NZ_VSRY01000173.1, forward strand.
AGCGCGGGCTGGTTGCGGCCCATGTGCCACTGGAGGACGCCCAGTTCGCGCAGCGCCTCGGCCTGGGCGTCCGTGTCGGCGGTGGCCTCCGCCAGTCTCAGGGCCTCCCGGGCCCGGGCCTCCGCCTCGCCGTAGTCGCCGGTCGCCGCGTGCGCCGTCGTCAGGTCCAGGAGGGAGCGGCACAGGGCGGCGTCACGCCCCGTACGGCGCCAGTGTCCGGCCGCAGCGCCGTGCATGCGTACCGCGTCCGTCCAGTGGCACTCGCCGTACAGGAAGCCCGCCAGGACGTGGCTGAGGAGCGCGGCCCGGTCGCCGGAGCCGCGCAGGCGGGCGTGCCGCTCCGCGCTCACCAGGTTGGACCGCTCGGTCCGGAACCAGGACAGCGCCTCCTCCTCGCGGGTGACCGGCACCCCCGGCCCACCGGGGAGGTCCTGTGACGGCTCCCCGGGGATCCGGATACGCCTCGGGTACAGCACCCGGTCGCAGCCGGCCGCCGTCCGCAGGTAGAAGCCGGTCAGCCGGTCCACCGCCGCGTCCCGCTGGTCCTCGCTCTCCGTCGCCGCGCACAGCACGCGCGCGTACTCGCCCAGCAGGTCGTGGAAGCGGAATCGGTGCGGGGCCGGCTCCTGGAGCAGATGGCACTGGAGGAGGCTCTCCAGCACCCGCTCGGTCTCGTCCACCGGCCTGCCGCACAGCGCGGCCGCCGCGTGCGGCCCGAGCTCCGGGCCCACATGCAGGCTCAGCATCCGGAACGTCGTCCGCTGCTCCGCCGTGAGGGCCTGGTACGACATCTCGAAGGCCCGCCCGATCTCCGAGTAGCCGTCCCGGATCTCGCCCAGCCGGCCCGTCGTACGCGTCAACCGCTCGCGAAGGACGGCCAGATCCCAGGAGGGGTGCGTGTTGAGGCGGTTGGCCGCGATCTCGATGGCCAGGGGCAGGTGGCCGCACAACTCGACGATCCGGGCGATCTCCGCCTCGTCGCCGCCGCCCCGGTCCGCCCCCGCCACCTCCCGGAACAGCGCGATCGCGTCCCGCGGCGGCAGCACGTCCAGCGGCAGCGTCCGGCTCTGCGGCAGACCGACCAGGCTGCGGCGGCTGGTGACGATGGTGAAGCACTCCGCGCAGGCACCCGGCAGCAGCGGGCGCACCTGATCGGGCCCCGCCGCGTCGTCCAGCACGATCAGCACCCGCCGCTGCCCCAGCGCCCGCCGCCACAGCGCGGCGCGCTCCTCCACGTCCGTGGGGATGGACTGCGGCGGGACGTCGAGGAGGCGCAGCAGCGTGGCGAGCGCCGCGCCCGCCGTCAGCGGTTCCTGACCCTGGGCGTGCGCCCGTAGGTTGAGGTACAGCTGGCCGTCCGGAAACCGGTCGGCGTATGCGTGCGCCGCCCGCACGGCCAGTGCGGTCTTGCCGACCCCCGCCATGCCGGAGATGGACTCCAGGGCGATCGTCGAGCCGTACGCCCCGGCCGTGTCGATGGCCGCCAGGATGCGCCGCATCTCGTCCTGCCGCCCGATGAGCGGCGCCTGCGACGGCAGCTGGCCGCGCAGGGCGTGGGGGCGAGGTCGGGGCGGCGGCTCCGCTCCCGAGGGCGCCCGGGAGTCGCCTGCGGGCCCGCCCGTCAGCTCCCGCACCGGTCCTCTGGCCAGAATGTGCCGGTGGATGCGGGTCAGTTCCTCGCCCGGCTCCGTACCGAAGTCGTCGCGCAGCGCCCTACGCAGAGCCTGGTGCGCCAGCAGGGCGTCGGCGTGGCGGCCCCCGCCGTAGAGCGCCACCATCAGCTGCCCGACGAGCGTCTCGTCGCCCCGGTACTCGTCCACGAGCAGCGACAGCTCCGCCGCGGCCTCCGCGAACCGGCCCAGGCGCAGGTCGATCGCGATCCGCGCGGCGGCGATCCCGCGCCTCCGCTCCCCGAGGCCCGCCCGGATCCGTTCCGCCCACACGCCCGGGAGACCTGCCAGCGCGTCTCCCTCCCAGAGCTGCTCGGCCCGGCGCATCAGCTCCGCCGCCCGCACGTCGTCGCCCTCCGCCGCGACCGTGCGCGCCCGGTCGGCCAGCCGCAGATACCGGTGCCAGTCGACCGCGTCCGGCTCCGCCCGCAGCGTGTAGGTGTGCGCGCGGTGGGTGAGCGACGCGACGGGGCCCTCCGGCCCGGCGGCCGAACGGAGCGCGCGGCGGATCCGGGAGACGTACGTGTGGACGTTCTCGCGTGCCTTGGCCGGGGGAGGGCCCGTGTCCCACAGCCTTTCGACGAGGGTGTCGAGCGCGACGGGACGGCCCACTTCCAGCGCCAGGGCGGCCAGCAGCAGCCGCTCCTTGTCCGAACCGAGACCGAGCCGGCGCTCGCGGAGACCGAGGCCGACCGGGCCGAGGATGTGGATGTCCACCAGTGTTCCTCCCGCCGGCTCGCGGTGTGGACTGCACAGGATGTCACCGGACCGGAGGCCGGACCAGAGCGTGTGGGGCGAATTACCGGCGGATTCCCGTCCCTTACGCGCGGGCACCGACGGGTAGGGGAGGAGCGGGGAACTGACCACTGGGGGCGGCATGACGGATCAGAACAGCCACCTGGGCCACACCGGTAGAACCGGCCACAGCGGCGGCCGTACACACCATGTCAACGAGATCGGCGGCTCCGCCACCCTCCACGGCGTCACCGTGCAGGCCCATGCCGTCCACGGCGGCATCCACACGCACATCCAGCGCGCCCCGAGCGTGCCCGTGCCCCGCCAACTGCTGCCCGTGTCACCGCACTTCACCGACCGGGAGAGCGACCTGGCGGCCCTGGACACGCTGGCCGGCGCTCCGGCCCGCCGACCTGCCGGTCCCGGCGGTCCGGGCGGTCCTGGCGGCCCCGGCGGCCCCGGCGGCCCCGGTGGGCCCGGTGCCTCGGGCATCGGCCCGCCCCGGCTGGTCGTCGTCACCGGGCCCGCCGGGGTCGGCAAGACGGCGCTCGTCACCCGCTGGCTGCACCGGACCGGCGCCGCCTACCCCGACGGGCACCTCTACGCCGATCTGCGCGGCCACACCCTCCAGGACGCGGTGCCGCCGGGCGAGATACTCGGCCGGTTCCTGCGGGCGATCCACCCCGGGCCGGTACCCGCCGACACCGCCGAGATGACCGCGCTGTGGCGCTCCCTCACCGCGGGGCTGCGGCTCGCCGTCATGCTCGACAACGTCTGCACCGCCGCCCAGGCCAGACCCCTCCTGCCCGGTTCGGGTCAGAGCCTGGTCGCCGTCACCAGCCGCCGCCGGCTCACCGGGCTGCGGATCGACGGCGCGCTCTTCCACCCCCTGGGCCTCATGCCGCACGACGCGGCCGAGGAACTCCTCGTACGGGGCATCGGCCGCGCCCGGGCCGACGGCGAACCCGGCGCCGCCCGGCGTGTCGTGAGGCTGTGCGCCGGGCTGCCCCTCGCCGTCTGCGTGGCCTCGGCCCGCCTGGCGGCCCGCCCCCGCCAGCCCGTCAGCGACCTGGCCGACGCGCTGGCCCGGGACCAGAACCGGCTCGCCGTCCTGTCCGTGGAAGGAGCACCCGCCGTGCGCAGCGCCCTCGACGCCTCCTACGGCGCACTCACCGCCCCGGCTGCCCGCCTCTACCGTCTCCTGGGGACCGTCCCCCTACCCGCTTTCGAGACACGAAGCGCGGCCGCCGCCGCGGCGCTCACACTCGACGAGGCGGGCGGACTCCTCGACGGGCTCGTGGAGGCGAACCTCATCGAGGACACCGGCCCCGACCGTTACCGGTTCCACGACTTGACGAGGCTCCACGCGCGCGAATGCGGCCTCGCCCACGAGCCGGACGAGACACGCACCGCCGCCCTCCGCCGCGTCTGCGACTGGTACCTCGCCACGACGACCGAGGCCGAGAAGCTCATCACCCCCGCGCAGTTGACTTTGGACCGTGCCTACGAGTCCGGCCCGCCCGGACCGGAGCCGGTCTTCACGGACGAGGCGGATGCGCTGAGCTGGCTGAGCGACCACCAGGACGACCTGCGCGCGGTGCTCGGCGCCGCCGAGGGCCAGGGCTGGGACACGCTCGTCTGGCAGCTGGTCGACGCGATGTGGCCGCTCTTCCTCCGCCTGCGCGTGTACGACCTGTGGATCGCCGCCCACCGGACCGGCCTCGCCGCCGCGCGCCGCGCCGGGCACGCGGAGGCCGAGCGCCAGATGCTCAACTCCGGGGCGATCGGCCTGAGCGCGGCCGGGCAGCCGGACGACGCGATCTCCTGGTACGAGGACTCCCGTGCCGCCGCCGCCCGCGCGGGCGACCGCCGCGACGAGGGCCAGGCCCTGCACGGCATCGGCTCGGCCCACTTCCAGGCGGGGCGGCCCGACGAGGCCGCCGCGCACCTGGAGCGGGCCATCCACCTCTGGGAGGACGCCGGTTACCGGCGCGGTGTCGGGCTCGCCCGTACCGTGCTCGGCGAGATAGCCCTCGCCGTGGGTGACGCCCCGCACGCGGTGGCCAGGTTGGAGGAGGCCCGCGGAGTGCTGCTCGCGGTCCGGGACCCGCACGACGCGGCCCGCGCGCTCGCCCTCCTGGGGCGCGCGCGGACCCGCACCGGACAGTACGCGGCGGGCCTCGCACAACTCCGCCAGGCGTTACGGACGTTCGAGGAGTCGGGCGCCGTCCACTGGCAGGCCCGCACCCTGGAGATGCTCGGCCTCAGCGCACAGGAAGGCGGTGACACGGACATCGCGCGCGACGCCTACGCACGCGCCCACGCCCTCTTCACCGCCCTCAGTCCCGAGGACTCCCGCCGACTCGCCGACCGGCTGGCGGCACTCGGCCCGTGAACCGCCGACCGCAGCCTCCGCCTCCGCCAGCACCACCAAGGCGCACCCGGGGTGGCGCCGCAGCAGCGCCCTCGCCTCCGCGAGGCCGCGCGGACGCCGGCAGTACAGGACGTCCGCGATCTCCCGCAGCCGCTCCTGCCCGGGGTCGTCGGCATCCACCACCAGCCAGTCGCCCGGCAGCCCCATCGCACCCGGCACGCGCCGTGCGACGCCGCTCACGCCGTCGCCTCCCGCCCCGTGTGAGGCCACACCCGTAGCCGGTCCGGCGCGGGCAGTGGCTGGGTCCGCGGGGCGTGGGCAGGCTGGCCCAGACCCAGCAGGTGGTACAGCAGGGCCCGCATCCCGCGGTCGAAGCGGCCCGGCGCGGAGGTGATGCGCGCGGACAGCGCCTCGTACACGGGCCTGCGGTACTCGGCCGTCGCGTAGGCGAGTTGCTCGTCCAGCGGGTGGACCGGCGACAGGGACGGCGCCAGGACCGCAAGGTCGGCGGCGGGCGACGCAGGGTTGATCTCGTGCTCCGGGGACGCCGCCAGCAGGATCGGCGCCCCCGTCAGTGTCCCGTACAGCGTGACCGAGCCGTGGTCGCCGATGATCAGGTCCGCGGCGCACAGCACCGGCCGCCAGTCCATGTCGGGCGGTACGATCCCGAGCCCCTGCTCCGCCCAGCACCCGAGCCACGCCCGCACCTGGCGCGACCCGTGCCCGGACCACACGTTGGGGTGCAGGAGTACGGCCAGCCGGTCCCCGGTGCCCCGCACCTGGTCCATCAGACGCGGCAACAGCAGGTCGAACCGCGCGAACGCCGACCCCGGCCCCCACGTCGACGTGACCGTGACGAGCCGCTCGCCCGGGCCCAGGCCCAGCGCCGCCCGGTAGGTGTCCCGGTGCGGCAGGCTCGCCACGATCCGGTCCCGTGCCGGATCGCCCACCACCGACGCCACCGGCAGCGCCTCCGGGCAGCCGCGGGCCAGCGCGGCCAGGTCGTCGCCGTGGGCCAGGACCACCGCGGCCGGAACCCTGCCGTCGAGCAGGAGGTCCTGGCGGCGCAGCCCGAACACCCCCGACTCCCGGCCGCCCGGCGGCCGCTTCACGAAGTTTGCCCCGTGCGGCAGCATCACGACCCGGGCGCGCACCTCGTCCATGTGGCGCGGGCCGGCCGCCAGGGCCAGGTCGAACTCCGTCCGTACCGCCTCCTCCCACGGCACCACCGCGCTGCCCGCCCCGTGCAGGAAGCGCGCCGTGCCGTCACCCAGCTCGTGCGGCGGCACGGTGAACACCACCTGGATCCGGAAGTCCGACTCCAGGAGCGGCACCACGTCGAGGAGCCGCTTTCCGTACGTGATGGTGTGCGCCACCACCAGCACGGTCTTGCGCCCGGTCAGTGTGAGCCACTGACGGGCGCCCGACACGGCCGGCACCGGCCGCGTGAACCTGCTGATCGCCTCCACTGCATGTCCCCCCGAAATCGCCAGGTCGGCTGACGGGGTGGCGGATGCCCGTTCGAGTGGACGGCGTCCTTGCCGCGTCCCTGCAGAAACCTTGCTCGAACGCCCGTGCCTCCCGGTGCGCCGCGTGAATGCCGCGAACGCCTCGCGAACGCGCCGGGAGCCGCCAAGGGCGGATGACCGGACCCGGGCGGCTCCCGGAAGCCCGGCGGCGGCCCCGCCGGGCGTCGGGGCTGCGGCGGCGGGTGGACCGGCGGACAGCGGCGGAGCTGGAGCCGCGCGCGGTGAGGTGGACGGTCGCGGTGGCGAGGGTCATGGAGTCGAGCGGGAACGGCGGGCCGTCGGACCTCGACCACGCGTAGCCGGTGCGGGTCGCCGACGAGCGGTCCAGCTCGACGAGGACGGCGACCGGCCTGCCCTGCCGCGGGAACTCCTCACCGAGCTGCGCGCTGCCCAGGAACACGGCGATCCGGCGGCTGGTCTGCGGGGCGCACCCGACCTCCTTGACGGGGCGGCGGAGCACGCCGTACCGCTGTGCGGGCACCGACTCCACGGTCAGGTCGACAGAGGCGCCTTCGGGCACGGAGGCGGCGCTGCCCGCCGGTACGTACACCATCGGCATCAGGGGGGCGTCCTCCTTGTCCACGCGCTCCACGGCCGCGATGTCGGCCCCGGTGCCGACGACGGCTCCGATGGCGGCGGTCAGCGCCGTGACGCGCCCGGCCGCGGGCGCGCGTACGACGGTCGCGTCGCCCCGCGCGGTGCGGATGCCGACCAGGGGTGCGTCGGCGGCGACCCGCTCGCCCTCCTCCTCGGCGAGGACGGTGGCGACCTGACCGGCGACGGGGCTCTGGACGACATAACTGCCCTGCGCGTGGGTGAGGACGCCGGACGCGAGGAGCGTCGCCGACACGGAGCCGGTGACCGCCCAGACGGCCGAGGCCGTCACGGCCACGACGGTGACGGCGAGCTCGAGCAGGCCCTGCGGGCGCGCGAAACGCACCGGAAGGTCGATCTCCTCCGGTGACTGCAGCTTGGAAAGGGCCTGTTGGCGGAACTGCACGACACAATTCCTCGAACTGCGCGAAGGTCGCGGGAATTGGGAAGGGAAGAAATGCACGCCGGCGGACCGCGTGTCCCGGACGGCGGATTCCCGGGACACACGGCCGGACGGCCCGGCCGGCATCGGTGTGCGTTGTGGGAGGACGCCGGCCGGGCCGTCACCGCGACTGCGGCGGTATGTCTCAGAGGCCGGCCGCGGACGCGGTGGCGCCCTGCGTGTTGAGGCCGGTCAGGGCGTCGGTCGTGCCGGTCAGGTCGGCGACCGGTCCCTGTGGGACGGGCCCCGGCCGCTGTCTCATCCAGCAGCGGATCGCCCGCGCCCGGGAGGTCCTGGAGGCCGACGACCTGCCCGTGGACGTGCCGGGGGAGAGGCCGGACCCGCCACCGCGGCCTCGCTCCGGCAGCAACCGCACGTGGCGATCGGTGTGTCCCCGCTCGCCTGCCGGCGGACGTTCCGGGCCGGCGCGGGGAGGTAGGTTGCTCGCCGAAGCACCTCAGCCCCGCGAGGAGAAACGTGTCACCGCCCCAGCGCCCCCGCATCCTGTACGTCACCGACCTCGCCTACCCCGCGCGCGGGCGCCGCTACTGCGACGAGGACATCCTCCTGACGGCGCGGCTCCGTGAGGACTTCGACATCGCCCTGTGCCACCCGCTGGACGCGGCCGCGCTGATGGGCTCCTTCGACGCCGTCGTCGTCCGCAACAGCGGGCCCGTGCTGCACTACCGGGCCGCGTACGACGCCTTCCGCGTCCAGGCCCTGAAGGACGGCGTCCGCGTCTACAACGAGCTGACCGGCCGGGCCGACATGGCGGGCAAGCAGTACCTCGTCGACCTCTCCGCCGCCGGACACCCGGTGATCCCGACCGTCGACCGGGCCGAGGACCTCTGCCTGCTCCCGGACGCCGACGCGTACGTCGTCAAGCCCAAGCAGGGCGCCGACTCCATCGGCTTGCGGGTGCTGCCCCGGGAACGGCTCCCCGAGGCGATCTCGCGCGGCGGCGACCTCCTCGTCCAGCCGCGCGTCGACATCCGCCACGAGGTGTCCTTCTACTTCGTCGACCGGGACTTCCAGTACGCCCTGTACGCCCCGGACCCGGACCGGCGATGGGTCCTGGAACCGTACGAACCGGCCGGCGGGGACCTGGCCTTCGCCCAGCGCTTCATCGACTGGAACACCGTCCGCCACGGCATCCAGCGCGTCGACGCCTGCCGCACCCGCGAGGGCGAGCTGCTGCTGGTCGAGCTGGAGGACCTCAACCCGTATCTGTCCCTCGACCGGCTCCCGGAGCACGCGCGCGAGGCGTTCGTCACGAATCTGAAGATCTCCCTGCGCTCCTTCCTCGCCGCCCAGTGAACGCCTGTCGGCGGCGGACGCTACAGTTCCCGGTGCGCATGCGTGTTCGAGACGCGTGTGGCGCAGGGAAGGGGAGAGCATGCACACGCAACTCAGAGACGTGGCCGCCGAGTTGGCCACCCTGCTGTGGCGGGAGCACACGCTGTACCGCGAGCGGTCCGGGGGCGTCGTCATACGGGGCGAGCACGTACGGCGCTGGATCAGTCTCTCGCCCCGGGGCACCCGGGACGAGGTCCTGATACGGGCCGGCCGCATCCTGGACGGCGGCACGACCGCGCCGGCCCGTTCCGAGGTGGTCGTGAGCCTCGCCACGGGCCGGGACGGACTGGCCGCCGTCTGCCGCCGCCTGCTCGCCGACACCGCCGCCGACACGGAGCCGGCGGCGGTACGCGCCGAGAGTGCGGCGGCCCGCACCGGCAAGCGCCGTACGCGGTCCGAGAAGCGCGCCCAGCGCGTCGCCGACCGCGCTGCCGGCCGGGCCGATCGCAAGGCGCCGAAGGGCGGTACGGGCAAGGGCCGCTCCCGGCACACCAGCCTGACCTCCTGGCTGGTCCTCCTCGGCGTCATCGCCGCGGTCGGCGTGTACGCGTACAGCGTCTCCGCCGCCCACCGCTGACGCGGCGCGGCCGTGCTCGACCGCACGACCAGGCGCGCGGCCGGTTCCGCGCGGCCGGTTCCGCGCGGGCGCTCTCCGCTCGCTCGCACGCCGCCGTCCGCACCAGCAGGTCCACCGCCGTCGCGGCCATCTGAGACAGCGGCCGCCGCACGGTCGTCAGCCCCGGCACGGTCCACCGCGCCTCCGGCAGACCACCGAACCCCACGGCGCCGACGTCCTCCAGGACCCGCGGGCCCCGTGCGGAATGGCCATGACGGGGCGTCAGTCCAGTTCCGTGAAACGTCCCGTGGGAGCGCTACGCTCGAAGACGGTCCGCCACGCCCGCGATCGCGTCCGGCCCCACCCGGCAGCAGCCGCCGATCAGCCGCGCCCCGGCCCGCCGCCACGCCTCCGCCAGCTCGGCCGAGAACGTGGCCCGCCCGCGCCAGTCGCGCGCGGCCGCGTCCCACGCCTCGCCGCTGTTCGGGTACACGACGACCGGTTTGCCCGTCACCCGGGCCGCGACCGCGACCGCCCGCTCGGCGTCCTCGGGCGCGCAGCAGTTCACTCCGACCGCCACGATCTCGTCGGCGTCCGCCGCGAGCCCGAACGCCTCCTCCAGCGGCTGGCCCGCCCGCGTCCGCTCCCCGGCGACCGTGTACGACAGCCAGGCGGGTACGCCGAGCCCGCGCACCGCGCGCAACAGGGCCCGCGCCTCGTCGGCGTCCGGCACCGTCTCCAGGGCCAGGACGTCCGGCTCCGCCTGGGCCAGTACCTCCAGGCGGGGCCGGTGGAACGCCTCCAGTTCCGCCACGCTCAGACCGTACCGGCCCCGGTACTCGGACCCGTCGGCGAGCATCGCCCCGTACGGGCCCGCCGACGCGGCGACCCGGAGCGGGCGGGTGACCCCGCGCGCCTGGGCACGGCGGGCGGCCTCGCGGGCCAGTTCCACGCTGAGCGCGAGGAGCCCGGCGGCCCGGTCGTGGCCGATGCCCCGGCTTGCGAAGCCCTCGAAGGTGGCCTGGTAGCTGGCGGTGGTCGCCACGTCGGCGCCCGCCTCGTAGTAGGCGAGATGGGCCGCGACGAGCGCCTCGGGTTCCTCGGCGAGCAGTCCGGCCGACCACAGATCGTCGCTCAGGTCGTGCCCGGCGGACTCCAGCTGGTTGGAGAGCCCGCCGTCGAGGACCACGACGGCGGACGGGGAGGCGAGGGTGTCGGCGAGCGAGGGGGGTGCGGCGGTGGTCATGGGCGTGAAGTTAGCGAAGTGAGTCGCTCCCGCCGCGTTGACCTCTTCCTGACACGCCTTTACGGTTTCGCCGTTCGGAATTGCAGATGTTGTTCGGTATGACGAACGAAGAGGTGGCGACACCCCATGAACCGCGGTCACATCCCCGGTCGGCGCATACCCCTGCAAGGCGCCGTCGCCGCCGGAGCCTTCGCGGCGGCACCGGCGCCGCTCCCGCACCCCGCGCGGCCTCGCCACCGCCCGACGAGGCGGTCATCCGGCGCGGGCACACCAGCGGCGACGCGGGCGCCCACATCCGGGCCCCGAGACCCACCGCATCGAAGGCCGCCGGTACATCCACTTCGCCGCCGCCGCACGCGCACCCGCACTCGCGCACGACGTGTGGCGCATCCGCATGTGGGTACTGGAGAACGCCTCCGCGGTTCCCTTCCATGGCACCTGGACCGAGAAGGGCGGCATCACCACGGTCTGGGACACGTTGAGGAGCCCCCATATGGCCCGGACAAGACGCCTCGCGCTGCTCGCCACCGCTGCCGCCACCGTCCTGACCGCGCTGCCCGCCCTGCCCGCGGCCCCCGCCCTCGCCACCGGCCCCTACGGCCAGGGCCTCGACCACTGCACCGGCACCGCGCCCGTCACCTGCCACTTCGACGTGGCCCCCGGCACGTACGACGTGACCGTCACGCTCGGCGCGGACACCCCCGCGGCCACCTCCGTCACCGCCGAGGCCCGCCGCGCCGTGGTCGCCGAGACGGCCACGGCCGCGGGAGAGCGGATCACCCGGTCGTTCACCGTCGACGTCCGCACCCCGGAGGGAGAACCCACCGGCCCCGAGGGCTCACCCGGCCTGGACCTGACCTTCGCCGGACCCGCCCCCGCGCTCGACGCGATCCGGGTCACGCCCGCGCCCCGGACCCGGCAGATCCTGCTGATCGGCGACTCGACGGTGTGCGACCAGCCGGGCGAGCCGTACACGGGCTGGGGGCAGCGACTGCCCCAGTTCCTCGGGCGTGGCACGGCCGTCGCCAACCACGCCGACTCCGGCGAGTCCACCGTCAGCTACCTCGCGGACCGGGCGCTCTTCGACACCGTCCGCGGCCGGATACGCCCCGGCGACCTCGTCCTCGTCCAGCTCGCCCACAACGACAAACAGACCGACGCCGCGACCTACCGCGACAACCTCACCGCGCTCGTCGACGGCGTACGCGCCCAGGGCGGCCGCCCGGTCCTGGTCACTCCCGTCGTGCGCCGCTGGTTCAACCGCGACGGCACCCTGGACAACGGCATCGCCCTCCTGGTCAACGGTCTCGGCGTGAACCACCCCGCCGAGATCCGTGCCATGGCGGCCCGCCTCGGCACCCCGCTGATCGACCTGACCGCGCTCACCAAGTCGCGGGTGGAGGCGCTGGGCCCCGATGAGTCCAAGGCCCTGTATCTCACGGACGAGAAGCGCGACAACACCCACACCTCGGTGCGCGGCGCCACCGAGTACGCCCGGCTCGTGCTGGGCGAGCTGCGGGCCCAGGGGCTCGTCGGCCGATGGGCGCGTGGATGACGCCCGGCTTGTCGACCTCGTCGCCCGACCGGGCGGCGAAGCCCACGATCCGCGGGCCCGCGGGCGCCGTGCAGGTCGCCCCGTCAGACGTGGCCGTACCGGCCGGGAGCACCCGCCCTCGGCCGGTGGCCGGCGCGGCGGAGAAGTCGGAGTCGGGTGAAGCACCACACGGTGATGCCCGCACAGCGGGACACCGCCAGACACGCCCTGGTGACCGTCTCGTGTACTCGCCGTGCTCAGGGGTCTGCTGACACCGGGTCGGCCGCAGCCTCCGGGACCGCCGACCGGGCTGCGACCGTGTCGCCAGGCCCCCTGCCACAGGGCGCCGGTCAGAGCCGGGACTCGACCCCGGGGACCGTCCATGCCGGGGCCGTACCGGTGAGCTGGCAGACCATCAGATACAGCGGGATGGGCGGCGTGTACGGGGAGGTGCAGACCGGACGGCGCATCAGCCGGGGCCGCCGGTCCGGGACATATGCGCCGCGGGCGTAATACGCGGGCAGCGGCCAGCGGAGATCCGCGTCGGATCCGGCGGGCACGAGCCACCACCACCAGTCGGAGTCGGTGAAGACGCAGCCGTTGCCGGGCAGCCGGCCCAGCAGTCGCAGTCCGTGTCGCGCCGGGACGCCGACCGCGTCGCAGCCCAGCGTGGCCGGGAGTTGCGGCGGCGGGATCAGCTGCACTTCACCGAGCGACTCCTCCCACGGCGCGCCCGCATCCCGATGCCCCTGGTCGCCCCGGCCGGCGTGCCGGCCGCCGCGCGTGGACAGCAGCGAGACCATCGATCTCAGCATGGGGCCGCCGTGTCGTGGATCAGCTCCGCCCAGACGACGCGGCCCGCCCCGTGCCGGGCGTCATGGGAGCCCCAGGCGCTGCTCACCGCCTCGACGAGCAGCAGTCCCCGGCCGCACTCCTCGCGGTCCGCCGAGCGCGGACGCGGCCCCGTGACCCGGCATCCCTCGTCGTGCACGGCGATCCGGACGTGCTCGCCGCGGTCGCGCAGTTCGCAGACGACACGGCCGCTGGCGGTGTGCACCACGGCGTTTGTGAACAGCTCGGAGACGACCAGCTCGGCAGTGTCGCGCACGTCCCCCTCGATGCCCCACAGCCCCAGCCGCTCCGTCGCGAGCCGTCTCGCTCTGGCCACCGCCTCCGCGCGCGCGGGCAGTTCGAAGGCGAACCGGCGGACGTCGAGGATGCGCGGCCGTGGCACCGACAGGGGCGGATACACATGTGTGGAACCGGTCACCGGTCGTGCGGCTATGAGCTGGGGGGTGAGCGCATTACCAGGTGCCACGACCGATTCCTCACATGGGAGCGGCGCCATACGCCGCATCTCCCCGGGGCAGAGCGCGCGGCAGCCGCGTGAACTGGTTCACCGACTGGTTCATCGGAATACTTTCCTCCCGTCGCGGACACTTGGCAAGTGGCACTCTGGAAAATGCAGAGTGCTGTGTTCTCTCTGTCCTTCGCATGGCACACTCAACGAAACAGCGCGTGGGGAGGTCAGAAGTGAGCGAGCCGCGGTCCGCCCCCACGGTGGGACAGGTCGTACTCGGCAAGCGTCTCCAGGATCTGCGGGAGAGGGCGGGTCTGAAGCGGGAGGAGGCCGCGAAGGTCCTGCACGTGGCCCCGGCCACGATCCGCAGGATGGAGACAGCGGAGGTCGCGCTGAAGATCCCGTACGTCCAGCTGCTCCTCCGGGAGTACGCGGTAGACCCGGACGAGGCGGAGAGCTTCATCAGGCTCGCCGAAGACGCGAACAAGCCCGGCTGGTGGCAGCGGTTCCACGACGTCCTGCCCGGCTGGTTCAGCATGTACGTCAGCCTGGAGGGCGCGGCCGGACTCATCCGCGCCTACGAACCGCACTTCGTCCCCGGACTCCTCCAGACCGAGGACTACGCCAGGGCGGTGCTCCGCGCCGGCGCCGTCGGAGAGGTGAGGCCCGACGACATCGAGCGCCATGTCGCCCTGCGCATGGAACGGCAGTCCCTGCTCACCAGGACCGACCCCCCGCGGTTCTGGGTGATCATGGACGAGACGGTGCTGCGCCGCCGCCCGCCGGGGGCCGGCCCCGCGCTCATGCGCGCGCAGCTCGACCGGCTCGTCGAGGCGGCCGAGCTGCCGCACGTCACCCTCCAGGTGGCGGAGTTCGCGACGGGCCACCACCCCGGCACGTACGGCCCCTTCGTGCTCTTCCGGTTCGCCATGCCGGAACTCCCGGACATGGTCTACAGCGAGTACCTGACCGGCGCGGTCTACCTCGACGCGCGCCCCGAGGTGGCCTCCCACCTCGAGGTCATGGACCGCATGGCGGCGCAGGCCGCCACCGCACAACGTACGAAGGAAATCCTCCGGGCTTTCCGCAAGGAGCTGTGAATGGTTCGCATATACAACGGCATGCCGGCCGCCGACCTCGGCGCCGAGGGGTGGCACAAGCCGTGGAGCGGCGGCAACGGCGGCAACTGCATCGAGGCCATGAAGCTGGCCGACGGCAGAGTCGCCGTACGCCAGTCCGCCGACCCTGACGGCCCCGCACTCATCTACACCCCCGGGGAGATCGCCGCCTTCATCCGGGGCGCCAAGTCCGGCCAGGCCGACTTCCTGCTCACCTGATTGGGAGTCATAGAGTGCTGATCTACGCTCACTTAGCCGACGAAGCCGCTTCCACCCACGACCACCGGAGTGTCAGATGACCGGAAACGACACCGCTGCCGAAGGCGTACGCATCGACACCAGCAAGCCGCATCCCGCCCGGATGTACGACTGGTTCCTCGGCGGTAAGGACAACTACCCGGTCGACGAGGAGATGGCACGGCAGCTTCTCACCATCGACGCCCGGGGCCGGGACATGGCCAGGGTCAACCGGGCCTACATGCACAGGGCGATTTGCTGGCTCGGCACCGAGGGCGGCGTCCGCCAGTACCTGGACATCGGCACCGGCATCCCGACCGAGCCCAACCTCCACCAGATCGCCCAGCAGGTCGCCCCGGAGTCGCGGATCGTCTACTGCGACAACGACCCCATCGTCCTCGCGCACGCCGAGGCGCTGCTGCGCTCCACCCCCGAAGGCGCCACCGAGTACATCCAGGCCGACGCCCGCGACCCCCAGCTCATCCTCGAACGGGCGGGGAAGACCCTGGACTTCACGCAACCGGTCGCCCTCTCCCTCCTCGCGCTGCTCCACTTCGTGGACGACGAGGACGGCGCCTACGAGCTGGTCGGCCGGCTGGTCGACCGGCTGGCGCCCGGCAGCTACCTGGTCCTGTCGCACGTCACCGGTGACTTCGACCCGGAGGGCGCCGCCAAGGCCCGCGCGATGTACCAGGGGCGCGGCCTGACCCTGCGGCCCCGCACGCGAGAGGAGTTCGCCCGGTTCTTCGACGGTCTCGAGCTCGTCGAGCCGGGTGTCTCACTGACCGCAGAGTGGCACCCGGAGCTGGGCGAGCCCGTCCCCGTCGCCGGGAACGACCCCATCCCGGGCTACGCCGCAGTCGCCCGCAAGCCGTAACGGCGGGCAACGGCTACCGCCGACTGGAACCGCGGTGGCTCGTCGGCCGTGTATCCGTCACCGAGGAACATCAGGTTGAACCGTTTCGCCGCGGGGCCCGTCATAAGGAGAGGGGCAACGGTCGGGGCGGCGTCGGGGGGCGCCGCCGCGGTCCGTCCCCTCTCCCGCGCTGCTGACGCCCCGGCGCCCGGTCGTGGCGGGCACATGGCCGATGCGTGCGCCGGGCGGCCCGTCCCCCCGCACGGGACTCGTCTCCGGTGCGGGGCGCCCGGGCGGAGGCGCGGGCTCAGCCCATCCGGAGTACGTCCGTCATCGCCTGCCGCAACATCCCCTCCGGGTCCGGCGCCGGTCCCCGCGACCGCCACGCCACGAACCCGTCCGGCCGCACCAGCACCGCCCCCTCGGCCGTCGTGCCGTGCACCTGAGCCCAGTCGGCCCCGTCCTGCTGGGTCAGTTCGGCGCCGGGACCCGTGCCGATCCGGTACGACTCGAGCCGTACGGACCCACCATCGGCGATTTTCCGGGCGGCAGCGTGCCACCCCGTCGTGCCCTGCGCGCAGCTGAGCAGCACCATGGACCGCTCGTACAGGTCGAGAGTGGACAGCCGGGTCGGCTGTGCACCGGACCGTCGCAGCCACATGTGGGGCGCCCGGCTGCCCGGTTCACCCGTCAGGCGCATCTCCTCGGGCACCACCGCCATCGCAGGAGGGGCGGCCACGACGGCGCCGCGCGGGTAGCGGTAGCCCAGGGCGACCTTGAGGATCCCGCCCTGCCTGCCGCCCCCGGCCGGACCGGGGCCCGGGGAGTAGCCGGGGTGGCTGTGCTCCACCGAGCGCGCCGACGCGCGGGCGCTGGTCGCCCGTGCCACCGGCCGGCGCTCCGTGTCGTACGTCTCCATCAGTCCCGGACCGGCCCAGCCGTCCAGCACGGCGGCCAGTTTCCAGGCCAGGTTGTGCGCGTCCTGGATGCCTGTGTTGGAACCGAATGCTCCGGTCGGGGACATCTCGTGGGCGGAGTCCCCGGCGAGAAACACCCGGCCGACCGCGTACCGGTCGGCGACGCGCTCCGCCGCGTGCCACGACGCCTTGCCGGTGATCTCCACGTCGAGGTCGGGAACTCCGGTGGCCCGGCGGATGTGCCGTGCGCACCGCTCGTCCATGAAGTGCTCCATGGTCTCGCCGCGTTCCGGATGCCAGGGCGCGTGGAAGACCCAGTTCTCCTCGTTGTCGACCGGCAGCAGAGCCCCGTCGGCCTCTGGGCCGGTCAGGTAGCACACGATGAAGCGCCGGTCGCCCACCACGTTCGCGAGCATCTTGGACCGGAACGTGATGCTCACGTTGTGGAAGAGTTCGCCGGGTCCGGTCTGGCCGATGCCGAGCCGGTTGCGGACCGGACTTCGCGGACCGTCCGCCGCGACGAGGTAGTCCGCGCGGATGGTGTAGTGCTCCTCCGTGTCCCGGTTCCGCACCAGCGCGGTCACTCCTTCGGAGTCCTGGTCGAAGGACACCATCTCCGTGGCGTACCGCAGATCGCCGCCGAGCTCCCGAGCGCCCTCCAGCAGCACGGGCTCGAGGTCGTTCTGGCTGCACAGACACCATGAGCCGGGGCTGAACCGCGCGAGCCCGCCCCCCGGGTCGATCTGCCGGAACAACCACTCGCCGACGTCACCGACGAGGGACGGCGTCCGCAGGATGCCGTGGTTGTCGGCCAGGAGCGACGCGGCCTCCCTGATCCGCGGCTCGATGCCGGCCACCCGGAACAGCTCCATCGTGCGGACGTTGTTGCCGCGTCCGCGCGGATGGATCGAGGTTGCCGCATGCCGCTCGACAAGGGTGTGCGGTACGCCGTGACGGCCCAGGAACAGGGAGAGCGACAGGCCCACCAGGGAGCCGCCTGCGATGAGGACCGGGACGCGGTGGTCGGCATCTTCTTTCATCAACGCCTCCAGGCGCGGCAGTGCAGTATACGGAACGCGATGGGGTTTCCATGCCCCCTCGATAGCCGATCTGCGTGCCCAATCACCCATGTGGTTCACGCAAGTCGCGCAACCGCACACCAGCGGCACAAGATCGAGACCCGCCGATGTCGCTCACACCGGTGCGGCGTTCGCCTCTGTCACTGAAGGAGATGTGCGCAGGATGACCACGTTGGAAGAAGTTTCGCAGCAGTTGCCGCAACGGCTGTCGGAGCGGGTCTCACAGTCCGTGTTCGACGACTCCAGGCTCCGTGTCGTCCTCCTGCTGGACCTGTACGACGGGGCCCAGCAGCAGTTCCTGGAAACGTACGAACACTTGCGCAACCACGTGGCGTCCGTCCCGGGCCACGTCAGCGAGCAGTTGTGCCAGTCGATCGAGAATCCGTCCCAATGGCTCATCACCAGCGAATGGGAGAGCGCCCCGCCCTTCCTCGCCTGGGTGAACAGCGAGGAACACGTGCAGATGGTCAAGCCGCTGCACAACTGTGTGCGGGACACCAGGTCGCTGCGCTTCCACGTACTGCGGGAGACCGGCGGATCGGCGTCCGCCTCCGAGGGCGCGAAGGGGCGGCTGCAGCCGTCTCCCCGGATCGGCGACGGTGTGATCCGCCACGCGCTCACGTTCACCGTCAAGCCCGGCAGCGAGCAGGCCGTCGCCCGGCTGCTGGCCGACTACGCGGCGCCCGAGCCGCGGGTCGACGACACCACACGGCTGTGCCGCACCTCCCTGTTCATGCACGGTAACCGGGTCGTACGGGCCATCGAGGTGCGCGGCGACCTGCTCGCGGCACTGCGCCACGTCGCCCGGCAGCCGGAGGTGGAGGCCGTGGAGAAGGCCATCAACCCCCACCTCGAGCAGGACCGGGACCTCAGCGACCCCGAGTCCGCCCGGGTCTTCTTCACCCGGGCCGCGCTGCCCGCCGTCCACCATGTGACGACGGGCGGGCCGGTGCCGGCGGACGCACAGCGCCACGCCCTGTGCTACCCCGCTCGGCAGGGCTGCGGAATGGAGCTCGCCCGGCTGCTCGCCCGGCACGGCGACGCGATGGCGGGCGATGCGCAGAGCCCCGTCCGCAACAGCACGATCTTCCAGCGCGACGACGTCGTGGTGAGACTGATCGATGTACAGGGCGACATCGACGACCACCCCGCCCTCGCGCTCGGCCTGAAGGCCCCCGGGCAGGCGGCCGAACTGATGTCTCTCCTCGACGGCGACGCGCTCGGTGAGGACGGTGCCGTGCCTCAGAACGGGGACGTCGCGCGCCTCCTCACCCTCGTCGGCATGGACCTCATCACCGACCGCCGGTCGCCCGACGTGTAACCGCCTGCACGCACTTGTTCCACGAGTGGGCACGAGTGGGAGCGGGGCTCCGGCGCCTGACCTCGCTCCCGACACGCCGATCGCCGGCCCGCGAGACCCGCGGACCGGCGATCGGCGTGTCGGGAGCGGACCACGGATGGTAATCCGTGGTCCGCCCGGGTCATCCGGGGACGGTGCATTCGAACGCGTGCAGATACGGGTTCACCGGACGGACCCCGTCGATGACCAGACCCGCGTCCCGCAGCCGGTCCACCATGCTCTGCCTGGTGTGCTTCGCCCCTCCGACATTGAGGAGCAGCAGCAGGTCCATGGCGGTCGTGAACCTCATCGAGGGGGTGTCGTCGACCAGGTTCTCGACGACCACGACCCGGGCCCCGGGCCCGCCCGCCTCGATGACGTTCCGCAGCGCCCTGCGGGTGCTGCCGTCGTCCCACTCCAGGATGTTCTTGATGATGTACACATCGGCCCGGACCGGGATGGCGACACGGCAGTCGCCGGGCACGATGCGCACCCGGCCCGCGAGTGCGCCGCCCTCGCGCAGTCGGGGATCGGCGTTCTCCACGACACTCGGCAGGTCGAGCAGGGCGCCGCGCATCGACGGGTACTTCTCCAGCAGGCTCACCACCACATGCCCCTGGCCGCCGCCGATGTCCGCGACCGACGAACTCCCCGACAGATCGAGGGCTTCGGCGACGTCCCGCGCCGACTGTTCGCTGGACGTCGTCATGGCCCGGTTGAAGACCTCGGCCGACTCCGGGGCGTCCTCGTGCAGGTAGTCGAAGAACCCCTTGCCGTAGAGGCCCTGGACCACGTTCTCGCCGGTGCGCACCGCCTCGTCCAGCCGGGGCCATGCGTCCCAGGTCCAGGGTTCGGTGCACCACAGGGAGATGTACCGCAGGCTGTGCGGATCGTCCTCGCGCAGCAGTCGGGACATGTCGGTGTGTGCGAACGTGCCGTCCTGGTTCTCGATGAAGACGCCGTGGCAGGACAGGGCCCGCAGCAGCCGCCGCAGCGGCTGTGCCTCGGTCTTCACCGCGGCCGCGAGCTTCTCCACGCTCATGGGTGACTCACCCAGCGCGTCGGCGACGCCCAGGCGGGCTGCCGCGCGTACGGCGGCTGCGTATGCCGCCCCGAATACGAGTTCCCTCAGCCGCATGGACGGCGGGCAGGGAGGGCTTTCGGTCGTCATGTGCCGCCTTCGTCGTCTTGGCCCAAGGTGAATGGGGCCGGCATGGTCAGCACAGTCCCGCGGGCTGGGAGGCGCCGCAGATGTTGCCCTGGAGGTTGTTGCCCTGTCCGGTGTCGCCGTTGATCAGGTCCCCCGGCGCGTTGTGACGCACCAGGTTGCCGCTGATCACGTTTCGCTCGCTCAGGGCGCCCACAAAGCTCTTGTAGAGCACGATGCCGCCTGAGAACGGGGAGGTGCCCGCGTTCTCCGTGACATGGTTCCCCGTCACCAGTGTGTCCTCGGCACCGGTCAGGACGATGCCGGAGCCCTGGATGAAGGGCAGCCGTTCGGTCTTCGGGCAGAACTTGTTGTTCCTGTGCACGAAGTTGCCGCGCACGGTCAGGGCCCCGGCCCGAGGCCGGGACTCGTCGCCGACGATGAACAGCGCCGCACAGTTGGCGGTCATGGTGTTGTTCTCGATGGTGAGGTTTCTGAGGCGTTTGACGGTGACGCCGATCCGGTTGTCCTGGAGACGGTTGCGCTCGATCACCGTCCCCTGGGTGTCTGTGGCTCCCGCCTCGGTGTCGGTCGTGTTGGAGACGAACAGGCCCGCGTCACCGTTGTTCCGGGCGGTGTTGTCCTGGAACACGCTGCGGACGGACCTCTCCTGGGCGATACCCGACTGCCCGTTCTCCTCGGCGGTCACCATCTGGACGGTCAGCCGGTCGGTCCGCGTCGCCCAGAGACCGTTCTGGGCGAATCCGGACAGTGTCAGAAGGCCGATGGTGGTGCCCTCGACCGGGCTGCCGTCCGTCCCCTCCACGCAGATTCCGTTCCCGGCCTGAGCGCAGGTGTTCCCGGCCTGCGCAGGGCCTGGCGTGAGTACGGTGCCGGGCCCCATCCCCCGGAGCGTCAGTCGGGATGTGGTCACACGGACGCTCTCCCGGTAGGTGCCGACGGAGAGGAGAACGGTGTCTCCCGGCTTCGCGGCGTCCACAGCTTGCTGAACCGATTCCCCCGGACGCACCAGATGGGTCGTCGGACCGGCGTCGGGCGGAGCGGCGCCCAGTACCGATGCGACGGCCACTGCGGTGCATGCGAGGTACGTGATCTGGCGTTTCGTCATATTTTGACGTATGTCCACTCCTCTCCTTTCGCCACGCGCGTTAGCCCGCTGGGGAGCCTGATTTCGGCCATCCGGCGGTGTGACGTCCGAATCGTGATCGGCTGCCGGAGTGTCGCGTCGCGGGGGAGCACGGAGGAGCCCCACCCCTGCCTCACGCGCGCGTGGCCCCGTCGAGGTGGGCGAACACCACCACGTTGGCCTCGTAGTCGCGGCTGGTGCGGTTGTATTTGCCGCCGCAGGTGATCAGGCGCAGCTGGGGGGTGGGAGTGTCGGCGTAGACCTTGTCGTCCGGGAAGTTCGCCTTGCTGAACGTGTCGACGGAGTCGACCTTGAACCGAGCGACGGTGCCGTCCGCACGGGTGATGTTCACCATGGCGCCGGGATTGAGTGTCCGCAGCAGCACGAACACGGCCGGGCCCGTCTTGGTGTCGACATGGCCCACGACGATCGACGAGCCGCGCTCGCCGGGCGAAGCACCGCCCTCGAACCAGCCGACGAGGTTGTCGTCGTTGGCGGGCGGTGCGTTGAGCTGTCCGGACTTGCCGATGGACAGCCCGGTGAACGGCGCGTCCACGCCGATCGCCGGGATCGAGAGCCGCTTCGGCGCGGAACGGGGCAGCGCCTGATCACGAGCGGTTGCGGTCGGCTTGGGCGCCGCGGGGGATGCGGGGGATGCGGGGGGTGCAGGGGCTGCGGAGGTAACGGCCGCGGGTGGGGTCTGCTGTGCTTGATCGACGGTGGAGCCGTCGACGGAGTTGTGGAGAAGCAGAGCACCCAGACCGATGGGCATGGCCGCCAACAGCAGAGAGTATCGGGTGGTACCGGGCGCGGACTTGGTGCAGGGCTGGTCCGGCTGAGGCGGCTGGTCCGGCTGGTCCGGCTGGGGCGGCTGCGGAGCGGCCATGGGGTGGTGCCTTTCGTGAACGGAGGGGAAGCGAGCCGGGAGACTGGTGCGAACGCCGCTGTCGCGGTCTCCGTCCCCCTCCGAGGGGGACGGAGACCGCGACAGCACAGGGAGCCGACGGCCGGAACCCGATCAGGCCGCGGAAGCGCCTGACGCGCGGCGACGCCGCAGCATGTAGGCGCCGGCTCCGATGCCGCCGAGCAGCAGTACGGAGCCCGCGCTCATGCTGCTTCCGGACTCCGCGAGGCCACCGCCACCGGCGTGCACGCCACCGTGCGGCTTGCCCTGGTGCCGGCCGTCCTCCTTCTGCTCCTTCGACCAGTTGCTGTCACCGCTGTCCTTGTGGCTGGAGTCCTCCTTCTTGCTCCAGTCGTTGTCGTCGGTGGGGAGCATGGCGAGGGCGCCGCCGCCGGCGTGTACGCCGCCGTGGGGCTTGTCCTTGTGTCGGCCGTCTTCCTTCTTCTCGTGGCTGGAGTCTTCCTTCTTCTTGTTCCAGTCGTTGTCGTCGGTGGGGAGCATGGCGAGGGCGCCGCCGCCGGCGTGTACGCCGCCGTGGGGCTTGTCCTTGTGTCGGCCGTCTTCCTTCTTCTCGTGGCTGGAGTCTTCCTCCTTCTTGCTCCAGCCACTGTCGTCGGCCCGGAACTCGGCCGGGGTCATGGCGTTCGCGGCGGGAGCAGAGATCGCGACAGCCGCGGCGATCGCTGTAGATGCGAACAGGGTCCGGGTGAATCGCATGGGGGTGTTCCTTTCGTCGCGCCTGCGAGGGCCGACACAGCGTCAGCTCACTGGGATCGCAACTACGACGTGATCACCTTCAGCGGGATCGCGGCGCCTCACCACCGGGGCGCGCCGCATTCGGGGCATTTCATCGTCTTTTCGGGTGGGTTGGGGGTGCAGAATGACCCGGTTGGCAGCGTCCGTCTCAGCTGCGGCGCCGGCCCGCGAGGGCAAGGCGGAGCAAGAGGCAGGAGCGAGGCAGGAGCGAGGCAGGAGCTCGGACACCGCGTCGAAGGCGAATACGCCGTCCCGGAGTGGGCCGACCGTGTCTGCGACCGGCTCCGGCACCGCAGCCGGGGCGGCCCCTGCCCGCCTTCGACCGCGAGGTCCACAGGCGACGCGACGTCGTGGAACCCCGGTGCTCGTCGTAGCTCCGATCGAATGAGGTGTCGTACCACTCGACGGTGGTGCCGATGAGGCCGGCGGCGACGGTCCGAGGCGTACGGGCGGCCGGATGCCCGGACGCCCGGGTGAGGGCAGCCGAGTCGGCGATTCGGTCGAGTCGGCCATCCGGCCGACTAGGCCAGATAGTCGAGCCCCGGGTGCTCCGCCCGGTACGCGTCCAGCAGCCGCCGCGCCACCGTCACCGAGTCGACCAGGGGGTGCAGCGCGAACGCCTTGACGGCCGCCTCCCGCGAACCGCTCTCAGCCGCCGTGAGCACCTCGCGCTCGACCGCCTTGACGGCCGTCACCAGCCCCACTGCGTGGTACGGCAGCGGGGCCACGGCCACCGGGTGCGCCCCGTTCGCGTCCACCAGGCACGGCACCTCCACCACCGCGTCGGCGTCCAGCACCGGCAGCGTCGCCCCGTTGCGGACGTTCAGGACCAGCGTGGCCCGCTCGTCGCGCGCGACGGCCCGCATCAGCGCGAGCGCCACCTGCTCGTAGCCGCCCGGCTCCAGGTCCTCCTCGGCGCGCCCGCCGGTGTCGCCGGACGCCGCACGGTTGGCCGCCATGTATGTGGCCTCCCGCTCGGCGAGCGTCCGCCGCCAGGTATCCAGGGCCCGCACCTCGGGCCGGGCCGCGCGCGCGTAGAACCCGGCCTGCTGGTCCCGGAGATAGGCGCCGCGCGTCCGCTCGGCCTCCCGGTAGGCCCGTACGGTCTCGCGGTTGAAGTAGTAGTAGTGCAGATACTCGTTGGGGACCGCCCCCAGCGACCGCAGCCACTCGGCGCCGAACAGCTTGCCCTCCTCGAAGGAGCCCAGCGCGTCGCCGTCCGCGAGGAGCCGCGGCAGCACATCCCGCCCGCCGACCCGCAGGCCGCGCAGCCAGCCCAGATGGTTCAGGCCCACGTAGTCGATCCACGCCTCCGCCGGGTCGACGCCCAGCACCCGCGCCACCCGGCGCCCCAGGCCCAACGGCGAGTCGCAGATGCCGATGACCCGGTCGCCCAGCACCCGGGACATCGCCTCGGTCACCAGACCGGCCGGATTGGTGAAGTTGATGACCCAGGCGTCCGGCGCCAGTCCGGCCACCCGGCGGGCGATGTCCACGGCCACCGGGACGGTGCGCAGCCCGTACGCGACGCCGCCCGCGCCCACCGTCTCCTGGCCCAGCACGCCCTCGGCCAGCGCCACCCGCTCGTCCGCCGCCCGCCCGGCGAGCCCGCCGACGCGGATCGCCGAGAACACGAAGTCCGCGCCGCGCAGCGCCTCGTCGAGGTCCGTGGTCGCCGTCACGGCCGGGGCGTCCGGAACGTCCGCCGCCTGCTCGGCCAGCACCCTGCCGATCGCCGCCAGTCGGCCGGCGTCCACATCGTGCAGGACGACCCGGGTGACCCGGCCCTCGCCGCGGTCGGCCAGCAGCGCCCGGTACACCAGCGGCACCCGGAACCCGCCACCGCCCAGAATCGTCAGCCTCATACCCGTACGCTACTGCGCCCTCACCCCAGGTCGAGCGCGTTCGGCAGCCCCAGGAAGTAGCGGAACCGGTCGTGCCGCTTCAGCGCCTCGATCTCCGGCGGGCGGAACAGCGGCCGGACCGTGCAGCGCGGCGCACCGGAGCCGACCCGGTCCAGCAGGGCGTTGACGGCCTGCCGGGCCGCGGCGTTGGCGCCCTCCATGGTCGCCAGGTCGATGTCGACGGCCACGTAGTCACCGGCCAGGAAGAAGTTCGGGACGCGGGTGGCCGCCCGCGGCCGGTCGTGGAAGGTGCCCACCGGGTGGATGAGCAGCTCGTCCTCGTTCGTCGGATGCGGCGTGCCGAGCCCGTCGACCGCCGGGTCCAGGAACCACGAGTGCAGCGCGCCGTCCTTGAGGGCCGGATGCCCGGTGTCGTTGAGGGCGGCCTTCAGCTGCGCCCACACCTCCCGGGCCACCTGCTCCCGCGTGCACTCCTTGGCGGTCCTCCCGTACAGGACGCCCGGCCGGTCCCACTCCGAGATGTCCACGGACAGACAGTCGACCACCGCACCGTCGCCGTAGTCGGCCGCGAAGTCCCGGCCCTTCCAGTGGCGGGCCTGCGCGATGGCCGTCAGCGCCCACGGCGAGTCCACGCAGTTGACGTGGCCGCGCACCAGCGGCGGCCGTTCGGTCAGATAGAACTGAATGCCCGTCATCCAGTCCGTACGGAGCCGGTCGCACCGCGCCAGCTGCGGGTCGGCCGCCCGTAGGGCCGGTCCCCAGGTCCGCCGGGCGTGCTCGACGGGCAGCGCGCTGACGTAGTGGTCGGCCGTGACGGCCCGCCGTACCCCCGCCGGGTCCTCGACCAGCGCGGCGGTGATCCGCCCGTCGCCGTAGCGCATCTCGCGCAGTGTCCAGCCGACCCTGAACTCCACGCCCAGCCCGCGCAGATGGGCGACCCACGGGTCGATCCACGCCTCGTTGGTCGGCGCGTTCAGGATCCGGTCCGGCGGGCCGTCCGCGCCCCGGCCGAGCGCGTTGAGGACGAACGCCTCGCCGAGCGTGCCGACCGTACGGGTGCTGGCCTCCTCGGCCTTGGTCGCGACGATGTTCCGGGTGACTCCGACGGCCAGGATCCGCTGGTAGTCGACCGACATGCGGGCGGCCCGGGTGAACTCCCACCAGGGCGTGCGCTCCCACACCTCGTCGCGCCGCTCGTCGCAGCTGGTGAGGAAGACCAGTGCGCGGTTGACGAAGTACGCGGTCTCGTGGGCCGGCAGATGGGCGGCGGTGTCCAGTAAGGCGGTCAGGGCGCGGCGCAGCTCGTCGAGGGTGAGGCGCTCGGGCCGGTGGCCGGGCCACGGGATGGGGAAGCGGAGGTCCTCACGGCCGGTGCGGGCGAACATCATCTCGCCGGGCGCGACGAGGTTGTCGAAGACGCCGTTCGGGTTCCCGGGGAAAGGGATGCGCCGCATCGTGTCCGGGAGGTTGTGGTAGATCCCCGGGATGAAACGGAACCCGTGCTCTGCGGGGAGAGGTCTGCGGCCGCCGCGCGCACTGCCGGGCACGTCCATGCTGCGGGCCTTCCCGCCGAGCGCCCGCCGCTCGTACACCGTGACGTGGAACCCGCGCTCGGCCAGCTCGTGCGCGGCTGTCAGACCGGCGACGCCACCGCCGAGTACGGCGACGGACGAGCCTGCGGACCTTGGGCCCGCGGACCCGGAGCGTGCGGAGTCCGGGGCGGCGGCCCGGGCGGTCGGCGCCGTGCCGACGGTCCCAGCCACCCCCGCCCCGGTGACTGCGGCGGCGCCCGCCACGAACGTGCGTCGCGTCGTACCCGTACGGTCCATGCCCACCCCTTTACCGGCGGTAGCAACCACGTCCGGCGCAGGAGGATAGGGCCGCCCCGCAGGACCCGGAAGCACCGTGCGGCCCCTTCCGCACAATGGCCGAGAACCGCCCCCCCAGAGCCCGGGACCGCCCGCGAGCCAGAGGACCCGCCCCGCACCGCCCCGGGCACCCGCCCGCACAGCCGAGGACCGCTCCCGGGCGCCCGCCCGCACGGCCCAGAACCGCTCCCGGGCAGAATGACCTTCATGGCCCGACGCAAGCCCCGCCCGAAGCCCGCTCCCGCCGCGACCCGCAAGGCGACGCCCACCGCCGCGCCGCCCGCCGTCCTGCCGGAAGCGCCCTGCCCCTGCGGGCTCACCGCCGCCTACGCCGAGTGCTGCGGCCGCCTCCACACGGGCGACGCGACGGCCCCGACCGCCGAGCGCCTGATGCGCTCCCGCTACAGCGCCTTCGTCGTCCGCGACGAGCCGTACCTGCTCCGCACCTGGTCACCGGCGACCCGCCCGCGCGCCGTCGACCTCGACCCCGGGACGCGCTGGACGGGCCTGGAGATCCTGGACACCACCGACGGCACCCTCTTCCACACCACCGGCACGGTCACCTTCGCCGCCCACTACACCCACGGCGGCGAACCGGGAACCCTGCGAGAGCGCAGCCGCTTCGAGAAGACGGACGGACGGTGGGTCTACGTGGACGGGACCTTCGACTAGCGGACTCCGCTAGCGGACCCCGCCGCCCGGTCGGAGCACCAGCCCCGGGTTGTACGCGGCGAGGACCTTGTTCGCCCGGGCCAGCGCCGCCAGCGCGTACTCCCGGTCCGCCTGGTCCTCCTGGCACATCGGGCCACGGAACCGGTGCACCTCCCGGGCCGCGCACTCGGCGTCGATCTCCGCCTGCAGAACGCCCAGCGGCATGCAGGACCCGATCAGGGCGGCGACGCGGTCGGGGATCGGGACGGGGATGAGACGCGACACGGTCACGTGAGGTCCTTTGCTGCTGTCCTGCTTGTGGCAGGCGTCCGGGCGCTGGGTTACCCCTCTATGGTGACGGCTTCCGGACGCGGGATTGCCCCGGGGGCCGTATCCGTACCGCAACCGTTCGGCGTTACCGTCCGCCTGAGGGGCACGCGAACGGGCCGGAGAAGATCGCCATGCCCGGGCCCGGCAGCGAGAAGTACGACATCCACCGGGCCCGGCTCCGCGAGGAGGCCGAGGACCGCGGCGTCTCCGACCAGCGGACCAACGAGGAGGCGGACGCGGAACCGCGGGAGCGGCCCGAGTGGCGGTCCCGGGGTCCCCGCGCCGAACGCGGCCGCGGCCCCAGGGCCCGAACACCGCGGCGAGTGAGGCCGGGAGGGTGACGAACGCGACACGGGAGGCCCGCGCCTCCGAGCGGGCCCGGGCCTCTCACGGACCCGACAGCACCTCGTCCAGGTCGTACGAGACCGGCTCCTCCAACTGCGCGTAGCCGCAGCTCTCCGGTGTGCGGTCCGGGCGCCATCTGCGGAACTGCGCCGTGTGCCGGAAGCGGCCGCCCTCCATATGGTCGTACGCCACCTCGCACACCCGCTCCGGCCGCAGCGCCACCCACGACAGGTCCTTCTTCCCCGACCAGCGGCTCGGTGCCCCCGGCAGCCGGGCCCTCTCGTGCGCCGCCACGTCCGTCCAGGAGGCCCAGGGATGGCCGTCCGGCGGGTCCATGACGAGCGGCTCCAGCTCCTCGACCAGCTCCTCCCTGCGCCGCGCCGTGAACGCGGCGCACACCCCGACGTGCTGGAGCGCGCCCTTCGCGTCATACAGGCCGAGCAGCAGGGAGCCCACGATCGGGCCGCTCTTGTGGAATCGGTATCCGGCCACCACCACGTCCGCGGTCCGCTCGTGCTTGATCTTGTACATGAGGCGGGCGTCCGGCCGGTATCGCAGGTCCAGCGGCTTGGCGACGACCCCGTCGAGCCCGGCGCCCTCGTACTCCTCGAACCACTGCCGCGCGACCTCCACGTCCGTCGTCGCCGGCGCCAGGTGGACCGGCGGCCGCACGCCCTCCAGCACCCGCTCCAGGGCCGCGCGCCGCTCGGTCAGCGGTGTGTCCAGCAGGGACTCGTCGCCCAGCGCCAGCAGGTCGAAGGCGACGAACCGCGCCGGGGTCCGCTCGGCCAGCGTCCGGACGCGTGACTCCGCCGGGTGGATCCGCTCCGTCAGCCGGTCGAAGTCCAGCCGCCCGCCGTACGCGATCACGATCTCGCCGTCCACGACGCACCGCTCCGGAAGCCGCTCCCGCAGCGCGTCGACCAGCTCGGGGAAGTACCGGGTCAGCGGCTTGCCCGTACGGCTGCCGATGACCACGTCGTGCCCGTCGCGGTGGACGATGGCGCGGAAGCCGTCCCACTTGGCCTCGTACTGCATCCCCGGCGGGATGGTCTTGACGCTCTTGGCCAGCATCGGCTTCACGGGCGGCATCACCGGCAGTTCCATGGCTCGATTCTGCGCCTGAATATGCTCGATATGCACGCTATGCCCCATCCGTCTACCGTTGCGCCCATGGCACAAGCGGTGGAGCTGGAGGTCGGCGGCCGGACCGTCCGGCTGACCAACCCGGACAAGGTGTACTTCCCGGAGCGCGGTTTCACGAAGCTGGACGTGGCCCGCTACTTCCTCGCCGTCGGCGAGGGCATCACGCGGGCGCTGCGCGACCGGCCCACCACCCTGGAACGCTTCCCCGACGGCGTCGAGGGCGAGTCGTTCTTCCAGAAGCGCGCCCCCAAGAACCTCCCCGACTGGATCCCCACCGCCCACATCGCCTTCCCCAGCGGCCGCTCCGCGGACGAGATCCGCCCCACCGAGGTCGCCGCCGTCCTGTGGGCCGCCAACCTCGGCACGCTCACCTTCCACCCCTGGCCGGTACGCGGCGAGGCCACCGACCACCCCGACGAGCTGCGCGTCGACCTCGATCCCCAGCCCGGCACCGGCTTCGCCGAAGCGGTGCGCGCCGCGCACGAACTGCGCGCCCTGCTCGACGAGTACGGGCTGCGCGGCTGGCCCAAGACGTCCGGCGGGCGCGGCCTGCACGTCTTCGTCCCGATCGAGCCGCGCTGGACGTTCACCGGGGTGCGCCGCGCCGCCATCGCCGTCGGCCGGGAGCTGGAGCGGCGCATGCCGGACCAGGTCACCACCGCCTGGTGGAAGGAGCAGCGCGGCGAGCGGATCTTCGTGGACTACAACCAGACCGCGAGGGACCGCACGATCGCCTCCGCCTACTCCATCCGGCCCGGACCGCACGCCCCCGTCTCCGCGCCCCTGCGCTGGCACGAGCTCGACGACATCCACCCCCGCGACTTCGACCTGGCCACCATGCCGGTCCGGTACGCCGACCACGGCGACGTCCACGCCGACATGGACGACCACGCCTTCGGTCTTGAGGGCCTCCTGGAGCTCGCCGAACGCGACGAGCGGGACCACGGCCTCGGCGACCTGCCGTACCCGCCGGACTACCCCAAGATGCCGGGCGAGCCCAAACGGGTGCAGCCGAGCCGCGCCAAGAAGGAGTGACGGCGCAGCCCACGTGCGACCGGCCCGGAATCGGAGCACACTCGGACACGCACCGGCATCCGAAGGAGCGCGCATGCTGACCACCCGCTTCGTCACCGGCTCCCCGAACTGGGTCGACCTCGGCACTCCCGACCTCGGCGGAGCCCGATCCTTCTATCAGGGACTGTTCGGCTGGACCTTCCAGGACGCCGGGCCCGAGGCCGGCGGGTACGGCATGTTCCAGCGGGAGGGCAGAACCGTCGCGGGCGGCATGACCGTGCCGCCCGAGCGGGGCGGCTCCGCCTGGACGCTCTACTTCCAGTCACCCGACGCCGACGCGGCGGCGACCGCCGTACGCGCGGGCGGCGGCAGCGTGACGCTCGAACCGATGGACGTTCTGGACCTCGGCCGTATGGCACTCTTCACCGACCCGACCGGCGCGGGGTTCGGTGTCTGGCAGCCCGGCGAGAACAAGGGCCTCGACGTGGTCGGCGAGGCGAACGCCCTGTCCTGGACGGAGCTGTACACCTCGGACCCGGTCGCGGACCTGTCCTTCTACGACCTGGTCTTCGGCATGGAGGCGCACACCGCGGCACCGGCGGAGCCCGCCGGGGCGTACACCCTGATCCAGCCTCCCGGCACAGGTCTGGCGTCGCCGAGCGAGGCGTTCGGCGGGGTCGTGCCGCTCGCCGACGACCCGGCCGAGGCGGCCGACGGCCCGTCCTGGACGCCGTATTTCGAGGTCGACGACCTGGAGGCGGGCGTCGCAGAGGCGGAGCGGCTGGGCGGCAAGGTGCGGCGCGGCCCGTCCGACCTGGCCGGTCTGGGGCGCTGCGCGAAGCTCACCGACCCCTACGGGGCCAGGTTCGCGGTGCTGCACAGCACGCGCGGCGGTGTGTGACACGCCGTGCCGGTGAACTCCTTGCGCCGTCACGGTGCGCAGGTCCATCCTGACGGGCAGCGACAGGACCACCCGGCGTCGATCGTTCGTTGACGGGACGTTTATGCCGGTCGTGCAGCGTGTCCGCCATGCCGATCAACTCCACCGCAGACCGCACCGCCGGCCGTACGGCCCTGACCGACGGCGAGCTCTCCTGGCAGGAGACCGCCCTCTGCGCCCAGACCGGGCCCGAGCTGTTCTTCCCGGAGCCCGGCTCGTCGACCCGTGAGGCGAAGTTCCTCTGCGGGATCTGCGAGGGCCGCGAGGCGTGTCTGGAGTACGCGCTCACGCACGACGAGCGTTTCGGGGTGTGGGGAGGGCTCTCGGAGCAGGAGCGGTACGCGCTCAAGCGGGGTCGGGCCGACCGCCGCTGAGCCGCCGCGTCGTTCAGACGGCGGCGGCGCGGGCCGCCATGCGGGCCTTGCGGGTAGCGAGCTTCTCGTCGAACTTCGCCGCTTCCGTGTCCAGCCCGTTCATGTACAGGCCCAGCTCGTCCTGCGCCTTCAGGCCCTCCGGGCCGAGCCCGTCGATCTCCAGGACCTTCAGGAACCGCAGCACCGGCTGCAGCACGTCGTCGTGGTGGATGCGCATGTTGTAGATCTCGCCGATCGCCATCTGCGCCGCGGCCCGCTCGAACCCCGGCATGCCGTGGCCCGGCATCCGGAAGTTGACGACGACGTCCCGCACGGCCTGCATGGTCAGGTCCGGCGCCAGCTCGAAGGCGGCCGACAGCAGGTTCCGGTAGAACACCATGTGCAGGTTCTCGTCGGTCGCGATACGCGCCAGCATGCGGTCGCAGACCGGGTCGCCCGACTGGTGCCCGGTGTTGCGGTGCGAGATCCGGGTCGCCAGCTCCTGGAACGCCACGTACGCCACCGAGTGCAGCATCGAGTGCCGGTTGTCCGACTCGAAGCCCTCGCTCATGTGTGCCATCCGGAACTGCTCCAGCTTGTCCGGGTCCACGGCCCGCGACGCGAGCAGGTAGTCGCGCATCACGATGCCGTGCCGGCCCTCCTCGGCGGTCCAGCGGTGCACCCAGGTGCCCCAGGCGCCGTCCCGGCCGAAGAGGGTGGCGATCTCATGGTGGTAGCTCGGCAGGTTGTCCTCGGTGAGCAGGTTCACCACCAGCGCGATCCTGCCCACGTCGGACACCTTCGACTGCTCCTGCGTCCACGCCTCCCCGTCCTCGAAGACGCCCGGGAAGTTACGGCCGTCCGACCACGGAACGTACTCGTGCGGCATCCAGTCTTTGGCGACCTTGAGGTGGCGGTTCAGTTCCTTCTCGACCACCTCTTCCAGCGCGTACAGCAGCCGGGCATCTGTCCACTCCGCCGAACTGCCGAGGTGAGGAGAGGTGAGGGTCACGGGGGCTCCAGGGGAAGCGATCATTACCTACGGGCTCGTAGGTTACGAGACCGTAGGTTAAGCGGGTCGTAAGGCCGGAGCCAAGCCCGCCCGGAGCAATGACCGGTTACGTTCCGTTATGCGTGGAGGTCACCCCCGTCCAGCGTGAGCCGTCGTGTGATACCGATCGCCTCCAGGAACGGCACATCGTGACTGGCCACGATCAGCGCGCCCTCGTATGCCTCCAGCGCCTCGGTGAGGCTCCGTACGCTCGCCATGTCCAGGTTGTTCGTCGGCTCGTCCAGCATCAGCAGCTGCGGCGCGGGCTCGGCCAGCAGCAGTGCGGCCAGCGCCGCCCGGAACCGCTCGCCGCCCGACAGCGTTCCGGCCCGCTGGTCGGCCTTCGTGCCCCGGAACAGGAAGCGGGCCAGGCGCGCCCTGATCCGGTTGGGGGTGGCGTCGGGCGCGAACCGCGCCACGTTCTCGGCGACGGTCAGCTCGTCGTCGAGGACGTCCAGCCGCTGCGGCAGGAAACGCAGCGGCACCCGCGCCACCGCCTCGCCCGCGACCGGCCCGACCTCACCGGCGATCGTCCGCAGCAGTGTCGTCTTGCCCGAGCCGTTCCTGCCGACAAGGGCGATCCGCTCCGGACCGCGCACCTCGAACTCACCGTCGAGCCGCGTCCCGTGGCGGAGCGTCAGATCGCGCAGCAGGAGGACTCCCCGGCCGGGTGGTACGGCCGTGTACGGCAGCTCGACCCGGATCGCGTCGTCGTCCCGTACCGCTTCCACCGCCTCGTCCAGCCGACCCCGCGCCTGCTCCAGCCGCTTGGTCTGCACGGTCCGGTGCTTGCCTGCCGACACCTGCGCGGCGCGCTTGCGCGCGTTGGCGACGATCCCCGGGACCACCTTGTTCTCGGCGCTCTTCTGGCCGTACCTCTTCCGCTTCGCCAGCTTGACCTGCGCCTCGGCCAGTTCGCGGCGCTGCCGTCGTACGTCGGACTCTGCGGCCCGCACCATCCGTTCGGCCGCCTCCTGTTCGGCGGCGACGGCCTCCTCGTACGCCGAGTAGGGGCCGCCGTACCACGTCACCTCGCCGTCGCGCAGCTCTGCGATGCGGTCGACGCGCTCCAGCAGCTCCCGGTCGTGACTGACCACGACGAGGACGCCCGGCCAGGCGTCCACGGCCGCGTACAGGCGCCGCCTGGCGTGCAGGTCGAGGTTGTTCGTCGGCTCGTCCAGCAGCAGTACGGCGGGCCGGGCCAGGAGCAGGGCTGCGAGCCGCAGCAGGACGCACTCACCGCCCGAGACCTCACCGGTGGTGCGGTCCAGGCCGATCCGGCCAAGGCCCAACTGGTCGAGCGTGGCGCGCGCCCGCTCCTCCACGTCCCAGTCGTCGCCGACCGCCGTGAAGTGCTCCTCGCGCGCGTCGCCCGACTCGATCGCGTGCAGGGCGGCCCGCGCGCCCGCGATACCGAGGGCCTCGTCGACCCGCAGCCCGGTGTCGAGCGTCGCGTCCTGCGGCAGACAGCCGACCTCACCCGCGGCGCGGACCGTTCCGCCCACCGGGGTCAGCTCCCCGGCCAGCAGTTTCAGCAGGGTCGACTTGCCCGAGCCGTTCCGGCCGATCAGCCCGGTCCTGCCGGGGCCGATTCCCAGGTTCAGCCCGTCCAGGACCGTGGTGCCGTCCGGCCAGGAGAAGGACACATCCGCGCAGACGAGGGCGGGGGAGGAGCAAGAAGAGGAAGAAGAGGAAGAAAAGGGAGGAGAGGAGGGAAATGACACAAGGGTCTCCCGGTTGCGTGAGAAGAGGAAGAGGGCAACGGGTGAGACACCGGGAAGGCGACCGGTCCGCGTGACGGCACAGCACAAGCGGGGGCCGAGGACGGCTGCTCGTACGCCGAGGTCGAACACGGCGCCACACGCGGCGCGGAAAGCGCGCGCTGTGCGGCGGCACGGTGTCTCAAGACCTCAGACGAGCAATGTCCTACTCCGATCGGACGGCAAAGGGGCCGGGAAGAACGCTAGGCCCCGAGCCGCGGGCGCGGCAATCGGTTTACGGCGCCGGTACGGATCGGGTCAGTACGCGTCGCGCAGCAGCTCGGCCAGGTCGTGGTCCAGGTCCAGGAAGAGGTACTCGCATCCCAGTGGAACCAGCTGCCGGCTGCGCCTGAGGAAGCGGCGCACATCGGTGGTCCGGACATGGACCATCGCGACGCCCTCGACGGCGTGGAACTCCACACCCGTGCGGTCGTGCCCGAACGGGCGCACCCGGACGTCGCCGGTGCCGGACGGCGCGTCCAGCCCGGCCGCGAGCAGCTCGCGGGAGAACTCCCACGCCACCTCCACGCCCTCCAGGGTCGCCGGGGCGGGGAACACCATGCGTACGGCGTAGGGGTCGTCGCAGTCGTAGCGCAGGACGGCCGGAACGACCTCCATGCGGGGCGCGGACGCGACGAGGCGGGCTTCCACGGCCTGCTCGATGACGGTGGACAAGTCCTGCTCCCTCATAGGTCTCCCTCTCACGGGAGAGGACGACGAATCGGGCCAGTCCGTGCACGCCGGATCGTGTGACCTGTGTCACTTCGGAAGGCGGTCTGGACGGGGTGGTCGCCGGGGACTACGTTCGCCCGCCATGACACCCATGGGGAAGACCGGGCGGGCTGTTGCGGCGGCGCTGTGCGGGGCGGTCGTGGCCGTGGCCGCTCTGGTGGCGGGCCCGCCCGCCGGGGCGGCCGGACCGGCGGCCTCCACGGCCGCGGTGGCGTCCGGCTGGCGGCCGACGGAGACGGGGACGACGGTACGGTTCCGTGGCCTGGCGGCCGTGAGCCGCGACGCGGCCTGGGTCGCCGGTTCGCGGGGCACCGTGCTGCGTACCTCCGACGGGGGGCGCGGGTGGCTGGACGTGTCACCGCCCGGCGCGGAGGACCTGGAGTTCCGGGACGTCGAGGCGTTCGACGAGCGCCGCGCGGTGGTCCTGGCGATCGGAGAGGGCGAGGCGTCCCGGATCCTGCGCACCGAGGACGGCGGCGCCACCTGGACGGAGACGTTCCGCAACCCCGACCCGCGCGCGTTCTACGACTGCCTCACGTTCTTCGACCGCCGCCACGGACTCGCGATGAGCGACCCCGTGGACGGCAGGTTCCGGCTCCTGTCCACCGCCGACGGCGGCCGCAGCTGGCTGCCGCTGCCCGACACGGGCATGCCCGACGCGCTGCCCGGCGAGGCCGGGTTCGCCGCGAGCGGCCAGTGTCTGGTGACCGCCGGCCCGCGTGATGTGTGGCTGGCGACCGGCGGCGGGGCGACCGGCCGGGTGCTGCACTCGGCGGACCGGGGCCTGACCTGGACGGTGGCCGACGCGGCGATCCCGGCGGGCGAGCCCGCACGCGGCGTGTTCGGGCTGGCCTTCCGGGACCGCTCGCACGGCATCGCCGTCGGCGGCGACTACCGGGCCGGCAAACCGTCCCCGCACGCCGCCGCGGTCACCCGGGACGGCGGCCGCCACTGGCGTACGGCGGCCACACCTCCGCCCGCCTACCGCTCCGGCGTGGCCTGGCTGCCGCACAGCCGGTCCGCGGCGCTCGCGGTCGGCCCGACCGGCACGGACCTCACGACGGACGGCGGCCGCACCTGGCAGACCGTCGACACCGGCTCGTACGACACCGTCGACTGCACAGCGGACCTCAGCTGCTGGGCGTCGGGCGCCCAGGGCCATGTGTCCCGGCTCGCCTGGCACCGGCCGTAGCGGACAGGGGACCGTGGGGGCGGCCGCCCCCGGAACCGGCCGCGCCCGGGCCGGGCCGGCGTGCCCGCCGCACCGCTGACACCCGACCGTCCGCCGTAGGGTGGCGGCACTATGACGATCATCGAAACGCCCGCAGGCTGGCCCGCCGACGAGACGGAGGCCCTGGCCGTCCAGGACGAACTACGCGGCCGCGTCGTCCTGGACGAGCCGGGGCCGCCGCCCGGCAGCGGCCTCGTGACCGGGGTCGACGTCGCGTACGACGACGAGCGGGACCTCGTCGCCGCGGCCGCCGTCGTCCTGGACGCCCGTACGCTCCGCGTCGTCGAAGAGGCCACCGCCGTCGGCCGGGTGTCCTTCCCCTACGTCCCGGGTCTGCTGGCGTTCCGGGAGATCCCGGCCGTGCTCGCGGCGCTGGACACCCTGTCCGCCGGGCCCGGCCTTGTCGTGTGCGACGGCTACGGGCAGGCCCACCCACGCCGCTTCGGACTCGCCAGCCACCTGGGCGTCCTGACCGGGCTGCCGGTCATCGGCGTCGCCAAGAACCCGTTCACCTTCACGTACGAGCAGCCGGACACCCGCCGCGGCTCCGCCGCACCGCTGCTCGCGGGCCACGAGGAGGTGGGTCGGGCCCTGCGTACCAGGGACGGCGTCAAACCGGTCTTCGTGTCCGTCGGGCACCGCGTCACGCTGGACAACGCCTGTGCCCACACCCTGGCGCTGACGCCGCGTTACCGGCTGCCCGAGACGACCCGGCACGCCGACTCCCTGTGCCGCCGCGCCCTCCAGGAGGCCACGGCAGGGCAGGGAAGCGGCGCATGATCGGCCGGCTGCAGTGTGTGGTGCTCGACTGCCCGGAGCCCCGCCGCCTCGCCCGCTTCTACCAGGGCCTCCTGGGCGGCGCCGTGAACCGGCCCGACCCCCGCTGGTCGCTCGACGGCGACTGGGCGACGCTGCACCTGGACGACGGGCGGGTGCTGGCCTTCCAGCGCGTCGACCCCTACCGCCCGCCCGCCCGGCCGGACCCGGAGCGGCCCCAGCAGTTCCACCTGGACGTCGGTGTGGCCGACCTGGAACGGGCGCGGGCCGAGGCCGTGGCGCTCGGCGCGGCGGTCCTCGACGAGGGCGGCCAGGACCGGGGCTGGACCGTGTGCGCCGACCCGTACGGGCACCCGTTCTGCCTGGTACGGGAGTGATGGCGCGGGCCTCTCGGCCCGCGATCCGTCAGCGCGCGTCCGCCACCCGGAACCGGATGCCCGCCGCACCCAGCCGCTCCAGCAGCGCGTCGCCCATCGCGACCGCCGTCGTCACCTGGCCGGACGTCCTGGGCAGGCCCTCGTCGAAGGCGAGGCACAGTGCCGACTCGGCGAGCATCTTCGCCGTCTCGTCGTAGCCGGGGTCGCCGCCCGACACCTCAGTGCACACCCGCCGCCCGCCGCCCTCGCCGACGAACCGGACCCTGAACCAACTGCGCCTCCTGCGCTCCGGGTCCGGCCCGTTCCCCGGCTCGTAGCGGTCCATCAGCCGGCGCCGTGCCGGTGGCAGCTGGGCCAGCGCGAAGCCCGCGCCCGCGACCGCCGCCCCGCCCAGCGCCGCCGGCAGCGTCCGCACCGCCGCGTAGTGCCGGTACCGGAAGTCCGGACCGTACTCGGGCAGCGCCGCCGCCGACCGCGCCACGACCCGCGGGTCCAGCGTCGGCAGCGGCAGCGCCCACGCGCCGGTCTCGCGGCTGAACCGCGGCCCGCCCAGGGACGCCCGGGCCCGCCGCCCCACCTGCCGCGGCTCGTACAGCCGCCGCTCCCGGGCGGCCCGCGCCGTGTGCCGGCCCCGGGCCATCACGGTGAGCGCCGACGCGAGCGTGCCGCCCGAGAACGAGGCGTTCGTCCGGACGAACCCGTCCACGCGCAGTGGCACGTCCCGCGGCAGCCGCCGCACCGTGAAGTAGACGCCCAGGTCGTGCGGGACCGAGTCGAAGCCGCACGCGTGCACGAGCCGCGCCCCCGTCTCCCGGGCCCGCGCGTCATACCGTACGTACATCAGGTCCACGAACTCCGGCTCACCCGTCAGGTCGACGTAGTCCGTGCCCGCCTCGGCGCACGCCGCCACCAGCGGCTCGCCGTACCAGACGTAGGGACCGACCGTCGTGGCCACCACGCGCGCCGACCCCGCCAGTTCGCGCGCCGCGTCCGGGTCGGCGGCGTCCGCCACCAGCAACGGCAGCGCGGCGCATGCCGGGTGCTCGGCGGCGAGCCGCTCCCGCAGCCGCTCCAGCCTCTCCCGGCTGCGCCCGGCGATCGCCCACCGGCAGCCCGCGGGCGCGTGTGCGGCGAGGTAGCGGGCGGTGATCTCGCCGACGAACCCGGTCGCCCCGAAGAGAACGACGTCAAACGCCCGTGCCGTGCCGTCCCGCGTGTCCATCCGGCCCTCCGTCGCTGCTCCGGTGCGCTGCTGTAAGGAGGCAGAGGGTAGCGCCCGGCACGCGTGGCGCTCCCCGAGGGTGCCGAGCGCGCCGGGAGCGCGCCGAAGGGGCTTGTGCGGAGTGGAACACGTTCTTAACATCATCACTGTTACAGCAGAAGTGTCACAGTCGACACGGCAAGGGGGCCGGATGGCGGCAACGGCAGGCAACGGCCCGCTCACCGGGGTGCGCGTCGTCGAACTGGCGGGCATCGGGCCCGGCCCCTTCGCGGCCATGCTCCTCGCCGACCTCGGTGCCGACGTCGTACGCGTCGACCGGCCGGGCGGCGCGGGCCTCGGCATCGATCCCGCGTACGACCTGACCAACCGCAACAAACGCTCGGTCCTCGTCGACCTCAAGGCCGACGACGGCGCCGCCCGCGTCCTCGACCTCGTCGCACGCGCCGACATCCTCATCGAGGGCTACCGCCCCGGTGTCGCCGAACGCCTCGGTGTCGGCCCCCGCGCGTGCCTCGCCCGCAACCCGCGACTGGTGTACGGGCGGATGACCGGCTGGGGCCAGGAGGGGCCGCTCGCCCAGCGCGCCGGTCACGACATCGCGTACATCGCCGTCACCGGCACCCTCTCCATGATCGGCAACGCGGGCGAGCCGCCGACCGTGCCGGCCAACCTCCTCGGCGACTACGCGGGCGGCTCCCTCTACCTCGTCGTCGGCGTCCTCGCCGCCCTCCACCACGCCCGCACCGAGGGCGGCACCGGCCAGGTGGTCGACGCGGCCATCACCGACGGCGCCGCCCACCTCGCCACGATGATCCACGGCATGATGGCGGCCGGCGGCTGGCAGGACCGGCGCGGCGCCAACCTCCTCGACGGCGGCTGCCCCTTCTACGGCACATACGAGACCGCCGACGGCGGCCATATGGCGGTCGGCGCGCTGGAGCGGCGGTTCTACGACGAGTTCGTACGGCTCCTCGGCATCGAGGACCGGGCCGCGGACCGCGACGACGTCACCCGCTGGGGCGAGTTGCGCGCCGCCGTCGCCGACCGGTTCCGGACCCGCACCCGCGCAGACTGGACGGCCGTCTTCGAGGGCACCGACGCCTGCGTCGCCCCGGTCCTGTCGCTGCGCGAGGCGCCCGGTCACCCGCACCTCGCCGCGCGCGGCACGTTCACCCGGCACGGCGGACTCACCCAGCCGGCGCCCGCGCCCCGGTTCTCCGCGACGCCCGGCTCCGTACGCCGCGCGCCCGCCCGGCCGGGCGCCGACGCCGACGAGGTCGCCCGCGACTGGGACCTGCCCGCCGTCCACCCCACCGACAGGAGGCCGAGTTGAAGCGCCGCATCTTCAGGGCCGAGCACGACGCGTTCCGCGACACCGTCCGCACCTTCCTCGCCAAGGAGGTCCTGCCGCACTACGCGCAGTGGGAGAAGGACGGCATCGTCGCCCGCGACGCCTGGCGCGCCGCCGGCCGCCAGGGCCTCCTCGGTCTCGCCGTACCCGAAGAGTACGGAGGCGGCGGCAACCCCGACTTCCGCTACAGCGTCGTCCTCGCCGAGGAGTTCACCCGAGCCGGCGCCCCCGGCCTCGCCATCGGGCTCCACAACGACATCATCGGCCCCTACCTCACCGGCCTCGCCACCGACGAGCAGAAGCGCCGCTGGCTGCCCGGCTTCTGCACCGGCGAGACCGTCACCGCCATCGCCATGACCGAGCCCGGCGCCGGATCCGACCTCCAGGGCATCCGCACCACCGCCGAGGACAAGGGCGACCACTGGCTGCTCAACGGCTCCAAGACCTTCATCTCCAACGGCATCCTCGCCGACCTCGTCATCGTCGTCGCGAAGACCACCCCCGAGGGCGGCGCGCACGGCCTGTCCCTCCTCGTCGTCGAGCGCGGCACGCCCGGCTTCGAACGCGGCCGCAACCTCGACAAGATCGGCCAGAAGGCCCAGGACACCGCCGAACTCTTCTTCCACGACGTCCGCGTCCCCAAGGAGAACCTCCTCGGCGAGCGCGACGGCGCCTTCGTCCATCTCATGACCCATCTGGCGCAGGAGCGGATGGCCATCGCCGCCGCCGCCATCGCGGGCGCCGAACACCTGCTGGAGATCACCACCGCGTACGTCAGGGAACGCGAGGCGTTCGGCCGGCCCCTCGCCAGGCTCCAGCACATCCGCTTCGAGATCGCCGAGCTGGCCACCGAGTGCGCCGTCACGCGCTCCTTCGTCGACCGCTGCGTCGAGGACCACGCGGCCGGCGAACTCGACGCCGTGCACGCCTCGATGGCCAAGTGGTGGGCCACCGAACTCCAGAAGCGGGCCGCCGACCGCTGCCTCCAGCTCCACGGCGGCTACGGCTACATGACCGAGTACCCGGTGGCCCGGGCCTTCACCGACGGCCGGATCCAGACCATCTACGGCGGCACGACCGAGATCATGAAGGAGATCATCGGCCGCTCGCTGCTCGGCTGACCCACTGCGGAACGTGATGCGACCCCCGCGACCTCCTCGACCTCTGCTGCGACGCGAAAGGCCCGACCAGTGACCACCGAAGCGTATGTGTACGAAGCGATCCGCACCCCGCGCGGCCGTGGCAAGGCCAACGGCTCCCTGCACGGCACCAAGCCGATCGACCTCGTCGTCGGCCTGATCCATGAACTCCAGGCCCGCCGGCCGGGCCTCGACCCCGCCGCGATCGACGACGTCGTCCTGGGCGTCGTCGCACCGCTCGGCGACCAGGGCTCCGACATCGCCCGGATCGCGGCCATCGCCGCCGGGCTGCCCGACACCGTCGCCGGGGTCCAGGAGAACCGCTTCTGCGCCTCCGGCCTCGAAGCCGTCAACATGGCCGCGATGAAGGTCCGCTCCGGCTGGGAGGACCTCGTCCTCGCGGGCGGCGTCGAGTCCATGTCGCGCGTGCCGATGGGCTCCGACGGCGGCGCCTGGATGTCCGACCCGATGACGAATCTCGAGACCGGCTTCGTCCCGCAGGGCATCAGCGCCGACCTCATCGCCACCCTGGAGGGCTTCTCCCGGCGCGACGTCGACGAGTACGCCGCGCTCTCCCAGGAGCGGGCCGCCACCGCCTGGAAGGAGGGCCGCTTCGACCGGTCCGTCGTCCCCGTCAAGGACCGCAACGGCCTCGTCGTCCTCGACCACGACGAGCACATGCGCCCCGGAACCACCGCCGACTCGCTCGCCGCGCTCAAGCCGTCCTTCGCCGGCATCGGCGACATGGGCGGCTTCGACGCCGTCGCCCTGCAGAAGTACCACTGGGTCGAGAAGATCGACCATGTGCACCACGCGGGCAACTCCTCCGGCATCGTCGACGGCGCCGCCCTCGTCGCCATCGGCTCCCGCGCCATCGGCGAGCGGTACGGGCTGACGCCCCGCGCCCGGATCGTCTCCGCGGCCGTCTCCGGGTCCGAGCCCACCATCATGCTGACCGGACCCGCGCCCGCCAGCCGCAAGGCACTCGCCAGGGCCGGGCTCACCATCGACGACATCGACCTGGTCGAGATCAACGAAGCCTTCGCCGGTGTCGTCCTGCGCTACGCCAAGGACATGGGACTGCCCCTCGACAAGATCAACGTCAACGGCGGCGCCATCGCCCTCGGCCACCCCCTCGGCGCCACCGGCGCGATGATCCTCGGCACCCTCGTCGACGAACTGGAGCGCCAGGACAAGCGGTACGGCCTCGCGACCCTCTGCGTCGGCGGCGGCATGGGCATCGCCACCGTCGTCGAGCGACTCTGACCGTCCCGTCCGCACCCCGTAACGGAGAAGCAGCCATGACCGCCATGCCGACGAGTACCACCATCCGCTGGGAGCGGGACGAGACGGGCGTCGTCACCCTCGTCCTCGACGACCCGAACCAGTCCGCCAACACCATGAACCAGGCGTTCCGCGCGTCGATCGCCGCGATCGCCGACCGCGCCGAGGCCGAGAAG
Source organism: Streptomyces sp. TRM49041 (assembly GCF_008271805.1). Classification (GTDB taxonomy): domain Bacteria; phylum Actinomycetota; class Actinomycetes; order Streptomycetales; family Streptomycetaceae; genus Streptomyces. The sequence goes on from NZ_VSRY01000173.1 coordinate 269,833, forward strand.
GACTCCATCCGCGGCATCATCTACACCTCGGCGAAGAAGACCTTCTTCGCGGGCGGCGACCTCAAGGACATGATGAGGGCCGGCCCGGCCGACGCCCGGCAGGTCTTCGACACCACCTCGGACATCAAGCGCTCGCTGCGCCGTATCGAGACCCTCGGCAAGCCGGTCGTCGCCGCCCTCAACGGCGCGGCACTCGGCGGCGGTTACGAGATCGCCCTCGCCTCGCACCACCGGATCGCCCTCGACGCCCCCGGCTCCAAGATCGGCCTCCCCGAGGTCACGCTCGGCCTGCTGCCCGGAGGCGGCGGTGTCACCCGGACCGTACGGCTCATGGGCATCGCCGACGCGCTGCTGAAGGTGCTCCTCCAGGGCACGCAGTACACGCCGCGGCGGGCCCTGGAGAACGGCCTCGTCCACGAGGTGGCCGCCACACCCGAGGAGATGCTCGCCAAGGCACGCGCCTTCATCGACGCCCACCCCGAGTCGCACCAGCCGTGGGACCTGCCCGGCCACAAGATCCCTGGCGGTACGCCGGCGCACCCGAAGTTCGCCGCCAACCTGCCGGCCTTCCCGGCGAACCTGAAGAAGCAGCTGAACGGCGCTCCCTACCCGGCGCCGCGCAACATCCTCGCCGCGGCCGTCGAGGGCTCCCAGGTCGACTTCGAGAGCGCCCTCGTCATCGAGGCGCGCTACTTCACCGAGCTGGTCACCGGCCGGACGGCCAAGAACATGATCCAGGCGTTCTTCTTCGACCTCCAGGCGGTCAACGCGGGCCGCAGCCGCCCCCAGGACGTCGAGCCGCGCAGGGTCCGCAAGGCGGCCGTCCTCGGCGCGGGGATGATGGGCGCGGGCATCGCGTACGCCTGCGCGAAGGCGGGCATCGAGGTGGTCCTCAAGGACGTCTCCGCGGAGGCCGCCGCCAAGGGCAAGGAGTACTCCGAGAAGCTGTGCGCCAAGGCGGTGGCGCGCGGCCGCACCACTCAGGAGAAGGCGGACGCGCTGCTCGCCCGCATCCGGCCGACCGCCGACGTGGCGGACCTCGCGGGCTGCGACGCGGTCGTCGAGGCGGTCTTCGAGGACACCGCGCTCAAGCACAAGGTGTTCCAGGAGGTCCAGGACGTCGTGGCGCCGGACGCCCTGCTCTGCTCCAACACCTCGACGCTGCCCATCACCGTCCTCGCGGAGGGCGTGGAGCGGCAGGCCGACTTCATCGGTCTGCACTTCTTCTCACCTGTCGACAAGATGCCGCTCGTCGAGATCATCAAGGGCGAGCGGACCGGCGACGAGGCGATCGCGCGGGCCTTCGACCTGGTGCGGCAGATCAACAAGACGCCGATCGTCGTCAACGACTCGCGCGGCTTCTTCACCTCGCGCGTCATCGGACAGTTCATCAACGAGGGCGTCGCGATGGTCGGCGAGGGCGTCGAGCCCGCGTCGGTCGAGCAGGCGGCTGCCCAGGCCGGATATCCGGCGAAGGTGTTGTCCCTGACGGACGAGCTGACGCTGACGCTGCCCCGCAAGATCCGGAACGAGACGCGGCGCGCGGTGGAGGAGGCGGGCGGCACCTGGCAGGTCCACCCGGCCGAGGCCGTCATCGACCGCATGGTGGACGAGTTCGGGCGGCCCGGCCGCAGCGGCGGCGCCGGCTTCTACGACTACGACGGGGACGGCGGGCGCGTCGGCCTGTGGCCCGGACTGCGGAAGCACTTCGCCCGGTCCGGGGCGTCCGTGCCCTTCGAGGACATGAAGGAGCGCATGCTCTTCGCGGAGGCCCTCGACTCGGTCCGCTGCCTGGAGGAGGGCGTCCTCACATCGGTCGCCGACGCCAACATCGGCTCAGTCATGGGCATCGGCTTCCCCGCCTGGACCGGCGGCGTCCTCCAGTACATCAACAGCTACGACGGCGGCGCCGGGGAAGGCGTCGGCCTGCCCGGCTTCGTGGCCCGCGCCAGGGAGCTGGCGGAGCGGTACGGCGACCGGTTCGAGCCCCCGGCGCTGCTGGTGGAGAAGGCCGAGCGGGGGGAGACCTTCAAGGACTGAGGGCCGGGGCCGCCGTCCACGCCCCGTCACTCGGGGGCACGGAAGGCGGCCCGCAGCTCCTCCGTCAGGGACCGCTGGAAGGCGGTGACGAGGGCCTGCACCACCAGCGGCTGCATATGCGCGGACAGCGACTTCATCGCCTTGACGTGCTGCGGGTCCTCCGGGTCCGACTCGCGCTCCCGGTACGGGTTCCACACCTCGTCCCGGAACAGCCGGGTCAGCTCGTGGGCCGCCTCGCGCGTGTGCTCCACCAGCACCGTGCGGGCGGCCACGATCGTCTCGTGCGGGATCGGCACGTCGAGCAGCTGCACGCCCAGCCGCAGCAGCCCCAGATCGACCCGGAGGACACCCTCCACGTCCGGGCCCGCCAGGACGTCCATGGCGGCGAGCAGATCCATGTCGGCGTCGCTCAGCTCCCGCCCGGCCCGCCGCTCCAGCTCGGCGCGCGTCAGGTGCTCCACCGTGTCGGGTGCCCAGGTCGCCACCAGAGCCCGGTGGATCGCCAGGTCATGGGCGTTCACGTCCGGCGGCAGCTGCTCCAGGTACCGCTCGATCGCCGCCAGGGTCATCCCCTGGTGCTGCAACTCCTCGATGAGCGCCAGCCGCGCCAGGTGCTCAGGCCCGTACCGCCCCACCCGGCGAGGCCCGATCACCGGGGGCGGGAGCAGCCCGCGCGTGCTGTAGAAGCGAATGGTGCGCACGGTGACACCGGCCCGCGCGGCGAGCTCGTCCACGGTGAACACCGGCTGCTGGGTCTCGGTCTCCATGGGGGCCTCGCTTCCGCTGTGGTGTCGCACGGCTGCAACAGTATTGCTGTCTCACCACCACTGTGAAAGCGCGGGCGCTGATGGTCGGTGCGGGTCGTTCACGGCCGAGGCCGCCGGGCGGGCGTGTCGGTCCCTGTGCCCCGGATCGGTCGCGGCCCGGCAGGCGGCACCTGGCCCCGGGTCGAGCCGCTGGTGGCCGACCGCCCGGCGGCGCGCGGCACAGCGGTCGGCGTGCACGACGACGGGCCCGGGTGCCGGGTGGAGCGGGCAGGGGACGTCGTACGGCAGACGGGGCCCGCCGAGGCGTGGAACGGGTGCAGTGGCCCGACCTGACGGACGCTTCCGCGGACCGGGCGATCCAGGCGCAGGTGCGCCACTCCAGGGCGCTCGGGCTGGACTTCGAGTGAAAGCTGTAGCCCGGCACGGACGGCTCACGCCTGCGGCGGCTCCAGACCGACGCCTTCGACGACAGCCGTAACCTCCTGCGCCGCCTCGGGGTCGAGGTGCTGTCCACCACGACCCCGTACGTGCACGGGTCCTACCGGCCGGACGCGACCACCGGGTAGTGGTCCGACAGGTTCGTGTACGTGTACGACCTCCCCCAGCTGGAGACCGTCCACGGCGCGCTCTGTTCCTTGATCACGTCGTTCGTCCAGCCCGCCGGGCGCGCGTGCCCGGCCCGTTGGAGGACGTGGTCCAGGTCCTCCCGCGGGTCGTCCGGGTAGCGGTCCGCCGCGATCGAGTTCTCCGCCGTGTCGAAGGAGTACGGGTGCCCGGTGCGCCCGTCCGCGTCCGCCAGGCCCGCGTCGGCGAGCATCGTCGCGTACTCCGGCGTCCGCGAGTCCACGTTGAGGTCGCCCGCCACGATCACCTGCTCCGACGCCGGGATGTTCTTGCCGTCCAGGAACGCGTCCATCGCCCTGAACTGCCGGCTGCGCGTCCGCGCCGCCTCACCGGCCGCGCACCCCGGGTCGGTGGACTGGGCGTGCGTGCCGACGACATGGACCTTCGTGCCGTTCACGTCCAGCACCACGTACACGAAGCCCTTGTTGGAGTACCAGTCCGCGCCGCACGCGTCCTGGTAGACGTACTGCTCCTTGCGGACGATCGGCCACTTGCTCAGCACCGTCACCCCGCCGTCCTCCGGTGTGAGCCCCGAGTACGCCCCTCCCGTCGCGTCCCAGCCGCTCCTGCTGCGCCCCATCACGGGCGTCCGGTGCGGGTACCGGTCGGCCGCGTTCCGCAGCAGCGCGTCCGACGAGGAGTTGTCGAACGCCTCCTGGAGCACCACGACGTCGTTGCCCTGGAAGAACGGCGCCGCCGGTATCTCCTTCGCCCGGTGGTCCTGGCCCCAGTTCGGGTACAGGTTCTTGCTGAAGAGGAACACGTTGTACGTGAGGACCTTCAGCCGCGGCGGCCCGTCGGCGGCGGCGGTCGCCGGGGGCGCGGAGGCGGCCAGGCCCACGGCGGCGAGCGCGGCGGAAAGGGCGGCGGACAGAGCGGCGCGAGGCGCGCGGTGGAGCATGGAACGCGGCACGGAACGCGGCACGGAAACTCCCTACGGAGGTGGGGGGTCGGACTCGGCGCCGCACATCAAATCAGCCACGGTTACTCTCTGGTAGACATCGGATGGAGAGAATCTTGCGACGACCGGGCGCCCGGGCGAAGATCCCCACTTCCGGTCCTCAAAGCCCCGTAAGCCCTCCGCCCGCCTCTGATCGCATACTGGAAGTCCACCGAGCGGACACGGAACAGACCCGGAGCAGCGCCCATGACCCAGGCCCCCGCACAGCCCGCACCGCCGCCCCCCGGCGGGGTCCTGTGGAGCCTCGCGGGCGACATCCGCGGCCTGCTCATGCTGCCCTCCGCGCTCGCCCTCCAGGTCGCCCACCCCGCCGTCGGCGCCGGCGTCGACGAGCACTCCGTCTTCCGCACCGACCCCTGGGGCCGCGGTGAACGCTCCCTGCGCTCCCTCCAGCTGTGGGTCTACGGCGGCGAGGCCGCGGCCGAGGAAGGGCGGCGCCTGCGCCGCCTCCACCGCACCATCCAGGGAACCGACACCCGCGGCCGCCCCTACCACGCCCTCACCCCGGCCAACTACGCCTGGGTGCACGCCACCGGCTTCCCCGTCCACCGGTACGCCGCCCGCTACCTCGTGCGCCCCATGACCGAGGCGCAGGAGCGGCAGTTCTACGGCGAGTGGCTCCAGGTCGGCCGGATACTCGGCATCCACGACCGCGACATGCCGCAGACGATCGAGGAGTTCTGGCCGTACTACCGGAAGGTCCTCGCCGACGAGATCGGGATGACCGCCGTCGTACGGGACCTGGTGTCGGCCGACAGCCCGTTCCCGCCGCCCGACCGCGGCCCCCTGCCGCTCCGGCTCCTGCTGCGCGCCCTGTGGCCCGTGCTCCGGCCGCGCATCGCCCGCTTCCGCGCCTTCCTCACCGTCGGCTTCATGCCGCCCGAGGCCCGGGAGGCCATCGGCCTGGGGTGGACCGACGCCCAGGAGCGGAAGCTGCGCCGCCTCGCCGGGGTCGTACGGGCCGTGGTGCCCGTACTCCCCGAGCGGCTGCGCTACCTCCCGCTGGCCCGGAAGGCGCGCAAGGAGGCGCGCGAGAAGGCGCGCAGGCGCTACGCGGTCAGCCGGGCGGGCGGCCCGGCAGCCCGTTCCGCGCGATGACGTCCGCGTACCAGCGGGCGCTGTCCTTCGGTGTACGGCGCTGTGACGCGAAGTCCACATGGACGATCCCGAACCGCTTGCTGTAGCCGTAGGCCCACTCGAAGTTGTCGAGCAGAGACCACAGGAAGTACCCGCGTACATCCACGCCGTCCGCGAGCGCCCGGTGCACGGCGGCCAGATGCCGGTGCAGATACGCCACCCGCTCCGGGTCGTGGACGGCGCCCGACGGGTCCGCGTAGTCGTCGTACGCCGCGCCGTTCTCGGTGATGACCAGCGGGACACGCGGCAGGTCGTCGCGGAGCCGGGTCAGCAGCTCGTACAGCCCGTCCGCGTCCACCGGCCAGTCCATCGCGGTACGCGGCCCCGGCGCGGGCTCGAAGCGGACATGCCGCTCGGCGCCCGGCCACGGCGACGGGCCCTCGTGGGTGCCGGCCGCGACGACCGTGGGGGAGTAGTAGTTGATCCCCAGCGAGTCGACGGGCGCGGCCGCCACCTCCAGGTCGCCGTCCCGTACGAACGACCAGTCCGTGAGGGCGGCCGTGTCCGCGACCAGGTCCTCCGGCAGCCGCCCGTGGAACACCGGGTCCAGGAAGACGCGGTTGCCGAGCGCGTCGACGCGCCGCGCCGCGTCCCGGTCCGCCTCGGAGCCCGTCAGCGGCCGTACGGCGTGCAGGTTCAGCGTCAGGGACACCTCGGCCGACGCCGGCAGGGCGGCCCGCAGCGCCTGTACGGCGAGCCCGTGGGCCAGATTGAAGTGGTGGGCGGCGCGCAGGGACGCGGCCGGGTCGGTGCGGCCGGGGGCGTGCACCCCCGAGGCGTACCCGAGGAACGCGGCGCACCACGGCTCGTTGAGCGTCGTCCAGGTGGCGACCCGGTCGCCCAGCGCGTCCGCCACGAGGGCCGCGTACTCGGCGAACCGCTCGGCGGTCTGCCGGTGCGGCCAGCCGCCCGCGTCTTCCAGCTCCTGCGGCAGGTCCCAGTGGTAGAGCGTGGCGACGGGGCGGATGCCCGCCCCGCGCAGCTCGTCCGCCAGACGCCGGTAGAAGTCGAGGCCCTTCCGCACGGCCGGACCCCGCCCCGTGGGCTGCACCCGGGGCCAGGCGACGGAGAACCGGTAGTCGGTGACGCCCAGGTCCTTCATCAGGGCGACGTCCTCGGACATCCGGTGGTAGTGGTCGGCGGCGATGTCCCCGGTGTCGCCGTTGCGGACCTTGCCGGGCGTACGGCTGAAGGTGTCCCAGACGGACGGGGTCCGGCCGTCCTCGGCGGCGGCGCCCTCGATCTGGTAGGCGGCGGTGGCGGTGCCCCAGCGGAAGCCGGTGGGGAAGGTGTGCCCCGTCGCCGGGCGGAGCTGTGCGTCGACAGCGGTCATGAGGATGGAACTCCCAACGGTCAAAGCAATCGGAGAAGAGTGGTGGAGGGTCAGCCCTTGACCGCGCCCTGCATGATGCCGCCGACGATCTGCCGGCCCAGCAGGCCGAACACCAGCAGCACGGGCAGGGTGCCGAGCAGCGTGCCCGCCATGATCACGGACTGGTCGTGGACATAGCCGCCGCCGAGCTGCCGGAGCGCGACCTGCACGGTCGGGTTCTGCGACGACAGGGCGACGATCGGCCAGAAGAAGTCGTTCCAGGCGGCCATGAACGTCAGCAGTCCGAGCACCGCCATCCCGGGCCGGGCGATGGGCACCACGATCGACCAGAAGATCCGCGCGGTGGACGCCCCGTCCACCCGGGCCGCCTCTATCAGCTCGTCGGGCAGTGCCTGCACCAGGAACTGCCGCATGAAGAACACCCCGAACGCGGACACCAGGCCCGGCAGGATCACGGATTGGAGCTGGTTCACCCACTGCAACTCGGCGATCAGCATGAACAGTGGGATCACCCCGAGCTGCGGCGGGATCATCATCGTGCCCACGGTGATCGCTAGGAGGGCGCCCCGGCCCCGGAAACGCAGTTTGGCGAAGGCGAACCCGGCGAGAGTGCAGCACAGCACGGTGCCCACGGTGATGGACCCGGACACGATCAGCGAGTTGACGAGGGCCTTGCCGATGTCGGCCTCCTCCATCACCGCCGCGAAGTTGTGGATCAGGTTCGGCCCGGGCAACAGCGTGGGCGGCACCTTCGCCAGATCGGCGTTGGACCGGCTGGCGGCGACGATCGTCCAGTAGAACGGGAAGGCCGAGACGAGGAAGGCGACGATCAGCATCGCGTACGCGACCTTGCCGCCGTGGAGCGTGCGCCCCGCGCGCGTGGTCATCGACCGGCCTCCTTGCGGGAACGGCGGCGCGCGAGCAGGGCGTTGACCCCGACGAGCACCAGGATGAGCAGGAACATCACCCAGGCGATGGCGGCGGCCCGGCCCAGGTGGAAGAAGCCCCAGCCCTGCTCGTACATGTAGAGGCCGAGCGTCTGGTACTGGTGCGAGATGCCGCCCGACACCGAGCCCTCGTAGAGCAGCGGCTCACCGAACAGCTGGGTGGCGCCGATCGTCGACACGACGACTGTGAACACGATGGTGGGCCGCAGCCCGGGCAGCGTGACATGGAGGAACTGCCGCCAGCGGGACGCCCCGTCCATCTCGGCGGCCTCGTACAGCTCGCTCGGGATGGACTGCATACCGGCGAGGTAGATCAGCGCGTTGTAGCCGGTCCAGCGCCAGATGACGATGGTCGAGACGGCGATCTGCGAGGCGACGGTCCCGGTCTGCCAGTCGACCGGAGCGATCCCGACGAGTCCCAGGACGTAGTTGACCAGGCCGAAGTCCCGGCCGAACAGCTGGGCGAAGACGAGCGTCGCGGCGGCGACGGAGGTCGCGTACGGGAGGAGCATCGCGGTCCGGAAGAAGGTCCGGCCGCGCAGCTTGTAGTTGAGCAGATGCGCGAGCCCCAGCGCCATGACCAGCTGCGGGACGGTGGACAGGACACCGATGGTGAAGGTGTTGCGCAGCGAGATCCAGAAGAACTCGTCGGTGAACAGCGCGGCGTAGTTGCCGAACCCGCGCCACTCCATGTCGCCGGGCGTCTGGAGCTCGACCCGGTAGAGCGAGACGAACGCGGTGTAGATCAGCGGGAAGAGCCCGAAGGCGGCGAAGAGCGTGAAGAACGGGGCGATGTAGGCGTACGGCGATACGGTCCGCCAGGCCCGCCGGACCGCCGACGGCCGTGCGGCCCGGTCGGGGGGCGGGGTCGGCGGCGCGGCGGTGCCCGCCGGAGCGGTGAGGGTCATGGTGCGGCCCTTCGGGAGGTCGGTACGGGAGGAAGCGCGCGGAGGCGGTCGTCATGACCGGCCCGCCTCCGCGGGACGGGAAGCGAGCCCGCCCCGCCCCCGCCGGACGGCCGGCGCCCGGCGGGGGCCGGCTCCGGGGCGGTCAGGTCGTGTCCGGCGGATCACTCCTGGGCCGGGGCCTGGCGTGATCCGCCGGACGTTCCCTAGCCCATGACGTTCGCGACGCCCTTCCTCGCGTTGGCCCACGCCTTGTCCGGGGAGGTGCCCTTGCGTTCGACCTCGCTCAGCGCGTTGGTGATCTGGTCGGCGACGTTCTTGTCGTGGATGCCGAGGACCTGCACGGGGGCGTCCTTGGCGGCGTCACCGAAGATCTGTCCGATCGGCGCGTCCGAGAAGTACGGGTCCTTGGCGTCGGCGACCTTGGCGATGGCGCCCGTCGAGGACGGGAAGTTGCCCTGCTTCTCGAAGAGCCTGGCCTGCTGCTCGGGCGCCGTGAGCCACTTGATCAGCTCGTACGCCTCCTTCTTGTGCTTGGCCGCACGCGGCACGGAAAGGTAAGAACCGCCCCAGTTGCCGGCCCCGCCGGGCAGCTTGGCGATGTCCCACTTGCCCTTGCCGGCGTCACCGGCCTGGCCCTTGATGTAGCCGAGCATCCAGGCGGGGCACGGGATCGTCGCGAAGGACCCGGCGGCGAACGCCTGGTTCCACTGCGGGGACCACTGGTCGAGCTTGGCGCTCAGGCCGGCTGCGGCGGCCTCGGCGGCGGCGTTCCAGGCGGTCTTGACGGCCGGGTTGTCCTCGTAGATCAGCTCGCCGGAGGCGTTGTAGTACCGCTCCTCCTGCTGGCCGATCATGATGGTGAAGAGGCTTCCGACGCTGTCCAGCCAGGCGCTCTTGGCGGGGGCCTTCGCCTTGTACTGCTTGCCGAGTTCCAGGTAGCCGTCCCAGGTGGACCACTTCTCGGCGAGTTCCTCGCGGTCGGTGGGCAGGCCGGCCTGCTGGAAGAGGTCGGTGCGGTAGCACATCGCCTCCGGGCCGACGTCGGTGCCGAGACCCAGTACCCGGCCGTCCCGCGTGGTGGCCGCGGACCACTTGGCCTCGGCGAACTGGCTCTTGAGGTCGCTCGCGCCGTACTTGGTGAGGTCCTCGAACTTGTCGGCCTGCTGCTGGGTGACGGAGGCGATCCGGCCGACCTCGATGCCCTGGACGTCGGCGAGTCCGCCGCCGCCCGCGAGCCGGGTCTGCAGGGACTTCCAGTAGTCCTGCTCGTCCTCGGTGTCGGTCTGCTTGATCGTGACGCCGGGGTGGAGCTTCTCGTACTCGGCGTACAGCCCGGCCTCCTTGTAGCCGAACGAGCCGAACAGGTCGACGGTCAGCGTGACCTTGCCGCCCCCGGCATCGGACGTCCCGTCCGACGTGCCGGATCCACAGGCGGCGAGCAGGGCCCCGGTCAGCGCGACCACACCGAGTCGGACGGCGGCCCTTCTGGCTCTGGCGGCTCGGGCGATGGGCATGAGAAGCCTCCTTGGCTTCGAACGAGCTGGAACCACTTCCTGAGAGCGCTCTCAAGAATGTGGATGGAGCGTGCCTCGGCGGGGCCTGCCGCGTCAAGACTCGAACGGATAACGGCTCGGGTCTCCACCCAACTCCCGCCCCTGTCGCTTGTATTGACAGGCAGGTTTCAGGAGTCTTAGGTTCCCGGGGCTTGAGAGCGCTCTCGGCCTCCTCTTCCGCCGCCTTCGCCACGGACTTCTGAAAAACGGCTCTGACCGTGATTCCGTGAAGGCCGATGCCCGGGACCTGAGCGTTTGTGTCAAGGTGGGGCCATGAGCCGTCCCGAGATCGATGACGAGTTGAGGTCGGCGCTTCACGACGCCGACTCGGCATCATGGTCCGCCAGGGCAGCTGCCGGACGACGTCTAGCCAGCGCCGCGGAGGTCGCCGTAGTAGCCGCAGTCCTCCACCGACTCTTGTTGGACGGTCAGGACACCGCTGTCACTCAAGAGGCGGCGGAAGCCCTGCTCGAACGGTGGGACATCTGCGGCTTGCGCATGGTTCTGGCCGCGCTTACCAGCGCGGACGACGACACCGGCGATCACCTCTGCATGGCAGTCGACAACGTCTGCTGCCAATCGGAGGAAGATCTCAAGCGGCTCGCTGGGCTGTGCTCGGAGTTGATCTCGGATGCTGATGCCACGATCAGTGAGGAAGCGAACTCTCTCTGTAGGAGAGCTCACGGTCACCGATAGTCATGCCCTGGTGAGGGTTTTGGCCATACCTGGTGACTGGCGGGTGGATCGGATCTGGCCTGCACGGCCCCGGTGGTGAGTGTGGGGCTCGGGCCGTTGGCTTGATCGGTTCCGCGAGCCTTGATCGTTGCTGAGCCTGCTGATTAGTTGGTCGGCATGACTGAACTCGGACCCGTCGCCTGGCCGCCTGCCCAGATCAGGACTGAGCGGCTCGTGCTCCGTGAGCCCGAGGCCCGAGACCGTGCGGCGTTCATCGAGCTACACGCCTCGCCGGAGGTGTACACCTACCTTGGCGGCCCCCGGCCGCGTGACGAGCTTGAGCGCGAGATGCCCGAGTTGTCCGGGCGGCTGCCCGGGAGTTTCGTCGTCGATCTCGATGGGGCGATGATCGGCCAGATCCTGCTCAGGAGGACAACGGAGCACCGTCGCCCGGCTGCCGTGGGGAAGGTCGATCTCGGCTACCTGTTCCTACCGCGGGCGTGGGGATTCGGGTACGCAACCGAGGCGTGCGCGGCGGCACTCGACTGGGTCGACGGCGTCCTTCCCGGCGAGCCGGTGGTGCTCACAACCCAGACCGCCAACCTCGGCTCGATGCGCCTCGCGGCAAAGCTGGGGTTCACCGAGGTAGAGCGGTTCCAAGCCTGGGACGCCGAGCAGTGGCTCGGCTTGCGGTTGCCGGTCACGCCGTCCGCTTGAACTCGCGCTCGACGGCCGCGTAGCCCCAACGCGACAGGCACTGCTGGGGCGGAGTCCAACGCGGTCGAACTCGTGGACGAAGCCGCGTCGTGGGCCCGCCGACCGGCAGGTCGGCGGGCCCGGCGATCGGTGACGGTTAGCCGATGCTCACTGGAGGCGTCTGAGCGGGGCGATGTCGGTGACGCGGTTGGTGATCGTGGGGCGGGCGGCGGCTTCCTGGGCGGCGAGCAGGGCGACGATCGTCACGGGCTGGTCGCCAGTGGGGACAGTTCCGGACGGCCGTCGGTGCCAGGGGGCGACGGTTGTCGGGGCCGCTGGCTGCGGGACTGGCGGCAGGGCCGGGGCCGTTTCGCCGAGGCGGCGTGCACGTTCTTCGTCGCGGGTCCGGTTGCGTTGCCTTTCCGACTCGCGACGGCTTCGGGCGAGCCGAAGATCTGGCGGAGTCGGGGGTTCGCGATGAGGATGCCCTCGCAGACCCGGCAGGTGTGGGCAGCCAGGCCGACAAGAGCAGTCGGTGGGCGGCGCTCTTGCACCGGGGAGAGCAGCACCAGGTTGCGGATCAGCTTCTCGTCGCAGGGGGACCGGCTATGCGAGGGCGCCGACGCGGTGAGCGAAGACCCGTACACCGGGGAGGGTGCGGTCGTGCCGCATCAGGTGGGCGGCCATGATCTGGACTGAGCCGCGGCGGACCTCCTGTGGCGCTGCTTGCTCGGCGGCCAGAAGTGCCCGGTAGCAGCGGTCGGGTTTGCCCCATTGATCGAAGGCACGGGCGACGTCGATCCAGTATCGGGCCTGGCGTTCGGCGGTGGGCAGGGCAGAGGGGTCGATGAGGCGCGCGTGCTCGATGGCTTGGCCCGCGTCACCGAGCAGATGGCTGATCGAGACCTGGTGGAGGAGAACCTGGCTGTGGCCGAAGACGGTGCCGCGTAGCAGTGCGTCGTGGCCGAGTTGCCCGGCGGTGGCTTCGGCTTCGGCGATGAGGGCGTGTGCGGTGTGCCGGTCGCCTTGCTTGGCTGCGGTGTAGGCGGCCGTGGCGTACAGATTGCCCTGGACGGAGAGCCGTTCGGTGATCTCGGTGGTGCGGTCGGCGGTCAGTTGTTGGGCGGCGGTGACGGCCACGTCGGTGGCGCGTGCGTGGTGTCCCTGGCGGCGCCAGGCGGAGGAGACCATGCGGTGGGCTTCGGCGACGGTGAGGGCGTCCGCGCCGCCGAGTGCCGCGGTGAGGGCCCGGTCGGCAGTGACGGCGGCCAGGCCGTCTTCGCCGAGCTTGATGCAGAGTCGGGTGGCAGTCGTATAGAGCTCGGCGACTGCGGTCGCCGCCTGCTCCGAGTGCCCGTGGGCGCCGAGGGCCTGGGCGAGGGTGATCCGGGCCGGGAGTGCGCGGGCGAGGGTGTCATAGCGGCAGGCGCTGAAGTCGCCTCGGGAGGCGTTCACCGCCGCGGTGACGGCTGACGGAGTGGGGTCCGGAGTGACGGGATGGATGTGCTGCCGGTGAAGCAGGAGGTCTTCCAAGCCGGACAGGCTCGGTTGTGCCGGGGCATGGACGGCGGCTGACGGTCCGAGGACCGCGCTGGTGGTGACTCCGGCCAGGCCTGCCAGGAGCTTTCGGCGTCGCACCGGGTCGTCTCCCTCTTCGCCGAACAGGGTTTGCGTACTCACCCTAGTGGCACCGGCTGGGTTTGAGGCGGCTCGCTGCTGTTGCGGAGCGAGGCCGAGTAAGTGCGGAGGGATGTCGAGGCAGGCGGCGAGGTTCTGGAGCAACAGCATGTCGCGCATGGGCTGCTTGCCGCGTTCCATCCGCGACAGAGAGGCGGCGGTATAGCCGACCTGCTTGCCCAGTTCGGCGAGTGTGATGTCGGCCGCGCGGCGGGCCAACCGGACGATCGCGCCGGCATCCCGGTGGGCGAGCGCGTCACGCATAGCCGCGGAACGCCAGATCGGATGGGTGTTGTCCACGACTCACCTCCTCCCGGGCTCATTGTCCCGTCAAACCGGCCTCCAGCACGAGAAGTTGCAAGCCGTTTACGCCCGGTGCAAACCGTGTGCGCGCCGAGGGGCCGCACCTCCCCTCGCCGGGCGGGTTGCTGTGTCCTTGTGACCACGAACGGCGCATCAGAGCGGGCCGCAGGCCATCCCCGAAGGGAGAGCGAGATGAACGAGACCCCGGCTGCCCAAGGTGTATGGGCGTCGATCACCCACGCGAGGCCGCTGAAGCGGGACGCGGCGTACGACCACCGCGCCGAGCAGGCCGTCCTGGACATCGAGATCCACCACACCGACGGCCGGACCGTTCAGTCGGTGCTCGTCTTGACCCCGGACCAGGTGGAGCTGTACGCCATCCAGTTCGAGCAGCTCATCGTCAAGCGCGAGCAGGCCCGCCAGGCGACCCGGTGACACCGCACCACGACATGGAGGCACCGTGTACGACATCCAGTTGAAGGAACTCGCCGACCGGACCGTGCTGGTCACCGGCGGAGCCGGGCTGATCGGCAGCCGTATCGCCGCCTGCCTGCGCAAGGCGGGAGCCCGGCCGATCCTGCTGTGCACGATGGACGCCTACCCCCGCAACACCTACCGCGACCTGTTCGGGATCGACCCCACCGACCCGGATGTCATCGTCGGCAACATCCAGAATCCGGATGTGATCAGGAAGGCGGTGGCCGAATCCGACTACGTGATCCACGCCGCCGCCCTTGCCGATGTCGCCGCCTGCACCCGCAAGCCCATGGCGGCGATCCGCACCAACATCACCGGCACCCAGGTACTGCTGGACGCGGTGGCCGCCTGCGAGCGGACCCGCCGGCTCGTCTTCGTCTCCTCCGCCAGCGTCTACGGCAACGGTAACCCGGAAGACCCGCCGCGCCCGTGCGAGGAGTACCGGACCGTGCGCCAGCTGCTGGAGGCCGTCTACGGTCGGGTGCCGCCGCGGTTCTACGAGCACACGCAACTGCGGCCGATGTCCGTCTATGCCAACACCAAGGCGTGGGGCGAGACACAGACCGCTCTCACGCTGGGTGCCGTGGGCACCTCGTACACGGTCGTGCGGTATTTCTCCGTCTACGGAGAGCCGCAGGTCATCAAAGAGAACAGCCATTCGTGGGTGGTCGCATGGTTCGCCACCCGCGCCGCCCTGGGGCTGCCCCTGCACCTCAACGGCGGCGGCCACCAGATTCGGGACCTGGCCCACGTCGAGGACATCGCCGCCGCCACCGTGCGGGCCCTTATCGCCCCGCGAGCCCACAACGAGACGATCAACATCGGCACCGGCATCCCCACCAGCATCCGCACCGTGGCCGAGCTGGTCGCCGAGCAGTACCCGGGCACCCGGTTCGTGGAGACGCCGATGCCCCCCGGTGACCCGCTCGGCGGCTACGCGTCCACACACCGTTTGGAAGCGGTACTCGGCTGGCGGCCGACCATCACCGTCAAGGACGGGGTGGCCCGCTACGCGGACTGGCTGGGCAAGACCCCCGAGGCCATCCCCACATGGCTGCGGACCCGGTCCAAGGCCACGACCGCCTGATCAGATGACCGGCGGCCGCCCCAGGCGGGCCATCCGCCACACCGTGGACCACCGGATCGGCCGACGAGGCGGGCACGGGGTGCGAAGGCCCTCGGCGAACCCGCCGAACCAGGCCCTCAGCCCCGCCGCCGACCGTGTGCGGGCCACGGTCATCACAGTCCAGACACCCAGGTAGACGGGAACGAGGAGGGCGGGAAGGTGCCGCTTGGCAAGCCAGACCCGATTACGGGCGACCATGCGGTGGAAGACCGCGTGCCGGGTCGGCGACGTCCACGGATGCTGGAGCACCAGCTCCGGCTCGTAGAGCACCTTCCATCCCGCGTCCAGGGCACGCCAAGCCAGGTCGGTCTCCTCGTGCGCGTAGAAGAACGGCTCGGGCCAGTCACCGATCTGGTCCAGCATCCGCATGGACAGCCCGTGCCCGCCGCCGAGAAACGTGGTCACCAGCCCGCCGCGCATCGGATCCGCCGCGCGCAGCCGTGGAACGTGACGGCGCTGGGTACGGCCTTGCTCGTCGGCGATGCGGAAACCGACGACGCCGAGCCGCTCGTCCGCCGCGTACAACTGAGCAAGCCGGGAGAAGACGTCCGGGCTGATCAGCAGACCGTCATCGTCCAGGTCCACCACCACATCGACATCGCCGAACTCCCGCAGTCGGGCCAGTGCGACGTTCCTGCCGCCCGCCACCCCCAGGTTCTCCGGCAGTTCGACACCGGTCACCCCCTCCGGCAGGGGCGGCAGCGGCGAACCGTTGCCGACGACCACCACCCGCGCCGCAGGCGTTTCCTGCCCGGCGACCGATGCCAGGAGGCCGGCCAGCTCGGTGGGCCGCGTGCCCATGGTCAAGACGGCGACGCCAACGCGCGGGTGACGCACAGAACACCCTCCGTTCCTCGGGGTCGGTGCCGTTGATGCTAGCCGCCCAGAGAAACGGCCACCGACCACACCACCGGAAGGCCACCGATGCCCACCATCCGCCTTGGCGACTACCTCACCGTTTCCACCAGCGGAATGCTGGAAGGCACTCCGTACCAGCATTTGGAGAAGACCGAGCTGGCCGACTTGCTCGCGCTGTGGGAGGACTGGCACCGCCAGGCCCTCGTCCGGCTCGCGCACCGCATCCACCCCACCGCGCAGATCCACCCGACTGCAATCATCGGGGACGACGTCATCATCGGCCCCCACGTACGCGTATGGGAGTTCTCCACGGTCCGCGCCGGCTCCGTGCTGTGCTCGGACGTCTCGGTCGGTTTCAACTGCGAGGTCACCCGCTCCTTCGTTGGCGAGCGGGCTATCCTTGGCCACCGCATAGGTGTCAACCGCACCGTCGTCGGTGCCGACGCCCACCTGTCCGCCAACCTGACCGTCGCGGCCATCAGCATGTGGAGCCCCCACATGAGCAACCCCGAACGGGAGATCATCCTGCGTACCCCCGGCGGCCTCTACCGCTGCGGCACAGCGCAGTTCGGCGCACTGATCGGCGACCGGGTCCAGACAGGCAACAGCATCAGCCTCGGCCCCGGCCTCGTGCTCGGCCGCGACTGCCGGATCGCCAGCGGCGTCACCCTCGCCGCACGCACCATCCCCGACCACAGTGTCATCACCGCCCCTCACACTTCTGACGTCCACGTCCGGCAGCGACCCGCACATCGCGGGATCCTCCAATACGGCGACGGATCACCGGCGGAGGTCGACGCCGAGGTCACCGCCGAAGCTCTCCGGCTCGCTCAGCACCCTGGTGTTTCACCCGAACCCACGAATGCACAGACCTGAAGCACATCGTTGGACCCGGGTGCGCGCTGAATAGTCCTCGGCTTCACTGAGCGCGTGGGGATCTCAGCCCTGCTCTTGTACGGATGGTGCCGCCCGACACACAGCTGCGCGCGTAGTCGGAGTGGCGCCAAGTCAGGGTGAGCCCTCCGAAGGCCGTCCCCTACGCGCAGGGCTCACGCCGAGGCCCGGCGGACCAGTTCCGTCGGTGTGATGACCGAGCCCGGGGTGGCCGCCGCCTCGGGCTCGCCGTGCTGGTTGAGGGTGCGCATCAGCAGACGGACCATCAGGCGGCCCATGCCCTCGATGTCCTGGCGGACCGTCGTCAGGGGCGGGTCCGTGGCCTCGGCGACCGACGCCATGTCGTCGAAGCCGACGAGCGCCACGTCCTCGGGCACGCGTAGCCCGCGCTCGCGGAGTACGCGCAGGGCGCCCGACGCCATCAGGTCGTTGGCCGCGAAGACAGCGTCCAGGCCCGGGCGCCGTTCCAGCAGTTCGGCCATGGCGTGGGCGCCGCTCTCCTCGGTGAAGTCGCCCTGCGCCACCAGGCCCGGGTCGGCGTCGAGCATCACGTCGCGGTAGCCGTCCAGCCGGTCCATCGACGACGTCTGGTCGCGCGGCCCCGCGATGTGCGCGATCCGCTCGCGGCCCCGCGCCAGCAGGTACCGCACGGCCTCCCGCGCGCCGCCCCGGTTGTCGGCGTCCACGTACGGCACCGCCAGTTCCCCGCTCGCGCCCGGCCAGCCCGGGCGGCCGCCGAACACGGTCGGCACCTGCACGCGGCGGACGATCGACGGCAACTCGTCGTCGTTGTGGACCGAGAAGGCGAGGGCGCCGTCGACGTGGCCGCCGCCCAGGTAACGGGCGATCCGCTCGTAGTCGCCGGCGCCCTCCACCCACAGCAGCACCAGCTGCGAGTCGTGCGCGGTCAGCTCGCGGCTGATACCGCGCACCTGCTGCTCGAAGAACGGGTCCGAGAAGATCCGGAACTCCGGCTCGGCGATGATCACGGCCACCGCGCCGTTGCGCCGGGTCACCAGGGTGCGCGCCGCGTGGTTCGGGACGTAGCCGAGCTCCTCGACGGCCCGCCGCACCCGCTCCACCAGAGGCTGGCGCACCCCCTCCCCGCCGTTGACGACGCGGGAGACCGTCGCCCGGGAGACCCCGGCGCGGGCCGCGACGGCTTCGAGGGTGGGACGGGCCCCAGGGGTCGGATCGGGCAAGGCGAGCTCCTCGGGCGGTGCGGCGGGGCGTACGCCAGTCAGAATATCCGGTCTTCGAGGGAGAGAGAGCGCTCTCACTCTTGTTGCTCGTCTCGCTCCTCCCGTCCTCCTGCCCCGGCCTCCCCGCGCCCCCCTGGCCGCCCCGCGCCCCCCTGGCCGCCCGGCTCGGCCCCGGCCGCCCCGACGCGCGTCAGCTCATCAGTGGTCCCGGCCCGTCCCGTCTCCGCTGTCGTGGACGCTGTTGGTCTCGGCGATCTTCCGCCACGACTTCGGCGGCGCCACGCCCCCGCCGCCGGCCACCGACGGGCGGGTGATCCTCGACGCCCCGGCGGACGACATGCCCGGCTTCGACGGCTGGTACAGCCAGGTGTCGAAGAGCGTGCCGAGCCGCTCGCCGGAGATCCGCTCCGCGTACGAGACGAAGTCGGCCACCTTCGCGTTGCCGTACGCGCGCTCGGTCGGCCAGCCCTTCAGGACGCGGAAGAAGTCCTTGTCGCCGATCTCGTCGCGGAGGGCCTGGAGCGCCAGGGCGCCCCGGTCGTAGACGGCTATGTGGAACTGGTTGTCGGGGCCCGGATCGCCCGGCTCGACCGTCCAGAACGGGTCGTCGGCGGCACGCGTGGCGTACACCCAGTCCGCCAGCTCCCGCGCCGTGCCCTCGCCCTCCCGCTCGGACCACAGCCACTGGCTGTAGCGGGCGAAGCCCTCGTTGATCCAGATGTCCTTCCAGCCCTCGACCGAGACGCTGTCCCCGTACCACTGGTGGGCCAGCTCGTGCACGACCACCGACACGTTGGAGCCGTTCGCGAACTGACGCGGGCTGTAGAACGGCCTGGTCTGCGTCTCCAGCGCGTAGCCGCTGCGCACGTTGGGGACGTAGCCGCCGAGCGCGTTGAACGGGTACGGGCCGAAGATCTCCTCCAGCCACTCGGCGACCTCCGCCGTGCGCTCGATGCTCGCGCGGGCGGCGCCCGCGTTCGCGCCGAGGTCCTTGCTGTAGGCGTTGAGGACGGGCAAGCCGTTCGCGGTCGTGTCGGTGGTGATGTCGAACCTGCCGACGGCCAGCGTGGCCAGATAGGTGGCCTGCGGCTTGTCGGAGCGCCAGTTGAACCGCGTCCAGCCGAGCCGTGAGTTCTGCGACCGCAGTACGCCGTTGCTGATGGCCTGCGTGCCGTCCGGGACGGCGACGGAGATGTCGAAGGTCGCCTTGTCGAGCGGGTGGTCGTTGGACGGGAACCACCACACGGCCGACTCCGGCTCCTGCGCGGCGACACCGCCGTCCGGGGTGCGGTGCCAGGCGGTCCACCCGTCGACCTTCAGCTCGGACGGCTTGCCCGAGTACCGCACGACGACCGAAACCGGTCGGTCCTTCGGCAGCGGGACGGCCGGGGTGACCTCCAGTTCCCGGCCCCCCGACGTCCTGAAGGCGGCCTTCCGGCCGTTCACCCGCACCTCGTGCGTCGTGAGCCCGAGGTCGAGGTTGAAGCGGGAGAGGTTCTGCGTCGGGGTGGCGAGGATCGTCGCGGTCCCCTCCAGCAGGTCCGTCTTCGGCCGGTACCTCAGCCGCAGGTCGTAGTGGGTGACGTCGTATCCGCCGTTGCCGCTCGCCGGATAGTAGGGGTCGCCGATACCCGGCGCTCCCGGCTCGAAGTCGGCGGCCGATGCCGGGATCGCCAGCATCAGGGAAGCCGCGATCGCGCCCGGGACGATCAGTCTGCGGTGCACGTATGACACTCCAAGTCGTAGGGACGACAGATGGTCTGCATGACATTCAGCTCATTCGCCGCAGTCATGTCCATGGCCCCGCGCATCCCACGATCGCCATCCGGCCGACCTGGCCACCCCGTGCCCGCCGTGTTCCGACTGTCGCTCTTCTCCCTCAATCGTCCGCTTTGCAAAGGGAGTTGACCACAGTGCCGTCCGCCCGCGCCGATACGAGCAGGGGCGATCCCCATGGCGAGCAGAAGCCTGGTCGTGGCGGCAACAGCCGTCCTGACATCCGTCCCGGTCCCGGCGGGCGGCGCCCACGGCGCCGAGCCCCCGCGCCCGGCGAGTCCCGGCCCGTCTACGCCTACGACGACGCCGTCCGCGAGTCCGTGTGAATGGCCACCGGCCTCGACGGCGACGGCGGTACGGACCGGATGGCCGCCGACACATCCGGCCGCGCGAGGCCGCACAGCGTGACCGCTGGGTCCCGGTCGTCATGGACGCCGGCGCGTACTACTCCCGCGGGGGCGGCGAGGAGGCAACGCTCGGACGGCTGTGCCGACGTCGGCGGCGGTTCCGACAGCGTCTCCGCCAAGGCCGTCGTCGACTGGCCGAACGGCAGAGCCGGCGCCTGCACCACCCGCACCGACCAGTGGCAGGCCGCCCATGAGTCTTCGCTGCGCGAGTGTCGCGGCGGCCTGTCGAAGGGCGGCCGGCGCGGGGCCCGGCAGCGTCTCGCGTCCACCGATCGACTTCCCGACATGCCCGCGCCTCAATCGCTCCCGAGGCTGTACGCATGGCCCGGTCGTGCCGAGCGCCGGGGCCGTTGGCGGATCGGGCTGAATCGGATCGGCAGCCCGGGGACGGCCTGGGCGGCCGCGGCCAGACGACTTTCGGGCACGACTCCGATGACGGGATAGCCGCCGGTGGTGGGGGAGTCCGCCAGGAAGACGACGGGTCTGCCCTCGGGTGGCACCTGAACGGCACCGACGACCATGCCCTCGCTGGCCATTTCACGGTGCACACTGCGCTCGAGAACGGGACCGTCCGTCCGCAGTGCGATGCGGTTGCTCTTGGAGGAGACCGAGAAGCGGGCGCTCGCGAGAGTGTCCACCGCGGCGCGTGTGAACCAGTCGTCCCGAGGGCCGAGGAGTACGGGAAGCACCAACTCGGACGGGGGCGCCTGCCATGCCACGGTGTCGGATCGCATCGGCCGACCGCCGGGAGCGCCCACGGGAAGGATGTCGCCGTCCTGGAGCGGGGCGGGGCCGAGGCCGGAGAGGAGATCGGTGGAGCGGCTGCCGAGGACGGACGGGACGGTGATGCCTCCGCTGACCGCGACGTAGCTGCGCAGGCCGCTCGTGACCGTGCCCACGTCCAGTACGGCGCCCGCGGGCAGGTACACCGGGTCGGCCCATGCTGCGGGTCGGCCGTCGACGCGTACCGGTGCGGGGGCGCCGGTCACGGCGACGAGCACGGGCCGGGTGGCGCGGACGGCCATGCCGGTGAGGGTGGTTTCCATGGTCGCCGCGTCGGCCGGGTTGCCTACCAGCCGATTGGCCAGTCGGTGTGCCGGCTGGTCCATGGCGCCCGAGCGCGGTACACCGAGGCTGGCATGGCCGAACCGGCCGAGGTCCTGGACGGTGGTGAGGGCGCCGGCCCGTACGACTTCCATCTTGCCGCCGCTCATGCGTGGTGCCTTTCGCCCTTCGTCCTGCCCTGCGTCGTTGCCTTGGATCTTTTCGTGCTCTCGGATGCCGGCTGCGGGACGAAGCGGACCCGCGTGCCCGGCGACAGCGTTGCGGCGGGGTCGCGTTCCATGTCCCACAGGCGGAGGTCGGTGGTGCCGATCAGCTGCCAGCCGCCGGGGGAGGCGCGCGGATAGATACCGGTGTAGGGGCCGGCCAGTGCCACGGATCCGGCGGGTACGGAGGTGCGGGGTTCGGCTTTCCTGGGCACGTGACAGCGCTCCTCGAGCCCGAGCAAGTAGGCGAACCCGGGAGCGAAGCCGCAGAAGGCGACGCGGTGGTGGGTGGTGCTGTGGATGCGGGCCACCTCGTCCTGCGTGACACCCCACAGATCCGCCACGGCGGGGAGATCGGCACCGTCGTAGCGCACCGGGATCTCGATCAGCGGACCGCTGTCGGCGGCAAGAGGCGGCACGGACCACTGGCGCAGCTCCGCAGCCATGGCGTCGGCATCGCCGATGCCGTACAGGAGCACGGTCTTCTCACCGGGCACGATCTCGCGCACCGGCACAAGCCTGCCCGCACTGCGGCGGTGCAGGATCCGGGCGTGCCAGGCCTGCGCCTCTTCCGGCGTGTCCAGATCCACGAGGAGGGAGTCGGCTCCCACCGGGCTCAGTCTCATGCGAAGGCCTCCACCCTGACTCCCGCGGCCTCCAGCGCCGTGCGCACCTGCCTGGCCAGCTCGACGGCGCCCGGGGTGTCTCCATGGAGGCACAGTGAGCGCGCCCGCACGGGCACCGTGCTGCCGTCGAGGGATTCGACGTGGCCGTGCCGTGCAAGGGCGACGGCCCGTCGGGCGACCTGTTGCGGCGAGGTGATCACCGCGCCTCGGGTGGCTCTGGGGACGAGTGTTCCTTCCGCCGTGTAGGCGCGATCGACGAAAGCCTCCTCGACCGTCGGCAAGCCGAAGCGGTGGGCTTCGGCGTGCATGGCCGAACCGGGCAGGCCGAGGACGGGCAGCGCGGGGTCCGCGAGCCACACCCCGGCGGCAACGGCGGTTGCCTGCTCGTGGTCGAACACGACTCGGTTGTACAGCGCGCCGTGGGGCTTGACGTACGCGATGTCCGCTCCAGCTGCCCGGGCGAATACCTTCAGGGAGCCGATCTGGTAGGTGATCTCGTCGGCGAGCTCCTGGGCCGGTACGTCCATGGCTCGGCGGCCGAAACCGGCCAGGTCCCGGTAGGACACCTGGGCTCCGATCCGCACACCGCGTTCGGCTGCCATGTCGCAGACGCGGTGCATGGTGCTCGGATCTCCGGCGTGGAATCCGCAGGCGACATTGGCGCTGGTCACCACCGAGAGCACGGCCTCGTCGTCGGTGAGGGGCCAACGACCGAAGCCTTCCGCCAGATCGGCGTTCAGGTCGATCACGATCTCTGGCACAGCTGTTCTGTCTCCTTGAGGCAGTCCGCTCGGCACGAGCAGCCACTGCGCGGTCATGCGAGGCGGTGGGCGGTTTCACGAGCGTCGGTGATCAGCACGTACCCGGGCGCATACGTGCTCGCCATCGGGGACTGCGGCACCGTCGGCATGAGAGCGGTCCGGTACATGGAGACCTTGCGGCCTTGATCCACATGGCGCAGGTGAACGCCTGCCTCGGCAGTCATCATGGATGATCCTCTCGTCGCAGGATTCGGCTACGACTGCCGCCGCGTGCAGTCCGGCTCTTCCGAACTCATGCTAGAGGATTGTTCAACGATCCGACAGGTGTGTTGTTGTTTCGTTCACCGACTTCCCCTCGACTGTCTGCCGCGGGACGCCGTGGCGCCGTGATACCCGTGCTCAGCCGCGTGCCCGGTCCCACCAGTAGCGGAACGTGCCGACGGGGTCGGGGACAAGGTCCCAGGGCCGGCTGGTCATGTCGCGGCCGATGCGCCGGAAGACGAGCGCGGCCTGATCCCTGCGCTGGGCGCGGGTCAGGGCGAAGGCGAGGAGATTGAGGTCGGCGAGCGCCTCGGCGTGGGGCGGCGTGTCGGCATGGAACCACTTGGCCAGGGCGGTGTCGATCTCCGCGGCTGCCTGCGGCTCGTGCCAGTGGGCGGCGGCTCCCACGATGCTCGCGGAGTGAAACCCCTCCCGGTACGCGACGAGTTCGGCGCGGGCGGCGAGCGGCAGCAGGACGATGGGCGATCCGTAAGGTGCCCGGGCGGCGCTGTGACGGGCGAAGTCGAGCATCTCGGACAGCGTTCCGCGCCCGCGCGGGGAGAGATGGCGCAGCAGCCGGTGGTAGACGGTCCGGTTCCACGGATCGCGATTGGCGGCCTCGGTCCACACGGGGACGACGGCATGGGGCGGGGATCCGCAGGCGTACATCAGATCCAGCAGGGCCAGCCAGGGTGTGGGGTCCTCCGGCATGGCTTCCGCCGCCCGCATACAACCGTCGTACGCCTCCCAGGACTCCGACCGGTTCCCGCTGTCCGCCCGTGCCACCCGCGCGTACGCGTGGACGACGAGGGCATCGGGGTCCTGGGGGCGGTCCGCGACCCACCGGTCGGTGACCGACGGTGGCAGGGCGGGTGCCAGCACGGAGATCCGGTGCACCCGCCGGTCCCAGTCCCGGCCGGCGGCACGCAGCAGCTCCGCGACGGGCTCCCACGACGGGCGGCTGGTACCGGCTCCGAGGCCGTGCAGCTGCGGGGACGGCCGCAGCTCCGACAGGGTCCGGCGCAGGTGGCGGTCGTCGAGTTCGGGACCCACGACCACGGGTGTTCGGCGTCGCAGCATCTGGTCGCTTCCAGTAGGCGCGGCTGGGAAGCGGGGCGGGCGCCGGCTGTCAGGGCCAGGACGGTGGCGCCCGCCCCGCGGTTCGGGGGCGGTGTCCGGGCGGGACGGCGGTCCCGCCCGGCTTCGGATTGCCGTTCGGTCTTGGGGTCTTGCCCCGGTCCTCCCCTGTTCGGTGAGTTGGACCCGGTCATGTCGTCGGCGACGGTCGGATGACCGGGGCCTGGTCACGAACCCAGGGTGTCGCCGGCCGGCGTTGTGGAAGTACGGCCGGGGCGCCCGTCGGCAGCGGGCGGGGACCCGGCGGGTCTCCTCCGGACGCAGATCCGGGGGAGGCCGGGGCCCTGCGGGACGGGACGCGCCTCAGCAGCAGCGGCTGGGGGTGTCCTGCTCCCGGTGTGCTGTGCGCATCCGTTCGTACTCGCGGCGGGTGGGCAGGGGCGCGTGGGGGCAGTGGCGGCGGCGTCGTTCGCAGTAGCGGTCGTACTCCGCCTCCCCGGTCAGCTCCCGCACGTACCAGCGCACGGTCCCCAGCAGCTTCCGGACGGTCGTCATGAGCCCGTCCCCACCAGTTCCTCGGGGCTCCGCTGATCGGGCACCTCGATGCGGGACTTGACGTACGGCGCCTCGGTCGTCGGCAGCGGCTCGGTGGCACGGACGGCTCGGACGCACACCACGACGCAGTTGATCAGGACCGTGAGGACCAGCAGAAGGAACACAGCCATGATCACACCGTCGACCGTGTTGTTGAGCACGATGGTGTGCATGTCGTCCATGTTCTTGGCGCCCGGGAGCAGTTGGCCTTCCTTGATGGCCTGCGCGTACTTGTCCCGCAGGGCGAAGAAGCCGATCGCCGGGTTGTCGGAGAAGATCTTCTGCCATCCCGCGGTGAAGGTGACGGCCACGTCCCAGGCCAGCGGAATGCCGGTGACCCAGGCCCATTTCAGCTTGCCGTGCTTGATCAGCAGCGTCGTGGTGACGGCCAGGGCGACCGCGGCCAGCAGCTGGTTGGCGATCCCGAACAGCGGGAACAACTGCTTGATGCCGCCGAGCGGGTCGGTGACACCGGCGTAGAGGAAGTAGCCCCATGCGCCCACGACGACGGCGCTGGTGATCCAGATGCCCGGCTTCCAGGTGACCCGGCCGATCGGCTTCCAGACGTTGCCCAACATGTCCTGGAGCATGAATCGGCCGACCCGGGTACCGGCGTCCACCGTGGTGAGGATGAACAATGCCTCGAACATGATGGCGAAGTGGTACCAGAAGGCCTTCATCGAGGCGCCGCCGAACACGGTGGCGAAGATCTCCGCCATGCCCACGGCCAGGGTGGGCGCGCCACCGGTGCGCCCGACCAGCGACTCCTCCTCGACGGCCTTGGCCGCCGCGGTGAGCTGGTCCGGGGTGATGGTGAACCCGAGGCCCTTCACCGCCTCGGATGCGCTCTCCACCGTCGGCCCGAGCAGCGCGGCCGGGGAGTTCATCGCGTAGAACAGACCCGGCTCCAGCACACAGGCGGCGATCAGGGCCATGACGGCGACGAAGGACTCCGTGAGCATGGAGCCGTAGCCGATCGCCCGGACCTGGGACTCCTTCTGGATCAGCTTCGGCGTGGTGCCGGAGGAGATCAGGGCGTGGAAGCCGGACAGGGCACCGCAGGCAATGGTGATGAACAGGAAGGGGAACATCGACCCGGCGAACACCGGGCCGGCTCCGGTCGAGGCGAATTCGGTCACCGGCTCGGCCTTGAGCACCGGGGCGGCGGCCATGACGCCGACGGCCATCAGCGCGATGGTGCCGACCTTCATGAACGTCGACAGGTAATCGCGGGGCGCCAGCAGCATCCACACCGGGAGCACGGAGGCGACGAAGCCGTAACCGACCAGGCAGAAGACCAGGGTCTCGGGGCTCCAGACGAAGTACTCGGCCAGCGAGGAGTCCGCGACCCAGCCGCCGCCGAGGATGGCGAGCAGCAGCAGCACCACACCGATGACACTGGTCTCCACGACCTGGCCGGGCCGCAGATAGCGCAGGTAGAAGCCCATGAAGAGGGCAATGGGGATGGTCATGGTGACCGAGAAGGTGCCCCAGGCCGACTCCGCCAGGGCGTTGACGACCACCATGGCCAGGACCGCGAGCAGAATGATCATAATGGCGAACACGCCGATCAGCGCGGCGGCACCACCCACCTTGCCGATCTCGTCACGGGCCATCTGCCCCAGGCTCTTGCCGTCCCGGCGCATGGACAGGAACAAGACGATCATGTCCTGCACGGCACCTGCCAGGATCACTCCCACGATGATCCAGACGGTGCCCGGCAGGTAGCCCATCTGGGCGGCCAGGACGGGGCCGACCAGCGGGCCGGCGCCGGCGATGGCCGCGAAGTGGTGGCCGAACAGCACCCGCTTGTCCGTGGGGTGGTAGTCGACACCGTCCTCCAGCCGCTCCGCCGGGGTCGCACGGGTGTCATCGACCTCCAGTACGCGGCGGGCGATGAACCGCGAATAGAAGCGGTACGCGATCGCATACGAGCCCAGGGCCGCCACCACCAGCCAGACGGCCGAGATCTTCTCGCCCCGGGACAGAGCCAGCACACCCCAAGCGGTCGCCCCGGCCAGGGCGACCGCCGCCCAGATCAAGATCGAACGTAGTGTCGGGCGGGCGCGACGGGACGGTGGGCGGGGCCCGGACGGCGCGGGCAGGCCGGTTCTGGGCGCAGCGGATTCAGGCATGGCGGCTCCTCGTGCGACAGCTGGAACAACGAAGAGGTGCGGTGCGGTGCCCGGGACGGGGCCCGGATCGGCCGGACCGGTGTCACCCCCGGGGCGGAGGAGACTTCCGGCGCAGTAGACACACGGCCGGCGGCGCCAGGGCAGCAGGGCCCGGGCGAGCCGGTACCAGAAGAAGAGCGGCACCCCGGTGAGAGTCGAACCCTCACCGGCGCACCACGCAACCCACAGCAGGCCGGCCACAGGGTGCAGGGACCCGTGTGACGGCCACGGCACGTCTTACCCGGGGTCACCGGTACGTGCCGGGGCGGCCTCCCCTCTCCCGCTTCGTGCCCAAGAGTTGCCCGACCGCCGGAGTCGGTTGACAGCAAGTACCCAGAAGATTTCCCGCTGTTTCCCCGTCAACCAGAACGGCCCCTCGCGCCACTTCCGTACAAGGTGCCGCGATCCAGCGCGGGAGTCCGACAGGTTCCGAGCGGTTGTGCGTCCGGAACTCCTCAGCGTCCGGCAGAACACCGGTGACCTGCCTCGCGCCGCCGGTTTCTGACCGCCCTCGAACTGGCCGATCCGTTTCCGCAAACCCCTTTGTGGCGTCGCCGGTTCGGGTCGTGTGTGGCGAGGACGCCGGGGCACGCATCGACCTTTGAACTGCGGGACGTGGCCGCCGGCTGCCCCACCCTCGCGTGGTTGCCGTCAGAGAGGCCCGATGAGGTCGAACACAGCCTTGCCGTCGAGTCCGGGACCGAGCCGGCCGTAAGTGCGGTCGAAGACGACACCGGGTCCGGACGGGTTCTGATTGAGGACCCACAGGCCGATCAGAATGGCGAGCGCGAAGACGACGGTGATCAGGACGGTGAGGACCAGGCGGCGGCGGCGTTCACGGCGCAGCCAGTCCCCGCGGGCCAGGCGGTAGGCGTCGGGGGTGGCATGCACGTTGCAGGCCAGGGCTCCCAGGGCCTCACGCAGTTGCTGTTCGGTGCGATCGTGGGAGGTGTCGTTCATCGCCGGGCCTCCATCACCTGGGTCAGGGCGGCGATACCGCGCGATGTGTGTGTCTTGACCGAGCCTGCGGAGATGCCCATCGCTGCGGCGATCTCGCTCTCCTTCAGCCCGAGCCAGTGTCTCAGAACGAGGGCCTCACGCTGTCGCGCGGGCAGCTGCTGGAGGGCGCCGATCAGCACGCGCTGATCGGCGCGGAGCAGGGCAGAGCTCTCGGCCGAGGCGACGAAATCGGCGGGCGGGGTCTCGGCGTGCCTGCGCACAACCTGCAGATGGCGTATGCGCATGCGGGTCAGATTGCATACGGTGGAGCGAAGATAGGCTTCCGCCGCCTCGGTGTCCCGCAGCTTGCGCCATTTCCGGTAGATCTGGTAGTAGGCTTCGGCAACGATGTTCTCAGGATCGTCGGCGCCGAGCAGTGCGGCGAGACGGAGCATCGAGGCGTAGTGCAGATCGAACAACCGGGATACGGTCACCTCCCGTTCGAGTCCGTCCGGGTCGGTCACCGTCTGCGCAGAGCCACCAGCGGTCACTTCACCGGCGGCGCGTCCGCTGACGGTTCCGCCGTCGGCGGCGGCATCGGCGGATTCCGGTACGGGCGGCTTCGGGACCTGCGCGGCGGGTTGCAGTGTCGCAGGACCGTCGTGTCTGCGTCTCATGAGTTGCTCGTTCCCGTCTCGGGGCGCCGCCTGGCAGTCAGGCGCGACGGCAGTTCGGTGGTGTCGGTCCCGCGAGGCGTGCCGAGGCGTTCGAGCGCCGCGGTGGTGACCAGCGCGACCGTCAGGTTGATCAGGAGAGCGGCCAGTCCGGCATAGATCTCCACGTGGTGGTCGGCGGGCCCGAAAGGCACAGCGGGCGAGAATCCCTCGCGCACGACCATGACCGTCCCGACCGCCATTCCCACCGCCCACCCCGCGAGCAGTGCCCTCGGGTGCAGCCGGCGAGTGAACAGCCCGATGGCCACCGCGGGGAATATCTGCAGAATCCATACGCCACCGAGGAGTTGGAGGTTGATGGCGTCCTGGTCCCGCAGACCGAACACGAACGCGACTGCCCCGACCTTCGCGGTGAGCGACACCAGCCGGGCGACGCGCACCTGCCGTTTCGGGGTGGCCGTCGGATGAACGTATTCGACATAGACGTTGCGTACGAAAGACGTGGCGGCTGCGATCGACATCACGGCGGCCGGGACCAACGCCCCCACGGTGATCGCGGCGAACACCAGCGCTGCCAGCGGCGCGGGCATGAGCCGGTCCACCAACATCGGGACGGCCGACTCGGCGCCGCCTGCCGGGGCGCGTACGCCGGCAGCCAGCGCGACGATGCCGAGCAGGCTGAAGAGGGCGAGCAGCGCGGTCCATGCGGGCAATGCGACCGTGGCCTTCCGCAGAGCGTCGGGGCCGGAGGCGGCGAAGCCGGCGACCAGCACGTGCGGGTACATCAGCAGGGCCAGGGCGGAGCCCAGGGCGAGCGTGGCGTACGCGGACTCCTGTCCGGGAGCCAGAAGCAGTGAGGCGTTGCCGGTCTCGGCGGCCCGGAGGGCAGCCGTGTCGAAGACGGCTCCCGGGCCGCCGAGACCTCTCAGGGCCAGCCAGCACACGACGCCGACCGAGGTGAACACGGCCACCGCCTTGAGGGCCGCGATGACCGTGGGAGCGCGCAGCCCGTATCGGTACGTCGTCACTGCGAGCCCGGCGAAGAGCACGACCATCACCAGGTCGCCGGCGCCACCCCGTGGGTAGAGGCCGCCTGCGACGAGCACTGCGCGGATGCCGACCAACTGCAGCGCCAGGTACGGCATGGTGGCGAGGATGCCGGTCAGCGCGACCACCAGGGCCAGAGGCGACGATCCGTAGCGCCCGCGGACGAAGTCGGCGACGGTGATGTAACCGTGGCGGCGGGACACGTTCCACAGGCGAGGCAGCAGGACGAAGGCGAGCGGGCACAGGATCACGGTGTACGGCACCGCGAAGAAGGCAGGGGCGCCGACCCCGTACGCCAGCCCCGGTACGGCGGTGAAGGTGTACGCGGTGAAGATCGTGCCGCCCAGCAGGAACCACGTCCATACGGGCCCGAGGCTGCGGTCGGCCAGTGCCCAGCCCCCCAGGGACGGCAGGCGGTCGGTCGGGTGGAGGCGGCGCGCGGTGACGGCGACGAGTGAGGCCCCGCCGATGACGGCGAGGAACGGAGCGATCATGGCGGCATCCGTCATCGCTCACCTTCCGTGTGTGGATCAGCCTCTGACCGCGAGTTGCGTGGAACGCCGGTCCGGATGACAGAAACATGCGGAAATCTTCTGGAGATGTGCTGTCAACCGGTTGGGGCCGGTCGGCAACTCTTACACGAACCCATCGATGAAGGCGAGAGGAATGCGTGATGTGACACGGTTTGTCCCTTACCGGCTGCGGCGTGTCACGGCAGCCGTTCTGCTCCTCGCACCCGCGGCAGGACTGCTGTGGGTCCCCTGGTACGGCGGTGCGCGCCCGCGACTGGCTGGAGTGCCGTTCTTCTACTGGTACCAGCTCGCCTGGGTGCCTGGATGCGGTCTCGCCCTGCTCGCCGCGTATCTGCTGACCAGGAATGTCCATCGCCGTCCTGACCCTGACCCTGACTCCGACCGGCGGCGTCACCGGCCCGGCCCCTGATCCGCGGCACCGGGTGAGGGTGTCACACGGACGGTGTTCGCCGCCGCCGGGTCGGAACGAATCGGACCGGACTGCCCGGCCCGGCCTGGGCGGCCGCCGACAGCCGGTTCTCGGGTACGACGCCGATCACGGGATAGCCGCCGGTGGTGGGGCAGTCGGCGAGGAAGACCACCGGTTTGCCGTCTGGCGGCACCTGGATGGCACCCACCACCATGCCTTCGCTGGGCATTTCACGGTGCACCGCCCGGTCGAGAGCGGGCCCGTCCATCCTCAGCGCGATGCGGTTGCTGCGGGAGGAGACATGGAAGCGGGCCGTGGCAAGGGTGTTGATCGCGCGGGTGGTGAACCAGTCGTCCCGTGGGCCGAGCAGTACGGGGAGCACCAGTTCCTTCGGGGGCGCCTGCCACACCATCGTGTCGGCGTGGAGAGGTGAGCCGGTCACGTCTCCCAGAGGGAGGGTGTCCCCGATACTGAGAGGGGCCGGGCCGAGGCCGGAGAGCAGGTCGGTGGAGCGGCTGCCGAGGACGGGGCGTACCGCGATGCCTCCGCTGACGGCGACGTAGCTGCGCAGACCGGTGGCGGCCGGGCCTATATCGAGCACGGCGCCGGCCGGCACGTGTACGGGACTCGTCCACGCCACCGGCCGACCGTCGACCCGTACCGGTGCGGGGGCGCCGGTCACGGCGACAACCACGGGGTGAGTGGTGCGCACGGCCACCCCGGTCAGTGTGGTTTCCAGCGTCGCCGCATCGGCGTGGTTGCCCACCAGGCGGTTCGCAAGGAGGTGTGCCGACTGGTCCAGTGCCCCGGATCGCGGTACGCCCTGGCAGGCATGGCCGAACCGGCCGCGGTCCTGGATGGTGGTGAGGGCGCCTGCCCGTAGGACTTCGAGCTTGCCGCCGCTCACGCGATGTGCCTTTCGGCTCCCGTTGTCTGTGCGGGCCCGCGGGCGGGTCCGGACTCCTGTGGGACGAACCGCACGCGCGTGCCGGGGGTCAGCAGTGCCGCGGGTTCGCGTTCCATGTCCCATAGGCGCACGTGGGTCGTTCCGATCAGTTGCCAGCCTCCGGGAGACGCGCGCGGATAGATACCTGTGTAGGGGCCCGCGAGCGCTACGGAGCCGGCTGGTACCGAGGTACGCGGCGCGGCGTGGCGCGGCACATGGTAGGTGTCACCGAGACCGGTCATGTAGGCGAATCCCGGGGAGAAGCCGCAGAAGGCCACTCGGTGTTCCATGCCGCTGTGGATGCGTGCCACCTCGTCCGGGGCCACGCCCCACAGATCCGCGACGGCATCGAGATCGGCACCGTTGTAGTGCACGGGGATGTCGAGGACAGGTCCGCTGCCGGCCACGAGCGCGGGCACGGACCACCGGCGCAGCTCCGTTTCCATGGCACCGGTGTCATGGGCGCCGTAGAGGAGGACGGTCTTCTCTCCGGGCACGATCTCGCGCACCGACGGCAGTGTTCCCGTGTCGCGGCGGCTCAGGAGTTGAGCGTGCCATGCCTGGGCCTCTTCGGGGGTGTCCAGATCGATGAGCAGGGAGTCCTGCCCGACCGGTCTCAGTATCACGCGAACGCCTCCACCCTGATTCCGGCTTCCTCCAGCGCCGCGCGAACTCGCTCGGCCAGTTCGACTGCTCCGGGGGTGTCCCCGTGAAGGCACAGGGAGCGTGCCCGCACGGGCACGGATGAGCCGTCCGCGGCGGTGACGCGGCGCTCTTGTGCGAGAGTGACGGCCCTGTGGGCGACCTGTTCGGGGTCGGTGATCACCGCACCGGGGGAGGTTCGGGGGACCAGTGTCCCCTCCGGCGTGTAGTGGCGGTCGACGAAGGCCTCGTCGACGACGGGGAGACCGATGCGGTCGGCCTGGGCGTGCATGGCGGAGCCGGGCAGGCACAGCACGGGAAGCGAAGGGTCGGCGAGAGCCGTGCCCGCGGCCACGGCAGAGGCCTGTTCCTGGTCGGACACCACTCGGTTGTACAGGGCGCCGTGTGGTTTGACATAGGCCACGGTCGCTCCGGCGGCCCGGGCGAACACCTGGAGGGAACCGATCTGGTAGGTGACCTCGTCGGCGAGTTCCTCGAGGGGTACGTCCATGGCGCGGCGTCCGAATCCGGCCAGGTCCCGGTAGGAGACCTGGGCGCCGATCCTCACGCCGCGTTCGGCCGCGATGTCGCAGACCCGGCGCATGATGCTCGGGTCGCCCGCGTGGAAGCCGCAGGCGACGTTGGCGCTGGTGACGACTTTCAGCATGGCCTCGTCGTCGGTGAGGACCCATCGCCCGTAGCCCTCTGCGAGGTCGGCGTTGAGGTCGATAACGGTGTCTGTCATCGGTGGTTCGTCTCCTTGGCACAGTCCGCTCGGCACGAGATGCCACAGCGCCTTCATCCGATGCGGTAGTCCGTGTCCCGGGCATCGGTTATCAGCATGTGTCCGGGTGCGTGGGTGATCGCGAACGGGGGGCGCGAGGCCATCAGAGCCGTCTGCGGTGTGACGCCGCACGCCCAGTACACGGGTACGTCGCCCGGCTCTGCCTCGACGGGGTCGCCGAAGTCCGGGCGGGTGAGGTCCTCGATGCCCAGGGCGCCGGGGTCCCCGATGTGCACCGGGCCTCCGTGCACCGAGGGCATCAGTGCGCTCAGGCGGCTCGCGGTGCCCACGAGTTCGAGCGGTATCTGCCGCATGGACACCACCATGGGACCGTGCATCCGGCCGGCGGGGCGGCACTCGCGGCTTGTTCGGTACATCGCGACGTTGCGCCCCTGATCGATGTGACGCAGGGGTACGCCTGCGTCGGCCAGTGCGCTCTCGAAGGTGAAGCTGCAGCCGATGAGGAAGGTGACCAGGTCGCCGCGCCAGGCATGGGTGACGTCGCGGGGCTCTTCGACGAGCCGGCCGTTCTCCCAGACGCGGTAGCGGGGTGCGTCGGTGCGCAGGTCGGCGCCCGGGGCCAGTGCCGTGGTCGTGGACCCCGGGTCCGTGACGTCCAGGACCGGGCAGGGCTTAGGGTTGCGCTGACAGAACAGGAGAACGTCGTAGGCCCAGTCGGCGGGTACTGCGATGAGATTGGTCTGGGTGTAGCCGGCACACCATCCTGCGGTGGGCGAACTCGTGCCGCCGCGGAACAGGGCGCGCGCCTCGCCGGGGGGCAGGGCCTCCCGAGGGGCGACTGCAGTCATCAGCGGTCCTTTCGTTGAAAACCGTCCGCCCACCGGAATCGTGGTCCCGCCCATGGCAGGCCCTGCGGATTCGCGCGGCCCTCCAGGGGAGGTCTACTTCCGCCCTTTTGAGGTGTGCGTCCTGGCCGACAGGGCGGGATCCCCGCGGGCCGCACCACCCAAGATAGAATATCGTTGAACGATCCGACAAGGCCCCTGTTGTTTCGTTCGCGGGTTTCCGGTTGACTGGGACAGCACAAGAAACGCCTGTGGGAGACCGTCGGACGCCGTCGGCCGTATGTGAAGGATGAAAGTCATGACAGCCGAGGTCGACCCGTCCGTGCTCGTCAGCGACCGCGCACTGCTCGGGCGCTCGAGCACGGCCGACCGGGTCACTGACATTTTGCGTGCGCGCATCGCCGAGGGGTACCTGCCGCCGGGGAGCAAGCTTTCCGAGGATGCCATCGGCAGTGCGCTGGGGATCTCCCGCAACACCCTCCGAGAGGCGTTTCGCCTGCTCACCCACGAAAGACTGCTCGTCCACGAGCTCAACCGCGGCGTCTTCGTCCGCATGCTCACGGTGCAGGACGTCACCGACATCTACCAGGTGCGCAGGCTCATCGAGTGCGCAGCGGTGCGTTCCCTGGGGGCACCGCCCTACGACCTGAGCCAGGCCGAGGGCGCGGTCGCCGAAGGGGAGAAGGCCGCCGAGGGGGGCTCTTCGCTCGCACTTGGCACAGCCAACATCCACTTCCACCACGCCGTCGTGGCCCTCGCCCACAGCGAACGCCTCAATGAACTGATGCGCGGTGTCCTGGCCGAACTGCGCCTGGTCTTCCATGCCATGGACAATCCGCGCAGTTTCCATGAACCGTACCTGGCGCGCAATCGGGAGATCCTCTCCGCCCTCAGGGCGGCGGACAGGGCCAAGGCCGAGCTGCTGTTGGCCGCGTATCTGGACGACGCCGAGAAGCAGCTCGTCCAGCGGTACTCCGAGAGCATCGCCGCCGGCGAAGGTGGCTCGCGCCGGTAGTACGGCGCCGGCCGCCGGAGTCACCGCCGGTTCCCCGGGCCGCGATTCCGGGGAGCGCGCCGGGCCCCGCACCGGCGACGAAGGGGTCCTGGTGCTGTTCGGCATTGCGTGCAGCCTTCCGTTCTGACAGGGGGCCCTTGGCGAGGTTCCGTGTGTCCGGGTCCGAAGGGGTCGGAGGCCAGAACCCCCGCCGACTGGCCGAAAGGCCTCCGACAGGGGTCTGGCATCGTCATTGACGGTCTGTGTGTGGTCGGGCAAGGAGGCAGCCGCTGACCCGCGTACGCCCGGCCGGGGCGCGGTCGTCGGCCGGCGTGACGCTGGACGTCATCTTCGATGTCCCTGTGGGTCGCTGTGGCTGGTGAAGTGTTGTTGTCGTGGGCGGGGGCTTCTTCGGGTTCGAGGACCGGTGGTCGCTGGGGCGTGGCCCGTGTGCGACGTGGTCGGCCCGCTGTTGCGCGGTCAGCCCACGACGCCTGTCGCGCGCAGGATGTTGAAGACACCGAGACCTGTCGCCACGAGCACCACCACGCCGCCGAGCATGTTGCGCGTGAGGCTGTTGCGGTGGTTCCCGAGGAGGTCACGACGGTTCATCACAACGAGCAGGAAGATCGCGACGATCGGCAGCAGCAGTCCGTTGGCCGCCTGGGCGAAGAGGATCGCGGTAACCGGGCTCTCGCCGAGCACCGCGAAGATCGTGCCCGTGAGGAGCACCACCGCCCAGATCGCACGGAACCTGGTGGCCTTCAGGTCCGGCTTCCAGCCCAGCGCACCACTGACGGCGAACGCAGCCGCGAGCGGCGCGGTGATCGCGCTGGTGAGTCCGGCGGCGAACAGCCCGAGCGCGAAGAAGCCCTGGGCCCACGACCCGAGCAACGGCTCCAGCTGCGCCGCCATGTCGGCGGCGCTCTTGACACCGAGCCCCTTGGTGAACATGGCCGTCGCCGCGGTGGTGACGATCGCGAGGGTGACCAGGCCGCCCAGACCGATGGCGAGGTAGGTGTCGCTGCGCGACTCCTTCAGCGCCTCGTCGACGGGCACGTCCTCGCTCCACTTCTGGCTGACGGAGCTGGCGTGCAGGAACAGGTTGTAGGGCACGACGGTGGTACCGATGAGCGCGATCACCATGAGCGTCGAGCCATCGGGCACCGACGGAACGAGCCCGCCGAACAGGTCTCCCAGATCCGGACGCACGATCACCGTCGTCGCGACAAACACCACGCTCATCAGGACGACGAGGGCGACGATCGCCTTCTCGATCAGTCGGTAGGTGCCGCTCAGGAGCAGGATGAAGCCCGCGGCGCCCACCACCCCGGCCCAGACCTGGGGCGACACTCCGGTGATGGCTTCGAGGCCGAGGCCGGCGCCGGTGAGGTTGCCGGTCTGGTAGGCAGAGTTGCCGAACGCGATCGCGGCCACGACCAGGCCGATGGCGCCGTACTTCACGGCGGGCTGGCGGAAGGTCGTACGCAGCGCCTCGCCGAGACCGGCCCGGCTCACAATTCCGAGGCGGGCGGACATCTCCTGCAACACCATCGCCGCAGCAACAGAGAACACCACGGCCCACACCAGCGCGAATCCGAAATTCGCACCGGAGATGCTGGCGGTCGTGACCGTCCCCGGGCCTATGAACGCCGCGGTGACCAGCAGTCCCGGTCCGAATCTGCGGTTTCTGGGGCGGGCAGCTGGTTGCTGTCCTGCCTGGTCCGCCTGGCTGTCGATTTCACTCATGGGGGAGCTCCTTAGCCATCTGTGCGCGACGCGTGTTTCGCGGCTTGATGTGCGAACAAACTAGGGATCGTTGAACGATCCTTCAAGGGGTTGACAGAATCTTTATACGACCTGGCAGCGTGCGGTGAGCCGCGGGCGCCGCGCGCCGGCGGACTCAGCCGACATCGACAGGCAGTACGGCCCACACCACATGGCCGTGCGGCAGGCGCCAGGCGCCCCAATCGGAGGACAGAGCGCGGACCAGGCGCAGCCCCCGCCCGTTGCAGAGGATGTCGTCGCCGGCCTCGCGGGGAGCCGGAATCCCGCTCCATCCTCGACCGTGGTCGCCGACCTCGAGACGGACCGCGTCGTAGGTCACTGTGTGGAGGCGCCGCAGGGTGTGCCACACCGGATCACCCTTGGAGCCGTGGCGGATCGCGTTGGCGACGAGCTCGGAGACGATCAGTTCCGCATCATCGACCAGATGCGGCAGCCTCCATGCCCGTAGCCGGTCCCCGACCTGCCGGCGGGCCAAGCGGGCCGACGTGGCAGAAGCGGCAAGGGTCCAGGTCTGCTGGTCGGCGGAGTCGGCATCCGGAGCGGGATGCGCCTGAGTAGCGGGATGAGGAGGCATCTGAGCACTCACTGGGGATGCGCACGGACTGCGCCGCGCGGCGGGTTCCGCTTCCGGGACGGCTTTCGAAGCGGCTGGACAAGGGACGAGGCCGTGGTGTCGGCTCAGTCGCGGGGCGGGGGTGTCGGCTGCGAGTCACAGCCTCCGCCTCTCCATTTCTGCGTAGGATCGTTCCACAATCCGCTTCCCTGGAGTATCAATCGCCCTCGCCGACTGTCAACCCTCACCCGAACTCCCTGCCGCCGCACCGGACACCCGGGCAGCCGCCCACTGGGCGGCACCCTGCCCCGCGCGGCACCCTCGACCGCTCACCCCCGCACCCTCCGGCCCGCCCGCCCACCTGCGCTGAGCTGCGGGTCTGCTCAAGAGTCGGCACAGAACCCCGGAATGGACACCCAGCCCGAGACCGCTCATGACGCAGTAGCGCCGCCCTGAAGAGTGCGATCGCAACGCTATGTAACGTTTCGGGAAAGAGGCCCGTCTCCGTGTTCATGTAGACCCGATGACGGCGGCGTCACGCCACGGCACGACGGAAAGAGCGCCCGCACCGCGGGCACGGCGGAGCGGACCCGGTCACAGCCACCACCCCGACCGGGGCAGCCAGGCTGCCTCGGGGCGGGGCCCGGTCGACGTCCGCGGACGCCTCGGCCGCTTACCCGTTGTCGTCCCCCATGGGCCAACTCAGCGGGGCCTGAGCCACATCGAAGGGGTACACCAGGCGGTATCTGCCGCCCTGGACCTGTTCCACGATGCCGCGTGCGCCTGCGTTCTGGTGGTTGTCGTCGAACTTCACACCGTCCCAGGGCATGATCGTCTCCCGTCCCGGGAGGTCGGTGTTCACCAGTGCCGAGCGGATGTCCGCCGGCGTTCGGGATCGGGCGCTGTCGATTGCCTGGGCGAGGGTCATGACGGCGGTGAAGGCGCGGGCGGCGTCGTCGTTCATCGGGGAGCCGTAGTTCTTCCGGTACAGGTCCGCGACGGCTTTGGCGGTGGGGTTGCGCTGGGCCAGATCCGCCGACCAGGCGAAGCGGCTGCAGATTCCTTCCGCCCCGGCCCGGGGCTCCTGCAAAAAGACCGGGTCCGCATGGCCGCCGCCGAAGGCGATGAGTGCCGGCGGGCGGTAGGCGAGGGAGCGGAAGGACTCCCTCAGTGCGAGGGCCTGAGCGGTGTACAGCAGTGTCAGGACGACGTCGGGCTTCGCCTGTACCACCTCCCGTGCGTCGGCGAGGAGGCCGTCCGACCCGGTGCCGACCGTCACATCGGCGACGACGCGCCCGTCGACCTGGGACGCGAGGCGTTTGATCATGGCGGCGCCGTCGTTGCCGTACTGGTCGTCGGTGTGGAGCACGGCGATCCGCTTGACCGCGGTTCCCGTGCTCTGGCGTTCCTTGAGCAGGGAGAAGACCACGCGGCCGTAGTCGAGTTCGGAAGGTCCGGTGCGGAAGAACCAGTCCAGGCCCCGTTCGGTCAGCGAGGTGGCCGAGGAACCTCCGTTGACGAAGGGGATCTTCAGTTCCTCGGACCGTGCGCTGGCGGCTTCAGTGACGGAAGACTCGTATCCACCGGCTATGGCGACCGCCTGCTCTTCGTTCACCAGTTGCTCGACCTCGGCGGCGCCCCGCGTGGTGGAACGGTGGGTGTCGGCCACCAGGAGTTTGACGCCGGCGTTGTTCAGGCGTGGCAGGCCCGTGCCTGGTCCGAGGGGCAGAGGGATCGAATGACGGCCGTTGACGATCTCGACGGCCAGTTCGGCGCCCCGTCGGGTGTCGGCGCCCACTGAGGCCGCCGGACCCGACATGGGTGCGAGGAAGCCGATGTTCACGGCGTGATGGGAGGGGTCCGGCGTGTCCGGGTCGCCGACGCAGGCGGAGGTGGCGAGCAGGGCGGTGCACAGGAGCGCGGCGACGCCGGCGGCTGGTCTTGGCATCAGAGGTGCTCTTCCGTGGTCGGTGAGGTGCCGGGGGTGCTGTCGGGGTGGGGCGAGGGCAGCTCGCCGGGGGAGGAGCTTTCGCCGGTGTGCAGCTCTCGGGCGAACCGGCGCTGGGTCAGCCATTCCTGCGGTGAGGAGAACATGGGTGCCGCGTCGGTGGCCCGGGTCGTGTCGTGGGGGAATTCATCGTCGTGGGTCACGGCCGGCGAGGAGACCCGCACGGGAGCCCAGGCGGGCCGGGGGTCGGCAGTGTGCCCGTCGACCGACGCATGGAACTGCTGGTCGGTGACCTGACCGGCGTTGTGGCGGGAGGTGGCGAGCAGGCTCGGGGGAATGCGGACC
This sequence comes from Streptomyces sp. TRM49041, assembly GCF_008271805.1. Classification (GTDB taxonomy): domain Bacteria; phylum Actinomycetota; class Actinomycetes; order Streptomycetales; family Streptomycetaceae; genus Streptomyces. The sequence continues at coordinate 309,363 of NZ_VSRY01000173.1, forward strand.
AGTGCCGTGGTCCCGCGCTGGACGAGGGAGGCCAGGCGGACCTGGATGCCGTGCTTGGCGGCCAGGCGTCCTACGACGATCAGTCCCATGCTCTGCCCTGCGCCCGGGTCCAGAGAGGAAGCCGAGGCGAGCCGCTGGTTCACCAGGGCCAGGTGTTCGGCTGTCATCCCGGTGCCCTCGTCCTGGATGGAGACCAACAGGTCCTTGTGAGGGCCGGAGGCCGCTCCGCAGGTCACCGTGACCCGGGAGTGGACGCCGGAGAAGTCCGTCGCGTTCTCCATCAGTTCGGCCAGCAGGTGCACCAGATCGGTGACGGCGTCTGCCGCGATGTCGGCGGGCACCGTGGACCGGCAGTCGATCCTGGTGTACTGCTCCACTTCGGCGCTGGCGGCGAGCATGATCTCCGCCAGGGGCATCGGCTGTTCCCAGACGCGGCCCGTGTCGGAACCTGCGAGTACCAGCAGGCTTTCGTCCGTCCGCAGCATCTGCGTGGCCAGGTGGTCCAGCCGGAAGAGGCGGGCGAGGTGGTCGGGATCGTCCTCGTGCTGCTCCAGGTCGCCGATCTCGGCGAGCAGTTTGCTCACCAACTGCTGATTGCGGCGTGAGAGGTGGATGAACATGCCGTTGATGTGCGCGCGCAGCGCGGCCTGGTCCCTGACCAGGGCGACGGCGGCGGTCTGCACCGCGTCGAAGGCGTCGGCGACCTCCCCGATCTCATCGGTGGACGCCACATCGGTGGGCGTGGCTCGGTAATCGCCGAGATCGTCGACGTCCGCCTGCCGCAGGCGGGTGAGCGCCTCGGGCAGACGCTCGTTGGCGACCTCCAGCGCCGAGATGCGCAGTTGTCCCAGCGGACGGGTCATGGACCGCACGACGGCGGTGACCATCCAGCCCGTGGCTGCGAACGCCGCGGCCAGCCCGACCGCGCCCCAGACGGCCGCACGCTCCCGGGAGGCATGCGCCTCGCTGCTGACGGTGACCAGATCGCCGAGGATCTCCGCTTCCACCTGGCGCATCAGGGTGATCTTGCGGCTGGAGGCCTCGTGCCAGGCCGCGGGTTCCACGTCGATGCGGGGAGCCTGCGCCTGTTCGGCGGCTCGTTCCTGGATGGCGTGGACGGTACTGACCGGTGCGCCCTTCACGGTGTCGGTGTACAGGCTCTTCTGATCCTTGTTCGCCGTGGTCGTGAACTCTCTGACGGATTGCTGCTGGCGTGCGACCGTGCCGACGAATTCGGGGAAGTCCCCGACGAGGAAGGTACGTGTGGTGAGGATGCTGTTGAGCGAGGCCCGTACTTGGCTGGTGTTCTCCACGGCCTGGGACAGCGCGTTGAGGGAGCGCACCCGGGAGGCGGCCTTACTGCCGCCGTTGTACGAGGCCAGCGCCGGTCCGAGATCCATCAACCTGCGTATGGTGGTGGTGTAGTTGGCGAGGATGGAGCTCTGTGTGAGGTTGGCGGTATCCACGGACGCGCGCAGTGCCGGCAGGCCGTGCAGTTCCCGGGTGATGGCCATGAGGACCGTTCGCAGTTGCGGATCGTCGGTGGTGTCGATCTCGGTTGCCGCCGCGCGGTAGGCGGCGGCAGCTGTGTCCGCCGCAGCGCGTTGCTGCCGTGGGTCGGTGTCGGCGGCCTTGCGCCGGCCCGCGATGAAGGACGCGGTGACGTCCCGTTCGTCCTGGAGAGCCCGAACCAGGTCGAGGGCGGGCTGCTGGAGCCTGGCCATCTCGGAGAAGTGCCTGTGGTCGTCCACGTCTTCGATGGTGTGCGAGAGGCTCACGACTGCCATGACGCCGGCCAGTAGGCCGGGGAGCAGTACGACCGCGGTCAGCTTGCTGCGTACGCGCCAGTTCTCGGGTCGGTTGAGGCGGCGCAGAGCTTGGAGGTCGGGCCGGTGCCCACGCCGGGGTCTACCTCTGGGGGGTCGGCTCGCTCTGGTGTGCAAAGGACGGAACCTCTCGTGAGTGCTGTTCTGGTGCCCGGCGAGGGCGTTGAGTCCGTGGACGGCCGTGACCGTGAACGCGGACTGTCGGGAACGGTCGTGCCGCGGTCGCCGGAGGGTCGTCTGCCGCCCACAGCACACCTGACGCCGGCCGACCCGTGTTCCGCGCCTGCCGCCGGATGCCGCCGGACGAAGTTGCGTACCTGGCCTCCGAGGCGGTGAGCGCTGTGGGAACAGGGCCGTCCGACCTCGACTCATGTCCCGGGCGGCAGGGGGCGAAGCGACGGGGGTGGGGGCTCCTGGCCGTGAAAAACCCCGCGATCCGGACGAGGCAAGACGTGTGGAGAGCTGCCTGCGGAAGCGATGTTCCCGGCCTTCATGGTCTGGAGCCCACGTGTACCGGGCTCGGCTCGACGATGAGAACAAGATATGGATCGTTGAACGATCCTTCAAGAGATGTGAACTTTTTTCTGTGAACTGGCGTCTCCTCAGGAAACAGCGCCACGTCGGGGTCGTCTTCACTGCACATCGGCGGTGCTTTCCAGCCAAGTCGGCAGCGCTGCCCACACGATGTGGCCATGGGAGGCCCCCGCACCCCAGCCCGAGGAGAGCGCGTCGACCAAGAAGAGGCCTCGCCTGTTGTACGGAAGGTCTTCCTTGACCGCGTCCGGGGTGTCGGGCTCGCGGCTCGCCAGGACGTCCAGCCAGAGCCTCTGCGACACGAGGCAGTAGCCAGTGGAGTCACTGCCGGGCAGTCCTGCCCAAGGCACGTGAACCGCCGTATGACTAGCACGATCATCGCTGGCAGCCCGCCCAGGCTGCTCGACCGAGGGCGGATCTCGGCAAGCGGGTAGCGGCGGCCGGATTCCGCACCGTCAGTGAAGCGTTGAAGGCGACCGGACTACTGGTCCACAGCAGCCTGGCAACTCCCGCAAGAACCGCGGGCGAAGAGATCGCCGGCTCGGCGCGCGTCACGGACCAGCAGATAGTCCGGAATCATCCGGAAACTCAGGAAGAGGAAGGTCCGAGCCGGTCGGCCAGCGCGGCAAGCGCCTCGGTGCCCACGAGATCCCCCGGCAGCAGCGGCACGTCGAGCAGCGGTACGTCCGGGACCCGCTGCCGCAGCCGGACGAGGTGCTCGTCCTCCTGCCCCCGGCGCCGTGCGAGCAGCTCACCGGCGTCCGCCGGGGAACGGCGGTTGGCGACGAGTGCGGCCACATCGACGCCGAGGCCGGTGAGCTTCTCGTACACCTCCATGGTCTCGGCGATCGGGAGCAGCTCGGCGGTCAGCACGACGACGAACCCGGTCTGCGCCGGGTCCGTCACCACTTCGCGCAGCCGGGAGAAGCGGTTGCGTCGGCGTACGAGGATCCGGCGCAGCTCGGCGTCGCGGTCGTTCTCCTCGCCGCCGCCGCCGCCGCCGAGACCGCGCACCGCGGAGCCGAACCGCTCGGACCGGTCACGGTTGGCGAGCAGGGTCTCGGTCCAGGAAGTGAGCTGCTCGGGCAGCGCAAGCAGCCGCAGCGTGTGGCCGGACGGGGCGGTGTCGAACACGACCACGTCGTACGCCTCCTCCCCGAGCTCCACCGCCTCGGCGATCCGCTCCAGCACCGCCGACTCGTGGGTGCCGGGCGCCTGCCGGGCCAGTTCCAGGTGCCGGGCAGCCGGTGCGTGCATCCGCTCGGGGAGCAGCCGCCGGATCGTCCCGGCGACCGCGGACAGATGCTGCTCGACCGTGCGCTCCGGGTCGATCTCCAGCCCGTCGACGTAACCCGTCGTCCCGGCCCCCGCCCCGGGGGCGAGGCCCCCGGGGCCGGCGAGACGCACGGGCTCGTCGCCCACGGGGCGGTCCCATAGGTGGCCGAGGTTGTGGGCGGGATCGGTGGAAACCAGCAGCACGCGGGCGCCCGCCCCTGCCCTGCCGAGGGCGAGCGCCGCGGCGATGGACGTCTTGCCGACCCCGCCCTTGCCGCCGACGAAGACGACCCTGCGCGAGGTGATGAGGTCTAGCAGCATCCGACATGCTCCAGTGGTGAGCGGTCCATGCCCATCCGGTGGTGCCAGGCGTGGAAGTCCTCGTAGAGGGCGGGCATCAGCTCGGCGGTGTAGTACGCCGCCGGGTCGGGCACGCCCAGTGCCTCCGCGAGGACGACCATCCGGAAGAGGTCGTCCTCCTCGCGCCTGGCGCGGGCGAAGGTACGCCGGTAGGGGCCTGCGTAGAACTCCTCCAGTCCGGCCCGGAGCGAGGCCCAGCGGGATGTCACCCCTTCAGCCCAGCTTTCTCCGTCACATCGGCGTCAAGGGCTTCAGGCGGCTCCTGGGACGCCCGCCGCATCGCGACGACCGCCTCGAAGGCGACCCACACGGCGGCGACGATGATGACGACGTCGATGGCCAGCAGCAGCCAGTCCCGGGCGTCGTAGAGGTCGCCGAGCTGCGCGAGCGCGGCCCAGAACGCCATCACGAACACGAACGCGAGCGGCACCAGCACAGGCACCGGGTTGCGCCGCTTGCGGATCAGCATGACCACGATGATGGACAGGGTCAGGGCGGCCAGCAGCTGGTTGCTGGTGCCGAACAGCGGCCAGATACGGAGGCCGCCGGCGCCGTCGGCGCCCTGACTGAAGGTGAGTGCCATACCGGCGGCGAGCGCAATGAGAGTGCCGACACCATTGTTGATCTTCACCTTTGCGACCTCGCCGGCCTCCTGGACGACGAAGCGCAGCAGGCGCACACCGGTGTCCATGGTGGTAGCGGCGAACAGGATCGCCATGGTGGCCAGGACCGTCGAGCTCAGCGAGGCCGGCAGGCCCAGGCCGCTGTTGACGATCTCGCCGCCGCCCGCGACGAACGCCCCGACACCGCCCTGGCCGAAGGCGCTGTAAACGGCCTCCCAGTCGGCCAGGGTGCGGAAGCCCGCGACGGCGGCGATGATCGCGCCGAGCGCGAGCATGCCCTCGCCGACCGCGCCGAAGTAACCGACGAAGCGGGCGTCGGTCTCCTTGTCCAGCTGCTTCGAGGTGGTGCCCGAGGAGACCATGCCGTGGAAGCCGGAGATCGCGCCGCATGCGACGGTGACGAAGAGCAGCGGTAGGAGGTCCGGGGTACCCGCGGGAACGGCGTCATTGATGGCCGGGGCGACGATCGTCGGGGCGCTCAGCAGCACCGAGACGAACAGGATGCCGAGCCCGACGAAGAGCTGGACGCCGTTGATGTAGTCACGCGGCTGGAGCAGCACCCACACGGGCAACAGGGAGGCTATGCCGGCGTAGACGAAGAGGGCGACGATCCAGAAGGTCGCCGGGGACATGCCCAGGATCGGGTCGGGCAGCTCCACCGGGACGACGTCGCCGAGGAGGATCAGGCCGTAGAGCGCCGCGACGCCGAGCACGGTGACCAGGCCGAGGCTCATCTTGTAGCGGTAGACCGCCTGGCCGACCAGCAACGCCACCGCGACGGCGCCCCAGGCGGGGATCACCGCTGAGGGGGTGGAGATCAGCAGGTTCTTGATGACCACCGCGAAGGCCGCGATCACCATCAGGAGCAGCAGGAAGATCACGACGAGAAAAAGATTCGCGCCCCGGCGGCCGATGTAGCGGCCGGAGAGCGTGCCCATCGAGCGGCCCTTGTTGCGCGCCGAGGCCCACAGAGCGCCCAGGTCGTGCATGCCCGCGAAGAAGACCGTGCCGAGCGTGACCCACAGGAACGCGGGCAGCCAGCCCCAGATCACGGCGACTGCGGGGCCGACGATCGGCGCTGCGCCCGCGACCGAGGTGAAGTGGTGGCCCCACAGCACGAACTTGTTGGTCGGGACGTAGTCCACGCCGTCCTGCAGCTCGTGCGCGGGCGTCTTGAAGGAAGCGTCAAGCTTGTAGACCCGGTTGCCCAGGAATTTCGAGTAAAGGACATATCCGCCCGCGAACATCGCAAGGCCGATCAATAGCAGCGGAACAGCATTCATACGAGATGCCCTCTGGATTCTGGGAGATGGAGCCGCTGCCCTGCACGAGATGTGACCCAGCAGGCAGACAGGGCGGACGGTGGAGCGTGGCCCTCCTCGACCGAGGGGGGTCCACCGTCCGGAACGGGGAACCGGGCGCTCAGGCGCCCTTTGCGTAGCTTGGCGGCGTACCCAGACTCGGTGTGCTGCGCCTGGGCGGCGACTGTGCCGCGGCAGTGGCGGAACTCTCCCGCCACGGCCACACGCGCCGGGTCGAAGCCGTCGGTTAACGTCTGGCTCGGCGTGAGTCCGTACCCGCTGTCTGCCACTGGTGCCCCACCTCCTGCGCGGATGCCGCGAGCTGGCCACCCGGCGGTCTGCCCAAGAGTTGTCGAGGTTTCCGATTCGGTTGACAGGAGATTGCGTCGAAGTTTCGGACGGCGGGCCATGAACTTCCTGACGAGGGCGGTGCCGTGTCCGGTGTGCCGGACGCCGACGGCGAAGGTGCACGGGTATCACCGCCGGTCAGTGACGGACGTGCCGGTCGACGGCCGCCAGGTCGTCGTCCACCTGCGCGTACGACGGCTGGTCTGTCCGGTCCTGGGCTGCCGGCGGCAGACCTTCCGCGCGCACACCGGATGCCGGGCCACCATCAACCCGCCCCGCCCCGGCGGAGTACGCGAACAGACCACCCGCGAACGCCGGAACAAGATCCACGACCTCCTCGGCCAAGGCGTCGGCCTGCTCGACTGCTCCCGCCGCCTCGGAGTGGCCCTGAACACCGTCGAACGCTACGCCCGCATGCCCGAACCCCGGACCCTGCGCATCGCCCCCGCCTACCGGCCCACCCTCGTCGACCCCTACCGCGAGCACCTGCGCCGGCGCCGTGCCGAGGAACCGGCCGTCCCGGTCACCCACCTCCTCGAAGAGAACCGGGAGTTGGGCTACACCGGCAGCGCCAACCTACTGGTCCGCTACCTCAACCAGGGCCGCGCTGAAGGGGACCCCCCGTTACCACGGCCCGCCGTGGACGCCGGCCTCACCCTGCCCTACCACAACGGCCGCATCGAGGGCGTCAAAACCCGCACCAAAAGGATCATGCGACAGATGCCCGGACGTGCCGGATTCGACCTCCTCCGCCACCGGATCCTCTGACGGCTACCCGGCGTCACCACCGGCTACGGGCCAGACCCGAACGATTTACAGCCCCGCTTTCAGCGGACCAGTCCGCCGTAGCTGTTGTGGGGGAGGCCGGTCAGGCGATGGAGGGTGGGAGAGCGCACGGCGATGGCGGCCGCGCGGTCGGCCCAGGCCGAATGCGGGGAGCGGGGCGGCGGCATGTCGGCGACCGCGGCATGTGCCGTACGGGTCGTGAGTACCGCGACGACCGCAGCCAGTTCCTCGGGGGTCGGCCGCCCGTACAGCACTTTGATGGAATCCATGGGATGTGTACTCCTGAGAACGCCCTGAAACGGGATGTGGACCGGTCCGGTTCCGACGGGTGATCCGGACTCCCGATCTACAGCGGGATGTTGCCGTGCTTTTTCGCGGGGAGGATTTCCCGCTTGGTGCGCAGCGCGCGCAGTCCGCGGACGATGTACTGGCGGGTACTGGACGGCTTGATCATCGCGTCGATGTCTCCACGTTCCGCGCTGGCAGAGGGGTTGAGCAGCGTTTGTGCGTACTCGCTCATCAGCTCGGCGCGCTGTTCCTCCGCCAGGGAGGCTTCCGCGAGGTCGGCTGTGGACGTCTCCTGCGGGAACAGGGGGGCGACGGCGGTGTGGGGCCCGGCCGCGGCGATCTGTGCAGTCGCCCACGCCACGTTGAGGTCGGTGCCCAGGTGCTTGGGGCCCATCACGTCGTACGCGCCGCCGTACGCCTTGCGGGTGATGACGGTGATGAGCGGGACAGTGGCCTCGCCGTAGGCGTATATGAGCTTCGCGCCGCGCCGGATGATGCCGCTGTGCTCCTGGTCCGCCGTGGTGAGGAAACCGGGGGCGTCCACGAACGTCAGTACCGGCACGTTGAAGGCGTCGCAGGTACGCACGAACCGGGCCGCCTTCTCGGAGGCGTCGATGTCCAGGCAGCCGCCGAACTGCATCGGCTGGTTGGCGACCACGCCCACCGGCTGTCCCTCGACCCGGCCGAAGCCGGTGATGATGTTCGGGGCGAACAGCGTTTGCGTCTCGAGGAGTTCCTGGTCGTCGAGCACATGCTCGACGACCTGACGCATGTCGTAGGGCTGGTTGGGGGAGTGGGGGACGACCGTGTCCAGGTCCAGCTCCAGATCTTCGGTGAAGGTGTCGGGGTCGTACGGGAAGGCGGGCGGCTCTACGCAGTTGTTCGACGGTAGATACGACAGCAGTGATTTGACGTAGTCGACGGCGTCCTCTTCGTCGCAGGCCATGGAGTGCGCGACACCTGAGGTGGTTGTGTGGCTGCGGGCACCGCCGAGTTCCCGAAGGCCGATGTCCTCACCGGTGGCCGTGATGATGGCGCTCGGCGAGGCGCTGAACATGAACGAGGTCCGCTCGGCCATCACCGTGAAGTCGGTCAGGGCGGGTGAGAACGCTGCGGTGCCGACACACGAGCCGAAAATGAGTGAGATCTGGGGCAGCACACCGGAGCAGTGCACCTGGCGGCGGAAGATTTCGCTGTGGACACCGAGGGCGCTCGTGCGGTCACCACAGCCGGCGAGGCCGGCGTCATGGATGCCGATGACGGGGCAGCCGGTCTTGAGCGCGAAGTCCATCACCTTGACGATTCTCCGGCCCAGTCCCTCGTCCAGGGCACCGCCCAGAATCGTGCTGTCGACGGCGTAGACGGCTACCGGTCGGTCGTCGATCGTGCCGTAACCGGCGACCACACCGTCGGACGGACGGCCGAGATGCGATCCTGCACCGCTCAGGGCGTGCCCGACGGCCTCGTCGAGCTCGAGGAAGGAGTCCTCATCGACCAGTTGCTCCACACGCTCCCGGGCGGTTGTCCCCGCCCGCGGATGCCTCGCGGTCTCGTCGACCCGGTCACGCACGGTCTCCTCCGGATCCCCGACGGCACAGGGGTCCTTCATCTCGGCGGTGTGCTCGGAGGTCATGGGCGTCTCTCCTTCTCCTGGTGAGTGGTGACGACATCGTGAGAGGCGCTCGATGCCCGAGAGGCGTTCGGTGCCCGAGAGGCGTTCGGCGCCCGGGGCGGGGGCGGCCACGGAGCGTCCGGCCCTTGAGCCGGCATCAGTGTCTGATCTCGCAGATGGTGGCGCCGGAGGCGATCGACGCGCCGACCTCGGCTGCCAGGCCCTTGATCGTGCCGGACCGGTGGGCGTTGAGAGGCTGTTCCATCTTCATGGCCTCGAGGACGACGACCAGGTCGCCCTCCTCTACCTCCTGGCCCTCCTCGACCGCGACCTTGACGATCGTGCCCTGCATCGGCGAGGCGAGGGTGTCACCGGATGCGGCCGACGACTTCTTGGCCGCCCGGCGCTTGGGCTTCGCACCCGCCGCGAGACCGGTGCGGGCCGGCGTCATGCCCAGGGAGGACGGCAGCGACACCTCGAGGCGCTTGCCGCCGACCTCGACCACGACGGCCTCGCGGCCAGCCTCGTCCTCCTCCGCGGCCGTGGGGACGGTGAAGGGTTTGATCTCGTTGACGAACTCCGTCTCGATCCAGCGGGTGTGGACCCGGAAAGGGTCTGCCGTGAACGCCGGGTCGGCGACGACCGCGCGGTGGAAGGGAATGGCCGTGGCCATGCCCTCGACGTTGAACTCCGCCAGCGCGCGCGCCGCGCGCTGCAGCGCCTGCTCGCGGGTCGCGCCGGTCACGATCAGCTTGGCGAGCAGGGAGTCCCAGGCCGGGCCGATCACCGAGCCGGTCTCGACGCCCGACTCCAGACGCACACCGGGGCCGCTGGGCGGGGCGAAGGCGGTCACGGTGCCTGGGGCGGGGAGGAAGTCCCGGCCCGGGTCCTCGCCGTTGATCCGGAACTCGAAAGAGTGGCCGCGCAGCGCCGGGTCACCGTAATCGAGCTTCTCGCCGTCGGCGATACGGAACATCTCGCGGACCAGGTCGATGCCGGTGACCTCCTCGGTGACCGGGTGCTCGACCTGGAGCCGGGTGTTGACCTCCAGGAAGGAGATCGTGCCGTCGAGGCCGATGAGGAACTCGACCGTGCCGGCGCCGACGTAACCGGCCTCCTTGAGGATGGCCTTCGACGCGCGGTAGAGCTCGGCGTTCTGAGCCTGTGACAGGAAGGGGGCCGGGGCCTCCTCCACCAGCTTCTGGTGGCGGCGCTGCAGCGAGCAGTCACGCGTCGAGACGACCACCACGTTGCCGTGCGAGTCGGCCAGGCACTGGGTCTCGACGTGGCGCGGTTTGTCGAGGTAGCGCTCGACGAAGCACTCTCCGCGGCCGAAGGCGGCGACCGCCTCGCGGACCGCCGAGTCGTACAGCTCCGGCACCTCTTCGAGCGTCCTGGCCACCTTCAGACCGCGCCCGCCACCGCCGAAGGCGGCCTTGATGGCGATCGGCAGCCCGTGCTCCTGCGCGAACGCCACGACCTCGTCGGCGCCGGTCACCGGGTCCGCGGTGCCGGCGACCAGCGGGGCGCCGGCGCGCTGGGCGATGTGACGGGCGGCGACCTTGTCGCCGAGGTCGCGGATCGCCTGGGGCGGCGGGCCGATCCAGGTCAGACCGGCGTCCATGACGGCCTGGGCGAACGCGGCGTTCTCGGACAGGAAACCGTATCCGGGGTGGATCGCGTCCGCCCCCGAATCGGCCGCTGCCCGAAGCACCTTGGCCATGTCCAGATAGCTGGCGGCCGGAGTGTCACCGCCCAGAGCGAACGCCTCGTCGGCCGCACGGACGTGCAGGGCGTCCCGGTCCGGATCGGCGTAGACGGCTACGCTCGCGATCCCGGCGTCCCGGCAGGCACGGGCGACACGGACAGCGATTTCGCCACGGTTGGCGATGAGCACCTTGCGCACGATGGCTCCTGATTGCGTGAGTTGTGCCGACCGCTGCAGCGTCAGCGTGGCAGGGATGACAGTCTGTAGTCGGCTCCGCCCCGAACAGTCCCTGCGGCGAGGCAACCGATCAGAGCACCCCCGGCGGCAGTACGGCCGCTCTGCCGCACTCCGCCGGGGACGGGCGGCGGCGAGGGCGCTCTCGGCCGGTACCGGACGCGGTTGTGCAGGAGTGGCGACGGTACGGCCGGCGGCCGGGTGGCGACGAAGGTCATGGCACACCTTGAGAGCGCGGGAACGGGGAAGTGGCCCGTGAGTGGGGCATCACGGTGCTGGCGTGGGCGGCGCCACTCGCATCACCCTATGGATTGTTCAACGATTCTTCAATGTCGTGTCTCGGTCTTTCGCCCCGCGCGATGCGGCGAGGCCGCGCGAAGCCGCGGACGCGAGCCCCGCCCTACCGAGCGGAAAGCGCCGTTCGCTCCGGTTGTGGAGGGTGCCCGGCCTTTCCTCGTGAATGTCGCGGTTGCCGTGGCTGCCTCCTCGGCGACGCCGGCAAGTGGTTGAAGGCCGAGAAGCCGGACCGCGTCCGGCTGACGGGCGGACTGACCCCCCGTGCCTGGACTCCTCGACGACAGCTGCGGCATGCGGCGAGTTGTCCGGCCGGTTGTCGCAAGGCTGCGACTGGACAGGTCGACGACGGCAGACAAGCACGCGAAGCCCCTGGCGACGACGGTTTATCTTGATTGACGCCCCGTCTGCCAGGAGCTTCGTCGTTGCGTGGGCCGGTCCAACCTGCGGTCACCGCTCTTCTCGGGTCTCGATAGCAGCGGATGCGGTACGCAGGGCCTCTGCGGTGATGTCTCGTTGCTCAGGGATGCATTCGCGCGCCCTTGAGGACCTTGTCCACTGCGTTGCGTGGCCCGTAGACGGCCATCCCTACCAGATCGAGCTGGTCCCTTCCCACAGCCCGTACGGCCGCGCGGTTGTCCCGGTCGTTGCCCGTGCTGAACAGATCCGCCGTGAACGCGGCCCTCGGCAGCGAGCGGGACAGCGCGCGACCGTGGGCGGCGGTCAGCGTCTCCTTCGTCCCCTCGAAGATCAGAACAGGCTGGCGGAACATCGGCAGATACGCGGTGTCGTCGGCGTCCGCGTACGGCTCGCCGATCACCTCGGGTGACACCGTGCCGAGCCCGCTGACCAGGAAGGCGGTCACATTCAGGCGCTGCCAGGGCTCAAGGTCGTCGCGCAGCAGGACGGCGATCTTGGTGTCGAAGCGGACAGGCACGCTCCCATCCCTTGCGCCGGTCTCGACCCCGGTTCCGGTGTGAGTCTCATCCTTGGTTCTCATGCTTCGAGACTCCAGGGTGCTGGGATTCTCCGTCATGTACGTTCTTTGCGTGATGCCCCGGCAGGAGGTCTCTGCGTGGCGCCCGCTGGTCGCGGGTGTCGTGGAGGTCTTCCACGCCCACTTCACCGAGCACGCGTACCCCATGCATGTCCACGACGCCTGGACTCTGCTGATCGTCGACGACGGTGCGGTCCGCTACGACCTTGACCGCCACGAACGTGGCACCCCGAACGACACCGTGAGCCTGCTCCCGCCGCAGGTTCCGCACAACGGATCACCGGCTACCCCTCACGGCTTCCACAAGCGTGTCCTCTATCTCGACATGACGCAGCTGGACGAGAGCTTCATCGGTCCGGCGGTGGATGGCCCTGACGTCGCCGATCCCGTGCTGCGCGAACGCGTCGGACAGCTGCACACGGCTCTCGCGAACCGGGGCGACGAGTTCGAGGCCGAGAGCCGTCTCGCCTTCATCAGCGAACGCCTGCGCGAACACCTGCGCCCCAGGTCGGCCGTCCGCAGCGCGGGGCCCGATCGCCGCGTCGCCCAGACCCTGCGTGAGCTCCTCGACGAGCGACTGCTTGAAGTCATCACCCTGGAAGAGGCCGCAGCCGTGGTCCACGCCCATCCCACGCATCTCGTACGTGCCTTCAGCGCCGCCTTCGGCATCGCACCTCACCAGTACGTGACATCCCGCCGCGTCGACCTGGCCCGACGGCTGCTACTCGACGGACAGCCGCCGATCGAGGTGGCGACCGCCGTCGGCTTCTACGACCAGTCCCATCTCACCCGGCACTTCAAGCGAGTCGTGGGCATCACCCCCGGCCAGTACGCACGTACCGGGACCGGCAGTTGAGCGGTCGGCTTGCGCAGCCGCTTCAGCTCCTCGTCCTCCCCCGGTCGTCGACGCCCCGCCCACCCGCGACCTCGGTCGCCGTCCGGCCCGACGACCGCACGGGCTCGATCGCGTCACGCCGGCACTCCACCGAGTGCCGAAGGAGGTCCTGGCCAGGGCCGACCCGGGCTCATACCGACGATTCGTCAGGGGCTGGCTGTTCTGTCCAGATGATCTTGCCTGTTTTCGTGTAGCGCGTGCCCCATCGTCGCGCGAGCTGCGCGATGATCAACAGGCCCCGCCCTCCCTCGTCCGTGGTCCGGGCGTGGCGCAGGCGAGGCGAGGTGCTGCTCGCGTCGGACACTTCGCAGATCAGGCCGCGGTCCCGGATCAGCCGCAGACTGATCGGGCCGGTCGCATGACGGATGGCGTTGGTGACCAGTTCGCTGACGATCAGCTCCGTGGTGAACGTCAGATCGTCCAGGCCCCATGCCGACAGTTGCCGGGTGGCCACGCTGCGGGCGTCGGCGACGGCTGCGGGGTCCGAGGGCAGGTCCCAGGACGCGACCCGGCCCGGGCCCAGCAGGCGGGTACGGGCAAGGAGCAGGGCGGCGTCGTCGGACGGCGGAACGGTCAACAGTGCGTCGAACACATTGTCGCCGATCTCCTCCAGCGTCGGCATCGGTACCGCGAGTGTGCTGCTCAGCCGGGAGAGTCCGACGTCGATGTCCCAGTCGAACGTCTCGATGAGGCCGTCGGTGTACATCCCGATGAGGCTGCCCGGTGCCAGTTCCAGTTCCGCGGACTCGAAGGGCATGGAGCCCAGGCCGAGCGGCGGTCCGGCGGGCAGGTCCAGGAAGTCGACGGCGCCGTCGGGGCTGACGATCACGGGCGGGAGGTGGCCGGCCCGGGCCAGTGTGCACAGCCCGGTGACCGGGTCGTACACGGCGTACAGGCAGGTGGCTCCCAAGAACGCGGCGCCCACACTCTCGTTCTCGGCCCCCTGCCCGTCGCCGCCGTGTCCCTCCATCAGGCCGATGACGAGGTCGTCCAGGTGGGCCAGCAGTTCGTCGGGGGGGAGGTCCAGATTGGCGAGCGTGCGCACGGCCGTGCGGAGCCGCCCCATGCTGGCCGCCGCGTTGATTCCATGTCCGACCACGTCCCCGACGACCAGTGCGACCCGGGTCCCGGAGAGCGGAATCACGTCGAACCAGTCACCCCCCACGCCGCTGGGCGCATCCGCCGGGAGGTACCAGGACGCCACCTCCAGGGCGGATCCTCCCGTCACCTCTCGCGGCAGCAGGTTCTGCTGCATCGACTGGGCCGCGTTCCGCTCGCGGGTGTAGCGGCGGGCGTTGTCGACACACACCGCCGCACGGGAGACGAGTTCCTCGGCGAGGCGTACGTCGTCCTCCTCGAAGGGACCCAGGCGACCGGAACGGACGAAGGTCGCCGCGCCCAGGGTGACGCCGCGAGCCTTCACCGGTACCACCATGATCGAGCGGAACTGGAACTCGCGGAAGACGGCGCCCAGCGACGGGTCCATGGCCACCCATGCGCCGGCGGAGGTGTCCAGGATCGGTTCCACCAGGGTCCTGCCTTCCAGCAGGCAGCGGGCGACGGGCGACGAGGGGGCGCGCTGGACCCTCTCTCCCACGGCCAGTCGCGCCTCCGGAGAGCCCTCACGTACCGATTTCTGGGCCGCCCGACGGATGACGGGGCCGATGTCGACCGGCCCCGGGGCCGGTTCGTCGCCTCTCATGACCGAGTCCAGCAGGTCGATGGCGACGAAGTCGGCGAGGGACGGCACGGCGTCGTCGGCCAGTTCCTGTGCCGTTCGCGTCACCTCCAGCGTGCTGCCGATGTGTGCGCTGGCGTCGTTCAGCAGGGCAAGCCGTTCCTGGGCGCGCCAGCGCTCGGTGACATCGATGATCATGTACCAGATGCCCACGTGCCTGCCGTGGCGGTCCCTCATCCCGAAGAACGAGGCCGAGTACGCACGCTCCCGGTGGGGATCGGCATAGCTGGGGCCGCGGAACTCGTGGTCCATCACCGGAACCCCGGTCCGAAGGACCATGTGCATCTTCTCCTCGAACGGCTCCGCCTCGAAGCTCGGCAGCACCTCCTTCACCGACCGGCCCAGCCGGCGCTCGAGGGGGATCACGCGTCCCAGGACGTCGTTCACCCAGACGTACCGCAGATCCGTGTCCAGGACGGCCACACCGACCGGTGCGGGCGCGAGGAAAGGCTCGAGCATCAGCTGGCTCACCCCACCTCCCGGCATCCGCCAGAAGGCACTTTCCGGTGGCCGGCCGACGAACCGGCCGAAGACCAGTGCCGCGATCGTGGCTACCAGCACGCCCGGGACCATCTCGTAGATGTCCGACTCCAGTGGCCCGAGCAGCGGATTGATCCACCTCCAGAGAAGCACCGTGGCCGCGCCCGACACGATTCCGGCCACGGCCCCAGCCCAGGTCATACGCGGCCAGTAGAGCGAGAGGAGGACGACCGGCCCGAAGGCTGCTCCGGAACCCGCCCAGGCATAGGCGACGATGTTCAGCACTCCGCCGCCATTGAGCGCGATCACATAGGCGACCAGGATCACCACGACCACGGCGCCGCGGCCGACCCACACCAGCGCCTTGTCCGAGGCGCGGCGGCGGAGGAAGGCTCGGTAGAAGTCCTCCGTGAGGGCGACGGACGACACCAGGAGCTGGCTGTCCGCAGTCGACATGATCGCGGCAAGTACGGCAATCAGCATCACCCCGGCGATCCAGGGATTGAGCAGGGTCTGGCTCAGGGCGATGAACACCGTCTCCGGGTTGTCGAGTGGTTGATCGAGGCGCGCGATGCCGACGAGGCCCACGAGCGTGGCGCCGGTGAGCGCGACGAGAACCCAGCCCGTTCCGATACGCCGGGCCGTGGGGATGGCACGGGTGCTGCGAATGCTCATGAAGCGGGCGAGGATGTGCGGCTGGCCGAAGTAACCGAGGCCCCAGGAGAGCAGCGAAATGATCGCGACAGCGCTGAGTGCCCCGCCTGCCGACCACTGGCCGTCGCTGAAACTGGCTCCGGCCCCCATGTCCAGGAGCGTCGGCGCCTTGTCCCTGACGTCGTCGCTCAGCGCCCCGAAACCCCCGAGTACCCCGAGGCCGACAGCAGGGAGCACGACCAGCGCCAGGAACATCAGCGTCGCCTGTCCCACGTGGGTCAGGCTCACGGCGAGGAAACCACCGAGGCATGAGTAGACGATGATCACCAGGGCGGTCAGGAGCGCGCCGAGTTCGAAGTCGAGGTTGAAGACCTGCTCGAGCAGCACTCCGCCGGCCAGCAGGCCACTGGCGATATAGACGGTGAAGAACAGAAGGATGACGGCCGCCGAAATGATCCGGAGCAACCGGGTGCGGTCCTCGAACCGCTCCTCCAGGTAGGCCGACAGGCTCACGGCGTTTCCGGCGCGCTCGGTGTAGGTGCGTAGCCGGGGCGCGACCAAGAGCCAATTGAGGTACGTGCCGATCACCAGACCGATGGGGAGCCAGCTGACACCGATGCCGGCGACGTACACCGCTCCGGGGAGTGCCAGAAACAGCCAGGCCGACATGGCGCTGGCCCCTGCGGAGAGCGCGGCGACCGGTGCGCGGAGCCTGCGGCTGCCCAAGGCGAAGTCGGCGAAGGTGCGGATGCGCGGGTACGCCCAGATACCCATACCGATCATGGCAAGCACATAGGCAATGAATATGATCACGATCGGCGCGCTCAGATCGATCATGGTTCCCTCGCCCTTGAGGTGATGGGCACCGGCATAGCCGCCGACAGGTCTGCGGCCTTTGCCCTACCAAGCAAATCTACAGATCCCGGACCGTAGAGGCAGACCGACATCCGCCGCACGGGGCCGTGAACTCGACCCCGGATCAGTCGGCCGGCAGGTACCCGCGACGGGCGACCGCTCCCGGACGCCTCCGACGCGGCACGGGCCGAGGCCGGGCCGCGCCTACTGCTGGTCGGCGCCCGCGTTTTCCCCGGAGGGGCGGCCCCAGGACGGGAGATCCCCTCGACCGGCCGGTCCGGCGCGGCAGCGGGGCCGCACAGGCCCGGAGCCGGCGGCGGCCCGAACATCGCCCTCGCCGCCTCCCTCGCCCTCCACGCACTCGCCGGACCGCCCTGACCTAGGATCGGCCTCCTGATGACTGCCACCCTCGTCGCCAAGAACCTCGCCGCCGGCCACGGCGAGCGCTCCCTCTTCGCAGGACTCGACCTCGTCGTCGCTCCCGGCGACGTCATCGGCCTCGTCGGCGTCAACGGCGCCGGCAAGTCGACGCTGCTCCGGCTTCTCGCCGGGCTCGACACCCCCGAGGACGGCGACGTCCACCTGTCCCCGCGCACCGCCGCAGTCGGCCACCTCCCGCAGGAGCCGGAGCGCCGCCCCGGCGAGACGGTGCGGGCCTTTCTCGCCCGCCGCACCGGTGTCGCCGCGGCCCAGGCGGAGATGGACGCGGCGACCCAGGGCCTGGTCGACGGGGCGCCCGGCGCCGACGACGCGTACGCCGCCTCCCTGGAGCGCTGGCTCGCCCTCGGCGGCGCCGACCTGGACGACCGGGCCGAGGAGACGGCCGCCGCGCTCGGCCTCACCGTGGGCCTCGACCAGCCGATGACCGCGCTCTCCGGCGGCCAGGCCGCCCGTGCCGGCCTCGCCTCGCTGCTCCTCTCCCGCTACGACGTGTTCCTCCTCGACGAGCCGACCAACGACCTCGACCTGGACGGCCTGGAGCGCCTTGAGACCTTCGTCCGGGGCCTGCGCGCCGGCACGGTCGTCATCAGCCACGACCGTGAGTTCCTCGCCCGTACGGTGACCAAGGTCCTCGAACTCGACCTCGCCCAGCAGCGGATCACCCTGTACGGCGGCGGCTACGAGGCGTACCTGGAGGAGCGCGAGACCGCCCGCCGGCACGCGCGTGAGGACTTCGAGGAGTACGCCGACAAGAAGGCCGCCCTCGAGAGCCGCGCGCGGACCCAGCGGTCCTGGATGGACAAGGGCGTCAAGAACGCCCGCCGCAAGGCCGGCGACAACGACAAGATCGGCCGCAAGTTCCGCAGCGAGGCCAGCGAGAAGCAGGCCGCCAAGGCCCGCCAGACCCAGCGCATGATCGAGCGGCTCGATGCCGTCGAGGAGCCACGCAAGGAGTGGGAGCTGCGCATGGAGATCGCCGCCGCCCCGCGCTCCGGCGCGGTCGTGGCGACCCTGCGGGACGCGGAGGTCCGGCGCGGCGACTTCACGTTGGGCCCGGTCTCCCTCCAGGTCGACTGGGCGGACCGGATGGCCATCACCGGCGCGAACGGCGCGGGCAAGTCCACCCTGCTCGCCGCGCTCCTGGGCCGCCTCGCGCTGGACGCGGGCCACGCCGCGGTCGGGTCCGGCGTCGTCGTGGGCGAGGTCGACCAGGCCCGGCGGCTGTTCCACGGGACGGAGTCGCTGCTCGACGCGTTCTGCGCGGCCGTGCCCGACACCGAGCCCGCCGACGTACGGACGCTCCTCGCCAAGTTCGGACTCAAGGCCGCGCACGTGATGCGGCCCGCGACGACGCTGTCCCCGGGCGAGCGCACCCGCGCGGCCCTCGCCCTGCTCCAGGGCCGCGGCGTGAACCTGCTGGTCCTGGACGAGCCGACCAACCACCTGGACCTGCCGGCCATCGAGCAGCTGGAGGAGGCCCTCGACTCGTACCCCGGCACGCTGCTCCTGGTCACGCACGACCGCCGCATGCTGGACGCGGTCCACGTCACGCGCCGGATCGAGGTCGCGGACGGCAAGGTCACGGAGGTGTGACCGGTGCGACCGGCATGGCCGCTGCGACCGACGGGACCGGCGTGACGGACGGGCCGGGCGTGACGGACGGGCCGGCGTGACCGGCGCGACCGCTGCCGACCCTACGGGCGGTCCTCCGGCTCCTCGTAGGCGTCGAAGGTGCTGTATGCCTCGTCGTCGGGTGCGGCGCCCTTGACGCGGTCCGGCTCCGGGGCCTCGGCCGCCCGTTCACCGGGCTCGCGCCTGTCCTTCCTGGCCTGCCGCCGCTCCTCCTCGTGGTGCTTGCGGACCTCTTCGGGCTTGTCCCCGATCTGATTCATGAGCGTCTCCGTCCTCGTCTCCGTCGCGTCGTCGGACGGTCCCGCGACGCGGTCAGAGTCACACGGCCCGGCCACCTCCGCATGTCGGCCGGAACACGACCGGGGCGGGCGGGGAGACCCCGCCCGCCCCGCATCCGCCCAGGGGCTCAGCGCCGGCGCTTGCCGCCGCCGTCCAGCAGGCCCGCCTTGCGGAGGGCGTCCGCCATCGCGCTGTTCGCCGGCGGCGGCCCCTGACGGTCACCGCCGCGCCCGCTCCGGTCA
>NZ_VSRY01000173.1:328814-383519 GCF_008271805.1 Streptomyces sp. TRM49041
CCGGCGTCCCGGCAGGCACGGGCGACACGGACAGCGATTTCGCCACGGTTGGCGATGAGCACCTTGCGCACGATGGCTCCCTCCATTCCCAAAACACGCTGAGTTTAGGGACTGCCGACACGACGTTTCGACTGTTCCCCACTCGTGAGGTTGCCCACACGGAGCGTGATACGGGTCCGCTCAGACCCCGAAACCCCTTGTCCCGCCTCGGTACGCAGGGTTTCTTCACTGCACAGTAACCCTCCGGTGTGGCCAAGGTCTCTGTCCTGGGGGCCAGCGGGGCGTCCTGATTCTTTGTGGAGTCCCTACGAATGGGCGAATGATTCTTTGCCGCTCGGTCCCGACCCTTGCCCAAGGGTTTACTCGTGAGTAGCCTGCGCGTTGTTGTCCGTACTGCTGGTAACAGGCAGGGGTGGTACCCGTGGTGACCCGCAGACCGATAGCGCTGACGACGGCGGCCGTGCTGCTCACCGAGGCGGTGGGCGTCGTACTGCTGCACAGCGTGCTCGCGGCGGTCCTGGAGAACCAGCGGATGTCCCTCGCGGGCCTCGACCCGGACGCGATGATCGCCGGTACGTGGGCGATGGGCGGGGCCTTCGGCGTGTACCTGGCGGTGTGCGGCGGCGTGCTCGTCCGGGTGGGCGCACGGGACGTCCCGCCCGGCCGGTGGACCCGCGTCCTCCTCATCACCTGCGCCATCACCCATGGGGTGCTGGGCGCGGTGGTGGTGGGGCTGGTGGGCTGGGGCGCGTTCGCGGTGCTGATGGTGGTGCTCGGGCTGGTGGTGCTGTCGCTGATCGCGTACGGGCCCGGGGCCGCGGAGGACGGCCAGGGCCCGGAGGACGGCCTAGGCCCAGAGTTCGGTCACCGAGACGCCCAGCTGGGCCAGGAGACGGCGCAGCAGGGGCAGTGAGAGGCCGATGACATTGCCCGGGTCGCCGTCGATGCCGTCGATGAAGGGGGCCGAGCGGCCGTCGAGGGTGAACGCGCCGGCGACCTCGAGCGGTTCCCCGCTGGCGACGTACGCGGCGATCTCCTCGTCCGTCGGGTCGCCGAAGCGGACCAGCGTCGACGCGGTGGCCGACGCGTACCGCTTCGCCGCCGTGTCGTGGACGCAGTGGCCGGTCTGAAGGACGCCGACGCGGCCGCGCATGGACTTCCAGCGGGCGGTGGCCTCCTCGGCGTCGGCGGGCTTGCCCAGGGCATGGCCGTCCAGCTCCAGAACCGAGTCGCAGCCGATCACCAGCGCGCCCGAAGCCTCGGGGCGGGCAGCCACCAGGGACGCCTTCGCCTCGGCGAGGGCCAGGGCGAGCTCGGCGGGGGTGGGGGCGGTGATCCTGCTCTCGTCGAAGCCGCTGACGATGACTTCCGGGGTGAGCCCCGCCTGGCGCAGCAGTCCGAGGCGGGCGGGGGACGCGGAGGCGAGGACGAGGCGGCGCTGAGCTGTCATGGCGCCATCGTATTCAGCTTCAGCGCAGCCCGGCTGCCAACATCGCCACGAGCATGGCGAGGGCCAGCAGGACGCCTGCGCGGCGGAGCATTGCCTGCATGGCCCGCATCTCCTCGGGCGGTTCGTCGTCGGGGTCGGACCACAGCATCCTTCGATCCTGCGGATCGGGCGGGCGGGGCGCCTGAGTACGCGTACTCAAGCGCTCCCGTACGAACGGACTAGTCCGGGGCCCCGAAGCCCGGGTCTCCGCCCCGGACCCCCCGTATCGCGCCTGAACGGCGCTCGCGGAGCCCGCCGTGGAGCTGTCCGCCCGCCCTCCCGCCGCCCGGCGGAGCCGAGTGCACGGGGAAGGCGGGCGGAGACGGACCGGGCTACGCCGGCCAGTACGTGCGGGCCCAGGACCGCGGGCCGGGGGCCGGGTGCCGGGCGTGGGCTATGCGGGAGGGGGCGGACCAGGCTTCCGGGATCGCGGGCGCGCCTTCGGCTCCGGCGGCTGCCGTCGCCGCGGCGCGGGCCCGGACCACCGCCAGGGCGGCGGCCAGCTCCTCGGGGGTCGGGTTGCCCCGTACGACCTTGATCATCGAGGCTCCTCAGAGGGGGATGTTGCCGTGCTTCTTCGGAGGCAGGTTTTCCCGCTTCGTACGCAGCTGACGCAGGCCCTTCACAATCTGCGCCCGAGTCTCCGACGGCATTATCACGCCGTCGATGTAGCCGCGCTCCGCCGCCGTGTAGGGGTTGAGGAGGGTGTCCTCGTACTCCTGGATGAGACGGGCCCGCAACTCCTCCCGCTCGTCCTCCGGGGCCGCGGCGATGGCGCGGCGGTGCAGGATGTTGACCGCGCCCTGGGCGCCCATGACCGCGATCTGGGAGGTCGGCCAGGCGAGGTTCAGGTCCGCGCCCAGGTGCTTGGAGCCCATCACGTCGTACGCGCCGCCGAACGCCTTGCGCGTGATGACCGTGATCAGCGGCACGGTCGCCTCGGCGTACGCGTAGATCAGCTTCGCGCCGCGCCGGATGATGCCGCCGTACTCCTGGTCCACGCCCGGCAGGAAGCCCGGGACGTCCACGAAGGTCAGGACCGGGATGTTGAAGGCGTCGCACGTGCGGACGAAGCGCGCGGCCTTCTCCGAGGCGTCGATGTCCAGACAGCCCGCGAACTGCATCGGCTGGTTCGCGACCACGCCCACCGGGAAGCCCTCGACACGGCCGTAACCCGTGACGATGTTCGGGGCGAACATGCCCTGCGTCTCCAGGAACTCCCCGTCGTCCAGGACGTGCTCGATGACCGCGTGGATGTCGTACGGCTGGTTCGCCGAGTCCGGCACGATGACGTCCAGCTCACGGTCCTCGTCCGTCACGTCCAGATCGGCCTCCTCCGGGAAGGCGGGCGGCTCCGACAGGTTGTTGGACGGCAGGTACGACAGCAGCGACTTCACATACTCGATGGCGTCCTTCTCGTCGCCCGCCATGTGGTGCGCCACACCCGACGTCGTGTTGTGGGTGCGCGCCCCGCCCAGCTCCTCGAAGCCGACGTCCTCGCCGGTCACCGTCTTGATGACGTCCGGGCCCGTGATGAACATGTGCGAGGTCTGGTCGACCATCACCGTGAAGTCGGTGATCGCGGGGGAGTACACCGCGCCGCCCGCGCAGGGGCCGACGACCAGGCTGATCTGGGGGATGACGCCCGACGCGTGGGTGTTGCGGCGGAAGATCTCGCCGTACATGCCGAGCGCGCTGACGCCCTCCTGGATGCGGGCGCCGCCGGAGTCGTTGATGCCGACGACCGGGCAGCCGGTCTTCAGCGCGAAGTCCATCACCTTGATGATCTTCTGGCCGAAGGTCTCGCCCAGCGCCCCGCCGAAGACGGTGAAGTCCTGGGAGAAGACCGCGACCGGACGGCCGTCGACCGTGCCGTAGCCGGTCACGACGCCGTCGCCGTACGGGCGGTTCTTCTCCAGGCCGAAGTTCGTGGAGCGGTGCCGGGCGAACTCGTCCAGCTCCACGAAGGAGTCCTCGTCGAGGAGCAGCGCGATGCGCTCCCTCGCCGTCAACTTCCCTTTCGCGTGCTGCTTCTCGACGGCACGCTCGGAACCCGCGTGCGTCGCCTCCTCGATTCGGCGCTGCAGATCCGCGAGCTTCCCCGCGGTCGTGTGAATGTCGATCTCTTGACGCTCGGACATCGGGATGCGGCTCCCTGCCTGGTCACGTGTGGTCACGGGTTCGTTGGCTACTGGCCCGTAGCGTATCGGCGGGGATGGGGTTCGGCAGTGCGGTGTTTGCCACACCTAGGCTGGGTTGCATGACGCCCTCACTTGGTCCAGGAACAGGTCCCGCCGGCCGCTGGAGCGACCTCGAACGGCCCCCGCTCAACAGCTCGGCGCTCCGCAGGGCCCTCCTGCGGCCCGGGTCGCTCTGGACCTCTCTCGACGTCGTGTCCGCCACCGGCTCCACCAACTCCGATCTGGCGGCCCGGGCCGCCGAGCTGCCCGAGGGCGCGGTCCTCGTCGCCGAGGAGCAGACCGCGGGGCGCGGCCGGCTCGACCGCACCTGGTCGGCGCCCGCCAGGTCCGGGCTCTTCCTCTCCGTACTCCTCAAGCCTGCCGTGCCGGCCCGGCGGCTGGCGTGGCTGCCGCTGCTCGCCGGGGTCGCCGCGGCCACCGGTCTGGCCCGCGCCGCCGGCGTGGACATGGCCCTGAAGTGGCCCAACGACCTGCTCGTCACGGTCGGCGGCGAGGAGCGGAAGACCGGCGGCATCCTCGCCGAGCGCGCCGGAGAGCACGGGATCGTCGTCGGGCTCGGTCTCAACGTCACCCTCCGCGCCGACGAGCTGCCCGTGCCCGCCGCCGGGTCGCTCGCCCTCGCGAACGCGGTCTGCACCGACCGCGACCCGCTGCTGCGGGCCGTTCTCCGGTCGCTGGAGGAGTGGTACGCGAAGTGGACCGCCGCCGACGGCGACCCGGCCGCCTCCGGGCTCCAGGCGGCCTACGCCGCCGGGTGCGCCACCCTCGGCCGCACCGTTCGCGCCGAGCTGCCCGGCGACCGGACCCTGACCGGCGAGGCCGTCGCGGTCGACGGCGACGGGCGGCTGGTGGTGGCCACGGACGACGGCCGCCGCGAGGCGGTGGGGGCCGGCGACATCGTCCATCTGCGCCCGGTGGACTGAACGCGCTCGCCTTCGGGGACGTGAGCCAGGGCACACCTGCCGTATCGTTGAGGCGATTCGTCGGCGGGATCCGTCGGCGTGATTCGCCGACGGGGTTCACCGAGGGTCGGAGCGGCGGGTCGGCGACAGAACGGCAGGCAGGGCAGTGCGTACGGAACGGGCAGGAGGCGGCCGGTGACCGTCGACGACGAGAACGCGGGCGGAACGGAACACCCCACCCCCCACCATGTCGTCGACCACACGGCGGAACCGACCGACAATCCCCTGGCCATCCGCCTGGAGCAGCTGATCCTCGGCGCCGAACGGCGCTACACCCCCTTTCAGGCCGCCCGCACCGCCGGGGTCTCCATGGACCTCGCGTCCCGCTTCTGGCGCGCCATGGGCTTCGCGGACATCGGCCAGGCCAAGGCGCTGACCGAGGCCGACGTGCTGGCCCTGCGGCGGCTCGCCGGTCTGGTGGAGGCCGGGCTGCTCAGCGAGCCGATGGCCGTGCAGGTGGCCCGGTCGACCGGGCAGACCACCGCGCGGCTCGCCGAGTGGCAGATCGACTCGTTCCTGGAGGGCCTCACCGAGCCGCCCGAGCCGGGGATGACCCGCACCGAGGTCACATATCCGCTGGTCGAGCTGCTGCTGCCGGAGCTCCAGGAGTTCCTGGTGTACGTGTGGCGGCGGCAGCTCGCCGCCGCCACCGGCCGGGTCGTGCAGGCCGGGGACGACGAGGAGATGGTGGACCGGCGGCTCGCCGTGGGCTTCGCCGACCTCGTCGGCTTCACCCGGCTCACCCGCCGCCTCGAGGAGGAGGAGCTGGGCGAGCTGGTCGAGGCGTTCGAGACGACCTGCGCGGATCTCGTCGCGGCCCACGGCGGACGGCTGATCAAGACGCTGGGCGACGAGGTGCTCTTCGCCGCCGACGACGCCGGGACCGCCGCCGAGATCTCGCTGCGGCTGATCGAGACGCTGAAGCACGACGAGACCATGCCCGCGCTCCGCGTCGGTATCTCCTTCGGGACCGTCACCACCCGCATGGGCGATGTGTTCGGTACGACGGTGAACCTGGCGAGCCGCCTCACCTCGATAGCGCCCAAGGACGCCGTCCTCGTCGACGGGGCCTTCGCCGAGGAGCTGTCCCGCACGGGCGAGGCGCCCGAGTCGGAGGCGCAGGCGGCGGAGGAGACGGCCCGGGCGGAGAAGGAGGGCGAGACGCCGCCCTCGTACCGTTTCGCGCTCCAGCCCATGTGGCAGCGTCCGGTCCGCGGTCTCGGTGTCATCGAGCCCTGGCTGCTGTCACGGCGGGAGCCTAAGATCCCCGGGTAACGAGATAACGGTCGTTAACCGGGAGGGTGGGCGTCATGTCCCAGCAGCAGTCCGCGGAGCAGTCCGAGGAGCGGTACGGGGAGTTCGTCGCCGTGCGCCGGCACGGGTATGTGGCGGAGCTCGTCCTCGACCGGCCCAAGGCCATGAACGCCGTCTCCACGGACATGGCCCGGTCCATCGGCGCCGCCTGCGACGCGCTCGGAGCCGACCTCTCCGTACGGGTCACCGTGCTGACCTCCTCGCACGACCGGGCCTTCTGCGTGGGCGCCGACCTCAAGGAGCGGAACACCTTCACGGACGCCGAGCTGCTCCGCCAGCGGCCCACCGCGCGCGCCGCGTACACCGGCGTGCTGGAGCTCCCGATGCCCTCCATCGCCGCCGTGCACGGGTTCGCGCTGGGTGGCGGGTTCGAGCTGGCGCTGGCCTGCGACCTGATCATCGCCGACGCGACCGCGGTCGTCGGGCTGCCCGAGGTGTCCGTGGGCGTCATCCCCGGCGGCGGCGGTACGCAGCTGCTGCCGCGCCGGGTCGGGGCGGCGCGTGCGGCGGAGCTGGTCTTCACGGCCCGCCGGGTGGCCGCCGCCGAGGCCGCCGGGCTCGGACTGATCGACGAGCTGGTCGAGGACGACGCGCGCGGGGCCGCCCTGGAGCTGGGCGGCCGGATCGCCGGGAACTCGCCCGTGGGGCTGCGCGCCGCCAAGCGGGCGCTCCGTCTCGGGCACGGGCTCGACCTGCGGGCCGGCCTCGAGGTCGAGGACGCGGCCTGGCGTACGGTCGCTTTCTCCGGCGACCGGAAGGAGGGCGTCGCCGCCTTCAACGAGAAGCGGTCGCCGGAGTGGCCCGGGGAGTAGCCCGGGCGGCAGGGCTGGGTATGGCGTCACTTGGAGTAACCAGAGTGGGCAGACCGGAGCGGGCCCCCGGGTAAAAAGTACGGGCACCTCCCTAAGCTTGAGGAATGGGTGAGGATGTCCGGCTGCGGGCCGTGGTGGAGCTGGCGCAGGCGATGGCCGCGGCGCACACTCCGCGTGAGTGCTGGCGGGCCGCGGCGCTCGGCGCGTGTGAGGCGCTGGGGGGTACGTTCGCGGCGCTCTCGGTCTGGCAGCGGGACCTTGGCCGGCTGAAGGTCCTGGTGAACGCGGGCGCGCGGGCGCCGGACGAGGAGGAGTTCCCGGACTCCGAGACGTATCCCGTGCACCAGTTCTCCGAGATCACCGAGTTCCTGCACGAGCGGTGGGCGGGCGGCGGGGAGCCCAACGCCTGGGTGGAGACCGCCGAGGGCGGGCCGGAGTCCGGAGAGCGCGGCTACGGTCACCTGGGGGTCCCCCCTGGCCGAGCGGAGCCGAGAGGCTGGGGGAGGGCTGCGGCGCTGCGGCGGCGGGGGCGGGGCTGCTGTGTGGTCGCGCCGATCGTGCTGCACGGGCGGGCGTGGGGCGAGCTGTACGTCGCCCGCCCGGCCGGGGCGCTGCCCTTCGGCCGGGACGACGCGGACTTCGCGGCCGTGCTGGCGTCGGTGGTGGCCGCCGGGATCGCGCAGACCGAACGGCTGGAGGAGGTCAGAAAGCTGGCCTTCACCGATCCGCTGACCGGACTCGCCAACCGCAGGGCCGTCGACACCCGGCTGGACGAGGCCGTCGAACGTTTCCTGGCGGACGGTTCGGTCGTGAGTCTCGTGGTGTGCGACCTGAACGGCCTCAAGCACGTCAACGACACACACGGGCACGCGGTCGGCGACCGGCTCCTGGAGCGGTTCGGGTCGGTGCTCTCGTGCAGCGGGGCGCGGCTGCCGGGGGCGCTGGCGGCGCGGCTCGGCGGCGACGAGTTCTGCCTGGTGTCGGTCGGCCCGGAGTCCGACGAGGTGGTCGCCGTCGCCGAGGAGCTGTGCGTACGGGCCGGGGACCTGGAGTTCGGCGAGGGCGTGGCGTGCGGGGTCGCGTCGACCGGGGACCCGATCGGCCCGGTACGGTCCGCCCGCCGGCTGTTCCGGCTCGCGGACGCGGCGCAGTACCGGGCGAAGGCCGCCCGGTCGGAGAAGCCGGTGGTCGCCGGGCGGGACGGGTCCGTCGTCCGGCTCGCGGACGCCCCGCCGACCGCGGCGCGCGACCGGCGCCGCTTCCGGGACGCGCGCCCGGAGGCGTAGGCGGGCCCTCCGGACGCCGGCGCCCCCGCGCAGGCGGCACAGTGGTAAGGGGCGGCCTCCAGACCGGGTAGTGACACGTTGCGATTCAATCCGTAGGGTGCTGAATATGGATATGCACACTGTCGTGGTGGGGACGTCCGGTACCACCGCCGCCGACGTCATCGCCGTCGCCCGCGGCAACGCCCGCGTCGAGCTGTCGCAGGAGGCCCTCGACGCCCTCGCCCGCGCCCGGGAGATCGTGGACGCCCTCGCCGCCAAGCCGGATCCGGTGTACGGCGTGTCGACCGGGTTCGGGGCGCTCGCCACGCGGCACATCGGCCAGGAACTGCGGGCGCAGCTCCAGCGCAACATCGTCCGCTCGCACGCCGCGGGCATGGGCCCGCGCGTCGAACGCGAGGTCGTACGCGCCCTGATGTTCCTCCGACTGAAGACCGTCGCGTCCGGCCACACCGGTGTCCGCCCGCATGTCGCGCGGACCATGGCCGACGTACTGAACGCGGGCATCACCCCCGTCGTCCACGAGTACGGCTCCCTCGGCTGTTCCGGCGACCTCGCGCCGCTCTCCCACTGCGCGCTCACCCTCATGGGCGAGGGTGACGCGGAAGGCCCCGACGGCACGGTGCGCCCCGCCGGCGAACTGCTCGCCGCGCACGGCATCGCCCCCGTCGAGCTGCGCGAGAAGGAGGGCCTCGCCCTGCTCAACGGCACCGACGGCATGCTCGGCATGCTGATCATGGCCCTGGCCGACCTGGAAAAGCTGTACAAGACGGCCGACGTCACCGCCGCGCTCTCCCTGGAGGCCCTGCTCGGCACCGACAAGGTCCTCCGCCCCGAGCTGCACGCCATCCGCCCGCACCCCGGCCAGGGCGCCGCCGCCGCGAACATGCTCGCCGTCCTGAAAGGCTCCGGGCTCGTCGGCCATCCCCACGCTCTCGACTCCGTTCGAGCAGGGGATGCCCCGAACCAGGCCGACGCGGCGACCCGAGTCCAGGACGCCTACTCGGTGCGCTGCGCCCCGCAGGTCGCCGGAGCAGGCCGCGACACCATGGCGCACGCCCGCCTCGTCGCCGAGCGCGAGCTCGCCTCCGCCGTCGACAACCCGGTCGTCCTGCCCGACGGGCGCGTCGAGTCGAACGGCAACTTCCACGGCGCCCCGGTCGCGTACGTCCTGGACTTCCTCGCCGTCGCCGCCGCCGACCTCGGCTCCATCGCCGAGCGCCGCACCGACCGGCTCCTCGACAAGAACCGGAGCCATGGCCTGCCGCCGTTCCTCGCCGACGACGCGGGCGTCGACTCGGGCCTGATGATCGCCCAGTACACGCAGGCCGCGCTGGTCAGCGAGATGAAGCGGCTCGCCGTACCGGCCTCCGCGGACTCCATCCCGTCCTCCGCGATGCAGGAGGACCATGTCTCCATGGGCTGGTCGGCGGCCCGCAAGCTGCGCACCGCCATCGGCAACCTCAACCGGATCCTCGCCGTCGAGCTGTACGCCGCCACCCGAGCCATCGAACTGCGCGCCGGGCTCACTCCGGCCCCCGCGTCCCGGGCCGTCGTCGACGCCCTGCGTGCGGCGGGCGTCCAGGGGCCCGGCCCTGACCGGTTCCTCGCGCCCGACCTGGACGCGGCCGACGGCTTCGTGCGGGCGGGCGGGGTCGTCGCCGCCGTCGAGCCGGTCACGGGGCCGCTCGCGTAGGCGCCGCCGCCACGGCCGCCCGCCGGGGCGTACGCGTCAGAGTGCCGCGTACGCCCCTCGTCGTACGGCGAAGCTCACCAGGCCCACGCCGACGGCGAGGAACGCCGAGCCGCCGAGCAGATACGGCGTGGTGTCGACGCCGCCGCCCGTGTCGGCGAGCCGCAGCCCCGGCCCGGTCTGCCCGTGCGGCCGCGCGTCGGCCGGGGCGTCGGCCGTGTCTCCGGCCGACGACCGCTGCCGGGAGTCCTGGGCCGCCGGCTGTTCACCGGTGGCGTTCGCCGAGGGCACGAACCACAGGGCGCCGAGCAGCGTCCCGGCGGCGGTGGCGGTCAGCAGAGGTCGGCGTGCGACGGACACAGATTCAGATCCCCTTGCGGAACCGAGAATTGGTGGTTGCACCGATGCTAGTGAACACAGCGGGTCGCAGAAAAGCCATAGCCGTGAGGAGCCTACGCTCCGTCATATGAGCCCTTCTGAGACCTCACGGTATGTACGACTTCGGGTGGATCTGGTACTGGAGGTGACCGAACAGGACGCGCTGACCGACGCCGCTCTGCGACGGATCGACGACGACGAGTTCATGCCCGAGGAGGAGCGCGCGCACGCCCGCTCGGCCGTCCGCGAGGACGAAGCGGAAGCACTCGCGTACCTCGTCGAGCCCTTCCAGCTGATCGGAGAGGTGTCCGGCGTCGAACTCGTCCAGGCGTCCTGGAGCAGCGAGCAGTCCGCGTACGACCCGGACGTGGACGCCTGGCACCTGGACGACGAGGACATCGACGGCGACGAGGAGAGCGAGGAGGGTGCGCGGGCCGGCGACGTCTGACGGGGATGTGTGACACGCTTCAGGCCCCGGGCGCACGCGTACGCGCGCGTGTCCGGGGTCACATCCGTCATCCGGGAACCAGACCGCTCGCCGTTGCGTCGATCAGTGTTGTTCCCCACAACACGGACGTATCCGGAACCGGACGGGGTGTCATGGGGGTTGTTGGAAGAGTTGGCAGGGATCCGCGACGATGGAGAAGCGTGTGATGACGGACAGTAAGCGGCGCAGAGGTCTGATGGCCGCGTCCGCACTGCTCAGCGGCGTGCTGGTGCTCACGGCCTGCAACGACGGCGACACCGCTGACGCCGCCAACGGCAGCACCGAGAGTCCGAACTCACAGGCGCAGGTCGACGAGGCGGCGGCGAAGAAGACCTCGCAGGCCCGAATAACGATCACGCCCAAGAACGGCGCCATCAACGCGTCCATCAACAAGGACGCCAAGGTCACCGTCGAGGACGGCAAGCTCACCTCGGTCACCATGACCTCCGGCGACGGCACGGAGGTCAAGGGGGAGATCTCCGCCGACGGCAAGAGCTGGCAGCCCGGCGAACAGCTGGAGCGCGCGACCACCTACAAGATCGCCGCCACCGCGGAGGACTCCGACGGCCGCCAGGCCCACGAGAACACCTCCTTCACGACGGTGTCCAAGGACAACAGCTTCATCGGCAACTTCACGCCCGAGAACGGCTCCACGGTCGGCGTCGGCATGCCGGTGTCGATCAACTTCAACAAGCCGATCACCGACAGGAAGGCCGTCCAGGCCGGCATCGAGGTGTCCTCGTCCAGCGGCCAGGAGGTCGTCGGCCACTGGTTCAACTCCCAGCGCATCGACTTCCGCCCCGACACGTACTGGGCCGAGGGCTCCACGGTCACGCTGAACCTGAAGCTCGACGGCGTCGAGGGCTCCGACGGCGTCTTCGGCGTCCAGCAGAAGACCGTCACCTTCAAGGTCGGCCGCAATCAGGTCTCGACCGTCGACGTCAACGCCAAGACCATGAAGGTCGAGCGCAACGGCAAGACGATCAAGACGATCCCGATCTCCGCCGGCTCCCCGGAGACCCCGACCTACAACGGTCAGATGGTGATCTCCGAGAAGTTCAAGGAGACCCGGATGAACGGCGCGACCGTCGGCTTCACGGACGACGACGGCAAGGGCGAGTACGACATCAAGGACGTGCCGCACGCCATGCGGCTGTCCACGTCGGGCACGTTCATCCACGGCAACTACTGGGGCGCCGACTCCGTCTTCGGCAACGTCAACACCAGCCACGGCTGCGTGGGCCTCAACGACGTGAAGGGCGCGGGCGACCCGAACCAGGCGGCCGCCTGGTTCTACGACAACTCGCTCATCGGCGACGTGGTCATCGTCAAGAACTCCAAGGACAAGACCATCCAGCCGGACAACGGCCTCAACGGCTGGAACATGAGCTGGGCCGACTGGAAGGCCGGCTCGGCGCTGTGATCACTCGCTGACGCGGGTCGGTACGCAGGACGGCACGCAGGACGGAGGCGGCGGTGCACCCCAGGGGCACCGCCGCCTCCGCGTATCCGGGCCCGGTCAGCTGGTGTGGTACCGCATGGGCCCCTGCTCGACGAGCCGCCCGTCCCGCCACGTGGACACCGACCACACGACCGCCTTGCCCGCCGGCAGCCCGCCGAGGTGGCAGCGTACGACCCGGTGCCGCCCGTCGCGCCCGCTCCCGCACCGCCCGACGACGTCCTCGTCCGCCAGGTCCACCAGATAGTCGACGCGTACGGTCGCGCCGTCCAGCGCCGTGTCGCGGACCGTGAACGTGTCCCGCGCGCTGCTCCAGCAGGCCGAGGCGCCGGTGACGGCGGAGCAGCCGTCGACGGCCGCGTGCGCCGACGTGGCGCCGTACATCCCCCCGGCGAGCAGCAGCGACGTGGCGAGCGCGACGGTCCGCGCGCGTGTGACAGCCATGACAGAACCCCCCTGTGGTGACGTTCCTCGCCACGATAGGCGCGGAACGAGAGCCTCAGCAGCCTTCAGCAGCCCTCAGCGGCCCTCAGTGGCCCTCAGGAGTCCCGGGACGCGGATGTCGTGTGGGCGGCCGCGTCCGCGCCCCAGTTGGCCAGCAGCCGCAGCGACTCCGCCGCCGGGGAGTCCGGCTCCGCCGTGTACGTGACCAGGCTCAGGTCGTGGTCGTCGGGGAGCTTCAGCGTCTCGTACGACAGGGTCAGCTCACCCACGAGCGGATGCCGCAGCCGCTTCGCGCCGTGACCCTTCTCCTGCACGTCGTACGCCGCCCACAGCGACCGGAACTCCGGGCTGCGGACCGACAGGTCGCCCACGAGGGTCGCCAGCCGCGGGTCGTCGGGCGAGCACCCCGCGTACATCCGCAGCACGCTCACCACCTCCGACGCCTTGGCCTCCCAGTCGACGTACAGATCCCGGGCGGCCGGTGCGAGGAACACGTGCCGGGCCATGTTCCGCTCCTCCGGCTCCAGCGCGGAGAAGTCCCCGAACAGCGCCCGCGCCAGCCGGTTCCACACGAGGATGTCCAGCCGCTGGCCCATGACGAACGCGGGCACCGAGTCCATCGAGTCGAGCAGATGGCGCAGGGCGGGCCGTACCGTCTGCTGCCGGAAGGTGCGGGCCCGCTTCCGCTTCTTGTACGCGGGCTTCGCCAGATGCACCAGATGGTCGCGCTCGGCGTCGGTGAGCCGCAGAGCCCGGGCGATGGCGTCCAGGACCTCTGTGGAGACGTTCCGGCCGTTGCCCTGCTCCAGGCGCGTGTAGTACGCGACGGACACCCCGGCCAGCAACGCCAGTTCCTCGCGCCGCAGCCCCGGGACGCGCCGGTGCCGCCCCAGGTCGGGCAGCCCGACGTCCTCGGGCTTCAGCCGGGCCCGCCGGGAACGGAGGAACTCGCTGAGTTCGGCACGCTGATCCATGCGCTCCAGTATCCCGGGTCGTACGCACCCGCCGCGGACCGTCCCTGACCCCGCCAGTGGTAGGACCGGCGGACGTAGGAACGACAGAGGGCTGGGAGACGTACGGGGCAGCGGGCAGGCTCGACGCCATGACCACGAACGTTCCCGCATACGCAGCCCCCGCCGCCAAGGCCCCGCTGGAGCGCACCACCGTGCCGCGCCGCGCGGTGGGCGCGCACGACGTCCTCATCGAGATCAAGTACGCGGGCATCTGCCACTCGGACATCCACCAGGTGCGCGACGGCTGGGGCGAGGGCATCTACCCGATGGTGCCGGGCCACGAGATCGCCGGCGTGGTGACGGAGGTCGGTACGTCGGTCACGAGGTTCCGGGCCGGCGACCGCGTCGGCGTCGGCTGCTTCGTCGACTCCTGCCGGGAGTGCGCGTACTGCGCCCAGGGCCTGGAGCAGTACTGCACGCGCGGCATGACCGGCACGTACAACGACCGCGACAAGAACGGCGACCCCACCCACGGCGGCTACTCGACGCACATCGTCGTCGACGAGAACTACACCGTCCGCGTCCCCGACGCCCTGCCCCTGGACGTGGCGGCCCCGCTCCTCTGCGCCGGCATCACCCTCTACTCCCCGCTGTCCCACTGGAAGGCGGGCCCGGGCAAGAAGGTCGCGATCGTCGGCCTGGGCGGGCTCGGCCACATGGGCGTCAAGATCGCCCACGCGATGGGTGCCGAGGTGACGGTGCTCAGCCAGACCCTCCGCAAGGAGGCCGACGGCCGCAAACTCGGCGCCGACCACTTCCACGCGACCGGCGACCCGGCCACCTTCGAGAAGCTGGCCGGCACCTTCGACCTGATCGTCTCCACGGTCTCGGCCCCACTCGACTTCGGCGCCTACCTGGGCCTGCTGAAGACGGACGGCGCCCTGGTGAACGTCGGCGCGCCGGAGGAGCCCATCTCCTTCAACCTCTTCTCCCTCATCACCGGCCGCCGCACCCTGGCCGGCTCGATGATCGGCGGCATCGCCGAGACCCAGGAGATGCTCGACTTCTGCGCGGAGCACGGCCTCGGTGCCGAGATCGAGGTCATCCGCGCGGACCAGATCAACGAGGCGTACGAGCGGGTCCTCGCGAGCGACGTCCGCTACCGCTTCGTGATCGACACGGCGACGATCTGACGTACGGGGAAACGACCGGCCCCCGAGCGGATTCCGCTCGGGGGCCGACGTCCTCACCGTTCCCGGCACTGGGTCACTTGTACTGGATGCCCCAGAGGTTGCTGTTCTTCTTCACCGGGGCGGTGATGTTCGCCTTGTAGACCGTCTTGGTCTTGCAGGCGCCGCCCGCGCCGGTGACCACGCGGTACTTGTGCGCCGTGAAGCTCTTCGACTCGTGGTACATCATCAGCCGGCCGCGGGTCTTGCCCTTCTTCTTCTGCACGGTGGCCGCGTAGGTCCAGGTGTCGGACTGCGACCAGCTCTTGCCGACGGCGACGCTGAACGACGTGGAAGCCTTGGCGAAGACGACCCCGGCGTCGGCGCCCACGGTGGCGGTGCCGGTGGCGCTCCAGGTGCCGGTCTTGTTCTTCGCGTAGCTGATGGTGACGCCCGGCTTGGCCCAGTCGCTGTGGACGTTGGTGGGCTTCCACACCGTCTTCTTGTTGATGATGGAGTAGTACGTGCCGGTGTCGATGCACCTCGCCGAAGCGGGCGCGGCCGTGCCGACGACGATGCCGCCGCTCAGGACGGCGGTGGTGAGCGCAACGCTGAAAGCGCGTCTCATGCGCGTGTTCCCCTCGTTCTTGGTCAGCCGTGGTCAGGGCTTGACCGGTCGGCGTCAAAGATGCCAGGGGGGAGCGAGACGCGCCATGAAGTTGAGCATGAATTGAGCTTGACGTCACCCAAGTGGTTCGATCACGTACGACTGTAGGACAACCGACCCGCCGACGAGGGTAGTTACCACGACAAGGGGAACCCCATGCCCGCGTACGCCATAGGAAACCTGCGCCCCGCCGAGACACTCCACGAGGAGGTCCTCACCTACATGGAGCGCGTCCAGGGGACTCTGGACCCGTTCGAAGGCCGCTTCCTCGTCCACGGGGCGCCGGAGCGCGACGTCCGCGAAGGCACCTGGCCCAACAGCCTGGTCATCATCGCCTTCCCGTCCCTGGACCACGCCAGGGCCTGGTACGACTCCGAGCCGTACCAGGCCCTACTGCCCCTCCGCACCCGCCACCTGGACGGCGACGTCCTCCTGGTCGACGGAGTGACCGCCGACTACGACCCGGCGGTCACCGCCGCGGCGCTACGGGCGGCTCAGGGCTGACCGGCCTTCAGCCCTCCGCCTTGGCCACGCCCACCGGGCAGCTCACACCCGTGCCGCCGATGCCGCAGTATCCGCCGGGGTTCTTGTCCAGGTACTGCTGGTGGTACGGCTCCGCCGGGTGGAAGGGGTGGTCGGCCGCGGGGCGGATTTCAGTGGTGATCCGGCCGTGGCCGGACGACGTCAGGACCTGCTGATAGGCCGCGCGGGACGCTGCCGCGGCCTCCGCCTGGGCAGCGGTGTGGGTGTAGATCGCCGAGCGGTACTGGGTGCCCACGTCGTTGCCCTGGCGGTGGCCCTGGGTCGGGTCGTGGGACTCCCAGAAGAGCTTGAGGAGCGTTTCGTACGAGACCTTCCGCGGGTCGTAGACCACGCGGACGACCTCCGTGTGGCCGGTCAGGCCCGAGCAGACCTCCTCGTACGCGGGGTTCTCCGTGTAGCCGCCCTGGTAGCCGACCAGGGTCGTCCACACGCCGGGCGTCTGCCAGAAGGTGCGCTCCGCGCCCCAGAAGCAGCCCAGGGCGAAGTCCGCCACCTCCAGGCCGGCGGGGTAGGGGCCCTCCAGAGGGTTGCCCAGGACCGTGTGGCGTTCCGGGACGGTGAACTCCGGGTCCGGCCGGCCCTTCAGGGCCTCCTCGGGCGTCGGCATCTCGGGCGTACGGCGGTACAGGAACATGGCGGTCTCCTCCTGAGGGCTTCCTCCGGAGAACGTTCGGGCGCCGGGGAGGATTCCTCCCCGGCTTCCTCAGCGCGCGCCCTTCACCGCCTTCGCCCGCCAGCGGCAGTACGCCGCCGCCCGGTCGTTGTAGTACGTCCACGGCAGGGCGTCCACATAGCCGTCGACCAGCCGGAACTGCTCCAGCGCCGCCTCGTACCGGCCCTGCCGGGTCAGGAAGTACGCCAGGAGGTGCCGTACCTCCGCCGCCGACGGGTGTCCGGGCGGAGCCGTCGCCAGGTCCGTGAGGGCCGCGTCGACCATCGCCATGACCTGCGGGGAGCGGTAGTCCGCGGCCTTCGCGCCGTCGTCCCGGTGCTCGAACCACGCGATCAGCGGCAGCGCAGTCAGCAGGCTGCCGGGCGGCGCCGTGGCCGCCGCCCCGCGCGCGAAGGACTCGGCCAGCTCCGCCGAGCCGCGCCACTTCGCGCACCAGTACTGCAGCGCCGCGTAGTGGGCGTCGAAGTGGTGCGGCGACCGGGCCGTGAGCTCCGCCCAGAGGTCGCGCATCTCCTCGTGCGAGTGGCCCAGGCCCAGCGCGACCCAGATCCCGGCGATGTACGGCGTGGGGTCGTCCGGGTTGAGATCGGCGGCCCGCTCGATCTCGCCGGGCGCCTGCGCCAGCGTGCGGTGGAAGCCCGCGAACTGCTCCTGGCTCGTGTGCTTGGCGTACGCCCCGCCGCGCAGGCGCCACGCCAGCGACACCGTCGCGTCGGCCCGTACGAGCGCCAGGTCCGGGTCGTAGGGCCCGGCCGCCTCCGTCCATGTCCGCAGCCACGCCCCGTCGCCCTCGGCGGCGGCCGCGCCGAACGCGGAGGCGTAGTCGGAGCGCCGCTCCCAGTCACGGCTCTCCCGTGTCGCGGCCATCAGCCGGGCGGCCTGCTCCCAGCTGCCCCGCGCCACCGCCGCGAGTGCCCGTTCCAGCTCGGGCGCGGGCCCCGCCAGCAGCGTGTTCTGGCGCGACACCGGCAGGAAGCCCAGCGCTTCGGCGTCCCGGGAGGACGTCCGTTCCGACGGGCCCATCACACGGCGGTACACCACGATGCCCACCGCGATCGCCGCCGCGATGACGACGACGCGTGCGATCTCCATGGTCAGGAACCCGTCTGCCCGGCGGCCGCGTTGGCCGCGCTCTCGTCTCGCATCCGGCAGAACTCGCCCGCCGGGTCCCCCCTGTACCGCCACGGCAGCGCGTCCACATAGCCGTCCACCAGGCGGAACTGCTCCAGGGCCGGCTCCCATCGCTCCTGGAGGTACAGGTAGTACGCCAGCAGGTGCCTCACCTCCGCCAGGCGCGGGTGGTCCGGGTCGGCGGCGGCCACGTCGGCGAGGGCGGCGTCGACCGCCGCATACATCTCGGGCGTACGGTCCACGTCCGCCGAGTCCGACTCGTCGTGCTCGAAGTGCGCGATCAGCGGGAACGCCTTCATCAGGGTGCCCGGAGGTGCCCCGGCCGCAGCCTTCACCGCGAACGCCCGCGCCAGCTCCTCCGAACCGCACCACTTCCCGCACCAGTACTGGAGCGCCGTGAAGTGCGCCTCGTAGTGGTGGGGGGCCCGGCTGGTGATGTCCTTCCAGATGCGGCGCATCTCCTCGTGCGGGTAGCCGAGGCCGATCGCCGTCGAGATCTCGCCCACATACGGGGACGGGTCGTCCTCCGGGGCCAGCTCCGCCGCCCGCGCGTGCTCGTGGCGGGTGCGGGCGAGGGTGCGGTGGAAGCCCTCGAACTGCTCCGACGTCGTGTGCTTGGCGCGCTTCGCGCCGCGGATCTTCCACGCCAGGATCACCGAGCTGCGCG
Source organism: Streptomyces sp. TRM49041 (assembly GCF_008271805.1). Taxonomy (GTDB): domain Bacteria; phylum Actinomycetota; class Actinomycetes; order Streptomycetales; family Streptomycetaceae; genus Streptomyces. The sequence continues at coordinate 347,140 of NZ_VSRY01000173.1, forward strand.
CCCGTACGAGCGCCGCGCCCGGGTCGTCGGGGCGGGCGGACTCCCAGGCCAGCAGCCAGGCGTCGTCGTCGGCGCCCACGTCGGCCAGCTTCCCGCAGTACGAGGTACGGCGCTCCCAGTCGCGCGCCGCCGCCGTCTCGTCGAGCAGTGCGGCGGCCGGCTCCCAGTCGCCGGCCCGCGCGGCGGCGATCGCCACGGTGAGCGCCCGCGGCTCCGGCGAGGTCAGCTTGGTGTGCTGCCGCTCCGGCGGCAGGAGGCCCAGCGCGGCGGTTTTCTCCGCGGACTCCTCGGCGCCGGGGTCGGAGCGCCAGCCTTCGATCAGCCCCTCGATGATCGCCTTCAGGAAGTAGACGCCGGCCGCCAGAACGACGAGGGCGATGGGGGTCAGGACGACCCAGAGCAGGATTTTCACGGATACCTCAGTTCTGCGCGGCGGCCAGCAGCTTGCGCAGCGGCTCGGTGTCGGGGCGGTCGGCGACGGCTGCGTCGAGAGCGGCCGGCAGCTCGTCCTCGTACCCCTGGGGGAGTCGCAGCGCCGCGGACTGGGACCAGGAGAGCTCCCAGCGGGCCACGCCCCGGGCGATCAGCTCGCCGGCGACCAGGCGGGACAGGCCGCGGCGCAGCGCCGGGCGGGCGAACTCGCGGGCCGCCCTGCCCTGGGCCGCCCGTGCCTCCTCCGACTTGGGCAGGCGGTCGGCGATCTCCCAGCCCGCGCCGAGGTCGAGCGCGTTCAGCAGCGCGGGCAGCGAGCCCTCGCCGTGCGTCACGTCCGCGGTGGCCTGCCGCAGCGGCTCGGCCTCCTCCGCGAAGTACGCCGTCATCGACTCGTGGACGAGCTCCGGCCAGTCCACGCGGCGCAGCCGCAGTGCGTCCGGAGTGAGGGAGACGTTCTCGACGGCGACCAGCGCCGCGTCGGCGTCGGCGAGCAGCCCGAGCGCGGGGCCCGCGGGCTCGGACGCGCGGCCGTCGTCGGGGAGGGCCTCCAGGCGGGCGACGCGCTCGGCGATCGGCGGGTGGGAGTCGTACGGGGAGGTGGGCTCGGTCGGCAGTTCGCGGCGGAGCTCGTCCAGTTCGGCGGTGCGCGCGGCCAGCAGGTGGCGGACGCCGCCGAACACCTCGCCCGGGCGGGGCAGGAGGCCGGCGCTCACGCCGAGGGTCGCGTACGAGTTCAGATAGAAGCCGTGGGCGGCGTCCAGGACCGGGATCTCGCGGAGCGCCGATGCGGTCGCGTCGCGGCCCACGATCCGGGCGGCGGCCAGGTCGGCGGCGAGCTCCTGGCGGCGTGAGCCGGCGAGGGTGGCCCGCAGATAGAAGTGGCCGTACGCCTGGTAGACCTTCGCCATCGCGCGGTACGTGAGGCCCACGCCGGTGGTGTCGACCTCCTTGGCCTTCTTCCCCTTGGCGAGCTTCTTCTCGTTCTTCTTCTCCTGCTTGGCCCGCTCCTTGGCGGCCTTGTCGCCGGCCCGCTCCTGGAAGTGCGCGATGGTGCGGGCGACCTGGACGCGGCCGCGGACGGTGATCGCGGAGACCCGGGTGTCGGAGTTGCCGTAGTGGCCCATCTCGTGGGCGAGCACGGCGCGCAGCTGGGCCTCGGTCAGGCCGGTCATCAGCGGCAGGCCGAGGTAGAGGCGGCGGGTGCCGCCGAGCAGGCCGAGGAACCTGGCGTCCTCGCTGACGGCCGCGTTCATGTCGGCGGTCAGCCGGATCTCGTCGGGCGCGCGGGTGCCCACCTGCTCGGCGAGCTCCCGCACGGTCCGCCACAGGCGCGGTTCCCGCGCCTCGGTGACGGGCAGGCCCTGGCCGCCGTCGTCCTTGGGCGTACGGAGCATGAACATGCCGCGGATGATCGGCACGGCCAGGACGGCGCTGACGATGTACAGCTTGACGGCGAGGCTGCTGGGCGCCCAGACGGCGGCGGCCCAGTCCATGCCGAGCAGAGCGGCGAGCATGACGAGGCCGAGCAGATAGAAGCCGGCGAGCAGCACGAAGGCGCGCAGCGCGCGCAGAAAAGCGCCCATCGGGCAGATTCCCCCCACGGGAAGGACAGCTTCCGCAAAGACGGAAATGGACATGACGAAGCGACGTGGGGGGAAGCGGAGTATCACCTACCGGTGCGTCGCATCGCAAGCGTGTTCCCACGCCGCTACGGAAGCGGGCCCAGCACCGGTGCGGGGTGAGCACCCCGCACCGGTACGGCGCCGCGACCCGCGCGTCAGCCCGGAAGCGTCGCCGGGGAGCCGCCGTTCGCCTCGTACCCGGCCACCGCCAGCGCCCGGTACACCGCGTACTCCGCCGCCGGGTCCTCGCTCATCGTCCAGGGCAGCGCCCCGACATGCCCGTCCACGTGCACGATCTGCCCCATGGCCTCGCTCCAGCGCTGCGCGCCCACCAGGAAGTGGATGAGCAGGTGCCGTACGTGCGCCAGCATCGGGTCGTCCGGGCGGGCCGTCTGCACCGCGAACAGCGCGCCCTCCATGGCCCGCGACACGACCTGAGTGCCGTAGAAGTCCCGTACCAGCGTCAGGTCGGGCAGGTGCTCCCACACCGCGAACAGCGGCAGCGCGGACAGCAGCGAACCCTGCGGCGCGCGCGCCGCCGCGGCCGTCGCGAACCGGTCGGCGTCCTCCCGCGAGCCGTGCCACTTCTCGCACCAGTAGTGCAGGGCCGCGATGTGCGCGCCCATGTGCCCGGCGTCCCGGTCGATGACCTTCAGCCACACCTGGTCGAACTGCTCGTGCGAATAGCCCAGCCCGCGGGCGACGGCCAGTTCGACGATGTACGGGACGGGGTCGCCCGGCGCCAGCAGTGCGGCCTCGCCGCACACGTTCCGGGCCTCCTCCAGGATGATCCGGAACTCGTCGGTCCCGACGGCGGCCGACCGCCACGCCTGCTGCACCAGGAACTCGGCGTGGACGGCAGCTCCACCCGCGTCCTTCGGCGCCTCCGCCCGCCAGGCCCGCAGCCACGCGCCCCCGACGCCCGGCTGCTGCTGGAGCTCCAGCGACGCGGCGCCCGCGAACGCCTGCACGCGCTGCCAGCGCACCTCGCCCTCCTTGGGCGTGCCGGCGAGGAGCTGCGCGGCGGCTCGCCAGTCCTGGGTGCGTTGTACGACGTCGAGGACGTCGACGAGGTCCTGGTCCGGTCCGGGCATCCGGACGTCGAGGAGTTCCTGCCGCACGAAGCCGTAGGCGAGCGGGTCGGCGGCGTCGGGCGCACCGGGCGAGGTCAGCCGGATACCGGAGCGGCGGCGCAGCATCCAGGGCGCGACGACGGCACCGAGCAGGCCCACGGCGAACAGGAACCAGAGAATCTCCATAGCGCCCATTGTCCCGGACGCCCGGCGGAGCCTTCGGACCGGACCGTGCGCGCGGAACCGGACCGGCCGCGCGCGGAACCGGACCGGCCGCCCGCGGAACCGGGCCGGCGCCCGCCGACCGGACTACGCTCGCCCCATGAGTGACGAGCACACCCACCAGAACTTCGAGACCCGCGCCATCCACGCGGGCAACACCGCCGACCCGCTGACCGGCGCGGTCGTCCCGCCCATCTACCAGGTGTCCACCTACAAGCAGGACGGTGTGGGCGGGCTGCGCGGCGGCTACGAGTACAGCCGCAGCGCCAACCCGACCCGTACGGCGCTGGAGGAGAACCTCGCCGCGCTGGAGGGCGGCCGCCGCGGCCTGGCCTTCGCGTCGGGGCTCGCCGCCGAGGACTGCCTGCTGCGCGCGCTGCTGGCGCCCGGCGACCATGTGGTCATCCCGAACGACGCGTACGGCGGCACGTTCCGGCTGTTCGCGAAGGTCGTGGCGCGGTGGGGCGTGGAGTGGTCGGTCGCCGACACCTCCGACCCGGCGGCGGTCCGGGCCGCGCTCACCGACCGTACGAAGGCCATCTGGGTCGAGACGCCGTCGAACCCGCTGCTCGGCATCACCGACATCGCGGCCCTCGCGGACGTGGCCCGGACGGCGGGCGTCAAGCTCGTCGTCGACAACACCTTCGCGTCGCCGTACCTCCAGCAGCCGCTGGCGCTCGGCGCGGATGTCGTCGTGCACTCGCTGACCAAGTACATGGGCGGCCACTCCGACGTCGTGGGCGGCGCACTGGTCACCGCCGACGAGGCGCTCGGCGAGGAGCTGGCCTACCACCAGAACGCGATGGGCGCCGTGGCCGGGCCCTTCGACTCGTGGATCGTGCTGCGCGGCATCAAGACCCTCGCCGTCCGCATGGACCGGCACAGCGAGAACGCCACGCGGGTCGCCGAGATGCTGACCAAGCACCCGAAGGTGACGCGGGTCCTCTACCCGGGCCTGCCCGAGCACCCGGGCCACGAGGTCGCCGCCAAGCAGATGCGGAGCTTCGGCGGCATGGTGTCGTTCCGGGTCGAGGGCGGTGAGGAGGCGGCGGTCGCGGTGTGCGACCGCGCGAAGCTGTTCACGCTGGGCGAGTCGCTGGGCGGTGTCGAGTCGCTGATCGAGCACCCGGGCCGGATGACCCACGCGAGCGTGGCCGGTTCGCTGCTGGAGGTCCCGGCGGACCTGGTGCGGCTGTCGGTCGGCATCGAGAACGTCGACGACCTGCTCGCGGACCTGCGCCAGGCGCTGGGCTGAGCCACCGCCCCGCCGCGGCTCACCAGGGTTCGAGTGGCGGCGTCGTCCCCATGGGCGGCGCCGACCACGGCTCCACGACGTACGCCCAGACCGCGAACGCCACCGCCGCGGCGGTCAGCAGCAGCCACAGCAGCATCTGCCGCACGCGCTCGCGGCGCCGGGCGCGGCCGCCGAGGGCCAGGGCGCGGGAGAGCAGGTCGGGCGGCACCTGAGGACGGGCCGCACCGGCCAGCAGACGGCGGACCTCCAGCTCCTTGCGGTCCTGGGGCGGCCCGGTACCTGCGGCACTCCCCGCATCCTTTGCGCCCCCCGCATCTCTCGCGGCCCCCGCGCCGCCCGTGCTCCCCGCGCCGCCCGTGCTCCCCGCGCCCCCCGTGCTCATGACGCCGCCGCCCGCCGCGGCGTGCTGCGCAGCGTCCCGACGGCGTGCCGGCACAGCGCCCGCACCCGCTCGTGGGGCAGCCCCATCAGCGCGGCGACCTGCTCCTCGTACAGACCCTCGTAGAGCCGCAGCACCACGGCGAGCCGCTCCTGCGGGGTGAGCCGGCACAGCAGCCCGCCCCGGCCCCGGTGGAACCGCCAGGCCGTGCGGGCGAACCGTACGGTCAGCTCGCGGCGCGTGTACGCGTACGGGTCCTCCCCGCGCAGCCGGTCCCAGCGGGCGTACGCCGTGCCGAGCGCGGCCGCCACCAGTCGCTGCGCGTGCGGGTTGGCGCCGGGCGGCTCCGCGGGCTCTCCCGTCAGGAGCGTCGCGACGTGCAGCAGTCGGCTCGCCGTCCCCGCGACGAACGCCCCGAACCCGAAGTCCTCTGCGGCCACGTCCTCATCTGAGGACAGCCGCCCGGCCGGGTCAAGAGCCGTGCGTCAGGAGCCGTGCGTCAAGAGGGCTGCCCCGCCTCCGGATCGCGGGGCGGCAGTCCCAGCTGGCGGGCGGAGAGCGCGGAGTTGAAGCGGGTGAGCAGCGTGCAGAACGCCTCCCGCTCCGTCGCCGTCCAGCCCTCGGTCACCCGGGCCATCAGATCGCGCCGCGAGCTGCGCACCTCCTCGAGGCGGGCCTGGCCGCGCGGCGACAGCTGGAGCACCACGGCACGGCCGTCCTCCGGGTGTGAAGTCCGCTTCACCAGGCCGGTGTCGACGAGCGGCGCGACCTGCCGGGTCACGGTCGACGAGTCGATGCCCATCCCGGCCGCCAGCGCCTTGACGCCCATCGGACCTTCCTGGTCGAGCCGGTTGAGCAGCAGGTACGCGGCCCGGTCCATCGAGTTGCGGAGCTGGCCGGTCCCGCCGAGGCGGGTCTGCTCGGCCCGCCGGGCGAAGACGGCCACCTGGTGCTGGAGGGCATCGAGGAGACCGGGGTCAAGATCAGTCGTCATGTCCTGTGAAGTGGGCATGCCTGGAGGGCTCTCTCGTGCGGCGGTCGGTTTGGTGGGGGAAAGAGTACGCGGACTGCCGCCCCTCCGTACCGGCGCTGCGCAATCGAGATGAAGCACTTCCCGAGCTGCGAGACTTGCTGTCATGAGCTACCGCACGCCGCGCCCCTTGCACCCCGTCATGCTGGACGACGTCAGGGGTGCCCAGAAGATGCTGTCCGGGGTCGCCCGGGTGACCGCGATGGAGGGCAGCAGGTATCTGTCGCGGCTGGTCGGCGCTCCTGTCCACTTCAAGTGCGAGAACCTGCAGCGGACCGGTTCGTTCAAGCTGCGCGGCGCTTACGTGCGGATCTCCGGGCTGCGGCAGGAGGAGCGGGCGGCCGGGGTGGTCGCCGCGTCAGCGGGCAACCACGCGCAGGGCGTCGCGCTGGCCTCCTCGCTGCTCGGTGTGCGGTCCACGGTCTTCATGCCGGTCGGCGCCCCGCTGCCGAAGGTCGCCGCGACGCGCGAGTACGGCGCCGAGGTGCGGCTGCGGGGGCAGGTGGTGGACGAGACGCTCGCCGCGGCGCAGCAGTACGCACGGGACACGGGCGCGGTGTTCATCCACCCCTTCGACCACCCGGACATCATCGCGGGCCAGGGCACGGTCGGCCTGGAGATCCTCGAACAGTGCCCGGAGGTACGGACGATCATCGTCGGCATGGGCGGAGGCGGCCTCGCGGCGGGCATCGGCGTGGCGGTGAAGGCGCTGCGGCCCGACGTGAGGGTGATCGGCGTGCAGGCGCAGGCGGCCGCCGCGTACCCGAGGTCGCTGGCGGCGGGCCGACCGGTGTCCGTGGAGTGCGCGCCGACCATGGCGGACGGGATCATGGTGGGTCGCCCCGGCGACGTGCCGTTCGGCATCGTCCAGGAGGTGGTCGACGAGGTCCGTACGGTGTCGGAGGACGCTCTGTCGTCGGCGCTGCTGCTCTGCCTGGAGCGGGCCAAGCTGGTCGTCGAACCGGCGGGTGCGAGCCCGGTCGCGGCGCTGCTGAGCGCGCCGGAGTCGTTCGACGGCCCGGTGGTGGCCCTGCTGTCGGGCGGCAACGTGGATCCGTTGGTCCTCCAGCGGATCCTGCGGCACGGCATGGCCGCGGCCGGCCGCTACCTGAGCCTGCGCCTCCGCCTCCCGGACCGCCCGGGGGTCCTGGCGAACCTGCTGGGCGTACTGACCGTGGTCGACGCGAACGTCCTGGACGTGGGCCATGTCCGTACGGACCCGCGGCTGGGGCTGACGGAGGTCGAGGTGGAGCTGCACCTGGAGACGAAGGGCCCGGAGCACTGCGCGGAGGTCCAGTCGGCGCTGCACGAGGCGGGCTACACGGTCATGGGGTGAGTGTCGGCCGAGTGTCGGCCGCGGTGGGGTCTTCCCCGCCGAAACCCCTTGAGGATCGCGATATATCGCGTTAGTCTGTGGTGCAGATCATACGATCGCCGGGTCGGCCACCCCCCGGCGTCCATAAGTTTTGGTTGGCGAATCGTCCCAGAGTGAGCCATAACAGAGAAATCACATGCCAGGCGCCATTCACGCCGAAGGTCTGGTGAAGACCTTCGGCGACGTACGAGCACTGGACGGCGTGGACCTCGACGTCCCGGAAGGCACCGTCCTGGGGCTTCTCGGTCCGAACGGCGCCGGGAAGACCACCGCGGTGCGCGTGCTCACCACGCTGCTCCGGCCCGACAGCGGTCGCGCCGTCGTCGCGGGCATCGACGTCCTCAAGCACCCCAACGAGGTGCGCCGGTCGATAGGTCTGTCCGGCCAGTTCGCCGCCGTCGACGAGTACCTCACCGGCCGCGAGAACCTCCAGATGGTCGGCCGGCTCTACCAGATGTCCGGCAAGGCCGCGAAGGTCCGGGCGGGAGAGCTCCTCGAGCGGTTCAACCTCGCCGACGCCGCCGACCGTCCCGCCAAGACGTACTCCGGCGGTATGCGGCGCCGCCTCGACCTCGCCGCCGCACTCGTCGTCTCCCCGCCCGTCATGTTCATGGACGAGCCGACGACGGGGCTCGACCCGCGTAACCGCCAGAGCCTCTGGGAGGTCATCCAGGAGCTGGTCGCGGGCGGTACGACCCTGCTGCTCACCACGCAGTACCTGGAGGAGGCCGACCACCTCGCCCACGAGATCTGCGTCGTCGACCACGGCCGGGTCATCGCCCGTGGTACGTCCGACCAGCTCAAGGCCCGTACGGGCGGCGAGCGCGTGGAGGTCGTCGTGCACACGCCCGACCAGATCGCCACCGGGCGGGACGTCCTCACCGCCTTCGGCAGGGGCGGCGACGTGGCCGTCGAGGAGCACACCCGCAGGCTGACCGTGCCGGTCACCGGCGGCGCGAAGCTCCTCGCCGAGGTCATCCGCGAGCTGGACGCGCGCGGCGTCGAGATCGACGACATCGGGCTGCGCCGTCCGACCCTCGACGATGTGTTCATCTCGCTCACCGGCCACGCGGCGGAGCGGCGGGACGAGGGCGAGGGCGAGGGTGACAAGAGCGGCGCCGGCCAGGCGGCCGCCACCACTGAGGAGGCCGTCAAGTGACCGCAGTCACCGAGACCGAACGGATCGCCGCGCCCCGGCCGCGCGGCGGGATCACTCAGTCGATCACCGACTCGCTGGTCGTGGCCCACCGCAATCTGATCCGCATGCTGCGGATCCCCGAGGTGGTCGTCTTCGGCCTGGTCCAGCCGATCATGTTCGTGGTGCTGTTCAGCTATGTGTTCGGCGGCTCGATGAACATCGGCGGTACGACCGACCCGTCCGTCTACCGCAACTTCCTGATGGCCGGCATCTTCGCCCAGACCGTCACCTTCGCCACGGCGGGTGCGGGCGCGGGCATCGCCGACGACATGCACAAGGGCCTGGTCGACCGGTTCCGGTCGCTGCCCATGGCACGCGGCGCGGTGCTCACGGGCCGTACGCTCGCCGACCTCGTCCAGACGGCGCTGACCGTCGTCGTCCTGACCGTGGTCGCCCTGCTGGTCGGCTGGCGCATCCACGAAGGCATCCCGAAGGCGCTCGGCGCGTTCGCGCTGCTGCTTCTGCTCGGCTACGCCTTCTCGTGGATCGGCGCGCTGATCGGCCTTTCCGTACGGACACCGGAGGCGGCCACGTCCGGCGGGCTCATCTGGCTCTTCCCGGTCACGTTCATCTCGAACGCGTTCGTGGACTCCGAGCGGATGACGCCCTGGCTGCAGCACATCGCCGAGTGGAACCCGTTCAGCGCGACCGTGCAGGCGGCCCGCGAGCTGTTCGGCAACCCGGGGGTCTCGCAGTCGGACGCGTGGCCGATGCAGCACCCGGTGTGGGCGTCGATCATCTGGTCGCTGATCATCATCACCGTGTTCCGCACGCTCGCGGTACGGAAGTACAGGTCGGCCGCGTCCTGAGACGGGGCCTGAGGCGGGGCCGAGGCGGGCCTGAGGCGAGGCCTGAGGCGGGCCTGAAACGGAGAAGGACCGGTGACCGCGCGTGTAGCGACGCGGTCCCGGTCCTTCTCCGTACGGCTGCCCGGGCTCAGCCCTGGTAGGGCTTGGCGTCCAGAATGCGCACCGAGGCGGTCCTGCCGTTCGGCAGCTCGTACTCGGCGTCCTCGCCGACCTTCTTGCCGTTCACACCCGAGCCCAGCGGGGACTGCGGGGAGTACGTCTCGATGTCGGAGCTCGCGTACTCGCGCGAGGCGAGCAGGAAGGTCACGGTGTCGTCCTCGTCGCCGTCGAAGGCGATCGTCACGACCGTGCCGGGGGCGACCACACCACTGGTCGCGGGGGCCTCGCCGACCTTCGCGTGCTCCAGGAGCTGGGTGAGCTGGCGGACTCGCAGCTCCTGCTTGCCCTGCTCCTCCTTGGCCGCGTGGTACCCGCCGTTCTCGCGGAGGTCCCCCTCCTCGCGCGCCGCCGCGATCTTGGCAGCGATCTCGGTTCGCGCGGGACCAGACAGGTACTCCAGCTCGGCCTTGAGCTGGTTGTACGCCTCCTGGGTGAGCCAGGTGACGTTGTCGCTGGTCTGGGTCACAGGTGCTCCTCGTCGGTGCTGGGAATACAAAGCATCGCCCTACCAGAAGCATGCGGCCTTACTGGGAGGGCGAAACCACGAGCCTAACAATTCCGGGGGCAAAGGGGGAGGACGAATGTCATGGAATCCACGACTCCGCAGGTCACGCCGCCGTGCGCGTGCCGCGACACCGGCGGTCGCAGCGCCCCGCCCCCAGGGGGCGGGTGTGACGGGAGTCGGTCCGGTCAGTCCGCGGTGCAGCCCAGGAGTTCCGCGGCCGTCGCCCGGGCCGTCGTGCGGACGGCCACGACCTGGTCGACCCGCTGCGACGCCTGGTCGAAGCGGACCTCCTTACGGCCCACCTCCGCCCCGCTCTCCGCGAGGGCCCGCACCGTGCAGTACCCCTTCGCGTCGTCCTGCTTGCGCACCTCCAGGTGTACGTCCACCCGGTCCTCGGCCGCCACATCGAACTTGATCAACTCGGCGCTGACCTTCTGACCTGCGATGTAGTCGTAGCCGAACCACCCGACCAGCGCGACAAGGCCCACCCCGAGCACCGAGCCGACGATCTTGAGCCTGCGGTCGGTACGCTCCTCCGCCGCGCGGCCGTACCGACCCTCGGGGAGCCGTTCGCCCGTCACGCTCATGATCGTTCCTCTCGTACACCGAACGACGGAATATCCGCTGCGCCGATTCCGTCACTATAGAAGCCGAGCGACCTGACCAATCATTGAGGATCCAGTCTTGACTGAGCAGCTGCGACTGATGGCAGTTCACGCCCACCCCGACGACGAGTCGAGCAAGGGCGCAGCCACGATGGCCAAGTACGTGTCCGAGGGGGTGGACGTGCTCGTCGTGACGTGCACGGGAGGCGAACGCGGCTCCATCCTCAACCCGAAGCTCCAGGGTGACCCGTACATCGAGGAGAACATCCACGAGGTGCGCCGCAGGGAGATGGACGAGGCCCGGGAGATCCTGGGCGTCGAGCAGGAGTGGCTGGGGTTCGTCGACTCCGGGCTTCCGGAGGGCGACCCGCTGCCCCCGCTGCCGCAGGGCTGCTTCGCGCTGGAGGACGTCGACAAGGCGGCCGGCAGCCTGGTGCGGTCCATCCGCGCCTTCCGCCCGCAGGTGATCACCACCTACGACGAGAACGGCGGTTACCCGCACCCCGACCACATCATGACCCACAAGATCACGATGGTGGCCTTCGAGGGCGCGGCCGACGCCGAGAAGTACCCGGAGTCCGAGTTCGGCCCGGTCTGGCAGCCGCTGAAGCTCTACTACAACCAGGGCTTCAACCGTCCCCGCACGGTCGCCCTGCACGAGGCGCTCCTGGACCGCGGCATGGAGTCCCCGTACGGGGAGTGGCTCAAGCGCTGGGAGGAGTTCCAGCGCGCCGAGCGCACCCTGACCACGTACGTCCCGTGCGCGGACTTCTTCGAGACCCGCGACAAGGCGCTGATCGCGCACCGTACGCAGATCGACCCGGACGGCGGCTGGTTCCGCGTGCCCATGGAGATCCAGAAGGAGGTCTGGCCGACCGAGGAGTACGAGCTGGCCACGTCACTGGTGGACACCTCCCTCCCCGAGAGCGACCTCTTCGCGGGCATCCGCGACAATGCCTGACATGAGCGCACACCAGGCACTGACCCATCTCGTCCCGCTCGCCGCCAAGGAGCTGGACGAGAACAAGGTGACCCCCGGAGTCCTCGGCTTCATCGTCTTCGCCGTCATGGCCCTGGCCGTGTGGGCGCTGATGAAGTCGATGAACCGGCACATGAACCGGGTGAACTTCGAGGAGACCCCCGCCCGGGGCACCACCCCCGGCAAGGCGCCCGCCGCCCAGGAGTGACCGCCGGGGCGGCGGCGGGGCGTCCCGCATCGCCCGCCGCCCCGAGCGCGTGCCACGTCCGCGGCGCGAGTCGGGCTCGGCCCCCGCGTGCCCGCGGCGCGAGTCGGGCTCGGCCCCTGCGTGCCCCGTCCGGCAGGACTGGGCGGCCCGGTCGGCGAGGCGTGTCGGTCACGGCATCCACGCCGCCTGGACGCCGCAGCACCCGGACGCTGCGGCGGCAGGATCATCGCGTCGTAGACGGGGGACTCCGGCACGCTTGATACGGCCGATCACTTCGTAGCCCGACGCGGGTAGGCGGAGCTGGCGGCTCGTTGTCGACGACACACGTGAGCCTCGTCCAGGCTCGGCCCTGTCGGCCACCGTCTCGTCCTGGAGACGTCGGCCGATTCCTCGGCCCGAAGTGTGGCCACACAGGTTCCCGCCTCTGCCGTGTGGACACCGACACGGACGCCGCGCGAGCACTGGCCCTCCGCCCCGTCTGTGTGCTGCCACCTGTGGCGCACGGGCGGGGCGGGCAGAGGGTGCGCAGGGATGGGGGTATGCCCAATCGACTCGCGCAGGCCACGTCCCCGTACCTCCTCCAGCACGCGGACAACCCCGTCGACTGGTGGCCATGGGAGACCGACGCGTTCGAAGAAGCCCGGCGGCGCGGCGTCCCCGTGCTCTTGAGCGTCGGCTACAGCGCCTGCCACTGGTGCCAGTAGACGAAACCCTCGGCCAGCGTAGTAGAAGGGCTTCCAGTAGTCGGAGGTCGCTTCGATCACCACCAGCGTCACCTACCGTCGTCGACACACCACGGCACCGCCGGCTAGGCGGGCAGGGCGTGCAGCTTCTTGCCGTGCAGGGCGAAGACGTGCTTACCGTCGGTGGCCACCAGCCATGCGTGGTAGTCGCCGGACTTGTCGTTGAACGTCCAGCGCAGGTCACCGGTCTTCGCGTCGAAGGCGTGCACGCCGCCCTGCTTGTCGAGGTCGGTAGCTCCGTAGAGGGTGCCGCCCGCCGTGACGAACTGCCGGGGCACATGGGCCCCCGCGTCCGCGAGGGCCTTGGACTGCCAGATCTTCCTGCCGGTCTGCGGCTCGATGGCCCAGAGCGTTCTCCCGCTGTCCGCGACGTAGAGCACGTCCTCCAGGACGGTCGGCTCCTTGAAGGCGTTGAACTTCCCGGTCTGCACGGACCACTTCTCGGCGCCGTCAGAGAGGTTGAAGGCCTGGAGCTTCTGTCCCTGCGGGATGATCACCAGGTCCTGGTGGACGGCGAAGAAGCCGTAGTTCGTCTTTGTCGTCTTATGGGTCCACACCTGCTTGCCGGTGGCGGTGTCGCGAACCGTGAGGTTCTTCTTGAAGTCGGTGTAGGCGAGGTAGCGGCCCTGTACGGCGGCGTGAACGCCGTTCTGCTTGGTGCCGACGTCCCGCTGCTCCTTCCATGCCACCTTGCCCGTACTGCTGTTCAGCGCGGCGATCACGTTGGTGCGGGACGAGCCGTCGTCCTCAAGGATCTCGGCGATGACGTACACCTGCTTCTCATCCACCGCGATCGGCCTCGGCTGCCGGTACTCCCTGCCCAGGTGGCTGCGCCAGGTCTCCTTGCCCGAAGCCGGGTCGTACCCGCCGACGGTGCCGTCGTACTTGCCGCTGGCCAGGTACAGGGTGCCGTTGCCGAGCAGGAGCGGCGCACCGGGCACCGCGCCGCCCTCCAGCGACCACCGCTCCTCGCCGGTCGCCGCGTCGAGGGCGGCAAGCGGATTGCCCGCCGCGATCACCACGCCCGCCGCGGCCACGAGCTCGTCGTTGTCCCCGTACGTCTGCGCCGAGGTCGACTTCGTCCACAGCGGCTTGGGGGCCTGTCCGGCCTCGGCGGCGGCGCCCTCGGACGGTGTGCCGCCGCCAGGGGTTCCGGAGCCCCCGTCGTCGGCTGTGTCGTCCTCACGGCAGCCAGTGGCTCCGGCCCCCAGCACCGCAAGCGTGAGACCGCCCCCGGCCAGCCGCAGCACCAGGCGCCGGTTGGGCCTGCCGTCCGATGAGTTCTGGTCCTTCGACATGTCGTTGTCCCCCCGTGGAGTCGTGTGAGCAGCAGGCCGCGCTCTCGCATCGGTGCGCGGTCCCGGCGGTCGGGTACGTTAGCCGCTGCCGGGCGGTCGCGGTGGCGCCGGGACCCGACAGGGACAACGTCGTGAACTGATCGGTACGTTGATCACCGCGGTGCGTGAGGACCTACGGGGGATGGGCGAGTATGCCGATGTATCGCAACGGGGGCATCAGCCCCTGGCAGTTGGTGCTCCTGGGGCTGCCACTGGTCGGGCTGGGGGTGGGTGTGCCCGCCGTCATGCTGCCGTCGGCGTTGGCGGACGAGCGGGCCTACGCCGCCGCCGCGCCGTGCCCCGGGGGAGCGGCCCAGGCGGACACGACGGCGGACTGCCTGCTGACGCAGCGGGCCGCTGTGACCGGCAAGAACATCACCGGCAGCGGCGACAACAAGAAGTACTTCCTCGTCCTCGGCTTCCCGGACGGCACCCAGCAGCGGGCACAACTCGGGAAGAACAGCCAGAAGAAAGTCGAGACAGGCGAGCCGGTCACCGTCGTCTCCTGGCGCCACGAGGTACGCGAGATCACCACCCGCGACGACGAGCGCCTGACCACCCGGGCCTATCCGGTCGGCTCGTACATCCCGCTGATGCTGGTGGCCGTGATGGCGACGCCCCTGGGCGCGTCGTTGCTGTGGATGGCCCACTGGCTGCGGCAGCTGCGACGCACCGGCCGCAGCCTCGCGTCCACCGGCCGGTGGCACACGTCGGTCCCGTTCGTGACGGCCATGCTGTACGGCTTCGCGGCGATGGTCGCGATCGCGGTAGCGCCGAGCGCCACGGTCGCGGCGGCCGCCGCGGGCGGGGTAGCCGTCGGCGCCGTCCCGCTCAGTGCCCTGGCCTGGCGCGGGCAGCGGAACAAAGCCGGGCCGAGAGCGGCCAGGCTGCTGGCCGCCACCGGAGTCTGTGCCCCGGTGGCGGAGGCGGTGATCCCCGCGCGGGTGTCAGGCGATGTCCCGTACAGCCGTACCGACTGCGACCACCTGGTCCTCGGTCCGGCCGGCCTGGCCGTCACCCCCGACGCGCAGGGCATGAGCTGGCGCGTTCCCCTGCCTGTGTCCCTGACCTTTGTCCGCCTGCACCGCGGGGACGCGGTCGGCCGCATCGACGGTGTCTCCCGCCCGCTGCTGGTGGAGTGCCGCGACGGCGACCGCGAAGTACTCATCGCGGCGGACCGCGACCAGGTGCCGTGGATTCTGGGCGCCCTGTGGCCACAGCCACAGGGCGCCCTCCCCTACGTGCCGCCAAGGACATGACCTCCGAAGCGGACGTTGCCGCCTCGCCGGATCAGCCGCGAGGCTCAGGCCAGCCTCCGCGCGGCGACGGAAGTCGTCCCGTGCCGCGAGCATGCTGTCCGTGAAGTTTCCCCGTGACCTCGGACGTGGGCTGGATCCGCGGACGACTCGGCTTTCTGTACGAAGGGATTGCCACGCGCAGACGTCCAGCCGCGGTGAGGCGGCCCGCGGCAGGCCCCTCGGGGGCGATGGGTGACTGTCACGCCGCCTTGTACATGTTGTAGACGACATATGCGTTGTGCGGGTGGATGCGCTCTTCACCGTCGAGCTCGAGCCCGAAGTGCGGGACTGGCTGGAAGCACTGCCGGCCAAGCACTTCCTCAAGGTCGACGAATATGTCGGACTGCTCGCGGAGCACGCCGCCGCGCTCGGCGAGCCATACGCCCGCTACCTCGGCGACGGAGTCCGGGAGCTGCGGCCGACCCTCGACGGTGCCGCCATACGCATCACGTACTGGCTCACCCCGAACCGCACCGCCGTCCTGCTGACCGTCTTCCGTAAGACGCGGATGCGGGAGGATGCCGAGGTCAGGCGTGCCAAAGCTCGCGCAGAAGGTCTGCGAGGCCGAGCACTGGCCGGCCCACGAGGAGTTCATCCGTGTCATCAGTGACTCTCACGGCGCATCGCACCGACGCTGCCTGAGCCGGCTGGGCGCGTTCCGCGCATCGTCCGCCGCGCCGTCACTGGTCCGAGGGTGGCGGGGGCCGGGCCCGGCGCCCGGATCGGGCAGGATGAGGGTATGGGCAACCGCCTCGCCGACGAGGCATCCCCGTCCCTGCTCCAGCACGCCTCCAACCCGGTGGATTGGTGGCCCTGGGGGCAGGCGGCGTTCGATGAGGCGAAGCGGCGCAATGCGCCCGTACTGTTGTCAGTTGGTTGCTCTTCGTGTCATTGGTGCCAGTGGGTGAACACAGCCAGGTGGTTGTGACCTGGGGCGTTTCCAAAGGGTGTCGGTGTGGACACGTACGATGAGGAGCTGGTCGGGGAGATGAGCGTCTGGGTTGACGATCAGTTGACCGCCGCTCCCAGTGCGGCCCGGAGTCCTCTGTCAACATCCGCCGGGTTCGTGGGCTCGGCCCGTACGATGGCGGTATCTCGGGACGGGCAGGGAGGCGCGATGACCGCGATGTATCCGGAGTATGCGCAGTGGCTGCGCCAGGTGCGCAGCTCGATGAAGCTGCCCAAGGCCGTCAAGTTGCTGTTCGATCAGGGGCGCCTGTACATGTCGCCGGTGACGGAGGCGCACAGCGAGGCGGATGATTCGATCCGGTTGCAGCTGGCGGAGCAGCTGGGAGGGGAGTCCGGTCTGCACGTCACGCGGGACAAGGGCGTGCTGCCGGAGAGGGACGGTTACACGCCCGAGCCCGATGTGCTGGTGGTAGACGCGGGCGCGCTTGGTCCGGGGGATGCCTTCGTCGACCAGAAGCATGTCCACTTCGTAGCCGAGAGCGTGTCCCGCTCGACAGTCGGGCAGGACTACGGGCGCAAGCTCAATCAGTACGCGGCGCGAGGGATCCCGACGTATCTGATCGTGGACGTGTTGACCGGGGAGTGTGTGCTCTACCAGGCACCGAAGGGCGACGAGTACACCTCGGCGGTGCCCTATCGGTTCGGTGAGGAGATCGGGTTCTCCCTCGCGGGAGTCGCGGTGACGGTGCGCACCGATTTCAAGAAGATCCGCTGAGGCTGTCTCTTCCCGGCCTTCATGGGGTGCGGTTCCCCGGTCCTGCTGGTCGGCCAGGGCCGCCGGCCCCGGCACCGCGCCGGTGCTACGTATCCGATGCTCCTCCGTCCGGCGGGCCGGGCGGTTTGCGTAGCGTCCACTCGCGCTGTCCGATCGCGTACCTGGGGACCCGCCAGCAAGCCACCATACAACCCACCCGAACTAAACGATCACGCTCGGAAAGCGGATGGCGTCTTAGATAACCAGGTAGTTCTGACGCGTAAATAGCAGCAGTTCAGTGCGGGTGTGGGCAGGACTGGATGCCCGGTGGCCGTGGGGTCGCCGGGTGTCCGGGGTTGTCGGTCAGGCTGCGTGCTCCCTCGGGTTGAGGGTGACGGTGTAGCCGAGTTGGTTGAGCTGGTTGATCGCGCGGCGGGTGGCGCGTTCGGGGTCGCGTTGGGTGAAGTAGGTGCCGCCGAGCTCGTGGTAGGGGACGTGGTCGGTGAGCATGTGCCAGATCGCGGTGATGATCGAGTGTTCGACGGCGACCAGGGCCCGGAGCGGGCCGCGGCGTGAGGTCAGCCGTTTGTAGCGGGCCTGCAGGTAGGTGTCCTTGGTTCGCACCGCGCCGAAGGCGGCCAGGCCGAGGGCGCCCTTGAGGTACGGGTTGCCGGGCCGGACCCTGGCGTTCTTGGTGCGGCCGGCGGACTCATGGTGGCCGGGGCAGACCCCGGCCCAGGAGGCGAGGTGTTTGGCGGAGGCGAACCGGGCCATGTCGCCGCCGGTCTCCGCGACGATCACTTCGGCGACGGCCCGGTTGATCCCGGGGATGGTGTCCAGGAGGTCGAGGGCGCCTCGAAAGGGGTCCATCGCCTCCTCGATCCGCTCATCCAGCTGCCGGATCGCGTCGGTGAGCTGGTCGTAGTGGTCCAGGTGCAACCGGGTCAGGAACGCGTGATGCTCGCGGAAACGTCCGGTCAGGGCCTCGGTGAGCTCGGGGATCTTGTTGCGGAGCTTGCGTTTGGCCAGCTCAGCGAGGGCCTGCGGGTCGCGTTCCCCGGCGATGAGGGCTTCGAGCATGGCCCGGCCGGAGACGCCCATGATGTCGGAGGCGACCGCGGCGAGTTTGATCCCGGTGTCCTCCAGCATCTTCTCCAGGCGCTGGACGATCTGGCCGCGCTCGCGGGTCATCTGGGTGCGGGCCCGGGTCAGGTCCCGCAGTTCGCGCACCGGCTGCGGCGGGACGAACGAGGCACGGACCAGGCCGTGGGCGCCGAGCTGGGCCAGCCAGGCTGCGTCGGAGACGTCGGTCTTTCGGCCGGGCAGGTTCTTGACCTGCCGCGCGTTGACCAGGATCACGTTCAACTCGTCGGCCAGCAGGTAGTAGAAGGGCTTCCAGTAGTCCGAGGTCGCCTCGATCACCACCAGGGTGACCTGGGCGGCGAGCAGGTGATCCCGCAGGGCGAGCACGGCGTTCGTCGTCGCGCCCCAGGTCGTGGTCTCGGTGGTGAACGAACCGCGCCGTTTCGTACTCGGGGTGCGGATGCACGCCTTGGCGTCCTTCTTGCTGACGTCCACACCGGCGCAGCGTTCGTGCAGTACGTCCATCTCCAGAGCCCCTCCCTCAACGGCCGAGCGGTACGCCGTTCCGGGAGGGCCAGGGTGGATCAGGAATTCTGACGCACGTGCTCACAGCAACACTCCACGGTTCCCGTGGACGGCCCTCGGCACCATGCTGACCTGCGAGCTCACCGGCATCACAGAGACCTCGGTTTCGGCCGGAACGAACCCCTCCAGCGTCCCGGACACGCAGCAGCCCACGTCAGGGCAGACGGAAGCACCCCCGGCGCGCGCCACGACATTTACCACGCCCCCGGCGCGCGCCGAAGGCGCGCTGCGCTGCTGACCTGGTGTGTTCACAGGGAGCACCAGTATGGACACGTATGATGAGGGCCTGCACCACAAGATAGACGCTTGGGTCCGGGAGCAACTGACGGCTTCGCCGGAGTGGGAGCCCGAGCAGTACATCACCATCAGACAGCACCTTGAGGGCGACGCCCCGCCCCGGGAAGCGGGCGCGTAAGCGCGCCGCTTCGGCCGCCGGCCCCACTCAGGAGTGATGCCGCACGCCAGGACGGAGAGGTCCGTGCGTGCGGCATCGAGAATGTGTCTGCCGTGATCAGGCAGCGGGGTGGCAGGGCGCCGTCCACAACGTGGCGGCGACCTGCGTCCAGCCCTCATCAGTACGTGCGTCGGTTCGCGCGCGCACATCGGGCACGAGGTCACTCCTCTGACACGTACACGCCTGTGATCTGCGGCGCGATACCTCGACGGGCAACGGACAGGGGTGACATGCCCCTGTGGTGCAGTGGCGGAGTGCGATGTCACCACAGGCTCAGCGGCCTACCGGCCGCGATAGCCGCCCTGATTTGCGCGACTACTTCAGGCTCACCTTCCCCGCGTTCCTGGCCGGCGCGGATCGCGGCTGCGATGGCGCGCGATTGTTCGGCACGGCCGCGGAGATCAGCCAGCGGGCTTCCCGGGTCCTTCCGGCGAGCCAGCCACTCGGCCTGGAGACGGGCGCCGAACCTGCTGGACGCCTGTCAGGGGAGGACTCCGAGGCTCCACTCCAGGACCGCTGCGGCACTGTGCATCTTCGCCTCGGCTTGGGTGAATGCGATCGAGCGTGGTCCGTCCAGTACCGCGGCGGTGACTTCGTCGCCTCGGTGTGCGGGCAGATCGTGCATGAAGACCGCGTCCGGGCTGGCTTCCATGATGGTTTCGTCAACCCGGAAGGGAACGAATTCCTCGCGCCAGTCCGGGGAGTCCTTCGAAGTGCCGGTGGTCTGCCACCGGGTCGTGTAGACAACGTCGACGTCCTTGGGCATGTCGATGGTGTCGTGCTGCTCGGTGATGGTGGAGCCATGCCGGGCCGCGAGGTCCTTGGCCTGCCTCAGGATCTCCGGATCGAGGGCGTAGCGCCTCGGGGTCCGCAGGTGCAACTCGGCGCCGGGGTAACGCGGAAGGGCGAGAGCCAGAGCGGCGGCGGTGTTATTGCCTTCGCCCATGTAGAGCACCCGCCGCCCGGCCAGATCTCCGAAGTGTCCTGCCATGGCGGTCAGATCGGTCAATGCCTGCGTCGGATGCTCCTGCGCCGCCATGGCGTTCACCACCGCCATCCGGTCCTGGGAAGCCAGTGCGCGCAGTTCCTCGACGCTGCCCACCGTGCGCGCGACCAAGGCGTCCAGCATGCCGCCCAGCACCCGGCCGGTGTCCGCGGTGGTCTCGCCCGTGTTGACCTGGAGATCGTGCGGACCGTAGGTGATGAGGCGCGCGCCGAGTCGGAGGGCCGCGGAGGAGAACGCCGTACGCGTACGCGTCGACGTCGCCCGGAAGTAGATGCCCACGACGGCGCCGTGCAGGGTCTCGTCCGACCACGCGCCGGAGGCGAACCGGGTTCCTCTGTCCACGATTCGGTATAGGTCGGCGTCGGGGATGTCGGCCAACGAGATGAGGTGGTTACGGGCCATTGCGCGACTCCTGTGCATATCGGGCTTGGCAATGTAGAGGCGCTGTTTATCAGGGCGGTATCGGCGTCGCCTCTGCATCGGATGAGCGTGCGATAACAGGCTGAAAGTGCCGCTCCCTACGGTCGGGCACCGTGTCGGACGTGCGTGTACGCCCCGGCTTTACGAGTTGTCGACGAAGTACAGGAGCCAGCAGCGTGGACCGTCGTGCGACGCGCAATCCGATCGGGTCGAGCCTGGGCGGTGATGTGGCGGCGATGTCGCTGCCCGCACTGGTGGAGGCGCAGGTGCGGCGGGCTCCCGAGCACCCGGCCGTGGTCTTCGGTTCGACCGTGCTCAGCTATGCCGAACTCGACCGTAGGGCCAACAGGCTGGCCCGACGGCTCATCGGTATCGGAACGGGCCCCGAGCAGGTCGTGGCACTGGCCGTGCCGAGGTCGGCGGACGCGGTGGTCGCCATGCTGGCCGTACTGAGGACCGGGGCGGCATACCTGCCGATCGACCCGCGCTACCCCGCTCAGCGGATCGCGTTCATGCTGACCGACGCCCGGCCGTCAGTCGTGCTCACGACCAGCGCCACCCGTGCCACGCTGCCCGACACCACGACCCCTGTCGTACTTCTCGACGACATCGACCTGACGACGGGTGACGACACCGCCCCCGGCATCACGGTCCGTGCGGAGAACGCGGCCTACGTCATCTACACGTCCGGTTCCACGGGACTGCCCAAGGGCGTGGTCGTACCGCACCTGGGCGTCTCGAACCACATGCTGTGGCAGGCCGGTCAGTGGGATGTCGACGCGTCGGACGTGGTGCTCGCCCGGACCGCCTTCAGCTTCGACGCGTCCGGCTCGGAGATCTGGCTGCCGCTGATCGCCGGTGCGACGATCTGCATGGCGCCCGACGACGTGGTGGGCCTGCCGCACCTGCTGATCGAGTACGCCGCCGAACACGGTGTCACAGTCGCTCAGTTCGTGCCGTCGCTGCTGGCGGTCGCGCTGCCCGCGATCCGGGACACCTCCGGTCTCGCCCTGCGACTCCTCTTTGTCGCGGGAGAAGTGCTGCCGCCCTCCCTGGCGGACGAGGTCGTCACCAAGTTGGACCTGCGACTCGGCCACCACTACGGCCCGACCGAAGCCTCGATCGATGTGACAGCGTTCGAAGTGCGGCCCGGCGAGAGCTACCGGAACGTGCCCATCGGGTCCCCGGTCGCCAACACCCAGGTGCACATCCTCGACAGCGCCCTGCGCCCGGTGGGACCCGGTGAAGAGGGCGAGCTCTACGTGGCGGGCGTCCAGCTCGCCCGCGGCTACCTGGGCCGGGCCGGCCTGACCGCACAGCGGTTCGTCGCCTCCCCCTTCGCCGAGGGCGAGCGGATGTACAGAACCGGGGACCTGGCCAGGTGGAATGCCGATGGCCTCATCGAGTTCGCAGGTCGAGCCGACGACCAGGTGAAGATCCGCGGCTTCCGGATCGAGCTGGGCGAGATCGAAGCGGCGATCACCCAACTGGCCGAGGTATCCCAGGCGGCCGTGACCGTGCACGAGGGCCGCCCGGGACAGCAGCGCCTCGTCGCCTACGTCGTGGGCGCGGTGGAGGCCGCCACGGTGCAGGACCGGCTGGCCGCCCGGCTGCCCGAGCACATGGTGCCGTCGGTGTACATGATGCTCGACGAGCTTCCGCTCGCCCCGAACGGCAAGCTGGACCGCGCCGCGCTGCCCGCCCCGGAACTCACGGTCGGCGCCGGTCGCGCGCCCCGAACGGCCGCCGAAGAGGTTCTTGCCGGACTCTTCGCCGATGTCCTGGGCATCGACCGAGTCGGTGCGGACGACGGCTTCTTCGATCTCGGCGGCGATTCACTCCTCGCAGCCCGGCTGATCAGCCGCATCCGCACCGCGCTCGACCGTGAGGTGTCGGTTCGCGCCCTCTTCGAGGCGCCCACCGTCGCCGGCCTGGCCGCCCGTCTCGACGAGGCGGGAGTGGCACGGCCGCCGCTGACCCGCATTGAGCGCCCCGACCCCATGCCGCTGTCGCACGCCCAGCGTGGGCTGTGGTTCCTGCACCAGCTCGAAGGCGCGAGCGCCACCTACAACATCCCCCTCGTCCTGCGGCTGACCGGAGAGGTGGACCCCGAGGCGCTCCGTGCCGCCGTCCGCGACGTCTCCCGGCGGCACGAGACGCTGCGGACGGTGTTCCCGGAGACAGACGGTGTCGCCTGCCAGGACGTACTCGACACGCTCGCCACGCTCACCGTCGTCAGTACCCCTGACATCGACGGCGCGGTGTCCGCAGCGGCCCGTCACCCGTTCGACCTTTGTAGCGAAGCGCCGCTGCGAGCCACCCTGTTCTCGCGACCCGGCGCGGACGAGCACACCCTCCTGCTCCTGATGCATCACATAGCGAGCGACGGCTGGTCCGAGCGCCCGCTGATCGAAGATCTGTCCCTGGCCTACGCCGCCCGTTGCATCGGACACGAACCGGCGTGGGACGAACTGCCGGTGACCTACGCCGACTACACCCTCTGGCAGGGCGAGGCAGACGGTGTCGACTTCTGGCGGACCGCGCTCGCCGGGCTGCCGCAGCGCGTCGAACTTCCCACCGACCGCCCCCGGCCTCCGGCTGCGAGCTTCCGCGGTGACGAGGTGCGCACGCACCTCGACGCCGAGCTGCACCGGGAGGCGACCGCGCTCGCCCGCTCCACCGGCCGCACCGTCTTCATGGTGGTGCAGGCCGCCCTCGCAGCGCTCATGACCCGGCTCGGCGCCGGCACCGACATCCCTCTCGGCACCCCGACCGCAGGGCGCCCCGACGAGCAACTCGACGGTCTCGTCGGCTATTTCGTCAACACGCTCGTGCTGCGCACCGACACCTCGGGCGACCCGACCTTCCGGGAACTCCTGGACCGGGTGCACAGCACGGCCGCAGCCGCCTACCCGCACCAGGATGTACCGTTCGACCGGCTGGTCGAAGCACTCAATCCGGCCCGGTCCCTCTCGCACCACCCTCTCTTCCAGGTGATGCTCACCTTCGAGAACCTCGGCATGGCCGCACCCGCCATGCCCGGTCTCACCGTCGAGGTGGACGAAGCCTCCACCGGCGTCGCCAAGTTCGATCTCGACCTGCGCCTGCAGGAGCGCTTCTCCGACACCGGCACCCCGGCCGGAGTGGACGTGGTCGCCGAGTACTCCACCGACCTCTTCGACGGCTCCTCGGTCGACACACTCATCGCCCGGCTCGCCCGGCTGCTGCGTGCAGCGGTGGCCGACCCGGAACGCCGGATCTCCACGATCGACCTGCTCACCGACGACGAACGCGCTGTGATCCATGGCCGTTCCGACCGGGTTGTCGACGAGCACGGCGAGCCGGTGCCCGACGGCGTGGTCGGCATCCTCGACGGCGCCCCGGCCAGGTACACCCTCGACGGTCGCCTCGAACGTCTGTGCATGCCGATCCTCGTCGACGGAGCCCCGGTCGACGCCTCCCGCACCGTCGAGACTCTGCTCGCACACCCCGCACTCGTCGACGCGACGGTGACGGACGGTCTCGTCGCCTATGTCGTGACCGCCCCCGGCCTCTCCGTACGCTCCGTCGACCTTCGTGATCACCTCGTCCGTGTACTGCCCGACTTCCTCGTGCCGGAGACGTACGTCACCGTCGCCAAGCTGCCGCGCACCGAGGACGGCCGCTTCGACGTCGGCGCACTGCCCACTCCCGCCGTCGGGGACCTCGAATCGGCGGGCTCTCCCGAGGAAGAACTGCTGGCCTCACTCTTCGCCGAGGTGCTCGGCCTGCCCGAGGTGGGCCCGAGCCAGGGCTTCTTCGACCTCGGCGGCGACAGCATCGTCTCCATCAAGCTGGTCAGCCGCGCCCGCAAGGCAGGACTGCGAATCACTCCGCGGGACGTCTTCGAGCACAAGACCGTCGCCCGCATCGCTGCCGCTGCCCGCATGGCGGCTCCCACCGCCCCGATCGCCCAGGACATCGCCACAGGCCCGCTGCTCCCCACACCGGTCATGGCGGACCTGCGCGACCTCGGCGGTCCCGTCGACGGCTACCACCAGTCGATGCTGCTCGTCGTGCCGGCCGGTCTCGGCGCCGAGCGTCTGACCGCCGCACTCCAGGCGGTCCTCGACCGGCATGACGCGCTTCGGCTGACCCTGGACGAGGAGTGGGGACTCACCATCCCCGCACCGGGCGCCGTCACAGCGACCGTCCGCCGCGTGGACGCCGCCGCTGCCGACGCCGACGCGCTGCGGGAGGCGATCGAAGAGCACAGCAGGGCTGCGCAGGCAGAACTGGACCCCTACAAGGGCGACATGGTGCGTGCGGTGTGGTTCGACGCCGGCGCGGAGCCCGGGCGGCTGCTGCTGCTCGTGCATCATCTGGCCGTGGACGGCGTTTCGTGGCAGCCTCTCCTCGGCGACCTTCGGGCAGCCTGGGAGGGAGAGGCTCTCGAACCGGTCGGGACATCGTTGCGGCGGTGGAGCGCACTTCTCGGCGAAGAGGCTAACAGCCGCATCGGTGAACTGACCTTCTGGCGCTCGGTGCTGGAAACGCCCGACCCGCTCCTCGGCGACCGGCCGCTGGACCCCGCGATCGATGTCCGGGCCGGTGCCGGGACGTTGACGCTCACTCTGCCGACCGACGTCACCGAAGCGTTGCTCACCTCGGTCCCCGTCGCCGTGCATGCAGGTGTGCGGGACGTGCTGGTCACGGGCCTTTCGCTGGCCGTCGCCGCGTGGCGCGGCCGGCGCGGAGTCGACTCCTCCGCGCTGCTTCTCGAACTGGAGGGGCACGGCCGTGAGGACATCGTGCCCGGACTGGACCTCAGCCGTACTGTCGGCTGGTTCACCAGCGCGTTCCCCGTCCGTGTCGACCCGGGAGGCGCCGACGGTGTCCGCGCCCTGAAGCTCGTCAAGGAACAGCTGCGCGCGGTGCCCGGCAACGGCATCGGATACGGGCTGTTGCGGCACCGCAATCCGCGCTCCAACGAGGAACTCGCCGCCTACGACCGCCCGCAGCTGGGATTCAACTACCTGGGCCGTTACGCCGCCCCCGAACTCGCCGACTGGGCGCCCGCGCCCGAGGCTCCCGCGCTTGGCGCGGGCTTCGACGACGCCGCGCCGCTCGGCCTGGGCATCGAGCTCGACGCCGTGACCGTCGACCACGCCCACGGGGCGCAGCTCGTTGCGACCTGGACCTGGTCGAAGGCCCTGCTGGCCGAGGACGACGTACGGGAACTGGCGCACGGCTGGTTCGCCTCACTCACCGATCTCGCGGGCGTCGAAGGCGGCGGACTGACCCCGTCCGACCTGCCCCTCGTGGACCTCTCGCAAGGCGACATCGAGGAGTTGGAAGGGGCGCTGCCGGACCTGGCCGACGTGCTGCCGCTCGCCCCGCTCCAGGAGGGCCTGCTCTTCCACGCTCTGTACGACTCCGGCGCCGACCTCTACGCCGTCCAAGAGGTCTTCGCGCTGAGCGGCCCGCTGGACTCGGGCGCCCTGCGTACCGCCGCGGCTTCCCTTCTCGATCGCTACCCGAACCTGCGGGCGGGCTTCCACCACGAGGGCCTGTCCCGGCCCGTCCAGGTGGTTGTCGACGGCCTCGAACTGCCGTGGCGGGAAGTCGACCTCTCGGCACTCACCGAGGCCGAGCGCGAGCCCGCCCTCGGCCGGATCGTGGCCGAGGCGCGCGCCGAGCGCTTCGACCTGGGCCGACCGCCGCTGCTGCGTTTCACCCTGGTCAGGCTCGCCGAGGACGAGCACCGGCTCGTCCTCGTCAACCACCACATCCTCTTCGACGGCTGGTCCATGCAGCTGGTGCTGGACGAGTTGTTCGCGCTCTACCGGGGCGAGACCCTGCCTGAGCCGGCCGCGTTCCGCGACCACCTGGCCTGGATGGCGCGGCAGGACCGTACGGCGGCGCACGACGCCTGGCGGACCGCGCTCGACGGGCTCGCCGCACCGACCCTCCTCGCCAAGCCGGGCACGGAGGCGCCCGCCCGCCCCCTCCAGGTCTACTGCGACCTGCCCGACACGGTGTCCGGGCGGCTCCAGGAGCGGCTGCGCGAGTACGGGATCACCCTCAACACCGCCGTCCAGGGCCTGTGGAGCCTGCTGCTCCGCGCCCGCACCGGACAGGAGGACGTGGTGTTCGGCTCCACGTACTCCGGACGCTCCGCGGAGCTGGCCGGCAGCGAGGCGATGGTCGGTATGTTCATCAACACGCTGCCCGTCCGCGTCCGGCTCGACGCGACGGAGTCCCTGCTGCAGCTGCTGGAGCGCGTACAGGACGAGCAGTCCCGGCTGATCGCGCACCAGTACCTCGGACTCAACGACGTACAGCGGCTCCGTGGACTGGGCGACCTGTTCGACACGCTGACCATCGTCGAGAACTACCCGCACGATGACGACGACGTATGGGAGCCCGCACCCGGCCTGCGCGCGAGCGTGCTGGAGGACCACGACGCCACCCACTACCCGCTGACCCTCTCGGTGCTTCCCGGGTCGCGGCTGAAGCTGCGCCTGGAGTACCGGCCGGACCTGCTGGACGGTTCGCAGATCGA
Source organism: Streptomyces sp. TRM49041 (assembly GCF_008271805.1). Lineage (GTDB taxonomy): Bacteria > Actinomycetota > Actinomycetes > Streptomycetales > Streptomycetaceae > Streptomyces. Next base: position 374,127 of record NZ_VSRY01000173.1, read on the forward strand.
CGCGCTCGCGGCCGACCTCGTCCGCCTGTTCACCGCTCTCGTGGACGACGCCTCCGTGCCCGTCGGCGAACTCGTCGGGACGGGGACGGCCGTGGCCGCGACCGCACCGGGCACCGCACCGGCCGTCGAACCGGCCGAGGCGCGGACCAGCGGTACGGCCGACGAGGGCGGCGTCACCGTGCCCCTCTCCTTCCGCGCACCGCGGACCCCGGAGCAGGAGATCCTCTGCGGTCTCTTCGCCGCCGTGCTCGGAGTGCCGACCGTCGGCATCGACGACAGCTTCTTCGACCTCGGCGGGCACTCGCTCACCGCGATCCGGCTGCTCAGCCGCATCCGCTCGATGTTCAACGTGGAACTCGCCATCCGGCACCTCTTCGAGGCCCCCACCGTCGCCGAACTCGCCGAACGGATGACGGGCGCCGAGCAGTCCAGGCTCGCCCTCGGCCCGATGACACGGCCGGAGCACATTCCCGTCTCGGCGGCGCAGTGGCGCCTGTGGTTCCTGTATCGGCTCGAAGGCCGCAGCGCCACCTACACCGTGCCGCTGCTGCTGCGCATGTCTGGACCCCTCGACCGGGCGGCCCTCGAAGCCGCTCTCGGCGACATGGTGGCGCGGCACGAGAGCCTGCGCACCCGCTTCCCGGAGGTGGACGGGCAGCCCTACCAGCCGATCATCGACGCCGAGCAGCCGGAGGTCACCCTGGTCGAGACCGACGAGGCCGGGCTCGCCGAGCAACTCGCCGTCGCCACCCGCTACGGTTTCGATCTCGCCACCGAACTGCCGCTGCGGATCACCCTGTTCCGGCTTTCGGAGACCGAGCACGTCCTCCTCTTCCTGCTTCATCACATCGCCAGTGACGGCTGGTCGGACGCACCGTTCGCGCGGGACCTCTCCGTCGCGTACGCAGCCCGGACCGAGGGGCGGGCGCCGGCCTGGCCCGCGCTGCCCGTCCAATATGCCGACTACACGCTCTGGCAGCGCGAACTGCTCGGTTCCGAGAGCGACCCGCAGAGCCTGCTGTCGCAGCAACTCGCCTACTGGCAGAAGACCCTCGCCGGGCTCCCGGAGCAGTTGGAGCTGCCCACCGACCGGCCGCGGCCCTCCGCCGCGAGCTTCCGCGGCGACGAGGTCCACTTCGAGCTCGACGCCGACCTGCACGCCGGGCTGCTCGAACTCGCCCGCCACACGAACACCACCCTCTTCATGGTGTTCCAGGCGGCAGTGGCCGGATTGCTCACCCGGCTCGGAGCCGGCGACGACATCCCGCTCGGCGGCGTCATCGCCGGACGGACCGACGAGGCGCTCGACGAACTGATCGGCTTCTTCGTCAACACCCTGGTGCTGCGCACCGACACCTCCGGGAACCCGACCTTCCGGGAACTCCTCGCCCGGGTCCGCGAGACGGACCTGGCCGCGTACGCGCACCAGGAGGTGCCGTTCGAGCGCCTGGTCGAGGTGCTCAACCCGACCCGCTCCCTCGCGCACCACCCGCTGTTCCAAGTCATGATCCTGTTCCAGAACAACGCCGAGGCGGACCTGAGCCTGCCCGGTCTGCGGGCCGGTCTGGAGGATGTCGGTTCCGGGGTCGCCAAGTTCGACCTCGACTTCGACATGCAGGAGAACCACGGCCCCGACGGCGAGCCCGCCGGCCTGTCGGGCCTGGTCGAGTACGCCACCGACCTGTTCGACCGGTCCACCGTGCAGGACATCGTCGACCGGCTCGCCCGGCTGCTGAGGGCGGTCGTGGCGGACCCGGACCAGAGGCTGTGGCAGACGGACATCCTGGCCCCGGCGGAACGCCGGGAACTGCTGGAGCAGTGGACCGCACCGGCTCCGCCGTCCGAGCGGACGACCGTCCCCGCGCTGTTCGAGGCCGCCGCCGCCGTGCACCCCGAGGCGATCGCCGTCGCCGAGGGCACGGAGCGCCTGACCTACGCGCAGCTGAACGCCCGGGCGAACCGACTCGCCCACACCCTCATCGCCCAGGGCGTGGGCCCGGAGTCCGTGGTCGCGCTCGCCCTGCCGCGCAGCGTGGACCTCGTGGTGGGCGTCCTCGGCGTCCTCAAGGCCGGCGGCGTCTACCTGCCGCTGGATCCGAACTACCCGGCCGAGCGCATCGCCTTCGTCGTGGAGGACGCTCGCCCGGCCGTCGTCGTGACCAGCCTCCGCGCGGACGTGGCCCTGCCCGACGGCAGCACCCGCGTCGTCATGGAGGAGCTGGCCGACGGTCCCGTCACCGACCCGGCACGCCGGACGCTGCGCCCCGACAACGGCGCGTACATCATCTACACGTCCGGCTCCACGGGGCGGCCCAAGGGCGTCCTGATCCCCCACCAGAACGTCGTGCGGCTCTTCACGCGGACGGACCAGTGGTTCGGCTTCGACGAGTCCGACGTGTGGACGCTGTTCCACTCCTACGCGTTCGACTTCTCCGTCTGGGAGCTGTGGGGACCGCTGCTGCACGGCGGCACGCTCGTCGTGGTTCCCCAGGACGTGAGCCGCTCTCCGCTCGACTTCCTGCGGCTGCTCGGGGACGAGCGCGTCACCGTGCTCAACCAGACCCCGTCCGCCTTCTACCAGCTCATGCAGGCCGACGAGGAGAACCCCGGCACGGAGCTGGCACTGAGGTACGTGGTCTTCGGCGGTGAGGCGCTCGACCTGGGACGGCTCTCGTCCTGGTACGACCGGCACGCCGACGACTCTCCCGTACTGGTCAACATGTACGGCATCACCGAGACCACGGTGCACGTCACCCACCAGGCGCTCGACCGCGTCTCGGCGGCCGCCACCGCCAACAGCGTCGTCGGCGTAGGCATCCCCGACCTGCACGTGTACGTCCTCGATCAGGGCCTGCAGCCCGTCCCGGCGGGCACCACCGGCGAGCTGTACGTCGCCGGCGCCGGCCTGGCCCGCGGCTACCTCGGCCGCCCCGGCCTCAGCGCACAGCGCTTCGTCGCCGACCCGTACGGCCCGCCCGGGACCCGCATGTACCGCACCGGAGACCTGGCCCGCCGGGCCGCGGACGGCAGGCTGTCCTACTTCGGCCGGGCCGACGATCAGGTGAAGATCCGCGGCTTCCGGATCGAGCTGGGCGAGATCGAGTCCGCGGTCCTCGACGCGCCGGATGTCGCGCAGGCCGCCGTGATCGTGCGTGAGGACCAGCCGGGCGATCCGCGGCTCACCGCGTACGTGGTCGGCGGCGACACCGCCCGTGTCCGCAAGCACATCGCGGACGTGCTGCCCGCCCACATGGTCCCCGCCTCCTTCGTCACGCTCGACCGGCTGCCGCTCACCCCGAACGGCAAGCTCGACCGCAAGGCCCTGCCCGCGCCCACGCTGTCCGGTGCCGCGGAGGGCCGGCGACCGCGCGACCCGCGCGAGGAACTCCTCGCGGTCCTCTTCGCCGACGTGCTGAACGTGGACCGGGTCGGGATCGACGACAACTTCTTCGAGCTGGGCGGGCACTCGCTGCTCGCCACCCGGCTGATCAGCCGCATCCGGTCCGCGATGGGGGTGGAGGTTCCCGTCCGGGCACTGTTCGAGACGCCGACCGTCGCCGGGCTCGCCGGCTGGACGGACCAGGCGGGCGAGGCCAGGCGCGCCCTGGAGCCCACGGAACGTCCCGAGCGGGTGCCGCTCTCCTTCGGCCAGCGCGGGCTGTGGTTCCTCAACCGGCTCGAAGGCCCCAGCTCGACGTACAACGTGCCGCTCGTCATGCGCTTCTCGGGGCCGCTCGACGTTCCGGCGCTGCGGACCGCCCTGCACGACGTGGTCGCCCGGCACGAGGGGTTGCGCACCCTGTTCCGCGAGGCCGACGGCACGCCGTACCAGCACATCGTGCCCGCGGACGAAGCGGTGGTGGGCCTGATCATCGCCGACGTCGACGACGAGCAGCACTTGGAGGCGGCTCTCGCCGAGGCCGCGCAGTACCACTTCGACCTCGTCACCGAACTACCCATCCGCTGCACCCTGTTCCGGCTCAGCGACGAGGAACACGCCCTGCTGCCGCTCATGCACCACATCGCCAGCGACGGCTGGTCGGAGACACTGCTCGGCGACGACCTCTCCGTCGCCTACGCGGCACGGGCCGAGGGGCGTGCCCCCGGCTGGGCGCCGCTTCCGGTGCACTACGCGGACTACACCCTGTGGCAGCGTGACCTGCTCGGACGCGAGGACGACCCCGACAGCGCGATCTCCCGGCAGCTCGCCTACTGGACCGAGAACCTGCGCGGCCTGCCGGAGCTCGTGAACCTGCCCACCGACCGGCCCCGGCCGCCGGTGGCCACGTACGGAGGCGCCGAGGCGCCGCTGCGTCTGGACGCCGCCCTGCACGACGCTCTGCTGCGTCTCGCCCGACAGGGCAACACCACCCTCTTCATGACGATCCAGGCCGGCTTGGTCGCCCTCGTGAGCAGGCTCAGCGGCGACACCGACATCGCCATCGGAACCCCGGTCGCCGGGCGTACCGACGAGGCTCTGGAAGACCTGTTCGGCTACTTCGTCAACACGCTCGTGCTGCGCACCGATGCCTCGGGCGACCCCACGTTCACCGAGCTGCTGGAGCGCGTACGCGAGACCGACCTGGCCGCGTTCGCCCACCAGGACGTGCCGTTCGAGCGCCTCGTCGAAGTGGTCAACCCGGTGAGGTCGCTCGCCCGGCACCCGCTCTACCAGGTCATGCTGACGTTCGAGAACTTCGACGAGGTCAAGCTGACCGTACCCGGCCTCGAAACCCGGCTCGAAGACGTGGTCGGCGACGCCTCCAAGTTCGACATGGACGTCCGTCTGCAGGAGAGGTACGGACCGGACGGCGAGCCCGCCGGGATCGTCGGCGAGATCGAATACGCCACCGACCTGTTCGACCGGGCGACGATGAACGCGTTCGGCGACCGCCTGATCCGGCTGCTCACCGCGGCCGCCGCCGACCCGACCGCGCCGGTCGCCGCACTCGACCTGCTGTCCGACGACGAGCGGGACACCGCCCTCGTGGACGCCGAAGGACGCCTCGTGCCCCCGGGCGTGGTGGCCACGCTCCCCTCAGGAGAGCTGGCACGCCGCAACCCCGACGGCATCACCGAGCTCCTCGGGCGCCCCGAGGACGTGCGCCTGGTGCGCGGTTTCCGCGTAAACCCCGCCGAGGTCGCGGCCCGGCTGCGCGAGGTCTTCGCGGACGCCGCCGTCGTCGCCGGCTCCGCCCGGGTCGTCGCCTACGTCGTCCACGACGGCGACGCGACGGCCGCACGGCGCCTCGCCGAGTCCGTGCTGCCCGACTACCTCGTGCCCGCCAAGTTCGTCGTCGTCACGGAGATCCCCGCCGAACTTCCGACCGAGGACCTCGTCACCGCCGCCGTCCGGCGCAGCCCGCGCACACTCGCCGAGGAGATCATCGCCGGTCTCTTCGCCGAGACGCTGGGCGTCGCCGCGGTCGGCATCGACGACAACTTCTTCGACCTCGGCGGCCACTCGCTGTCCGCGATCCGGCTGCTCAGCCGCATCAGGTCGCAGCTCGGGGCGGAGCTGTCGGTGCGGTCGCTGTTCGCCGAGCCCACGGTGGCGGGGCTCGCCACCCGGATCGACGGCGCGTCCGCCGACCGGCCCGCCCTGGGCCGCAGGGAGCGTCCGGCACACGTGCCGCTCTCCTTCGCCCAGCAGCGCCTGTGGTTCCTGCACCGGCTCGAAGGGCCGAGCACCACGTACAACGTGCCGATGCTGATCAAGCTCAGCGGCGAGCTCGACGTGGCGGCCCTCGAAGCGTCGCTGGGCGACGTCGTGGCACGGCACGAGGCGCTGCGCACGGTGTTCCCGTCCGATGCCGACGGAACCCCCTACCAGCGGGTGCTCGGAGTCGACGAGGCCAGGCCCGTACTGGCCACCGGCGTCGCGGACCCCGCAGAGGTGGCCCGGCACACCTTCGACCTCGAAACCGAACCCCCGCTGCGCGCCACGCTGTTCCACGACGGGCCGGACGAGTACCGGCTGCTCCTGCTCGTGCACCACATCGCCAGTGACGGCTGGTCGACCGGGGCGCTCGCACGTGACCTGTCGACCGCGTACGCCGCCCGGCGGGCCGGCCGGGCACCGCGCTGGCCCGGACTGCCGGTGCAGTATGCCGACTACACCCTGTGGCAGTCCGAGCTGCTCGGTGCCGAGGACGATCCGGACAGCCTCGTCAGCCGGCAGCTGACGTGGTGGAAGGGCGCCCTGGAGGGCATGCCCGAGCTGCTGCCCCTGCCGACCGACCGGCTGCGGCCCGCCGAGGCGACCCACCGCGGCGCCGAGGTCGGCATCCGCATCCCCGCCGAGCTGCACGGCCGCCTCCAGGCGGTGGCGCGGGAGACCAACACGACCCTGTTCATGGTGCTGCAGTCGGCCCTCGCCCTCATGCTGTCCAAGCTGGGCGCGGGAACCGACATCCCGATCGGCACCCCGGTCGCGGGACGGACGGACGACAGCCTCCAGGACCTCGTCGGCTTCTTCGTCAACACACTCGTGCTGCGCACCGACGTGTCCGGATCCCCGTCCTTCCGCGACCTGCTGGGCAGGGTCCGCGAGGCGGACCTGGCCGCGTTCGCCCACCAGGACGTGCCGTTCGAACGACTGGTGGACGTGGTACGCCCCGGGCGCTCGCTGGGCCACCACCCGCTGTTCCAGGTGATGCTCGTCCTCGAGAACGACGACGAGGACGACTTCGCCCTGGCCGGCCTGACCGCCGCGTTCGACGAGGACGTCGACATGGGAGCGGCCCGCTTCGACCTGACCCTGCACGTGCAGGAAGCGGTCGGTGCGGACGGCGCGGCCGAGGGCATCGGCATCGACCTGGAGTACGCCGAGGACCTCTTCGACGCCGCCACGGCGCAGCGGATGGCCGCGCAGTTCGTCCACCTGCTGGAGACGGTGAGCGCCGACGCGGACGTCGTCGTGGACCGGCTCGCACTGCCGCAGGCCGTGCACGGCCGCGCCGCGGAGGCTCCGGCGGACACGCCCACCCTGCTCGAACTGATCGGCGCGCAGCCGGCGGACGCCGTCGCGATCGTCGACGGCGACGTCGAGACGACGTATGGGCAACTGCTGGCCCAGCCGCCGGCCGGAATCCTGGCCGCGGTCGTCAGCGGCGAACCGTTCGTCCTGCGCACCCGCACCGGTACGCCCGTCGTCGTCCCGCAGGACGTCGTCGCGGCCCGCATCGCGGCCCGCCAGAGCGTCCACGGCCTGGACGGCACGGACCGCGTCCGATCGGCGGCCGCACTCGGGACGATGGGCGAGATCGACGAGGTGCTCTGGCCCCTCACTGCCGGTGCGACCGTCGTACGCGCCGACCGCACGGCCGCCCCGCACGACTCCCTGCTCGGTGCCACGACGCTGCACGTCACGCCCTCCGAGCTGGCCGTGCTCCTCGGCGACCCGGCGTTGCCGGAGGCCGGTCTGCGGCGGGTGTTCTGCTCCGGCGAGGCATTGGCCGAGCCGCTGCAGCGAGCCTGGTTCGCCACCGTGGACGTGCCGCTGTGGCACGGCTACTCGCTGACCGAGGCTGCCGGCCTTGTCACGGAGCGTGCCTGCGACCCGGACGACTGGGACACCGTGGTGCCCCTCGGCACCCCGCTGCCCGGCACCGTCCTTTACGCGCTCGACGCCGGCCTGTGCCCGGTTCCGCCGGGCGTCGTCGGCCGGCTCTACGTCGGCGGGCCGCTGCTCGGCTCCGCGCCGACGGTGGTCGCCGACCCGTTCGGCGCCCCGGGCTCGCGGATGGTCCGTACCGGAGACCTGGTTCGCTGGACCGCCGACGGCGAGCTCGAGTTCGTGGGTTCGCCGCTGCCGATCCCGGGCTTCACCGCCTACCCGACGCAGCTCGAAGCGGTCCTGGCCGAACACGACGACATCGCCCGAGCCGCCGTGGCGGTACGGGACGGATCTCTCGTCGCGTACCTGGTCCCGGCCCCCGGCTCCACCGTCACGCCCGGTACCGTTGTGGCCTTCGCACGGGCCGCTCTGCCCGATCATTTGGTCCCGGCCTCCTTGGTGGTCCTGGACCGGCTGCCGCTGACCGCGGACGGCCGGGTGGACAGCGACGCGCTGCCGTCGCCCGGCCGCGCCGGCGCCGGGGCGGATCGCGCCGCCCCCAGCACTCCTGCGGAGGAGATCCTCCGCGGACTGTTCGCCGAGGTTCTCGGTGTCGAGCATGTCGGCATCGACGACGGATTCTTCGAACTCGGGGGGCATTCGCTGCTCGCCACCCGCCTCGTGAGCCGGATCCGCTCCGCCTTCGGGCGGGAGCTCGGTATCCGTGCGGTGTTCGAGTCGCCGACGGTGGCGGGGTTGGCGTTGCGTCTGGTGGGTGCTGATGTGGCGCGGAGGGCGTTGGTGGCGGGGGAGCGGCCTGCGCGGGTGCCGTTGTCGGCGGCGCAGCGTCGGTTGTGGTTCCTGCATGAGCTGGAGGGGCCGTCGGCGACGTACAACGTTCCGCTGGTGCTGAGGCTTGAGGGTGAGCTGGACGCGGCTGCGCTGGAGCTGGCCCTGGGTGATGTGGTGGGCCGGCACGAGAGTCTGCGGACGGTGTTCGCGGATGTGGATGGTGTGCCGTATCAGCGGGTGCTGCCGGTGGTGGATGCCGGTGTGGTGCTGGAGGTGGTGGGGGTCTCGGAGGAGGGGCTGGCCGCTGCTGTGGATGGTGCCGCGGGGTATGCGTTCGACCTGTCCGTGGAGTTGCCGTTGCGGGTGACGTTGCTGCGGGTGGGTGAGCGGTCGTCGGTGCTGGTGGTGTTGATGCATCACATCGTGAGTGATGGTTGGTCGCTGGCTCCGCTGGCGGATGATCTGTCGGCTGCGTATGCGGCGCGGGTCGGTGGTGGGGCGCCGGGTTGGGTTCCGTTGCCGGTGCAGTACGCGGATTACGCGTTGTGGCAGGCGGAGGTTCTGGGTGACGAGGGTGATGCGTCGAGTGCTGCGGGTCGGCAGATCGAGTACTGGCGCAGTGCGCTCGCTGGTGCGCCTGAGCTGATCGAGTTGCCGGCGGACCGGCCGCGTCCGGCGGTGGCCTCTTATCGCGGTGGTGCGGTTGATCTGGCTCTGGATGCGGAGTTGCACGGTCGTCTGCTGGCGGTGGCTCGTGAGTGCGGGGTGACGCCGTTCATGGTGGTGCAGGCCGCTGTCGCGGTGCTGCTGTCGCGGTTGGGTGCGGGCACGGATGTGCCGTTGGGCACGGTTGTGGCGGGCCGTTCCGATCAGGCGTTGGACGGTCTGATCGGGTTCTTCGTGAACACGTTGGTGCTGCGCACGGACGTGTCGGGCGACCCCTCGGTCCGGGAGCTGCTGGCCCGGGTCCGCGAGACGGACCTGGCCGCGTACGCGCACCAGGACGTGCCCTTCGAGCGCCTGGTCGAGGTCGTCAGCCCGCA
>NZ_VSRY01000174.1:0-4613 GCF_008271805.1 Streptomyces sp. TRM49041
GTCGGGGTGGGCGAGTACGGCCAGCGAGGAGCCGTCCGAGATGGACATGATGAAGAGGAAGCCGCGCTCCATCTCCACCACGGTCTGGTTGACCACGCCCCCTTCGAAGATGCGGGACGCGCCCGCGGTCAGCGAGGTCAGCCCCGAGGCGACGGCCGCCAGCTGGTCGGCACGGTCGCGGGGGAAACCCTCGGACATCGCCAGCAGGAGTCCGTCGGCGGAGACCACCACCGTGTGGGACACCCCGGGGGTGTTGTCCACGAAGTTGGTGATCAACCAGTTCAGATTCTGCGCCGCCTGGCTCATCGGGCTCACACTAACGCTCCTGGTTGTAGGTACTACCCGGGCCACTTTGTCGATCGTAAGTGGCCGATCCGTTCATGTCCGTTCCCGCGTTGCGTCCCTGCTGGACGCCGCGCCGCAGGTTGCTCAACCTGCCACGCACGTCCTCGGGGGCGCGGGAGACCTGGGGGCCGCCCTGCGGGGTCTGTTCCGCGGTTCCCTCGATCAGGTTCGCCTTGGGAACCCGCCGGGGCAGCCCGGAGGCTGTGACCCCGCCGGCCTTCGGCTCCTTGAGCTTCCCGGCCCGCTGCCACCGATCGTCGTTCGCCGAACGCCAGTCGTCGGAGCTGTCCGTGTCGCTCTGAGGAGCCTCCCGGACCGGCTGCGCGCGCTGGTCCGGAGTGTTCTGCTGGTGGTCCCGGTTCTGGCTCGGCCGGTCCGCGGGCCGCTGGCTTCCGCGGCGCGGCAGGCCCGCGTCGGTAAGCCCGTTCCCGTCACTCGGCGAGGAACCCGGATGGTTGAAGCCTACGCGGTCCTGCTCGTTCGCGGGAGCGCCCTGCGCAGATTCCGATTCGGCACCGTAGCCGTTGTCGTAGCCGCCCTGGTACGTGTTCTGGGCAGGCCACCCGCCCTGGTCGGCCCCGGGGTCGAACTGGCTGTCGTACTGCGGCCCGCCGGCGTCGCGGTCCGCGACGCCGCCTTCCGCATACGAGGACTGGGGGTACTCGCCGGTGGCATAGTCGCCGCCGCTGTTCCCGTAGCCGTCGTCGCCTTGGTACTGGCCGTCGCCCTGGTACTGAGCGTCACCCTGGTACTGAGCGTCACCCTGGTACTGAGCGTCACCCTGGTACTGAGCGTCGCCCTGGTAGCCGTCGTCGGCGCGGTACTCGTCGTAGCCGGCCTGCTGGTCGTAGCCGCCCTGCCCGTACGCCGTCTGCGGGTCCTGGCCGTCGTACCCCTGGCCGTCGTACCGCTCCTGGTCCTGGCCGTACCCCTGGTGCCCCTGCTCGGCCACCTCGTCGCGGTACAGCGGGCGCTCCTGGCCGTCGCCGGGCGCCTCGCCCTGCAACTGCGCGCCCAGCTGCGCACGGCGCTCCTTGCGCTTCAGGGAGCGGCCCACGGGGTCCAGCGCTGTGCCGTCCTCCTGCTGCTCGTACCGGGAGTCGTCGAAGCCGAGCTCCGCGGCCGTCCGCATCGGGGCGACGGGAGGAGCCTCGTAGGTCTGCTGCTCCGGGATGATCTGCGAGACCGTGAAGTCGTCGTGCAGCGGCTCGCCGCCACCACCGTGCGTGATCGCGTCCGGCAGCATGATGAGCGACGTCGTACCGGCCTGCTCGCCCGAGGGGCGCAGCTGGACACGGATACCGTGCCGGTCGGCGAGGCGGCCGACCACGAACAGGCCCATGCGCTGGGAGACCGCGGCGTCCACCGTCGGCGGGTTGGCCAGCTTGTGGTTGATGTCCGCGAAGTCCTCGGCGGTGAGGCCGATGCCCTTGTCGTGGATCTCGACCATCACACGGCCGTCGGGCAGCCGGGTCGCGGTGACCCGCACCTTGGTCTGCGGCGAGGAGAACGTGGTGGCGTTCTCCAGCAGCTCGGCGAGGAGGTGCACGAGGTCGGTCACGGCCTGGCCGTGGATGTCCGCCTCCGGGACGCCCGACAGCTCGATGCGCTCGTACTGCTCCACCTCGGAGGTGGCGGCCCGCATGACGTCGACCAGCGGAACCGGCTGGTCCCAGCGGCGGCCCGGCTCCTCACCCGCGAGAATCAGCAGGTTCTCGCCGTTCCGGCGCATACGCGTCGCCAGGTGGTCGAGCTTGAAGAGGTTCTCCAGCTGATCCGGGTCGGCCTCGTTGTTCTCGAGGTCCGTGATCAGGGTCAGCTGGCCCTCGATCAGCGACTGGTTGCGCTGCGACAGGTTGGTGAAGATCGCGTTGACGTTGCCCCGCAGAAGCGCCTGCTCGGCGGCTAGCCGGACGGCCTCACGGTGGACCTGGTCGAAGGCGCGGGCGACTTCGCCGATCTCGTCCTGGGTGTTGATGGGGATGGGATCGACACGGGTGTCGACCTTGCCCGGCTCGGTCCGCGACAGCTGGTCGACCAGCATCGGCAGACGCTGCTCGGCGACCCCGAGGGCGGCGTGGCGCAGCTTGCGCATCGAGTGGCTCATCTGGCGGGCCATGAGGCCGGCCAGGATGAAGGCGGCGAGCAGCGCGATCACGACGATGCCGCCGTTGACGAACGCGTCGTTCCTGGCGTCGTCGGCGATCCGGGTGGCCTCGTTCAGGGCCTTGGTCAGCAGCTCGGCCTCGACCTCGGAGTACGCGTCGTACTTGCCGGTGGAGACGGCCATCCAGGTCTCGGGGGTGACGCCCCCCTGCTTGCGCTTGGTGAGCGCCTTGAGGGCGTCGGCGTCCTCGGCCTTGCCGATCTCGTTGGCCATGCCCTCGAAGACCGACTTCTCGCCCTCGGCCGTCTGGCCGACCGGCGGCTGTACGCCCGCGGCCGCGAACTCCTTGGCGCCTTCCTGTGCCTTGCGGGTCATGACCTCGCGCAGCCGGTCCTCGTCCTCCTGGGTGCCGCCGGATATGTACTCCAGCAGCGCGATCTGCTCCAGGTACTTGTACGAGGTGAACGCCTCGGACTGCGCGCGGAAGACCTCGTCGTCCTTGCTCGGCCGGATCAGCAGGTGCATACCGATCGAGCGCTGCAGCGACTCGGCGGCCTTGGCGAGCTGGATGGCGTAGACGGTACGGCCGAAGCTGGTGACGTTGCTGCTGCCGAGGCCCAGTTCGTTGGAGAACTCCATCAGCGAGTGCTGGACCTTGACGTAGCCCTCTTCGGTCTTCACCGGGTCGAGGACCTTGGTGTACGCGGCCTTGCGCAGGTCCTGGAGCTTCGGCTCCTCCTTGCGGAACAGCGTCAGACGGCGCTCCAGGCCCTGGCCCGGTGGCATGTCCTGGACGGCCTCGTTGAACTTCGCCTGGGCGGTGTCCGTCGCGGCGTACAGGTCGATGACGACGCTCGCCTCGCGGTCGGACTCGCTCTTGGCGGTGAGGAGCGGCTCGGCGGTGAGGTCACGCTCGTTGAGCAGCGCCTGGCTGTAGTCGGAGGCGGCCCGCACGATGCGTGCCGTCTTCTCGGCGTCGCGGGCCTCCTGCCAGGTGTCGACGGACATCTTCACCTGGAAGCCGCCCATGACCAGGCCGACCAGCACGGGCACCAGGAGGATGGCGTTCAGGCGGGTGGCCACGTGCCAGTTGCGCGGGGACAGCCGGCTGGAGCCGCCGTCGGCCGGTCCGGCCGACGGCGTCACGGGCGCGTCCGCAGGCGGCCCCGCTGTGCGCGGCGCCGGGGTGAAGTTGCCCCGGGACGCCTGCTGCTCCGCGGCGCTCTTCGTGCTTCGCCTCACTCGACCAACAACCTCTCGGCGTCGGCACCTACGTTGTGCCGTTCTTCTGCTCAGAGCCGTACTACTCAGGAGTTCGTGCATTGCAGCACGTAAAGCGGCTGCGTTCCAAACAGCCCGATCGGGCGATTACCCGCGGTCCGGACGCCAGATATAACGGGCATAAAGAGCCAGCCCCGGCAAAATGTGGGACTCATGTGAGCGCAGCGGCACCGTGCGGATGCATCTCGTGTCCGAACCGTCGCAATTCTCTGTCGAAACGTTATGAACGCGCGGGCGGGCCGTGTCAGAAGACACAGCCCGCTCACTGAACGCATACGACAACTACCGTATATCTTCGTCTACTTCGCTATCAGCCCGCTGCCCTACCTGGAACACGCTACTTGAGTCGTGCCATGAGGGCGTGTTCGACGAGGGTGATGAGTGCGCTCTTGGCGTCCGCGCGGTGGCGGGCGTCGGTGGTGATGATGGGGGTGTCGGGGCCGATCTGGAGTGCTTCGCGGACTTCGTCGGGGGTGTAGGGCTGGTGTCCTTCGAAGCCGTTGAGGGCGATGACGAAGGGGAGGCCGCTGTTCTCGAAGTAGTCGACGGCGGGGAAGCAGTCGGCGAGGCGTCGGGTGTCGACGAGTACGATCGCTCCGATGGCGCCGCGTACGAGGTCGTCCCACATGAACCAGAAGCGGTCCTGGCCGGGTGTGCCGAAGAGGTAGAGGATCAGGTCCTGGTCCAGGGTGATCCGGCCGAAGTCCATGGCGACGGTCGTCGTGGTCTTGTCGCCGGTGTGGGTGAGGTCGTCGATGCCCGCGGACGCGGACGTCATGACGGCCTCGGTACGCAGCGGGTTGATCTCCGAGACGGCGCCGACGAACGTGGTCTTGCCCACGCCGAAGCCGCCCGCCACCACGATCTTCGCGCTGGTGGT
>NZ_VSRY01000174.1:4663-34325 GCF_008271805.1 Streptomyces sp. TRM49041
GGGTGTTGTCCACGAAGTTGGTGATCAACCAGTTCAGATTCTGCGCCGCCTGGCTCATCGGGCTCACACTAACGCTCCTGCTGGTGAGTGGGACCGACATCGAAGCTGCCGGTGTTGCCGGAACCTGCCTGACGTCCCTGCTGGATACCGCGCCGCAGGTTCGTCAGACGGCCCCGTACGTCGTCGGGCGCCCGGGAGACCTGCGGACCGGACTGCTGCGGCTGCTCCTGCGCGGTACCCGGCACCAGATTGGCACGCGGGACCCGGCGGGGCAGGCCGGAGGTGGTGACGCCGCCGGCCGCGGGCTTGCGCACCCGCTCGGCCTGGCGGACGAGTTCGTCGTTGGGTGTCGTACGCCAGCTGCCGGTCGTCGACGCCGCGTCGGACCCACGGCTCTGGCCGTTGCTCCGACCCGGTCCCTGGGGGTTGCCCTGACCGGAGTGGGGCGGCATCGACGGGGCCGGGCGGCCCTGCGGGGGCTGCTGCGGCCGCTGCTGCGTCGGTACGACCGGGGTGGGCATCGTCTGGTCGTGCGCCGGGAAGCGGTCACCGCCCGGACGGCCCTGGCCCTGGTTCGGGCTCTGGCCCCGGCCCTGGCCCTGGCCCTGCATCGGGCTCTGGTTCGGGCCCTGGCCCTGGTTCTGCCCGCCGCCCTGGCCCTGGTTCGGACTCTGGCCCTGGCTCGGGCCCTGGCTCTGGCCCTGGCTCGGGCCCTGGTTCTGCCCGCCGCCCTGGCCGGGGGCCTGCTGGGCGCCGTTCTGGCCACCGTCCTGCTGGCCGTGGAACCAGTTGGTCTCCAGCGTGTCGTACAGCGGCGTCCGGCCATCGCCCGGGCCACCGGCCGGCGGCAGGCTCCCCGCCGGCCGGCGCGGGGCGCCGAACTCGGGGCGCGGGAACGGCGCCGGGGGCGTCGGCTCCTGCGTACCGGGGCCGCCCTGCGAGTCGTTGAGGTCCGGGCGCGGGCCGTCGAAGTCGGGGCGCGGGAACTCGGCCGTGGAGTCGGGGCCCTGGCCCGCCGACGGGCGTGGGTACTGGCCGGACACCTCGGCGGGCTCCTCGTGGCCGCGCGGCGCGTCCAGCGGGGAGCGCTGGGGCGACGGGGCGCCCTGCTCGTTGCCCCAGCCGGCGTTCTGCGGGCGCTGGGAGCGCTGCCGGCCGGAGCCGGGCAGCTCGGCGCGCGGGCCGCCGGACGGCGGCAGCTGCTGCTGTCGCTGCCCCTGGCCGCCCCGGCCGGCCTGGCCACCCTGGTCACCGGCAGCACCCTGGTTGCCCGGGGAGCCCTGCCACACGTCGGACCGCGTCGGGATGCCACCCTGCGCGCCCTGCGCGGGGGACCCGCCCTGGCGGTCACGCCCGTCGCCCGAGTCGCCGAACGCGCCCGCGAACCCGGCGCCCTGGCGCTGCGGGTCCTGCTGGCCGCCCCGGCCGGGCTGCCCGCCCTGGGGCCCGCCGAGCAGGCCGCCGCCCTGCGGGGCACCCCCGCCACGGCTGCCCGGCTCGTCGCGGCCCGGCAACGCGCCCCGGTTGCCCGAACCGGCGCCCACCTGGCCACGTGAGCCACCCGGGGCGGCACCGAGCCGTCCCTGCTGGCCGCCGCCGGGGCCGCCCTGGCCGCCGGGCAGACCTGGCCGCCCGCCACCGGGCATCGCACCCGGACCGCCGGTCAGCCGGCCGCCCGGAGCGGAGCCGCCCTGCGGCAGGCCGCCCTGGGCACCCTGCCCACCGGGACCGGGCTTGCCGGGCTTCCTGCCGCCCTGAGTGACGTCCACAGGCAGCATGACGAGCGCGGTCGTACCGCCCGAGTCGGACGGGCGGAGCTGGATCCGGATGCCGTGCCGCAGCGACAGGCGGCCGACCACGAACAGACCCATGCGGCGGGAGACGGAGACGTCCACGGTCGGCGGCGACGCCAGCCGCTCGTTGATCGCGGCGAGGTCCTCGGGAGAGAGGCCGATACCGGTGTCGTGGATCTCGACGAGCACCCGCCCGTCGGGCAGTGCGTGACCGGTGACGCGCACCTTGGTCTGCGGCGAGGAGAACGACGTGGCGTTCTCCAGCAGCTCGGCGAGGAGGTGCACGAGGTCGTTGACGATGCGGCCGGCGACCTCGGTGCCCGGGACGGAGGCCAGCTCGATGCGCTCGTACTGCTCCACCTCGGACGCGGCGGCGCGGAGCACGTCGACGAGGGGCACGGGCCGGGTCCACCGGCGGCCGGGCTCCTCACCGGCGAGGACGAGGAGGTTCTCACCGTTACGGCGCATACGCGTGGCGAGGTGGTCGAGCTTGAACAGCGAGGACAGCTGGTCCGGGTCGGCCTCGCGGGACTCCAGCTCGGAGATGAGCGAGAGCTGACGCTGAATCAGACCCTGGGAGCGGCGCGAGAGGTTGGTGAACATCGCGTTGACGTTGCCCCGGAGCAGGGCCTGCTCGGCGGCGAGGCGGACCGCCTCGCGGTGCACGTCGTCGAAGGCCGCGGCCACCTTGCCGATCTCGTCGCGCGAGTGCACACCGACGGACTCCACGGACGTGTCGACGTCCTGCGGGTCCGCCTCGGAGAGCTGCTTGACCAGCTGGGGCAGGCGTTCCTGAGCGACCCTGGTCGCGGTGTCCTGGAGCCGCCGCAGCGACTGGATCATGGAGCGGGCCACCACGAAGGCGCCGATCAGGGAGACGCCGAGGACGAGGATGATCAGCGCACCGTTGATGATGGCCTCGCGCTGCGCCTCCTGGCGCAGCTCACGGGCCTTGCTCTCCATCTGGCCCAGCAGGTCGGCCTCGATGATCTCCATGGCGCGGAGCTTGGTCTCGGCCTCGTCGGTCCAGTCCAGGAAGGTACGGGGCTGCGCCACCTCGATGCCCCCCGTCTCCCGCAGCACGCGGTCCGCGTACTGGTCCGCGGCCTGGATGGACGGGTTGCCGGTGTTCAGCGGCGACAGCAGGCTGGTGGCGTCGCCGCCCGCCGACTCGTAGATGGAGCGGAACGACTTCAGCGACGCGTTCTCGTTGACGCGGGCGTCCTCGGCGTACTGACGGTCGATCTCGTTGAGGTTGGTCTTGCCGCCGGTGGTCTTCGGCAGTGCGGCGGCGATGACGGCCCGCTGCATGGAGGCGTACTCCTTGGCGGACGAGAACGCCGCCAGCGCGCGGGTGCGCTTGATCATGTCGGGGTTGCTGGTCGCCTGGGCCATGTCCTGGGACAGGGTGAGCAGCGACTCGATCAGCCGGTTGTACTTGCCGACCGTCGCGGAGGACATGCGGTTCTCCGCGTACGCGCTCTTGCGGATCGTCCCGAGCGTCACGACCTGGTTGGCGATCTGCGTGACATTGGCGCGGATACTCGCCAGCGCCTCGTCGTCCTGGGTGTCGCCGATCTCGTCGGTGGCGTTGAGGAACGCCCGCTGGGCCGAGTCGGTCTTGTCGCGCGGCCCCTTGATCTTGAAGTCGGTGACCTTGACGTCGTTGGCGATCGGACCCGCCGACAGGTCGCGCTCCTCCTGGAGCGCCTGGGCGAGGTGGTGCGCCTCGCGGGTGAGCTTGGTGAGCAGCTGCATATGGTCCAGCTGCTCCATGTTCTCCATCGACTCCTGGATGCGGAGTCCGCCCAGCGAGGTCGCGGCGACCACGGGAAGGGCGAGGAGGGAGACCAGTCGTGTGCTGATGCGCCAGTTGCGCAGGGCTATTCGGGAGCCCGTGTCGCCGGGCGTGGGGGCCTGCGGCTCCTTCGCCGCCTTGGCGGACTTGGCGGACTTGCCGGACTTCTCGTGCCTGCCCGGCTTTCCGCCCTTCCCACCGCCTGCCGCACCTGCCGCCTCGGACCCGGCGGATGCCGTACCGGCAGCGCGGCCGGCGTGATCGCCGCCGTCGCCGGCGGCCGCCGGTCCCGGGTTCTGGGTGTGCTGGGGCGAGGAGCCGCGGTCGGTCCCGCCGCGCGGCTCCTGTTCCGCCGCAGCGCTGCCATCCCTCTTGAAACGTCCCTGCACTAGCGTCGCAACCTCTGGACCAGGCGTCCCTCCGCGTGAACGGAGAAGACGGTGTCGGCGTCGTGGGGGCGCGAGTGCGCCCCTATCGGTGGTCGTCTGTGACCGGCGCGGAATCCCCCCTTCCCCACCGCCGCTCGGCGCTGCCTTGCGCCCCAGCTCGCCGGTCTCCATCCGCGGCGGTGCGTGGAATTCCAGCACAGTGCCGGATCTCCAACAAGGGCGGCGTCCGGGCCCGGGCGAGGGGTCACGGCATGTGACTGGCTCCTCACATGCGGTAGAGAGTGTTCAGGGAGGAAATGGACCTTTCTGAACGAGTCGCTTACGCGTGGAGGGTGCCCCAGTCGAGATGATCAGCGGCGGAATGGATCGTTCAGTGGTGCGATGTCCGTTTTCGACACCTCATTCGACTGTCTGAAATGCCGGACTTGGGTCGCCCGTGGTGAGGAAACTCACATGCCCCTCACAGGCTGTTCACGGTAATGGCGGGTAACCCGATGTTTAGCCTGACGCTTTACAGGGATGGGCAATCCGTCAAGGGCGGCCCCGCCGCCCCACCCGAGCCGAGCAACCGAGGTCTGAAGCCACCGTGAAGACGACGATCACGATCCGCAACATCGCCAACCCCCGCCGCACCACCCTCGCCCACCTGGCGGACGCCGCCGAGCTGGCCGGCGGCGTACAGCGCGAGCACTCGGCCGACCTGCCCACCGTCACCGCCAACCCCCGCCGCACCACCCTGATGGAGGCCCCGGTCCCCGCCGGACAGTGACCGCCGGGCGGGTGCTCCCGCGTTAGCCTGGAGCGTCAGACTCCAGCAAGCTCAGTGAGGGGCACACGCATCCGTGCGCATCGCCAGGTTCTCCATCGACGGCAATGTGGCCTTCGGCGCGGTCGAGGGTGAAAGCGCCCCAGGCGCAGAGGGTCTCGTCCTCGACATCATCAAGGGTATTCCGTACGCCGACTTCGAACTGAGCGGTACCAAGGTCCCGCTCAGCAAGGTCCGGCTCCTGCCGCCCGTGCTCCCCAACAAGGTCGTGGCCATCGGCCGCAACTACGCGGAGCACGCGGCGGAGCTCGGCAACGAGGTCCCGGAGGTGCCCGTCGCCTTCTTCAAGCCCACCACCTCGGTGATCGGCTCCGGCGACGCCATCGAGTACCCCTCCTTCTCGAACGACCTGCACCACGAGGCCGAGCTCGCCGTCGTCATCGGCCGCATGTGCCGTGAGGTCCCGCGCGAGCGTGTCAAGGACGTCGTCTTCGGCTACACCTGCGCCAACGACGTCACCGCGCGCGACGTCCAGCAGCGCGAGAAGCAGTGGGCCCGCGCCAAGGGCTTCGACACCGCCTGCCCGCTGGGCCCCTGGGTGGAGACCGACCTCGACCCGAGCGACCTGACCATCCAGTGCACGGTCAACGGCCAACAGCGCCAGCTGGGGCGTACGAGCGAGATGGTCCGCTCCGTCGAGGACCTGGTCGTCCACATCACCGAGGCCATGACGCTGCTCCCGGGCGACGTCATCCTCACCGGCACCCCCGCCGGAGTCGGCCCCCTCACCGTCGGCGACGAGGTCGCCGTCACCATCGAAGGCATCGGCACTCTCACCAACAAGGTGATCAAGCGTGGCTAACGCGATCCGCGTACGTTTCTGTCCCTCTCCGACCGGTAACCCCCATGTGGGCCTGGTCCGCACCGCCCTGTTCAACTGGGCCTTCGCCCGGCACCACGGCGGCACCATGGTCTTCCGCATCGAGGACACCGACGCGGCCCGTGACTCGGAGGAGTCGTACCGGCAGCTCCTCGACTCGATGCGCTGGCTCGGCCTCGACTGGGACGAGGGCCCCGAGACCGGCGGCCCCCACGCGCCGTACCGCCAGTCGCAGCGCATGGACCTGTACAAGGACGTCGCCGACAAGCTGCTCAAGGGCGGCTACGCGTACCACTGCTACTGCACCACCGAGGAGCTGGACCTGCGCCGCGAGGCCGCTCGCGCCGCCGGCAAGCCCTCCGGCTACGACGGCCACTGCCGCGACCTCACCGCCGAGCAGATCGCCGCTTACGAGGCCGAGGGGCGCGGCGCCATCGTCCGCTTCCGTATGCCGGACCAGCCGATCACCTTCCGCGACCTGGTCCGCGGCGAGCTGACCTTCACCCCGGACAACGTTCCGGACTACGGAATCGTCCGCGCCAACGGCGCCCCGCTGTACACGCTGGTCAACCCGGTCGACGACGCGCTGATGGAGATCACGCACGTGCTGCGCGGCGAGGATCTGCTGTCCTCCACCCCGCGCCAGATCGCCCTCTACAAGGCGCTGATCGAGCTGGGCGTCGCCAAGGCGATCCCGGAGTTCGGCCACCTCCCGTACGTCATGGGCGAGGGCAACAAGAAGCTCTCCAAGCGCGACCCGCAGGCGTCCCTGAACCTCTACCGCGAGCGCGGCTTCCTCCCCGAGGGTCTGCTGAACTACCTCTCCCTCCTGGGCTGGTCGTTCTCCGCCGACCAGGACGTCTTCACGATCCCCGAGATGATCGAGAAGTTCGACATCACGGACGTCAACGCGAACCCGGCCCGCTTCGACCTCAAGAAGGCCGAGTCGATCAACGCCGACCACATCCGCATGCTGGACGTGAAGGCGTTCACGGCGGCGTGCGAGCCCTGGCTGCGCGCCCCGCACGCCCCCTGGGCGCCGGAGGACTTCGACCAGGCCGCCTGGGAGGCCATCGCGCCGCACGCCCAGACCCGCCTCACGGTCCTGTCGGACATCACGCAGAACGTCGACTTCCTCTTCCTGCCCGCCCCGGTCGAGGACGAGGCGTCCTGGCAGAAGGCGATGAAGGGCGACCCCGTGGCGCTCCTCACCACGGCCCGCGCCAAGCTGGAGACCGCGGACTGGACGAGCCCCGAGTCCCTCAAGAACGCCGTCCTCGCGGCCGGCGAGGAGCACGGTCTCAAGCTCGGCAAGGCCCAGGCCCCGGTCCGCGTCGCGGTCACCGGCCGCACGGTCGGACTGCCCCTCTTCGAGTCCCTGGAGATCCTGGGCAAGGAGAGGACCCTGACCCGCATCGAAGCGGCCCTGGCCAAGCTGGCAGCGGCGTAGGCCCGTCTCGTACGCCCCGGGGGCGGCGGGGCCCGGCCAGGGCCCGCCGCCCCCGTCCCGTTCCCGGAAAGGCGAGGCCGGAGCGGCCGTCGGCGGTACCTTCGGGACATGGCCATCCGCGCCGTCCTCTGGGACATCGACGACACGATCTTCGACTACGCGACGGCCGACCGGGCCGGCATGCGGCGCCACCTCCGAGACGAGGGGCTCACCGGGGCGTTCAGCGGTGTGGAGCAGGCCCTCGCGCGCTGGCAGGAGGCCACCGCGGAGCACTGGGCGCGGTTCTCCGCCGGGGAGGTCTCCTGGGACGTCCAGCGGCGCGACCGGGTACGGACGTTCCTGGGCGTACCCCTCGGCGACGAGGAGGCGGACGCCTGGTTCGAGCGGTACCTGGCGCACTACGAGGCCGCCTGGGCGCTCTTCCCGGACACCGTCCCCGTACTGGACCTCCTCGCCGGCGACTACCGGCACGGCGTCCTGTCGAACTCCTCCCTCCACAACCAGGACCGCAAGCTCCGCGTCCTGGGCGTGCGGGACCGGTTCGAGGCGGTGGTGTGCGCCGCGGACATCGGGGTGTCCAAGCCCGAGGCCGCCGCCTTCCATGCCGCGTGCGACGCCCTCGGACTGGCCCCGCGGGAGGTCGCGTACGTCGGTGACCAGCCGGACATCGACGCCCGGGGAGCCGCCGACGCGGGCCTCCTCGGCGTGTGGCTGGACCGCCTCGGTCTCGGCGGCCGCCCCGAGCTGCCCCGGATCACCGCACTGGACCAGCTCCCGGCGCTGCTCCGCGCCGATACCCGTTTTGGAGCGCCGGACTCCTTCGGGTAATGTTCTTCCTGCGCCGAGGGGAGCAGGGCCGGAAAGCCCGAAACCCGGAAGCGCAAGCCGAACAAAATCTCCCTCGGGGTTGTGTTCCGGTGGCCTATGGTGTAATTGGCAGCACGACTGATTCTGGTTCAGTT
Organism: Streptomyces sp. TRM49041; assembly: GCF_008271805.1. GTDB lineage: Bacteria > Actinomycetota > Actinomycetes > Streptomycetales > Streptomycetaceae > Streptomyces. The sequence goes on from NZ_VSRY01000174.1 coordinate 12,702, forward strand.
AGTCTTGGTTCGAGTCCAGGTAGGCCAGCTCGCAGAGCTCATCTGCAAAGCCCCCGTTGTGTAGCGGCCTAGCACGCTGCCCTCTCAAGGCAGTAGCGCCGGTTCGAATCCGGTCGGGGGTACAGATCCTTCCCGCGAGGTTCATCAGGGTCGCACCCGATGAACCTCGATGCAGGATCGCTAGGGCCCCCGTTGTGTAGCGGCCTAGCACGCCGCCCTCTCAAGGCGGTAGCGCCGGTTCGAATCCGGTCGGGGGTACCAACTGGTCTAGACCACCAGTGGCCTATGGTGTAATTGGCAGCACGACTGATTCTGGTTCAGTTAGTCTTGGTTCGAGTCCAGGTAGGCCAGCAGGATCGCGCAAGTGATCCACGCCCCCGTTGTGTAGCGGCCTAGCACGCCGCCCTCTCAAGGCGGTAGCGCCGGTTCGAATCCGGTCGGGGGTACAGAACGAGGAGGCCCTCCCCAGCAGGGGAGGGCCTCCTCGTGTTGGGGCCACACACAACTACGGCCCACCGCTGCGGCGTTGAAGCGGTGAGCCGAAGTCGGCAGAAGGATCATGGACAAGTACGGGGCGAGGGCTCAGCTCGACCGGCGCAGCGCCTCCGACAGGCGCCCGGCCGCGTCGATGACCGCCTGGGCGTGCATACGGCCCGGGTGGCGGGTCAGACGCTCGATGGGACCCGACACGGACACGGCGGCCACCACGCGGTTCGACGGGCCCCGTACGGGCGCGGAGACCGACGCGACGCCGGGCTCCCGCTCGCCGATCGACTGGGCCCAGCCACGGCGCCTTACGCCCGACAGGGCCGTCGCCGTGAAGCGGGCGCCCTGGAGGCCCCGGTGCAGCCGCTCCGGCTCCTCCCAGGCCATCAGGATCTGCGCGGAGGAGCCGGCCTTCATCGTCAGCGTCGAACCCACCGGAACCGTGTCCCGCAGACCCGACAGCCGCTCGGCTGCCGCCACACAGATACGCATGTCGCCCTGGCGACGGTAGAGCTGGGCGCTCTCGCCCGTCACGTCGCGCAGATGCGTGAGCACCGGGCCCGCCGTGGCCAGCAGGCGGTCCTCACCGGCCGCGGCGGCCAGCTCGGCCAGCCGCGGGCCCAGGATGAACCGGCCCTGCATGTCCCTCGCCACCATCCGGTGGTGTTCCAGTGCCACGGCCAGCCGGTGGGCCGTGGGTCGTGCGAGCCCTGTCGCCGCGACCAGCCCGGCGAGGGTGGCCGGACCGGACTCCAGAGCGCTCAGTACCAGAGCTGCCTTGTCGAGAACGCCGACGCCGCTAGAGTTGTCCATGCAACGATACTCACGTCTCACTCTGTGAAACGCAAGTTCAATTTTTCCGGGATCTTGCCAACCTGTAAGGGCGACCCGGGATCCACGGGTCCGCTGTCGGCGTCCGGAACGTGGAATCACGGGGAGATACGGGCGTGGGCGCACATATCTCTAGATCGCCGGCACACCACGCCGGCCGGAGGGAAAGCGATGGGTAGGACACTCGCGGAGAAGGTCTGGGACGACCACGTCGTCCGGCGCGCCGAGGGCGAGCCCGACCTCCTCTTCATCGATCTGCACCTGCTGCACGAGGTGACCAGCCCCCAGGCCTTCGACGGCCTCCGCAAGAGCGGCCGGCAGGTGCGGCGGCTCGACCTCACCATCGCCACCGAGGATCACAACACCCCGACCCTCGACATCGACAAGCCCATCGCCGACCCCGTCTCCCGCGCCCAGCTGGAGACCCTGCGCAAGAACTGCGCCGAGTTCGGCGTCCGACTGCACCCGCTGGGCGACGTCGAGCAGGGCGTCGTCCACGTCGTCGGGCCCCAGCTGGGCCTGACCCAGCCCGGCACGACCGTGGTCTGCGGCGACTCCCACACCTCCACGCACGGCGCCTTCGGCGCGCTGGCCTTCGGTATCGGCACCTCCCAGGTCGAGCACGTCCTGGCCACCCAGACGCTGCCCCTGGCCCGCCCGAAGACCATGGCGATCACCGTCGACGGCGAGCTGCCCGACGGCGTCACCGCCAAGGACCTCATCCTGGCGATCATCGCGAAGATCGGCACGGGCGGCGGGCAGGGGTACGTCCTGGAGTACCGGGGCTCCGCCATCGAGAAGCTCTCGATGGAGGCCCGCATGACCATCTGCAACATGTCCATCGAGGCCGGCGCCCGCGCGGGCATGATCGCCCCGGACGAGACCACCTTCGCCTACCTCGAGGGCCGCGCCCACGCCCCCCAGGGCGAGGACTGGGACGCCGCCGTCGCCTACTGGAAGACCCTCAGGAGCGACGACGACGCCGTCTTCGACGCCGAGGTCGTCATCGACGCCGCCGAACTGTCCCCGTTCGTCACCTGGGGCACCAACCCCGGCCAGGGTGCCCCGCTTTCGGCGTCCGTCCCCGACCCGGCTTCGTACGAGGACGCCTCGGAGCGCCACGCCGCCGAGAAGGCCCTGGAGTACATGGGTCTGACCGCCGGGCAGCCGCTGCGCGACATCAAGGTCGACACCGTCTTCGTCGGCTCCTGCACCAACGGCCGTATCGAGGACCTGCGCGCCGCCGCCTGGATCCTGGACGGCCGCAAAGTCGCCGACGGCGTACGCATGCTGATCGTCCCCGGCTCCGTCCGGGTCGCCCTGCAGGCGGTCGAGGAGGGCCTGGACAAGGTCTTCACCGGCGCCGGAGCCGAATGGCGTCACGCCGGCTGCTCCATGTGCCTCGGCATGAACCCCGACCAACTCGCCCCCGGCGAGCGCTCCGCCTCCACCTCCAACCGTAACTTCGAGGGGCGGCAGGGCAAGGGCGGCCGTACCCACCTCGTCTCGCCGCAGGTCGCCGCCGCCACCGCGGTCCTGGGCCACCTGGCCTCCCCGGCCGACCTGTCCGACGCCTACGTCACCACTCCCGCGGGGGTCTGAGGAACCATGGAAGCCTTCACCACGCACACCGGCCGCGCCGTCCCGCTGCGCCGCAGCAACGTCGACACCGACCAGATCATCCCCGCCCACTGGCTCAAGAAGGTGACGCGGGACGGGTTCGAGGACGGGCTCTTCGAGGCCTGGCGCAAGGACCCCGAGTTCGTTCTCAACCGCCCCGAGCGGCAGGGCGCCACCGTCCTGGTCGCCGGCCCCGACTTCGGCACCGGCTCCTCCCGCGAGCACGCTGTCTGGGCCCTGCAGAACTACGGCTTCAAAGCCGTCGTCTCCTCGCGCTTCGCCGATATCTTCCGCGGTAACTCGCTGAAGAACGGCCTGCTCACAGTGGTCCTCGACCAGAAGACCGTGGACGCTCTGTGGGAGCTGACCGAAGCCGACCCGACCGCCGAGATCACCGTCGACCTGGAGAGCCGCCAGGTCCGCGCCGAGGGCATCACCGCCGACTTCGAACTCGACGAGAACGCCCGCTGGCGGCTGCTCAACGGCCTCGACGACATCAGCATCACCCTCCAGAACGAGGCTGACATCGCCGAGTACGAGACCAAACGCCCCTCGTACAAGCCGCGCACCCTTCCCGTCTGACCTCGAGGGCCCCAGTCGGCCCGGCTTCCGAGCGACACCCCGGTGCCCCCGGCCGACCCCCGGCCGGGGGCACCGCCGTATCCACCTCGCGGACGCCCGAAACGGTGCCCCGCAGCCACCTTCCGCTGGCGTGAAAACGCCCATCCGACCGCCTGGAACGGTGGCCCCGCCGCCATCTGGCTGATGTCGCGCGCCGCCCTCCGAAACCGCCCGGGAACCCCCGCCAGGATGGTCGAATCGACCCCCAACTCGGTTTGGAGCGCAGGCTGTTGGGCACGCGACCTGTGCCGTGTGAAAGGCGGCCGGACAGGCCCCGAAATGCCGCTGGAGCAAGCCAGTTACCCCCAACGGAGGCGACAACTCGCCCCAGATGGCACAATCGGTGCATGGAACGCGACAGCCAACTCGAGCTCTACGAGGCAGTCGCAGCCCGGCTGAAAGAAGCGCACTCCCGAGTGCGCGCACTGCAAGTCCCGGAGGGCGTAAGGATGGCGCTGTCCCGGAAGCTGTTGGTCATCACGGCCGCGGCGAAGCACGATCTCGCGGACGCGGCAAGGCGTCTGGACCGGTTGATGAAGGACCTCGACGAGGGCCGATTCCCTGAAGGGGACTGACCACCTGGAAGACCGCAGACGGCTACTGCGTTGCGGCACAAGGGTGATTAGCCCGTTTCGTGTTTGATTTGCGGTATATATCTGCCTAACGTGCGAAAAAGCTTGAACACTTTCGTTCCGGCAATGTCTCCGAAGGGGAAGACGTGAACAAGGCGCAGCTCGTAGAAGCGATTGCCGACAAGATGGGCGGCCGCCAGCAGGCCGCCGATGCTGTCGACGCGGTACTCGACGCGATCGTCCGTGCCGTGGTCGGCGGTGACCGGGTCTCGGTCACCGGCTTCGGCTCGTTCGAGAAGGTCGAGCGTCCGGCCCGGTACGCCCGCAACCCGCAGACCGGCGAGCGCGTACGGGTCAAGAAGACCTCCGTTCCGCGCTTCCGTGCCGGTCAGGGCTTCAAGGACCTGGTGAGCGGCTCCAAGAAGCTGCCCAAGGGCGGCGAGGTCGCCGTCAAGAAGGCCCCGAAGGGCAGCCTCACCGGCCCGACCGCCACCGCCGCCAAGAAGGCCGCCGCGAAGAAGGCCGTGGCCAAGAAGGCCGCCGCGAAGAAGGCCGCCCCCGCCAAGAAGACCACGGCGAAGAAGACCGCGCCCGCCAAGAAGGCCGCGGCGAAGAAGGCCACCCCCGCGAAGAAGGCGGCGCCCGCCAAGAAGACCACGGCGAAGAAGACCGCGCCGGCCAAGAAGGCCACCGCCAAGAAGGCGCCCGCGAAGAAGACCACGGCGCGCAAGACGACGGCCGCCAAGAAGACCACCGCCAGGAAGAAGTAAGCGGCGCGGCAGCACGGAGCCACTCACAGAACCACTTACACGCGGGGCCGGACTCCCACCCGGGGAGCCCGGCCCGCGGTGTCTTCGCGCGCTCGCCGTACGCGGGTCAGAGCGTCTGCAGCGTCACCAGGGTGATCCGCAGGGCCTCGCCCCGCCCCTCCGTCTCGATCCGCACCCGCTGCCCCGGGCGGAGCAGCCGCAGCCCGCCCGCGTCGAACGCCTCCGCGCCGAACTCCACCGGGGTGCCGTCGTCGAGCAGCACACTCCCGCTGCGGGTCTCGGGGTCGTACGTGAACGCGGTCGCCTGCATGGACGGCAGCCTATCCCGCTACCCGGCCGTGCCCGCGTCCCGCCCTCCTCCGAGCCCCCGGCTCCGACCGAGCAGTGGACACCCCCGTCGCTCCGCCGTACGAGGCCCCACGCCCAGCGCCAGAGCCGCCCGCAGATCCTCCGCCGTGTCCACGTCCCGCCGCACCGAGGCCACGTCACCGAGCCGGATTTCCGCGGCACCCGACAACAAATGCCGCCGCCGCGAGGGGCCCCCGAAACCGGGACACAATTCAATTCCCGGCGCCGCCGACAGGAAAGTTGTGCCTATATCGGCGGCATCCGCCAGAAAGGCCCGCGGAAAACGCCCCGCCGCCGCCAGCACCCGCCCCAGCTCCGCCGGACGCAGCGCCGGGAGGTCCGCGTTGAGCGTGGCCACCGCCGCCCCCGGCCGCCGCGCCCGCACCGCCTCGGCCCCGTACACCAGCGCCGCGTTGAGCCCCGCCGCCGGGCGGTCGGGCACGGTCCGGGCTCCCAGCGAGCCCAGCGACAGTGCCGCCACGCGGTCGTCCGTGACGACCACCACATCCCGTACCGCCTCGCAGGCCAGCGCCGCCGCCACCGTGTCCTGCGCGAACGCCAGCGCGAGCCGCCGCCGCTCCGCCGGGCCGAACGCCCCCGCGAGCCTGCTCTTCGCCAGCGCAAGGCGCTTCAGCGGAACCACCAGCGACCATGGCCCGGCCACCGCGCCCACCCCGCCGGCCGAATCGGCCGGTTCTCCCTCCGTGTCCATCCGGGCCATTGTGGCGCGGCCGCGCCACGACCCGGAGAGCCGCCCCGGAAGGCGGGGCGTACGGTGTTCTCGACAGACCCGGGGCATGGGGCGACACTTGACCCCCGGCAAGACGAGTACCACTGCAGTCCCACAGGAAGGTGTCCGAGTGTCCCGCCGCAGAATCGGCTTCTGGTACCGCCTGGCGGCGGTCATCGCTAAACCGCCGCTGGTGGTTCTGTTCAAGCGGGACTGGCGCGGAATGGAGCACATTCCGGCCGAGGGCGGATTCATAACCGCCGTGAACCACAACTCGTACCTCGACCCCTTGTCGTACGCGCACTTCCAGTACAACACCGGGCGCGTACCGCGTCTGCTGGCGAAGGCCGGGCTCTTCAAGGTCGCATTCGTCGGCATGATGCTGCGCGGCACCGGCCAGATCCCCGTCTACCGCGAGACGACCAACGCCCTGGACGCCTTCCGCGCCGCCGTCGCCGCCATCGAACGGGGCGAGTGCGTGGCCTTCTACCCCGAAGGCACCCTCACCCGCGACCCCGACATGTGGCCCATGGCGGGCAAGACCGGCGCAGCCCGCGTCGCCCTGCTGACCAAGGTGCCCGTCATCCCCGTCGCGCAGTGGGGCGCCAACCTGGCGATGCCGCCCTACGCCAGGGAGAACAAGCTCCGCCTCTTCCCCCGCAAGACGCTGACCGTGGTGGCCGGACCGCCCGTGGACCTGTCCAGGTTCTACGGCCTGGAGCCCACCAACGAAGTGCTGCGCGAGGCCACCGAGGAGATCATGCGGGCCATCACCGCACTCCTGGAGGACATCCGGGGCGAGAAGGCCCCCGACGAACCGTACGACCACCGCAAGGCCCGGCTGGAACAGCGCCGCAGGGCCGCAGGGGAGGAAGCCAAGTGACACGCCCCGTCAAGGCAGCCGTCTTCGGGACCGGCTCGTGGGGTACGGCCTTCGGCATGGTGCTCGCCGACGCCGGCTGCGACGTGACCCTCTGGGGCCGCCGCCAGGAGATCGCCGACGCCGTCAACGCCACCCGCACCAACCCGGACTACTTCCCCGGCGTCGAACTCCCCGAGACCCTCCGCGCCACCACCGACCCCGCCGAGGCCGCCGCCGACGCCGACTTCACGGTGCTGGCCATCCCCTCCCAGACCCTCCGCGGCAACCTCGCCGCCTGGGCGCCCAAGCTGGCCCCCGACACCGTCCTCGTCTCCCTGATGAAGGGCATCGAACTGGGCACCTGCAAGCGGATGAGCGAGGTCGTCGCGGAGGTCGCCGAGGTGTCCCCGGACCGCGTCGCCGTGGTCACCGGGCCCAACCTCGCCAAGGAGATCGTGGCCCGCATGCCGGCCGCCGCGGTGGTCGCCTGCCGTGAGGAGGCCGTCGCCCAGCGGCTCCAGGCCGCCTGCCACACCCCGTACTTCCGCCCGTACACCAACACCGACGTCGTCGGCTGCGAACTGGGAGGGGCCGTCAAGAACGTCATCGGCCTCGCCGTCGGGATCGCGGACGGCATGGGCCTCGGCGACAACGCCAAGGGCTCCCTCATCACCCGCGGCCTCGCCGAAACCACCCGGCTCGGCCTCGCCATGGGCGCCGACCCGCTCACCTTCTCCGGTCTCGCCGGTCTCGGCGACCTGGTCGCCACCTGCTCGTCACCGCTGTCCCGCAACCACACGTTCGGCTTCAACCTCGGCAAGGGCATGACCCTCCAGGAGACCATCGCGGTCACCAAGCAGACCGCCGAAGGGGTCAAGTCCTGCCAGTCGGTGCTGGACCTGGCACGCCGGCACGGGGTCGACATGCCCATCACCGAGACCGTCGTCGGCATCGTCCACGAGGGAAAGCCGCCGATGGTGGCCCTCAAGGAGCTGATGTCCCGCAGCGCCAAGGCCGAGCGGCGCTGACGCCGACCCTACGAGCGGGTACGCTCATCGCGATATGAGCAGCGAGAACCTCCCCACCAGCCCCGGGCGTAAGCCGCGCGTGGCCGTCGTATTCGGCGGACGCAGCTCCGAGCACGCCATCTCCGTCGTCACGGCCGGCGCCGTCCTGAGCGCCATCGACCGGACGAAGTACGACGTGCTGCCCATCGGCATCACCACCGACGGCCGCTGGGCACTGACCGCCGACGCCCCGGAACGGATGGCCATCGCCGACCGCACGCTGCCCAGCGTCGACGACCTCGCCGAGTCCACCGAGGGAAGCGTCGTCCTGTCCGCCGACCCCACCAGCCGGGAGATCGTCTACACGGAGCCCAGCGCCGTGCCCAAGGCCCTCGGCGAGGTCGACGTGGTCTTCCCGATGCTGCACGGCCCGTACGGCGAGGACGGCACCCTGCAGGGCCTGCTGGAGCTCGCCGGAGTCCCTTACGTCGGCGCGGGCGTCCTCGCCTCGGCCGTCGGCCAGGACAAGGAGTACATGAAGCGGGTCTTCACCTCCTTCGGGCTGCCCGTCGGCCCGTACGAGGTGATCCGCCCCCGCGAGTGGGAGAAGGACCCCGCGGCCGCCCGGCAGCGGATCGTGGACTTCGCCGGCGAGCACGGCTGGCCGCTCTTCGTGAAGCCCGCCCGCGCCGGCTCCTCCATCGGCATCACCAAGGTCGACGACGCGTCCGGCCTCGACGCCGCCCTCACCGAGGCACGCCGCCACGACCCTAAGATCCTCGTCGAGTCCCTGCTGACCGGCCGCGAGATCGAGTGCGGTGTCCTGGAGTTCGAGGACGGCCCCCGCGCCAGCGCGCCCGCCTGGATCCCGCCCGTCGGCGACCACGAGTTCTACGACTTCGAGGCCAAGTACATCGACTCGGCGTCGGGCGTCGTGCCCGCCCCGATCAGCCCCGAGCGGACCGCCGAGGTGCAGCGCCTCGCCGTCGCCGCGTTCGACGCGGCCTCCTGCGAGGGCCTGGTACGCGCGGACTTCTTCCTCACCGACGACGGCGAGTTCGTCATCAACGAGATCAACACCATGCCCGGCTTCACCCCGATCTCGATGTACCCGCGCATGTGGGAGGCGACCGGCGTCGGCTACCCGGAGCTGGTCGACCGCCTCATCCAGGCGGCCCTGCGCCGCCCGACCGGCCTGCGCTGACAGGTCCGCCGTCACAGGCTCGGCGGGATCGCCCTGCCCACCGGTCCCGCGAAGTCCACCAGAGGGCCCACGTCATGGGCGAACCGCCGGTCCAGCGACACCTCCACGTACGCCTTCCGGTACGTGGAGGTGAAGCGCGGACCGTCGCCCTCGCGCGGCTCCACCAGCCAGTTGACCCCGTCCGCCTCGACGGCGTCCGCCTGTGGATCGCTCATCCTGGCGGGCCGGGCGACACCGCAGCGCAGTACGATCGCCCCGTCCCCCCACGCGGCGGTCAGGTCGGAACGCGGCTCCGTCTCGCTCCGGCCCAGGCCCGCGACCGTGTCCGGAAGCTCCTTGTGCAGCGTCCGGCAGAGCGCGGCCTCCTCCGCGTCCGGCCGGGGAACCGGGACCGACGCCCTCGCGTCCGTGAAGGAGCAGCCCGCGGCCGTCGGCAGCAGAGCGGCCACGGCGAGTGCCGCGGCCGCGGGGGGCAGGCGGAAAGACCGGTGAGAAGACTTCACCGGCTCAGCGTAGACGGGGGCTACAGGTGGACGACCGGGCAGGTCAGGGTGCGGGTGATGCCTTCCACCTGCTGGACCTTGGCGACGACCAGGCGGCCCAGCTCGTCGACGGTGTCGGCCTGGGCGCGCACGATCACGTCGTACGGACCCGTGACATCCTCGGCCTGGATCACGCCGGGGATCTTCGCGATGGTCTCGGCGACAAGAGACGCCTTCCCCACCTCGGTCTGAATCAGGATGTACGCCTGTACCACGGAACCTCCAGGGCGGCCACGAGGATCATCCTGGGCCGGAAGTACCCAGGGAAGAAAGGGACGCCACGGTACCGCGTCACCGTGGGCAGGTGGGAGACCTGCGGGGCCGGTGGTGCCCGCAGTATGGCGCACGTAAGACGGAGGTTGACGGGCCCGCCCGTCTACTCGACCGTACCTACAGCAGTGACGGCTCGCGACCGCGACCGCGACCGGGCCAGGAACGGCCGGTCGCACGGTGAGCCCACGACGACATGGAGAGGTGAACCTCGGTGAAGGGCACTGTCGGCGAGCTCGGGGAGTTCGGGCTCATCAGGGAGCTCACCTCCCGGCTCACCACCACCCCGGCCGTACGGGTCGGGCCCGGGGACGACGCCGCCGTCGTGGCCGCACCCGACCGGCGCGTCGTCGCCAGCACGGACATCCTGCTGGAGGGCCGCCACTTCCGGCGCGACTGGTCCACCGCGTACGACGTCGGACGCAAGGCCGCCGCGCAGAACCTCGCCGACATCGCCGCCATGGGCGCCGTACCCACCGCGCTCCTCCTCGGCCTGGTCGTACCCGCCGAACTGCCCGCCACCTGGCCGATCGAGCTGATGGACGGCCTGCGCGACGAGTGCCAGGTCGCCGGCGCCGCCGTCGTCGGCGGCGACGTCGTACGCGGCGACACCATCACCGTGTCCATCACCGCCCTCGGCGATCTGCGCAACCACGAACCGGTCACCCGCGGCGGCGCCCAGCCGGGCGACGTCGTCGCCTACACCGGCTGGCTCGGCTGGTCCGCCGCCGGATACGCCGTCCTGTCCCGCGGGTTCCGCTCCCCGCGCGCGTTCGTCGAAGCGCACCGCCGCCCCGAGCCGCCGTACCACGCGGGGCCCGCCGCGGCCGGCCTCGGCGCGACCGCCATGTGCGACGTCAGCGACGGCCTGATCGCCGACCTCGGGCACATCGCCGAGGCCAGCAAGGTCCGGATCGACCTGCGCTCCGGGGCCATCGACATCCCCACGCAGATGAACGACATCGGCCAGGCCGTCGGAGTCGACCCGCTCCAGTGGGTCCTCACCGGGGGAGAGGACCACGCGATCGTCGCCACGTTCCCGCCGGACGTGAAGCTGCCCGCCCGCTGGAAGGTGATCGGCGAGGTCCTCAACCCGTCCGCCCTGCCGCAGGTGACCGTCGACGGCGCGCCCTGGCACGCCCAGGGCGGCTGGGACCACTTCGGCGGCCCGTACGGGGACGACGAGTGACCCGCCAGGCGCCGCCCCGCGTACTGACCGTCGCGGGCTCCGACTCCGGCGGCGGCGCCGGCGTCCAGGCCGACCTCAAGACCATGCTCGCCCTCGGCGTGCACGGCATGAGCGTGATCACCGCCGTGACCGCCCAGAACTCCCTGGGCGTCCAGGGCGCCTGGGAGCTGCCCGCGGAGGCCGTACGCGCCCAGTACCGCAGTGTCGTCGGAGACATCGGCGTCCAGGCCGTGAAGACCGGCATGCTCGCGTCCGCGCCGCTCGTCGAGACGGTCGCCGAACTGCTGGCCGGCACGGACGCCCCGGCCGTCGTCGACCCCGTGGGCGTCTCCAAGCACGGCGACGCGCTGCTCGCCGCGTCGGCCCTGGACTCCGTACGGAAGCGGCTGCTGCCCGTGGCGACCGTCGCGACGCCCAACCTCGACGAGGTGGCGCAGCTCACCGGGGTACGCGTCGAGACGGAGGACGATCTGCGGAGGGCCGCCGACGCGGTCCTGGAGTACGGGCCGCGCTGGGCGCTCATCAAGGGCGGGCATCTGCCCGGCGACGCCGACGCGGTCGATCTGCTCACCGACGGCCGCGAGGAGCACCTGCTGCGGGCGCCCCGCCACGACAACCGGCACACGCACGGCACCGGCTGCACCCTCGCGTCCGCGATCGCCGCGGGCCTGGCGAAGGGACTGACCGTGCCGGAGGCGGTACGGGACGCCAAGGAGTACGTCACCGGGGCGATCGCGGCCGGATTCGGACTGGGCGGTGGGATCGGCCCGGTCGACCACGGCTGGGCCCTCCACCGCCCGTAGGCCTCGGACACGGCGAAAAGCCGGCCCACCATGAGGTGGACCGGCTTTCAAGGCAACCGCAGAGGCTGCGCTACGACGGAACGCCTTAGCGCGAGACCTTGCCGGCCTTGATGCACGAGGTGCAGACGTTGAGCCGCTTCGGCGTCCGACCGACCACGGCACGCACGCGCTGGATGTTCGGGTTCCAGCGACGGGACGTACGGCGGTGCGAGTGCGAAATGTTGTTGCCGAAGCCCGGCCCCTTGCCGCAGACGTCGCAGTTGGCAGCCACGGGTCACTCCAAAGACTTCAGATGCACTTACAGTGAAATCCGGCGAGCCGGAATCAGGTCGGTGACTGACAGGTCGGTGACTGAAGTGGCGTTGCCGGGGAACGGCCCGATTCTCATCGGGCAACCGGAGCAGCATACAACGGCCGCTTCGGTAGAACGAAACTACCACGATCGGGCGGGCCCCCGCCCCGGGTCCCGCCTCCTCACGGGTCTACCCTGCGGTGCAGCCACCGCTCAAGGAGGATCACCAGGTGCCGGACACGTTGGGGCAGGACCTCGACCCCGCAGCGATCCGTGCCTGGTGCACGCTGGCGCTGGACGCCCTCGGCCGGGAGCGCGAGGAGATCGACTCGATCAACGTCTACCCGGTCGCCGACGGCGACACCGGTACCAACCTCTACCTCACCGTCGAATCCGCGTGCCAGGCCGTGGAGGCCGTCTTCGCCGCCCATGACCCGGACGGTACGACCCCCGAGTTCGCCGACGCGGTACGCGCCCTGGCGCACGGCGCGCTGATCGGCGCCCGCGGCAACTCCGGCACCATCCTGGCGCAGCTGCTGCGCGGCATGGCCGAGGTGCTGGCGCGCGGGCGGGACGGAGACCACCTCGCCGAGGCCCTGCGTACGGCGGCCTCCTCCGCCCGGCAGGCCGTCGCGCACCCCGTGGAGGGCACCATCCTGAGCGTCGCCTCGGCCGCGTCCCGGGCGGCTTCGGACGGGACGGCTTCGGACCGGGCTGCCTCCGACGGAGCGGGAGCGGGCGGCGGGGGTGGCGCGGGCGGCCGGCTCGTGGCGGTGGCACGCGCCGCGTACGAGGGGGCCCGCACCGCGCTGGAGGCCACGCCCGGGCAGCTCGACGTCCTCGCCAGGGCGGGCGTCGTCGACGCGGGAGGGCGCGGGCTCGTCACCGTCCTGGGCGCGCTCGTACAGGCCGTGTCGGGCGAGGCGCCCACGCGGACGCCGCGCCACCAGCGGGGCGTCGTCGCCCCGCACCACGAGGAGCCGTGCGCCGCCGCCGGGCCCGCGTACGAGGTGATCTACCTGCTGGAGGCCGACGACGCCGCCGTCGCCCGGCTCCGCACCCGCCTGGACGGGCTCGGCGACTCGCTGGTCGTCGTGGGCGGCGACGGTCTGTGGAACGTCCATGTGCACGTCGACGACGCCGGCGCCGCCGTCGAGGCGGGCGTCGAGGCGGGACGGCCGTACCGCATCCGCATCACCCACTTCGCCGGCGACGCCGGCACGGCGACCGGCACGGCCACCGCCACGGCCACGGCGGGCTCGGCGGACCGGCCCGCCGAGCCCGTACAGCGCGCCGTCGTCGCCGTCGTACCCGGCGAGGGGCTCGCCGAGCTGTGCGCCGAGGCGGGCGCCACCACCGTCCTGGCCCGCCCCGGGGAGCCCCCGGCCAGCGGGGAGCTGGTCGACGCGATCCGCCGCGCCCACGCGCGCGAGGTGGTGCTCCTGCCGAACTCCGGCGACCTCCGGCACACCGCGGCGGCCGCCGCCGAGCAGGCCCGCACCGAGGGCGTCCGCGTGGCGCTCATCCCGACCAGGGCCGCCGTCCAGGGCATCGCCGCGCTGGCCGTGCACGAGCCGGGGCGCCGCTTCGACGAGGACGTGGTCGCCATGACGGCCGCCGCGGGCGCCACCCGCTACGGCGAACTCACCGTCGCCGAGGCCCGGTCCTTCACCTCGGCCGGCGTCTGCCAGGCCGGTGACGTCCTCGGCCTCATCGACGGCGACGTCGCGGTCATCGGCCAGGACCTGACCGCGACGGCGGAGAACGTCCTGGACCGGATGCTGGCGGCGGGCGGCGAACTGGTCACCCTCGTCCTCGCCGACGACGCCCCACCGGCCCTCGCCGACCGCCTGGAGACCCATGTACGCGACCACCACCTGGCGGTCGACACCTGCGTCTACCACGGCGGCCGCCAGCGGTCCCCCCTCCTGATCGGCGTCGAATAGCCCGGTCTGTCAGTGGCGTGGTGTGGAATGGACGGTGTTCCGACCGTCAGGGAGTCGACGTGCTTGCCGAGCCACTCAAGAAAGTCCTGGGACCGGCCACCGCCAAGGTGATGGCCGAGGCCCTCGACCTCCACACCGTCGGTGACCTCCTGCACCACTACCCCCGGCGGTACGCCGAGCGCGGCGAACTCACCGCGCTCGCCGAGTTGCCGCTCGACGAGCACGTGACGGTCGTCGCACAGGTCGCGGACGCGCGGCTGCACACGTACAGCGGGGCCCGGGGGAGGGGCCAGCGGCTGGAGGTGACCATCACCGACGGCAGCGGTCGGCTGCAGCTGGTCTTCTTCGGCAAGGGCGTCCACAAGCCCCACAAGGACCTCCTCCCCGGCACCCGCGCGATGTTCGCCGGCAAGGTGTCCCTGTTCAACCGGAAGCTCCAGCTCGCCCATCCCGCCTACGAACTGCTCCGCGGCGACGGCGACGAGGCCGTGGACTCCTGGGCGGGCGCGCTCATCCCGATCTACCCGGCCACCACCAGACTGGAGTCCTGGAAGATCGCCAAGGCGGTCGACGCGGTCCTGCCCAGTGCCCGGGACGCCGCCGACCCGCTGCCGCCCGGCCTCCGCGAGGGCCGCGGGCTCGCGGAGCTGCCGGACGCCCTCCACAAGATCCACCGCCCGCGCACCAAGGCGGACATCGAAGAAGCCCGCGAACGGCTCAAGTGGGACGAGGCGTTCGTCCTCCAGGTCGCCCTCGCGCGCCGCCGGTACGCCGACGCCCAGTTGCCCGCCGTCGCCCGCAGGCCCGCACCCGGCGGCCTGCTGGACCTCTTCGACGCCCGGCTGCCGTTCACCCTCACCGAGGGCCAGCGCGCGGTCTCCAAGGAGATCTTCGACGACCTCGCCACCGAACACCCCATGCACCGCCTCCTCCAGGGCGAGGTCGGCAGCGGAAAGACCATGGTGGCCCTGCGCGCCATGCTCGCCGTGGTCGACGCGGGCGGGCAGGCGGCGATGCTCGCCCCCACCGAGGTCCTCGCCCAGCAGCACCACCGGTCCATCACGGAGATGATGGGCGATCTGGCGAGTTGGGGCCTGTGGCGCGAAGCGTCCCCGCAGAAGGGCGGCGGTGGGCGGCCGGAGGGAGTGACGCCGGGCGGCGCCGACCACGCCACCAAGGTCGTCCTCCTCACCGGCTCCATGGGCGCCGCGGGCCGCCGGGGTGCCCTCCTCGACCTGACCACCGGCGAGGCCGGCATCGTCGTCGGTACGCACGCGCTGATCGAGGACAAGGTCCGCTTTCACGACCTCGGCCTGGTCGTCGTCGACGAGCAGCACCGCTTCGGCGTCGAGCAGCGCGACGCCCTGCGCGGCAAGGGCAAGCAGCCGCCGCACCTGCTCGTCATGACCGCCACACCGATCCCGCGCACGGTCGCCATGACCGTCTTCGGCGACCTGGAGACCTCCGTCCTGGACCAGCTCCCGGCCGGCCGCTCGCCGATCGCCAGCCATGTCGTACCCGCCCGGGACAAGCCGCACTTCCTGGCCCGCGCCTGGGAGCGGGTCCGCGAGGAGGTCGAGGGCGGCCACCAGGCGTACGTCGTCTGCCCCCGCATCGGCGACGACGAGGACGCGTCTGGGAGCGGCGGGAAGGCCGCCGAGGACCTCGCCGACAAGCGGCCGCCGCTCGCCGTCACCGATGTCGCCGAGCAGCTCTCCAAGGGCCCCCTGGCCGGGCTGCGCGTGGAGATCCTGCACGGCAGGATGCAGCCGGACGACAAGGACGCCGTCATGCGCCGCTTCGCCGCGGGCGACGTCGACGTGCTCGTCGCGACGACCGTCATCGAGGTGGGCGTCAACGTCCCCAACGCCACCGTCATGGTGATCATGGACGCGGACCGGTTCGGCGTCTCCCAGCTGCACCAGCTCCGCGGCCGGGTCGGCCGTGGCTCCGCGCCCGGGCTGTGCCTCCTCGTCACGGAAATGCCCGAGGCCGCCCCCGCCCGGCAGCGGCTGGCCGCCGTCGCCGCCACCCTCGACGGCTTCGAGCTCTCCCGCATCGACCTCGAACAGCGCCGCGAGGGCGATGTCCTGGGACAGGCCCAGTCCGGCGTCCGCTCGTCGCTGCGCATGCTCGCCGTCATCGAGGACGAGGAGGTCATCGCCGCCGCCCGCGCCGAGGCCACCGCCATCGTCGCCGCCGACCCCGGTCTGGAGCACCTGCCCGAGCTGCGGACCGCCCTTGACGCGCTGCTCGACAAGGACCGGGAGCAGTATCTGGAGAAGGGGTGACCCCACCCGGCCCGACCAGCCCATATCGTGGGAGTCGAGCCCGCCCGCGAACGACCGACAAGGACCGACATGACCCGCGTGATCGCCGGAGCGGCAGGTGGACGCCGCCTGGCCGTACCGCCGGGCAACGGCACCCGCCCGACCTCGGACCGGGCGCGCGAGGGCCTGTTCTCCACCTGGCAGTCCCTCCTCGGCACGCTCCACGGCATCCGTGTCGCCGACCTGTACGCCGGCTCCGGCGCCGTCGGACTGGAGGCGCTCTCCCGGGGCGCCTCCCACGCCCTGCTGGTCGAGGCCGACAACCGCGCCG
Organism: Streptomyces sp. TRM49041; assembly: GCF_008271805.1. Lineage (GTDB taxonomy): Bacteria > Actinomycetota > Actinomycetes > Streptomycetales > Streptomycetaceae > Streptomyces. Next base: position 29,396 of record NZ_VSRY01000174.1, read on the forward strand.
CCCGCACCGTCCGGGAGAACGTCCGCGTCCTGGGCCTGCCCGGCGCCGAGGTCCGCACCGGCAAGGCCGAGCAGATAGTCACGGGACCCGCGCCCGCCGAGCCGTACGACGCCGTTTTCCTCGACCCGCCGTACGCCGTACCGGATGACGATCTTCGGGAGATACTCCTCACACTCCGGGCTCAGGGCTGGCTCGCGGACGATGCTCTCGTCACCGTGGAGCGCAGCACCAGAGGCGGGGAATTCGGTTGGCCGCAAGGTTTCGAGCCGCTACGGGCCCGTCGCTACGGCGAGGGAACGTTTTGGTACGGTCGCGCCGCCTCTACGTGCGAAGACGCACCATGACCGGACCGGAGAGCGAGGGACTTCAGTTGCGCCGAGCAGTCTGTCCGGGGTCGTTCGACCCCATCACCAACGGACACCTCGACATCATCGCCCGCGCCTCCAAGCTGTACGACGTCGTGCATGTGGCGGTGATGATCAACCAGTCCAAGAAGGGCCTGTTCACCGTCGAGGAGCGGATGGACCTCATCCGCCAGGTCACCCGGGACTACGACAACGTGGTGGTCGAGTCCCACCACGGTCTGCTCGTCGACTTCTGCAAGGAGCGCGACATCCCCGCGATCGTCAAGGGGCTGCGCGCGGTCAGCGACTTCGACTACGAGCTCCAGATGGCCCAGATGAACAACGGGCTCACGGGTGTCGAGACCCTCTTCGTGCCGACCAACCCCACCTACAGCTTCCTCTCCTCCTCCCTCGTCAAGGAGGTGGCGGCCTGGGGCGGTGACGTCTCGCACCTCCTCCCTCCGGTCGTCCACGAGGCGCTGGCGGCCCGCCTCCGCGAGAACCGGGCCGAGAAGTGATCCACTGACAGCCCGTCACTTGGTGTCCGCCGGGGCCCGTCTGGCCGTACAGTCGTTCCGTCCGTCTCCAATCCGGCTGTAGAGAGTGGCGAGCACAAGGTGGACGTGCAGAAGAAGCTCGACGACATCGTCGAGGCGGTCGGGAGCGCCCGTTCCATGCCCATGTCGGCCTCCTGCGTGGTGAACCGCGCCGAACTGCTCGCGATGCTGGAAGAGGTGCGCCAGGCCCTCCCCAGCTCACTCGCCCACGCCGAGGAGCTGATCGGCGGCCGCGAGCAGCTCGTGGAGCAGGCCCGCCAGGAGGCGGAGCGGATCATCGAGGCCGCCCACGCCGAGCGCGGCTCGCTCATCTCCGACAGCCAGGTCGCCCGCCAGTCCCAGGGCGAGGCGGACCGCATCCTCGCGGAGGCCCGCCGGGAGGCCGAGGAGATCCGCGCCGAGGCCGACGACTACGTCGACTCCAAGCTCGCCAACTTCGAGGTCGTCCTCACCAAGACCATCGGTTCCGTCGACCGGGGCCGCGAGAAGCTCCTCGGTCGCGGACCGGGCCTCGACGAGCAGGGTTACGCCGACGAGGACGCCCCCGAGTACAGCGCCGACCCGCAGACCCTCGTCCAGCGCGCCGACACATACGTGGACGCCAAGCTGAGCGCCTTCGAGGCGGTCCTCTCCAAGACCCTGGAGGCCGTCGGCCGCGGCCGCCAGAAGCTGCACGGCCGCATCGCCAGCGACGCCCTCGGCGAGCACATGGCCGCCCAGGACGCCGCGGGCCCTCAGCAGCCGCACACCAGCGACGCCGACTATCTGGCCGGCCTCGCCGATTTCACCGAGCCCGAGCAGACCGCCGCGGCCGTCCCCCAGCAGGCCCCGCCGCCGCCCGCGCACCAGCCCGACCCGTACGGCTACGCGGCCCAGCAGCCCCAGGACGCGTACGCCTATCAGCAGGACCCCTACGCGTATCAGCAGCAGGGCTACGACCAGGACGCCTACGCCCAGGGCTACGCTCAGCAGCAGCCCGACCCGTACGCGTACCAGCAGCAGCCCCAGGTGCCCGCCCAGCCCCACGGCCAGCCGCAGCAGACGGCCGCCCTCGACGAGACCAGCTTCTTCGACACGAGCATGATCGACCTGGAGCAGCTCCGCCGCTATGAGCAGGAGCACGGCCAGGGCAACGGTCAGGGCCGCTGAACCGGACTCCGCAGGACGCCCGGATTGGGTCCTGGGCGGAGCGTCCAGTATCCTGGCTCTTCGGTCGCGAGTACGTCCGCGATCCTGGCTGCCCGATTCTCCCTACGGTACGGACGGGCAGGCCCCCTCACGATCCCGAAAGCAGGAAGTGCCCTGAGTACGCGCCTCGACCACCGCAACCCCCTCGTGTTCGACACACACGAGCTGGGGCGGCGTCCCGGTGCCCTCCAGCGGCTCACCCGCGAGGTGGCGGCCCCCGCCGACCTCGGTATCGAAGGGGTCATCGGCGTACCGGAGGGCTCGCCCGTCGAGCTCGGACTCCGCCTCGAGTCGGTCATGGAGGGTGTGCTCGTCACAGGCACCGCCCGTGCGTCGGCCGAGGGGGAGTGCGTAAGGTGTCTGGAGCCGCTGCGCCAAGAGGTCGCGGCGGACTTCCAGGAGATGTTCTCGTATCCCAGCTCCGACGGCAGCGATGCCCGGGGCCACCGCAAGGCGGCCGCGGACGACGATGCGGAGGAAGACGAGGACATCATCCCCCTCGAGGACGGCATGTTCGACCTCGAGCCCGTGCTGCGTGACGCGGTGGTGCTCGCACTACCGATGCAGCCGGTGTGCCGGGAGGACTGTGCGGGACTGTGCCCCGAGTGCGGGGTCAGCCTGAACGACAATCCGGACCACCACCATGAAGCCGTCGACATTCGTTGGGCGGCACTGCAGGGACTCGCCGATTCACTCGGAACCGGTGAGAAGGACGACATGAGCGGCGACGCGCCCCAGTCAGCACGCGCCGCCGAGAAGCAGGAGAAGTAGCCGTGGCTGTTCCGAAGCGGAAGATGTCGCGCAGCAACACGCGCCACCGCCGGTCGCAGTGGAAGGCTGCGGTCCCCACCCTGGTTTCGTGCGAGCGTTGCCAGGAGCCGAAGCAGCAGCACATCGCGTGCCCCAGCTGCGGCACGTACAACAAGCGCCAGGTCCTCGCGGTCTGAGCGGCTGGTGAGAGGCACCGTGTCTAGCCAGAAAACGGCGGATGACGCCAGGAAGCAGGCGGAGAACACGGCCTCGTCCCACACGCTTCTGGAAGGGCGGCTCGGGTATCAGCTCGAGTCCGCCCTTCTGGTGCGTGCGCTGACGCACCGTTCGTACGCGTACGAGAACGGCGGTCTGCCCACCAACGAGCGGCTGGAGTTCCTCGGGGACTCCGTGCTCGGCCTGGTGGTCACGGACACGCTGTACCGCACCCACCCCGACCTGCCCGAAGGCCAGCTGGCCAAGCTGCGGGCCGCGGTGGTCAACTCTCGTGCGCTGGCGGAGGTCGGCCGTGGCCTCGATCTGGGCGCCTTCATCCGGCTGGGCCGTGGTGAAGAGGGCACAGGAGGCCGGGACAAGGCATCCATCCTCGCCGACACCCTTGAAGCGGTGATCGGAGCGGTCTATCTCGACCAGGGCCTCGACGCGGCGTCCGAGCTGGTGCACCGGCTCTTCGACCCGCTGATCGAGAAGTCCTCGAACCTCGGCGCCGGCCTGGACTGGAAGACCAGCCTCCAGGAGCTGACCGCGGCCGAGGGCCTCGGCGTTCCGGAGTACCTGGTCACCGAGACGGGACCGGACCACGAGAAGACCTTCACTGCTGCTGCCCGCGTCGGTGGTGTCTCGTACGGCACCGGCACCGGCCGCAGCAAGAAGGAAGCGGAGCAGCAGGCGGCGGAGTCCGCGTGGCGGGCCATCCGGGCCGCCGCGGACGAACGGGAGGCGGCGGCCAAGGCCGCGGCCGAGGCAGGAGAGGCCGCCGACACCTCTCTGGCTCCCGGCGCCACCGAAGCGACGGCCACGGGCGACCCGGCCTCGGCCTGACCCACAGAGCTCACGCTTCCGGCCCCGCCGTACCGGTCCGCCCGGTGCGGCGGGGCTTCACCCTTTCCCAGCAGCGCGTCTTCCACGGCAGCGCATCGTCCCGAGGAGTCCCGTGCCCGAGCTGCCCGAGGTCGAAGTCGTACGGCGGGGCCTCGAACGCTGGGTGAGCGGCCGTACGGTCGCCTCCGTCGAGGTGCTGCACCCGCGCGCCGTACGGCGGCACCTGGGCGGCGGCGAGGACTTCGCGGCACGCCTCAAGGGCCACCGCATCGGTGTGGCGCGGCGGCGCGGCAAGTACCTGTGGCTGCCGCTGGACGACACCGACGCCTCGATCCTCGGCCACCTCGGCATGAGCGGCCAGCTCCTCGTCCAGCCGGAGGGCGCCCCGGACGAGAAGCACCTGCGGATCCGCATACGCTTCACGGATTCCGGCAGCGGCTCGGCCGCGGGTGCGCCCGGCACCGAGCTGCGCTTCGTCGACCAGCGCACCTTCGGCGGGCTCTCCGTCCACGACAACACCCCGGACGGGCTGCCCGACGTCATCGCGCACATCGCGCGCGACCCCCTGGACCCGGCCTTCGACGACGCCGCGTTCCACACGGCGCTGCGGCTGCGCCGCACCACCATCAAGCGGGCCCTGCTCGACCAGAGCCTGATCAGCGGCGTCGGCAACATCTACGCGGACGAGGCGCTGTGGCGCTCCCGCCTCCACTACGACCGGCCGACCGCCACGTTCACCCGGCCCCGCTCGTACGAACTGCTCGGCCACGTCCGGGACGTGATGACCGCCGCGCTGGACGTCGGCGGCACCAGCTTCGACAGCCTGTACGTCGATGTGAACGGAGAGTCCGGGTACTTCGACCGGTCACTCGACGCGTACGGGCGCGAAGGCGAGCCGTGCCGGCGGTGCGGCACACCGATCCGGCGCCGCCCCTGGATGAACCGGTCCAGCTACTACTGCCCGCGCTGCCAGCGGCCGCCCAGGGTGGCGCGGCGCGGCTGAGCGCGCCCCGCGCCGCGGGGCAACGC
>NZ_VSRY01000012.1 GCF_008271805.1 Streptomyces sp. TRM49041
ATGGAAGCCCAGTGATGGGTGGAGTTGACCGGTACTAATAGGCCGAGGGCTTGTCCTCAGTTGCTCGCGTCCACTGTGTTGTTCCCGGGTTGCGAACAGTCGCACCGGTGCACACCAATTTGTTTCAAGTAAATAGTGTGCTTGTTCGCTAGAACCCTTTAGGGTTTCGGTGGTCATAGCGTTAGGGAAACGCCCGGTTACATTCCGAACCCGGAAGCTAAGCCTTTCAGCGCCGATGGTACT
>NZ_VSRY01000013.1 GCF_008271805.1 Streptomyces sp. TRM49041
TGCGGCGAGGTGATCACCGCGCCTCGGGTGGCTCTGGGGACGAGTGTTCCTTCCGCCGTGTAGGCGCGATCGACGAAAGCGCGCCCGCACCGAGGACATGCCGCCGACGGCCAGGACCAGTGCCAGGGGTGCCGGGGCCGCACGCGGTCCCGGGGGCGGTGGCCCCGGACCGCTCCCCCGGCTCCGGGGCCACGGGCTCACCGTCAGGTACGCCGGGTTCACCGCGCTGGACCGTGTCGACTTCGCGCTGCCGCCCGGCCGGGTCACCGCTCTCGTCGGACCCAACGGGGCCGGGAAGAGCACCTTGTTCCACTGCCTGGCCGGGACCGTGCGGCCGGTCGCGGGGCGGGTCACGCTCGACGGGGCCGACATCACACGGCGGCCCGCCCACGCGCGGACCCGGCTCGGGATCGCGCGTACGTTCCAGGAGCTGGCCGTCTTCCCGTCCCTGACGGTGGAGGAGAACGTACGCCTCGGCGCCGAGCAGGGCCGCGTGCGCGACGCCCCCGGCACCACCGCCGAGCAGGTGCTGCGGCTGGTCGGCCTGGCCGGGCCCGTACGCGCCCGTCCGGCCGCCGGGCTGTCGACGGGCGCCCTGCGCCGGGTCGAGCTGGGGCGTGCGCTCGCGGGGCGGCCGCACAGCCTGCTGCTCGACGAGCCCGCCGCCGGCCTGGACGCGGCCGAGACCGACGCGCTCGCCCGCGTCCTGCGGGCCCTGGCGGCCGACGGCATGGCCGTCCTCGTCGTCGAGCACGACCCGGACCTGGTCGCGGACATCGCGCACACCGTGCATGTGATGGAGGCCGGGAGGATCGTGACGTGACCGTCGAGATGGAGCTGCGCGCCGTCCGCGTCCGCTACGGCCCGTTGGAGGCACTGCACGGCGTGGACCTGCCCGTGCCCGCCGCGACGGCGACCGTACTGCTCGGCCGCAACGGCTCCGGCCGTACGACCGTGCTGCGCACCCTCGCGGGCGCGGTGCGGCCCGCCTCCGGGCGGGTGCTGTGGCGCGGCGCCGACGTGACCCGCCTCCCCGCGCACCAGCGCGCCCGCCGCGGCCTGTGCTTCGTACCGGACCTGCGGGCGGTGTACGCGACCCTCACCGTCGCCGAGAACCTGCGACTGGCGGCCGACGGAAAGGACTTCGCGTACGCCCTGGACGCCTACCCCGAGCTGCGTCCGCTCCTCGACCGCCGGGCGGGCACCCTCTCCGGCGGTGAGCAGCGCATGCTCGCGCTGTCCCGGGCCTTCGCCGGGACCTCGCGTGTCGTCCTCGTCGACGAGCCCGCGCTGGGCATGGCACCCGCCGTGGCGGCCCGTACGTACGCCCTGCTGGGCGGCCTGTGCGCGCACGGCACCGCGCTCGTCACGGCCGAGCAGCGACTGCCGGGCGGTCTGCCGCCCGGCACGCTCGTCCACGAACTGCGGCGCGGCGCCGTGGTGTTCAGCGGTGAGGCCGCCGAAGCGGCTGTGCTGCGGCGCCCTCCGGGATGAGCAGCATCATGCCGGGCGTGATCAGGTCGGGGTCCTCCCCCACGACGTTCAGGTTCGCCGCGTACAGCGCCTTCCAGCCGCCCTCGATCCGGAACCGCGGTGCGACGGCGCTCAGCGTGTCGCCGGGCAGGATCGTATGGAACCGGCCGGACAGCCCGTACCTCCGTGAGCACTCGGGCCACGCTCGCCATCCCTGCCACCGCAGCACCTCCTGCGCGACGGTGATCTGCTCCTCGCGGCCGACGAGATCGGCGCGCGGCGCGTAGGCGAGGCCGCCGAACGCCTCCCAGGTCGACTGCCGGAACTGCAGCCCGCCGCGGTAGCCGTTGCCCGTGTCGATGTCCCACCGCCCGCTGCTCTCGCACAGCGCGACACACCCCCACGGCCAGTCCCCGGGACAGTCCCCGGGCGTGCCGTCGCCGACGGAGTGGTGGCCCCGGGTATGGCCCGGCTCGGGCCCCGGCGCCGGAGGCCCGGCGGGCGCGGGCGGCGGCGGGTCGGCGGACCGGGCGGTACCCCCGCGGACCGGTGCGGCCGGTCCGGCATCCGGCGCGGCCGGTCCGGCGACGGGGCCGAGGGCGAGGGCGATGACCAAGGCGAGGGGCAGCATCGGACACACGTTAGGCGCCGCCTCCTCACCACCCGCCGCACCCCACCGGCGTGCCGCGCCCCGTCCCGGAAAGCCCACCCGGTCGGCAGACCCACGAACACCGCGTCGAACCGGCCCGAACGGCTGGATTCGGTACTCGCACGCGCGTGACCCCGGCCACAGCTCACCCGTTGAACTCGTCATGAGACGTGCCGGGATTCCGCCCGGCACCACACGCACCAACAAATCCGAGGAGCAACCCGTGCCGCGCATGCTCGACGTCAGCGAGGACGTACGCGCCGAGATCGGTGACGAAGAAGCCGACCGGCTGCTCGCCGGCGAGAACGCCCCGGGCAGCTACGACTGCACCTCCTGCCGCACCCCGGGCGACACCGAGCAGGAACGCACCAGCACCGTGCTGTTCGTCGGCGAGGAGACCGCGGTCCTCGCCTTCGCCCACTCCACCTGCATCCCCTCCCAGGTCGTGAGGGTCTCCGAGGAGCAGCTGCAGGGCGCGGTCCGGTCCATCACGGCCGAGGAGCCGCACGGCCCCACCCCCGCCCAGCTGCCCAACGGCACCGAACAGGCCGTACTGGGCGTGACGAGCGGTCTGATCCTCATCGACGGCGACCTGCACCCGGCGCTCGTCGTCGAGCCGACCGAGCCGATCGCCCGCCCCGGCTCCGTCGGCGCCGGTGACGAGTTCCTGCCGCTCCTCATCGAGCAGGGCTTCCTTCCGGTGTCCGACCTGAACCGGAAGCCGTCCGGTCTCTCGGGCTGGTCCGTGCTCCTCGCCATGGGCCAGCTGCACGCGATCCTGCAGCCCGGTACGGGCGGCGGCAGCCCGGTCGCCTGGTGGCAGGCGCACCAGCCGCTCCAGGTCACCGACGGCTGGCGGGCCGCGGCGAACAAGTCGCACACGGTACTGGTGTTCGCCGCCCCGGTCGGCTCCATCGGCCAGCAGCCCCGCGAGGACCTGCTCCACGACGCGCTGGAGAAGGCGGCCGCCAACGGCCGTCTGGTCGCCGCCGCCATGCCGCTGGCCGGCACCTCCTGATGGACACGTTGCGGCCCGCCATACGGCCCGCGTTTTCCCCGTACGGCCCGCATCCGACGGGCGGCGGGGTCGTTGGCACCTACGTGCAGCACTCATACGAGCCCTCCCGTCAGTCGTATCAGCACATCCCCGCCATGCGCCCGGCGCAGGACGAGCCGTCCGGCTACTCGGCCACGCCGATCTACGACGCGCTGTACTCCGAGTACCGCCGGTCCTTCCGGGCGCTGCCGGGTGACCGCAGCGGCGAGGAGGACCTCGGTTTCAAGAGCTTCGGCGTGCTGGCGGCGGCCGACACCGTCGGCACCCACGGCACGGAGGTCCACAACGGCGGCACGGGGAGCGGGACGCACGGTCACGGCCAGGGGCTCCAGACCCAGCACGGCGCCGGTTACGCGGCCGCCCGCCCGTATCCGGGGCCGGTGCCGGCGGCGCTGCCACCGGCACCACGCAGAGGGCTGTGAACGGCGGCGGGGCCAGGGCGACGATCACGTCACCCCGGCCCCGCCGCCGTATGTGCCCGTCGGCTACTTCTTCCTGCCTCGCTTCTCGCGCACCCGCACCGAGATGTGGATGGGGGTGCCCTCGAACCCGAACTCCTCGCGCAGCCGCCGCTCCACGAACCGGCGGTAACCGTGCTCCAGGAAGCCCGACGCGAACAGCACGAACCGGGGCGGCTTCGTACCCGCCTGCGTGCCGAACAGGATGCGGGGCTGCTTGCCGCCGCGGATCGGGTGCGGGTGGGCGGCGACCAGCTCGCCGAGGAACGCGTTGAGACGGCCGGTGGGGACGCGGGTCTCCCAGCCGGCCAGGGCCGTCTCGATCGCCGGGACGAGCCTGTCCATGTGGCGGCCGGTCCGGGCGGAGACATTGACACGCGGGGCCCAGGCGACCTGCTGCATCTCCGTCTCGATCTCGCGCTCCAGGTAGTAGCGGCGCTCCTCGTCGAGCTCGTCCCACTTGTTGTACGCGATGACGAGCGCGCGGCCCGACTCGACCGCCATCGTGATGATGCGCTGGTCCTGCACCGAGATGGAGTCGGTGGTGTCGATCAGGACGACCGCGACCTCGGCCTTCTCGACCGCGGCTGCGGTACGCAGCGAGGCGTAGTAGTCCGCGCCCTCCTGGAGGTGGACCTTCTTGCGGATGCCGGCGGTGTCGACGAACTTCCAGGTCCTGCCGCCCAGTTCGATGAGCTCGTCGACCGGGTCGCGGGTGGTGCCCGCGAGTTCGTTGACGACGACCCGCTCCTCGCCCGCGACCTTGTTGAGGAGGGACGACTTGCCGACGTTCGGGCGGCCGATCAGCGCGATACGGCGCGGGCCGCCGACGGCGGTGCCGAAGGTCTGGGCAGGCGCGTCGGGCAGGGCCTTCAGGACCTCGTCGAGGAGGTCGCCGGTGCCGCGGCCGTGCAGCGCGGAGACCGGGAACGGCTCGCCGAGGCCGAGGGACCACAGCGCGGCGGCGTCGGCCTCGCCGGACGGGCCGTCGACCTTGTTCGCGGCGAGTACGACGGGCTTGCCGGCCCGGCGCAGCAGCTTCACGACCGCCTCGTCGGTGTCGGTCGCGCCGACGGTCGCGTCGACGACGAAGACGACGGCGTCGGCGGCCTCGATGGCGAACTCGGCCTGGGCCGCGACGGAGGCGTCGATACCGAGGACGTCCTGCTCCCAGCCGCCGGTGTCGACGACCTTGAAGCGCCGGCCGGCCCACTCCGCCTCGTACGTGACGCGGTCGCGGGTGACGCCCGGCTTGTCCTCGACGACGGCCTCGCGGCGGCCGATGATGCGGTTCACCAGGGTCGACTTGCCGACGTTCGGGCGGCCGACGACGGCGAGGACGGGCAGCGGGCCGTGCCCGGCCGCCTCGATCGCGCCTTCGACCTCCTCGATGTCGAAGCCCTCTTCGGATGCGAGCTCCATGAACTCCGCGTACTCGGCGTCGCCAAGTGCCCCGTGGTCGTGCTGGTCGTTCATGAAGTCCGTTCCTCGTGTTTCGTGGTGGTCGGTGAGCCGCGGGGGCCTGTGGCCGGGGCCGGTGCCCCGGAGCTCACTACTCGAGTGTGGCCGAGCGCCCGGTGAGGCGCCTGGCGTTTTCCAGGTGGGCGGTGAGCCGCTCCTGGATGCGTACGGTGGCGTCGTCGAGCGCCCTGCGGGTGCGGCGGCCGCTCCCGCCCTCCCGTCTACCGCCACCGCCCTTGTCCGAGCTTCGCACCCCTTCCTGCGCCTGGAAGGCGTCGCCGAAGACGACGTCGACGCGGCTGCGCAGCGGGGGCAGCCCCTTTATCAACCGTCCGCTCCGCTCGTTGCTTCCCAGGACGGCGACGGGGACGATCGGCGCGCCCGACCGCACGGCGAAGTAGGCGAGGCCGGCGCGGAGCGAGGCGAAGTCGCCCTCGCCGCGGGAGCCCTCGGGAAAGATCCCGAGGACGCCGCCGTCGGCGAGGAGGCCGAGAGCCCCGGTGATGGCGGCGCGGTCGGCGGACGAGCGGTCCACCTTCACCTGGCCGATGCCCTCCAGGAAGGGGCCGAGCGGGCCGACGAACGCCTCCTTCTTGATGAGGAAGTGCACGGGGCGGGGTGCGGTGCCCATGAGCATGGGGCCGTCGAGGTTGTGGGCGTGGTTGACGGCGAGAATGACCGGGCCGGCCGCGGGTACGCGCCAGGCGCCCAGCACACGGGGCTTCCACAGCCCGTACATCAGGCCGATGCCGATGCCCCGCCCGACGGCGGCGCCTTTCGCCGAAGGGCTCACTTGACGGCCGCCCGCTTCTCCTCCACGAGGGTGACGACGCACTCGATGACCTGCTGGAGCGTCAGCTCGGTGGTGTCCACCTCGACGGCGTCGTCGGCCTTGGCCAGGGGGGAGGTCTTGCGGCTGGAGTCGGCCGCGTCCCGCTTGATCAGGGCTTCCCTGGTGGCGGAGACGTCCGCGCCCTTGATCTCACCGGCGCGGCGGGCGGCGCGAGCCTCCGGGGACGCGGTGAGAAAGATCTTCAGGTCGGCGTCCGGGAGGACGGTCGTGCCGATGTCGCGGCCCTCGACGACGATGCCGTGCGGGGCGGCGGCCGCGATGGACCGCTGGAGCCCGGTGATCCGGGCGCGGATCTCGGGCACCGCGCTGACGGCGCTGACCTTGGAGGTGACCTCCTGGGTGCGGATCGGGCCGGAGGCGTCCACGCCGTCGACGCTGATCGTCGGGTGGGACGGGTCGGTGCCGGAGACGATCGCGGCCTTGCCGGCGGCGTCCGCGACGGCTGCGGCGTCGGTCACGTCGATCCCGTTGGTGATCATCCACCAGGTGATCGCCCGGTACTGGGCGCCGGTGTCCAGGTAACTCAGGCCGAGCTCGGCGGCGACCGCCTTGGAGGTGCTCGACTTGCCCGTACCGGAGGGGCCGTCGATGGCGACGATCACGGATTCCACGGTGTCGGACACCTTCCTGCGCACATGGGAGAGGGCCGGCCGGTTGCCGAGGGCCCAGCACAAGGTTACCGACTGTCCACGCCGCTCCTCGCACCCATTCGAGCTACCCCGGCACCGGCCGCTTCCGCGGACGGCCCGCGCCGCTACTGCCGCAGTGCCCAGCCCCGCTCCCGCAGGGCCGCCGACAGCGGCGGAGCCGCCGACGGGGCGACCATGAGCTGCACCACGCCCGCCTGCTGGCCGGTGGCGTGCTCGATACGGACGTCCTCGATGTTGACACCCGCCTGGCCCGCGTCCGCGAAGATCCGGGCCAGCTCGCCGGGCTGGTCGCTGATGAGGACGGCGACCGTCTCGTACGCCGTGGGGGCGGTGCCGTGCTTGCCGGGGACGCGGGCGCGGCCGGTGTTGCCGCGGCGCAGGACGTCCTCGACGCCGGTCACGCCCTCCCGGCGCTTGTCGTCGTCGGCGGACTGCAGGGCGCGCAGCGAGCGGACCGTCTCGTCCAGGTCGGCCGCGAGGGCCGCGAGGACGTCGGCCACCGGGCCGGGGTTCGCGGACAGGATGTCGACCCACATGCGCGGGTCGGACGCCGCGATACGCGTGACGTCGCGGATGCCCTGCCCGCAGAGCCGTACGGCCGTCTCCTCGGCCTGCTCCAGCCGCGCGGCGACCATCGAGGAGACCAGCTGCGGGGTGTGCGACACGAGGGCGACAGCCCGGTCGTGGGCGTCGGCGTCCATGACGACCGGGACGGCCCGGCAGAGCGCGACCAGCTCCAGGGCGAGGTTCAGCACCTCGGTGTCGGTGTCCCGGGTGGGCGTGAGGACCCAGGGGCGGCCCTCGAAGAGGTCGCCGCTGCCGGCCAGCGGGCCCGACCGCTCCTTGCCGGACATGGGGTGCGAGCCGATGTACGAGGAGAGGTCGACGCCCAGGGCCTCCAGCTCCCGCTTGGGGCCGCCCTTGACGCTGGCCACGTCCAGGTAGCCCCTGGCCGTCCCGGCGCGCATGGCCTCGGCGAGCGTGCCGGCCACATGGGCGGGCGGCACGGCGACCACCGCGAGGTCGACGGGGCCCTCGGGCGGGGCGTCCGTGCCCGCGCCGCGCGCGGCGGCGGTGCGGGCCCTGGCGGGGTCGTGGTCGGCGAGGTGGACGGTGACGCCCCGGTCGGTGAGGGCGAGGGCGACCGACGTACCGATCAGCCCGGTTCCGATGACGACGGCGGTTCTCACTGGGCGATGTCCTTGCGGAGGGCGGCTGCGGCGCCGAGGTAGACATGGGTGACCGCGGGCCTGGGCAGGTCCGTCTCGACATGGGCGAGGACGCGGACGACCCGTGGCATCGCGCCGTCGACGTCCAGCTCCTGCGCGCAGATCAGCGGTACGTCGACGATGCCGATCCGGCGTGCGGCGACGGCGGGGAAGTCGCTGCGGAGGTCGGGGGTCGCGGTGAACCAGACGCTGATCAGCTCGTCGGCGGTGAGCTGGTTGCGCTCGAGCACCGCGGTGAGCAGGGCGCCGACCTGCTCGTACATGTGCTCGGCGTCGTCCCGCTCCAGTTGGACGGCCCCCCGGACCGCTCGTACCGCCACGTCTGCTCCTCCGCCTGTGCGACCTGCTGTGCGGTTCAGCCTAGTCAAGGTCGTGCGGGGGCGTGCGGCCGTTTCACCCCGGCGAACCTCGCCGCCCGGCAGAAGCGGGACGCCGCGGCGCGGCCCAGACCCACGGTCAGGGTCTGGGTCGCTGCGTCTGCCGTACTACATGCGCGGACCGCTTCATGGTCGGGGGAAAGAGCGCCGGCGGCGGACTCGCCGCGGCGCTCGCCCCGCTCACCCGCGACCGGGGCGGGCCCGGCCCGGGCCTCCACGGCTTCGACACCTTCGCACCACGGGCGGCTCTCGCCCGGGACGCCCGCGACGCCCGCTTCCGTCGGCTTCGGCGCGTCCTCGGCTGAGCGAGACTGTCCGCATGCTGTTCCATGTCGTGCCCCTGAGCGAGTGGGCCACCGACCCGGGGCTTCCGTACCGCCCCGCCTCCCTCGCCGAGGAGGGCTTCGTGCACTGCTCGCCCGACGGGGCGTCGGCGCTCGCCGTCGCCGACGCGCACTACCGGCGCGTGCCCGGGCCGCTGCTTGCGCTGGTGATCGACGAGGCACGGCTGGGCGTCGAGGTCCGCCGGGAGGATTCCGGGGACGGGGTGTTCCCGCACGTCCACGGCCCGGTCGAGCGCACGGCCGTCGTGGCCGTGCTCGAGGTGCGCCGGGGCGCGGACGGGAAGGCCCTGGAGCTGGTCCCGTGGGCGTAGTGTCCGGCGGGTTTACTTCCGTGCCGGGGTGATGGGGACCAGGATGGGAGCATGTGTCCCGTCCCTCCCGGGCTGTCGCAGCCCGCGCCCCGCCGCCGTACCGTCCTCGCCGGAACCCTGACCGCGGCCGCCGCGGCCGCCCTGACGTCGGGGTGCGGCAACGGCGCCGAATCGCCGCCCGAAGGGGAGGAGCTCGCCGCGACCTCCGACATCCCGGCCGGCGGGGGGACGATCTTCCGCGACGAGAAGGTCGTCGTGACGCAGCCGGTGGCGGGCGAGTTCAAGGCGTTCTCCGCGGTCTGCACCCACCAGGGGTGCACGGTCGGGTCGGTGGCCAACGGGCTGATCAACTGCCCGTGCCACGGCAGCCGGTTCCGGATCACCGACGCGTCGGTGGCGGCCGGACCGGCCACGCGGCCGCTGCCCGCGCGCGAGATCACGGTCAGCGGGGACACCATCAGGCTGTCGTGACCGCCCGGCGTAGGGTCGTGCCCATGCCCTGGGACGACATCACGCCGGAAGCACTGGTACGCGACCACACGGTCTACTCCTGCGTCATGGGCTCCCGGGCCTTCGGCCTGGCGACCGAGGACAGCGACACCGACCGCCGCGGGGTCTTCCTGGCCCCGACGCCGCTCCAGTGGCGCTTCGCCAAGCCGCCCACCCATGTCGAGGGCCCGCGGGACGAGCAGTTCAGCTGGGAACTGGAGCGCTTCTGCGAACTCGCCCTGCGGGGCAACCCCAACATCCTGGAGTGCCTGCACTCGCCGCTCGTCGAGCACCTCGACGACACCGGCCGCGAACTCCTCGCCCTGCGCGGGGCGTTCCTGTCCCGGCACGTGTACGAGACCTTCACCCGGTACGCCCTGTCACAGCGCCGCAAGCTCGAAGCGGACGTCCGGCAGCAGGGGGCACCCCGCTGGAAGCACGCCATGCACCTGCTCCGGCTTCTCGGGAGCTGCCGTGACCTCCTGCGCACCGGCGAGCTGGCCGTCGACGTGGGCGCCGCCGCCCGTGACCGCCTGCTGGCGGTGAAGCGCGGCGAGGTCCCGTGGCCGCAGGCCGAGTCCTGGATGACGCGGCTGGCCTCCGAGGCGGAGGCGGCCCTCCCGGAGTCCCCGCTCCCCGCCGAACCGGACCGCGCCCGGGTCGAGGACTTCCTGTTCCGGGTCCGCCTCCGTTCAGCCCTCGCCCACGCTCCCGAGCCGGGCCCGCACGACGAGGTCGTGCAGCGCGTCGTACGCCCCCGCCGGGGAGTCGGCTAGGGAGTGTCCGGCGGATCATGCCGACATCCGAGCCGGGTGCCCTTGTCCTGCTGATGAGCGGGGTCTGGTGCGTGCAGGTGCAAGGCGGAGGAGGGCGTCGATGCGGGGGGGTCCCCCCCTGCTCGAGCGGAGTCGAGAGCTTGGGGGAATCGACAACCGACGACAACGCCGCAGATGCGCGTGCCAGACCCCGCGGCCCAGGCATGATCCGCCGGACACGACCCAGGGCGGACGCCTTCTGGGCGGCGTCGAGCACACCGTGCAGTGCCTCGACGTCCTCCCGCGCCCGCTCGTAGCCGACACCGGTCATGGGGCCGTGCTCGGCCTCGGCCTTGGCCGCGATCAGCTCCCCCAGGTACGCCGGGGCCTCCCCCACCGTGTCGAGCAGCGTCGGAAGGTGCGCCTCGATCTCGCCCGCCCGCATCAGGTGGATGCCGGTGAGCAGGGCCCTGAAGGTGTAGAGCAGCGGCTTCAGCTCATGGTTCTTCTCGAAGAGCCGCCACTGGGTGCCGGCGAAGCCCCGGTAGTGATGGGCGTGATGGGTGGTGAGCACCTCCGGTGCGCGCGCGACGAGTTCGGCGTGCAGGTCGGTGGTGTGGACCACCAACGGCGACAGCAGCTGTTCTAGTACGTAGCCGTTGCGCCGCAGCATCAGCCGGACGAACTTCCGCAGGTCGTGCGTGACGAGGTCCATCTCGACAGCGTCCCGGTCCCTCCCCCGGGCTCCCGGCTCCTCCGGAGCAGGGAGGTACCCCCATCGGGAACGGGTCTCCGCCGCCTCCCGCAGCCCGATCAGTGCGTCCACCGGCAGCAGGTGCACACCGCGCAGGTCCACGTCCGAGTCGCGGGACGGGAAGCCGTAGAGGTGGGCGCCGGAGACTGTGGCGAAGAGCACGGGGTCGGGCTGCTCGGCGACGACGGCGGAGAGGTCCAGGTGTTCGATCACATGATCAAGCATCCCAGAGCGCGCCCAGCGTGAGCAGGTCGCTGCGGTACTCGATGCGTTCGGCCCACTCCTCGGGCCAGGCGGTCGCGCCCAGGTGGGCACCGGCGAAGGCGCCGGTCAGGCAGGCGATCGAGTCCGAGTCGCCGCTGGTGCAGGCGGCACGGCGGAGGGCGGTGACGGGCTCCTCGGGGAAGAGCAGGAAGCACAGCAGCCCCGTAGCGAGGGCCTCCTCCGCGATCCAGCCCTCGCCGGTGACCAGGCACGGATCGGTCTCCGGGTTGGCGGTGCGCACGGCCTTGTCGAGTCTCTCCAGCACGGCCAGACACTCGTCCCAGCCGCGCTCGGCGAAGTGCCGGGGCGACCGGTCCCGGGAGCGGGTCCACAGGTCGCCGAGCCACTTCTCGTGATAGCGGGAGCGGTTCTCGTACGCGTACGAGCGGAGCAGCCCGACGAGGCCGAGCGGCTCGGCGCCCTGGGACAGCAGGTACACGGCCCGGGCGGTCAGGTCGGAGGCCGCGAGCGCGGTGGGGTGCCCGTGCGTGAGCGCGGCCTGCAACTGGGCCGCGCCCGCGCGCTGCTCCTCGCTCAGCCCGGGCACGAGTCCGACGGGCGCGACGCGCATGTTGGCGCCGCAGCCCTTGGAGCCGATCCGGCTCGCCTCCTGCCAGGGGCGGTCACTGTCCAGCGCTCGGCAGGCCACCAGGCAGGTGTTGCCCGGGGCGCGGTTGTTCTCGGGCGAGTGGTACCACTCGACGAACTCCTCCCGTACCGGCCGGGCCAGCCGCAGTGGGGCCAGCACGCCGCGGTCCATGGCGGTCCGTATGCCGCGCGCCAGGGCGAGCGTCATCTGGGTGTCGTCGGTGACGATCGCCGGCCTGGGCAGCTCCATCTCCCGCCAGGGCCCGCATTTGGCGAGGATGGACGGCACGTCGTCGAACTCGGTCGGGAAGCCCAGCGCGTCGCCCAGCGCGAGCCCGGTCAGCGCCCCCGTGGCGGCCCTTTTGGTGGTGGTCCTGGCAGCGATCATGTCGTCGTCTCCCGTCGTTCCGGTCGCAGCAGCGGTGGATGCGGGGCGGTCGCGTCACCCGCCCGGTAGAGAGCGGCCGGTTTCCCCCGTCCGCCGGTGAGGCGCGGTGGTCCCTCCACGGGCCGTACGAAGCCGGGGGTGGCGAGGACCTTGCGCCGGAAGTTGGGGCGGTCGAGTTCGACGCCCCACACCGTCTCGTACACCTGCCGCAGCTCGCCGAGGGTGAACTCGGGCGGGCAGAACGCGGTGGCCAGGCAGGTGTACTCGAGCTTGGCGCCGACGCGTTCGTGGGCGTCGGCGAGGATCGTGTCGTGGTCGAAGGCCAGCGGACCCCGGGTGCCGTACGGGAGCCACTGGGCGTGGGCCGCGTCGCCGCCGCCGCGCGGCTCCGGCAGACCGGGGCCGAGGGCGGCGTACGCGACGGAGACGACCCGCATGCGCGGGTCGCGGTCCGGGTCGCTGTAGGTGCGCAGCTGCTCCAGGTGGAGATGGGCGGCGGTGGCGTCGGACAGGCCGGTCTCCTCGGCGAGTTCGCGGCGGGCGGCGTCGTCGGCGGACTCGCGGGGCAGCACGAAGCCGCCGGGGAGTGCCCAGCAGTCCTTGTACGGCTCCTCGCCGCGCCGGACGAGCAGGACGTGCAGCCGCTCCTCGCGGATCGTGAAGACGGCGAGGTCGACGGTGACGGCGAACGGTTCGAAGGCGTGCGGGTCGTATCCGTCGGGGACCTGCGCGGCGGCGTTCATCGCTGGCTCCGGAGCCTGGGGTGGCGGGTCGTCGGTGTGTGCGGGTGCGCGTACGGGCCCCATGGACCTGGTCCACCCCCGTCGGTCCAGGTCCATGGGGCGCCGTACACCGGGACCCTTAAGAGTCACTTTGACTATAAAGCGCGCGGGCGTGCCCCACAAGCGCGAAAGCCCGCGACCCTGTGCGGGCCGCGGGCTTTCGCGCGGATCGACGCCGGAATGTTCCGGAATATTCCGGGGTGTTCCGGGGGTGTTCCGGGGGTGTTCCGGGGTGTCGTTTACAGACCGACTTCCTTCATCAGCATGCCGACCTCGGTGTTCGTCAGACGGCGCAGCCAGCCCGACTTCTGGTCACCCAGCGCGATCGGGCCGAACGCGGTCCGGACCAGCTTCTCGACCGGGAAGCCCGCCTCGGCGAGCATCCGGCGCACGATGTGCTTACGCCCCTCGTGCAGCTGGACCTCGACCAGGTAGTTCTTGCCGGTCTGCTCGACGACCCGGAAGTGGTCGGCGCGGGCGTAGCCGTCCTCCAGCTGGATGCCCTCCTTGAGCCGCTTGCCCACCTCACGCGGCAGCGGGCCGGTGATGGCGGCCAGGTAGGTCTTCTTCACGCCGTACTTCGGGTGGGTCAGCCGGTGGGCAAGCTCACCGTGGTTGGTGAGCAGGATGATGCCCTCGGTCTCGGTGTCGAGCCGGCCGACGTGGAAGAGCCGCGTCTCACGGTTGGTGACATAGTCACCGAGGCACTGGCGGCCGTCCGGGTCCTCCATCGTCGACACGACGCCGGCGGGCTTGTTCAGCGCGAAGAAGAGGTAGGACTGGGTGGCGACGGTCAGGCCGTCGACCTTGATCTCGTCCTTGTCGGGGTCGACGCGGGTTCCCTGCTCGACGACGATCTTGCCGTTGACCTCGACCCTGGCCTGGTCGATGAGCTCCTCGCAGGCGCGCCGCGAGCCCATGCCCGCCCTGGCGAGCACCTTCTGCAGCCGCTCGCCCTCCTGCTCCGCGCCGGGGAACGTCTTGGGCGTCTTGATCTGCGGCTTGTTCGCGTACCGCTCGCGGTTGCGCTCCTCGATCCGGGCGTCCAGCTCACGCGTACGCGCCGGGGCCGTGCGGCCGCCGCCCCGCTGGGGCGACTGCCGGGGGCCGCCCTTGGCGCCCCCACGGGCGGCGGCGCCGCGGCCCCGCTTCGGGCCGTCGGACGTGCCGCCCACGTCGTAGCTGCGCTCCTCGGGGCGGGGCTTGCGGGGCCTGCCCTGCTTGTCGTCGCGGCTGTTACCGGCACCCCGGTAATTGCCGCGGCCGCCGCTGCTGCCGCGGCCGCCGCTGTTGCCACCACGGCTCCCGCCGTTGTTTCCGCTGCTGTTCCTGCCGCTGCTGCTTCGCATCAAAGTTCCGTCTTGTCGTCTGCGTCCTCGGAATCCGGTGCATCCGGATCGAACGACGGGACACCTTCCTGCGTCTCGGCCTCGATCGCGTCCGCCTCGGGGAGGAAGGGCGCGAGCTCGGGGAGTTCGTCCAGGCCGCGCAGGCCCATCCGCTCCAGGAAGTAGTTCGTCGTCCTGTACAGGATCGCACCTGTTTCGGGTTCCGCGCCCGCCTCCTCCACCAGACCGCGCTGGAGGAGGGTGCGCATGACCCCGTCGCAGTTCACTCCGCGTACCGCCGAGACGCGTGAACGGCTGACCGGCTGGCGGTACGCGACGACCGCGAGGGTCTCCAGGGCGGCCTGGGTGAGGCGGGCCTGCTGGCCGTCGAGGACGAAGTTCTCCACGGCGGGGGCGTAGGCGGGACGGGTGTAGTACCGCCAGCCGCCGGCGACGGCGCGCAGCTCGAAGCCGCGGCTCTGGCGGTCGTACTCGTCGGCCAGCTCGCGCAGGGCGTCGGCGACCTCGCGCCGGGGGCGTTCGAGCACCTTGGCGAGGTGCTCCTCGGTCGCGGGCTCGTCGACGACCATGAGGACGGCCTCGAGGGCCGGCTTCAGCTCCATCAGACCTTCTCCTCCTCCTGCCGCACGGCGCGGTCGAACTCGTCGGTCACGGTCGCGACGGCGTCCCCACCGGTCCAGCGGACGGTGAGCTCCGCCAGCGGGTCGTCCTGGTCGAGGGCGACCGCCCTGTCGCGGTACAGCTCCAGCAGCGCGAGGAACCGGGCGACGACGGTGAGGGTGTCGCCCGCGTCCCCGGCGAGGTCCCGGAAGGTGACCTCGCCGCGCTCCCGCAGCAGGGCGACGACGATCTCCGCCTGTTCCCGGACGCTGACCAGCGGGGCGTGGATGTGGTCCACATACACCTCTGGCCTGGGCTTCGGCTGCATGGCCTTCACGGCGAGCTTGGCGAAGCCCTCGGAGCCGATGCTGAGGACCACGTCCGGGAGCAGTTCGGCGTGGTGCGGTTCGAGCCCGACCGTACGCGGATAGCGCCGGCCCTCGTGGTCGAGCCGCCCGCTGAAGATCTCGGCGATCTGCTTGTACGCCCGGTACTGGAGGAGCCGCGCGAACAGCAGGTCGCGCGCCTCCAGGAGCGCGAGGTCGGCCTCGTCCTCCACCTCGGCGGCGGGCAGCAGCCGAGCGGCCTTCAGGTCGAGCAGCGTGGCGGCGACGACCAGGAACTCGGTCGTCTGGTCCAGGTCCCAGTCGGGGCCCATGGCCCGGATGTGCGCCATGAACTCGTCGGTGACCCGCGACAGGGCGACTTCCGTGACATCCAGCTTGTGCTTGGAGATCAGCTGAAGCAGCAGATCGAACGGCCCCTCGAAGTTGGCCAGCCGTACGGTGAACCGCCCGTCCCCCTCACCCGCGGAGCCCTCCGGCACGTCGGCCGGCACGTCGGCCGGCCCGGACGACCGGGCGGGCTCCGCCGGCTGAGCAGGCTCCGCCGGTTCCGGCGCGGGTGTGCGCTCCGCCGAGTGCGGCTTGGTGACGGCCTGTACGGGGGTACCGGTGCCGGGAGTACCAGGCTCTGGGGCGACCGCGGGCAGCGGCGCGTCGGCCACCGCTTCACTCAGGTCCGGGGGATGGCCGGCCGGTGCGACGCCCTCCGGGGCCGTTTCGGGCGCGGGAGGCGGGGCCGGGGGTACGGCTGGGCCTCGGCCCAGGGGGCGGCGTCGGCGGGGGGTGTTCGGGGGCATCGTGGTCCAGGGGCAGCGGGGGCGGCGGCCCAGGCTACCGGGCGCGCCCGCGCGACGGTGCCCTACGCGCTCAGCGGCCGCGCAGGCGGCGTACCAGGATGCTCGCGTCGCCCCGGGACTCCAGGTCCGCCAGGACCACCGCGACCGCCTCGCGGACGATGCGCCCGCGGTCCACGGCCAGGCCGTGCTCGCCGCGCAGGACGAGACGGGCGTGCTCCAGGTCCATGAGCTCCTCGGCGGAGACGTAGACCGTGATCTTCTCGTCGTGGCGTTCGCGCCCGCTGGGCCGACGGCTCGGTGAGCGGCGCCCACGCCGCGACGCGGCCGGTGCCGCGGCGCCCTTGGCGGCCTTGGACGCCCCCGGGCCGGCCGCGGCGCCCCCGGTCGCCGTACCGGACTCGCTCTCGACCGCCGCCGCGCCGCGCGTGCGCGGCTGCTGCGCGGCCTCGCCGTCCCCCGCCGCCGCGGCGGAGTGCTCCTCTGACGGCGGCGGCTCCTGCTCACCGCCCTGGCCGGGCACCCGGGCGGCCTCGCCCGTGGCCGGGCGTCGGGGCGACGACGCCTGCAGCGGCATGCCCCCGGTCGTACGGAACAGCTCGTCGGCACCGGGCAGACTCACTCGGCGTGACACCGGGCGAGCACCTCCCTGGCGAGCTGGCGGTAGGCGGCCGCGCCGACCGAGTTCGAGGCGTACGTGGTGATCGGCTCGCCCGCGACCGTGGTCTCCGGGAAGCGCACGGTGCGGCCGATCACCGTGTGGTAGACGTGGTCGTCGAACGCCTCGACGACCCGGGCCAGGACCTCGCGGCTGTGCACCGTCCGCGAGTCGTACATCGTGGCGAGGATCCCGTCGAGCTCCAGCTCGGGGTTGAGCCGCTCCTGGACCTTCTCGATGGTCTCCGTCAGCAGGGCGACACCGCGCAGCGCGAAGAACTCGCACTCCAGCGGCACTATCACCTTGTGTGCGGCGGTCAGCGCGTTGACGGTCAGCAGACCGAGCGACGGCTGGCAGTCGATCACGATGTAGTCGTAGTCCTGGAGCAGCGGCTTCAGGGCGCGCTGCAGCGTTGACTCGCGCGCCACCTCGCTCACCAGCTGCACCTCGGCGGCCGAGAGGTCGATGTTGCTCGGCAGCAGGTCCATGTTGGGCACGGCGGTCTTCAGGAGCACCTCGTCCGCCGACATGCCCCGCTCCATGAGCAGGTTGTAGACGGTGAGGTCGAGTTCCATCGGATTGACCCCGAGTCCGACCGACAGGGCGCCCTGCGGGTCGAAGTCGACGAGCAGCACCCGTCGTCCGTACTCCGCGAGCGCGGCACCCAGGTTGATGGTCGACGTGGTCTTGCCCACGCCGCCCTTCTGGTTGCACATCGCGATGATCTTCGCGGGTCCGTGCTCGGTGAGCGGGCCGGGGATCGGGAAGTACGGCAGCGGCCGTCCGGTCGGGCCGATCCGCTCGCGGCGCTGCCGGGCAGCGTCGGGTGCGAGGGTGGCCGCGTACTCCGGATCTGGCTCGTACTCGGCGTCGGGGTCGTAGAAGTGCCCCTCGGGCAGCTCGTCGTAGGCGGCGAAGTGGGTGGACTCTCGGCCACTCTCGTTGCCGGCCATGGCGTTCACGTGTTGGCCGTCCATCATCTTCATCGTGTGGGGTGTCGTCATGTGCTGGCGCGTCGCGAAGGTTCGGACAGCGACGGAGCCGACGGCCTCGGACCCGGACCCGGACGGCGGACCACCGGGGCCGGCCGTGGGCACTCCTGGTTGAGCCGCCCCGGGAGTAAATGTCGACTCATTCACAAGTCGTCTTACCTCCTTGGACGTGACCAGGAAACTTATCGATAGGTCAGCGTGGCACCATGCCGACGGTTGGCGACTCTATGGCGTGTCACCGGTCCGCAGCAACACAATCGGCCGGACGCGGCGGGATGTGTCGGCAACCGAACGTCTTCCTGTCAAGGGTGCGGGGCCACCGATCCCTACGTTTCGCGGGTGTGCGAAACGGTTAAAGGGTTACGTTCGAGGCGACTTGAGGCGACACGCACATACGACCGGACATGCGTCCGGCCGGACCTTGTCGAACAAGGTCCGGCCGGATGCGTGAGGTTGACGACCCCATTGGCCCCGCGTGGACGGTAAGCCCTGTGTTAACGGGCGGTTGACGGGGAGTGAGCAGACGTCAGCCGAGCAGCGTCTCGAGCTCGATGTGCTCGAGACCGTGCGCCTCGGCGACCTCCTTGTACACGACCTTGCCGTCGTGCGTGTTGAGGCCCCTGGCCAGCGCGGCGTCGCCGCGGAGCGCCTCGACCCAGCCGTTGTTGGCCAGCGACACGATGTAGGGCAGCGTGGCGTTGGTGAGGGCGTAGGTGGAGGTGTTCGGGACGGCGCCCGGCATGTTGGCGACGCAGTAGAACACCGAGTCGTGGATCCGGAAGGTCGGGTCCGCGTGCGTGGTCGGGCGGGAGTCCTCGAAGCAGCCGCCCTGGTCGATCGCGATGTCGACAAGGACACTTCCGGGCTTCATCCGGGAGACGAGCTCGTTGGTGACCAGCTTCGGGGCCTTGGCGCCCGGGATGAGGACGGCGCCGATGACGAGGTCGGCCTCGGTGACCGCCTTCTCCAGCTCGTAGGAGTTGGAGACGACAGTCTGGACCTTCGTACCGAAGACCTTGTCGGCCTCGCGGAGCTTGTTGATGTCGCGGTCGAGCAGGGTCACGTGGAAGCCCATGCCGACGGCGATCTGGGTGGCGTTCCAGCCGGAGACGCCACCGCCGATGACGACGGCCCTGCCGGCGTGGGTGCCGGGGACACCGCCGGGCAGGACCCCGCGGCCGCCGGCCGAGCGCATCAGGTGGTAGGCGCCGACCTGCGGGGCGAGGCGGCCCGCGACCTCGGACATCGGGGCGAGCAGCGGCAGCGCGCGGCTGGACAGCTCGACCGTCTCGTACGCGATGGCGGTGGTGCCGGACTCCAGCAGGGCGTCCGTGCACTCGCGGGACGCGGCGAGGTGCAGGTAGGTGAAGAGGGTCTGGTCCTTGCGGAGGCGGTGGTACTCCTCCGCGATCGGCTCCTTGACCTTGAGCAGCAGGTCCGTGGTGGCCCAGACCTCGTCGGCCGTGGGCAGGATCCGCGCGCCCGCGGCTACGTACTCGTCGTCCGTGATCGAGGAGCCGACACCGGCGTTCTGCTCGATGAAGACCTCATGGCCGTTGCGGACGAGCTCGTGCACACCGGCGGGGGTGATGGCCACACGGAACTCGTTGTTCTTGACCTCGCGGGGGATGCCGACCTTCATCGTCGATCACGGTCCTTGATTCAGGGGGTACGGGGCAAACCGCTACACAGCGGTACATACCCGGATGCAGTACAGCGCACCGGGGCACACCACGGTTAATCGCGGCGCACCCAGTCTAATGAAGGACTTCCCCGTGTCTAGCCTTACAAAGCATTAATTTTTCTCGGAACCACTACGGGTTTCATAGGTGGGCGCCGCCGGGGTGGCGGATGTGGCAGAGGCACCGTGACCTGCGGGGCCGGGCGCGGAGCCGGACGCGGAGCCTGCCGGGCCTGCCTCGGGGCCACGGCCGCCGAGGGCGAGGAGCCGCTCCGCGGCGACGCGGTGCAGCCGGGCCGCGGACGGGTCGCCGAGCCGGTCGAGGGTGTCCGCGAGACGCAGCCGCAGGGCGGCGTGGAGGCGAACGTCCCCGGCGCGGCGCGCCCATTCGACGGCCTCCTCGCAGGTACGCAGGGACTCCTGGAGGCGGCCCGCGTACTCCTGCACCCGGGCCGCCTCGCTCAACGCCCGTGCGTGGCCCGGGACATCGGCGAGCCGCCGGTAACCGGCCGCGGCGGCACGCCAGTTGCGCAGCGCCTCGCCGTAGCGGCCGGCGTACGTGTGGACGGCGCCGAGCCTGCCGTAAAGCCGCGCCTGGTCGGCCCGCTCGCCCCGGGCGAGCCGCTGCGCGAGGGCCCGCCCGTACCAGTCGGCGGCCCGCTGCCAGTCGCCCAGCTCCTGGTGGGCGCCGCCCACGGATTCCATGGCGCGGCCGGTCGCGTACGGGTCGTTCGCCAGGCGGCCGGCGTCCATGGCGGCCCGGTAGCGGGACAGCGCGTCGCGGGTGCGGCCGGTGCGGGTGTCCAGGTCGCCGAGGTTCAGCAGGGCGGCGGCACGCTCGCGGTGCAGGCCGCGGCGCTCGGCGACACCGAGGACCAGCTGGTGGAGGCCGTACAGCTCGGGGGCGGCCTCCTCGGCACCGCGGTGCGCGGCGAGGGCCCGTACGAGGGCGGCGACCAGGCGGCGGGCCAGGGTGTCCAGCTCGCCGTCGGCGACCGCGAGGCGGGCGGAGGCCAGCAGCACGGGCTGCCGGTCGCGCAGCCACTGGGCGGCGGCCGCACGGTTCGGGAAGCGCAGAGCGCGGGGCAGCCCGGAGATCTTCCGGCGGGCGGCGGAGTCCTCCGCCTCGGTGACCGCCCGGCAGGACTGGAGGAGCCGTACGGTCCGCTCCAGCATGCGCGCCCGGGCGAGCTGCACCTCGGCGGGCCGGTCCTCGGCGGCGAGCCGGTCCTTGATGAGGGGCATCAGACAGCCGGGCACCTCGTACTGCCCGTGCGGCGCCTTCCGTACGAACCCGAGCGCCACGAAGCCGTCGAGCAGCGACGCGGCCGTGGAGACCGAGCACCCGGCCAGCGCGGACAGGGTCTGCGGGTCGGCGAGGCCGAGGGGCGCGAGGGCGAGGAGGCGCAGGCCGCGGGCGCCGGGCGCGGGCAGCGCCTCGTACGCGAGGCGGAAGGCGCGAGCCAGGGGCCGGAGCGTGGCGGGGCGGACGTCCTCGTCGGGGACGGCGCGCAGCCGCTTGGCGAGGTCGGCGACGGAGGCGGTGGGCCGGGCGGCCAGCCAGCCGCCGGCGAGGACGAGGGCGGCAGGCTGGCCCGCGCAGAGTTCGGTGAGCGTCTCGGCGGCCTGCGGGTCGACGGTGATCCGGACGGAGCCGGTGTAGCCGTCAAGCAGTTCGATGGCCGCCTTGGCGTCCAGGCCGCCGACGGTGCAGGGCCTGACGTCGGGGATGCCGGTGAGCGGGCCGCGCGCGACCGCCACGACCAGACACTCGGGGTTGTCCGGCAGGAGGGCGTCCACCTGCTCGGCGTCGGCCGCGTCGTCGAGGAGCAGCAGGACGCGGCGCTCGGTGAGGGCGGCGCGCAGCAGCTCGCTCACCTCGTCCTCGTCGGCCCCGGCGGGCGCGGCCACCCCCAGGTCGTCGAGGAGCCCGCGCGCGACGCGCTCCACGGGTACGGGGTCTCCTCCGGACTCGGTCAGCCTGGCCCGCAGGACACCGTCCCGGTACCCGCGTTCGAGGTCCCGCACCAGCTGCTGGGCCAGCGCGGTACGTCCGGACCCGGGCCGCCCGGCGATGAGCAGCACGCGCGCGCGGGGCACCTTCCGTCCGGCCAGGGTGTCCAGCCCGGCCCGCGAGATGTCCACCCGCAGCGCTTTGAGCTCCCGATCCCGCCCGAGGAACCGCCGCGCCTCCCGGGAGGCGGAGTCGCCTTCGGTGCGGGACCGGCGGTCGCCGGACCCGACACGCCCGGGACGCCCGTCGCCGCCGGCACGGGCACCGGTCCGGCCGCCGGGCCCGGCTGCGGCACCGCCGGAACCACGACGCCCGAGTACCTCGTGCGGGTCGTCACCGTCATCGCCGTCGTCGCCGAAGTCGCGGTCGTCGCCGAAGTCGCCGTCGTCGCCGTAGGCGCCCGGCCCTGCCGCCGCCCCGCTCGGGGCATCCGGCTCGGCGGCCGCACGGCGTGTGTCACGGCGCTCCCGGCCCGGCCCCGGCGGTTCGGAGGCGTCCGGACGCGACGGGGCCGGGGCGGCGGCGGTGGCGGTGTCAGGTGCCGGGGTCGGGGTCGGGTCGGCGTGGGGCGAGGCGGGGGTGTTCGGAGCAGGACCACGTCCGGCGGCCGCCGGCGTGGAGTCGGCCTTCTCGGGCCGCTCGGCGTCGCCGATGTTCACCGCCTGATCCGTCACGGGTCACGCTCCCGTCCGCCTGCGCACGAGCTGATCCCGCCGGGTATCCGTGCGGGCGATCCGAGCGTAGTTCAGCGCCGAGGTCGTTCCGTGCTGCGCGCGGCCCGCACATCGCTCGATCGGATCAGCTGATCGTCACACCGATGCCGGGCGTCACGCGGGGAACGGCCGTGCCGGCCACGGGGCCTCGGCCGGGCGCAGGGCGTCGAGTCCGTCACCAGCCCGGGCGGCGAGGACCGACAGGACACCGACGACGAGGCAGTTGTTGTGGAGCTCGCCCGCCAGCACCCCGCGTGCCAGCTCGCTCAGCGGGACGCGGGCCAGCTCCATGTCGGCCTCCTCCTCTGAGACCTCGAAGCGCTCCCCCTCGGCGTCGGAGAGCCCGCGCGCCAGGAAGATGCGGACGGCCTCGTCACAGCCGCCGGGCGTCGTGTACACGTCCGTCAGGACATGCCACTCCCCCGCCTTGACGTGCGCCTCCTCGTACAGCTCCCGCTGGGCCGCGCGCAGCGGGTTCTCACCGGGCACGTCCAGCAGCCCGGCCGGGATCTCCCACAGCTTCTGCCGTACGGGGTGCCGGTACTGGCGCAGCACCAGGACGCGGTCCTCTTCGTCGAGGGCGAGGACGGCGACCGAGCCGGGGTGGACCTGGTAGTCACGGCTGACGACGGAACCGTCCGGCATGACCACGTCGTCCGTGCGGACACTCGTCTTGTTGCCCTGGAACGGGGTCACGGTCGCGGTGACCCGCCACTCCTCGGGCGTGTCCTTGATGGCCATGCAACTTCCTCCCTCACACAGGAAACCGGGGTGCGCGGCCCTCTCGGACCCGCACCCCGGCCAACCGTATCTGCTGTGGTTACTCGCCGGACTCCGCCGCCTGCCGGCGCTCCACCGCGGCCTTCACCAGGCCTGCGAAGAGCGGGTGCGGCCGGGTCGGCCGGGACCGGAGCTCGGGGTGGGCCTGTGTGGCGACCAGGTAGGGGTGGACGTCGCGCGGGTACTCCACGTACTCGACGAGCTTGTTGTCCGGGGACGTGCCGGAGAAGAGGACCCCGGCCTTCTTCTCCAGCTCGGCGCGGTACGCGTTGTTGACCTCGTAGCGGTGGCGGTGGCGCTCCTCCACGTACGGCTGGTCCGCGTAGACCTCGCGGACGATCGAGCCCTCGGCGAGCTTGGCCGGGTAGAGGCCGAGCCGCATGGTGCCGCCCAGGTCGCCGGCGCCCTCGACATACGCCAGCTGCTCCTCCATCGTCGAGATGACGGGGTGGGAGGTGGCGGCGTCGAACTCGGTGGAGTTGGCGTCGGGGATGCCGGCGAGGTTCCGCGCGGCCTCGATGACGATGCACTGGAGGCCCAGGCAGAGGCCGAGCAGCGGGATCCTGTTCTCGCGGGCGTACTGGATCGCGCCGACCTTGCCGTTGACGCCGCGCTCGCCGAAGCCGCCGGGGATGACGATCGCGTCGACGTCGCCGAGCTGCTGTGCGGCGCCGGCCTGCGTCTTGCAGTCGTCGGAGGTGACCCACTTGACCTTGACCCGGGCCTTGTTGGCGAAGCCGCCGGCGCGCATGGCCTCGGTGACCGAGAGGTAGGCGTCGGGCAGGTCGATGTACTTGCCGACGAGCGCGACCGTGACCTCGTGGTCGGGGTTGTGGACGCGGTCCAGCAGGTCGTCCCACGTCGTCCAGTCGACGTCGCGGAACGGCAGGTCGAGCTTGCGGACGACATAGGCGTCGAGGCCCTCGGTGTGCAGGACCTTCGGGATGTCGTAGATCGACTTCGCGTCGATGGCCGCGACCACGGCGGCCTCGTCGACGTCGCACATCAGGGAGATCTTGCGCTTGATCGCGGTGGGCACGTCACGGTCGGCGCGCAGCACGATGGCGTCCGGCTGGATACCGATGTTGCGCAGCGCTGCGACGCTGTGCTGGGTCGGCTTGGTCTTCAGCTCGCCGGAGGGGCCGATGTAGGGCAGCAGCGAGATGTGCACGACGAAGACGTTGTCGCGGCCGACCTCGTGGCGGACCTGGCGGACGGTCTCCAGGAACGGCAGGGACTCGATGTCGCCGACGGTGCCGCCGACCTCGGTGATGACGACGTCGACGTCGTCGGTGGCCATGTGCCGGATGCGGTGCTTGATCTCGTTGGTGATGTGCGGGATGACCTGGACGGTGTCGCCGAGATACTCGCCGCGCCGCTCCTTGGCGATGACCGTGGAGTAGACCTGGCCCGTGGTGACGTTGGCGGAGCCGTCGAGGTCGACGTCGAGGAACCGCTCGTAGTGGCCGATGTCCAGGTCGGTCTCGGCGCCGTCGTTGGTGACGAACACCTCACCGTGCTGGAAGGGGTTCATGGTGCCCGGGTCGACGTTGAGGTACGGGTCGAGCTTCTGCATGGTGACCCGGAGCCCCCGCGCCTTGAGGAGCGCCCCTAGGCTGGAGGCGGTCAGCCCCTTGCCGAGGGAGCTGGCGACACCCCCGGTGACGAAGATGTGCTTGGTCGTCGTTGATTTGGGCGGCATGGCCAAGAGGGGGCTCCCGTGGTCGCGGTCTGGAGGTGCGTACCGGCGTCCGATCCGGAGATCCTGGAGGGAGGAATCCCGAGGTCTCCGGGGGTGCCGTCGCTGCGGTTCGGGGGCCGCCGATTGGTTCTGCGGCGCCCACCGGTCCACGGGCTACCAGGGTATCAGCGACGAAGGGTGACTGCGTTCCGGCCACACTGCCCATATAAACCAGCCAATGTCTGGTCGTGTTCAGCGATGTTCGATCTTGTGCGAAACAGATGAGCGTGACCTGCCGTGCATGCATTCGCACAGCGGGGTACTGGCTCACTCGTCCGGCTCATCCCGTCCCTCATGCTCCACCAGGAAGATCACACAGACCACCCGGGCGCGTCGTATCCTGCTCGGACACCCGTTGCCGAGTCAGGCCCGTATACGGCACCACCCCAGCCCGTCGCCCGGGACCCCCTCGCGTCAACGATCCTTGACCCTGACCCCAGTAAGCGCCCCGCGGGGCGAACGTGGCCGTTCGACTGGAGATTGCACGTGGCCGGGCGCATCGAGGACTACGCACTCATCGGAGACATGCAGACCGCTGCCCTGGTCTGCCGGGACGGCACGGCCGACTGGCTGTGCCTGCCCCGCTTCGACTCACATGCCGTCTTCGCAGGACTCCTCGGGAACGAGGAACACGGATTCTGGCGGATCGGACCGCAGCACGCCGAGGGCAGCGAGCCCCCGGTCGCCGACCGCCGCCGCTACCGGGGCGACTCGCTCATCCTCGAATCCGAGTGGGACACGCCACGCGGCACCGTCCGCATCACCGACTTCATGCCGCCCCGCGACGGCGCGCCCCAGCTGGTGCGCATCGTGGAGGGCGTCAGCGGCCGGGTGAAGATGCGCTCGTCGCTGCGGATGCGGTTCTCGTACGGCCGGGTCGTGCCGTGGGTGCACAAGGTCGACGCCCGTACGGTCGCCGTCGCCGGCCCGGACTCGGTGTGGCTGGACACCGAGTGCGAGACATACGGCGAGCATCTGACGACGTACTCGGACTTCACCATCACGCCGGGTGAGCGGATCGCCTTCACGATCAGCTGGCAGCCCTCGCACCACCCTCAGCCGCCGCTGCCGGACCCCGAGGGCGCCCTGGAGGCGACCTCCCAGTTCTGGCACGACTGGGTCGAGCACTGCACGTACCGCGGCCCCTACCGGGAGGCCGTGATCCGCTCGCTGATCACCCTGAAGGCCCTGACGTACGCCCCGACGGGCGGGATCGTGGCGGCGCCGACGACGTCACTGCCGGAGGACATCGGCGGCGTACGGAACTGGGACTACCGGTACACCTGGCTGCGGGACGCGGCGATCACACTCTCCTCGCTGCTGCGCACCGGCTACCGCGAGGAGGCCCGCGCCTGGCGCGAGTGGCTGCTGCGCGCGGTGGCGGGCGACCCGGAGAACCTGCAGATCATGTACGGCATCGCGGGCGAACGCGAGCTGGGCGAGGCCGAGCTGGACTGGCTGCCCGGCTATGAGAACTCCGCCCCGGTGCGGGTCGGCAACGGCGCCGCCGCCCAGCTCCAGCTGGACGTGTACGGCGAGGTCACCGAGGCCCTGCATCTGGCCCACATGACGGGCCTGGCCCGCAACGACTACGCCTCCCTCCTCCAGCTGAAGCTGATCCACTATCTGGAGAAGCACTGGACAGAGCCCGACGAGGGCATCTGGGAGGTCCGCGGGCCGCGCCGCCACTTCGTGCACTCCAAGGTCATGGCGTGGGTCGCCGTCGACCGCACCATCAAGCTCGTCGAGTCCGGCGACGCCGACGGCCCGCTGGAGCGGTGGCGCGAACTGCGCGACGAGATCCACCGCGACGTCTGCGAGAAGGGCTACGACCCCGAGCGCAACACCTTCACGCAGTCGTACGGCTCGCAGGAGCTGGACGCGTCGCTGCTGCTCATCCCGCAGATGGGCTTCCTGCCGCCGGACGACAAGCGGGTCATCGGCACCATCGAGGCGATCCAGCGGGAGCTCTCCACGTCGGACGGCTTCATCCTGCGCTACCCGACGCAGGGCTCCGAGGAGGGCGTGGACGGCCTGCCCGGCGACGAGGGCGCGTTCCTGGCCTGCTCGTTCTGGATGGCCGACGACCTGGCGATGATCGGCCGCGTCGACGAGGCGCGGAAGCTCTTCGAGAAGCTGCTGGCCCTCCGGAACGACCTCGGGCTCCTCGCCGAGGAGTGGGACCCCCGGCTGCAGCGCCAGGTCGGGAACTACCCGCAGGCGTTCAGCCACGTGCCGCTGATCGACACGGCCCTGCGGCTGACCGCGAGCGGCGCCTACGGCGGCTGACCGGAAGCCGTACGCGCGGTGCCGGCGCCGTCCGTGATGCCCGGGTGATGACCCGGCGAGGCCGCGGGGGTAGCGTCCCGCCCCATGGAGGAACAGGGCGGGATCACCGTGCGGCGGGCGCTGGAGCTGCCCGGGCTGCGCGGCGGGCTCCCGGAGGTGGTGGCGGGCGCCGACCGGCTGCACCGCACGGTCCGCTGGGTGCACGCCGGTGAGGTGCCGAACATCGCGTCGCTCCTGAAGGGCGGCGAACTGCTGCTCACGACCGGGATCGGGATCGGTGCGCGTCCGGCCGAGCAGCGGGCGTTCGTACGACGGCTGGCTGAGCGCGGGATCGCCGCGCTGGTCGTGGAGCTGGGGCCGCGGTTCACCCGGCTGCCCGGGGCACTCGTGGAGAGCGCCCGGGCGGCGGGCCTGCCGCTGGTCCAGCTGCACCGGGAGGTGCCGTTCGTCTCGGTGACGGAAGAGGTCCACACCGAGATCGTCAACGGGCACTACGCGCTGCTGCGGCAGGCCGAGGACGTGCACCGGCAGTGCACAGAGGCGCTCCTCGGGGGCGGCGGCGTGCCGCATGTGCTGCGGATCCTGGCGGGATTCGCGGGCAACCCGGTGTTCCTGGAGGCCGCCGACGGCCGGCTCCTGTACGCGGCGGAGGGGACACCATGGACACCGGGGACACCGTGCGCGGACCCGCTCCAGGTGTGGGAGGGCCTGCGCGGCCGGCGGTCGGGGGCCCCGGAGGCACGGCCCGCCGGATCCGTACTCGTCGACGTACCGGGCGGTGGCCCCGGCAGCACGGGCTCGGGAGCCGGCGCGGTGCGGGCGCGGCTGGTGCTCCTCGCGGTGGCGGGCCGGCTGCTGCCGGTGCACCGGATGGCGGCGGAGCGGGCGGCGGGCATCCTCGCGGTCGTCCTCATGCAGGCCCGCCAGGAGGAGGAGCTGGCGGCCCGGGGCCGGGGCGACTTCCTCACGGACCTCGCCGAGGGGCGGATCGCGGCGGAGGACGCGGCGGCACAGGCCCGGGTCCTCGGCTTCAAGCCGGGGGACGGGCCGCTGCTGCCGGTCGTCATGCGGCTCGCCGCCGAGCACGCGCCCGCGGGCGGGTGGGCGCTGCTGGCGCGGGCGGTGGCCGAGGAGCTGTCGCCGGTCGGCGTGCCGGTCCTGGTGGGCGTCCGCCCGGTGGAGGGCCGTGTGCCGCTGCTCCTGGGGCTGCGTACCGAGTCCGAGCGCACCGCCGTCGCGGACCGGGTGGCCGCCGCGCTCAGGACCGGCGTGGAGCGCGCGGGCCTCGACCGCTCCGGTGGTCACCCGCCGGTCGTCGTCGTGGGCGTCGCGGGCGGCTGGGCGGCGGCGTCCGCCGGGCTCCGGCACGCGGCGGAGACGGCCACGGCCGCGCAGGGTCTGCCCGAGCGCCCCTGGCACGACGCGCGGAGCCTGGACGTCGACCTGCTGCTGTGGCGGCTGCACCGCCATGACGAGACGGCGCTGGCGGCGTTCGTGGACCGCACGATCGGACCGCTGCGCGCGCACGACGCGGCGTCACGCAGCCCGCTGCTTCCCACCTTGGAGACGTACCTGGCCCACGCGGGCCGCAAGGCGGAGACGGCCCGCGAACTCCACCTGAACCGCCAGACCCTCTACAACCGCCTGGCGAGGATCGCCGAACTCCTCGGCACGGACCTGGACGACCCCCGGACACTCCTGCCCCTGTCCATGGCCCTGCGCGCCCGCCGCCACGCCCCTTGAGGCAGGCCCGTGCGCCTGCGCGGCCGGCCGGCCGCGCGGAGCCCCGGTACGCGAGGCCGTTGACGGGACGACGCCCCGCCCGGTCGGCCGCGCGCACCAGGACGGTGGGGTTCGGAGGCGTCAGCCGCCGTTGCCGCCCCGCGACGCGCACAGTTCGTCGTAGACACTCAGGACCTGCGCGATGGTCTCGTCCTCCGTGGGCCATGTCGCGGCCTGGCGGTGGCCTGCCTCGGCGAGGGCCGCGCGGCTCGCCGGGTCCGCGAGGAGGCGGGTCACGGCAGCCGCGAGGGCGACCGCGTCGCCGTACGGGACGAGTTCCGCCGCGTCCCCGACGAGTTCGGGCACACCGCCCACCGCCGTGGCGACGAGCGGCACCCCCAGCCGCAGGGCCTCCTGGGCGAGCGGCGCCCGGGCCTCCCACCGGCTGGGGAGCACCGCGACGTCCGCCGCGGCCAACAGCGCGCTGGCGTCCTCGCGGTGACCGAGCAGCCGCACAGGAAGACGCTCGGTGTCGACCCGCCGCTCCAGCGCGTCCCGCCGGGTGCCCTCCCCGGCGACGGCGACCAGCGGCACCGGGTCGTGGCCGAGCCACCGCCGCGACGCGTCCAGCAGTGTGTCGTGCCCGCGGTGCGGCTCCAGTGGACCGGCGGTCACGACCAACGGCCGGTCGACGGCCCCCAGTTCTGCCCGCGCCTTCTCACCGGGCAGGTCGGCGAGCCCGCACGGCGGCGGCATGGTGACGGGACCGAGGCGGGCGTCGCGGGCGCCCCGCCGCCGCGCCCGGTCGACGAGCTCCGAAGACGTGGCGAGTACGACGGCCGCCGCCCGAACGGCCTTCCGCTCCATGAACCGCAGCAGCTGCCTGCGCGCACCCTCGACGTGCGGCCGGGTGTGCCACGTGACGACGAGCGGCACGTGCTGCGCGGCGAGCGCCAGACCGGACCGGACCGCCGCGTTCAGCCCGTGCGCGTGGACGACGTCGGCGTCCGCGCAGGCGGCCCGCAGCGCGCCCACGGACAGCGGGTCGCTGCGGCGCGGTACGGGCACGAAGTGGGCCCCGGCGCCGAGGAAGTCGTAGTCGTGGTCCAGCTCGGCGGGGGCGCACACGGTCACCCGCACGCCCCTCGCCACGAGCCCCGCGGCCAGTGATCTGACATGAGCGCTGCTGCCCGCGCTGCCGCCGCCCAGCACTTGGACCGTACGCAGCTGTGTCACGCGCTCAAGGATGCCAGCCCGTACGCACGTTCCGGCACCGGCGCTCGGACCCGCTCCGCCGCATCCCGCGACATTCCGGCGCGCAACGGCGTGACCTCGCCGCCGGGATCACTCACACGGGTGAACGCGCGAGCCGGCTGACGGTACCGCCGTTGACGGCCGCCGTGACGAGCGCGGCGGCGTGCAGCGTGAGCCCGAGCCGCCCGTTGCCGGCGGCCACGGCCACCCCGAGAGCCGCGCCGAG
Source organism: Streptomyces sp. TRM49041 (assembly GCF_008271805.1). Lineage (GTDB taxonomy): Bacteria > Actinomycetota > Actinomycetes > Streptomycetales > Streptomycetaceae > Streptomyces. Next base: position 30,040 of record NZ_VSRY01000013.1, read on the forward strand.
AGCGTGCGCCCCGGTGTCGCCCAGCATGGTCCGCTCCCCCAGGTCGTCGGCGACGACGGCCGCGGCAGCGCCCATGGGGGCGGCGGCGAGCGGCCCGCCCCGCACGAGGCCGGGCACCCCGAGGGCGAACACGGCCAGGGCGGCCCGCCCGGGCCGTACGTCCACGAGGTTGACGAGATGGGCGGTGCCGGCGACCACCACCCCGGCGAGCAGCCTGTCCAGCGGCCGTTCCCTGAGCAGCGCGCCCGCGGCGAGCCCGGCGGCGCCGATCCCGAACAGTTTGACGGCCCCGGCTGGTGACCTCGCCGTCCCGCAGCGCGCCCAGGTGGGCCCGGAAACCGCGCCGGTGGTCGCCGTCGAGGTCGTCGTACGCCCCGCAGGCCGCCGCCGCGAGGGTCGCCAGCACGGCGGCGCCCCGCTCGCGGCACGGCAGCGCGCCCAGCGCGGTGCCGACGGCGACGGCCGGCGCCGCGTACAGGTCGACGGTCCGCCCGGCGTGGTTGGTCCGCTCCCAGGCAGCCCGTCGGCGCCGCCGCAGCCCCGCGTGTACGGCGCGGGTGGCCACGGCGGCCGTCCCGAACGCCGCGGCCGCCCTCGTAAGATTCCCCATCACGCAGAGCACCCTACGAGGGGCTGGTGTCAGACGTCCGCCCGGGCGGTGGCCAGCAGTTCCTCGGCGTGCGCCCGTGCCGTCTCGGAGTCCTCCTGCCCGGCGAGCATCCGCGACAGCTCCCGCACCCGGTCCTCGCCCTCGAGGACGGTGACGCCGGACCTCGTGACGGACCCGTCGTCGGTCTTCTCGACCAGCAGCTGGCGGTCGGCGAACGCCGCGACCTGCGGCAGGTGCGTGACCACCACGACCTGCGCCGACTTGGCGAGCTTGGCGAGCCGCCGCCCGATCTCCACGGCCGCCTTGCCGCCGACACCCGCGTCCACCTCGTCGAACAGATAGGTGGGCACGGGGTCGGTACCCGCGAAGACGACCTCGACGGCGAGCATCACGCGGGACAGCTCACCGCCCGAGGCGCCCTTGGCGATCGGCCTGGGCGGGGCGCCCGGGTGCGGGGCGAGCAGCAGCTCGACCTCGTCGGCGCCCGCCGGCCCGTACGCCACCGTCCGGCCACCGACCTCGACACCGTCCGGGTCCTCGGTCTGCCGGATCGCGAACGACACGCGCGCGTGCGGCATGGCCAGCGACGCCAGCTCGGCGGTGACGGCGTCGGCGAACCGGGCAGCCGCCTCCGTCCGCGCGTCGGTCAGGGCCTCGGCGAGGCCGGACAGTTCGGCGCGCAGTGCGTCCCGTTCGGCGGTGAGCTCGCCGATGCGGTCGTCGTCGCCGTCCAGTTCGGTGAGCCGGGCCGCGCTCTCCTGGGCCCAGGAGAGTACGGCGTCGATGTCCGTGCCGTACTTGCGGGTCAGCCCGGTCAGCGCGGCGCGCCGCTCCTCCACGGCTGCCAGGCGGCGCGGGTCGGCGTCCAGGTTGTCCGCGTACCCGGCGAGTTCGCCGGCCACGTCGGCGAGGAGGATCGAGATCTCACCGATCCGGTCGGCGAGCACGGCGAGGGCGGGGTCGTGGGACCGTACGCCCTCCAGGCCGCGCCCCGCACCGGCGACGAGGGTCGTCGCGTCGACCGCCTCCGGGTCCTCGGGGTTGCCCGCGAGCGCGCCGTGCGCGAGCGCGGCGGCGGAGGCGAGGGCCTCGGCGTGGCCCAGCCGCTCGGCCTCGGCGGCGAGTTCGACATCCTCCCCGGCACGCGGCTCGACCGCCTCGATCTCCGCGAGCCCGAACCGCAGCAGGTCGGCCTCCTGCGCCCGCTCCCGGGCCCGGGTCGTCAGCTCGTCCAGCTCCGCGTTGAGCGCCCGCAGCCGCCGGTAGGCCTCGCTGTAGGCGGCGAGCGGCACGGCCACGGCGTCGCCCGCGTACCGGTCCAGCGCGCCGCGCTGCCGGGCGGGCTTCAGCAGCCCCTGCTGGTCGGTCTGGCCGTGCACGGCGACGAGGTCGTCGGCCAGCTCGGCGAGCAGCCCGACGGGCACGCTGCGGCCGCCCAGGTGCGCGCGGGAGCGGCCCTCGGCGGAGACGGTACGGCTGATGAGCAGCGCCCCCTCGTCGAGGTCGGCGCCCGCGTCCTGGGCGCGGCGTGCGGCCGCGCCGTCCGGCACGACCCCGACCCGTCCCTCGACGACGGCGGACGGCGCGCCGATCCGCACCAGGGCCGGGTCGGCGCGCCCGCCGAGCAGCAGCCCCAGGCTCGTCACCACCATGGTCTTGCCCGCACCGGTCTCGCCCGTCACCGCGGTGAACCCGGGTGACAGCTCGACCACCGCGTCGTCGATGACTCCGAGCGACCGTATCCGCATCTCCTCCAACACGGGGAAGACCTTACGAGGTCCCGCCCCCACAACGCGACGGCCCCCGCCCCGCGCCGCAGAACCCGCAGGTGGACACCGCCACGTATCACCCACGGGGGTGGCCCGCTCCGCCTCTCTCGCCCCTCTCGCCCCGCGCCCGGCGCCCGGCACCGCCGCCCGAGCGCCGAGGGCGGGGCCTGTTCCGGGCAACCGCCGGGTGGGCTCCGACGCGGGTGCGGCGAGCCCAGCACCGCCCGCCCTCCCCCGCCCTCCTGCCGCCGCTCCGGCGTCGCGTCCGTGCCGCAGGCGGTCCCCCTGTCCCCTCGCGGTGCGGCGCTACGCCGGGGTCGGGATCCCGTCCCGTTGTGGGCATGCGTTCCGCCGGGGCGGAACGGATGGGCACAACGGGACGGCGCCCCGCCCAGAGGGCCGCGCACCACGCGGTGGGTCGCGCACGCCCTAGTGCGGCGCCCCCCGCCACCCCGAAACCGGCAGCGCGAACTTCGCGACGAGCCGGTCCGAGAAGGACGCGTGGTGGAGCCGGGCGAGCCGCACCGGCACGGAGCCGCGCCGGATCTCCACCCGCGCCCCCGCCGGCAGCGTGACGGTGCGCCGCCCGTCGCACCACAGCACCCCGTCCGGGGTGTGCGGCTCCACCTCCACCGCCAGCACCGAATCAGGCGTGGTCACCAGCGGCTTGGCGAACAGCGCGTGGGCGCCGATCGGGACCATCAGCAGTGCCTCCACCTCCGGCCAGATGACTGGCCCGCCCGCCGAGAAGGCGTACGCGGTGGACCCGGTCGGGGTCGCGCAGATCACCCCGTCGCAGCCGAAGCCCGTCACCGGCCGCCCGTCGATCGCGAGGACGACCTCCAGCATCCGCTCGGGCGCCACCTTCTGCACGGCGGCCTCGTTCAGCGCCCAGTTGGTGTGCAGGACGTCGCCGTTGTCGTAGACGACGACGTCGAGGGTCATGCGCTCCTCGACCTCGTACGCGCGCGTGACAACCCGGTCGACGACCTTGTCGAGGTCGTCGCGCTCCGCCTCCGCGAGGAAGCCGACCCGCCCGAGGTTGACGCCGAGCATGGGCACGCCGGACGCGCGGGCGAACTCGGCGCCGCGCAGCAGCGTCCCGTCACCGCCGAGCACGATGAGCAGTTCGCAGCCGTCGAGGACGCCCGGGGTCGCTTCGGGGACGGTCTCCACAGCGGCCGGCAGCGGCAGGTCGGCGGCCTCGGAGGCCAGGACGCGTACGCCGATGCCGCAGCGCAGCAGCCCGAGGACGACGAGCTCGGCGCTGCGCACGGCGGCCGGCCGCCCCGTGTGCGCGAGCAGGAAGACGGTACGCGGTGCTGAACTCGGTGCTGAACTCAACGAGGTCCCTCCGCCACGGCACGCTCGATGTCGGCCGGATCAAGTGCGGGCGCCCCTGCCCGCAGCCACAGAAAGTACTCGACGTTGCCGGACGGGCCGGGCAGGGGGCTCGCGGTGACGCCCAGGACGCCGAGCCCGAGCTCGCCCGCCTGCCGCGCCACGTTCCGCACGGCCTCGGCGCGCAGCTCCGGGCTGCGGACCACGCCGCCACTGCCCAGCCGCTCCTTGCCGACCTCGAACTGCGGCTTGACCATCAGCACGAGATCGGCGCCGGGCGCGGCCACCCCGGCGAGCGCGGGCAGCACGAGACCGAGCGGGATGAAGGACAGGTCCCCGACGACCAGGTCCACCGCCTCCCCGTCCAATACGTCGAGCGTCAACTCACGCACATTCGTACGGTCCTTGACCGTGACGCGTTCATCGCTCCGCAGGGACCAGGCGAGCTGGCCGTAGCCGACGTCGACGGCGACGACGTGGGCGGCGCCGTTGCGCAGCAGTACGTCGGTGAACCCGCCGGTGGACGCCCCGGCGTCGAGCGCCCGCCGCCCCTCGACCTTCAGTCCGTTCGGTACGAAGGCGGCGAGGGCTCCGGCGAGTTTGTGGCCGCCGCGCGACACGTAGTCGGGGTCGCTGTCGTCCTGGGTGACGACGACGGCGGCGGCCGTCTCGACCTGGGTGGCGGGCTTGGTGGCGGTGGTGCCGCCGACGGTCACCCGCCCCGCCGCGATCAGCTGGCTCGCGTGTTCGCGCGAGCGGGCGAGCTTGCGGCGTACAAGCTCGGCGTCGAGACGGCGGCGTGCCACTCCTGCCACGTTGGGTTCAGCTCCTGTGCTCGTTCGGGGATCCCGGCCGGGGGTGTGCGTCCAGCGCGGTCAGCGTGTCGCGCAGCCCCCCGTGTACATCCTCGTACACCTCCAGGTGTTCGTCCGCCGGGAGGTGATCGGCATCACCGAGCCGCTCCAGCAGGGCGTCGACCTCAGGGTGCCCGGTCGCCGTCCGCTCGACGCCGAGGGGTGAGGGCACGGCGGGCTCGTCCGTCCGGTCGTGCCCGTGTTCGGCGTCCTCTCCAGCGGCGTCGGCGGCGGAGAGCCCCTCCGTCCCGTTCGGGGTACCCGGGGCGTTCACCGTCCGTAGCGCCGCCGGGAGCTCCTCCGGCCGCGCAGCGGGCCCACGGTGCGCCCCTGGCCCGTCGGCCGCCGGCACCCGGCCGACGGGCTCAGGGGCGGCCCCGACGGCCTCCTCGGGGGTCGCCGGCTGTCCGGGCATGGCGTGGTTCATGAGCCGACGCTACCGCGAAGCCCCGGTGTACGGTCGGTCACGATGGCCACGATCGAGGAGTGCCGCGCGGCACTCGACACCCTCGCGGGGAACCTGGCGCGTTCGGAAGGCGGCGTGCGGACGGCCGCGGCCGGGCGTCGTACGGTCAGCTGCCACCTCACCGACCTGGACGTGACGTTCACGGGCAGCCTCCTGGCAGGCCGGATCGAGGTGCTGGAGCAGTTGGAAGGACCACCGCGTGAGCGGGCGCGGGTCCGCCTCGCGATGTCCGGTGACGACCTGCTGGCGCTGGTACGCGGAGAGCTGGACTTCGCGCGGGCCTGGGCGTCGGGCCGGGTCGGGCTGGAGGCCGGGGTCCTGGACCTGCTGCGTCTGCGGTCACTTCTGTAGCGCCGCCACTCTGTAGCGCCGCCACCCGTGCCCCGCGCCCCGCGCCCCCGCCGGGACGACGAGCGGAGTACCCGTCCAGGGGCCGTCGATGACCTGCGGCGCAGGCCGAAGACCCGCTCGACCAGCTCGGCGTCGACGTACCCGTACAGCGCGCCGGTCGCGGACACGACGACGGCAGCGGCGCCCGCGTCCACACCCATGAGCCCCGGCTCGGCGAGCGGGTTTCGGGTGAGGACCCGCATCACGGCGCCGGACAGTCCGAGCGCGACACCGGCGAGCAGCCCGGCGACGCGCACGGAACGCCGTCCGCGGGACTCCCGCGCGGCGGACCGCGGTTCCGCGCTCCTTCCGGGAGGACCCTCGATCAACGCGCGATCAAGTCACCCCACCCCTCTCTCGATCGATCGTCGGGGTGCCCACAGCCCCGGCGTCCGCGGTGTCACCACCCCAGCCTGGCCAGCGCCTTCCCCGCCTCCAGCGCGCAAGAGCCCGCCCCGGCATGTGTCCAGGACGCCGCGCACAGCGCCCGCAGCCCGTCGAGCCGCTCGCCCGGGCCCTCGCCCTCGCCCTCCACGGCGAGCGCGCCGCCCTCCACCGTCGCCGTCCAGCCCCCGCACCGGAAGCCACCGTCCGCCGCCTCCGTGACCTCGGGCTGCCCGGTGAGCAGCCCGCGGAGGTCGGCGTCGACGTACGTCGGCCGGTGCTCCGGTACGGCCGCCAGGAGCTGCGCCGGGTCGGCCACGCCGGTCAGTACGAGCAGCGAGTCGACGCCGCCGTTGAAGGCGCCCTCGATATCCGTGTCCAGCCGGTCCCCGACCACGAGCGGCCGACGCGCCCCGGTCCGCAGGACCGTCTCCCGGTGCATCGGCGGCAGCGGCTTCCCGGCCACCTGCGGCTCGGCGCCCGTCGCGATCCGTACGACCTCCACGGCCGCGCCGTTGCCCGGCGCGATGCCCCGCGCGCCGGGGATCGTCAGGTCGGTGTTGGACGCGTACCACGGCACACCGCGCGCGATGGCGTACGAAGCCTCCGCGAGCCGCCCCCAGGGCAGCTCGGGCCCGCCGTACCCCTGGACGACGGCCGCCGGGTCGTCGTCGGCCGACTCGACCGGCACCAGCCCGCGCTCGCGCAGCGCGACCCGCAGCCCCTCCCCGCCGATGACGAGGATCCGCGACCCGTGCGGCAGCCGGTCGGCGATGAGCCGGGCCACCGCCTGCGCGGACGTCACCACATCGCCCGGCTCGGCGGGCACCCCCAGCTCCGTGAGGTGCGCGGCGACGGCGTCCGGCGTGCGCAGGGCGTTGTTCGTGACGTACGCGAGGTGCATCCCGCCGGCCCGGGCCGCGCCGAGCGCCTCCACGGCGTACGGGATGGCCTCCCCGCCCGCGTACACCACACCGTCCAGGTCCAGCAGCGCCGTGTCGTACGCCGCGCTCAACGCGGTCGCGCTGCCGCCCGGCCGGTTCCGCCCCTGCTGCCCCATCACCCGTGCTCCTCACTCATTCGGCCGATCCCGTGCCCCGATCATCGCTCATCCGTACATCCACCTACGATGCAAGGATGAACACGAGAGGTCCTGCGGCCGACGACGGCCTGCGCCTGAAACCGTTCCGCGGACTGCGGTACGTCCCGGAACGGGTCCGCAGCCTCGCCGCGGTGACCTCACCGCCGTACGACGTGGTGGTACGGCCCGACGGACTCCACCATCTCGAGTCGTCCGACCCGCACAACATCGTCCGGCTCATCCTCCCCCAGGCGCCCACGGCGGACGCCCGCCCCCGCCGCGCCGCCGACACCCTCACTGACTGGCTCGCCGAGGGGATACTGGCCGCCGACTCCGAGCCGGCCCTGTACGTCTACGAGCAGCGCAACGGCGACCTGCTGCAGCGCGGCGTCATCGGCGCCCTGGAGCTGTCGCGCCCGGAGGAGGGCATCGTCCTGCCGCACGAGGACGTCATGCCGCATGTCGTGGAGGAGCGCGCCGACCTGATGCGCACCACGGGCGCGCACCTGGAGCCGCTGCTGCTCACCTACCGCGGCGACGGCAGCGCGACCGGCGCGACGGCCGTCATCGAGCGTGTCATCGCCCGTACGCCGCTGCTCTCGACGACCACGGAGGACGGCTTCAGCCACCGGCTGTGGGCGGTGACGGATCCGGCGGAGCTGGCGGCGGCGGCCGGCGATCTGGCCCGTCACCAGGCACTGATCGCGGACGGCCACCATCGCTGGGCGACGTATCTGCGGCTCCGCGACGAGCAGGCCGGGACCGGCCCGTGGAACTACGGCCTGGTACTCCTCGTCGACACCGCACGCTATCCGCTGGAGGTCCGCGCCATCCACCGGCTGCTGCACCGCCTGCCGGTCGCGGACGCCCTCGCCGCCCTGGAGGGCTCGTTCCGGGTCCGCACCCTCGACGTGCCTCTCGCGACGGCCCTGGAGGCACTGGGGGACGCCGCGGCCGACGGGAACGCGTTCCTGCTCGCGGGTGACGGCCGCTTCCACCTGGTGGACCGCCCGGACGGGGAGCTGCTGGCCCGCACGATACGGCGCGACCGCCCGGAGGCGTGGCGTACCCTCGACGCCACCGTCCTGCACGCGACGCTCCTGGAGCGGGTGTGGCACGTCCCGGACGCCCCGGAGCACATCGCGTACATCCATGACACGCGGGCCGCGGTCACGCAGGCCGAGCGGCACGGCGCCACGGCCGTCCTGATGCACCCGGTGCGGGAGGACGTGGTCCGGGATCTGGCCCGCCAGGGCGTCACGATGCCCCGCAAGTCGACGTCGTTCGGCCCGAAACCGGCCACTGGCCTGGTACTGCGCAGCCTTGCACTGGACTGAACAGACACGGAGAAGGGCGGCACCCGAGGGGTGCCGCCCTTCTCCGTGATCAGGTCATCTCAGTGCCGCGACCCGCTGTCGTCGCCGCCCTGCTCCTCGCCGCCGTCCCCGGCGGCCTCAGTGCCCCGAATCTCCTCGGACCCCAAGGACTCATCGGACTCCTCGGACTCCTCGGGGTCTTCGGTGTCCTCGATCTCCTCGAAGGCATCGACGAACTCGACGCCGTCGAGTTCGGCGAGCCGGTCGGAGGCGTCGGTCGTGCCGTCCTTGTCGGACTCGATGGCCTTGGCGAACCATTCGCGCGCCTCGCCCTCACGTCCCGCCGCCAGAAGCGCGTCGGCGTACGCGTATCGCAGGCGCGCCGTCCACGGCTGTACGGCGTTGGCGGCGAGTTCGGGCGACTGCAGCGTGACGATGGCCGCGTCGACCTGTCCCAGGTCGCGCCGCGCCCCGGCGGCGACGAGCCGCATCTCGACCTGGCCCGCCTTGTCCAGCTTCTGCACCTCGGGCTCACCGGCCATGGCCAGCGCCCGCTCGGGCCGGCCGAGGCCGCGCTCGCAGTCGGCCATGACGGGCCACAGCTCGACGCTGCCGGTCATACGCCGGGCGGCACGGAACTCCGCGAGGGCCTCCGCGTACTTCTGGGTGGCGTAGGCGGCGAAGCCGGCGGCCTCGCGGACGGCGGCGACGCGGGAGGCGAGCCGCAGGGCGACGCGCGAGTAGCTGTAGGCCTTCTCGGGGTCCTCGTCGATGAGCCTGGCGACCATCACCAGGTTCCTGGCGACGTCCTCGGCGAGGGTCTTCGGCAGGCTCATCAGCTCCTGCCGTACGTCCTTGTCGATCTCGTCGCCGGTGACGTCCTCGGGGATGGGCAGCCGCTTGATGGGCTCGCGGTCCCGGCGGTCGTCGCGCCGGTCGTCGCGCCGCTCGGGACGCCCACGGAACCCGCCACGCCCCCGGTCGTCACGCCGGTCGTCCCGGCCACCACGGAAGCCCCCACGGGACCCGCCGCGGTCGTCACGCCGGTCGTCCCGACGGAACCCGCCGCGGTCGTCGTCCCGACGCGGCCCACGGTCCCGGTCACGGTCATCGCGCCGAGGAGCACGGTCGTCCCGGGGGAAACCGCCCCGGTCGTCACGCCGGTCGTCCCGACGGAAACCGCCACGGTCCCG
>NZ_VSRY01000014.1 GCF_008271805.1 Streptomyces sp. TRM49041
GCGGGGCAACGCCCGGGGCCGCCGCCGCGTCTCAGGCCCCCGGCCCGCCGCGCGCCACGTCGTACCGCTCGCGCGCCGCGAGCACCTCCGGCATACGGCCCTCCACGAGGTGGATCAGCCCCAGGAGCCGCTCGGTGACCTCCCGGCCGAGCGGCGTCAGATCGTAGTCCACGCGCGGCGGGTTCGTCGGCTGCGCCTCACGGTGCACCAGTCCGTCCCGCTCCAGCGCGTGCAGCGTCTGGGACAGCATCTTCTCGCTGACGCCGTCCACGCGTCGCCGCAGCTCGTTGAAGCGAAGGCTGCCCTCGTGCAGCGCGCCCAGGGTCAGGCCGCCCCAGCGGCCTGTGACGTGCTCCAGTGTGCCGCGGGACGGGCACTGCTTGGCGAACACGTCGAAGGCGAGATCCTCGTCGCGGGTCACGTCCGCTGCCGCCGCTTCTCTCATACCACCACCATACGCTCCCACAGCGCTAACTGTCGGGTTGCACTAACTAGAAGTTAGTGCTTTTCTTGGAGCCGCCGACGCGGCACGCCGGTACGCAGCACGCGGCCGCCCATCCCGCCGAACCAGGAGACCCGCATGACCAAGCCTGTCGTCTCGATCGCCTACCACTCCGGCTACGGCCACACCGCCGTCATCGCCGAGGCCGTCCGCGACGGCGCCGCCTCCGCCGGAGCCACGGTCCACCTGCTCAGCGTCGACGAGCTCACGGACGCGGAGTGGGAACTGCTCGACGCCTCGGATGCGATCATCTTCGGCTCGCCCACCTACATGGGCACCGCGTCCGGCGCCTTCCATGTCTTCGCCGAGGCCACCTCCAAGCGCTGGTTCGCCGACGCCTGGCAGGACAAGCTGGCCGCCGGCTTCACCAATTCCGCCTCCAAGAGCGGCGACAAGCTGCACACCCTGCAGTTCTTCCAGATCCTCGCCGCGCAGCACGGCATGCACTGGGTGAACCTGGGTCTGAAGCCGGGCTGGAACTCCAGCACCGCGTCCGAGCACGACCTCAACCGCCTGGGAATCTTCGCCGGCGCCGGCGCCCAGACCAACAGCGACGAGGGCCCGGACGCCGTACACAAGGCGGACATCGCGACCGCCGAGCACCTCGGCCGCCGGGTCGCCGACGCCGCCCGCACCTTCATCGCGGGCCGCGCGGCCGTCACCGCCTGACGAGCACACCCACGGATACGGCCGAGGGCCCCGCCACCGAGAAGGTGACGGGGCCCTCGGCCCTATCCGTATACGGAGAACGGGTGGTCGGAACCGGTGGTCGGAACCGAGGTCAGAAGCCGAAGTTCTGGGTCCACCAGGGGCCGCCGTCCCCGAAGTGGACACCGACGCCGAGCGTCTTGAAGTCGCAGTTCAGTATGTTCGCGCGGTGGCCCTCGCTGTTCATCCACGAGGACATCACCGCCTCGGCGTCCGCCTGGCCGCGGGCGATGTTCTCGCCGCCCAGCCCCTCGACGCCCGCCTGCGCGGCCCGGTCCCAGGGGCCGTCGCCGTCCGGGTCCGTGTGGGAGAAGAAGTCCCGCGCCGCCATGTCCCTGCTGAACGCCCTGGCCAGGTCGGCGAGGTCCGACGAGGCGCGCAGCGGGCTGCAGCCCGCCTTGGCGCGCTCCTTGTTGACCAGGTCCAGCACGGCGGCCTCCGCCGCGGCCTCACGGCTGGTCGTCTTCTGCAGCGTGGTCGGCGCGGTGGTCTTCGGCGCGGTCGTCGCCGTGCGGGGCGCGGTCGTGGCGGTCTTCGTGGGCGTGGGGGACGCCGTCTTCGTACGCGGGGGCGATGAGGGCGAGGCGGTCGTCGGCGTGGGCGACGGGGTCTTCGACGGGGCCGCCAGGGACGGCGACGGGCTCGGCGTCGGCGAGGCGGAGGAGTGCGTCGCGGTCGGCGCGGCTGTGGCACCGCCCTGCGCGTTCAGCTCCGGGCTGCTCCCGGAACGTATCTGCTCGCCGGACGAGCCGCTGCCGAGGCTGAACTTCTCACCGCCGGGCAGGAGCCCCGAGGTGACGGCGACGGCACCCACCGCCATCGCGGCCGAGGCGCCGAGCAGCCCGCCCCGCGTCGGCAACCCGGCGCTCTTCTTCCGGCGCGCACCGCGGCGGCGGCCGGACGAACCGGCCGCCCCGCCGGCCGCGTACTCGTCGGCTGCGGCTGCGGCGCCGGAGCGTCGATGGCGTCCCATCTGCCCTGCCTCCTGCTTCCAGCTGCTTCCTGCTGTCTCGGGTCGATCTCTTCGATCTCCGAGCCCCGTGTTTCCGGTGTGATTCACCCGAACGAGTGAGGCTCATTGGGTGGGGACTGTACGCCATGACACGCGGGGGTGAAGTGTTGACGGCCCCATTGGCCGGTTAGCGTGCAGTCATGAACGACGACGCACGGCTCACCGCCTGGGTACGCGGACAGGTACAGGGAGTGGGCTTCCGTTGGTTCACCAGGGCCAACGCCCTGGAGATCGGCGGTCTCAACGGCTTCGCCCTGAATCTGGACGACGGCCGCGTCCAGGTCGTCGCCGAGGGCCCGAGTGAGAATTGCCACCGTCTCCTGGAGTGGCTGCGCTCCGGCGACACGCCCGGCCGTGTCGACGGGGTGACTGAGATCTGGGACACGCCGCGCGGCGGATACGACGGCTTCGCGGTCCGCTGAGACCGTCCGCCACACGGTGTCGCCGAGGGGTGTGAGAGCGTCACGGGGGCGTCCGGGCGGCCGTGCGCGCGGTCGGCTGGGGCAGAAATGACCAGGTGATTGCCGAGAAGGGGTTGTGATGGCGACCCGGGCACGCAAGGATGATCTCCACGCCCCATTAGGCACCGCGCGCGAGGCACCGCCGCACATTCAGCGGCCGCAGCCCCCGGTCGTCCCTTGATGCGGGGCGTGATCGTGTTGACCGTCAAACTTTTTGGTGAGACTCTGGAAGCCCCGCGCACCTTAGCTGTTTGGCAGTAAGAACCGCAGCGGCATCACGTACTGCCAGGCACTGCGGGTGCGATTCCCTCACGACCCACACCGCTTCGGTCGGTCACTCATTGTGGAGGACCATCCATCATGGCAAAGGCGCTTCTCGGTTATGTCGGCGGTACCGACCCGCGACTGCTCGCCGAGATGCGACGGCTTCAGCAGCGCGTCCAGGACCTGGAGTCCGAGCTGGTACGGATCCAGTCCGAGAACGACGCGCTCGCCGCTGCCGCCGCTCACCGCGAGCCGCTGCTCGAGGGCATCGACATCGACGTACCCAAGGGCGAGCCTGCGCTCACCTGACACCCGCAAGGGAACCCCGTAGCACTTGGGCCTGCGGGTTGGTGAGAAACATTCTCGCGAGAAACAGATATGCAAGGGACGCTACGGCGTCCCTTCTTTCTTTTCAGCCGGTGATCACCTGAGTGCGCGAGCGTGTTCACGCGTGTGTTCATGGAGTGTTCACCGCTGCACGCGCCGTACTTACCGACTGATCTGCCCTTCACGTTCATGGGTCAAACGAAACCCGGCCGGTAGAGTCCGGGAGCGTGCACCTCAAGGCCCTGACCCTTCGCGGTTTCAAGTCGTTCGCCTCCGCCACCACACTGCGGTTCGAACCGGGCATCACCTGCGTCGTCGGCCCCAATGGCTCCGGCAAGTCCAATGTGGTCGACGCGCTCTCCTGGGTCATGGGAGAACAGGGAGCGAAATCCCTGCGCGGCGGCAAGATGGAAGATGTGATCTTCGCCGGAACGACCGGCAGACAGCCCCTCGGACGCGCCGAGGTCTCCCTCACGATCGACAACTCCGACGGCGCGCTGCCCATCGACTACGCGGAAGTCACCATTACACGGATCATGTTCCGCAACGGTGGCAGCGAATACCAGATCAACGGAGACACCTGCCGTCTCCTCGACATCCAGGAACTCCTCAGCGACTCCGGCATCGGCCGGGAAATGCACGTCATCGTCGGGCAGGGCCGGCTCGACTCCGTCCTGCACGCCGACCCGATGGGCCGCCGCGCCTTCATCGAGGAGGCCGCGGGCGTACTCAAGCACCGCAAGCGCAAGGAGAAGGCGCTGCGGAAGCTGGACGCGATGCGGGCCAACCTCGCCCGCGTCCAGGACCTCACCGACGAGCTCCGCCGCCAGCTCAAGCCCCTCGGCCGGCAGGCCGCCGTCGCCCGCCGTGCCGCCGTCATCCAGGCCGAGCTCCGGGACGCCCGGCTGCGCCTCCTCGCCGACGACCTCGTACGGCTCCGGGAGGCGCTGAGCGCCGAGGTGGCCGACGAGGCCGCGCTCCGGGAACGCAAGGAGCAAGCCGAGGCGGAGCTGAAGGCCGCCCTGGCCCGCGAGGCCGCCCTGGAGGACGAGGTGGGACTCCTCGCGCCCCGCCTCCACCGCGCCCAGCACACCTGGTACGAGCTGTCCCGGCTGGCCGAGCGGGTGCGCGGCACGATCTCCCTGGCCGACGCCCGCGTCAAGAGCGCCACCGCGCAGCCCGTCGAGGAACGGCGCGGCCGCGATCCCGAGGACCTGGAGCGCGAAGCCGCCCGCGTCCGTGAACAGGAGGCCGAGCTGGAGGCCGCCCTGGAGGCCGCCGAGCGCGCCCTGGAGGACACCGTCGCGCACCGCGCCGAACTCGAGCGCGCCCTCGCCGCCGAGGAGCGCCGCCTCAAGGACGCCGCCCGAGCCATCGCCGACCGCCGCGAGGGCCTCGCCCGGCTCACCGGCAAGGTGGGCGCCGCCCGCTCCCGCGCCGCCGCCGCACAGGCCGAGATCGACCGGCTCACCGCCACCCGCGACGAGGCCCGGGAGCGCGCCGCCACGGCCCAGGAGGAGTACGAGCGGCTCCAGGCCGAGGTGGACGGCCTCGACGCGGACGACGCCGAACTCGTCGGCGCCCACGAGGCCGCCAAGCGCGAGCTGGTCGACGCCGAGGCCACGCTCACCACCACCCGCGAGGCAGCCACCGCGGCCGAGCGCACGCGTGCCGCCACCCAGGCCAGGCACGACGCCCTCGCGCTCGGGCTGCGCCGCAAGGACGGCACCGGCGCCCTCCTCGACGCCGCCGACCGGCTCGCCGGACTCCTCGGCCCCGCCGCCGAGCTGCTCACCGTCACCCCCGGCCACGAGGTCCCCCTCGCCGCCGCCCTGGGGGCCGCCGCCGACGCGCTCGCGGTGAACGGCCCGGCGACCGCCACCGAGGCGATCCGGCTCCTGCGCAAACAGGACGCGGGGCGCGCCGCGCTGCTCGTCGCCGGCCTCCAAGGGCCCGAGGAGCCGCGCCCGGCCCTCCCCGACGGCGTGTCCTGGGCGGCCGACCTGGTGCGCGGGCCCGAGGATCTGCTGCCGGCCGTGCGCCGCCTGCTGCGGGACATGGTGGTCGTCGGCACCCTCGAGGACGCCGAGGACCTGGTGTACGCGCGGCCCGGGCTGACCGCCGTCACCGCCGAGGGCGACCTGCTCGGCGCGCACTTCGCGCAGGGCGGCTCCGCCGGGGCGCCCAGCCTCCTGGAGGTCCAGGCGTCCGTCGACGAGGCCGCCACCGAGCTGGCCGAGCTGGCCGTACGGTGCGAAGACCTCGCCGTGCGGCAGCAGGAGGCCGCCGAGCGGCGGCGCACCCGCGCGGCGAGGGTCGAGGAGCTGGCGGAGCGGCGCAGGGCCGCCGACCGGGAGAAGTCCGGCGTCGCCCAGCGGCTGGGACGCCTCGCCGGACAGGCCAGGGGCGCCGCCGAGGAGGCCGAACGCGCGGGCGCCGCCGTGGCCCGCGCCCAGGAGGCCCTCGACCGGGCGGCGGAGGAGGCCGAGGAGCTGGCCGAGCGGCTCCTGGTCGCCGAGGAGGCGCCCGCCGAGGAGGAGCCCGACACCTCCGTACGCGACCGCCTCGCCGCCGACGGGGCCAACGCCCGCCAGACCGAGATGGAGGCCCGCCTCCAGGCCCGCACCCACGAGGAACGTGTCAAGGGCCTGGCCGGCCGGGCCGACTCCCTGGACCGCGCCGCTCGCGCCGAACGCGAGGCCCGGCTGCGGGCCGAGCGGCGCCGCACCCGGCTGCGCCACGAGGCGGAGGTCGCCGCGGCCGTCGCCTCGGGCGCCCGGCAGCTCCTCGCCCATATCGAGGTGTCCCTCGTCCGCGCCGAGCAGGAACGGTCCGCCGCCGAGACCGCCAAGGCCGCCCGCGAACAGGACCTGGCCGCCGCCCGCACCCGCGGCCGGGACCTGAAGGCCGAGTTGGACAAGCTCACCGACTCGGTGCACCGCGGCGAGGTGCTGGGCGCCGAGAAGCGGCTGCGCATCGAGCAGCTGGAGACCCGGGCCCTGGAGGAACTGGGCGTCGAACCCGCCGCGCTCGTCGCCGAGTACGGCCCCGGCCAGCCCGTGCCGCCCGCCCCGCCGGCCGACGGCGAGGAGGTCCCCGAGGACCCTGAGCACCCCCGTAACAGCGCCCGGCCGTTCGTACGGGCCGAGCAGGAGAAGCGGCTCAAGGCCGCGGAACGGGCCTACCAGCAGCTCGGCAAGGTCAACCCGCTCGCCCTGGAGGAGTTCGCGGCACTGGAGGAGCGCCACAAGTTCCTCTCGGAGCAGCTGGAGGACCTGAAGAAGACCCGCGCCGACCTTCTCCAGGTCGTCAAGGAGGTCGACGAACGTGTCGAGCAGGTCTTCACCGAGGCGTTCCGGGACACGGCCAGGGAGTTCGAGGGTGTCTTCTCGCGGCTGTTCCCGGGTGGCGAGGGGCGCCTCGTCCTGACGGACCCCGACAACATGCTGTCCACGGGCGTCGACGTCGAGGCGCGCCCGCCCGGCAAGAAGGTCAAGCGGCTGTCGCTGCTCTCCGGCGGCGAGCGGTCGCTGACGGCCGTCGCCATGCTCGTGTCGATCTTCAAGGCGCGGCCGAGTCCGTTCTATGTGATGGACGAGGTGGAGGCCGCGCTGGACGACACCAACCTCCAGCGGCTCATCCGGATCATGCAGGAGCTCCAGGAGAGCTCACAGCTGATCGTCATCACCCACCAGAAGCGGACCATGGAGGTCGCGGACGCCCTCTACGGCGTCTCGATGCAGGGGGACGGCGTCTCCAAGGTCATCAGCCAGCGTCTGCGCTGATCAGCGACTGATCTTCAATTAATGAACACAAGCTTCATAGGTCGGTCTTCAGATTCGCATCGAACAGGCTCTTGACTTCGAAACTTGAAGGCATAGTCTCTGCAACGTTGCTTTTACCTTCAAGTGCGGCCCCCGGCGACGGCGCCGGGCCCAGGAGTACACGTGACCAGCACAGCGCGGCCCCCTGCCTCCGGGGCCAGGCAGGCCCACCCCGACCACCTCAGCCACGTCATCTTCATCACGGCCGCCGCCGCGATGGGCGGCTTCCTCTTCGGCTACGACAGCTCCGTCATCAACGGCGCTGTCGAAGCCATCCGGGACCGCTACGACATCGGCTCCGGGACGCTGGCCCAGGTCATCGCCGTCGCCCTGATCGGCTGTGCCGTCGGCGCCGCGACCGCGGGCCGGATCGCCGACCGCATCGGCCGTATCCGGTGCATGCGGATCGCCGCCGTCCTCTTCACGGTCAGCGCCATCGGCTCCGCCCTGCCGTTCACCCTCTGGGACCTCGCCTTCTGGCGGGTCGTCGGCGGCTTCGCCATCGGCATGGCCTCCGTGATCGGCCCCGCGTACATCGCCGAGGTGGCACCCGCCGCCTACCGCGGCCGTCTCGGCTCCTTCCAGCAGGCCGCCATCGTCATCGGCATCGCCGTCTCCCAGCTGGTCAACTGGGCCATCCTCAACACGGCCGACGGGCAGCAGCGCGGTGAGATCGCCGGCCTGGAGGCATGGCAGTGGATGCTCGGCGTCGAGGTCCTCCCGGCCGTGCTGTACGGACTGCTCTCCTTCGCCATCCCCGAGTCGCCGCGCTTCCTGATCTCCGTCGGCCGCCGCGACCGCGCCCGCGAGGTCCTCACCGAGGTCGAGGGCCACGGCGTCGACCTCGACGCCCGCGTCGCCGAGATCGAGAACGCCATGCACCGCGAGCACAAGTCCACCTTCAAGGACCTGCTCGGCAGCCGGTTCGGCCTCCTGCCGATCGTCTGGGTCGGCATCGGCCTCTCCGTCTTCCAGCAGCTCGTCGGCATCAACGTCGCCTTCTACTACTCCGCGACGCTGAGGCAGTCGGTCGGCGTCGACCCGTCGAGCTCGTTCCTCTACTCGTTCACCACGTCGATCATCAACATCGTCGGCACCGTGATCGCGATGGTCCTCGTCGACCGGGTCGGCCGTAAGCCCCTCGCCCTCGTCGGGTCCGCCGGCATGGCCGTCGCCCTCGCCTGCGAGGCGTGGGCCTTCTCCGCCGACCTCGTGGACGGCAGGCTGCCCGGCACCCAGGGCGTCGTCGCCCTGGTCGCCGCGCACGCCTTCGTCCTGTTCTTCGCCCTCTCGTGGGGCGTGGTGGTCTGGGTCCTCCTCGGCGAGATGTTCCCCAACCGCATCCGCGCCGCGGCCCTCGGCATCGCCGCCTCCGCCCAGTGGGTGGCCAACTGGGTGATCACCGCGAGCTTCCCGTCCCTCGCGGAGTGGAATCTGTCCGGCACCTACGTCATCTACACGGTCTTCGCCGTGCTCTCCATCCCCTTCGTGCTCAAGTTCGTGAAGGAGACCAAGGGCAAGGCGTTGGAGGAGATGGGCTAATCCCCGCTGCCCCTCTCCTCGATCTCCCGACTGCCCCGGCCCGCCCCTTCCGCGCGCGCCGGGGCAGTCGGCCGTCCCGGTACGCCGTACACCACGGCCGCCACCAGCACGGTCACCACCCAGCCGAGCCCGTTACGGCCCGGCCAGCTGTCCGCCAGCGGCCCCGCGAACCAGTCCACCCGGGTGAACAGCAGCCCCACCGCCAGTGCCGCACCCCACCCGGCCACGGCCCGCCACGCGAACCCGCCGCGGTACCAGTACGCACTCGACCGGCCCGTGTCCAGCAGCGCCGTACCGTCGTACGACCTCCGTCGCAGCATGTCCGCGCCGAACACGCCGATCCACGCGGAGAACGCCACCCCCAACAGCGTCAGGAACGACAGGAACGCCCCCAGGAAGCTGCTCACCACCAGCATCAGCAGAAGACCCAGCACCAGGCTGATGACCGCGTTCACCGCCACCGCCCAGCCACGTGGCAGCCGCACCCCGAGCGTCTGAGCGGTGAAGCCCGCCGAATACATCGACAGCGCGTTGATCAGCAGCATGCCGACCAGCGCGATCAGCAGATACGGCACAGAGAGCCAGAGCGGCAGCAGGGCCCCGATGAACGACACGGGGTCATGGGTCTGCGCCAGGCCCGGCGTCGACACCGCCATCACCGTGCCCATCAGCACCAGCGGCACCACCACGACCGCCGCCCCCGCGACCGTCGCACCGACCATGGCCCGGCTCGACGCCGTACGCGGCAGATAGCGCGTGAAGTCCGGCGCCGACGGCGCCCAGCTGATCGCCCCGGCCGCGAGCGTCCCCACCCCCACCGCCATCATCGACGCCTGCCCCGGCGGCCGCCCGAACACCGCACCCCAGTCGGTCCGCGCGATCAGATGGACGAGGATCAGCACCGAGAACGCCCCGAACAGATACGCCGACCAGCGGCAGCACACCCGGAGCGCCCCGATCCCCAGCCCCGACAGCAGGAATGTCGCCCCGACGAAGAGCAGCAGCGTCACCACGACGAGCGGTGTGCCGCCCCGCACCCCGAAGAGCAGGTCCAGGACGCTCAGCAGCGCGTACGCGCCGGTCACCGCGTTGATCGTCTCCCAGCCCCACCGAGCCGCCCAGATCAGTGCCCCCGGCAGCAGGTTCCCGCGCTGCCCGAAGACCGCACGCGACAGCGCCATGCCCGGCGCCCCGCCGCGCTTCCCCGCGATCGAGACCAGACCCACGATCCCGAACGAGACGAGCGGCGCCGTCACCGCGACGACCAGCACCTGCCAGAAGTTCAGCCCGTGCAGAACCACCAGGCCCGCGCCCACGGTGAGCAGCAGCACCGTGATGTTCGCCGCGACCCACGTCGGGAAAAGCTCACGGACCCGGCCCACGCGCTCGGCGTCAGGCACGGGCTCCAGACCCCGCCTCTCATACATTCACCGCAGAATTGCCCAAATGGGACGTCGCGGCAAGAGGGCGCGGCAGCGGCTTCACGCATACTGGACGGACCATGGAATTCGTCATCCTTGCTGTAGTAATCGCCCTGGTCGCGGTCGGAGTGATCAGCGGCCTCGTCGTCAGCAGCCGCCGGAAGAGGCAGCTGCCGCCGCCCGGGGCCCCGTCGACCACGCCGACCATCACCGCTCCGCCCGCCGAACCGCATGTCGGCGAGGAGGCGGAGACACCGCGCGAAGAACCGCGCCGAACCATCGAGGAGGTCGACCTCCCGACCGCCGAGGAGATCGTCGAGGAGCCGACCGCGGTCGAGGACCCGGTCATGGCCGCGCCTCCGGTCCGTGAGATCGAGGTCCCGGCGCCGACCGCCGGCCGCCTCGTCCGGCTGCGCGCCCGCCTCGCCCGCTCCCAGAACTCCCTCGGCAAGGGGCTGCTCACGCTCCTCTCGCGTGAGCGCCTCGACGAGGAGACATGGGAGGAGGTCGAGGACACCCTCCTCACCGCGGACGTCGGTGTCGCCCCGACGCAGGAGCTCGTGGAGCGCCTCCGCGAGCGCGTCCGCGTCCTGGGCACACGCGCCCCGGAAGAGCTGCGCACGCTCCTCCGTGAAGAGCTCCTCACCCTGCTGGGTCCCGACTTCGACCGCACCGTCAAGACAGAGGGCGGCCTCGACACCCCCGGCGTCGTGATGGTCGTCGGCGTGAACGGCACCGGCAAGACCACCACGACCGGCAAGCTGGCGCGCGTCCTGGTCGCCGACGGCCGCTCCGTCGTGCTGGGCGCCGCCGACACGTTCCGCGCGGCCGCCGCCGACCAGCTCCAGACCTGGGGCGAGCGTGTCGGCGCCCGTACGGTACGGGGGCCGGAGGGCGGCGACCCGGCGTCCATCGCCTTCGACGCGGTGAAGGAAGGTATCGCCGAGGGCGCCGACGTCGTGCTCATCGACACCGCGGGCCGCCTGCACACCAAGGCCGGCCTCATGGACGAGCTCGGCAAGGTCAAGCGTGTCGTCGAGAAGCACGGCCCGCTGGACGAGGTCCTGCTCGTCCTGGACGCCACCACCGGCCAGAACGGCCTGGTACAGGCCCGCGTCTTCGCCGAGGTCGTCGACATCACCGGCATCGTCCTCACCAAGCTGGACGGCACGGCCAAGGGCGGCATCGTCGTAGCCGTCCAACGCGAGCTCGGCGTTCCCGTCAAGCTCGTCGGCCTGGGTGAGGGCCCCGACGACCTGGCCCCCTTCGAGCCCGAAGCCTTCGTGGACGCGCTCATCGGCGAACCGACGGCCTGACGCGGCCGCGGAGTCCGTAGCCCGGGGGAGGGTGGGCGCAAGGGACGCTGCCCCCTCCGGGCTCACCTCCTCGGGGGCGGCTGCCCCGGGCGATGGAGACCCGTCGGTCGGCCGATGCCGCCGGCCCCTGCGGGGACGTCCCTCAGGCCCCTGAGCGGTGGCAGATGTAGGCCAAGGTGCCCAGCAGCAACCGCGCCTGCGGCGGCGCGTGCGTGGCGTCCAGGGACGGGGCCCGCAGCCAGCGGACCGGGCCGAGGCCCGCGTGGTCCGACGGCGGGGCCGTGATCCAGGAGCCCGCCCCCAGGCAGTGCAGATCCAGATCCGCGTCGTCCCACCCCATCCGGTACAGCAGCCGCGGCAGCTCCGCCGCCGCACCGGGCGCGACGAAGAACTGCGCCCGCCCCGTAGGCGTCACGCACACCGGCCCCAGCGGCAGCCCCATCCGCTCCAGCCGCACCAGCGCCCGGCGCCCCGCCTCCTCGGCGACCTCCAGTACGTCGAACGACCGCCCGACCGGCAGCAGCAGCGCCGCACCCGGGAACCCCGACCACGCCTCGGCGACCGCGTCCAGCGACGCCCCGGCGGGCACCTCGGGGGCGAACCCCAGCGGATGGGCCCCCGGCGCCGTACAAGCGGCGTCGCCGCACGAGCACGCTCCGGACGCCGCGCGGGCCCCCGGCGCCACGTCCCAGCCCCACAGGCCGGTGTACTCCGCCACCACGGTGCACTCCGCCGCCCTGGTCGCACGGCGGCGGGCCCCGGACAACGTCAACCCTGTGAGGCCGGTCAATCCCGTCCATCCGGACCGCATTTCGCGGATGCGCGTGCCGCCGATCGTGAAGCCCATGCCCCCTCCAACGGGTTGAACTCGCCGGTGGTTACGACCCGGAGTCTTGTCGTGACACTGTGTCGCACGGTCCCTCGTTCGGGTGGCGTGCGGAGGCGCGCAGGGTGGCGTAGCACCTTTCGAGCGCTGCCTCACACGTCAGCGCGCCGGGCTCCCGATCGTCATGTGTCAAGTGAATCGCGCCCCGCGCCGGGCGAGTTCATTCGAAGGGGTGGCGAATGGTGGCGTTTATGGAATCGGGCTCGCGGGGCGGGTGATCGTAGGGCTACTTTCGGTGCACGAACTCCGGGTAGCGTCTGCACCCGTGGGTATGCCCGAGGCAAGGCGGCGTCCGGTTCGAAGGGTGCGAACCCCGGACGCGGGACCACAACTGACGGCATTCTGACAAGGGTTCGGGCAATACGGCGAGACGGCGGATGGGGGCCTTTCAGTGGGCGGCAGCGGCACAGACGGTACGAATGCCGGTAAGCGCCCGAACGACCAGCTCAGCTCGTGGTTCGTGCGCAGCGGCTGGTCGAAGGGCGAGCTCGCGCGTCAAGTGAACCGCCGGGCACGCCAGATGGGCGCACACCACATCAGCACGGACACCTCCCGCGTAAGGCGCTGGCTCGACGGCGAACAGCCGCGCGAGCCCATCCCGCGCATCCTCTCGGAGCTGTTCTCCGAACGCTTCGGCACCGTCGTCGCCATCGAGGACCTCGGGCTGCGCACGGCCCACCAGTCACCCTCGGTGTCCGGCGTCGACCTCCCCTGGGCAGGTCCGCAGACCGTCTCGCTCCTCAGCGAGTTCTCCCGGAGCGACCTCATGCTTGCCCGACGCGGATTCCTCGGCTCCTCGCTCGCCCTCGCCGCCGGCCCCTCCCTCATCGAGCCGATGCAGCGCTGGCTGGTGCCCACCCCCGCGACCGACCGCGCCGGGCCGCCGTCCCAAGGCCGCCGCCCCTACCGGCTCTCCAAGGCCGAACTGGAGATGCTGGAGTCCACCACCACCATGTTCCGCAAATGGGACGCCCAGTGCGGCGGCGGGCTGCGCCGCAAGGCCGTGGTGGGCCAGCTCCACGAGGTCACCGACCTGCTCCAGGAGCCACAGGCCGGCGCCACCTCCCAGCGCCTCTTCCGCTGCGCGGCCGAACTGGCCGAGCTCGCCGGGTGGATGAGCTACGACGTGGGCCTCCACCCCACCGCCCAGAAGTATTTCGTCCTCGCCCTCCACGCCGCCAAGGAAGCCGGCGACAAGCCCCTCGGCTCGTACATCCTCTCGTCCATGAGCCGCCAGATGATCCACCTCGGGCGGCCCGACGACGCCCTGGAACTCATCCACCTCGCCCAGTACGGCAGCCGCGACTGCGCCACCTCCCGGACCCAGTCGATGCTGTATGCGATGGAGGCCCGCGCGTACGCCAATATGGGCCAGCCCAGCAAGTGCAAGCGGGCCGTGCGGATGGCCGAGGACACCTTCGCCGACGCCGGGCTCGACGACGGTCCTGAGCCCGACTGGATCCGCTTCTTCTCCGAGGCCGAACTCAACGGCGAGAACTCCCACTCCTTCCGCGACCTCGCCTACGTCGCGGGCCGCAGCCCCACCTACGCCTCCCTCGCCGAACCCGTCATGGAACGGGCCGTCGACCTCTTCGCGAAGGACCAGGAGCACCAGCGCTCCTACGCCCTGAACCTCGTCGGCATGGCCACCGTCCACCTGCTCAAGCGCGAACCCGAACAGGCCACGGCCCGAGCGGCGGACGCCCTCACGGTCGCCCGCCGCGTCCGCTCCGAGCGCGTCAACACCCGGCTCCGCAAGACCGTCGACACCGCCGTACGCGACTTCGGCGACGTGGCGGAGGTCGTCCGGCTCACCGAGCGCCTCGCCACCGAACTGCCGGAGACCGTCGAGGCCGTCTGACCCGAGCCGACGGGCCCTCCCGCGGGCCCTCCGGCAGGCGCCCCACCCGGGCCCCCACCAGGCCCGCTCACCAAGACCCCGGCCGCGACAGCCACCCCGTACAGCCCGACTCGGTTCCCCCACCGCCAGGTCAACGGGTAGCTGTCGCGGCCGGTCCATGACAGGGGCAGAGGATACGCCGTGACACATCCGTGACCCGGCGGTTCACGGCGACGTAACACACCCGCCCTCTTCGTCACTGCGCCGAAACATCGAGTGGCATCTGCGGAAACCGCGCTGCGCCAACCTCCTGCGACATAACCGGCCACCCCTCATAGCCGCGCAGCCCCCGCTCCGCGCCCCCGCACAGGCCGACCGACGACGAGGAGAACGCCGATGCCCCCAGGCATCCTGACGCTTGCCGCAGAGGAAGCTCCCACCCTCTCTGCCGCCAACACCGGATTCATGCTCATCTGCTCCGCCCTGGTGATGCTCATGACCCCGGGCCTGGCCTTCTTCTACGGAGGCATGGTCCGCGTCAAGAGCACCCTGAACATGCTGATGATGAGTTTCATCAGCCTCGGGATCGTCACCATCCTCTGGGTGCTCTACGGCTTCAGCATCGCCTTCGGTACCGAC
This sequence comes from Streptomyces sp. TRM49041, assembly GCF_008271805.1. Lineage (GTDB taxonomy): Bacteria > Actinomycetota > Actinomycetes > Streptomycetales > Streptomycetaceae > Streptomyces. Next base: position 14,743 of record NZ_VSRY01000014.1, read on the forward strand.
ATCGGATCGGTCATCGGCTGGTCCTCCGACTTCGCCGGCATGAGCGGCATCGGCCGCGACGCCCTCTGGGGCGAGACGAACATCCCGATCTTCGTCTTCGCCGTCTTCCAGCTGATGTTCGCGATCATCACCCCCGCCCTGATCAGCGGCGCCCTCGCCGACCGCGTCAAGTTCGGCGCCTGGGTCCTCTTCATCACCCTCTGGGTCACCGTCGTCTACTTCCCGGTCGCCCACTGGGTCTGGGGTGACGGCGGCTGGCTCTTCGACATGGGCGTCATCGACTTCGCCGGCGGTACCGCCGTCCACATCAACGCCGGTGCGGCCGCCCTCGGCGTGATCCTGGTCATCGGCAAGCGCGTCGGCTTCAAGAAGGACCCGATGCGGCCGCACAGCCTGCCGCTCGTCATGCTCGGCGCCGCCCTCCTGTGGTTCGGCTGGTTCGGCTTCAACGCCGGCTCGTGGCTCGGCAACGACGACGGCGTCGGCGCGGTGATGTTCATCAACACCCAGATCGCCACCGCCGCCGCCGTGCTCGCCTGGCTCGCCTACGAGAAGATCCGCCACGGCGCCTGCACCACCCTCGGTGCCGCCTCCGGCGCAGTCGCCGGCCTCGTCGCCATCACGCCGGCCGGCGGCTCCGTGAGCCCCCTCGGCGCGATCGCCGTCGGCGCCATCGCCGGTCTCCTCTGCGCCATGGCCGTCGGCCTCAAGTACAAGTTCGGCTACGACGACTCCCTCGACGTCGTCGGCGTCCACCTCGTCGGCGGTGTCATCGGCTCGCTCCTCGTCGGCTTCTTCGCCACCGGCGGCGTCCAGTCCGACGCCAAGGGCCTCTTCTACGGCGGCGGCGTCGACCAGTTGATCAAGCAGGCCATCGGTGTCGTCGCGGTCCTCGCCTACTCTCTGATCGTCTCCGCCGTCCTCGCCCTGATCATCCACAAGACCATGGGCATGCGGGTCAGCGAGGACGACGAGATCTCCGGTATCGACCAGGTCGAGCACGCCGAGACCGCGTACGACTTCAGCGGAGCCGGCGGCGGCGCCGCCCCCCGCAAGTCCGTGCCCGCGGCCGGTGAGACCGTGGCAGCAGCGCAGCAGAAGAAGGTGGACGCATGAAGCTCATCACCGCGATCGTCAAGCCGCACCGGCTCGACGAGATCAAAGAGGCCCTCCAGGCATTCGGAGTCCATGGCCTGACCGTCACGGAGGCCAGCGGCTACGGACGCCAGCGCGGCCACACCGAGGTCTACCGCGGCGCCGAGTACACCGTCGACCTCGTCCCGAAGATCCGCATCGAGGTCCTCGTCGAGGACGACGACGCCGAACAGCTCATCGACGTCGTCGTCAAGGCGGCCCGCACCGGCAAGATCGGTGACGGCAAGGTGTGGAGCGTCCCCGTCGAGACCGCCGTACGTGTCCGCACCGGCGAGCGCGGACCCGACGCACTGTAAGGGAGCTGCTGGGTGACGAGCCTCGAAGCGACAGAGAAGACCGAAGACTCGGGACCCAGCGGTTACGCGGCGGCCCGGTTGCGCCTCCTCCAGCAGGAGGCGCGGCCCGGGCCGCCGCGCCGTGCCGCCCTGGCCCGGCTCACCGACGACTGGCTGGCCGCACTCCACGCCGCCGCCGCCCCGCCCCGCGGCACCGCCCTCGTAGCCGTCGGCGGCTACGGGCGCGGCGAACTCTCGCCGCGCAGCGACCTCGACCTGCTCCTCCTCCACGACGGAACCGCCGACCCCGGCGCCGTCGCCGCCCTCGCCGACCGCATCTGGTACCCGGTCTGGGACCTCGGCCTCGCCCTCGACCACTCCGTACGCACCCCCGGCGAAGCACGCAAGACCGCCGGCGAGGACCTCAAGGTCCAGCTCGGGCTGCTCGACGCCCGGCCCGTCGCCGGAGACCTCGGCCTCGTCGCCGGCCTCCGCACCGCCGTCCTCGCCGACTGGCGCAACCTGGCACCCAAGCGCCTCCCCGAACTCAACGAGCTCTGCCAGGAGCGCGCCGAACGCCAGGGCGAACTGCCCTACCTCCTCGAACCCGACCTCAAGGAAGCCCGCGGCGGACTCCGCGACGCCACCGCCCTGCGCGCCGTAGCCGCCTCCTGGCTCGCCGACGCCCCCCGCGAAGGGCTCGCCGACGCCGCCCGCGCCCTCCTCGACACCCGCGACGCCCTCCACCTCACCACCGGACGCGCCACCGACCGGCTCGCCCTCCAGGAACAGGACCAGGTCGCCAAGGCCCTCGGCCTCCTCGACGCCGACACCCTGCTCCGCGAGGTCTACGAGGCCGCCCGCACCATCTCGTACGCCTCCGACGTCACCTGGCGCGAGGTCAACCGCGTCCTGCGCGCCCGCTCCGCCCGCCCACGGCTCCGCGCCCTCCTCGGCGGCGGCAAACCCCAGCCGGAGCGCACCCCGCTCGCCGAAGGCGTCGTAGAGATGGACGGCGAGGCCGTCCTCGCCCGGACCGCCAAGCCCGAACGCGACCCGGTCCTGCCGCTCCGCGCCGCCGCCGCGGCCGCCCAGTCCGGCCTCACCCTCTCCCGGCACGCCGTACGCCGCCTCGCCACCACGGCCAAACCGCTGCCCGTGCCCTGGCCCGCCGAGGCCCGCGAACAGCTCGTCACCCTCCTCGGCGCAGGCGAACCGACCGTCGCAGTCTGGGAGGCCCTGGAGGCCGAGGGCCTGGTGACCCGGCTCATCCCCGACTGGGAACGCGTACGGTGCCGGCCACAGCGCAACCCCGTGCACACCTGGACCGTCGACCGCCACCTCGTCGAGGCCGCCGTACGCGCCTCGTCCCTCACCCGCCACGTCGGCCGCCCCGACCTGCTCCTCGTCGCCGCCCTCCTGCACGACATCGGCAAGGGCTGGCCGGGCGACCACTCCGTCGCCGGCGAGACCATCGCCCGCGACGTCGCCGCCCGCATCGGCTTCGACCAGGCCGACGCCGCCGTTCTCGCCACTCTCGTCCGCCACCACCTGCTGCTCGTCGACACCGCGACCCGCCGCGACCTCGACGACCCGGCCACCGTCCACTCCGTCGCCAAGGCCGTGGGCAGCGTCTCCACACTGGAGCTCCTGCACGCCCTCACCGAGGCCGACGCACTGGCGACCGGGCCCGCCGCCTGGTCCTCATGGCGGGCCTCACTCGTCGCGGACCTGGTCGAGCGGGTGGCCGGAGCCCTGGCCGGCGACGCCCCGCCCGCACCCGAGCCGCCCGCGCCCAGTGCCGAGGAGGAGCGCCTGGCGGTCGAGGCCCTCCGTACGGGTGAGCCGGTCCTGGACCTGCACGCCCAGAGCGCGACGTCGGCGCAGGAGGGCGACGACCCCGAGCCGGTCGGCGTGGAGCTCCTCATCGCCCTGCCCGACCAGCCGGGCGTCCTGCCGGCCGTCGCCGGGGTCCTCGCCCTGCACCGGCTCACCGTCCGCTCGGCCGACCTGCGGGCCATCGACCTCCCGGCGGAGCTCGGCCCCGGGACCAGCTCGGTACTGGTCCTGAACTGGCGTGTCGCCGCCGAGTACGGCTCCCTCCCGCAGGCCGCCCGCCTCCGCGCCGACCTCGTCCGCGCCCTGGACGGCTCCCTGGACATCCGCTCCCGCCTCGCGGAACGGGAGGCCGCGTATCCCAGGCGGCGGGGCGTGCAGGCCCCGCCGCCGCGCGTGACGGTCGCCCCGACCGGCTCGTTCCGGGCGACGGTCATCGAGGTCCGCGCCCAGGACGCACCGGGGCTGCTGCACCGCATCGGGCGGGGACTGGAGGGCGCGGACGTGCGGGTGCGGAGTGCGCACGTGAGCACGCTGGGTGCCAACGCGGTGGACGCCTTCTACGTGACGGATGTCAAGGGAGCGCCATTGCCCGGGGAGGAGGCGTCGGGGCTGGCCCGGACCCTGGAGGAGACATTGCGCGCGTGACCTGACGGCGGCCTGTCCGTCAACCGGATGCGTTCCCCGCTGATGCGGGGTGGACCACCGGCACAGCAGTCATGAAGGTGGGCGACGATCGGTCCCCGCGTACGCGGGGCCGACTCCCTTGTCTGCCGGATCCGGCAGGCGAGGGCGTTCTTCTTGCGCGGCCGGATACCCTTGAGTCCGACTGTCCGCTCGCCCCCTAGACCCGAGGATCCGCGACCGCCGTGTTCGATACCCTCTCCGACCGCCTCAGCGCGACTTTCAAGAACCTCAGGGGCAAAGGTCGCCTCAGCGAGGCCGACATCGACGCCACGGCACGTGAGATCCGTATCGCGCTGCTCGAGGCGGACGTGGCCCTGCCGGTCGTCCGGGCTTTCATCAAGAACGTGAAGGAACGGGCGTTGGGGGCCGAGGTCTCCAAGGCGCTCAATCCTTCGCAACAGGTGATCAAGGTCGTCAACGACGAGCTGGTCTCCATCCTCGGCGGCGAGACGCGCCGCCTGCGCTTCGCCAAGACCGCCCCAACCGTGATCATGCTGGCCGGTCTCCAGGGTGCCGGTAAGACCACCCTCGCGGGGAAGCTCGGCAAGTGGCTCCAGGGCCAGGGACACACCCCGCTGCTCGTCGCCTGTGACCTTCAGCGGCCGAACGCGGTCAACCAGCTCAGCGTCGTCGCCGAGCGGGCCGGTGTCGGGATCTACGCGCCGGAGCCGGGCAACGGCGTCGGCGACCCGGTCCAGGTCGCGAAGGACTCGATCGAGTACGCGCGGACCAAGCACTACGACATCGTGATCGTCGACACCGCCGGCCGCCTGGGCATCGACCAGGAGATGATGCAGCAGGCCGCGGACATCCGTGACGTGGTCTCGCCTGACGAGATCCTCTTCGTCGTCGACGCGATGATCGGTCAGGACGCCGTCAACACCGCCGAGGCGTTCCGCGACGGCGTCGGCTTCGACGGTGTCGTCCTGTCCAAGCTCGACGGCGACGCCCGCGGTGGTGCCGCGCTCTCCATCGCCCACGTCACCGGCCGTCAGATCATGTTCGCCTCCAACGGCGAGAAGCTGGACGACTTCGACGCGTTCCACCCGGACCGCATGGCGTCCCGCATCCTCGGCATGGGTGACGTCCTCTCGCTGATCGAGAAGGCCGAGCAGACCTTCAGCCAGGAAGAGGCCGCCAAGATGGCCTCCAAGCTGGCGAGCAGCAAGGGCAAGGACTTCACGCTCGACGACTTCCTGGCCCAGATGGAGCAGGTCCGGAAGATGGGCAGCATCAGCAAGCTGCTCGGCATGCTGCCCGGCATGGCCCAGATGCGGGACCAGATCAACAACATCGACGAGCGGGACGTCGACCGCACCGCCGCGATCATCAAGTCGATGACCCCGGGCGAGCGTCAGGACCCGACGATCCTCAACGGCTCCCGCCGTGCCCGTATCGCGCGGGGTTCGGGTGTCGACGTCAGTGCCGTGAAGTCGCTCGTGGAGCGGTTCTTCGAGGCGCGGAAGATGATGTCCCGGATGGCGCAGGGCGGCGGGATGCCGGGCATGCCGGGGATGCCGGGCATGGGCGGCGGCGCCGGCCGGCAGAAGAAGCAGCAGAAGCAGGCCAAGGGCAAGCGGCGCAGCGGCAACCCGATGAAGCGGAAGGCCGAGGAGCAGGCCGCCGCCGAGCGCCGGGAGCAGGCGGCACAGCAGGGCGGGGCGTTCGGGCTTCCGGCGGGTCAGCCGGACAAGGACTTCGAGCTGCCCGACGAGTTCAAGAAGTTCATGGGCTGACGTTCGGTCGCAGTGCTCGGGTAAGGGGCGCCCATCCATGGTGGGTGCCCCTTACGCGTGCCGGGGCGGCCGGGTGGCCGCGCCCCGGCACGGGGTCAGGGGATTCTGGCGACCAGGTAGCGGAAGACGTTCGGCATCCAGACGGTCCCGTCGTGGCGGGTGTGCGGATGGAGCGCCTCGACGATCTCCTTCTCGACGGTCGCCTGGTCGGCGGCCTTCACGGCCGAGTCGAAAAGACCGGTGGAGAGCAGTCCGCGCACGGCGCTGTCGGCGTCCGCGTAGCCGAAGGGGCAGGCCACCCGGCCGGAGCCGTCGGGGCGGAGCCCGGCCCGTGAGGCGACGTCCTCGAGGTCGTCGCGGTGGGCGGGGCGCCAGGCGCCCTGGCCGCGCAGCCGCTCGGTGAGCCGTCCCGCGACCCGGAACACGCCGGTCGTGGCGCAGCGCTCGGGCGGGCCCCAGCCGGCCAGGACGACGGCGCTGCCGCGTTCGGCCAGCCGGACGGCGGCGGTCAGGGTGGGGACGAGACCGTCGGAGTCGCCCGCGGTGCAGCCGATCGGCTGGAAGGCGGTGACGAGGTTGTACGCCGGGCTCACGGCGTCCGCGGCTGCTGCGGCTTCGTCGGGGCCGCCGTACAGGAGTCTGGTCTCCAGGGTGGGGCCGCTGCGGCGGGGGCTGCCGCCGTGGCCGGAAGGGTCGGGGAGCAGCCGTTCTCGGGCCAGGTCCACGCGTGCGTGGTCGGTGTCGACACCCGTTACCCGGGCGCCTCGGGTGGCGGCCATGAGCAGCGCGAGCCCCGAGCCGCAGCCGAGACCGAGGAGCCGTGTCCCGGTGCCGACCTCCAGGTGCTCGTACACCGCTTCGTAGAGCGGTACCAGCATCCGCTCCTGGATCTCCGCCCAGTCTCGGGCGCGGCCCGGCGCGTCTGTCGCCGGAGGGGCCGAGGCCGGGTGGGGGTGGTGCTGGACGAGCATAGGTGTCATCGAAAGCGCCCCAATCAGCCGAGAGGTCCATCTGTGCGTCCGTGCCCTGATTGACAGCCCCCGTGTGCGTGCGCTCGCACGTTGCCGTAAGCCAGGGAACTCCGCATCCGCCCCCGCGTCCAGGGGGTTGGGCCGCAATGCTTGCGTGCCCCGGTCGTGCGCCCCCTGGCCCGGCACGAACCACCTCCCATAGTGGAGCCGCCGCGCGATTCCCGCCATGGCAACCGGGCCGGTGGCGCGCGTCGTCCTCCACCGGGGTACTGTCGCCCGCGGCGATGTGCCGTCGCCCGCTTCCGCACAGCGAGCGGGGGCCGGCGCATGGACGCGGACACGCGCCGGGGCGCGCGCCTCGGCTGTCGCTCCGTGGTCGTGCCACTACGTACCACCTTGATGCGAGCTGTGTGGCTTCTCCGCAGATCAGCGCACTGGCCCTCGTGAGGACACATCAATGGCAACTGACGGGTACGTGCAAAATATTTGGGATGCCCCGGAATGGAACCCCAGGGCTTCCCGGCTCGTTGTTCACGACGTGAGCACGACACCACCTGTCCTCGCCGCAGAACTGGCACAGGCGTGGGCCGACATTCAGCGGCACCACCCCGAGCTGCCCGATCTCGCCGCGCCCGAATCACTGATCGGAGAGTCGTCGTCCGCCTGTGGCGCCGAGCTCTCCTTCGAGCGACTGCTCCATGAGGCAGTCCACGGCATCGCCGCCGCCCGAGGTGTCCGGGACACCTCGCGCGCCGGCCGCTATCACAACCGTCGATTTCTGGCGATCGCCGAGGAGATGGGCCTCGACCACTCCGAGGAGCCGCACCCGAGCAGCGGTTTCTCGCTGGTCACGCTCAGCCCCGAGGCGAAGCGCCGGTACCGGCAGACCATCGAGCGACTGCAGCGCGCCCTCAAGGCGCACACGGCCGCCACGGCCGCCGACACCAAGCGCTCCTTCCGCGGACCCGCCGCGCGGCACGGTTCGTCGGGCGGTGGCGTACGGGTCAAGGCCGTGTGCGACTGCGGCCGGAACGTAAGAGTCGTCCCGTCGGTCCTCGCCCAGGCGCCGATCGTCTGCGGCGGCTGCGGGAAGCCCTTCCGCATCCCGGAAGCGGTGGGCGCCGCCAGATGATCCACAGCCGGGTTCCCCCCTGGGCCCGGCGACCGTGCGGGGTGTGGCACAATGGCTAGCTGTACTCGACAGTCGAACAGGACCCCTCTCTCCTACGGCTGACGCGTCCATCGGGCACTCGGGTACCGCAACCCCACGTGGCATCTCGTTGTGCCCAACCACGTCAAGACCAGGAGACACCACACCCGTGGCAGTCAAGATCAAGCTGAAGCGTCTGGGCAAGATCCGTTCGCCTCACTACCGCATCGTCGTCGCCGACTCCCGCACCCGCCGTGACGGCCGGGCCATCGAGGAGATCGGTCTGTACCACCCGGTGCAGAACCCCTCGCGCATCGAGGTCAACTCGGAGCGCGCGCAGTACTGGCTGTCCGTCGGCGCCCAGCCGACCGAGCCGGTTCTCGCCATCCTGAAGCTGACCGGCGACTGGCAGAAGGCCAAGGGCCTGCCGGCCCCCGAGAAGCCGCTGCTGGCCCCGGCCACGAAGGAAGACAAGCGCGCTTCCTTCGAGGCGTTCGCCAAGGCGATCGAGGGTGACGAGGCCAAGGGTGAGGCCATCACCCCGAAGGCCAAGAAGGCCGACAAGAAGGCGGACGAGGCCGAGGCCGCGTCCACCGAGTCGACCGAGGCCTGAGCATGCTCGAGGAGGCTCTCGAGCACCTCGTGAAGGGCATTGTCGACAACCCCGACGATGTGCAGGTCGCCTCGCGCAACCTGCGCCGCGGTCGTGTGCTGGAGGTCCGGGTCCACCCCGACGACCTTGGCAAGGTGATCGGCCGCAACGGCCGCACCGCGCGCGCGCTGCGTACGGTCGTGGGTGCCATCGGCGGCCGGGGGATCCGGGTCGACCTCGTCGACGTGGACCAGGTTCGCTGAGCGAAGTTGAACACCGGCGCACGGGCCGGGGAGGGCTACGGCCCACCCCGGCCCGTCGTCGTCCGACAGGAGAGTTCAGAAAGTGCAGCTGGTAGTCGCACGGATCGGCCGCGCCCACGGCATCAAGGGCGAGGTCACCGTCGAGGTACGTACGGACGAGCCCGAGCTGCGGCTGGCGCCCGGAGCCGTACTCGCCACCGACCCGGCCGCCGCCGGGCCCCTGACCATCGAGACCGGCCGGGTCCACAGCGGCCGTCTGCTGCTGCGTTTCGCGGGCGTGCGCGACCGGACGGCCGCCGAGGCGCTGCGCAACACCCTGCTGATCGCGGACGTCGACCCGGAGGAGCGCCCCGAGGAGCCCGACGAGTTCTACGACCACCAGCTGATCGACCTCGATGTGGTCCTCGCCGACGGTACCGAGATCGGCCGGATCACCGAGATCTCCCACCTGCCGTCCCAGGACCTGTTCGTCGTCGAACGGCCCGACGGCAGCGAGGTCATGATCCCGTTCGTCGAGGAGATCGTCGGCGACATCGACCTCGACGAACAGCGGGCGGTCATCACTCCGCCGCCCGGCCTGATCGACGACCGCGCCGTGATCGCCTCCTCGCGCGCGGAGGAGGGCTCCGACGCCTCCCCCTCGGCGGGGGACACCGAGGCGTCACCCGAGGACGGTCGCTGATGCGGCTCGACGTCGTCACGATCTTCCCCGAGTACCTCGACCCCCTGAACGTCTCGCTCGTCGGCAAGGCACGCGCGCGTGGACAGCTCGACGTCCATGTCCACGACCTGCGCCGGTGGACGTACGACAGGCACCACACGGTCGACGACACGCCCTACGGCGGCGGCCCCGGCATGGTCATGAAGACCGAGCCCTGGGGCGCCGCCCTCGACGAGATCACGTCCACCGGGTACGAGGCCGGCGCCCACGGCCCCGTACTCGTCGTGCCCACCCCCAGCGGGCGGCCCTTCACCCAGGAGGTCGCCGTGGAGCTCTCCCGGCGGCCCTGGCTGATCTTCACCCCCGCCCGCTACGAGGGCATCGACCGCCGCGTCATGGACGAGTACGCCACCCGGATGCCCGTCTACGAGGTCTCCATCGGCGACTATGTGCTGGCCGGGGGAGAGGCCGCCGTACTCGTCATCACCGAGGCCGTGGCCCGGCTCCTGCCCGGTGTCCTGGGCAACGCCGAGTCCCACCGCGACGACTCCTTCGCCCCCGGCGCCATGGCCAACCTGCTGGAAGGCCCCGTCTACACCAAGCCGCCCGAGTGGCGCGGCCGCGGCATCCCCGACGTCCTCCTCAGCGGCCACCACGGCAAGATCGCGCGCTGGCGGCGGGACGAGGCGTTCCGCCGTACCGCCCTGCACCGCCCCGACCTCATCGAGCGGTGCGACCCCTCCGCCTTCGACAAGAAGGACCGCGAGACCCTCTCCATCCTCGGCTGGGCCCCCGAACCCGGTGGCCGATTTTGGCGGAGGCCGGAGGCCGTGGAAGAATAGACCGCTGCCGTACGCCCGGCCGGCGCCCCTGCCACAGGGGGACACGACGCCGCCCCTGACGAACGGCCACCGAACCCCGTTTCTAGTTGCCGCTGATGACCTGTGGCATCAGTGAGGAAGCAGACGACCATGTCTCATGTGCTCGACACCGTCAACGCCGCATCCCTGCGGACCGACGTCCCGGCGTTCCGTCCCGGTGACACCGTGAACGTCCACGTTCGCGTCATCGAGGGCAACCGCTCCCGTATCCAGCAGTTCAAGGGCGTCGTCATCCGCCGCCAGGGCTCGGGCGTCTCCGAGACCTTCACGGTCCGCAAGGTCTCCTTCTCCGTCGGCGTCGAGCGCACCTTCCCGGTGCACAGCCCGATCTTCGAGAAGATCGAGCTCGTCACCCGCGGTGACGTCCGCCGCGCGAAGCTGTACTACCTCCGTGAGCTGCGCGGCAAGGCCGCGAAGATCAAGGAGAAGCGCGACAACTGAGCCCCGGCTCGGCCCGCACGCTCACGCTTCGGATGATCCCTCACAGGGTGGCCGGATAGGCTCTGGCCCCAATGGACACCGAAGCACAGCACACGGAGCGCGACCTCACTCCCGACGCCGACCGGCGTACGGAGGCGAGGCCGCGCTTCGCGCTTTCCTGGCGCACGGCCGGTCTGATCGGCCTGGTCTGCACCCTCTGCCTGCTGCTCGTCAGCCACTTCGTGATCCGGCCCTTCCAGATCCCCAGCGGATCGATGGAGCCCACGCTCCGGGTCGGTGACCGGGTGCTCGTCAACCAGCTGGCGTACCGTTTCGGCGCCCAGCCCGCTCGCGGGGACGTCATCGTCTTCGACGGAACCGGGTCCTTCGTCCGTAACGTTCCAGAGGAGGGCCCGATCGCCGGGCTCCTGCACGGCGCCGCGGCGGCGCTCGGTCTCGCGGAGCCCGCCGACACCCACTTCGTCAAGCGCGTCGTGGGCGTCGGAGGCGACCGGGTGACGTGCTGTGACAAGGAGGGCAGGATCGAGGTGAACGGCGTACCCGTCGAGGAGGGGTATCTGTACCCCGGCGACGCCCCCTCCCAGGTGCGGTTCGACATCGTGGTGCCGCAGGGCACCCTCTGGGTCATGGGCGACCACCGCAGCAACTCCCGCGACTCCCGCGACCACCTGGGCGCCCCGGGCGGCGGCATGGTCCCGGTCGACATGGTGATCGGACGGGCCGACTGGATCGGCTGGCCCGCAGGGCGCTGGGCCACCGTCGAGCCGACCGGCGCCTTCAGCGCCGTACCCGCGGTGCCGACGCCGGGCGGAGGCCATGGGTAGCCGCGGCCGGCGCGCCGGACACCGTGCCGACGACCGGCTGCCCACGGGGTCACGGCCGACCGACGGCCGCCCGCTGCCCGGACGTGCGGAGCGGCGCAGGCTCGCCCGCAGGGTCAAGCGGCGCCGACGCCGTTCCGCCGTCAAGGAGATCCCCCTCCTCATCACGGTGGCGGTGCTCATCGCGCTCGTCCTGAAGACGTTCCTGGTGCAGGCGTTCGTCATCCCGTCCGGCTCCATGGAACAGACGATCCGGATCGACGACCGTGTGCTCGTCGACAAGCTCACCCCATGGTTCGGGTCCCGGCCGCAGCGTGGCGACGTCGTCGTCTTCGAGGACCCCGGCGGCTGGCTCCAGGCGGAGCAGACACCGACGAAGGACGACCCGGTCGTCGTCAAGCAGGTCAAGCAGGGGCTGACGTTCATCGGTCTGCTGCCCTCCGACGACGAGCAGGACCTCATCAAGCGCGTCGTCGCCGTCGGCGGCGACACCGTCAAGTGCTGTGACCAGAACGGGCGCGTGACCGTCAACGGCGTACCTCTGGAAGAGCCCTACCTTCACCCGGACAACGCGCCTTCGGAAATCAAGTTCGACGTCAAGGTCGCATCGGGTCGGCTTTTCGTCATGGGAGACCACCGCTCGAACTCCGCCGACTCCCGCTTCCACCTGGACGAGGCGTTCCAGGGCACGATCTCGGAGGAGCAGGTGGTGGGGCGTGCCGTGGTCATCGCCTGGCCCTTCGACCACTGGCGACGGCTCGGTGAGGAGGACGCGTTCGCCTCCGTGCCGGACGCGCCGCCCGGGACCACGACGACGCTCGGCGCGTCGCATAGTGTGTCCCGGTATCCGAATGGATCGCTACGGCTCCCGACCCCTGCGGAACTCCCGCTCGTTATGGGAGTGATGGGCCTGCCCCTGCTCAGGGGGCGGGCAAGGGCACGGACTGAGGAGTGGATGTGGGGGATCTGGCGGTCGGCGCACGATCCGGACGTGAGGAGCCGGAGAAGGGGCGCGAGCAGTTCGCTGAGTCATCCCCCTCCCCGGGCGGGACGCCCGCCGCGGGTGTGACCGAGAACGCGGCCGTCCCGGGTGACGCGACGGGCGGCGCGAACAGCGCGGAGGACGCCGAGAACGGCGAGGGCGACAGCGTGGACGACGACACCGTGGACGGCGGCGAGAGGCAGCAGCCCAAGAAGCCGCGCTCCTTCTGGAAGGAACTGCCGCTGCTGATCGGTATCGCGCTGCTCCTCGCGCTGCTGATCAAGACGTTCCTGGTGCAGGCGTTCTCGATCCCCTCCGAGTCGATGATGAACACGCTCCAGCGTGGCGACCGGGTGCTCGTGGACAAGCTGACCCCTTGGTTCGGCTCCGAGCCGGAGCGCGGCGAGGTCGTCGTCTTCCACGACCCCGGCGGCTGGCTCAACGAGCCCGCCCCCGAGCCCAACCCGCTCCAGCGGTTCCTGAGCTTCATCGGCCTGATGCCGTCCTCGGAGAAGCAGGACCTGATCAAGCGGGTCATCGCGGTCGGCGGCGACACCGTCGAGTGCAAGAAGGGCGGCAAGGTCGTCCTCAACGGCAAGGTGCTGGACGAGACCGCGTACCTGTACCCGGGGTCCACCCCCTGCGACGACGAGCCGTTCGGGCCGATCAAGGTCCCCGACGACCGGATCTGGGTCATGGGCGACAACCGGCAGAACTCGCTTGACTCCCGCTACCACCAGGAGCTCCCGGGCAACGGCACGGTCGCCGACAAGGAGGTCGTGGGCCGCGCGATCGTCGTCGCCTGGCCGATCGGCCGCTGGTCGACGCTTCCCGTGCCGGACACCTTCGACCAGCCCGGGCTGAGCGCGGCCGCCGCGGCCGCCGCCGGGCCCGGTGCCCTGGGGCTCGCCGGGGCGCTGCCGCTGGTTCTGTGGCGGCGTCGTCGGCTCCTCGCGCGCGAGGCGGCGGGCGCGGCGGACGGTGTGCGGGCGCACGGCCGGGCGTGACGACCCCGAGGCGGACCGGCGTTCCGGCCGGCGTACCGCCTGGTAGCGGGCGCGGGTAGGGTGCCGTCCCGGGGCACCGATCTGCTGACGCGGGGAGCGCTGGGATGAGCGGAACGATACGTACGGGCGGCCACGGCCGCCTCGGCAGTGTGCTGTCGGGGCTGGCCGTGGCCGTCGGCTGTGTGCTCTTCCTGGGCGGCTTCGCCTGGGGGGCGGTCCTCTACCAGCCCTACATCGTGCCCACCGACTCCATGAACCCGACGGTCACGGCGGGCGACCGTGTGCTGGCCCAGCGGATCGACGGCGACGAGGTCCGGCGGGGCGACGTCGTCGTCTTCACGGACACCACGTGGGGCAACGTCCCGATGATCAAGCGGGTGGTCGGCGTGGGCGGCGACAAGGTCGCCTGCTGCGACGCCGACGGCCGCCTCACCGTCAACGGAACGGCTGTCGAGGAGCCGTATCTGCGCTCCCAGGGCTGGGGCGTGGAGGAGGCCGCGTCACCGAGCGAGTTCGCCGCGACCGTGCCGGACGGGCATCTGTTCCTCCTCGGCGACCAGCGCGCCGCGTCCCAGGACTCCCGCGTCCACCTCCAGGACGCCGGGCAGGGCTCGGTGCCCAGGAGTGCCGTCAGCGCCCGGCTGGACGCCGTCGTGTGGCCCCTGGACGGGCTGGCGGCCGTCGACCGGCCGCAGGGCTTCGCCGAGCTGCCGGGCGGGGTGTCCCAGCCAGGGCCCGTACGGCCGCTGGCGTGGGCCGTCGTGGGCGGAGCGGCACTGATTCTGGGCGGGGCGGCGTACGGGCCGCTCGCGCGGCTGGGCTCCCGGGCACGCCGGAAGGCGACCGCGCGTGGCTGACCCGGCGGCGCGTGGCGAGCGGATGGACGGGCCCGAGCCGGCGCGGGAGCAACCGCTGCCGGAGGGGCTGCCTCCGGGTGAGCTGCGCAGGGTCGCGCGGGTCGTACTGCTCGACCCCGACGACCGGATCCTGCTCCTGCACGGCTTCGAACCTGACGACCCCGCGCAGACCTGGTGGTTCACGCCGGGCGGTGGCGTCGAGGGCGACGAGACGCGCGAGCAGGCCGCGCTGCGCGAACTGGCCGAGGAGACCGGCCTCACGGACGTCCGGCTGGGGCCCGTGCTGTGGCGGCGCATCTGCTCGTTCCCGTTCGACGGGCGCCGGTGGAACCAGGACGAGTGGTACTACCTGGCCCGTACCCGGCACACCGCGGTGTCCCTGGGCGCGGACCTGACCGAGCTGGAGACCCGCAGTGTCATGGGGCTGAGGTGGTGGACGTCCGCCGAACTGTCGGCGGCCCGTGAGACGGTGTACCCGACACGACTCGCCGAGCTGCTGCGGACGCTGCTCGACGACGGCCCTCCGTCTGCGCCGGTGGTCCTGTCCCCGGAAATCGTCCAGGGGTACGGATGACTGGCGCACAATGGGAGCACGCACGGCTGAAGGGGAACATGCCATGAGCGCCGAGGACCTCGAGAAGTACGAAACCGAGATGGAGCTGAAGCTCTACCGGGAGTACCGCGACGTCGTCGGGCTGTTCAAATACGTCATCGAGACCGAGCGTCGTTTCTACCTGACGAACGACTACGAGATGCAGGTGCACTCGGTGCACGGCGAAGTCTTCTTCGAGGTGTCGATGGCCGACGCCTGGGTCTGGGACATGTACCGGCCGGCCCGGTTCGTCAAGCAGGTCCGCGTGCTCACGTTCAAGGACGTGAACATCGAGGAGCTGAACAAGACCGATCTGGAGCTCCCGGGCAGCTGAAACCACCCGTGAGGGTGATCGCGTTCTCCACAACGGGCAAGTTGTCCACCAAGATCCACAACTGAGTGCCCGAAGCGTCACAGTCGGTACCGGAGGTGGTGCCGGAATGAACGCGACGGGGGCACTCGGGCAGTACGGAGAGAGGCTGGCGGTACGCCGGCTCGGCGAGGCGGGCATGGCAGTCCTCGCCAGGAACTGGCGCTGCGGGCGCGGCGGGGAGATCGACATCGTCGCCCGGGACGGCGACGCGGTCGTGGTGTGCGAGGTGAAGACCCGCAGGGCGAGCGCCTTCCAGCACCCCTTGGCGGCGGTCACACCCGCCAAGGCCGACCGCCTGAGAAAGCTCGCCGAGTGCTGGCTCGACCGGCACGGCGGGCCACCGCCCGGCGGGATCCGGATCGACCTGGTGGGAGTCGTGCTGCCCCGGCGCGGGGCACCCGTCGTCGAGCATGTGCGGGGGGTGGCCTGATGGGCTTCGCACGGACGTGCTCGGTGGCCCTGATCGGCGTCGACGGAGTGGTGGTGGAGGTCCAGGCGGACCTCGAACCCGGAGTCGCGGCGTTCACGCTCGTCGGCCTGCCGGACAAGAGCCTCTCGGAGAGCCGCGACCGCGTGCGGGCGGCGATGGTCAACTCCGGGGCGGAGTGGCCGCAGAAGAAACTCACCGTCGGGCTGAGCCCGGCGTCCGTACCGAAGGCCGGCTCCAGCTTCGATCTGGCCGTCGCCTGCGCCGTGATGGGCGCCGCCGAGCTGATCGACCCACGCTCGATCGCCGACCTCGTGCTCATCGGCGAACTGGGGCTCGACGGGCGGGTCAGGCCCGTGCGGGGCGTGCTCCCGGCGGTCATCGCCGCCGCCGAAGCCGGGTACGAGCAGGTCGTCGTCGCCGAACAGAACGCGGGGGAGGCGTCCCTGGTACCCGGCGTCGCGGTCCTCGGCGTGCGGAGCCTGCGGCAGCTCGTCGCGGTACTCACCGACGGACCGGTACCGGAGGAGGAGCCCGCCGAGGAGGGCAGGCCCGACGCCATGCTGGCCGGCCTCGTCGTACCCGGAGCCGGGATCGGCACCGGCCTGGCCGCCGACCCCGCCGACGGACCCGACCTCGCCGACGTCGCCGGGCAGCGCGCCGCACGGCTCGCCCTGGAGGTCTCCGCGGCCGGCGGCCACCACCTGCTGCTGTCCGGCCCGCCGGGCGCCGGCAAGACCATGCTGGCCGAGCGCATGCCCGGTCTCCTACCGCCGCTCACCCCGAGCGAGTCCCTGGAGGTCACCGCCGTCCACTCGGTGGCGGGCATCCTGCCGCCCGGGAAACCCCTGGTGAGCAGGGCGCCGTACTGCGCGCCGCACCACTCCGCCACGATGCAGTCGCTCGTCGGCGGCGGGAACGGCATGCCACGCCCGGGAGCCGTGTCGCTCGCACACCGGGGCGTCCTCTTCCTGGACGAGGCCCCCGAGTTCTCCGGCAAAGCCCTGGACGCGCTGCGGCAGCCCCTGGAGGCCGGCCATGTGGTGGTGGCCCGCGCCGCGGGCGTGGTGCGGCTCCCGGCGCGGTTCCTGATGATCCTCGCCGCCAACCCGTGTCCGTGCGGGCGGCACAGCATCCAGGGCGACACCTGTGAGTGTCCCTCGTCGGTGATCCGCCGCTACCAGGCCCGCCTGTCGGGCCCGCTCCTGGACCGGGTCGATCTGAGGATCGAGGTGGAGCCCGTCAGCCGCGCCGACCTGCTGGCCTCGGACGGCGAGTCCACCGCCACGGTCGCCGCCCGCGTCCAGGGAGCCCGTGAGCGTGCCACCGCCCGCCTGACCGGCACCCCGTGGCTCCGTAACGCCGAGGTTCCCGGGCATGAACTGCGCACCCGCTGGCAGCCCGCCCCGGGTGCCCTGGCCGCCGCCGAACGCGACATCGAACGCGGCCTCCTCACCGCCCGTGGCCTCGACCGGGTCCTTCGCGTCGCCTGGACCCTCGCGGACCTCGCCGGCCGCGACCGCCCCGAGACCCGGGACATCAACCTTGCCCTGGAACTCCGCACGGGCATCTCCCGGGGCGTACCGGTGGGCCTGGGGCAACCGCTGTGAGCGGCGGCCGGGCACGGTCGACGGTCGATGTGGACGGACGTGTATCGACGTGGGGGTGTGGATGTGGTGGTCACCGATGAGGAACGGGTCGCCCGGGTGGCGCTCTGCCGGGTCGTCGAGCCGGGGGACGAGCACGGGGGGCGGTGGTTGCGTGAGTTGGGCGCCGTGGAGCTGTTGCGGCGGCTCACCGCGGAGCCGTATCGGGACGGAGCGCTGACCGGGGCCGGTGAGCGGCGGATCCGGGGATACCTGGCACGCGTGGCGAGGGTGCGGCCGTACCAGGACCTGGAGGTGGTCGACTCCGCCGGTGGGCGGTTCGTCGTGCCGGGGGACCAGGAGTGGCCCAGCCAGCTGGACGACCTGGGAGACGCGCGGCCCGTGGGCCTCTGGGTGCGGGGGCGGGCCGACCTGCGGCGGTGGGCGCTGCGCTCCGTCGCCGTGGTGGGCGCGCGGGCGTGCACGCCGTACGGGGCGCACATGGCGGCGGCGCTCGGGGCCGGGCTGGCGGAGCGGGGATGGGTCGTCGTCTCCGGCGCGGCGTTCGGCATCGACGGGGCCGCACACCGCGGTGCCATGGGCGCGGAGGGAGCCACGGTCGCCGTCCTCGCCTGCGGCGTCGACGTCGCCTACCCGCGCGGCCACGCCGGACTGATCGGACGCATCGCCCAGCAGGGGCTCGTCGTCGGAGAGCTGCCGCCCGGCGACCACCCCACACCGGGACGGTTCCTGCTCCGGAATCGCGTCATCGCCGCCCTCACCCGGGGCACCGTCGTCGTCGAAGCCGCCTACCGCAGCGGCGCGCTGGCCACCGCCCGCGACGCCCAGCGGCTCGGCCGCCACACCATGGGAGTCCCGGGCCCGGCCACCAGCGGCCTCTCCGCGGGCGTCCACGAACTCCTGCGCGGTGGCGCGGTCCTCGTCAGCGACGCCGCGGAGATCGCCGAACTCGTCGGCGACATCGGGGACCTCGCACCCGCCCGCCGTGGTCCCGTCGTCCCGAGAGACCTCCTCGACCCGGTCACCGCACGCGTGCTCGAAGCGCTTCCACCCCCCGACCGGACAGCCGCCGTCCCCGACGTGGCGGCGGCCGCGGGGACGTGCGTTGACGACGTTCTCGGCAGACTGTACGAACTCCACTCGCTCGGATACGTCGCGCGCAAGGGCGACCGATGGCGGCTGGCGCCCCCCTCCGCACGCCACCCGAACGCCCGGCGAGGCGGTGCTTGACCTGGAGCATTCGGGTGAAAAGGTGAACCCGACGGCCTACTCGGGCTCCCCCGGCGACGGCGGAGGGACCGGCACGCGCGCCGTCGGCCCATTCGAAGATGCGGCCGACGGCACGCCCCCGCCAGGGACGATCCATCCGTCTTCGCTCACCGCAACGGCCCAGTCACGCTACGCTCACCGCTACCACGCCCCCTTCATCCCCGCACACCACGGCAGAACGGCTCAAGGCGACGTATGCCCCAGCACACCTCCGGGTCCGACCGCGCGGCTGTACCCCCCGCTGCCCGGAGCAGCGTGCGGCCGACTGCTCCCTCGTCACTCGACGAGCTGTGGCGGTCGTACAAGGACACGGGTGACGAGCGGCTTCGGGAACAGCTGATCCTGCACTACTCACCCCTCGTGAAGTACGTCGCGGGCCGGGTCAGCGTCGGCCTGCCCTCCAACGTCGAACAGGCCGACTTCGTGTCCTCCGGGGTCTTCGGACTCATCGACGCCATCGAGAAGTTCGACATCGACCGGTCGATCAAGTTCGAGACCTACGCGATCACCCGGATCCGCGGCGCCATGATCGACGAACTGCGGGCCCTGGACTGGATCCCCCGCTCCGTACGGCAGAAGGCGAGAGCCGTCGAGCGGGCCTACGCCACCCTGGAGGCGCAGCTGCGGCGCACCCCCTCCGAGAGCGAGGTGGCCGCCGAGATGGGTATCGCCGTCGAGGAGCTCCACGGCGTCTTCAGCCAGCTGTCCCTGTCGAACGTCGTCGCCCTGGAGGAACTGCTCCACGTCGGCGGGGAGAACGGCGACAGGCTCAGCCTCATGGACACCCTCGAGGACACCGCCGCGGACGACCCCGTGGAGGTCGCCGAGGGCAGGGAGCTGCGCCGACTGCTCGCCCGGGCCATCAACACCCTTCCCGACCGCGAGAAGACCGTCGTCACGCTCTACTACTACGAGGGCCTCACGCTCGCCGAGATCGGCAACGTCCTCGGCGTCACGGAGAGCCGTGTCAGCCAGATCCACACCAAGTCCGTCCTCCAGCTCAGGGCGAAGCTGGCGGATGTGGGACGCTGACGGCCGACGGGCCACCGACGTCGAACGGACAGCCGTACAGTGGTCCCGTGCCAAGGATTCGAGCGGCCTCCGTGGCCGAGCACCGGACGATGCAGCGCGCCGCCCTGCTGGACGCGGCGCGCTCTCTGCTGTCCGAGGGCGGCACGGAGGCGCTGACCTTCCCCGCCCTCGCCGAGCGCACCGGCCTCGCCCGGTCGTCGGTATACGAGTACTTCCGCTCCCGCGCGGCCGTCGTGGAGGAGCTGTGCGCGGTCGACTTCCCCGTCTGGGCCGCCGAGGTCGAGACCGCCATGGAGCGGGCGGAGACGCCGGAGGCCAAGATCGAGGCGTATGTGCGCCGCCAGCTGGAACTCGTCGGCGACCGCCGGCACCGGGCGGTCGTCGCCATCTCCGCCGGCGAACTCGACGACGGCGCCCGCGAGAAGATCCGCGCCGCGCACGGCGGGCTCATCGCGATGATCGTCGAAGCCCTCGCCGAACTCGGCCAGGCGGAACCGCGGCTCGCCGCGATGCTGCTCCAGGGCATGGTCGACGCGGCCGTCCGCCGCATCGAGCTGGGCGCCGCCGAGGAGCCCGCGGCCATCGCCGACACGGCGGTCGCACTGGCTCTCAACGGAGTGCACGGCTCCTGACAGGCCCCCGGCGTAGACGCCTCCCTCCGGGGCGGTCGAGCCGCAACGGCCCCGACCGACGACGCGGCGGTCGCCGACCAGCAACCCCAGCGGCAGCAGCCGGGACGGCGCGCGTCGTAGGTGCCGGGGCGGCAGTAGCGACAGCGGGTTCAGATAGGTGTCGTCGTGCCGGAGTCCCCAGTGCAGACACGTGCCCGCACAGTGCGACGCCGCGTCGGCGGTCGTAACCGCGACCACCTGGCCTGCCCGGACCTCCGCATCCACTGCCACCAGGGCGCGCACCGGCTCGTATGTGGTGCGCAGCGGCACCGAACCCGGCAGGGTCACGGACAGGACGCCCCGGCCCGCGATGGGTCCCGCAAACGACACCCGTCCGTCGGCGGCGGCCCGCACGGGCGTGCCCGGCGGCGCGGCCAGGTCAACACCGCGGTGCCCGGGCCCGTACACCGACAGGGGTGGCTCCCAGCCCCGTACGACCGAGGGGCGTGGCGGTCCCACCGGCCACACGGCGTCCTCGACCGGCAGTGCGCCGCCCGACGGTCCGTCGGCGCGGGCCGGGCCGGCGCGTGACGCGGGGGCCGACCGTGCCGCCTGCGGCGTCCCCGCGGGTGCGGCCGCCAGGAGCAGGAGAAACGCCAGCAGAACGGCGAGCGTGGGGCGGGGCCGTGATATCGGGCTGTGTCGGTACATGGGCAGCACTGTCCTACCGAACCGTCCAACGGGCGGATCATGGACAGGATCTGTGGACAACCGGCCCGGTTGTCCACAGCGCCGTCACCTGGTGGTGTCCAGGTCCCGTACACTTCTTCTGGCGACTCGGGCCACCGGGTCGACTTCGCACGCCCCGCCACCGCCTTCATCGGCCGTGGCAGCGCTCATCGGTCCATTCGTGGAGCAGCGCGCCGGGGCGTCAGGACACAACCGACAATTCAAGGAGATACGGCCATGGCCGTCGTCACGATGCGGGAGCTGCTGGAGAGCGGCGTCCACTTCGGTCACCAGACCCGTCGCTGGAACCCGAAGATGAAGCGCTTCATCTTCACCGAGCGCAACGGCATCTACATCATCGACCTGCTCCAGTCGCTGTCGTACATCGACCGCGCCTACGAGTTCGTCAAGGAGACCGTCGCGCACGGCGGCTCCATCATGTTCGTCGGCACGAAGAAGCAGGCGCAGGAGGCCATCGCCGAGCAGGCCACCCGCGTCGGCATGCCGTACGTCAACCAGCGCTGGCTGGGTGGCATGCTCACCAACTTCTCCACCGTCTACAAGCGCCTTCAGCGTCTGAAGGAGCTTGAGGCGATCGACTTCGAGGACGTGGCCGCCTCCGGCCTGACCAAGAAGGAGCTCCTGGTCCTCTCGCGTGAGAAGACCAAGCTGGAGAAGACCCTCGGTGGTATCCGCGACATGCAGAAGGTGCCGAGCGCCGTCTGGATCGTCGACACCAAGAAGGAGCACATCGCCGTCGGCGAGGCGCGCAAGCTCAACATCCCGGTCGTCGCGATCCTCGACACCAACTGTGACCCGGACGAGGTCGACTACAAGATCCCGGGCAACGACGACGCGATCCGCTCCGTCACCCTGCTCACCCGCGTGATCGCCGACGCGGTCGCCGAGGGCCTCATCGCCCGCTCCGGCGCCGCCACCGGTGACACGAAGCCGGGCGAGAAGGCCGCCGGCGAGCCGCTCGCCGAGTGGGAGCGCGACCTGCTCGAGGGCGAGAAGAAGGCCGACGAGGCCGAGAAGCCGGCCGAGGCCGCCGCCGCGGAGGCCCCGGCTGCCGAGGCCCCGGCCGCCGAGGCGCCCGCCACGGAGGCTCCGGCCGCCGAGGCCGAGCAGGCCTGATCAGCGGTCCAGATCCGAAGGTCCGGGCCCCGGGGCCCGGCCTGACCGGTCCGGTCGTCGACGGTGGGGGCCACAAGCCCCCGCCGTCCACCCCCCGATCTTTGTAGATCTTCCAGACTTCGAGAGAGATTCACAGATCATGGCGAACTACACCGCCGCTGACGTCAAGAAGCTCCGTGAGCTCACCGGCGCCGGCATGATGGACTGCAAGAAGGCGCTGGACGAGGCCGAGGGCAACGTCGACAAGGCCGTCGAGGCCCTGCGCATCAAGGGCCAGAAGGGCGTCGCCAAGCGCGAGGGCCGCTCCGCCGAGAACGGTGCCGTCGTCTCCGAGATCGCCGACGACAACACCTCCGGCGTCATCGTCGAGCTGAAGTGCGAGACGGACTTCGTCGCCAAGGGCGAGAAGTTCCAGTCCGTCGCCAACCAGCTCGCCGCCCACGTCGCCGCGACGAGCCCGGCCGACATCGAGGCGCTGCTCGCCTCCGAGATCGAGCCCGGCAAGACCGTCCAGGCGTTCGTGGACGAGGCCAACGCGAACCTCGGCGAGAAGATCGTCCTGGACCGCTTCGCGCAGTTCACCGGCGGCTACGTCACCGCTTACATGCACCGCACCATGCCCGACCTGCCCCCGCAGATCGGTGTCCTTGTCGAGCTCGACAAGGAGAACGCCGAGGTCGCGAAGGGCGTCGCGCAGCACATCGCCGCCTTCGCCCCGAAGTACCTCTCCAAGGAGGACGTCCCGGCCGAGGTCGTCGAGGCCGAGCGTCGCGTCGCCGAGGAGACCACCCGCGCCGAGGGCAAGCCCGAGGCCGCGCTCCCGAAGATCGTCGAGGGTCGTCTCAACGGCTTCTTCAAGGACGCGACGCTGCTCGGCCAGCCGTACGCGCTCGACAACAAGAAGTCCGTCCAGAAGGTCCTGGACGAGGCCGGTGTCACCCTGAAGCGCTTCGCGCGCATCAAGGTCGGCATCTGAGTCCGTACACGACGGACACCGGACCCCGATAGGGTCGAAGCAGTCGTCCGCGTCCGCGCCGGACGACCGCAGATCTGACGAGGAGGCCATTGCCGCACAGGGACACCAACACCCCCGGCAATGGCCTTCTTCGTATGTGCACGAGGAGATCTCCAATGAATCAGGGCGCCGCACAGGGCGACGACAGCACCGGTAAAAAGGCCGGCCGCTTCCTTCTGAAGCTGTCCGGCGAGGCGTTCGCCGGCGGCGGTGGCCTCGGCGTCGACCCCGACGTCGTACGTGCCATGGCACGCGAGATCGCCGCGGTCGTCCGCGACGGCGCGCAGATCGCGGTCGTCATCGGCGGCGGCAACTTCTTCCGCGGCGCCGAACTCCAGCAGCGCGGCATGGACCGGGCCCGCTCCGACTACATGGGCATGCTCGGTACGGTCATGAACTGCCTCGCCCTCCAGGACTTCCTGGAGAAGGAGGGCATCCAGTCCCGCGTCCAGACCGCCATCACCATGGGCCAGGTCGCGGAGCCGTACATCCCGCTGCGCGCCGTACGCCACCTGGAGAAGGGCCGTGTAGTCATCTTCGGCGCCGGTATGGGCATGCCGTACTTCTCCACCGACACCACCGCCGCCCAGCGCGCCCTGGAGATCGACGCAGAGGCTCTCCTCCTGGGCAAGAACGGCGTCGACGGGGTCTACGACTCCGACCCCAAGACCAACCCGGACGCCGTGAAGTTCGACGCCCTGGAGTACGGCGAGGTGATCACCCGCGACCTCAAGGTCGCCGACGCCACCGCCATCACGCTCTGCCGCGACAACAAGCTGCCGATCCTGGTCTTCGAGCTCCTCGCGGCCGGCAATATCGCGCGCGCGGTGAAGGGTGAGAAGATCGGCACTCTCGTGAGCGACCAGGGCACCCGGCACTGACCCCGGGTCCCCCCGCCCGGGGATGGACAAAGCCCTGCCGGTCGGACACCGTGCAGGAGAAGACGCGACGCAGGTTCCGCGGCCGTGGTGCACGCCGGGACAAACCCAAAGACACGCAGGAGCAATGGTGATCGAAGAGACCCTCCTCGAGGCCGAGGAGAAGATGGAGAAGGCCGTCCTGGTCGCCAAGGAGGACTTCGCCGCGATCCGCACCGGGCGTGCGCACCCGGCCATGTTCAACAAGATCGTGGCCGACTACTACGGTGCCCTCACGCCGATCAATCAGCTGGCCTCCTTCTCGGTGCCGGAGCCGCGCATGGCCGTCGTGACCCCGTTCGACAAGACCGCCCTGCGCAACATCGAGCAGGCGATCCGCGATTCGGACCTCGGCGTCAACCCGACCAACGACGGCAACATCATCCGGGTGGTCTTCCCCGAGCTCACCGAGGAGCGCCGCCGGGAGTACATCAAGGTCGCCAAGGGCAAGGGCGAGGACGCGAAGATCTCGATCCGCTCCGTCCGCCGCAAGGCCAAGGAGACCATCGACAAGTTCATCAAGGACGGCGAGGTCGGCGAGGACGAGGGCCGCCGTGCGGAGAAGGAGCTCGACGACACCACCGCGAAGTACGTCGCGCAGGTGGACGAGCTGCTGAAGCACAAGGAAGCCGAGCTGCTCGAGGTCTGATGAACGACGCTTCCTGGGGGGCCCCGCCACGAGGCGGATACTGGGGTCCGCCCGACCAGGGGCGCGCTCCGGCCGCCCCGGCGGGTCCCGCCTACGATGAGCATGCCGCGCAGCAGACTCGGCCCGTGCCCATCGTGCCCGACGTCCCCGCTGACGGAGACCAGGACGACCATGACCGGGGGGCCGCTCGGCTGAGCGGTCCCCTGTTCCATGACGAGATGCCGCAGGAGCCCATGCCCTCGGAACCACCGGAGCCCTCCCGGCCGCAGGCTCGCTCGCAGAAGAAGCAGAGGCAGAAGAAGCAGGCCGGCCGGGACCTGCGGGCAGCCATAGGGGTCGGCGTCGGGCTCGGCGCCGTCATCGTCGCCTCGCTCTTCGTCGTCAAGGCCGTGTTCGTCGGCGTGATCGCGGTCGCCGTCGTCGTCGGCCTGTGGGAGCTCACCTCCCGGCTCGAGGAGCGCAAGGGCATCAAGGCGCCCCTCGTACCGCTCGCGGTCGGCGGCGCGGCGATGGTCGTCGCCGGGTACGTACGCGGCGCCGAGGGCGCCTGGGTGACGATGGCGCTCACCGCGCTCGCGGTGCTCGTGTGGCGTATGACGGAACCGCCCGAGGGCTATCTCAAGGACGTCACGGCCGGTGTGTTCGCCGCGTTCTACGTGCCGTTCCTGGCGACGTTCGTGGCGCTGATGCTGGCCGCCGACGACGGGCCGCAGCGGGTGCTGACGTTCCTGGTGCTGACCATCGTCAGCGACACGGGCGCGTACGCCGTCGGCTGGCGGTTCGGCAAGCACAGGCTGGCGCCGCGCATCAGCCCCGGCAAGACCCGCGAGGGGCTGCTCGGCGCGGTGGCGTTCGCGATGGCGGCGGGCGCGCTGTGTACCGAGTTCCTTATCGACGGCGGCACCTGGTGGCAGGGCCTCCTGCTGGGCCTGGCCGTCGCCGCGAGCGCGACGCTGGGCGACCTCGGCGAGTCGATGATCAAGCGCGACCTCGGCATCAAGGACATGGGCACGCTCCTGCCGGGGCACGGCGGCATCATGGACCGGCTCGACTCGCTGCTGCCCACGGCTCCGGTGGTGTGGCTGCTGCTGGTGCTGTTCGTCGGGGTGGGCTGACGCCGGTTCGGCCTCGCTGACCTGCTGTTCCTCGGGTGAAGGGCTCGTTGTCCACAGGGCGGCGAGCCCTACGTCGTATCTCTGCGACACTGGTGGGACCATGCCCAAGCCCGGAGAACTCACTTTCGTCGCCCCCCGCGGAGCCAAGAAGCCGCCGCGGCACCTCGCCGACCTCACGCCCGCCGAGCGCAAGGAGGCCGTGGCCGCGATCGGCGAGAAGCCGTTCCGCGCCAAGCAGCTGTCCCAGCACTACTTCGCGCGGTACGCCCACGACCCCGCCCAGTGGACCGACATCCCCGCCGGCTCCCGCGAGAAGCTCGCCGGTGAACTGCTGCCGGAGCTGATGACCGTCGTCCGGCATATCTCGTGCGACGACGACACCACCCGCAAGACGCTGTGGCGGCTGCACGACGGCACGCTCGTCGAGTCGGTGCTCATGCGCTACCCCGACCGTGTGACGATGTGCATCTCGTCGCAGGCCGGCTGCGGCATGAACTGCCCGTTCTGTGCCACCGGCCAGGCCGGTCTCGACCGGAACCTGTCGACCGCCGAGATCGTCCACCAGATCGTCGACGGGATGCGCGCCCTGCGCGACGGCGAGGTCCCCGGAGGGCCCGCGCGGCTGTCGAACATCGTGTTCATGGGCATGGGGGAGCCGCTCGCCAACTACAACCGGGTCGTGGGCGCCATCCGCCGCCTCACCGACCCCGAGCCGGACGGCCTCGGCCTGTCACAGCGCGGGATCACGGTCTCCACGGTCGGTCTCGTCCCGGCGATGCTGCGCTTCGCCGACGAGGGCTTCAAGTGCCGCCTCGCCGTCTCCCTCCACGCGCCGGACGACGAACTGCGCGACACGCTCGTCCCCGTCAACACACGCTGGAAGGTCCGCGAGGTCCTCGACGCGGCCTGGCAGTACGCCGAGCGGTCCGGGCGCCGCGTCTCCGTCGAGTACGCGCTGATCCGCGACATCAACGACCAGGCATGGCGCGGCGACCTGCTCGGCCGGCTCCTCAAGGGCAAGCGGGTCCATGTCAACCTGATCCCGCTCAACCCCACCCCGGGCTCCAAGTGGACCGCCTCCCGTCCCGAGGACGAGAGGGCGTTCGTGGAAGCCATCGCCGCCCACGGCGTCCCGGTCACCGTCCGCGACACCCGCGGCCAGGAGATCGACGGGGCCTGTGGGCAGCTCGCCGCCGCCGAGCGCTGACCGGCCCGCGGACCGGCACGTTCACCGGCCCGCGTACCGATAGGCGGACGTGGACCGGTACCGCGGACGCGGACCGGTACGCCGACCGCTACGCGGACCTGCGGGTGACCGAAAATCGCCCCGCTGTAGTCTGAGTTCGAACATCTGGATATTCCGACAGGGGAGCGCCACAGCGCTGAGAGTGCGGTGCCGTCAGACCGCAGACCCTCTGAACCTCGCCCAGGTCATTCTGGGTAGGGAGTTCGGTCGCTACTCGAGCTGTTGCGCCCTGCCCACCCTCCTTCCGAGCGGTGGGCGGGGCCGCGTCTCTTCCTGGTCACACCCAGGAGGAATCTGTGAGCACCACCAAGAAGATCACCGCGGGCGCGGCCGCCGCGGCGCTGGGCGCCCTGACGCTCACCGCCTGCGGCGACGGCTCCGGCAGCGGAGACGGCGGCACGACGGACGGGGCCAAGTCCAAGACCGTCACCCTCGTCAGCCACGACTCCTTCGTCGCCTCCGACGCCGTCCTGAAGGAGTTCACCCAGCGGACCGGCTACACGGTCAAGGTCCTCAAGAGCGGCGACGCCGTCGAGGCGGTCAACAAGGCCGTCCTCACCAAGGGCGCCCCGCAGGGCGACGTCTTCTTCGGCGTCGACAACACCACTCTCTCCCGCGCCCTCGACAACGACCTCTTCGAGCCGTACGAGGCGAAGGGCCTCGACCGGGTCGACGACGCCGTCCAGCTCGACAAGGACAAGCACCGCGTCACGCCCGTCGACTCCGGCGACATCTGCGTCAACTACGACAAGAAGTACTTCGCCGACAAGAAGCTCGCGCCGCCGCAGACCCTCGAAGACCTCGTCGAGCCCGCCTACAGGAACCTGCTCGTGGTCGAGAACCCCGAGCGGTCGTCCCCCGGCCTCGGCTTCCTGCTCGGCACGGCCGCCGCGTACGGCGACGACGGCTGGCAGGACTACTGGAAGAAGCTGAAGGACAACGGCGTCAAGGTCGCCGAGAGCTGGGAGATCGCCTACAACCAGGAGTTCTCCGGCTCCGCCGGCGGCAAGCAGGCCAAGGCCGAGCGGCCGCTGGTCGTCTCCTACGCCTCCAGCCCGCCCGCCGAGGTCCTCTACAGCGACCCGCAGCCCGCCGAGGCCCCGACCGGTGTCTCCACCGGCACCTGTTTCCGCCAGGTCGAGTTCGCCGGCCTCCTCAAGGGCGCGAAGAACGAGGAGGGAGGCAAGGCCCTCATCGACTTCATGATCAGCAAGAAGTTCCAGGAGGACATGCCGCTGAACATGTTCGTGCACCCGGTCGCCGAGGACGCCCAGCTGCCCGAGCTGTTCACCCGGCACGGCGTGGTGGTCGACAAGCCGCGGACCATGGACCCGGAGAAGATCGCCGAGAACCGTGACCAGTGGGTCCAGTCGTGGTCCTCGCTCGTCCTGAAGTAGGGACCGGCAAAGCCAGGGCGCGCGCCGGGGGCGGCACCGTGCGGGGGGCGCTCGTCCTCCTGCCCGCCGCCTTCTTCGCCGTCTTCTTCGCCTACCCCGTGGCCGCGATCGTCGGCCGCGGGCTGACGACGGACGGCGGCCGGGGCTTCGGCCGGCTCGGCGAGGTGCTGAGCCGGCCGGACATCCTCGACGTGCTGTGGTTCACCACCTGGCAGGCGCTCGCCTCCACGGTGCTCACCCTCCTCGTGGCACTCCCCGGCGCATATGTCTTCGCCCGCTTCGACTTCCCCGGCAAGCAGGTGCTCCGGGCGGTCGTAACCGTCCCGTTCGTGCTGCCGACCGTCGTCGTGGGCACCGCCTTCCTCGCCCTCCTCGGGCGCGGGGGGCTCCTCGACGAGCTGTGGGGCGTACGCCTCGACACGACCGTCTGGGCCATCCTCCTCGCCCATGTCTTCTTCAACTACGCCGTCGTCGTACGGACCGTCGGCGGCCTCTGGTCGCAGCTCGACCCCCGGCAGGAGGAGGCCGCCCGGGTCCTCGGCGCGTCCCGGTTCGGCGCGTGGCGGCGCGTGACCCTGCCCGCGCTCGGCCCGGCGGTCGCCGCCGCGTCGCTGATGGTGTTCCTCTTCACGTACACCTCGTTCGGTGTGATCGTGATCCTCGGCGGGCCCGCCTACCGCACGCTGGAGGCGGAGATCTACCGGCAGACCGCGACACTCCTCGACCTGCCGACCGCCGCCGTCCTCACCCTCGTGCAGTTCGCGGCCGTATGCGGCATCCTCGCCGTGCACGCCTGGACGGTCCGGCGCCGGGAGACCACGCTCCGGCTGGTCGACCCGGCCCGCACCGCGCACCGGCCGCGCGGCGCCGGGCAGTGGGCGTTCCTCGGCGGTGTCCTGGCCTCGATGGCCCTGCTGCTCCTCCTCCCGCTCGGCGTGCTGGTCGCCCGTTCCCTGGACGAGTCCGGCGGCCTCGGCTACTACCGCGCTCTCCAGTCCGCCGACGCGGGCGGCGGCACGTTCGTCGTCCCGCCGCTGGAGGCCGTATGGAACTCCCTCCAGTACGCCCTGGCCGCGACGGCCATCGCCGTCGTCATCGGCGGGCTCGCCGCCGCGGCGCTCACCCGGAGGGCGGGGCGGCTGGTGCGCGGCTTCGACGCGCTGCTGATGCTGCCGCTCGGCGTGTCCGCCGTGACCGTCGGCTTCGGCTTCCTCATCGCCCTGGACGAGCCGCCGCTTGACCTGCGGTCGACATGGATCCTCGTACCCCTCGCCCAGGCCCTCGTCGGCGTCCCCTTCGTGGTACGGACGATGCTGCCCGTACTGCGGGCCGTGGACGCGCGGCTGCGCGAGGCGGCCGCGGTGCTCGGCGCGTCGCCGCTGAGGGCCTGGCGCGAGGTGGACCTGCCCATGGTGCGGCGGGCGCTGCTCGTCGCGGCCGGGTTCGCGTTCGCCGTGTCGCTGGGCGAGTTCGGCGCGACCGTGTTCATCGCCCGCGCCGACACCCCGACCCTGCCGGTGGCCGTCGCCCGGCTCCTCGGGCGGCCGGGGCCGCTCAACTACGGCCAGGCGATGGCCCTGTCCACCATCCTGATGGCGGTGTGCGCGGTGGCGCTGCTGCTGCTCGAACGCGTCCGTACGGACCGCACGGGGGAGTTCTGACCATGCTTCAGCTCGATGGCGTGACCGTGCGCTTCGGGGCCCGCGGGGCACTGGACGCCGTGGACCTGACGGTCGCCGACCACGAGATCGTGTGCGTCCTCGGGCCGAGCGGCAGCGGAAAGTCGACCCTGCTGCGGGTCGTCGCCGGGCTCCAGCGGGCCGACGCCGGCCGGGTCCTGCTCGGCGGCGCCGACCAGGCGGGCGTGCCCGTGCACCGGCGCGGCGTCGGGCTGATGTTCCAGGACCACCAGCTGTTCCCGCAGCGGGACGTGGCCGGCAACGTCGCGTTCGGGCTGCGCATGCGCGGCGTGTCGCGGGCGGAGCGGGCCGCGCGGGTCACCGAACTCCTGGACCTGGTGGGCCTGCCGGGCGCCGAACGACGGTCCGTCGCCGCCCTGTCGGGCGGTGAGCAGCAGCGCGTCGCGCTCGCGCGCGCCCTCGCCCCGAGCCCGCGGCTGCTGATGCTGGACGAGCCGCTGGGCCAGCTCGACCGGGGCCTGCGCGAACGGCTCGTCACCGAGCTGCGCGGGCTTTTCGGGCGGCTCGGTACGACGGTGCTGGCCGTCACACACGACCAGGGCGAGGCGTTCGCGCTCGCCGACCGGGTCGTCGTCATGAACGAGGGGCGGATCGCCCAGGTGGGGACCCCTCTGGAGGTGTGGCGGCGGCCCGCCTCCGAGTTCGTCGCCCGGTTCCTGGGTTTCGACAACGTGGTCGCCGCGACGGTGAGCGGTGAGGCCGCCGACACGGTGTGGGGCAAGGTGCCCGTCCCGGCCGACACCCCGGAGGGCGCCGCCCGGCTGCTGGTGCGGCCCGCCGGAGTACAGCTCGGCGACCCGGCCGACGGGCTGCGCTGCACCGTCCAGGGGCGTACCTTCCGGGGCCATCACGTCGCCGTACTGCTCCGCCCCGACGACGCGGCGGCCCCGCTCCTGGAGGCGGAGTGCGCCCTGCGGGCCGCCCCTGACGAGGGCGCGGCGGTCGGCGTGACGTTCGCCGCCGACGAGGTGGTCGTCCTCAGCGGCTGACCAGGGCGTCTCCAGCAGGCCGAGAGGCCGGTCAGCGGGCGTCGACGACTTCCCGCGGTTCGTCCCCCGGCCAGCCGTCCGCACCGCCCGCGCCGGGCAGCACGTCTCGCCGACCTCCAGGGCGGCCGTCTCCGGCTGTCCGTCTGCCAGACGGCGAACAGGGCCCGGCCGTTGCCTCCGTCCCGCTGCCGCTACGTGGCCGGGCCGGTCGCGGCAGCGCCTCCGGTCGCCACACGTACATCCGCGCGACCGAGGTGGCCGGGTACCCGCGCCGGCCGAGTCCGGTGAACAGCTCGTCGGGGGTGTACAACAGGCCCCGGCAGGGGTCGAACGGCACGTCGGGTACGGGCGGGAAGGCCAGCGCCCCGTCGGCGCGCACCTTGGCGGCCGCGTCGGGCGTCGGCCGGCGGCCGAGGAACACGGCGGCGGTCACGTCGACGGACAGCGGCTCGTACCCACGCTCCGTCAGGTCGAGGGACTGGACGCGCTGCCCGACGAGGCTGCCGCGCGACGGCCCGGTCGGATTTCTCAAGAGTCTCGATCTCGCGGTCGTGTCCGCGCGGGTGACCGTGCCGGTGACGGTGCGCCATGCGGCCGCGAAAGCCCCAGTGTTCGGACGGTCGGGGTGTTCGGACCGGCTCGGCGTCAGGCCCTGAGCGGCAGTGCCGCCAGCGTGGCCACCGCCCAGGTCAGTGGGGTGAACACCGCGAGCAGGACCGCCGTGCGCAGGAGCGCGGCCGTGCGGAGGAGGCCCGCGGGTGCGCCGAGACGGATCAGGGCCGCGGTCGTGCCGGCGCGGCTCTGGCGGGTATCGATGGCGGCGGTGAGCAGCGCGGCCGTGGCGCAGGCCAGGACCAGGCCGGCGCCCAGGCCGGTGA
Organism: Streptomyces sp. TRM49041; assembly: GCF_008271805.1. Taxonomy (GTDB): domain Bacteria; phylum Actinomycetota; class Actinomycetes; order Streptomycetales; family Streptomycetaceae; genus Streptomyces. The sequence goes on from NZ_VSRY01000014.1 coordinate 46,741, forward strand.
GCGGGCCCAGGGGGCGGCTGATGGTCTGCCCGTACAGGGCGCCGGCCGCGATCGCCGCGGACACGACCGCGCACAGCACGCCGAGGGGGCGGCCGATGCGGTGGGACTCGTCCATCAGGGCGCGGCCCGAGAGGAGCCGGGTGGCGCCCGGCCGGTATGCCTGGATGAGCCGTCCGCACAGGTGGGCGAGGCCGGGTCCGGCGACCGCCAGGCCCAGGGCGGTGAGGGTCCAGCCGGCCAGGACCGGAACCGGGCTGCCGGGGAAGCCGCCGGGCAGCGGCGCCGCGCTGCCGTCCGCCCCGCGCGCCCCGTACACCTCGACGGCCAGGCCGACGGCGATGAGGGTGACGCCCCAGGGCAGCCCGGTGGGCGCGGGTGTCGGGGCGAACGGGTCCCGTGCCACGGACTCCGCGTCGCCGTCCTGGCCCGGCGCCCCGGCGTCCGGATCGGCGCGCGGCCGCCGGGGGCGCAGGGTGATCCCGGCCAGGGTGGACGCGGTGACCGGAGTGACGGCCAGCAGGGTCAGCGCGCCGGGCAGCGGCAGGGGCTGTCCGGCGCCCAGCAGTCCGGCGGCGGCCCCGTCGAACGGCAGGCCCGTCAGGTCGCCGCGCAGGTGCAGGTAGACGAGCAGGGCGAGCGCCGAGCCGAGTGCGCAGGCCAGGGCGGTCGACGTGGCCGCGATGAGGGTGAGCCGGGCAGGGCCGAGCCCCACGGACGAGAGGCCGGGCCGGGGCCGGGTGCTCGGGTCCGTACGGGCGACGGCGACCGCCAGGTGGACGGCGGCGGCGAGCGGCAGGACGCACCAGCCGAGCCGCAGCAGGGACGCGGACGACTGGCCCGGGTGTGCCACGGCGTGTCCGAGGGCGCAGAGCAGCAGGAAGCCCACCCCGGCCGACGCTGTGGTGACCAGCAGCCGGCGCAGCTGGAGAAGGGGGTGGGCGCCGCGGGCTAGACGGAGAGCGAGCACGCGTCGCGCCCCTCCGCTCCGTCGGGGTCGACGGCGTTGACGCGCCGGCCGTCGAGCAGGCCGACGGTGCGGTCGGCGAGGGCGGCCACGTCCGCGTCGTGCGTGGCGAGGACGACCGTGATGCGGTGTGAGCGGGCGGCGGCGGTGAGGGTCCGCAGAATCTGCGCGCGGTCCGCGCTGTAGAGGGCCGCGGTGGGCTCGTCGGCGAACAGCACGGTGGGGGTGGAGACGAGGGCGCGGGCGATGGCGACGCGCTGGCGCTGCGACTGGAGCAGAGCGTGCGGCCGCCGGGACGCGCACGGCCCCGTGTCGAGGCGTTCGAGCCATTCGAGGGCGGCGGACTTGGCGGCACGGCGGGAGCAGCCGCGCAGCAGCAGGGGCAGCGCGGCGTTCTCCCAGGCCGTCAGTTCCGGTACGAGAACGGGCTCGGGGCCGATCCAGCCGAACCGGTCGCGGCGGAGCCGCTCGCGTTGGAGCGGGCTCATGGTGTGCACGGGGGCGCTGTTGAACCAGACCTCGCCCTCCTGGGGGAGCAACTGGCCGGAGAGGCAGCGCAGCAGGGTCGTCTTGCCGCAGCCGCGCGGGCCGTGCACAGCGAGGATCTCGCTCTCGCGGACGCCGAGGGAGACACCGCTGAGCGCGGGGGAGCCGTTGTGCGTGTGGTGCAGGGAACGCGCCCACAGCACGTCGTTGTCGGGCGGGGCCACCATGTCTGTCACACCTCAGATCAGCTCGGAGCCTTTCGGAGCCATACATTTCCCCCCGAACCGGTCGGAACATAACACGCGGTTCATCGGCCCCCAGCGGTGTGGCGCGGGAAGCGGAAACGGCCGCGGCCCGGATGCACCCGCGTGGGTGCATCCGGGCCGCGGCCTGCCGACGGACGGGGTGAGCCGATCGGAGGGAACGATTCGGCTCGGACCGGTCAGAGCCTGGTCCACGCCTCGGTCAGGGTGGCGCGGAGGATCTGCTCGATCTCGTCGAACGTCGACTGGTCGGAGATCAGCGGCGGGGCCAGCTGGACGACCGGGTCGCCGCGGTCGTCGGCGCGGCAGTACAGGCCGTTGTCGTAGAGCGCCTTGGAGAGGAACCCGTACAGGACGCGCTCGGTCTCCTCCTCGTTGAACGACTCCTTGGTCGCCTTGTCCTTGACCAGCTCGATTCCGTAGAAGAAGCCGTTGCCACGGACGTCTCCGACGATCGGCAGGTCGTGGAGCTTCTCCAGGGTCGAGCGGAACGCGCCCTCGTTGTCGAGGACGTGCTGGTTGAGGTTCTCGCGCTCGAAGATGTCGAGGTTGGCGAGGCCGACAGCGGCGGAGACCGGATGGCCGCCGAAGGTGTAGCCGTGCAGGAAGGTGTTGCCGCCCTTGTAGAAGGGCTCGGCCAGGCGGTCGGAGACGACGCACGCGCCGATCGGGGAGTAGCCCGAGGTCATGCCCTTGGCGCAGGTGATCATGTCCGGTACGTAGCCGAACTTGTCACAGGCGAACATCGTGCCGAGCCGGCCGAATGCGCAGATGACCTCGTCGGACACCAGCAGGACGTCGTACTGGTCGCAGATCTCGCGGACCCGCTGGAAGTACCCGGGCGGCGGCGGGAAGCAGCCGCCGGCGTTCTGCACCGGCTCCAGGAAGACGGCGGCGACGGTGTCGGGGCCCTCGAAGAGTATCTGCTGCTCGATCTGGTCGGCGGCCCAGCGGCCGAACGCCTCCGGGTCGTCACCGAAAAGCGGGGCGCGGTAGATGTTGGTGTTCGGCACCTTGTGCGCACCGGGGACCAGCGGCTCGAAGGGGGCCTTCAGGCCGGGCAGGCCGGTGATGGACAGGGCGCCCTGCGGGGTGCCGTGGTAGGCGACGGCCCGCGAGATCACCTTGTGCTTGGTCGGCTTGCCGACGAGCTTGAAGTACTGCTTCGCCAGCTTCCAGGCGGTCTCGACCGCCTCGCCGCCGCCGGTGGTGAAGAAGACCTTGTTCAGGTCGCCGGGGGCGTGGTGGGCGATCCGCTCGGCCAGCTCGACGGCCTTCGGGTGGGCGTACGACCACACGGGGAAGAACGCGAGCTCCTGCGCCTGCTTGTACGCGGTCTCGGCGAGCTCGGTGCGGCCGTGGCCCGCCTGCACCACGAACAGGCCGGCGAGGCCGTCGAGGTAGCGCTTGCCCTTGTCGTCGTAGATGTAGGTGCCCTCACCGCGGACGATGGTCGGGACGGGGTTGTTCTCGTACGACGACATGCGGGTGAAGTGCATCCACAGGTGGTCGTAGGCGGTCTTGGAGAGGTCCTTGCTCACGGCTATCGGGTTCCCCACATGTAGGTCTGCTTCTTGAGCTTGAGGTAGACGAAGCTCTCGGTGGAACGCACGCCGGGGAGAGTGCGGATGCGCTTGTTGATCACGTCGAGCAGGTGGTCGTCGTCCTCGCAGACGACCTCCACCATCAGATCGAAGGAGCCCGCGGTCATCACCACGTACTCGCACTCGGCCATGGCCGTCAGTGCGTCCGCGACCGGGTCCACGTCACCCTCGACGTTGACGCCGACCATCGCCTGCCGCCGGAAGCCCACGGTGAGCGGGTCCGTGACGGCGACGATCTGCATCACGCCCTGGTCGAGGAGTTTCTGGACGCGCTGCCGCACGGCCGCCTCCGACAGGCCCACGGCCTTGCCGATCGCGGCGTAGGGACGGCGCCCGTCCTCCTGGAGCTGTTCGATGATCGCCAGGGACACGGCATCGATCGAGGGGGACGATCCACTACCGGTCCTGGACTCTGCGCTTCGACTGGCCACAACCTCACTGTGCACCGAGACCCGTCGATCTGGCAAGTCCAAACAGATGAAATTCGTTGTTGTGGGTCCGAGATCTCACTGAATCCGAAGTTGTGGAGCGTCGGGCCTGTCGAAAGCGTGGCATCAACGATTAGGCTGGGTGTCTCACCCACCGGACAGCATGAAACCGGGCAGAGGGTGAATATGGATACCGAAACCGACAGGAGGGGTGGCCACGTGACCACCGAACTGCGTCGTCTGCGCAACTACATCAACGGCGAGTTCCGGGATGCCGCCGACGGACGGACCATCGACGTCGTCAACCCCGCCACCGGGGAGGTCTACGCCACCTCTCCGCTCTCGGGACAGGCGGACGTGGACGCCGCGATGGAGGCCGCCGCCGCCGCGTTCCCCGGCTGGCGGGACACCATCCCCGCCGAGCGCCAGAAGGCCCTGCTGAAGATCGCCGACGCGTTCGAGGAGCGGGCCGAGGACCTCGTCGCCGCGGAATCCGAGAACACCGGAAAGCCGATCGGGCTGACCCGCAGCGAAGAGCTGCCCCCGATGGTCGACCAGATCCGCTTCTTCGCGGGCGCCGCCCGTCTGCTGGAGGGCCGCTCCGCGGGCGAGTACATGGAGGGTCTGACCTCCATCGTCCGGCGTGAGCCGGTCGGCGTCTGCGCCCAGGTGGCGCCGTGGAACTACCCGATGATGATGGCCGTGTGGAAGTTCGCCCCCGCGATCGCCGCGGGCAACACGGTCGTGCTGAAGCCGTCCGACACCACGCCGGCCTCGACCGTCCTGATCGCCGAGATCATCGGGTCGATCCTGCCCAAGGGCGTCTTCAACGTCGTCTGCGGCGACCGCGACACCGGCCGCGCGATGGTCGAGCACCCGACCCCCGCCATGGCCTCCATCACCGGCTCCGTACGCGCCGGCATGCAGGTGGCCGAGTCCGCCTCCAAGGACGTCAAGCGCGTCCACCTGGAGCTGGGCGGCAAGGCCCCCGTCGTGGTCTTCGAGGACACCGACATCCCGAAGGCCGTCGAGGACATCTCCGTCGCGGGCTTCTTCAACGCCGGCCAGGACTGCACGGCCGCCACCCGCGTCCTCGTCCACGAGTCCATCCACGACGAGTTCGTCGCCGCCCTCGCCAAGGCCGCCGCCGACACCAAGACGGGCGCGCCGGACGACGAGGACGTACTGTTCGGCCCGCTCAACAACGCCAACCAGCTGAAGCAGGTCAGCGGCTTCATCGACCGCCTGCCCGCGCACGCCAAGGTGGAGGCGGGCGGCCACCGGGTCGGCGACAAGGGCTACTACTACGCCCCGACCGTCGTCTCCGGCCTCAACCAGGACGACGAGATCATCCAGCACGAGGTCTTCGGCCCGGTCATCACCGTCCAGTCGTTCCGCGACGAGGAGCAGGCCCTCCAGTACGCGAACGGCGTCGAGTACGCGCTCGCCTCCTCCGTCTGGACCAAGGACCACGCGCGCGCGATGCGCATGTCCAAGGCCCTCGACTTCGGCTGTGTGTGGATCAACACCCACATCCCGCTGGTCGCGGAGATGCCGCACGGCGGCTTCAAGAAGTCCGGCTACGGCAAGGACCTCTCGGCGTACGGCTTCGAGGACTACACGCGCATCAAGCATGTGATGACCTCGCTGGGCTGACGCCCCTGCAGTACGAGGAGGGACACCGAGGGCGGGCCCGGGACATCGTCGTCCCGGCCCGCCCTCGGCCCTACGTCACGGCGTACGGAACAGCAGCACCGCGTTCTGCCCGCCGAGCCCGAACGACGTGCTGAGCGCCGCCCGCACCGGCCCGCGCCGCGGAGACTTGGTGACCACGTCCAGCTCGATCTCCGGATCCAGCCGGTCCAGGTTCGCCGTCGGCGGGATCGCCTGGTGCTGGATGGTCAGCACCGTGCACGCCGCCTCCACCGCGCCGGCGCCCCCGCCCGCGTGCCCGATGGCGCTCTTGACGGCCGTGACCGGCGGCGGCGTGCCCCGGAACACCCGACGCAGCACCCGCGCCTCGGCCAGGTCGTCCAGCGGGGCGCCCGTGCCCTGCGCGTTCACATGGTCGACGTCGTCCGGGGCGAGCCCGGCGTCGGCGAACGCGGCCCGGACCGCCAGCTCCACGCCCCGCCCCTCCGGGTCGACCCCGTCGAGGCCGACCGGCCCTTCCCCGGGCCGCGCCTCCGCAGAGGCGCCGTACCCCGCGAGCACCGCCCGCACCCGCGCCCGCCTGGCCCGGGCGTCCGCCAGCCGCTCCAGGACCAGCACCCCCGCGCCTTCGCCGAGCACGAAGCCGTCCCGCTCGGCGTCGAACGGGCGGGACGCGCCGGCCGGGTCGTGAGTACGGGACGACAGGGCGCCCAGGCGGCCGAACCCGGCCGCGGCGGTGCGGCCCAGGACGCTGTCGGTGCCGCCCGCGACGGCGATGTCGCACGATCCCGCCCGCAGCAGGTCCCGCGCCATGCCGATGGCGGTCGCCCCCGAGGCGCAGCCGCCGACCGTGACGAAGCTCGGGCCGAGCGCGCCCAGGTCCGCACTGATCTCCCCGGCCGTGACCGCCCGGCCGCCATCCTGCAGACCGCCGCCCGGAAGACCGCCGTGGCAGCCGCCGCTCGTCCCGAGGACGACCGCCACCCGCGCGCCCTCCCACGCCGCCGAGCAGGCCGCGTCCGCGACCGCCTCCCGGGCGGCGGCGAGCCCCAGTGGCGCGGCCCCGTCGAACCCAGCGACCCGGCAGGAGAAGTCGACCGGCAGCCCGGCCAGCCGCACGTCCCGCGCGGCCGTCGAGACACCGTCGAGCAGCCCGTCCCACGTGGACTCCGCGTCCCGGCCGGCGGGGGTGACCAGGCCCAGGCCGGTGACGGCGATGTCGTTCGGCCGGTGTGCGCGGACGCGTTCTCGGACGTGCAAGATCGGCTCCAGACAGAGGTGGAGGACGGGGGGAGAAGCGACACCCTATGGGCGGCCGGACGGGCCGCGGTGACGTCGCGGGACCGATCGGCGGCGTATCCGGGCCAGAAGCACCCGCGTGGGTGACACGCCGTGGTCACCGTCCGGTGCCCGACACCACGCCCGGCCCGGCCGATCGGCATGGGGGGTCGGCATGGGGGGCGGCATGGGGGGCGTCGACTCCGAGTCCGGAACGACGACATGAAGGACGATGATGTGAACCGCGCGGTGACCTACGGGCTCTTCGCCGCCCGGGCCCTCCACGACGCGGAGGAGGTCGCTCCGCCCCGCGCAGGCTCCGTCGCCCGTCTGCCGGAGCCGCGCGAGCGTTTTCCCACGGTGCCTGAGCTGGTCTGCAGGGCCGCCGAGTCCGTGCACCGGCGGGAGTTCGGTGTCGCGGTCGGTGTGATGGGGACGCTCGTCGGGGCCGCCGCTGTCGCGGGGGCCCGTACCGGCGGCGGGTCCGGCTTCTGTCAGGGCGCGCTCACGCCGCGCCGTGCGGGGGTGCCGCGGCCCACGCGGGCGCGTGACGCCGGGGCCGGAGCCGCCCTGACAGCAGGCGCCACCATCCTCTCGCACACCGTCGCGCGCGGGCTCACGGGGGCCCGGTAAAGGCCGGTAAACCCGGGCGTACGCTGCGGACATGACCGAGTCAAGAGCCCTGCTGCGGCGGATCCGTGTGTGGTTGCTGTTCTTCATCGTGTGCCTGGTGCTGAGCGGGGCGACCGCGTTCCCGCTCGTCACCGAACTGCGCCTCACGGAGGACGCGCTGACCGGCTGGGCGTCGCCCGTCGCCGACGCCTTCCCCAGCCTGCTGGAGTGGATCCAGCGCGTACGGACGGGCCTCGACGTGGCCGAGTCCCAGTACCCGTTCCTGCTCTACGGGACGGACTGGCTGGCCTTCGCGCACCTGGTCATCGCGGTCGCCTTCTACGGCCCGTACCGCGACCCCGTACGGAACATCTGGGTCGTCGACTTCGGGATCATCGCCTGCGCCGGGATCGTCCCGCTCGCCCTCATCTGCGGACCGCTCCGCGGCATTCCCTTCTGGTGGACGGTCATCGACCTGTCCTTCGGGGTCTTCGGGGTGATCCCGCTGCTCGTGGTACGCCGCCACATCAAGCGCCTGGAGGCGCTGACGGAGCCGGTCAACCCGTCGGTCGCGCTACGCGCATGACGTGCCGTGAAGGACGCGAACTCCTCGCGGCCGCGGGCGGCGATGGGCGGCGCGGCCTTCCAGGGTCGTTGTCGACAGTGCCGCGAAGTCACGTGCGGGCTCCCGTCAGTACGGAGGTGAGCGTGTCCACACGGTTGGTGGTGATCGAGTCGACTCCGTTGCCGATCAGCCTGCGCATGCTCCTGCGGGTGTCGGGCGTCCAGGCGGAGACGAGCAGCCCGTCGCGGTGCACCCGGTCGGAGAGCTCCGCGCTGACCAGTCCGAAGCGGTAGTTGAGCCAGCGCGGCGCCAGCGCTTCCAGGAGTGCGGGGGCGGCCGGGGCGAGCGTGGTCCAGGTCAGCGCCAGCTCGGCGGCCGGGGCGGCGGCGCGGACGAGGAGCATGGCGGGCGCCGCGGAGCAGTAGTACACGCGGTCGTCCGCGTCGCACTCGCGGACGCCGCCGACGATGGTGCGGACCGCCGCCTCGGTGGCGCCGGGCAGATCGATCATCACCCGGTGCGGGGCGGCCGCCTCCAGCGCCTCGTACAGCGTCGGCACGCCCTCCGGGCCGGTCCGCTCGCGGACCTCGGCGAAGGTGAGCGCGGCGAGCGGCCGGTCGATCCGCCACAGCCGCCGGAGGGTCTCGTCGTGCAGGAGGACCGGGACGCCGTCCCAGGTGAGCCGGACGTCGATCTCGACGGCGTCCGCGCCGCGCGCGAAGGCCGAGCGGATCGACGCGAGCGTGTTCTCCCGGACCCGGTACGGGTCTCCCCGGTGCCCGACGACGGTGACGGTGCGCATGGCCCCATTGTCGGGGCCCGGCAGGTCAGGGCGCGAGCCACTGCTCTGTGTAGGCGTCGATCTCCGCGCTGATGCGGGCCTTGCCCGCCGGGTCGAGGAAGGACGCCTCGACGGCGTTCCTGGCGAGGCCGGCGACGCCGCGCTCGTCGAGTCCGAGGAGCCGGGCGGCGACCCCGTACTCGTGGTTCAGGTCGGTGCCGAACATCGGCGGGTCGTCGGAGTTGATCGTGACCAGTACCCCGGCGGCGACCATCTCCTTCATGGGGTGCCGGTCGAGGTCGGTGACGGCGCGGGTGGCGATGTTGGAGGTGGGGCAGACCTCCAGGGCGATGCGGTGCTCGGCGAGGTGGGCGAGCAGTACAGGGTCCTGGGTGGCGCTCGTGCCGTGGCCGATGCGCTCGGCGTGCAGGTCGTTCAGGGCGTCCCAGACGGTCTGCGGTCCCGTCGTCTCGCCCGCGTGCGGCACGGAGCGCAGCCCGGCCGCGACGGCCCGGTCGAAGTACGGCTTGAACTGCGGGCGCGGCACGCCGATCTCCGGGCCGCCGAGCCCGAAGGAGACCAGTCCCTCGGGCCGCAGGTCGACGGCGAGCCGGGTGGTTTCCTCGGCGGCCTCCAGACCGGCCTCGCCCGGGATGTCGAAGCACCAGCGCAGGATCACGCCCAGCTCGGTCTCGGCCGCGGTCCTGGCGTCCTCGATGGCCTCCATGAACGCCTTCTCGTCGATGCCCCGCCGCGTCGAGCTGAACGGGGTGACGGTCAGCTCCGCGTAGCGGATGTTCTGCCGCGCCATGTCGCGGGCGACCTCGTAGGTGAGCAGCCGGACGTCCTCGGGGGTGCGGACCAGGTCGACGACCGAGAGGTAGACCTCGATGAAGTGCGCGAAGTCGGTGAACGTGAAGTAGTCGACCAGAGCCTCGGGATCCGTCGGCACCTTCGAGTCCGGGTGGCGCGCGGCCAGCTCGGACACGATGCGGGGCGAGGCCGAGCCGATGTGGTGGACGTGCAGCTCCGCCTTGGGAAGCCCCGCGATGAAGGGGTGCAGATCGGTCATCGAGGTCCTCCGAGTGGGTGAGCCGTCCCTGGTCACGGCTCATCGTAAGCGGGTCGTTAGCATGGCCGGACACGATGGGGGAGGGTCATGCCAGACAACAGCGAGCGGAACGATCCCTGGGCGCCGCCGGAGGCCCGGCAGTCCGAGCCGGGGATCGACCTGGGCAAGCCGGCGCCTCCGGCGGCCGGGCCGCACAACCAGCCGACGGTGACGTCGATGCCGACGGCGGGCTTCGGCGCCCCGGCGGGCGACCAGCTTCCGCCGCCCCCGGTCGCGCCCGGCGGACCGGCGCAGCCCGCACCGGGCCCGTACGGCTACCCGGCGCCCACGACGCCCATGGCGGGCGGAGCGGGCGCACCGGGCGTACCAGGCGCACCGGGTGGACCCGGCGGGGCGGTGGGGCCGGGTGCCGGCTATGGCTACCCGGGCTATCCGGCGCCGTACGGCGCGAATCCGTGGGGGCCTGCCCCGGCGAACGGTCTCGGCATCGCCGCGATGGTGCTCGGCATCGTCTCGGTGGTCACGTTCTGCCTGTACGGAGTCGTCAGCATCATCACGGGTGCCCTCGGCCTCATCCTCGGCATCGTCGCCCGAAAGCGGGTCAAGCGGGGCGAGGCCAACAACGGCGGCATGGCGACGGCGGGCATCATCACGGGCTCGATAGGCATCGTCCTGGGCATCCTGGTCCTCGGCGGCCTCATCTGGGCGATCGCCGAGGGCGTGTCCCGCCAGGACGACTTCGACTCGTACGACGACTCGTACTCGACGTCCATGGTCGTCCCGGAAACGGTTCGCTGACCGGGCCGTCCCCGGCCGGGAGGGCCCCCGACAGGCGCTCCGGGCCCTCCGGAGTGATCGCCGCGCATACGATGGGCGGACGACGTCCAACGGAGGGGGAATCACTCATCATGTCCGACCCGAACCAGCCGCCCGGCTTCGGGCCGCCCGGTCCGTACGGCTCCGGCGGGCCGCAGCAGCCCGGCTACGGATACCCGGCGCCGAGCACCCCTCCGCCGCCACCGGTCGGCTACCCGGCGGCACCGCCGGTCTCGCCGTACGCCACGCCCGCGCCCGCGTACGGGGCGCCCGGGTACGGGGCGCCGCGGCCCAGCAACGGCATGGGAACCGCGGGACTGGTCCTCGGCATCATCGGTGTCGTCTGCAACGTGATCCTCGTGCTGTGGTTCATCGGCATGATCCTCGGAATCCTCGCGATCATCTTCGGTGCGCTGGGCCGGGGCAAGGCGAACCGCGGCGAGGCGACCAACAAGGGCGCGGCCACGTCGGGGCTGGTCATGGGCATCATCGCGACGGTGCTGCTGCCGGCGCTCGTGCTGCTGATCTTCGCCGGCTCCCTCGGAGCGGCGAGCGGCATCTGACCCGCCGCCCGCAGGCCGTGGGCCGTACTTCCGGAGGGCCCGGCACGCGAGGCGTGCCGGGCCCCATCCGTGGGCAGGCCGGGAGCCGCCCCGCTACTGCCCGCGCAGCTCCTTCCGCGCGTCCATCAGCGCGAAGCCCAGCAGGTTGAGGCCGCGCCAGCGGGCCGGGTCGTGGGCGCGCTCGTCGTCGGCCGCGAGTCCTATGCCCCAGATTCGGTCCACCGGGCTCGCCTCCACCAGCACCCGGTTCCCGGTGCCCAGCAGGTAGTCCCGCAGCCGCGTGTCCTGGCCGAACTTGTGCCGACTCCCCTCCACCACGATCCCGTACCGCTCGCGCTCCCACACCGCCTCGTCGAAGCCGCGCACCAGCCGCCCGGCCTTCTTGGCGAGCGCCGGGTTCGCCGCCTCCACGGCCCGTCGCTCCGCCTCCGCGTCGCCGAAGAGGCGCGCCTTCGCGGCCATCATCCAGTGCTCCGCCGTCGCGTACGTGACCCCGTCCACCGTGAACGGCGACGGCCACCACTGGCTCAGACAGCTCGCCCCGATCTCCCCGTCACGGCGCGCGCGATGCCCCCAGAAGTACAGAAACCTCACCCTCCCCCAGCCTCCGGCCGGAACCTCCATCCCGCTTCGCTCACCCCTGCTGACCTGCTCGATCAGCGCATCCAGCTGCTCCATGCACGCCAGCATGGCAGCCGCCACCGACACTCCGTACGGGGATTTCCGGAGCCGCGCGACACATGGTCGACGCAATCCGTCGCGTAACCAAAAGGCAACAACGGAATCCCTTGTTGAGTGGGGACCACTCTGTCAGGATCGGCACTCAAATCAAGCTGGAACAACGGAGAGCGTCAAATGGACGACCGCTTCCAGGCAGCGGAGATCGTGGATCAACGCACCGCCACCGCCACCGAGGCGCGGCAGCGCTTCGGCGAGGGCGCGCAGTACATCGGGGGCCGCCTGCGCCCCGGCACCTCCGGCCGCACCCACACCGTGGTCGACCCCGCGACGGGCGACGACGTCCTCACATACGAGCTCGCCGGGACCGCCGACGTGGACGCGGCCGTCGCCGCCGCCCGCGCCGCCTTCCCCGCCTGGTCCGGGGCCACCCCGGGCGAGCGCTCCGAGGCGCTGCACCGCTTCGCCGCCGTCCTGGCCGAACGCGCCGAGGACTTCGCGCGGGCGGAGTCCCTGCAGTGCGGGAAGCCGCTCAAGCTGACCCGCGAGTTCGACGTCCCGGGCACCGTGGACAACGCCGCCTTCTTCGCCGGGGCGGCCCGCCACCTCCAGGGCCAGTCCGCGGGCGAGTACAGCGGCGACCACACCTCGTACATCCGCCGCGAAGCCATCGGCGTCGTCGGCTCCGTCGCGCCCTGGAACTACCCCCTCCAGATGGCCGCCTGGAAGATCCTCCCGGCCGTCGCCGCAGGCAACGCCATCGTCCTCAAGCCCGCCGAACTCACCCCGCTCACCTCGCTGATGTTCGCTCGGGCGGCCACCGACGCGGGCATCCCCGACGGCGTGATCAACATTGTCAACGGCGCCGGACGGGACGCGGGCGAGCACCTCGTCGGCCACCCCGACGTCGCCATGACGTCCTTCACCGGTTCCACGCCCGTCGGCAAGCGGGTCGCCGAACTCGCCACCGCCACCGTCAAGCGCCTCCACCTCGAACTCGGCGGCAAGGCACCCTTCGTCGTCTTCGACGACGCCGACCTCGAAGCCGCGGTGCACGGCGCCGTGGCCGGTGCGCTCATCAACACCGGCCAGGACTGCACCGCCGCCACCCGCGCCTACGTCCAGCGGCCCCTGTACGACGCCTTCGTCGAGCAGGTCGCCGCGCTCATGGGAACCGTCCGGCTCGGTGACCCGTTCCACCAGGACACCGACCTCGGGCCGCTCATCAGCCACGCCCAGCGCGACCGCGTCGCCGCCTTCGTGGACCGGGCCCGCGCGTACGCCACCGTGGTCACCGGTGGCGAACCCCCCAAGGGCCACCTGGCCGCCGGCGCCTACTATCCGCCCACCCTGATCACCGGCGCCGCCCAGGACAGCGAGATCGTCCAGTCCGAGGTCTTCGGCCCCGTCCTCGTCGTCCTCCCGTTCGACAGCGACGACGAGGGACTCGCCCTCGCCGGCGACACGCCCTACGGCCTCGCCGCGTCCGCCTGGACCCGCGACGTCTACCGCGCCGGCCGCGCCACCCGCGAGATCAGGGCGGGCTGCGTCTGGGTCAACGACCACATCCCGATCATCAGCGAGATGCCGCACGGAGGCTACCGCGCCTCCGGCTTCGGAAAGGACATGTCAACGTACTCCTTCGAGGAGTACACGCAGGTCAAGCACGTGATGCTCGACAACACCGCGGTCGCCAGGAAGGACTGGCACCGCACGATCTTCGGGGACCGCTAGCCCACAGGACGCCGCACGAACAGCGGACCGACCCAACCCGAAAGGCACAGCGCATGGAGCAGTACGAGCCCGACAGCCTCTCCGCGGCACAGCTCGCCGCGATGCGGCGCAGCCTGACGAACGGCAGGGGAGCCCTCAGCCGCCGTTCCCTGCTGCGCGCCTCGGGCGTCGGGGCGCTCACCCTCGGCGGCCTCGCCGGACTGAGCGCCTGTGGCATCCCGCCCGCCAGGCGGGAGGGCGAGGGGCCCTCCTCCACCGACTACTCGGCCGAGGAGAAGCAGCTCGACTTCTCCAACTGGACGCAGTACATCGACATCAGCGAGGACGAGAAGCGCCGCCCCACCCTGGAGGCGTTCACCCGGCGGACCGGGATCAAGGTCAAGTACACCGAGGACATCAACGACAACGTCGAGTTCTTCGGCAAGATCAAGCCCCAGCTCGCCGCCGGCCAGGACACCGGCCGCGACCTGATCTGCGTCACCGACTGGCTCGCCGCCCGCATCATCCGCCTCGGCTGGGCCCAGAAGCTCGACCCGGCGAACCTCCCCACCGCCTACGCCAACCTCGCCCCCCAGTTCCGCCGCCCCGACTGGGACCCCGGCCGCGCCTACTCCTATCCCTGGACCGGCATCTCCACCGTCATCGCCTACAACATCAAGGCGACCGGCGGCCGCAAGGTCGACTCCGTCACCCAGCTCCTCGACGATCCCAGGCTCAAGGGCCGGGTCGCGTTCCTCTCGGAGATGCGCGACTCCATCGGCATGACCCTCCTCGACATGGGCAAGGACCCCGGCAAGGTCACCACCGCGGACTTCGACGCCGCCCTCGGCCGCCTCCAGAAGGGCGTCGACACCAAGCAGATCCGCCGCTTCACCGGCAACGACTACACCGCCGACCTCAGCAAGGGCGACATCGCCGCCTGCCTCGCCTGGGCCGGCGACCTCATCCAGCTCCAGGTCGACAACCCGGACATCCGCTTCGCCATCCCATCCGCCGGATACATGACGTCCACCGACAACCTCCTGGTCCCCGCCCAGGCACGGCACAAGACCAACGCCGAGAAGCTCATCGACTACTACTACGAGCCCCCCGTCGCCGCCCAGCTCGCCGCCTACATCAACTACGTCTGCCCCGTCGAGGGCGTACGCGAGGAACTGGCCAGGATCGACCCCGAGCTGGCGTCGAACACGCTGATCCTCCCGGACCAGGCGATGGCCGCGAAGTCGCATGCCTTCCGCTCCCTCAGCACCGACGAAGAGACGGCGTACGAGGAGAAGTTCGCCAAGCTCATCGGTGCGTAGGCGGCCTGAACGGCCGTGACCCCTTCTCTCGCGCCTGAACGGCGCTCGTCCTCAAACGCCGGACGGGCTCAACATCGCCCCTGACACCTGGGACCACGATCCATGACGACTGACACGCACACCGGCGGCGACGTCCGCCTCACCGGGATCAGCAAGACCTACAGCTCCTTCACCGCCGTCCACCCGCTCGACCTGACCGTCCCCCAGGGCTCCTTCTTCGCCCTCCTCGGCCCCTCCGGCTGCGGCAAGACCACCACCCTCCGCATGATCGCCGGACTGGAGGACCCCACCACCGGCACCGTCCGCCTCGGCGACCGCGACGTCACCGACCTGCCCCCGCACAGACGCCCCGTCAACACCGTCTTCCAGTCCTACGCGCTCTTCCCGCACCTCGACATCTACGAGAACGTCGCCTTCGGGCTCCGCCGACGCGGCGTCAAGTCAGTGAAGAGCCAGGTGGACGAGATGCTGGAACTGGTGCAGCTCGGCGACAAGGCCAAGAGGAAGCCGCACCAGCTCTCCGGCGGCCAGCAGCAGCGCGTCGCCGTCGCCCGCGCGCTCATCAACCACCCCCAGGTGCTTCTCCTCGACGAGCCGCTCGGCGCCCTCGACCTCAAGCTGCGCCGTCAGATGCAGCTGGAGCTCAAGCGCATCCAGACCGAGGTCGGCATCACCTTCGTCCATGTCACCCACGACCAGGAGGAGGCCATGACCATGGCCGACACGGTCGCGGTGATGAACGCCGGCCGCGTCGAACAGCTCGGCGCGCCCACCGAGCTCTACGACAACCCGCGCACCACCTTCGTCGCCAACTTCCTCGGCACCTCCAACCTCATCGAGGCCGAGGTCGTCGAGGCCGGCACGGACCTCGTCGTCTCGGCCGACGGCGGCAAGCTGCGCCTGCCCGCCGACCGCTGCGCCACCCCCACCCGCACCGGCGGCAGGCTCCTCGTCGGCATCCGCCCGGAGAAGATCTCACTCGCACACGCCGACGACGCGGGCACGGTCCCCGCCGGACGGAACAGAGTCACCGGCCGCATCGCCGACACGTCCTTCATCGGCGTGTCCACCCAGTACACCGTCGACGGCCCCACCGGCACCGGCCTCCAGGTGTACGAGCAGAACATCGAGCGCGACCCGCGCCTCGTCCCCGGCGCCGAGGTCGTCCTGCACTGGAACCCCGCCCACACCTTCGGTCTCGACGCCACCCAGGCCGCAGACGCCGGAAAGACGGACGGGGCCGGCGTGGAGACGGTGGAGGACGCCGCATGACGACCGTCACCGAGCCCCCGCCCCTCGCCGGGCCCTCCGCCGCTCCACCCGTGCGGAAGCGCTCCACGCGCAAGCGACTCGTCCCGTACTGGCTGCTCCTGCCCGGCATCCTCTGGCTGCTGGTCTTCTTCGCCCTGCCGCTCGTCTACCAGGCGTCGACGTCCGTGCAGACCGGCTCGCTCGAGGAGGGCTACCAGGTCACCTGGCACTTCCAGACCTACTGGGAGGCGCTGCGGGACTACTACCCGCAGTTCGCGAAGTCCCTGCTGTACGCCGGGACCGCCACCCTGCTCTGTCTGCTGCTCGGCTACCCGCTCGCGTACCTCATCGCGTTCCGCGCCGGACGCTGGCGCAACCTCCTCCTCGTCCTGGTCATCGCGCCGTTCTTCACCAGCTTCCTCATCCGGACGCTGGCCTGGAAGACGATCCTCGCGGACGGCGGCGTCGTCGTCGGAGCCCTGGACGCGCTGCACGTCCTGGACGTCACCAGCTGGCTCGGCTGGACCGAGGGCGACCGCGTCCTGGCCACACCGCTCGCCGTGATCTGCGGTCTCACGTACAACTTCCTGCCCTTCATGATCCTGCCGCTCTACACCTCGCTCGAACGGATCGACGGGCGGCTCCACGAGGCGGCCAAGGACCTGTACGCGTCCCCCGCCACCACCTTCCGCAAGGTCACGTTCCCGCTCTCCATGCCGGGCGTAGTCTCCGGCACGCTGCTCACCTTCATCCCCGCGAGCGGCGACTACGTCAACGCCGAACTCCTCGGATCGACCGACACCAAGATGATCGGAAACGTCATCCAGTCGCAGTTCCTCCGGGTGCTCGACTACCCGACGGCGGCCGCGCTGTCGTTCATCCTGATGGCCGTCGTGCTGATCATGGTCACCTTCTACATCCGCCGGGCCGGAACGGAGGACCTGGTCTGATGCTGCTTCGCTGGATACGACGTCATCTCGTCGTCCTCGCGGGCGCTCTCACGCTCGCCTATCTGATCCTGCCGAACATCGTGGTCCTGATGTTCTCCTTCAACCGACCGGACGGGCGCTTCAACTACGCCTGGAAGCGCTTCTCGCTGGACGCCTGGACGGACCCCTGCGGCGTCCCCGAGCTGTGCACCGCCCTCGGACTGTCCCTGCAGCTCGCCGCCTGGGCCACGCTCGGCGCCACCGCGCTGGGCACGATGATCGCCTTCGCGCTGGTCCGCTACCGCTTCCGGGCGCGCGGCGCGATCAACTCGCTGATCTTCCTGCCCATGTCCATGCCCGAGGTCGTCATGGCCGCCTCGCTCCTCACGCTCTTCCTCAACATGGGCGCCGAGCTGGGCTTCTGGACGGTCCTGATCGCCCACATCATGTTCTGTCTGAGCTTCGTCGTCGTGGCGGTCAAAGCCCGCGTGATGTCCATGGACCCCCGCCTCGAGGAAGCGGCGCGCGACCTATACGCCGGTCCCGTGCAGACCTTCCTGCGGGTCACCCTGCCGATCGCCGCGCCCGGCATCGCGGCCGGCGCGCTGCTCGCCTTCGCGCTGTCGTTCGACGACTTCATCATCACGAACTTCAACGCGGGCTCCACCGTCACCTTCCCCATGTTCGTGTGGGGCTCGGCGCAGCGCGGCACACCCGTGCAGATCAACGTCATCGGTACGGCGATGTTCGTCATCGCGGTGCTGGTGGTCGTCGCCGGCCAGCTGCTGGCCGGCCGGCGGAAGCGTACGGAAGACCTCCGGTAACCCCTGAAGAACCCCTGAGGGAGTTGGAAGCCATGGCCCCAGTCGCCATGCGAACCGCTGCACAATCGCTCTCGGACGCCCAGCCCGTCCCCTTCTGGCTGGAAGACCCCGGCAAGCCCGCCGCACTGCCCGCCCTCACCGCCACCGAGCACTGCGACCTGCTCGTGGTCGGCGGCGGCTACAGCGGACTGTGGACCGCGCTCCTCGCCAAGGAGCGCGATCCGCGGCGGGAGGTCGTGCTCATCGAGGGCCGGGAGGCGGGCTGGGCCGCCTCCGGCCGCAACGGCGGCTTCTGCGCCGCGTCACTCACCCACGGCTTCGGCAACGGCCTGTCCCGCTGGCCGGACGAGCTGGCGAAACTGGAGGAACTCGGCGCGCGGAACCTCGACGCCATCGAGGCCGCGGTCGCCCGGTACGGCATCGACTGCGACTTCGAGCGGACCGGCGAGATCGACGTCGCCACCGAGCCGTACCAGCTGGCCGAACTCCACGAGCTGTACGCGCAGGCCGAACGCCTCGGCCTCGCCGACGGCCTGGACCTCCTCGACCGCGACGCCGTGCGCGCCGAGGCCGACTCACCGACCTTCCTCGGCGGACTGTGGGACCGGCGCGGCGTCGCCCTCGTCCACCCCGCGAAGCTCGCCTGGGGCCTGAAACGGGCCTGCCTCGACGCGGGTGTCCGCGTCTACGAGAACACCCGCGGCCTCGACCTCACCACGTCCGGCCCGTCCATGGCCGTCCGCACCCCGTACGGCAGGGTCCTCGCCCGCCAGGTCGCCCTCGGGACCAACGTCTTCCCGTCCCTGGTCCGACGCGTCCGCCACTACACCGTCCCGGTCTACGACTACGCCCTGATGACCGAGCCCCTGACCGACGACCAGCTGGCCTCCATCGGCTGGAAGAACCGCCAGGGCCTCGGCGACAGCGCCAACCAGTTCCACTACTTCCGGCTCAGCGCCGACAACCGGATCCTGTGGGGCGGCTACGACGCGGTCTACCCGTTCGGCGGCCGCGTCCGGGCCGAGCTGGACCAGCGGCCGGAGACGTATCTGAAGCTCGCCGAGCACTTCTTCCGCTGTTTCCCGCAGCTGACGGGCGTCCGGTTCAGCCACGCCTGGGGCGGCGCCATCGACACGTGCTCCCGCTTCTCCGCCTTCTTCGGCACGGCGCACCAGGGGCGGGTCGCGTACGCGGCCGGCTTCACCGGGCTCGGCGTGGGCGCGTCCCGGTTCGGCGCGGACGTGATGCTGGACCTGCTGTCGGGGGAGCGCACGGAGCGTACGGAGCTGGAGATGGTCCGCAGAAAGCCGCTGCCGTTCCCGCCGGAGCCGTTCGCCTGGGCGGGCATCGGTATGACCAAGTGGTCCCTGGCCCGCGCCGACGCCAACGGCGGCCGCCGCAACCTGTGGCTGCGCACGATGGACCGCCTCGGCCTCGGCTTCGACAGCTGAGACCGGTGCGCCCGCTGTGCGCCCCCGCGAGCCCGTTCACTACTTCGTGGCAACGGAACCCGCATATTGATCCACGATCACCCCGCTCTCCCGTGTGACCGCACCGTCCTGAGGGGCAGTCACACATGGACATGGAGGCTGTGGGCGATGACAGGTTCGGGGGCTTCGGGGAAGTCCGGCTCATCAGGAGCCAGGGCGGCGGTGGAGTGGCTGGTGTCCGTGGCGCCCGACCCCGACGCCTGCCGCTGGGAGTGGGAGCGCAATCCGCTCGGGATCGCGCTGCTGCCCGCCGGGCGGCGCTGGGACGTGCTGATCATCCCGGGGTGGCTCGGCTGTCCGACGCTGGACGTGCTCCAGCGGCTCGTCGGCCGTCCCGGGCCGGTGCTCTCCGACTTCGGCGACGAACGGATGGGGTTCTTCGTCCCGGCGGGCACGGCCGCGTGCTGGGTCGGCACCGGGGTGCGCAGCGCCGGCCGGGGCACCTGGATCGTCGTCCCTTACCCGGGCCGTACGACGGGCGGGGCGCGCTGGCTGGTGCTGCCGGACGGCGCGGGCACGCTGACGGATCCGGCGCTGCTGGAACTGGCGATGCACGAGGCGGTGGGGCGCATCGCGGGGGACGGTGACGCCCGGAGCTCTCGACCGCCCCGGAAGCGGTGAGTGGGGACCGTACCCGTCACCTCACTCCTGCGCGGCGGCGGCCGGGCCCTGCGGGCACCCCGGCGGGCAGCGACAACGCAGCCGCGCCCGGACCGTCGTCCGTCGACGGGGGCCGCTTCAACGGCGAGGGGTTCTCCCGGCACTTCGGCGCCCGCGAACGGCGCCGACCATCAGCGCCGCTCCTGTGAACAGCAGGGCGCTGCCCGCCACGTCCAGCGGCCAGTGGTAGCCACGCAGCACCAGCCCGGTGCCGGTCGCCACCGTCAGCACCACGGCGACGGGCAGCAGCGCTCGCCGGTGCACCAGGAGCGCCGCCCCGCAGTACGCCACCAGCGCCGTCGCCGTGTGCCCCGAAGGGTAGAAGCCGGTCGCGTCCGTGAGCGGTCCTGGCCGGTCGAGCAGCAGCTTCAGCGGGATCACCAGGGCCGGTACGAGCGCCATGGCCACGCCCGCGTACAGCGCCTGCACGCGGCGGCCGCGCCACACCGCGTACGCCATCGCGGCGGCCAGGACGGGGAGGGCGACGGGCATTCCGCCGAGGTCGGCCCCCAGTTCGGTGAGCCACGCCGGGCCCCGGCCGGCCAGGGCGCGTCCGGCGCGCTCGTCGAGCCCGGCCAGCGGGCCGTGGACAGCCACCTGCCAGGTGACCAGGAGAAACGCGCACAGCGAGAGGAGTGCGCAAACGGAAGCCGGCCGTCCCGGAACAGGGGGGGTTGTTCCGGGACGGCCGTCAGGACCGGTGTGCCGCGCGCCCCGGGGGGTGTGGGGCGGGCGGCGGTCCGATCGGTGAGGATCGCCGGAGCCGTAAGCGCCGACAGTGTGCGCGATGGCACGCCCAGGGCGGTACTGGGGAGGTCCCGGCCTGGAACCGCCCGCAGTCTCCTGCGGGCGGGGTTCTTCTCTCATCTGCCACCGACCGTACGGCACGAGCCGGGGGACCGACAGACGGATCTCCAACCCGCCATCGGCCCCCCACAGCTTCTTCACGTCCGGCGCGCGCCGGCGCGCGCCTCGCGTCCGATCAGATACGCGCGAAGGCGCTCTCGATGATGTCCAGACCCTCGTTGAGCAGGTCCTCGCCGATGACCAGCGGCGGCAGGAAGCGGAGCACGTTGCCGTAGGTGCCGCAGGTCAGCACCAGCAGGCCCTCGGCGTGGCACGCCTTCGCCAGCGCGCCGGCGGCCTCCGGGTTCGGCTCCTTCGTCGCCGGGTCCTTCACCAGCTCGATGGCGATCATCGCGCCACGGCCCCGGATGTCGCCGATGACCTCGTACTTCTCCTGCATCGCGGAGAGGCGGGCCTTCATGACCTCCTCGATGCGCTTCGCCCTGCCGTTGAGGTCGAGCTCCTTCATCGTCTCGATGGCGCCGAGCGCACCCGCGCAGGCGACCGGGTTGCCGCCGTAGGTGCCGCCCAGGCCGCCCGCGTGCGGGGCGTCCATGATCTCGGCGCGGCCCGTCACGGCGGCGAGCGGCAGACCGCCCGCGATGCCCTTGGCGGTGGTGATGAGGTCCGGGACGACGCCCTCGTCCTCGCACGCGAACCACTGGCCGGTGCGGCAGAAGCCGGACTGGATCTCGTCGGCGACGAACACGATGCCGTTGTCCGAGGCGAACCGGCTGATCGCGGGCAGGAAGCCCTTCGCCGGCTCGATGAAGCCGCCCTCGCCGAGCACCGGCTCGATGATGATCGCGGCGACGTTCTCCGCGCCGACCTGCTTGCTGATCTGGTCGATGGCCTGCGCGGCGGCCTCGGGGCCGCAGTTCTCCGGGCCGGTCGGCCAGCGGTAGCCGTACGCCACCGGCACGCGGTACACCTCCGGCGCGAACGGGCCGAAGCCGTGCTTGTACGGCATGTTCTTGGCGGTCAGAGCCATCGTCAGGTTCGTACGGCCGTGGTAGCCGTGGTCGAAGACGACGACGGCCTGGCGTCCGGTGTACGAGCGGGCGATCTTCACCGCGTTCTCGACGGCCTCGGCGCCGCTGTTGAACAGCGCGGTCTTCTTCGCGTGGTCACCCGGGGTGAGCTCGGCGAGCGCCTCGCAGACCTCCACGTACCCCTCGTACGGGGTGACCATGAAACAGGTGTGGGTGAAGTCCTGGAGCTGCGCGGACGCGCGGCGCACGACCGCCTCGGCGGAGGCGCCCACGGACGTCACGGCGATACCGGATCCGAAGTCGATCAGACGGTTGCCGTCGACGTCCTCGATGACGCCACCGCCCGCGCGGGCGGTGAACACCGGCAGTACGGAGCCGACGCCGCCCGCGACGGAGGCGACGCGGCGGGCCTGAAGCTCCTGCGACTTCGGGCCGGGAATGGCGGTGACGACGCGGCGCTCCTGCGGAATTTCGGTCATGCGGGGCTCCTGGGGGTGTTCCGGACGCTATGTCTCTACTTTCTCCCGCAGGCTAGGCCCGGGTACGGGCCCCGGGCATGCGCCGATAGGGAGTGGTGAGCCGGGCGTCGTTGTCCGCGACGGACATAGCGCGGCCCGGACGGCACCCGCGTCCGCGTCGACCGGCCCCAACACGCCCTCCTGGCACTAGATTGGCCGGTGCACGCACGCGCGCGGCCTGGCTGGTCAGGGGGCAGGGATTCATGGACAGGGACGGTACGTCGTACGAGGCACGGGGCACGCATGCCGACCCCGTCCCGCACCCGGCCGGCCCACCGCCCCGGCAGCCCGCCCCGGCAGCCCCGCCGCCCCCTCCGGCCGGCGCCACGTCGCCGGGAGGCGCCACCCCGTCGACCAGTGCCACCCCGGCCGCACCTGCCGCACCTCCCGCGGCCCCTCCGGCACCTCCCGCGCCGCGCCACGCACCCGCGCCCGCCACCGGGGCGTCCGTCGTGGACTGGCTGCGCACCCCGCGCCCCGATGCCGAGCCCGGCGTGTGGCGGCTCGGGCACCGGCCACGGCCGCAGGAGGAGCCCGAGCACGTACCGGCGAGGCGGCTCTTCGCCGCCGCGCTCATCTCGCTGCTCACCGGCTGGCTCCTGTGGTCCCTTCTCTGGAACGGCTACCTCGGCCACTACTGGCTCTGGCCGCTCCTCGTCCTCACCCCCGACTCCTGGCGCTCCGAGCCCGTCGTCTGGGCGACCGCCAGCTACGTCTACTACGCGCTCGTCGGCGGCGGCCTCCTCGTCTTCTTCGCCCGCATCGGGCACGTCCCGGACATCTGGCGCCGCTACGCCCGCCGCCCCCGCACCCGGGCCACCGCGCCCCCGCCGCCCCGGTCCGGCGACGCCGACCCCGCCGAGTGGCCCGAGCTGCGCGCCGCCGGACTGGCCGAAGCCGCCGCCCGGCTCGCCGAGGCCACCCGCACGGGCGCGCTCGGCGACGTGGACTACGCCCGCATCCAGCGCGCCTGGCACGGCGTACGCACCCACCCCGACCGGCTCGCCGCGTTCACCGACGCCGTACGCGTCCAGGGCGCCGCCGCCTGTGCCCACCCCTCCGGCGTACGCGACCTCCCCGTCCGTACCGCCACGCACGACCTGGCCACCGGCCAGGTCCGCCTCGGCACCGCCGCCGACCACCCCCGCAACCCTTACGCCCGCCGCACCACCGGTGTCGCCCTCGAACCCGCCCTGCTGGGCACGTCCCTGCTCGCGGTCGGCCCGGCCGCGTCCGGCAAGACCGTCCGGCTGACCCGGCCCGTCACCGAGTCCCTCTGCCTCCAGGCGCTCGCCAACCGCGCCGCCGTCGTCGCCGTCACCGCCCAGGGCGCCCCGCTCGCCCCGGACGCCGCGTTCGACGTCGTCATCGCGGTCGGCCGCCCCGACACGCTGCACGACCTCGACCTCTACGGCGGCGCCGAGGACCCCGACGAGGCCGCCCGGACCCTCGCCGAGGCGCTTGTCGGCGACCTCGTCCCGGACAGCCGCCGCGCGGCCACCGCCCTCGCCCAGCTCATCGGCCCCTACCGGGCAGCGCACGGTCACTTTCCCGGTGTGCCCGAGCTCCGTGAGCTCCTCGGCGGCGCCCCGCGGGCCCTCGCCGACCTGCGCGCCGCCGTCGCCGGCGACCCGGCGCAGCTGCGGGAGCTGGACGCCCGGGCGCGGCAGGCCGAGCGCGGGGACGACGTCGCGGTCCTTCTGGCCGAACGCATCGCGTTCCTGGACCGCCCGGCCTTCGCCGACTTCTTCCGTACGGACGGCGGCGGCCGCCGCTTCTCGCTGCGCGCCGTCGAGCACCCGCTGCGCGTCCGCGTCGACCTGCCCGAGCGCGGCCACGCCGAGGCGTCCCGGATCCTCGCCCGGCTGCTGCTCGCCCAGTTCACCGAGGCCGCCCTGGCCCGCGCCGACCGGTCGCTGTTCGCCTGCCTCGTGCTGGACGACGCGACCGACACCGTCACCGCCGACTCCGTACGCGCCATCCAGCGGCTCCGCTCGGCGCACGCGGGCGTCGTCCTGTCGCTGCGCACCCTGGAGGACGTACCGGAGCCGCTGCGCGGGCCACTGCTCGGCGCCGTCGGCTGCCGGATGGCGTTCGCGGGGCTCGCGCCCTGGGACGGCGGGAAGTTCGCGGAGGTGTGGGGCACCGAGTGGGTGCAGACGCGCGACGTCACCAACCGGCAGATCATCTCCGACGAGCCGCTCACCAAGGCCATGCACTTCATGCGCCGCCTGGTCACCGGCCGCGCGGCCACGGCAGAGGCGGTCACCGTACGGGAGGTCGAGCGGGAACGCTGGTCGGCGTCCGAGCTGGCGCACGGGGTGCCCGCGGGGCACGCGGTGCTGTCCGTGACCGGCGTACGCGGGGAGCACGCGCCGCCGCTCCTGGTCGACCTGCGGACGTGATCCCTGCCCGCTCGTCGGCCGCGCGCCGTAGGCCGCAGTCGTACGTCCTGGCAGAATCGAGGGGAGCCGTTCATACGGGACGGCGAAAAATCGCCGCCCGAAACAATCCTCCCCCTTCCGAAGGCCAGCCGGTCCCATGCCGCTCACCCTTGCCTCGCTCGTCCAGCACTCGGCGCTCAAGCTCACCGTGCGCGCCGGTGAGGACCACCTCGACACGCCCGTCCGCTGGGCGCACGTCAGCGAACTCGCCGACCCCGTCCCGTACATGGAGGGCGGCGAACTGCTGCTGACCACCGCCATGACGCTCGACGCCGAGGACGGCGAGGCGATGCGCCGCTATGTGCGCCGACTGGCCGGAGCGGGGGTCGTCGGGGTCGGCTTCGCGGTCGGCGTGAACTACGACGAGCTGCCGCGGGCGCTGCTGGACGCCGCGACCGAGGAGGATCTGCCGCTGCTGGAGGTGCCGCGCCGCACCCCGTTCCTGGCGATCTCCAAAGCGGTGTCCGCCGCGCTCGCCGCCGACCAGTACCGGGCCGTGACGGCCGGGTTCGAGGCGCAGCGGGAGCTGACCAGGGCGGCGCTCGCCGAGGGCCCGGACGCGGTGGTGGCCCGGCTGGCCGCGCATGTGGACGGCTGGGCGGCGCTGTACGACGCGTCCGGCACCGTCGTGGCCGCCGCCCCCGACTGGGCGGCGCGGCGGGCGGCGCGGCTCACCCCGGACGTGGAGCGGCTGCGGGAGCGGGCCGCGCCGGCCAGCGCCGTCGTGGGCGGCACCGAGGACCGGGTCGAGCTCCAGTCGCTGGGCAGCGGGCGGCGGGTGCGGGGCGCGCTGGCGGTCGGCACGGGGGCGCCGCTCGGCACGGCGGAGCGGTACGCCGTGCACTCGGCGGTCGCCCTGCTCACCCTCACCACGGAGCGGTCCCGGTCGTTGCAGGCCGCGGAGCAGCGTCTCGGGGCCGCGGTGCTGCGCATGATGCTGGCCGGGCAGCCGGACCATGCCCGTACGGTCGCCGGCGACCTGTACGGCGGGCTGCTCGACGCCCCGTTCCGGCTGCTGATCGCGGAGGCCGCGGGCGACGCCGACCCGGCCGCCGAGGCGCCCCTGTCGGTGCTCGCCGACGCGCTGGAGGCGGCCGCCGCGCGCGCGGGAGAGGCCGTACTGACCGTGCCCGAGGGCGACGACCGGCTCGTCGTCCTCGCCGAGGACGGGGGAGCGGTGGGCGCCGCGTGCGAGGCGTACGCGGCGAAGGAGGCCGACGAGACGGGCGCCGTCATCGGCCTCTCGGCCCCGGCCGGCCCGATAACCGCGGGCACCGCCTACAAGCAGGCCGAACAGGCCCTGTCCGTCGCCCGCAGGCGCGGCCGCGCCCTCGTCGAACACGAGGAGCTGGCCACGGGCTCCCTGCTGCCGCTGCTCGCCGACGACGCGGTACGGGCGTTCGCCGACGGCCTGCTCCGGGCGCTGTACGAACACGACGCGACCGGCCGCGGCGACCTCGTGGCGTCGGTCCGCGCCTGGCTCTCCCGGCACGGCCAGTGGGACGCGGCGGCCGCCGAGCTGGGCGTCCACCGCCACACCCTCCGCTACCGGATGCGCCGCGTCGAGGAGATCCTGGGCCGCTCCCTGGACGACCCGGACGTCCGCATGGAGCTCTGGCTCGCCCTGAAAACCACCGGCGACCAGCCTCCGAAGCCGTCGTAACTCCGCTTCTCCTGCCCGAATTCGGGCAAATTCTTTGCCGATCGCTCGCAAGATCCATACTCTCCTGCTCATGACAACCGCACGCATCAGCGGCGCCGTATGGACCGCACTCGCGATCGTGTACCTCGTATGGGGCTCCACCTACCTCGGCATCCGCGTGGTCGTGGAGACCATGCCGCCCTTTCTCTCCGCCGCCGCGCGGTTCGTCGTCGCCGGTCTCGTGCTCGCCGCGCTGCTCGCCTGGCGGCACGGCCCCGGCGTGCTGAAGGTGACCCGGGCCCAACTCGCCTCCGCCGTGGTCGTCGGCGTCCTCCTGCTCCTGGGCGGCAACGGCCTCGTCGTGCTCGCCGAGACCACCGTGCCGTCCGGACTCGCCGCACTGCTGATCGCCGTCGTACCGGCCTGGGTGGTCCTGCTGCGCACCGCGTTCGGCGAGCGCCCGGGCCCCGGCGCGTACGCCGGTGTCCTCCTCGGCCTCGCCGGGCTCGCGGTCCTCACCCTTCCCGGCCTGAGCGGCGAGGTCCGCATCGGCGGCGTCCTCACCGTGATCGTGGCGACCCTGATGTGGTCCGCCGGGTCGTTCTCCTCCTCGCGCATCCCGATGCCCCGCAACCCGTTCACGGCCAGCGCGTACGAGATGGTCGCCGGCGGCCTCGCCTGCCTCGTCGTCGGGCTCACCCGCGGCGAACAGCGCGGCCTGGACCTGTCGGCCGTCTCCGCCCGCTCCTGGACCGCCCTCGGCTACCTGATCGTCTTCGGCTCGCTGATCGCGTTCACGGCGTACGCCTGGCTCCTCCAGACCGCTCCGCTCTCCCTCGTCGCCACATACGCGTACGTCAACCCGGTCGTCGCCGTCCTCCTCGGCCGGCTCGTCCTCGACGAGGCGCTGACCTGGCCCATCGCGGTCGGCGGCACGGTGGTGGTGGCCGGCGTGTGGCTCATCGTCCGCACCGAACGCCGGGGCGCATCTGCCGAACCGGCGGACCCGGCGCCGCGACCACTCCACCGCGGACAAACACCCACCCGCTCCTCCGGCCCTACCGTGTGACCCGGGAGCAGCGCACACGCAAGTCGCTCCGACTACTCCGACTACTCCGAAGGGCCGGGACCGCGATGACCGCCACCCACGCCTTCTGGCTCGCCGGCCGCCAGGCCACCGGCGAGGCCACGTTCGACGTCACCTCCCCCTGGGACGGCCGCCTCGTCGGCCAGGTCAGCGTGCCGACCGAGGCCCAGGTCGAGGAGGCCGTGGCCGCCGCGCACGCCGTCCTGGACGAGTTCGCCGCGACCCCCGCCCACGTCCGCGCCGCCGCCCTCGACCATGTCTCGAAGCGGCTCGCCGAGCGTACCGAGGAGATCGCGCAGCTCATCTCCGCCGAGAACGGCAAGCCCGTCAAGTGGGCGCGCGGCGAGGTCGGCCGCGCCGTTTCCGTGTTCCGTTTCGCCGCCGAGGAGGCGCGCCGCTTCAACGGCGGCGACGCGCAGCGCCTCGACACCGACGCCGGCGGCACGGGCCGGCTCGCCCTCACCCGCCGCTTCCCCAAGGGCGTCGTCCTCGGCATCGCGCCCTTCAACTTCCCGCTGAACCTGTGCGCCCACAAGGTGGCCCCGGCCATCGCCGTCGGCGCGCCCATCATCCTGAAGCCGGCCCCGGCGACGCCGCTGTCCGGGCTGATCCTGGGCGAGCTGCTCGCCGAGACCGACCTGCCCGCCGGCTCCTGGTCGGTCCTGCCGGTCACCAACGACCGCATGCCCGCCCTCGTCCAGGACGAGCGCCTCCCGGTCATCTCCTTCACCGGCTCCGACAAGGTCGGCTACGCCATCCAGCAGTCCGTGCCGCACAAGCACTGCACCCTGGAGCTGGGCGGCAACGCCGCGGCCGTCGTCCTCGCCGACTGGGCCTCCGAGGAGGACCTGGACTGGGCGGCGACCCGGATCGCCACCTTCTCCAACTACCAGGGCGGCCAGTCCTGCATCTCCGTCCAGCGCGTCATCGCGGACGCCTCGGTCTACGACCGGCTCGTCCCTAAGATCGTCGCGGCCGTCGAGGCGCAGGGCACCGGAGACCCGTCCGACGACAGCACCGACGTCGGCCCGCTGGTCAGCGAGGACGCCGCCAAGCGCGTCGAGGCGTGGGTGGACGAGGCCGTCAAGGACGGCGCCGCCCTCCTCACCGGCGGCAAGCGCGAGGGCGCCGCCTACGCCCCGACCGTGCTCGCCGACCTCCCGGCCGACGCGACCCTCGCCCGCGAGGAGGTCTTCGGACCGGTCCTGACCCTCCACAAGGTGGACGGCGAGGCCGCCGCCTTCGCCGAGGTCAACAACTCCAGGTTCGGCCTGCAGTCCGGCGTCTTCACCCACGACCTGCGGACCGCCTTCCGCGCCCATCGGGCGCTGGAGGTCGGCGGCGTGATCATCGGCGACGTCCCGTCGTACCGCGCCGACCAGATGCCCTACGGCGGCGCCAAGCAGTCCGGCGTCGGCCGCGAGGGCGTCGCCTACGCGATGGACGACTACACGTACGAGCGGGTGCTGGTCCTCACCGGCCTGGCCCTGTAGGTCACCCGCACGGCCGAGCCGACGGCCGGAGCCCACTGTGCGGGGGCTCCGGCCGTCTTTTCGTATGCGTCGCAATCGGGTAATACGGTCGAGTAGCACCGACCGGTACGACCACCGGCCGGCCGCCCCCGAACCCGCGGTGAGGTGAGCCCACATGTCCGGCCCACACCACAAGCCCAAAGTCTCCGAGCGCGAGGCCCGCCAGGTCGCCGAGGCCGCCCGCCAGCAGGACTGGCACAAGCCCAGCTTCGCCAAGGAGCTGTTCCTCGGCCGCTTCCGACTCGACCTGATCCACCCGCACCCGCTGCCGCCCGCCGACGACATACAGCGCGGTGAGGAGTTCCTGGCGAAACTCCGCGACTTCTGCGAGACGAAGATCGACGGCGCACTGATCGAGCGCGAGGCGTGTATCCCCGACGCCGTCATCGACGGCCTGAAGGAACTCGGCGCGCTCGGCATGAAGATCGACACCAAGTACGGCGGTCTCGGCCTCACCCAGGTGTACTACAACAAGGCCCTGGCACTGGTCGGTTCCGTGAGCCCCGCCGTGGGCGCGCTGCTCTCCGCGCATCAGTCGATCGGCGTACCGCAGCCGCTGAAGATCTTCGGCACGCCGGAGCAGAAGGAGACCTTCCTGCCCCGGCTGGCCCGCACCGACATCTCCGCCTTCCTCCTCACCGAGCCCGACGTCGGCTCCGACCCGGCGCGCCTCGCCACCACCGCCGTCCCCGACGGCCCCGACTACGTCCTCGACGGCGTCAAACTGTGGACCACAAACGGCGTCGTCGCCGACCTGCTCGTGGTCATGGCGCGCGTACCGAAGTCCGAGGGCCACAAGGGCGGCATCACCGCGTTCGTCGTCGAGGCCGCCTCCGAAGGCATCACCGTCGAGAACCGCAACGCCTTCATGGGCCTGCGCGGCCTGGAGAACGGCGTCACCCGCTTCCATCAGGTCCGCGTCCCCGCCGCCAACCGCATCGGCCCCGAGGGCGCGGGTCTGAAAATCGCCCTCACCACCCTCAACACCGGCCGCCTCTCCCTGCCCGCCATGTGCGCCGGCTCCGGCAAGTGGTGCCTGAAGATCGCCCGCGAGTGGTCCGCCGTCCGCGAGCAGTGGGGCAGGCCGGTCGCCCGTCACGAGGCCGTCGGTGCGAAGATCTCCTTCATCGCCGCCACCACCTTCGCCCTCGAAGCCGTCCTCGACCTGGCCAGCCAGATGGCCGACGAGGACCGCAACGACATCCGCATCGAAGCCGCCCTCGCCAAGCTGTACGGCTCCGAGATGGCCTGGCTCATGGCCGACGAACTGGTCCAGATCCGCGGCGGCCGCGGCTACGAGACCGCCGACTCCCTCGCCGCCCGCGGCGAACGCCCCGTACCCGCCGAACAACTCCTCCGCGACATGCGCATCAACCGGATCTTCGAGGGCTCGACCGAGATCATGCACCTGCTGATCGCGCGCGAGGCCGTCGACGCCCACCTCGCGGTCGCGGGCGACATCATCGACCCGGACAAGTCGCTCGGCGACAAGGCCAAGGCGGGCGCCCACGCGACGGCGTTCTACGCCCGCTGGCTCCCCAGGCTGGTCGCCGGCCGCGGCCAGCTCCCCGCCGCCTACGGCGACTTCCACCCCAAGGGCCACCCGGACCTCGCCCAGCACCTCCGCTACGTCGAACGCACCTCCCGCAGACTGGCCCGCTCCACCTTCTACGCCATGTCCCGCTGGCAGGGCCGCATGGAGACCAAGCAGGGCTTCCTCGGCCGGATCGTCGACATCGGCGCCGAACTCTTCGCGATGAGCGCCTCGTGCGTACGCGCCGAACTCCTCCGTACCAACGGGGAGAACGGCCGCGCGGCGTACGAACTGGCCGACGCGTTCTGCCGCCAGTCCCGGCTCCGTGTGGAGGAGCTCTTCGGCCGCCTCTGGGCCAACACCGACGACCTGGACCGCAAGGTCGTCAAGGGTGTCCTCGCCGGCCGCTACACCTGGCTGGAGGAGGGCGTCCTCGACCCCAGCGGCGACGGCCCCTGGATCGCGGAGGCCACCCCGGGTCCCTCGGTCCGGGAGAACGTCCACCGCCCGATCCGCTGAAGGACCCCCGGCCGGCACCTGCCCACCACCTGAGACGCCCGGCGCCCGTCCCGCCCCACCCGGCAGGATGGGCGCCGTGACCGTCATCGACATACCCGGCTCCAAGTCCGTCACGGCCCGCGCCCTCTTCCTGGCCGCCGCGGCCGACGGCACCACCACCCTCCTGCGCCCCCTCTCCTCCGACGACACGGAGGGCTTCGCCGAGGGCCTGACCACCCTCGGGTACGAGGTCGGGCGCACCCCGGACGCCTGGCGCATCACCGGCCGCCCCACCGGGCCCGCCGTCGCCGCCGCCGACGTGTACTGCCGCGACGGAGCCACCACCGGACGGTTCCTGCCCGCCCTGGCCGCCGCCGGGCACGGCGACTTCCGGTTCGACGCCTCACCCCAGCTGCGCCGCCGCCCGCTCGGCCCGCTCACCGAGGCGCTGCGCACCCTCGGCGTCGACCTGCGCCACGAGGAGGCCGAGGGCCACCACCCGCTGCGGATCGCCGCGGCCGGGATCAAGGGCGGAGACCTCACCCTGGACGCCGGCCAGTCGTCCCAGTTCCTCACCGCGCTGCTGCTGCTCGCCCCGCTCACGGCCGAGGGCCTGCGCATCACCGTCACGGACCTGGTGTCGGAGCCGTACGTCGAGATCACCCTCGCCATGATGCGCGCCTTCGGCGCCGAGCCCACCCGCGACGGCGACGTCTTCACCGTCCCGCCCACCGGCTACCGCGCCACCACGTACGCGATCGAGCCCGACGCCTCCACCTCCAGCTACTTCTTCGCCGCCGCCGCGCTCACCGGCCGCGAGGTCACCGTCGAGGGCCTCGGCACCGGCGCCCTCCAGGGCGACCTGCGGTTCGTCGAGGTCCTGCGCCGCATGGGCGCCCGCGTCGACATCGCCGCCGACCGCACGACCGTACGCGGCACCGGCCGGCTCGGCGGGCTCACCGTCAACATGCGCGACATCTCCGACACCATGCCCACGCTCGCCGCCATCGCGCCCTTCGCCGACGGCCCCGTCCGTATCGAGGACGTCGCCAACACCCGCCTGAAGGAGTGCGACCGCCTCGACGCGTGCGCCGAGAACCTCCGCCGCCTCGGCATCACCGCCACCACGGGCCCCGACCGGCTGGAGATCCACCCCGGCACTCCGCGCCCCGCGGAGATCACGACCTACGGCGACCACCGCATGGTGATGTCATTCGCCGTCACCGCCCTGCGCACCCCCGGCATCACCTTCGACGACCCCGGCTGCGTACGGAAGACCTTCCCCGACTTCCACCACGTGTTCGGCGCGTTCCGCGGCCGCTCATAGTCGAACCCTCGCCGAAGCGCGCTGTCCGAAGGCCGACGCCGGTCGGCGCGCCGGTCGGAGAAGCTCCGGGCGGCCCACGACGCCGCCTCTGAGGGGCACCTGGTCGGGGCACGCGGTGGATGCGGCAAGAATGGGGGCATGAGCGACAGCCCAGCACCCCTCGCCGACCCGCACATCGCCTTCGATCCGGCCGAAGGCCGCCGGGACATCGTCGTCCTCGGCTCCACCGGGTCCATCGGCACCCAGGCCATCGACCTGGTGCTGCGCAACCCCGACCGGTTCCGCGTCACCGCGCTGTCCGCCGCGGGCGGCCGGGTCGGGCTCCTGGCCGAGCAGGCGCACCGGCTGCGGGTCCGCACGGTCGCCGTGGCCCGCGAGGACGCGGCGGCCGCGCTGCGCGACGCGCTGAAGGAGCGGTACGGGACGGAGCCGCTGCCCGAGATCCTGGTAGGCCCCGACGCCGCAGCCCGGGTCGCCGCCTCCGACTGCCACACCGTCCTCAACGGCATCACCGGCTCCATCGGCCTCGCTCCCACGCTCGCCGCCCTCGAAGCGGGCCGCACGCTCGCCCTGGCCAACAAGGAGTCGCTGATCGTCGGCGGCCCGCTGGTGAAGGCTGTCGCCAAGCCGGGCCAGATCATCCCGGTCGACTCCGAGCACGCCGCGCTGTTCCAGGCCCTCGCCGCCGGCACCCGCGCCGACGTCCGCAAGCTCGTCGTCACCGCGTCCGGCGGTCCCTTCCGCGGCCGCACCCGCGCCGAACTGGCCGGTGTCACCCGCGAGGACGCCCTCGCGCACCCCACCTGGGCCATGGGCCCGGTCATCACCGTCAACAGCGCCACGCTCGTGAACAAGGGCCTGGAGGTCATCGAGGCCCACCTGCTCTACGACATCCCCTTCGACCGCATCGAGGTCGTCGTCCACCCCCAGTCGTACGTCCACTCCATGGTGGAGTTCGTCGACGGCTCCACCCTCGCCCAGGCCACCCCGCCCGATATGCGCGGCCCCATCGCCATCGGCCTCGGCTGGCCCGAACGCGTCCCCGACGCGGCCCCCGCCTTCGACTGGTCCACGGCCTCCACCTGGGAGTTCTTCCCGCTGGACGCAGAGGCGTTCCCGTCCGTCGGCCTCGCCCGGCACGTCGGCGAGCTGGGCGGCACGGCCCCGGCCGTGTTCAACGCCGCCAACGAGGAGTGTGTCGACGCGTTCCTCGCCGGACGCCTGCCGTTCACCGGAATCATGGATACGGTGACCGAGGTCGTCACCGAACACGGAACCCCCTCTCCGGGAACTTCACTGACGGTGACGGACGTCTTGGAAGCGGAGACCTGGGCCCGCGCCCGGGCCCGCGAGCTCGCCGAGAAGGCGGCGAAGGCGGCGAAGACTACGGCGGAGGTTCGCGCATGACAGTCCTGTTGACGATCCTCGGCATCGCCCTGTTCGCCGTCGGACTGCTCATCTCCATCGCCTGGCACGAGCTCGGCCACCTCTCCACCGCCAAGCTCTTCGGCATCCGCGTGCCCCAGTACATGGTCGGCTTCGGCCCGACCCTCTGGTCCCGGAAGAAGGGCGAGACGGAGTACGGCATCAAGGCCGTCCCCATGGGTGGCTACATCCGCATGATCGGGATGTTCCCGCCGGGCGACGACGGCCGTATCGAGGCCCGCTCCACGTCCCCGTGGCGCGGCATGATCGAGGACGCCCGCACGGCGGCGTACGAGGAGCTCCAGCCCGGCGACGAGAAGCGGCTGTTCTACACGCGCAAGCCGTGGAAGCGCGTCATCGTCATGTTCGCCGGGCCCTTCATGAACCTGGTCCTCGCCGTCGCGATCTTCCTCGGCGTAGCCATGTCCTTCGGTTTCGCGACCCAGACCACCGAGGTCGCCGGCGTCCAGAAGTGCATCATCGCGCAGAGCGAGGAGCGCGACACCTGCGCCAAGACCGACAGGGAGTCCCCGGCCCACGCCGCCGGCCTCCAGGAGGGCGACCGGATCGTCGCCTTCAACGGCGAGCCCGTCGCCGACTGGGCCACGCTGTCCGCCCGTATCCGCGACACGATCGGCCCCGCCACCGTCACCGTCGACCGCGGCGGCGAACAGATCGTCCTCCACCCCACCCTCGAGAAGAACATGGTGGTGAAGAAGGACTCCGACGGTGAGCCCGTGCCCGGCGAGTACATCGCGGCCGGCTACCTCGGCTTCGCCGCCAAGACGGAGATCGTCCCGCTCGGCTTCGGCGAGTCCGTGGACCGCATGGGCGACATGGTCGAGAACGGTGTCCAGGCCGTCATCGCGCTCCCCTCCAAGATCCCCGACCTGTGGGACGCCACCTTCGGCGACGGCGAGCGCAAGGAGGACTCCCCGGTCGGCATCGTCGGCGCCGCCCGCATCAGCGGCGAGGTGATGAACCTCGACATCCCGACGCAGAACATCGTCGCGTCGTTCCTGCTGCTGCTGGCCACGTTCAACCTGTCGCTGTTCCTCTTCAACATGCTCCCGCTGCTGCCCCTCGACGGCGGCCATATCGCGGGCGCCCTGTGGGAGTCCGTACGGCGGCATGTCGCGAAGGTGTTCCGGCGCCCCGACCCGGGCCCGTTCGACGTCGCGAAGCTCATGCCGGTCGCATACGTCGTCGCGGGAATCTTCATCTGCTTCACGCTGCTCGTGCTGCTCGCCGACATCGTGAATCCCGTGAAGATCACATAATCGGATGCCCGTCACTCGGGACGCACGGCCGGGCGCGAAGGCGCCCGGCCGCTCCCGCCGGGTGGCACGCCTCGCCGCGATGTGCTGGCGGAGGCACGCCACCTGTAATCTCGAAGCCTGGAGCCCGCCGATATCGGGACCTCGATCCACACCTTGGGGTTGCACAGCAGATGACCGCGATTTCTCTCGGTATGCCGTCCGTTCCGACCAAACTGGCCGACCGCCGGGTCAGCCGCAAGATCCAGGTCGGCACGGTGGCCGTCGGCGGCGACGCACCCGTGTCGGTGCAGTCCATGACCACGACCAGGACCTCCGACATCGGCGCCACGCTCCAGCAGATCGCCGAACTGACCGCGTCGGGCTGCCAGATCGTCCGTGTCGCCTGCCCCACGCAGGACGACGCCGACGCCCTCGCCACCATCGCGAAGAAGTCCCAGATCCCTGTGATCGCGGACATCCACTTCCAGCCGAAGTACGTCTTCGCCGCCATCGACGCCGGCTGCGCGGCCGTCCGGGTCAACCCGGGCAACATCAAGCAGTTCGACGACAAGGTCAAGGAGATCGCCAAGGCGGCCCGTGAGACCGGCACCCCGATCCGCATCGGCGTCAACGCCGGCTCCCTCGACCAGCGCCTCCTCCAGAAGTACGGCAAGGCCACGCCCGAGGCGCTCGTCGAGTCCGCCCTGTGGGAGGCGTCCCTCTTCGAGGAGCACGACTTCCGCGACATCAAGATCTCGGTCAAGCACAACGACCCGGTCGTCATGGTCAACGCCTACCGGCAGCTCGCCGCCCGGTGCGACTACCCGCTGCACCTCGGCGTCACCGAGGCGGGCCCGGCCTTCCAGGGCACCATCAAGTCCGCCGTCGCGTTCGGCGCGCTGCTCGCCGAGGGCATCGGCGACACCATCCGCGTGTCCCTGTCCGCGCCGCCCGCCGAAGAGGTCAAGGTCGGCATCCAGATCCTGGAGTCGCTGAACCTGCGCCAGCGCCGACTGGAGATCGTCTCCTGCCCGTCCTGTGGCCGCGCCCAGGTCGACGTCTACAAGCTCGCCGACGAGGTCACCGCCGGCCTGGAGGGCATGGAGGTGCCGCTCCGCGTCGCCGTCATGGGCTGCGTCGTCAACGGCCCCGGCGAGGCCCGTGAGGCCGACCTCGGCGTCGCCTCCGGCAACGGCAAGGGCCAGATCTTCGTCAAGGGCGAGGTCATCAAGACCGTGCCCGAGTCGAAGATCGTCGAGACGCTCATCGAAGAGGCGATGAAGATCGCCGAGCAGATGGAGAAGGACGGCGTGGCGTCCGGCGAGCCGGAGATCTCCGTCAGCTGACGGACGCCCCGCGCCGCCCGTCGCCCGGCGGGCCCGCACCCCCTTTCTCATGGCACCCGAGCCCCGCCGCGGCCCACCGCCGAGGCGGGGCTCAGGGCTTCCGACGCCCAGGCCAGGAGGGCCCGCCGCCGGGCCGTCCCACCCCCCAGGAACGCCAGGTACAGTGCGAAGACTGAACATACCCACTGGTGAGGCCCCTCCGTGTTGACGCACACCACCACTCGGGTCCTCGAACCCGGGGACCTCGGCGCCGCGCTCGCCGTCCTCGAGAGCGACCCCGTCGCCAACGCGTTCGTCACCGCCCGCGTGCAGGCCGCGGGCCTCGACCCCTGGCGGCTCGGGGGCGAGATGTGGGGCTGGTACGAGGAGGGGCGGCTCCGCTCCCTCTGCTACTCGGGCGCCAACCTCGTACCCATCTGCGCGACCCCCGACGCCGTCCGCGCCTTCGCCGAGCGCGCCCGCCGGTCCGGGCGCCGCTGCTCCTCGATCGTCGGCCCCGCCGAACCCACCGCCGAGCTGTGGCGGCTCCTCGAACCGAGCTGGGGCCCCGCCCGCGACGTCCGCCCGCACCAGCCGCTGATGGTCGCCGAGCGGCCCTCGCCCGACATCGAGCCCGACCCGCTCGTCCGCCGCATCCGCAAGGACGAGATGGACGTGGTCATGCCCGCGTGCGTGGCGATGTTCACCGAGGAGGTCGGCGTCTCCCCGATGGCAGGCGACGGCGGCCTGCTCTACCAGGCGCGGGTCGCCGAACTCGTCGGCGCCGGCCGCGCCTTCGCCCGTATCGAGAACGGCGAGGTGGTCTTCAAGGCGGAGATCGGCGCGGCCACCCCCAAGGCGTGCCAGATCCAGGGCGTCTGGGTCGCGCCCGAGTACCGGGGCCTGGGCCTCTCCGAGACCGGCATGGCGGCGGTCCTGCGCTATGCCCTCGCCGACGTCGCACCCGTCGTCAGCCTCTACGTCAACGACTACAACACCCCTGCCCGGGCCGCGTACCGCAGGGTCGGTTTCCGTGAGGTGGGCGCCTTCATGAGCGTGCTGTTCTGAACGCGCGCGCTAGACGTAGGGTTCGGCCCATGGATGACGTCGTGGTGGTCGGACCGCTCGACCTGGCCGCACGGGTGGACGAGGCACTGGCCGTACAGGCCGTCGCCTTCGGCCTCAGCGAGGGTGAGGTCGCGGTGCGCCGCCACATCGTGGTCCGCCACATGGCCTGCCGGGGCGCCCGCGCGTACGGCGCGACGACCCCGGAGGGGCGCCTCGTCGGCTTCGTGTACGGGATGCCCAACGACCGCGCCCACTGGTGGTCGACGGTCGTCCAGCCGTACCTGGTGCGCGAGGGCAACGACGGCTGGCTCGACGACTCCTTCGTCATCACCGAACTGCATGTCCACCCCGCTCACCAGGGCCGGGGCATCGGCACGGAGCTGATCACCACCATCACGGACACGGCCGACGAACCCCGCTCGATCCTCTCCGCGATCGACACCGACAGCCCCGCCCGCAGGCTCTACCGCACGCTCGGATACGTCGACCTGGCCAGTAGGGTGCGCTTCCCGAGCGCGTCCCGTCCGTACGCCGTGATGGGTGCCCCGCTGCCCCTCGCGGGGCCCGCGGCGGAGCCCCGGAACGGGGCGGACCGGGCCAACTGATTTCCGCCTGCCGGGGCCGCCCGGCTAACCTCCTGCCCATCACACTTTTCACCGCAGGAGAGTTCCCCATGGCCCAGGTCCAGCGCATGTCCCGGTTGATGCTCAAGACACTGCGCGACGACCCGGCGGACGCCGAGACGCTCAGCCACAAGCTGCTCGTCCGCGCCGGTTACGTCCGCCGCAACGCCGCGGGCATCTGGTCCTGGCTGCCGCTCGGCAAGAAGGTCCTGGAGAACGTCGCCCGCGTCGTACGCGAGGAGATGGACGCCATCGGCGCCCAGGAGGTCCTCCTGCCCGCCCTGCTGCCGAAGGAGCCGTACGAGGCGACCGGCCGCTGGGACGAGTACGGCGCCGAGCTGTTCCGTCTCCAGGACCGCAAGGGCGCCGACTACCTGCTCGGCCCCACGCACGAGGAGATCTTCACCCAGCTGGTCAAGGACCAGTGCACGTCCTACAAGGACCTGCCGGTGATCCTCTACCAGATCCAGACCAAGTACCGCGACGAGGCCCGCCCCCGCTCCGGCATCCTGCGCGGCCGCGAGTTCCAGATGAAGGACTCGTACTCGTTCGACACGACGGACGAGGGCCTGGCCGAGTCGTACGCCCTGCACCGCCAGGCGTACGTCAAGGTCTTCGAGCGTCTCGGCCTCCGGCACAAGATCGTCTCCGCGGTCTCGGGCGCCATGGGAGGCTCGGCCTCGGAGGAGTTCCTGGCGCCCGCGCCCGCCGGCGAGGACACCTTCGTGTACTGCCCGTCCTGCGACTACGCGGCCAACACGGAGGCCGTCACCTTCGCGGGCGGCGAGGCCGTGGACGGCTCCGCGCACGGGCCGGTCGAGGAGCTGGACACCCCCGACACGCCGACCATCGAGACGCTCGCCGAGCACCTCGGCGTACCGGCCTCCGCGACCCTCAAGAACCTGCTGGTCAAGGTCGACGGCGAGATCGTCGCCGTCGGCGTGCCCGGTGACCGCGAGGTCGACATGGGCAAGCTGGAGGACCACCTCGCCCCGGCCGTGGTCGAGATGGTCACCGCCGAGGACTTCGTGGGCCGCCCGGACCTGGTCCGCGGCTATGTCGGCCCCCAGGGCCTGGACAAGGTCCGCTACATCGCCGACCCGCGCGTCGCCCGCGGCACCGCCTGGATCACCGGAGCCAACAAGCCCGACACGCACGCGAAGAACGTCGTGTGCGGCCGTGACTTCGAGGTGGACGACTACCTCGACGTCGTCGTGGTCGAGGAGGGCGACCCCTGCCCGAACTGCGGCACCGGCCTGAAGCTGGACCGCGCCATCGAGATCGGCCACATCTTCCAGCTCGGCCGCAAGTACACCGACGCCTTCCAGCTGGACGTCCTGGGGCAGAACGGCAAGCCCGTCCGCGTCACCATGGGCTCGTACGGAATCGGCGTCTCGCGCGCGGTGGCGGCCCTCGCCGAGCAGACCGCCGACGACAAGGGCCTGTGCTGGCCGCGGGAGATCGCCCCGGCCGACGTCCACGTGGTCGCGGCCGGCAAGGCCCTCCAGACGGAGCTGGCCCTGGAGGTGTCCGAGAAGCTGCGCGAGGCGGGACTGCGCGTCCTCGTCGACGACCGTGCGGGGGTGTCCCCGGGCGTGAAGTTCACCGACGCGGAGCTGATCGGCGTCCCGAAGATCCTGGTCGCGGGCCGCCGCTCGGGCGAGGGCGTCGTGGAGCTGAAGGACCGCCGTACGGGCGAGCGTGAGGAGCTGACGGTCGAGGAGGCCGTCGCGCGCCTCACCGCGTAAGCCCGGACTGCCTGCGACGTCCGTCTGCCCGTCTGCCCGTCCGCCCGTCCGCCCGTCCGCACGGGCGGACGGGCGGACGTCTCGGGGTGCCTTACAGGCACCCCGCCGTACCGGTGTCGTCGTCCCGCACGGGGACGGTCGACGCCGGTGCGCGTGCGGCGGGCATCCCGGTCCTGGCGGGCCGCTGACGCCCGCCGGGCAGCTCGTGGTCCGCCACGTCACGGCCGGCCACCTCAGGCTCGGCCGCTCCCTGCTCGGTCGGCTCCTGCCCGGCCGGCTCACGCGTCACCGTCCCGTGCCCGGCCCCGTCGTGCTCCTGCGAGTCGACGGGCCGCTCCAGGAAGCGCAGCAGCTCCACCGGGATCGGCAGCACCAGCGTGGAGTTCTTCTCGGCGGCGACGGCCATGACGGTCTGCAGCAGCCGCAGCTGGAGCGCCGCGGGCGTGTCGGACATCTCGCGGGCCGCCTGGGACAGCTTCTTGGACGCCTGGAACTCGGCGTCCGCGTTGATCAGCCGGGCCCGCCGCTCGCGGTCGGCCTCCGCCTGCCGAGCCATGGAGCGCTTCATGGTCTCCGGCAGCGAGACGTCCTTGATCTCGACGCGGTCGATGGTGACACCCCACTCCACGGCAGGGTTGTCGATCATCAGCTCAAGGCCCTGGTTGAGCTTCTCGCGGTTCGACAGGAGGTCGTCGAGGTCGCTCTTGCCGATGATCGAGCGCAGCGAGGTCTGCGCGATCTGCGCTACGGCGAACCGGTAGTCCTCGACCCGGATGACGGCGTCGACCGGGTCGACGACCTTGAAGTAGACGACCGCGTCCACCCGGACCGTGACGTTGTCGTGGGTGATGCCCTCCTGCGCGGGGACGGGCATGGTCACGATCTGCCTGCTCACCTTACGCATCCGGTCGACAAACGGGATGATCATGGTGAACCCGGGTCCCCGCACATCGCTGCGCAGGCGCCCGAACCGCAGGACGACGCCCTGCTCGTACTGCCGGATGACCCTGGCGGCAGCGGCGACGTACGCGAGTGCGGCGATTCCCGCCAGCACGATCGCGGTCAACAGTTCTTCGCCCATGACGACCCCCTGCCGTCGGTCGAGCCCAGATGTAATAGGTGGGTTATGCCCCATATTGCACCCGTATAGCCGAACCCGGGAGTCGTCCAGGTCAGGGAGCCGGCCCGGCCCGGGAGCCTGCCGTGCCCGGGAGCCTGCGCTCGCCGCTCAGAGCCAGCCGGCGAACTCCAGGAGCAGCTCGGCGTCCCGCCCCCGCCCAGCGGCCAGGGCCCGGGTCGCCGACTCGACCGCGCGGAACAGGGTCCAGCCGCGGAGCCGCTCACGGTCCACGTCCAGCGAGTCGGCCAGCTTGTTCACCCGGCGCCGGGCCGCGGAGGCGCCGGCCGTCGTCGCCACCAGGTCCTCGACGCGGTCCCGCACCAGCCGCGCCAGGTCGTACGCGCGCTCGCCCACCACCGGTTCCGGCCCCACGGCCAGCCACGGGGACCGGTCACCCGCCAGGACCTTGCCCTGCCGGAAGCAGCCGTGCAGCAGCACCGTCTCGGACGCGCCCGTCACCAGCTCGTCGCGGGTCTCCAGCGCGGCCACCACCAGGGAGCCCGCCACCTCGTCCGCCCGGTGACCGGCCATCGCCGACGCCTGCCGCGCCGTCCGGTCCGCCACCGACTCGAAGCGGTGCCCCTCCGGCGGCTCGACCCACAGCCGCCGCACCGTGCCCGCCGCCTCCAGCAGCGCCTTCGCCTCCGGCAGGGACCGCAGCGACACATCCGCCTTGAGCCGCTCCAGCAGGAGTCCCGGCCCCTCGGCCCTGTCCAGCAGCCGCACCGCGCCCCAGCCGTCCCAGTGGGCCAGCGCGTCCCGCTCCAGGCCGGGCGCGGCGAACGGCGGCGCCAGCTTCAGCGCGGCGGGCTCGGCGTCCGGCCGCCGCACGAGGACGACGAGGCTGCTGCGGCCGCCCGGCTCCACCACCCGCTCGGCCTCCACCCCGCGCCCGGACAGCGCCTCGCGGGCCGCCTCCGGGAGCCGTTCGAGCCACTCGCCCGCGGCGGCCTCCCCGTACGTCTCGCCGAGCGCCCGCACAAGGCGGTCCGGTGGTTCGAAAACGGGGGCGTCAGCGGCGTAGGCCATGCGTGCGTGGTTCCCTTTCGTGTGCTGCGTGAGCTGCGTGAGTTCCGTGTGCGGGGCTCACGGTCGCTCGGCGAGCCCAGGAAAGGCTACGCCGCTGCCGCGCCACCGCACGGCCCGCACCGCCGCCTCCCGCAGCGCGGCAGCCGCCTCCCGCCGCAGCGCGCCCCCGGAGGCCCGTACGAGGTCCGCGTACACGCCCGCCACCCGGTCCTCCAGCTCGGCCGCGAGCCGCACCGCGGCGGCCGCGTCCGCCACCGGGAACGGCAGCGCGTACGCTGCCGCCGACGCGGCCGGCGTCCCGCCCAGGTCCCTAACCGTGCGGGCCAGCGTGTCCCGGCGTGCGCGGTGCGCGGCGTGCGCGGCCTTGGCCTCCGCCCGGCGCGCCTCACCGACCCTGGCACCGACGACCCCGTACCCGTACACGGCCGCGTGCTCCGCCGCCAGCGCCGCCTGCGCGGCCACCAGGGCGCTCATGACGCGCTCCCCTCACCGAGCGGAGAGTCCCGGCGCCCGCGGTGCGCGACGCCCGCCGCGGGCACCTGGCGGGCACGGGTGCCTGTGTACGCGCACGTGGCGGCGTGCTCCGCCGCCCGGGCGCTCATGACCGGCTCCCTTCACCGAGCAGATATGCCTGCGCCGCACCCGCCGCGGCGACCGAGGCCAGTAGCCGCGCCAGCTCCGGGGGCGCGTCCGCCAAGGCGGCGGTGTGGGCCGCGGCGGTACGCGCCACGGCCCCGGCCAGCTCCTTGAGCGCGGCCCCCGGCTCGGCGGGCACGCCCCGGGGCAATGGCCGGGAGGAGGACCCGCGGTCAGGCGCGGCACTCGGCGTCACTGAGGCGTCCGCCCGGTCGGCGCGGGCCGCCGTTCCGGAAGCCGAGGTCCGGGCGGGCGGGCCGCCCGGGTCCGGCGCCGTCGCCGTCGGGACCGGACCGCGCGACGGCGGCGCGGTCGCCGCGGCCTCGCCCGGAGGGGCCAGGGCCGTCACATGGCGGGCCGTCGCCTCGCGCAGCGGCGACAGACGGGACCCCAGGGCGGGATGGGCGCTCATGACCTCGTCGTAGGCGGTCAGGAGGTCCCGGCTCACCGCCGCCGACCTGCGGCGCGACGCCGTCTCCGCGCGGCGGGCGCGTTCCGCCGCCGTCAGGGGCGGCGCGGGCGCCTTCTCACCCGGGCCGCCGGAGCAGCCCGCCAGCAGGCCGGCCCCCGCCGCCGCGAGCGCACGCCTGCGCGTCAGCCACGTGCGCCCCACGCGTCACTCCTTCAGGTACACCACTTCGAAGATCACCGCAGGCGAGCGTACCCGTGGGTCGGTCCGAGGTGGACGGCAACACCCCCCGGGACCGGATACCCTTTGGTCTGACACGCGACGAAACCCACAACAGCACACGCGGCCGAGGAGTCACCCGGATGAGCACCACCCAGAGCGAGAGGCTGCGCGGGCTGCTGGAACCGCTGGTCATCGCCCGACAGCTGGATCTCGAGGAGATCGAGGTGTCCCGGGCAGGCCGCCGCCGAGTGCTGAGGGTCGTCGTCGACTCGGACGACGGCGT
Organism: Streptomyces sp. TRM49041; assembly: GCF_008271805.1. GTDB lineage: Bacteria > Actinomycetota > Actinomycetes > Streptomycetales > Streptomycetaceae > Streptomyces. The sequence continues at coordinate 90,260 of NZ_VSRY01000014.1, forward strand.
GGAACTCGACGCCTGTGCCGAGCTGAGCCGGGCCGTGTCCGAGAAGCTCGACGAGACGGACGCGATGGGCGAGGGTGAATACGTCCTCGAAGTGAGCTCCCCGGGCGCCGACCGCCCTCTCACCGAGCACCGCCACTACGTACGCGCCACCGGCCGCCTCGCGAGGCTGCAGCTGCGCGAGGGCGGCGAGCTCGTGGCCCGCATCCTGAATGCGGACGACGACGGTCTCGACCTGGAGGTCCCGGGCGTGAAGGGGCGCAAGCCCACCGCCCGGCGCGTGGAGTTCGCCGAGATCGCCAAGGCGCGGGTGGAGATCGAGTTCAGCCGCAAGGACAAGAAGGAAGAGGAGGAGGCGTAGCCGTGGACATCGATGTGAAGCTTCTCAAGGGCTTGGCACAAGAGAAGGAGATCCCCTTCGAGCTGCTGGTCGAGGCGATCGAATCGGCCCTCCTCATCGCCTACCACCGCACCGAGGGAGCCCGCCGTCACGCCCGTGCCGTGCTGGACCGGCAGACCGGCCATGTGACGGTGTGGGCGAAGGAGGACCCCGCCGACCTGGAGGAGGGGCAGGAGCCCAAGGAGTTCGACGACACCCCGTCGGATTTCGGCCGTATCGCGGCGACGACCGCCCGCCAGGTCATCCAGCAGCGGCTGCGCGACGCCGAGAACGACGTGACGTTCGGCGAGTACGCCCGCCGCGAGGGCGATGTCGTCGCCGGTGTGGTGCAGCAGGGCAAGGACCCCAAGAACGTCCTGGTCAAGCTGGACGACAAGCTGGAGGCCATCCTCCCGGTCCAGGAACAGGTGCCGGGCGAGGACTACTCCCACGGCCTGCGCCTCCGTACGTATGTCGTACGCGTCGCCAAGGGTGTGCGCGGCCCGTCCGTCACTCTTTCGCGTACGCATCCCAATCTGGTGAAGAAGCTCTTCGCGCTCGAGGTCCCGGAGATCGCCGACGGTTCCGTCGAGATCGCCGCCATCGCCCGCGAGGCCGGTCACCGTACGAAGATCGCCGTCCGGTCCACCCGCTCCGGGCTGAACGCCAAGGGCGCCTGCATCGGCCCGATGGGCGGCCGTGTCCGGAACGTCATGGCCGAGCTGCTCGGCGAGAAGATCGACATCGTGGACTGGTCGGACGACCCGGCCGAGATGGTGGCGAACGCGCTCTCGCCGGCGCGGGTCTCCAAGGTCGAGATCGTGGACCTCGCCGCCCGCTCCGCGCGGGTGACCGTGCCGGACTACCAGCTGTCCCTGGCGATCGGCAAGGAGGGCCAGAACGCCCGCCTCGCCGCCCGCCTCACCGGCTGGCGCATCGACATCCGCCCGGACACCGAGCAGCCCGCGCCCGCCACGCCCGACGACGCCTCCTGACCACCCGCCGCCCGGAAAAGTCGCGCGACCGGACCGGGGGCGGCCGGGCACACTGGGCGGAGCTGGGAATAGTCCCGGCCGCGGTCACGTTGGGGACGGCGATGCCGGCGATGCCTCGACGGGGATGGCGGGATTACGACAACAACCGTTCGATTTTTGCCCCAAAGGGGTGAGGTCGGTGCGGGGAGGTAGACTTAAGCGTGTCTGGCCGGACGCATGCCCGCGCATGCCCTGAGCGAACCTGTGTGGGATGCCGGGAGCGGGCGGCCAAGAGCGATCTGCTGCGGATCGTGGCGATCGAGGGCACCTGTGCCCCCGATCCACGCGGTACGCTGCCCGGTCGGGGTGCCTATGTGCATCCCGTCCCGTCCTGTCTCGATCTGGCGGTCCGCCGCCGGGCGTTTCCCCGGTCCCTCCGGGTCCAGGGTCCGCTCGACACCGCGGATGTCCGTTTTCACGTCGAGCAGGCGAAACCGTAAGAAAGAAGTACGGCACGGGGTGAACCCGTGCGGTCAGGTACCTCGCGAGTTGGAAGTAGGTCGAGATTGCGATGAGCACTCGATGAGTACGCGATGAGTACGCCCATGAAGTAGCGACGGTCCGGCGGTAACCCGGACCTAAAAGGAGCGAAGTGGCTAAGGTCCGGGTATACGAACTCGCCAAGGAGTTCGGTGTGGAGAGCAAGGTCGTCATGGCCAAGCTCCAGGAACTCGGTGAATTCGTCCGTTCGGCGTCTTCGACCATCGAGGCGCCGGTTGTTCGTAAGCTGACCGACGCTTTGCAGGGACCCGGCGGCACCGCCGGCAAGTCCGCTGCCAAGCCCGGCGCGCCCCGCAAGGCCGCGCCCGCCGCCCCCGCCAAGCGCGCGGGTGGCACCACCCCTACGTCTGCCAAGCCCGCCGCGCCCTCCCCGGCGCAGGCGGCCCGTCCGGCTGCCCCGAAGCCCGGCGCTCCCGCGCCGAAGCCCGCGGCCGCCGAGAAGCCCGCGACGCCGGCCGCAGGCC